>NZ_JBXUGN010000001.1:0-1122500 GCF_057180545.1 Novosphingobium sp. HNCC26DJ243 | reverse complement strand
GGACCTTATTGCGGGCGTGGTCGGTACCGGATCGGCGCGTGCACTTGTGGCATCTGCACTGGCTGGCGGCAGGATGAGCCTTGAACAGGTCACGCGGCTGCTCGACGAAGGCGGGCAATCGCTCAGCTTCTCGCGGCAGCTTCTGGCGGCGACGTTCGAGAACCTTCAATCAGGCATCAGCGTCATCGATTCCGATCTGAACATCGTGGCCTGGAATGCGCGTTACATCGACCTGTTCGATTATCCGCACGGTCTGGTTCGGGTCGGGGTGCCGATCGCGGACCTTATCCGGTTCAACATCGAGCGCGGAGGGTTTGATGGGCCGGCAGACCGTGAGGTCGAAAAGCGCCTGAAGCATCTGCGGGCGGGCCGCCCCTACGCCAGCGAACGGGTAAGGGGGGACGGTCACGTCATCAAGGCGGTCGGGGGCCCCATGCCCGGGGGCGGCTATCTGACTGCCTTTACCGACATTACCGATGACGTTGCAGTACGGCGGGAGCTGGAGCAGACGCTAGGCGCGCTCGAGCAACGGGTGGAGGACCGGACGCGGGAGCTCAGCGAAGCCAATGCAAGGCTTGCGGCGTCGACGCGCGAGAAGACGCGGTTCCTTGCAGCGGCCAGTCATGATCTGCTTCAGCCGCTGCACGCGGCCCGCCTGTTTGCCTCTGCTCTGGATCGCAACCTGGAAGGGAGCGCGAAGATCCTCGCGGGCCGTGTCGATCGTTCGATTGTTGCGGCCGAGGATCTGCTGCGCGCGCTGCTCGATATTTCCAAGCTCGATGCAGGTGGCGTGCAGCCCGACATCGCACTGGTCGACCTTGATCCGTTGCTTGTCGACATTGCCGAAAACCTGCGCCCGAGTGCCGAGGAAAAGGGCCTGACGCTGCGTGCGGCGACCACAGCAGGCTTCGTCAGCACCGATGCCGGACTGCTGCGTTCCGTGATCCAGAATCTCGTCGCCAATGCCGTGCGCTATACGGTTTCAGGTGGCGTAGTTGTCGGCGTCAGACGCCGGGGCAGCGAAATCCGCATTGACGTGGTCGACAGCGGGGTAGGAATTCCGCACGATCGGCAGGGCGACATTTTTGCCGAATTCACCCGCCTCGGCGCGGTGGAAGCAGAAGGTCTCGGCCTCGGACTGGCCATTGTCGAGCGTATCGTGCGACTGCTCGGCGCGCGCATAGAGGTGGCGTCTCACGAAGGAAGGGGAAGCCGCTTCAGCGTGTGGTTGCCCGCTGCGCAGGGTCCGTCCATCACCAAGGCGGAAGACATGCCGGAGCCATCGGTGCCGGATCGGCGCAACGGCAGATTGCTGCAAGTTCTGGTTGTCGATAACGAACCCGATATCGTCGATGCCACGCTGGCACTGGTCGAAGGTCTGGGGCATCGCGCGGTCGGCGTATCCGGCGGGTTCGATGCCATGGCCCGTATCGCGGGATCGGACGTCCTGCTGGCCGATTACCATCTCGATGGCGGCGAGAACGGCCTGGATCTGATCGACCGGGCACGGCGGATCAATCCGCAGATTGCCGCAGCGCTCATCACTGCCGAAAACGGGACTGATTTGCGCAACCAGGTTCTGGCGCGGTCCATTGCGCTGTTCGTGAAGCCGGCCGACCCGGCCGAGATCGCGGCGTGGCTTGCGCAGGCTTCAGCTCGCGAGATCTAGCCCCAGCGATCGTGCGACAAGCGCTGCCTGCGTGCGGTTCTGCACATCGAGCTTGCGCATGATCGCTGTCATGTGCGCCTTCACGGTCGCCTCGCTCATGCCAAGGTCGTAGGCGATCTGCTTGTTGAGCTTGCCCTCGAGCACTGCGAGCAGGACCTTGAGCTGGGTCGGGGTCAGGCCGGCGACTTCGCGGCGGACGCGATCGACCGGCTCGTGCGACGACACGGTGGATTTCGCACCGCCCAGTGCGCTGCGGATGGCATCCTCGATGCGTGACAGGTCTGCATCCTTGCGCAGGAAGCCGACCGCCCCAAAGGCGCGAGCCTCTTCTGCGACGAGCGCGCCTTCCGCGCTCGACACGACGAGAATGGGAACCTCGGGGCATTCTGCATGGAGCAGGGCGATGCCCGAATAGCCGACAGCGCCCGGCATCTTGAGATCAAGCATGATCAGGCGAAGGCCGGTGGTCTCGGATGCGGCTTTGGCCGCTGCTGCCAGTGTTCCGGCCTCGATCACCTGCGCATCCGGAGCGACGCTGGCCAGTGCAAGCGCCAGCGCCTGCCGGAACAGCGGATGATCGTCCGCAATCAGTACCGTGCCGCCCAAGGCGATTTCCTTCCCCTGCACCCTTGCGCGCATCCTAGCTGCCAACGGGCAACTGGCAACGTCTATCGCACGGGCGATCGGTGGGGGGAGGGAGCGAGGGCATCCGCTGGTTTCAGACCTTGCGGATGCCCTCGGTCAGGTCTTCAGGCGCCGACCAGTTGCGGCCGGTTGGCGATGAGGTTGTCGACCACCGATGGATCGGCCAGCGTCGAGGTGTCACCAAGGTTCGAAAAGTCGTTCTCGCCGATCTTGCGCAGGATGCGGCGCATGATCTTGCCCGAGCGGGTCTTGGGCAGGCCGGGAGCGAACTGGATCACGTCGGGCGTGGCGATCGGGCCGATCTCGTGGCGGACCCACGCGATCAGTTCCTTGCGCAGCGCATCGTCGGGCTCGACTTCGGCATTGCAGGTGACGAAAGCATAGATTCCCTGGCCCTTGATGTCGTGCGGCATGCCCACCACGGCGGCTTCGGCCACCTTGGCGTGGGCCACCAGCGCGCTCTCGATCTCGGCCGTGCCCATGCGGTGGCCCGAGACGTTGATCACATCGTCGATGCGCCCGGTGATCCAGTAGTAGCCGTCTTCGTCCCGCCGGCAGCCATCGCCGGTGAAATAGAGGCCCTTGAACGTGCTGAAATAGGTCTGGAAAAAGCGCTCGTGATCGCCCCAGACAGTGCGCATCTGGCCAGGCCAGGAGTCAGTGATGACAAGGCACCCGTCGGTTGCGCCATCGAGATGCACGCCGTCGTTGTCGACCAGCGCGGGCTTCACGCCGAAGAACGGGCGCGAGGCGGAGCCGGGCTTCAACGGCGTTGCGCCGGGCAGCGGCGTGATCATCGCGCCGCCGGTCTCGGTCTGCCACCAGGTGTCGACGATCGGGCAACGGCCATCACCCACAACCTTGTGATACCATTCCCAGGCTTCGGGATTGATCGGTTCGCCGACCGAGCCCAGCAGGCGCAGCGAGGCGCGGCTCGTCTGCTTCACCCAGTCGTCGCCCTCGCGCATCAGGGCACGAAGGGCAGTCGGCGCGCCGTAGAAGATTTCGACCTTGAACTTGTCGACCACCTGCCAGAACCGGCTCGGATCGGGAAAGTTGGGCACGCCCTCGAACATCACCGTGGTCGCGCCGTTCATCAGCGGGCCGTAGACGACATAGGAATGCCCGGTGACCCAACCGATGTCGGCCGCGCACCAGTAGATCTGGCCGGGGCGATAATCGAACACGTACTGGTGGGTCATCGACGCCCAGACCGAATAGCCGCCGGTGGTGTGCAGCACGCCCTTGGGCTTGCCGGTGGAGCCTGATGTGTAGAGGAGGAACAGCGGGTCCTCCGCGTTCATTTCCTCAGGTACGCACTGCGTGGGCTGGTCGGCCACGGCGCTTGTCCAGTCGACATCGCGCCCCTCGACGAAGTTCACGTCCGCTCCGGTCCGGCGCAGCATGATCACGGTGTCGACCGCGGGGCACTGCTTGAGCGCCTCGTCGACGTTGGCCTTGAGCGGCACCTTGCGCCCGCCGCGCAGGCCCTCGTCCGAGGTCAGCACGATGCGGCTGTCGCAGTCGATGATGCGGCCCGCGAGCGCATCGGGGCTGAAGCCTGCAAACACGATCGAATGGATCGCCCCGACGCGCGCACAGGCGAGCATCGCGACCGCGGCCTCGGGCACCATCGGCAGATAGATCGTGACGCGTTCGCCCTTCTGCACGCCCTTGGCTTTGAGCAGGTTGGCAAAGCGGCAGACGTCCTCGTGGAGCTGGCGGTAGGTGATCTCGCGGTGCGCCTCGCCCAGGCCATCGGGCTCCCACAGGATCGCGATAGCATCGCCGCGCGTTGCCAGATGGCGGTCGAGGCAATTGGCGGAAAGGTTCAGAGTACCGTCTTCGAACCAGCGGATGCCGAAATCGGTTTCGTGCAACGAGGTGTTCTTCACCTTGGTGAAGGGCTTGATCCAGTCGAGGCGCTTGCCATGCTCGGCCCAGAACGCTTCAGGATCTTCGACCGACTGGCGATACATCTCGTTGTAACGCGCCTCATCGACCAGCGCATTCTGCGCCCAAGCCGCAGGCACCGGATAGACTGCCTCGCCCATTTCAGGCCCTCCTCTTGATTCTGCTCTCGCCGGGCGGCTTACCGCACCACGGCACGACACCGCTTTTAGACAATAGTCGTAGATGTAAGACCATCCTCTCTCTGGTTGGCCAAGGCCGGTCAAGCGAATGTCCCGTCAGGGTGCCGCAAAATGCAGGCACCGGGAGAGGGATAATGGTTCACACTCGATGGCGCCTAGGTGGGCGGTCGCCTGCGCTCCTGCTCGCAGCCACCGCCCTTACGCTTCCGGTCGCGGCACATGCTGCGGCACCGACCAGGCGGGAGGCCGAGCTCGAAGCGCGCCTGATCCGGCTGGAAACCGAGATGGAAGCCCTGAAGGCTGATCTCGCGCAGGCGAAGGCGACGGTCACGCGCGCCGACAATGCTCAGGTCGCACTGGCTGTCCAGGCGGCACAGAGCGCCGAGGCAAAAGCAGACGCTGCCACGGCAAAGGTCGCTGCTCTCGAAGCCAGGCCGCAGCCTGAAGGCTTCAAGGTGGGCTCGACCACCGTCAAGCTCGGCGGCTGGATTAAGCTGGTCGCCACCAGCAGCCGCTTCAGCGATGGCGAGGTTGCCAACAACGCCTTCGGGCGCGATTTCTGGTTGCCTCAGCAGATCCCCGTGGGCGGCGCGCACTCCGCCCGCGAGCAGGACTTCAGCGCTCGCCAGTCGCGCTTTTGGCTCAATCTCGACACCTCGATCGCGGGGCACAGCCTCAAAGGGTACGTCGAGACCGATTTCGAGACGGCCCCCGGCACGCAAGGGACCCAGCGCACCACCAACGGCTACAACCTCGCGCTGCGCCGCGCCTACGTCCAGCTCGACAAATGGACCTTCGGCCAGGACTGGTCGACGTTCCAGTATACCGGCGCCCTGCCGGAGAGCACCGATTACGTCGGCACGACCGAGGGCACCGTTTTCGTTCGTCAGCCGGTCATCCGCTACTCGGCCAAAGTGGGCGAGGGGATGACGCTGCACGTTTCGGCAGAGAACCCGGAGACCGCCACCGCCACCGCCGGTGCCCCCGCACTTGTCGAGAACGGCGACGACCGCATCCCCGACTTCGCCGCACGCCTCGCCTGGAGCGGCAAGGCGGGCGAATTCTCGCTGGCCGGCCTTGCCCGCGAATTGCGCGTCGAAACCAACGGCGTGGGTGACAGCCGCTTTGGCTGGGGCGTGAGTGCTGCGGGCAAGCTTTACCTCGACGACGCGAAGATCAGCGACCTTCGCTTCATGGCGACATATGGTCAGGGCGCGAGCCGCTACATCGGCGTGAACTTCGCGCCGGACGCGGTGTTCGTGCCCGGCACCGGCAAGCTCGAGAACGTGGCTGTCGCTTCGGCCATGCTGGCCGGACGCGTCGCCATCGCACCGGGCCTGCGCGCCACGATCATGGGCAGCTACCAGCGCGTCGATTATGCCGATGCGCTGACCGCCGCCATGGTCGGCACCTACAACAAGGAAGCATGGAGCGTAGCGGGCAACCTGTTCTGGTCGCCGGTCAAGAATGTCGATCTCGGCGTCGAGGTCCGGCACGGCGAACGCACACTCGTCAACGGTGCAAGCGGCGCGCTCGATCGCGTCGAGTTCGCCGCCAAGTACGGTTTCTGATACATCCCATCAACAAAGGGGGAGAGGATACATGTCTCAACTGGGAATCGCGGATGATTTCACGGCCTTGCCAAAACATCACAGGGCAACGCACAGTGAAAAACTCATCATCACCGCGTCGTCGCTCGGCACCGTGTTCGAGTGGTACGACTTCTATCTCTACGGCCTGCTGACCGCGATCATCGCGGCCAAGTTCCTGACCGGCCTCAACCCCACTACATCGTTCATCATGGCGCTGCTGGTGTTTGCCGCAGGCTTTATCGTGCGCCCGTTCGGTGCGCTCGTGTTCGGCCGGATCGGCGACATGGTCGGCCGCCGCTACACTTTCATCGTCACCCTGCTGGTCATGGGCCTCTCGACATTCCTCGTCGGCTGCCTGCCCACCTACGAAACTGTCGGCGTGGCTGCGCCGATCATGCTCGTGGTGCTGCGCATGTTCCAGGGCCTCGCGCTTGGTGGGGAATACGGCGGCGCGGCGACCTACGTTGCCGAGCATGCTCCTGAAGGAAAGCGCGGCCTCTACACAAGCTGGATCCAGATCACCGCCACGGCAGGCCTTGCCATGGCCTTGCTCATCGTGATCCTCGTGCGCTCGCCCGTCACCGGCGTGGGCGAGGAGGCGTTCAAGGACTGGGGCTGGCGCGTGCCCTACCTGCTCTCGGGCCTGTTCCTCTGCGTCGGCCTGTGGCTCCGCCTCAAGCTTCATGAATCGCCCGTGTTTCAGAAGATGAAGGATGAAGGCACTTCGTCCAGGCGCCCGCTCACCGAAGCATTCGGTGAATGGAAGAACCTCAAGATCGTCCTGATCGCGTTCTTCGGCGCCATCGCGGGCCAGGCCGTCGTCTGGTACACCGGCCAGCTCTACGCGATGTATTTCCTTGAAAAGATGCTCAAGGTCGATGGCCTTACCGCCAATACCCTGATCATCATCGCGCTGGCTTGCGCCACCCCGTTCTTCCTGTTCTTCGGCTGGCTCTCAGACAAGATCGGCCGCAAGAAGATCATCCTGACCGGCTGCGCGCTTGCGGCCCTCACGATGTTCCCGACGTTCAAGATGCTGACCGAGGCCGCCAATCCGGCGCTCGCCCATGCCCAGGCCAACGCTCCGGTCAAGGTCATGGCCAACCCGGCGGAATGCTCGTCGCAGTTCGATCCGGTGGGCGCCAACAAATTCGACACCACCAGCTGCGACATCGTCAAGAACGCGCTCGCCAAGGCTGCCGTGAACTACGAGAACGTCGCCGCTCCTGCCGGCACGATCGCCTCGATTCAGATCGGTGAAAAGACGATCGTCGCTCCCGATCCCGGCAAGGTTTCGGGCGACGAGAAGAAAGCCGCCATTGCCGCCTTCACTGCCCAGGTTGCCGGTGCCCCCGCCGTTGCCGCCAAACCAGCCGAAGGCGGCAAACCCGCGGTCGAGGCCAAGGACGCGGTCACCGGCGAACTGTCCAAGGTCGGCTATCCGGCCAAGGCCAACCCGGACGAGATCAACAAGCCGCTGGTCGTTGCGATCCTGTTCTATCTCGTCCTGCTGGTGACCATGGTCTACGGTCCGATCGCGGCGATGCTGGTCGAACTGTTCCCCAGCCGCATCCGCTACACCTCGATGAGCCTGCCCTATCACATCGGCAACGGCTGGCTCGGCGGGCTTCTCCCCGCGATCGGTTTCGCCATGGTGGCGGCCAACGGGGATATCTACCACGGCTTCTGGTACCCGGTGATTGTCGCTGCCGCCACGTGCGTCATCGGCCTGATCTTCCTGCCGGAAACCTACAAGCGCAGCATCGACGACTAAGGTCGCACTGGAGCGGGTATCGGTTTGCGCCGATACCCGCTCCACCGATTCAACGAACACGGGTGAGGGCATGAGCGAAGCCTACGAACGCGCCTGGCGCGAAAGCAGCGACAATCCCGAGCAGTTCTGGAGCACGGCGGCCAAAGCCATAGATTGGGCGAGCGAGCCTGCCGGAAGCTATGACCAGGCCATCGGCTGGTTTCCCGGCGGCACGCTCAACACCTGCGCAAACTGCCTCGACCGTCACGTCGCGTCCGGCTTGGGTGATGCGCCCGCGCTGATCTACGATAGCCCCGTCACCGACACGATCCGCCGCTATTCCTACGCAGAAATTCTGGCCAAGACCGGCCGCGTCGCTGCCATGCTGGCGGCACTGGGCGTGGTCAAAGGCGACCGCGTGATCATCTACATGCCGATGATCCCCGAAACGGTCTTTGCCATGCTCGCTTGCGCAAGGCTCGGCGCGGTTCATTCTGTGGTCTTCGGCGGTTTCGCTCCGCTCGAACTGGCCAAGCGCATCGACGATGCCGGTCCCAAGGTGCTGCTCACCGCGTCGTGCGGGATCGAGGGCGCGCGCACCATCGCCTACAAGCCGATGGTCGATGAAGCTCTCAAGCTCGCCCATCACCAGGTAGAGCGCGTCGTGATGTTTCAACGTGATCGCCTGCGCGGCAGCCTTGTAGAGCCGCGCGATCTCGACTGGGACACGCTGCGCATGGCAACCTCGGGCGATCCTGTGCCCGCACCCGTGGCCGTCGCGTCATCCGATCCGCTCTACATTCTCTACACTTCGGGAACGACCGGTACGCCAAAGGGCGTCGTGCGTGAAAACGGTGGCCATGCGGTCGCTCTCGCATGGTCGATGCAGAATATTTACGGCATCGGGCAGGGCGACACCTTCTGGGCTGCATCCGATGTCGGCTGGGTCGTCGGTCACAGCTACATCGTCTATGCCCCGCTGCTCGTCGGTGCGACAACCGTCCTGTTCGAAGGCAAACCCGTCGGCACGCCCGACCCCGGCACCTTCTGGCGGACAATTGCGCGCCATGACGTGAAGACCTTCTTCACCGCGCCTACCGCGATCCGCGCGATCCGCAAGGAAGACCCGGACGCCGCTTTCCTCAAGGCGATCGGTACCGGAAGCTGTCAGGCGGTCTTTCTCGCTGGCGAACGCGCCGATCCGGACACGATCGGCTGGCTCGAGGAAAAGTCCGGTCTCCCCGTAATCGATCACTGGTGGCAAACCGAACTCGGCTGGCCCGCCATCGCCTCATGCTTTGCGCTGGGCGATTTGCGCCGCAAGCGTGGCAGCGCGGGCTTTCCCGTGCCGGGCTATGCATTCGCCATTCTCGACGAGGGCGGGCAACCGGTACCTCCCGGCCACAGCGGCGCGGTCGTCATCCGCGAGCCGCTCGCCCCCGGAGCTTTCCGCACCCTGTGGAACAACCAGTCAGGTTACGCGAAGAACTTCGCGACCTTTCACGGATTCTATGAAACGGGCGACGCCGGATTCATCGACGAGGACGGCTTCGTCCATATCATGGGCCGTACTGACGATATCATCAACGTCGCCGGGCACCGGCTCTCGACGGGACAGATGGAGCAGATCGTCGCCAGCGTCGATGGTGTTGCCGAATGCGCGGTCATCGGCGCGGACGATGCGATCAAGGGCATGGTTCCGCTCGCGTTCGTGATTCCGCGTGCAGGCTTTGAACAGGATGACACGCTCGCAAAACGGGTGGTCGCTGCCGTCCGCACCGAACTTGGCGCGGTTGCCGCGCTCAAGACCGCCTTTGTTGCCACGGGCCTTCCCAAGACGCGGTCGGGCAAGATCCTGCGCAATCTGTTGCGCAAGATCGTCAACGGCGAGGAATGGACGACGCCGCCCACGATCGAAGACCCTTGCGTGCCCGAGGCGCTTGCCGCGCTGGTGCGCCAGCACGAGACCGCTTGATCGCATCGGGCAGGTGGGGCAGGGCAGGGGCCATGCCCCGCTTCACCGACTACCACGCGCATTTCTATTTCGACCCTGACGAGGCCGAGGAAGCCGGCGCGCTTTGTACGGCGATGAGGGATGCGCTCGGCATCGCGATGGGCCGTGTCCACGCCCGCCCGGTCGGACCCCATCCGCGCGGCTCGTGCCAGATGACGGTGCCCGCCGCGCGCATCGGCGAGGCGCTCGAATGGATGATGGCGCACAGGGGCCGCTTCACCGTATTTGCGCACGGCAACAGCGGTAATGATCTGGCCGATCACACTGCCCATGTGCTGTGGCTCGGCACCAGCGAAACGCTTGACCTCAGTCAGTTTGCACGCGGTTGACCATTTTTCTGCAATGCAGCAACATTTTGTCACGACAGCGCCCATGACGCGCAAACTGGGGTGACCAGTTACCGGGAACCGATCAACCGTACCGGAGCCCGTTCATGCTGCTTGCTACCCTCTTTTCCGCTGCGCTTGGCGCTGCACCCGCTCCTGTCATCAGCGATGCCCCGTGGGGCGTGACGTGCGCTGCCGCGCCCGGCCGTCCGAACAAGTGCCTTCCGCACAAATCCGCACGTGATTCCGCACCAAAGCAGGCTGCTGCCGCGCGCATCGTCTGCCATCCCGATCCCACCAAGAGCATCGCCTGCTTCAATCAGAAGTCGCGCAAGGCTGCCGAGCAGCGCGCCGAAGCGGCACGCCAGGCGGACGAAGCCTGATGCGGGCCAGTCGCCCCGTCGTGCTGTCGTCCCTCTGCGCCGGGGCGGCATTGGCAATCGTCGCAATTCCCGCAGCAATCGCAGCCGAAGCAAGCCACGCCTGGCAGATCGAGCATGAAGTCGTCTACGAAGGCGCGCATCTCGATTTCCGCACGGCAACGATGGAAGTTGCCGGACGCAGCCATGTCGTCCCGGTCAGGTCCGCTGCGCGATGGGAAGAGGATTGCCCGGGCCCAGACAGCATCGGCGGCACCTGCAACCTCCACGCCCGCGTGACCTTGCACCTCAGCGATGCCGCCATGCGCGATCTTGCTGCAACATGGTCGCAGCATGGTCGTAACAAGGTTCGCGTCCGCTTTGAGGATGCGCATGGCAATGCGGTCAGTGGAAAGCTGGCGCCGGACCATGTTGCCAGCCTTGTCGAGGCCCATCGCGCGAAGTCCGACGGACGCTCCTGATCTTCTCTCCTTGGCAGCCGGTGCGGGGAACCCTATCTTCCGTCCCGGCCGCCGCAACCATACCGGAAACGCATGCAATCTCCCTCGATCGTACTGGTGGAAGACGATGGCCCGCTGCGGACGCTGACCGCACGTGCGCTGCGCGAAAACGGCTACATCGTCCGCACTGCCGCAACCGGCGCCGAAATGTGGGTCGCGCTTGAAAGCGAACCTGCCGATCTCGTCGTGCTCGACATCATGCTGCCCGGCACTTCCGGCATCGAACTTTTCCGCCGCCTGCGCCGTCAGAGCGACGTGCCGATCATCTTCGTGAGCGCGCGCGGCAGCGAGGAGGACCGGGTCCTGGGCCTCGAGCTTGGTGCCGACGACTACCTCGCCAAGCCGTTCAGCACGCGCGAGCTGGTCGCGCGCATCGGTGCGGTCTTGCGCCGCAACACGCTGGCGGGAACCGACAGTGCGGGCGATACCGGATCGCGCAGCGGCGACATCCGCTTCGATGGCTGGAGCGTCTCGATGGCGCGGCGCGAGCTGCATTCGCCCAGCGGCGCAATGGTCGATCTGACCGGCGCGGAGTTCGACCTGCTCGCCACCTTCATCGGCCAGCCCCAGCGCGTGCTGGGTCGCGAACGCCTGATCGAGCTGTCCCGCACCCGGCTGGGGGACAGCTCCGACCGCAGCGTCGACGTCCTCGTCAGCCGCCTGCGGCGCAAGCTGTCGGCAGCGGGCGGCAACGCCCCGATCGTCACGGTTCGCGGCGTCGGCTACATGTTCAAGGCGGAAGTGGAGCGCGCTTGACGCTGTTTCGCCGGTTTGGCCTGCCCGAGCGGCTTCTGGCGATCCTTTTGCTGGTCGCCGGGGTGGACTTTGCCGCCAACACCCTGCTGTTCGATCGCGCCAGCCGCTTTGCTCTGCGCGAGGACGACGCCGCCCGGGTCGCCGAACATCTGGTCATCGCCAGCCGCGCGATCGAGCGCACGCCCGTGGCAGAGCGTGCGCGCGTCGCGCGCGATCTCAGCACGCCGCGCTTCGCCCTGGAATGGCACGAAAAGGGCGGGCGCCCGACCGGTAGCGTCGCGCTTGGCGGCATGCGCGAACAGATCCTCGATGTTGCCGCCGAGCTCGATCACGCCGATCTGCAACTGCACCTCAAGGCGCTCGGCTCGTCGGGCAACATCGTCGGCTCGGTTCTCCTTACCGATCGCAGCGTTCTCCAGTTCCAGACTTATGCCAGCGACGCGTGGACGTTGAATGCAGGGCGCATCGTCACGCTCCTGCTGCCCACGCTCGTCCTCGTCATGCTCGCCTGGGTGCTGTTCCGCGCCACGCTCGCGCCTTTGGGAACGCTGGTCCGCGCCACGCGCAAGGTCGGCGCCGGCCCTCCGGTGCCTGTGGCCGAGCAGGGCACCGGCGAAGTGCGCGAACTGATCCGCGCCTTCAACCTGATGCAGCAGCGCATTCACCAGTCGATGACCGACCGCATGCAGTCGATGCTCGCCATCGGCCATGATTTGCGCACGCCCCTCTCGCGCATGCAATTGCGGCTCGAGCGCACCGGTCTCGACCAGGAAACGGTCGGCGACATGACCGATGACCTGGGCGAGATGCGCCACATGCTCGAATCGCTGCAGGCCTTCGTCGAGACCGGCGGTACGCGCCTGCCGCCCGAGCGTATCGACGTTGCAGTCATGGTCCAGACGCTGGTCGACTCCGCTGCCGACGATGGCCAGGACGCCAGGTTCGACGGTCTGGAAAGCCTCGAGATCATGGCCCGGCCGGTTTCGATCCGAAGGGCTTTTGCCAATCTGATCGAAAACGCCCTGCATTATGCCGGCAATGTCCGCGTCACCGTGCGGCGCGACGGCGATTTTGCCGAGCTTGCCTTCGAGGACGATGGCCCCGGCATTCCGCCGGACCGGATGGAGGACGTTCTCCAGCCTTTCGTCCGGCTCGATAGCGCGCGCAGCCGCGACACACCGGGCATGGGGCTTGGCCTGCCGATCGTCGCCCGCGCCATCGCGCTCGACAACGGCACGCTGCACTTGCGAAATTGCGAGAGCGGTGGCCTGTGCGTGACGGTCCGACTTCCTGTAGCGATGGTCTGAAACAAAAGACATATTTCGTTACATGCCCGCCCACGACGGGAAAGCCAGCCATCCTATTTTCGTTCGCAATCGCGGCACAAACGCCGCGGTCAGCCACTTCCTCCATGGAAAGGATGACACCTATGAACGAACTTCTCGGCCGCGTCTTCAGCTTCGAAAAGACGACTTTCCCCGACAGCCGCGAGCTGTTCGGCAAGCTTTCAACCCAGGGCCAGTCGCCCAAGGCACTGATGATTTCCTGTGCAGATTCGCGCATCGTGCCCGAACAGATCATGCAGGCAGAGCCCGGCGAACTCTTTGTCTGCCGCAACGCCGGCAACATGGTCCCGTCCTATGCGACAATGAATGGCGGCGTGTCCTCGACCGTCGAATATGCCGTCGTCGCGCTGGGCGTGCGCGACATCATCGTCTGCGGCCACTCCGACTGTGGCGCGATGAAGGCGCTCTCGGCGCCCGAAGAACCCAAGGGCATGCCCAATGTCGTCGCCTGGCTGCGCCACGGTGCGGCTGCAGAGCATGTCATTTCCAGCTGCTCGCCGCACCTTGATGGTGACGAGCGCGTGCGCGCGGTCAGCCTGCAGAACATCATTGCCCAGATCGCGCACCTGCGTACCCACCCTTCGGTGGCGGCCGCCATCGCGCGCGGGGAAATGGCGCTGCACGGCTGGTTCGTCGATATCAGCGCCGGCATGGTGCTCGGCCTCGATGGTGACACCGGCCAGTTCGTGCCCCTGCGTGAAGATCGCCCGCTGCCGGTCGCGCTGCCTGCGCAGACCCGCGCCGCAACCGAACCGCACTTCGCCGAGGCAGCCGAATGACGGCCCGCCCGGCTTCAGCCGAAAGAGGAGCGGAAGCGGGCCCCTTCCGCTTCTTCGCGCGGGACTTCACCGCCTCGATCGTCGTCTTTCTCGTGGCCATGCCATTGTGCATGGGCATCGCCATCGCTTCGGGCGTTCCACCTGAAAAGGGCCTGGTAACCGGCATCATCGGCGGCCTAGTCGTCGGCCTGCTTGCCGGTTCGCCGCTGCAGGTGAGCGGCCCAGCCGCTGGCCTTGCCGTCATCGTGTTCGAATTCGTGCGCGACAACGGCCTCTCCGCGCTCGGTCCTGTCCTTGTGCTTGCGGGCGCGCTGCAGTTCGTTGCGGGCGTGGCGAAGCTGGGCGGCGTTTTCCGGGCAATCTCGCCCGCTGTCGTTCATGGCATGCTGGCCGGTATCGGCGCGCTGATCGTCATCGGCCAGTTCCACATCCTGTTCGATGCCAAGCCCATGTCCAGTGGCGTCGAGAATCTCGCGATGATGCCTGCGCGCGTTCTCGGTCTGACGCCGTTCGATCTGCGCTCGACCGAACTCGCGCTCATGCTCGGCTTGCTGACCATCGGCACCATGATCCTCTGGGAAAAGGTCAAGCCGGCACGGCTGGGGCTGTTGCCGGGCGCACTGCTCGGGGTGCTGGCGGCAACGCTGGTCGCATCCTTCGCAAGTCTTGAAGTTGCGCGCATCACGGTCCCCGATTCGATCGCTGCAGCCTTCGCACTCCCCGATGGCGGCGCGTTCGGCGTGCTGGGCAATCCGTCTCTGCTGCTCTCGGCGGTCGCCATTGCGTTCATCGCCAGTGCCGAGACGCTGCTCTCGGCCGCTGCCGTCGATCGCATGCACGATGGCATGCGGACCGACTACAACAAGGAATTGCGCGCTCAGGGCTTGGGCAACCTCCTGTGCGGCGTGTTCAACGCCTTGCCGATGACCGGCGTGATCGTACGCTCCTCGGCCAACGTGCAGGCAGGTGCCATGACGCGATGGTCGGCCGTGATGCATGGCGGCTGGATTCTCGGCTTCGTCGCTCTCCTCCCCTGGCTCCTGCGTGAAGTGCCGATGGCGGCGCTGGGCGGCGTGCTTGTCGTGACCGGTTGGAAGCTGGTCAGCCTCAAGCAGGTCAAGCACCTGTTTCGCGTGCACGGCGTCTTCCCAGCGGCGATCTGGGCGACCACATTCGCGCTGGTTGTCACCACCGACCTCCTGACCGGCGTGCTGGCGGGTCTGGCGCTGTCGGCACTCGAAGTTCTCCCGCACCTGCGAAATTTGCGCTTCCGCGTGGGCGAAAGGCCGGCTGGCGATTCGGTAAGGCTCGAGCTTGAAGGCGCAGCCACTTTCATCGGCCTGAACCGCCTGACCACCGCTCTGGAGCAGATACCCCCTTCGCGTGCCGTTCACGTCGATCTCGATCGCGTTCACGTGATCGATCATACGACCGCAGAAATGCTCAACGAATGGCTTGTCCGCCGTCGTCTGCGCGGAGATGCGGTCAAGGTGACCGGCCCTGGCACCGTTCTCAGGACCCTTGCGCATGCGGCCTGACGAGAACTGATAGCACTCCGGCACCTCGCCGGGCAGGCCCCGACCCCCTAACTTCGGCCTGCCCGGCAGCTTTTTTTGCAATGCAGTATCAGACACACTTCGTAACCAAAGGGCAAAACCCTGGACAAAATTAGGCGGTAGATAACAGGCTCCGTCCTGACAGTGCTCCATCGAGAGGCCCTGCACGGCGGACGTAGGTGGAACGTGATAACCTTTACAGGGAGCGTTCCGTATGAAGATCCGTTTGGCCGCAGCCGTGGCTGCAATCGCCATCGCCACCGCCGCGACCCCCGCCTTCGCGCAGGAAGAAGAGTCCGGCCCGATCACCGTCTCGGGCAGCGCAGCGCTCGTCTCCGACTATCGCTTCCGCGGCATCTCGATGACCGACAAGGAAATGGCCGTTCAGGCCGGTGCCACCGTGACCCACGAGAGCGGGCTTTATGTCGGCACCTGGGGTTCGAACCTTGCAGGCTGGGGCACGTTCCTCGGCTCGAACATGGAACTCGACATCTACGGTGGCTACAAGACCGAGATCAGCGGCCTGACCGTCGACGTTGGCCTCACCTGGTACATGTATCCGGGTGGCCTCGACAAGACCGACTTCGCCGAACCCTACGTCAAGGTCTCGGGTACCGCAGGCCCTGCCAGCGTGCTGGTCGGCGTCGCCTACGCGCCCAAGCAGGAAGCGCTTGGCCAGTGGTACAATTCGGGCGCGTCGGCCGTGACCGGCGTCTATGACAACCCCGGCGCCAAGGCCGACAACCTCTATCTCTGGACCGACGTCGCCGCCGGCATTCCCGAGACCCCGCTGACGCTCAAGGCTCATCTGGGTTACACCAAGGGCGGCAACGAAGGCCTTGGCCCTCAGGGCACCTCGGTTTCGCCGACCGGTGAATACGTCGACTGGATGGTCGGTGCGGACTATGTCGTCGGGCCGGTTACGCTCGGCGTCAGCTACGTCGATACCAACATCAGCGATGCCGAAGGCGCCTACCTCGCGCCCAACTTCTCCTCGACCAAGGACGGTTCATCGATCGCCAGCTCGCGCGTCGTCGTCTCGGCCACGGTCGCTTTCTGATCTGACTTTCCTGCACGCATGACGACTGCCCTCTCTTCCTCCGGGGAGAGGGGGCTTTTTCGTTGCGCAGCTTCCTGCCGGGATTACCCTGCTCGTCCAGCCGGGCATGGGATGATGCATGAACCTGATCGAACACGCGCTCGTGGCCCTTGCCATACAGGCCGCCATCGGCCTGTTGACGCGCAATTGGTGGGCAGGCGCGGCACTGGCCTCCGGTTACTTCCTCGGCCGCGAGATTGCCCAGGCCGAATATCGCTGGATTGAACAGTTCGGCCACGGCCTGCGCGCCAACATGCCCTGGTGGGCCCCCTTTGACCTCCGCGTCTGGCCCAAAGGCGATCAATGGGCCGACTGGATCGGCCCGCTCATCACCACCAGCGCGATGGCTACGGCCATGGCGCGCCGGAAACTGCGAGCCGCAAGGTGTGGCGATGTCGGGATATGAAAAGTCCTGGCTGGGGCGGCAGGATTCGAACCTGCGAATGCCGGTACCAAAAACCGGTGCCTTACCACTTGGCGACGCCCCATCAGGAGGCGCGCTTATAGCGCAGGCGGCGCGGATGAAAAGGGGGGCTCGGCCATACTTTCAGGCACGGCGCGAGCCCGCCGGTGAAGGTCAGAATCCCTTCACAATGCCCTGCAGCTTCTCGGGCGGCAGCGCGTCGAAATCGCTCGCGTCGTGGCGCTCGGCGATGCGTTTCTGCGAGTTCACCAGACGCCCGCGCAGGACGCCGGGGCGTGCGTCAATCTCGCCGACCCAGCGGCCCACGTGCTCGTATTCGTGCATCGACAGGAACGTCGCCGCCTCGCCATAGGCCTCGCCGCGATAGAGATTGCCGAACCAGGTATAAGTCGCGATGTCGGCGATCGTGTAGTCGTCGCCGGCCAGAAAACGCGTCTTGGCCAACTGGCGGTTGGCGACGTCGAACAGGCGCTTGGTTTCCATCGAATAGCGGTCGATGGCGTATTCGATCTTGATTGGTGCGTAGTTGTAGAAGTGCCCGAAGCCACCGCCGATGAACGGTGCGCTGCCCACCTGCCAGAACAGCCACGAAAGACATTCGGCCCGCGCCGCGCCCGAGGTCGGCAAGAAGACGCCGAACTTTTCGGCCAGGTGCATCAGGATCGCGCCTGATTCGAATACGCGGAACGGCTCGGGGCCGGACCGGTCGACCATCGCCGGGATCTTCGAATTGGGATTGATGTCGACGAAGCCGCTCGAAAATTGATCGCCCTCGAAGATCTTGATCAGCCAAGCGTCGTATTCGGCGTCCGAATGCCCGAGCTGGAGCAGTTCCTCCAGCATGATCGTCGCCTTCTGGCCGTTGGGCGTGCCCAGCGAATAGACCTGGAACGGGTGCTTGCCGACCGGCAGCTCTCTCTCGCTCGTCGGCCCCGCGATCGGACGGTTGACGTTGGCAAAGGCGCCGCCGTTGGCCTTGTCCCACGTCCAGACCTTGGGGGGAACATATTCTTCGGACATGGCTGGCTCCTTTGTCGGGAATTGTTAGGGTATCAAACTATCTTGGCGTTCCGGGCGCGATACCGCAAGTGGGCCCGGAACCGCAAACGGACATCGCCCGTTCGCCCGAACATGGAAAGCAAAGCCCCAACGCACAAGTCCGCACTGGTCTTCCCGGGACTGGTCTTCGTCGACGACAGTCTCCCCGGCGTTACCCGTCGCCGCAGCGGCAGGGGCTGGGCCTATTTCGACGCGAAGGGCACGCGCATCAAGGACCGCGCCGAGATCGACCGGCTGAATGCCATCGCCCTGCCGCCCGCCTACCGCGACACCTGGTACTGCCCCGCGCCCAACGGCCACATCCTTGCCACCGGGATCGACGCCAAAGGGCGCAAGCAATACCGCTATCACCCCGATTTCCGCAGCGCGCGCGAGGGCGAGAAGTTCGACCGCTGCGCCGCATTCGGACGGCTACTCCCGCTGGTGCGCAAGCGTGTCGAGGAAGACCTTGCAGCACCGCGCCTCACGCGCGAGCGCTGCATCGCGGGCGTTGTCCGCCTGCTCGATGGCGGCGGCATCCGCATCGGCAACGAGGCCTATGTCCGCGCCAACAAGAGCTTCGGGGCGACCACGCTGCGCATGCGTCATGCCGAGGTCAAGGGCCAGGTCCTGCGCCTTCGCTTCCGCGCCAAGTCGGGCAAGGAGCGCGAGATGCGCATCACCGACCGGGGCCTCGCCCGCTTCGTCAAGAAGATGCAGGACCTGCCCGGCCAGCACCTGTTCCAGTACGTCGACGACGATGGCAGCGCCTGCCCGGTCGGCTCGGCCGAGGTCAACGACTGGCTGCGCGAAACCATGGGCGACGATTTCACCGCCAAGCACTTCCGCACCTGGCGCGCCAGTGCGCTGGCCTTCGGCCTGCTCGCCGAAGCGCGCGAGAAACTGACGCTCAAGGCCTTGCTCGAGCAGGTATCCGCGCACCTCGGCAACACACCCGCAATCGCGCGCAAGAGCTACGTCCACCCTGCGGTCCTCGCACTGGTCGACGATCAGGAGACGTGGCGCGCAAGCCTTCGTCTCCCCCGCGCAACACGCTGGCTGTCGCGCGAGGAACGCGGGTTGATCGATCTGCTCGAAGGCGCTCCGGCGGCTGCGGAACTGCTGGCCGTGGCCTGAAATGCGCGCGAAGGACGCGCGCAACCCTTAGCCCAACCGCTCCAGCGTGCCCACCAGATCGTCGAAGTGATCTACCACCGCATCCGCGCCCAGATCATCGGGCGGCACATCGCAGAACCCGAAGCGCACCGCCACGACCGGCAATCCCGCCGCCCGCGCCGCGCCGACATCGAACGTCGTGTCGCCCACGAATGCCGCGCGCCCGCCGCCGCAGCGATCGACCATCGCGTGGAGCATGTCGGGGCGGGGCTTGGCGGTGCCCGGACCCAGTGTATCGCCGCCGATGATGGCGCCGAAGCGGTGCGCCAGCCCCAGCTCCTCGAACAGCCGCACGGCAAGGTGCTCCTTCTTGTTCGTCGCGATCGCCAGCGTCACTCCGCGCGCCTCGAGCGCATCCAGCATTGCGCCGCCGCCGGGAAACAGCGCGGTATGGTGCGCGATGTTCTCTCCATAGAATCGCACCAGCTCCGCCTGCAGGCCGTCGAACGCATCCTCGTCCACCCCGCCCGATTCCGTCAGGGCAGAGCGCAGCATCTGGGCCGCCCCGCCGCCGATATGCCGCGCGACTTCGTCCAGCGGCACGGGAGATCGCCCTGCCAGCGCCATCGCATGATTTAGCGCAACGCCAAGGTCGCGGCTGGTATCGAGCAAGGTGCCATCAAGGTCGAAGCCGACGATGTCGAAAGGAAAATCTGCGTCGAAAGGAAAATTTGCCATCGGGGAGCCAACTGGCCTCCCGTTCTGGAAAGCGCAAGAATTGTCTGGCAAGGATGCGCGCATGACCAAAACAACACCTGCCGCCGCTCCCGTCGCCACCATCATCCTCGCCGCCGGAAAAGGCACCCGCATGAAGAGCGACCTGCACAAGGTCCTCCACCCCATAGCCGGTCGCCCGATGCTCATGCACCTCATGGCCAGCGCCGAAGCGCTCGCGCCCGCGCGTCAGGTCGTCGTCGCCGGCCACGGCCGCGAACAGCTTGAAAAGGCGCTCGGCACCCGCGCCACCATCGCCGTGCAGGATCCGCAGCACGGCACCGCCCACGCCGTCCAGCAGGCCGAAGGTGCGCTTGCGGGCTTCGATGGCGATGTGCTGATCCTCTATGGCGACGTGCCCTTCGTGCGCACCGCCACCATGCAGACGATGCTTCGTCGCCTCCACGAGGCCGACAGCCCCGCCGCCGTCGTCCTCGGCTTCGCGCCGGAAAACCCGCTGCAATATGGGCGCGTGATCGCACAGGGTGACCGCATCCTGAAAATGGTCGAACACAAGGACGCGACCGCTGATGAACGCGCCTGCAACATCTGCAACTCAGGGCTGATGGCCGTGCGCGGCGCAGACCTGTTCGGCCTGCTCGCCCGCGTCGGCAACGATAACGCAGCCGGCGAATATTACCTGCCCGACGTCGTCAACATCGCCATCGCCGATGGCCGGACCTGTGCGGTAGTAGTGACGGATGACGCCGACGAAGTCGCCGGGATCAACTCCCGCGCAGAACTCGCCGAAGCCGAAGGTCGCTGGCAACAGCGCCGCCGCGCACAGGCCATGGCAGACGGCGCCAGCCTGATCGCGCCTGAAACCGTTTGGTTCGCCTGGGACACGCAGATCGGGCGCGACGTCACCATTGAACCCAACGTCGTATTCGGCCCCGGCGTGACCGTGGCGGACAACGTCGTGATCCACGCCTTCAGCCACCTTGAGGGCGCGACGCTGGCAGAGGGCGTCCAGATCGGCCCCTACGCCCGCCTGCGCCCCGGCGCGGTGCTGGAAGAAAAGGCCAAGGTCGGCAACTTCGTCGAGATCAAGAACGCGGTCCTGCACAAGGGCGCCAAGGCCAACCACCTCACCTACCTCGGTGATGCAGACGTGGGCGCAGGCGCCAACATCGGCGCAGGCACGATCACCTGCAACTACGACGGCTACTTCAAGCACAAGACCATAATCGGCGAACGCGCCTTCATCGGCTCGAACTCGGCCCTGATCGCCCCGATCAAGATCGGCGCGGATGCGATTGTCGCGGCAGGCAGCGCGGTGTCACGCGACGTCGGCGATGGTGAGTTGCGCATGGTGAGGGCGGAGCAACTGGTCAAGCCGGGCTGGGCTGATCGGTTTCACGATGCGATGAAGAAGAAGAAGGGGTGAGGGGGCCAATTCAAACTTGAGTGTGGCTGAAAAGCTGCAGCCCAAGCCTAAACTGGATCGGAGAATATCGGTTCACCTACTACCACCTTGTAAGCAATTGGAGCTGGATCGGGAACTCATAAATCTCAGTGCAAAATGAACGCTCGTCAAAGAGCCTTGCAAGATATGATGGCTAGGTCGGATGCGAGCGATTTTGGTTGGCCCGCGCCCAGCCCGACGATGATTTTCTGTCTCTGTACTTGCAGTTCGTAACCATGTCCTTGTTGGTTTTCCGCAGGACACCGCTCGTGAGCTATGGCGACCAGGGTTTCCCGTGAATGATCCAGTCGTTCGAAACGGTAGGAATACGCTATTTCTGCGACATCTCCGAAAAAGGTGGTGATTTCGTCGGAAGAGATGATGCGACCTTCTAAGGTTGCGACGGGGGCAACGGCGTCAGGGCTTACCTGCGGCGAGGCGCAACCTGCGAGCGCAATAATTGTCATTGCTGCCAATAAAGTTCGCATTGCGGAGTTAGGCCTTACCGACACTGCTCGCGTCAAGCGGTAACTGACTGGTTTCCTGCCGCGCTGTTTTCTGATTCAGCGTTGTCATGGGCCGATAAGACCAGACCGACTTGAGGCAGTAGTTCGGGGGACAGTATATTAGACTCAGAATTACGGTGACGCGTGCATAAATCTCCAAATCCGCCCGGCAACTTACGAGCCGGATCAGACTTGTGCCGTCGTCCAACGTCGAAGTCCCGCCGTCGATGTGGTCATGATCCGGGCCAGCACCGGCCTGTCGCAAGGCGCCTTCGCGCGCAGTATCGGCGTTGCCAAGGGCACGCTGCTCAACTGGGAACACGGACGTCGCCGCCCGACCGGCCCTGCGCAAGTGCTGCTGGCGATGATTGCGAAGAAGCCCTCATTGGTAAGCGAACTCCTGCGCTGAAATTCGCGTCACCCCAGGCTTGATTGGTGGTTATCCCTTTCGAGGCAGCAAATACCCCGCTTCGTCTTGCTGAACTTGTTTCAGCATCCATTTATCCCCACGGACCGCCGTGCGACTGGAGAGATGGGCCCTGAAACGAGTTCAGGGTGACGATGTGGTATGAGTGGCATGCAATGGGGCCGCCACCGACTTGGCTCGGACCGACGTGTAAACGAGGGAACGCAGGGCAGCGCATCCGCCGCCCCTTGCGCCCAACCTCAATCCGTCAAATCAGCAGGAACCTTGCCGCCGTTTTCGGCCAGCTTGCGCATGGTCGCCTTGTGCAGCCAGATGTTCATTTCCGCCGAACCGTCGAGCGCGCCGGTGTAGCCCAGTTCCTGCGCGAGTTCCTTGCGGTTGGCGAGGCTGGAATCGATGTCGAGCAGCTTCATCAGGTCGACGATCGAGGTGCGCCAGTTGAGGTCCTTGCCCTGCGCCATCGCGGTCAGGTTGGCTTCCACGTCGACCGGTGCGGCGGGTGCCGCCGCGGGGGCTGCGGGGGTGGGCGCGCTCGGCGCCGGGGCGGCACCGGCGGTGGGAGCAGGTGCTGGCTTGGGGGTTTGGCCGGTCTGGGTCGGGCGCGTGCCCTTCCAGGAAATGGCGTCCATGATCTTGCTGAAAATGCTCATCTTGCGCTCCTGCGGTGGGGTTCACCTGACAGGCAACCGGCAGCGGCGGCATTGTGTTCCGGGAAGTGCGCGGATGCCGTCGGCGACAAACCATTTTCCTACAGGCCTGCGATTGGGGCAGGGTCGGTCCCGATGGTCGAGCCTTCCATTCCGCCCGCATTCATGCGCCTTTTCTCACAGGCGGGCAGGGGCGACCTAAGCCCCAGCCAGTCCTCTCGTTACATTCCTCTGGACAGTGTAAACCGTGTAAACCCCCTGTCGCCAAACCCCTCGGGTCCGGTCCGGATCAAGCCCGGGAATCGCCGCTGGACAAACCGCCTCGCGCTGCGACATGGAAAGACAATGCCAACCTCTTCGTGCCATAGCGGGCGAAACGGCTTCTTCAGGATCAAGCGACACCCATGTGCGGAATTATCGGAATTGTCGGCAAGGAACAGGTGGCGGACCGGCTGGTCGATGGCCTGCGCCGCATGGAATATCGCGGGTATGACAGCGCGGGCGTCTGCACGGTCGATGGCGGGCAGCTGATCCGCCGCCGTGCAGAGGGCAAGCTGGGCAACCTGGTTATCGAGCTTGCACGCAATCCGGCGCAAGGGCTGATCGGCATCGCCCACACCCGCTGGGCCACCCACGGCGCGCCGACCACCAGCAACGCGCATCCCCATGCCACCGAGCAGGTCGCGCTGGTCCACAACGGCATCATCGAGAATTTCAAGCCGCTGCGCGATGCGCTTGTGGCACGCGGTCGCAAGTTCGAGAGCGAGACCGACACCGAAGTCGTCGCACACCTCGTGTCCGAACAGGTCGAGGCGGGCCTGTCTCCTCAGGACGCGGTCAAGGCCGTGCTGCCCCAGTTGCGCGGCGCCTTCGCACTCGCCATCGCGTTTCGCGCGCATGACGACATGCTGATCGGCGCCCGCCTCGGCTCGCCGCTGGTCGTGGGTTATGGCGAGGGCGAGACCTATCTGGGTTCCGACGCGCTTGCGCTCGCGCCGCTCACCCAGCGCATCACTTATCTCGAAGAGGGCGACTGGGTCGTCATCACCCGCGACGGCGCGAAGATCTTCGATGTTGACGACAACGAAGTGACGCGCCCCATCGTCGCCTCGGGCGCGACTGCCGCCGCGATCGAGAAGGGCAATTACCGGCACTTCATGCAGAAGGAAATCTTCGAGCAGCCGGTCGTCGTCGCCCAGACGCTGCGCTCATATCTGCGCCGCGTGGAGCAGACCGTGGCGCTGCCGCAGATCGATTTCGATCTGGCGAGCATCAACCGCGTCACCATCGTCGCCTGCGGCACCAGCTTCTACGCCGCGATGGTCGCCAAGTACTGGTTCGAACAGTTCGCCCGCCTGCCGGTGGACATCGATGTGGCGTCTGAATTCCGCTACCGCGATCCGGTCCTCGAACCCGGCGGCCTCTCGCTGTTCATCTCGCAGAGCGGCGAGACGGCGGACACGCTCGCCGCGCTGCGCCATTGCAAGGCAGCGGGGCAGACTATCGCCGTCGTCGTCAACGTGCCGACCAGCACCATGGCGCGCGAGGCGGACCTGCTGCTGCCCACCCACGCCGGTCCCGAGATCGGCGTTGCCTCGACCAAGGCGTTTACCTGCCAGCTCGCGGTCCTCGCCGCGCTTGCCGCGCACCTTGCCGTCAAGCGCGGGCGGCTGACGCGCGCTGAAGAGGCCGAGATCGTCGAGCACCTGGTCGAAGTGCCCTCGGCGCTCAATGCAGCGCTTGCCCACGACGACGAGATCGCAGGCATGGCCCACCTGATCGCGCCCGCGCGCGACGTGCTCTATCTCGGGCGCGGGGCGGATTACCCGCTCGCGCTCGAAGGCGCGCTGAAGCTGAAGGAAATCAGCTACATCCACGCCGAGGGTTATGCCAGCGGCGAGATGAAGCACGGGCCGATCGCGCTGATTGACGAGTTGGTGCCGGTGATCGTGCTCGCCCCTTCAGGCCCGCTGTTCGAGAAGACCGTTTCGAACATGCAGGAAGTCCGCGCGCGTGGCGGGAAGGTTGTGCTGATTTCCGACGCAGAAGGCATCGCCGAAGTGGGCGAGGGCTGCCTTGCCACCATAGAAATGCCCAAGGTTCACCCGCTGATCGCGCCGCTGGTCTATGCCGTGCCGGTGCAGTTGCTGGCCTATCACGTCGCCGTGGCCAAGGGCACCGACGTTGATCAACCGCGAAATCTGGCGAAGTCTGTGACGGTCGAGTAGCTCAAGCCGAAAGGCGGCGCACGGCATCATCCTGCGCAATCAGGGGAAGCAGCGCCGCCATTTCCGGGCCGTGGTCCTGACCGGTCAGGGCCTGGCGCAGCGGCAGGAACAGCGTCTTGCCCTTGCGCCCGGTGCTGTCCTTGAGCGCGGCGGTCAGCGCACGCCATGGATCGGCGCTCCAGTCGAGGGCTGCCGCAACCTTCGCCGCCTCATTCAGAAACGCTCGCGTTTCATCATCGAATACAGGCGCGGATACCGGCCCGGTGACGACCTGCCACCAGTCCTTGGCCTCGTCGATGTGGGCCAGGTTGGGCCGGATAGCTTCCCAAGCCGCCTCGCCCATGCCTTCAGGCAGGAGATGGGTGACGCGGGCAAACGGCAGCCGGTGCACGATCTGCGCGTTGACGCGGTGCAGGTCGGCCTCATCGAACCGCGCCGGCGCACGCCCGAACCGTGACAGATCAAAGCTTGCCGCCAGCGCTGCGGCATCGAGCGTCGCATCGACCGGATCGGAAGTGCCGAGCCGCGCCAGCAGCGCGACGATGGCCTCAGGCTCGATCCCCTGCTCGCGGAAATCGGCCATGCCCAGCGCGCCGAGGCGCTTGGACAGCTTGCCCTCGCTTCCGGTGAGCAGCGCTTCATGCGAAAAGCGCGGAGGCTGCGCGCCAAGCGCTGTGAACATCTGGATCTGCGTGGCGGTATTGGACACGTGGTCTTCGCCGCGCAACACATCGGTCACGCCCATCGCGATGTCGTCGATCGCCGAGGGCAGCATGTAGAGCCACGACCCATCGGCGCGGCGCACGACCGGATCGGACATCTGCCTCGGATCGAAGTTCTGGGCGCCGCGGATGCCATCGTCCCAGGTGATCGGCTGGTCGTGATCGAGCAGGAAGCGCCAGTGCGGCTTCTCTCCGGCGGCGGCCTTGGCCTCGTGGTCGGCCTCGCTCAGCTTCAGTGCTGCACGATCATAGATCGGCGGTAGCCCGCGCCCGAGTTGCACTTTCCTCTTGAGGTCCAGTTCCTGCGAAGTCTCGTATGCGCGATAGACGCGCCCGGCTTCCACTAGGCGCTCGAATTCGCGCTCATAAAGATCGAAGCGCGCCGACTGCCGCTCCTTGCCGTCCGGGACCAGCCCCAGCCATGCGAGATCCGCGCGGATTGCCTCGACATACTCCTCGCGGCTGCGCTCGGCGTCGGTATCGTCGATGCGCAGCAGGAACCTGCCGCCGGTCTTCTTTGCCAGCAGCCAGTTATGCAGCGCCGTGCGCACGTTGCCGACGTGAAGCTTGCCGGTGGGCGAGGGGGCGAAGCGGGTTACGGTGGTCATGGCGCTCGCCCTAGCGCGCGCCGCGATCAAGGGGAAGGCCGGAAGGTCAGGGGATAAGGGCGACGGCATGGACCGCGGCGTTATACAGCGCGTCGTGGCGCTCGACGCGGACGAACCCGCTGACCACGTCGCCGAAGATATCGCGCCTGCCGGCCATGGCGGCGCGGGCGAGAGCCGCAAGCGTGGTCTCGTCCGGCGTCATCGCAAGGCAGCAGGGCCGGTTGACCATGAAGGGTTCGGGCCAGACCTGCTTGATTGTCATGACGAGGCCATGCACCGCGCAGGCGGCTTCGATGCTGTGATAGCGGCGGGCGAGATCGGGGACCGGATCGCGGGCGGTGGCCTCGAACAAGGCGCACAAACGCATGGCCATCGTCAGGTGCAGCCCTTTGAGCGTAAGGCCGCGAATGTCGTGGCCGCGCGCCATGCCCGCGATCACGGCGGAGAAGCGGGTGGCGCTATCGCTGCCTGGCTGATGTACCGACATGACAATTCCTTTGTTGCGAACGATTCGCAATTTAGGCGTCCGTCATTTCTACGTCAATGCGAATCGATCGCAATAAGTCAGCCGGTGCGGAAGCCGTGGGTGATGGGATAGCGACGATCGCGGCCATAGTTGCGCGCGCCGAGTTTGACGCCTGGAGGGGCTTGCCGGCGCTTGTATTCCGCCACATTCAAAAGCCGCTCAACCCGTGAGACCGTGGCGCGGTCGAAACCATCGGCTACGACCTGATCGACGCTCTTCTCGTTCTCGACCAGTCCGGTGAGGATCGCGTCGAGAATGTCGTAGGGCGGCAAGGAATCCGAATCCTTCTGGTCTGGACGGAGTTCGGCGCTTGGTGGCTTGGTGATGATCCGCTCGGGCATGACAGGGCCCTCCGGGCCAAGACCGATCTTGGGCCGCCTGGTGTTGCGCCAGTTCGAGACTGCGAAGACCGTGGTCTTGTAGGCATCCTTGAGCGGGTTGTAGCCGCCGTTCATGTCACCGTAGATCGTCGCGTAACCGACGCTCATCTCGCTCTTGTTGCCGGTAGTCACCAGCATCGGGCCGAACTTGTTCGACAGCGCCATTAGCGTGACTCCGCGGATGCGCGACTGGATGTTTTCCTCGGTAAGATCCGGCTGCCTGCCCGTAAACACGGGGGCAAGCATCTCGCCAAAGCCGAGCACCGCCGGATTGATCGGCACGGTATCCAGCTTCACGCCGAGCATCCGAGCGCATCCTTCGGCGTCCTCAAGGCTTTCCTGACTGGTGTAGATGCTGGGCATCATCACGCACCACACCCGGTCCGCGCCCAGCGCATCGACTGCGATGGCCGCGCAGATGGCGGAATCGATGCCGCCGGAAAGCCCGAGGACGACTCCGGGAAAGCGGTTCTTGTTGACGTAGTCGCGCAGGGCCATGACCATCGCGCAGTAGATGTCCTCGGGATGCTCGGCGAGATCGTGAACCTCTCCTGCCTCGCAGCGCCAGCGATGGCCCGATCCGAATCCGACGCGGCTCCACGTGGTGGTGACGATGGATTCTTCCCAGTCGGGCATCTGCACCCACAGCGCACCTTCGGGACCGACGACGAAACTGGCCCCGTCGAACACGATCTCGTCCTGCCCGCCAACGCGGTTGAGATAGATCAGCGGGATGCCGGTATCGATCGCGCGGCGCTTGGCAACGCCATCGATGCGCAGGACGTCCTTGTCGATCTCGTAAGGGCTGCCATTGACGCAGATGAAGATCTCCGCGCCGAGTTCGGCGAGGTGGCGGCAGACGTCCGGGTGCCAGATGTCCTCGCAGATCGGCAGGCCCAGCATCGCGCCCTTGAACAGGACCGGCTCCGGCAGGGGCCCGGGCATGAAATAGCGCTTTTCATCGAAGGTGCCGTAATTGGGCAGTTCGTACTTGAAGCGGGTGGCTGCAATGCGCCCGCCTTCGAGCAGGGCGACGCCATTGTGCAGCGCCCCGTCGCGCACGAAAACCGACCCTACCAGCATGGCGGGGCCGCCATCGGCGGTGACGGCGGCGAGCTTTTCCAGCTCTACGGCCGCTCGCTCGACAAGCGCGGGCTTCATGATCAGGTCTTCGGGCGGATAGCCGATCAGTTGCAGTTCGGGAAAGACGATCAGGTCGCTGTCAGGCGTTTTCTCGCGCGCGGCGATCATCGCGGCGGCATTGGCGGCAAGGTCGCCCACTGACTGGTTGAGCTGGGCGAGGGTGATCCGGAGAGTAACTGCCATGTCAGAACCCTAGGCGGCAAACGCCGTGGCCCGCAAGAGTTGCAAACCTGTCATCATGGGCTAATGCGCAGGCGGGGATCGAATCCGAGGGAATCGCACGCATGAAGATCATGGCCGGCAACTCAAACCTGCCGCTCGCTCGCG
This sequence comes from Novosphingobium sp. HNCC26DJ243, assembly GCF_057180545.1. Lineage (NCBI taxonomy): Bacteria > Pseudomonadati > Pseudomonadota > Alphaproteobacteria > Sphingomonadales > Sphingomonadaceae > Novosphingobium > Novosphingobium sp. HNCC26DJ243. The sequence goes on along the minus strand of NZ_JBXUGN010000001.1, from coordinate 1,093,721 downwards.
CCATTTCGGCTTATCTCGAAGTGCCGCTGACCGACGCCAGCGTGCGCCGCTTTGCCGACGAGGAAGTTTTCGTCGAGATTCACGAGAACGTGCGCGGCGAGGACGTCTTTGTCGTCCAGTCGACGAGCTATCCGGCCAATGACAATCTGCTGGAACTGCTGATCTGCATCGACGCGCTGCGCCGCGCCTCGGCCAAGCGAATTACGGCGGTGGTTCCCTATTTCGGCTATGCCCGCCAGGACCGCAAGCCCGGCCCGCGCACGCCGATCTCGGCCAAGCTGGTCTCGAACCTGATCACCACCGCAGGTGCCGACCGCGTTCTCGCGGTCGATCTGCATGCTGGCCAGATCCAGGGCTTCTTCGACATTCCGACCGACAATCTTTTTGCAGCGCCCGTGATGGCAGCGGATATCCAGACGCGCTACGGCACGCAGGAACTCATGGTCGTCTCGCCCGACGTCGGCGGCGTGGTCCGCGCGCGTGCACTGGCCAAGCGGCTCAACAACGCACCGCTCGCGATTGTCGACAAGCGCCGCGACCGTCCCGGCCAGTCGGAAGTCATGAACATCATCGGCGACGTGAAGGGGCGCATGTGCATCCTGATCGACGACATCATCGATTCGGGCGGCACGCTGTGCAACGCGGCGCAGGCGCTGCTCGATGCCGGCGCGGCGGGCGTTTCAGCCTATATCACTCACGGCGTTCTGTCAGGCGGTGCGGTGGCCCGCGTGGCCGGATCTGCGCTCAAGGAACTGGTGATCACCGATACGATCATGCCAACCGAGGCAACCGCTTCGTGCGATCGCATCCGCGTCCTCACGATCGCGCCGCTGATCGGCGAGGCGGTGCGCCGCATCGCTGACGAAAGCTCGGTTTCCAGCCTTTTCGATTAGAGCAGGTTGCAGAAAATCTGCACCGCACTTCGTCATTGCGGGCAATGACGCATGATCCCGATTGATTGCGTGCCGCTTTAATCTTCTGTGGTGGGCGGGGTTTTCGCCACCAGCCTCAGCTTTTCCAGCCATGCGCGCGCCTGCTTGGGCTCGCCCACCGCGTGCGCGCCGGGCTTGCCGCGCGCGGCCATGAATTCGTCGTGGAGCGTGAAGGGCTCCATGAACAGCGTCTCCCGCGCTTCGGCGATGAGGTCGGCAAGTTCGGTCAGGTTGTCGATCACCGGCTGGGTGGCGGCGCGCATGATCTTGTCGGCATTGTGATCGAACAGGCCCCACTTGCCTGCCGCGGTCACCTGCAGCGCCTCGATCAGAGCTTCGAGGTAATCCGCTTCCAGTTCGGAGCGCCGCTTGTCGAGACGTTCGAGACGATCAGCCCTTGCCATTGCCATCTGGCTCTAGGCGCGCACATGCCACGGCGCAACTGCTGTGCTCACTCCCAGGGCTTGATCCCGCCGGGTGCGAGGCGCTGGATGATCTCGAGCCGCCGCGTCTGGCGGGTTTCGAGGCCGAGGGTCATCAGCGGTTGCGGGCGCTCGACGAACTGCTTCGGACTCATGCCGAACATCGCGCTGAATTCGCGGATGAGGTGGCTCTGGTCGTAGTAGCGCAGCGCCAGCGCTTCCGCCTCGTCCTGATCGGCCACGCCGCGCAGGTGGCTGGCCATGTCGAGCGCACGGGCGCGGCGCAGGACCTGCTTGGGCGTCATGCCGAAATCGCGCCGCACGATGCGTTCGAGCCGGCGCTGGTCGACGCCAAGGTCCTGCGCAAGCTGTGCAACCGAAACGGTCGGGTCGGTGAACGCCGCCGCTTCGAAGCGCGCCGAGATGGGCTCGGGCTCGCGCACCGCACGCTCGGCAATCAGGCTGCGCATCTCGGCCTCCATCGCGAGCGTCCATTCCTCGGGACTGGCATCGGGATCAAACAGGCCGAGCCAGCGCGATTCGGGCATGCCAAGCTCGGAGAACGTCGCGAGGCGATCGGTCAGGCCGTGAATGTCGGGACCGCCCAGCGCATGGCAGGCTCCCGGCCGCAGGAATATGCCGACGCTGGTGAAGCTGCCGGTCACGCTGATCGGCAGGCGCCGCGAATGCGGACCGAACAGCATCGCCGCGCGTTCGGAGGCGCGGACGCCATCGGCGGTCGTCGCTTCCCACTTGCCCCGCAACTGCACGCGAACACAGGCAAAATCGCTAAGCAGCCCGCAATCGAGCCGCCGTTCGGCCGGCATGTCGACGATGGTGACATAGAAGCGGCCGACCCAGCGTTCGAGATCGGGAGCAGGGGCGCGACTGTAGGAAATGGGCTGGCCATCGCGCGTCGCCCCATTGGGCGAAACTATCGACCGGTCGACCGCCGGCCTGCTGTTGCGACTCATCAATGCGCCCCCTGAACAATCATTGCCACAATCCTAGCGCTGATGCGCCATATCTTGTGTGCTGACCGTCACGCCTTAACTAAAGTTACTGGAGTCAGAAGTCGATGCCGTTTGTGCGGGCGGTTGCGGGTTGACCGTCGGCCCCATCGACGGGCACAGGCTATGCCATGAAACTTGAAAACGACATTGCCCTTGCCCTTCGCCTTGCCGACGCGGCCGCCGCTGCGATCCGCCCCCATTTCCGCACGGTCACGGCCGAGCGCAAGGGGGATGCGACTCCGGTCACGCTTGCTGACCGCGCTGCCGAAGAAGCGATGCGCCGCATCCTGACGGCCGAGGTTCCGCGCGATAGCATCATCGGCGAGGAGTTCGGCTCGACCGCAGGCAGTTCGGGGCGCAGTTGGGTGCTCGATCCGATCGATGGCACGGCGGGCTTCCTTGCGGGCCGTCCGATTTTCGGAACGTTGATTGCGCTGGTAGTCGAAGGTTTTCCGGTACTGGGCGTGATCGACCAGCCTATCACCGGTGAACGCTGGGTCGGTGCAGCGGGCATGGCGACGACGCTCAACGGCAAGCCCGTGCGCACGCGCCTCTGCCGCGAACTTTCCGAGGCTACGCTGGCGACGACCGGACCGCACTACTTCGACGATCATGACGGCGCGCATTTCATGGGTCTTGCTGCCAAGACCGATCACAAGCGCATGGTCATGGGTGGCGATTGCTACAACTATGCGATGCTCGCCACCGGCCAGCTCGACGTCGTCTGCGAGGCGAATCTCCAGTTGCACGACTGGGCGGCGCTTGTGCCGATCGTCGAGGGTGCGGGCGGGACCATGGCCGACTGGAACGGCGACCCCCTTCATTCGGGCTCGGACGGGCACGTCATCGCTATGGGCGATCCGGCGCGGCTGGACGACGTTGTCGAGGCGCTTGCCTGCGCGCATTGATGCATGAGGATGCGCGCGCACTGGTTCTTCTTTTACGGCACGCTCACGCAGGATCATGAGAACGCGCTGACGGGCGCGATCCTGCCGCTGCTGACGGGCGGAAGACGCGCCACGGTGCGCGGGCGGTTATGGGCCGTGCGATCGTCCGGCGGCTGGTATCCGGCACTGGGCGCGGGGCGGGGACTTGTGTGGGGGAGAATTTATCGCGCCGGCCCATGCTTTTCTGCGAAGCACTTGCGGCTGCTCGATACTTACGAAGGCTATGATCTACGATGTCCGGCGCGGTCGGAGTATCGCCGTCGGCAGGTGCGCGTTGGCGTGGCGGGCGGTGGCTCCGTGATGGCCGCGGCCTATATCTACAACCGCCCAGTCCATGCGGGACAGCGCGTGATCGCCGGGGGTGACTTCGCCGCGTTCATCGCGCGGCACGGTCTGCCGGCCTTTGGCGCGGATTAGCGGACCAGCAGGTCCACTTCGGACAATTCGATGACCGGTATTTCCCAAGGGTGCGCCGTAACCAGCGCGGCCAGGGCGGCGTCGAAATCTGCGCCGGTGGAGGCGTAGGTCTTGAGTATGACCGTGGGGGAAAGCGCCGTTACGCCTGCCTGGCCTAGGGTGGGCGCGGCATCAGGCGAGGGTGTGAAGCTTTCCCAGCCTGGCCCGATCTCGCACACACCATGATAAAGGCCAAAATCGCCCAAGGAATTGTCGGCGCGGATCACGGCGAGAAGCGCCGCAGCGGCGGGATCGCGCTCTAGCGCCGTGCTGTCTCCGCCAAGGAGGCGCGCAAGCGTTTCGGGCACAACCGGGCAATGGATCGTCACCATCGTCACGCGGCGGCGGGTGGGCGTCAAAGCCCCGCCTTCAGCATCCAGTCGTGGAACAGGCGCACCGGGCGCGATTGCAGCGCGCGCGGGCGGCAGACAAACCAGTAGGAATAGGGGCTGTCGACGTCGATGTCGTAGAGGCGCGCCACGCGCGGATCGTGGCTGCGGTGATAGTGATCATCGTGCATGATCGCGATGCCGAGCCCTTGCGCGGCGGCTTCGAGGATCAACTGGCCAGAATCGAAATGGTCGATCGCCGCCGGTTCAAGCTTTTCGAGATGCAGCGCCTTCTTCCATGCCTCGAAGCTCATCGGCAGGTCGTTGTGGACGAGGAATGTCTGCTTCGAAAGCTTGGCGATGTCGGGCCGGTCACCCAGTTCCTCGGCCAGCGCGACAGACGTGATCGCGTGGACGCGGTTATGATCGAGCCGTACGGAATGGAGCGAGGCGTCGGGCCCTTCGGACAGGACGATGGCCGCATCGATCGTATCGCCCAGCTTGGTTTCGGCCGCGTGGCCCGAATCGATGTCGATGTGCAGTTGCGGATGCAGCTTGCGCAATTCGCCAAGCCGGGGGAACAGGCGCTGGCTGCCGAACAGGGGCAGCACGCCAAGCCGCAGGCGCATGACCTTGCCGGTATCGATCAGGCGATCGATCCTGTCAGCCATCTCGTCGATCAGCGGGGCGACCGCATCGTAAAGCTGCTGGCCTTCCTCGGTCAGTTTGAGCGCCTGGTGCTTGCGTTCGAACATCGGCTTGCCGACGAATTCCTCGAGCGCGCCAAGGCGGCGCGACAAGGCCGAGGGGCTGAGCGCCAGTTCGGCCGCCGCCGTCTTGGCCGACCCTGCGCGCACGACGCGTATGAACGCCTCGAGCGAACGCAACGGGGGCAGGCGGCGGATCATGTTCTCGTCCTAGTCCTCTTCAACTGCTTCAGCCTGCGGGGCATGAAGCCGGATGCTGGTCAGGCGGCGTTCGTCGCCCCCGGTCACTTCAAGTCGCCAGCCACTGGCATGTTCAAGAATGCGTCCGACGGGTGGCACCTCGCCTGCCAGAACCACCGCCAGACCGCCCAGCGTATCCACATCTTCCTCGACTTCCGCAAGTCTGGGATCGACCGTTTCCGCGACATCGTCGAGTTCGGCGCGGGCATCGGCTTCCCAGGTATCGGGGTCGATGCGGCGGATCAGTTCTTCGGGCGCGTCGTCGTGCTCATCCTCGATCTCGCCGATGATCTCCTCGACCAGGTCCTCGATGGTGATGATGCCATCGGTGCCCGAATACTCGTCGATCACCACGGCAAGGTGCGTACGCCGACTGCGCATGTCGGCCAATACGTCAAGCGCGCCCCGTGCCTGCGGCACGAACAAGGGCTGGCGCATCAGCGTGGTCCAGTCCTTGGGGGGCAGCTTGCCGGAAAGGGTCATTCCGGCAACGCTGACGAAGACGTCCTTCACGTGGATCATACCCACGATCTCGTCGAGCGATTCGCCATAGACAGGCATGCGGCTGTGACCGTGTTCGGCAAAGGCGGCCACCAGTTCCTCAAACGTGGCCGAGGCGGGCACGGCGACGATCTCGCTGCGCGGGATCGCAACGTCGTCGGCGTCATGTTCACTGAAGTGCAGGAGGTTGCGCAGCATCTGGCGTTCGAGCGGGACAAGATCGCCATTGGCGGCGGTCGCCGCATGCGGTTCGCCCTCGTGCTCGTCGATCGCTTCCTCGATCTGGGCGCGGAGCGACTGGTCGTTGTCCGGCCCCCGGAAGAAGGCCCTGATCGCGCGCCACAGCACGCGCCATAGTGCAGGATTGCTACTGTCTGCGTCTCCCGACCGGCTATCGCCGGTGGAGCCATTGCCCTCGGGCACTACCTGGAACTCCCCTGTAACGGTCTTGGTGTGTCAGTCTTCGACCGCATATGGGTCGGCGATGCCCATCAGCGCAAGCGCCTTCCGCTCCAGATTCTCCATTTCCTCCGCTTGCGCCTCGCCAAGCTCATGATCGTAGCCGGCAAGGTGGAGCAGGCCGTGGACGACGAGGTGGGTTGCGTGGACCTCGACCGACACGCCCTTTTCCGCCGCTTCGCGCCTGCAGACACCGTGTGCGAGGATCATGTCGCCCAGCATGCCGGGCGTGCTTTCGTCTGCTGCTGCGTGAAGCACTTCCTCACGGCTGAGCATCGGGAACGACAGGACGTTGGTCGGCTTGTCCTTGGCGCGCCACTGCCTGTTGAGCGCATGGACTTCCTCGTCATCGGCCATGACCAGGCTGACAAGCAGGTTTTCGTGCGCCAGCTCGGTCGCGACGCTGGCCGTGGCCTCGGCCGCGCGGTTGGCCAGCGCCTCCCAGTCCACCGCATCGCCCCAGACGGGGTCGATGTCCATCTCGAGGATCGGTGCGCTCACGCATCCTTTCCTTCGTAGGCTTCGACGATGCGACCGACGATGGGATGGCGGACAACGTCGGCGGTGTTGAAGCGCACCGTGGCGATGCCTTCGACACCTTCGAGACGCTGGACGGCATCGTTGAGGCCGCTGGCGGTAACGCCTCCGGGAAGGTCGACCTGCTTGGGATCGCCGCAGATCACCATCCGGCTGTTCTGGCCGAAGCGGGTGAGGAACATCTTCATCTGCGCTGGCGTGGTGTTCTGCGCTTCGTCGAGAATGACGAAAGCATCGGCCAGCGTGCGGCCGCGCATGAAGGCGATCGGCGCGATTTCGATCTCGCCGCTGGCGATGCGCCGCTCGACCTGTTCAGGCGGCATGCAATCGTAAAGCGCATCGTAAAGCGGGCGCAGGTAGGGATCGACCTTTTCCTTCATGTCGCCGGGCAGGAAGCCCAGTCGCTCGCCCGCCTCGACCGCGGGGCGCGACAGGATCAGGCGCTGCACCGAGCCCGAGATGAGCTGCGCCACGGCCTGTGCCACCGCGACATAGGTCTTGCCGGTGCCTGCCGGCCCGAGCGCAAAGATCACATCGTTCGAAATCAGCGCCTTCATGTATTCGATCTGGGTCGGGCTGCGCGGGACGATCGTCTTCTTGCGCGTGCGGATCATGATTGGGGGCGCACCGCCCGGCATTCCGCTGATGATGCCCTCGAGCGTAGGCTCGACGCTCATCGCTATCAGCGATTCGACCGCACCTGCATCGAGGTCCTGCCCGGTCAGCAGGCGCTGATGCATGCCGCGCAGGACATCGCGGGCGCGTGCGACGGAATCGTCGGGCCCTTCGATCAGGACGCGGTTGCCACGGGCCGAAATGTACACTCCCAACCGGTTCTCGATCAGCACGAGATTGGTGTCGAACTGGCCGAACAGCGCGCCGAGCACGGTCTGTTCATCGAATTCGACTTCGACCCGGGCGCGCCGATGTTGATCGGGGCGGTGCAGTTCCGGGCGATGATGCGCCTCATCATGGGCGCGGGGGAGTTTTCGGGCCATGCTCTCCTTTCAGGCAAGGGGCTTACCCTTGAGAATAGGTGCGGATGGGCGGTGCGCAAGGCGGCGCGCGGTGAAAAGGCTGTGGAAGCCGTTTATTCCACAGGCATTTCGAGCAGCCGGCCCGACAGCGAATTGGGCCCGGCCTCGATGAGTTCGACTTCCACCAAATCGCCGATCGCCGCATCGCCGGTGAAGTGGACCGATTGCAGCCACGGAGACTTGCCCAGCCACTGGCCGGGGAACTTGCCCTTGCGCTCCACCAGCACCGAGCAGCGTTTGCCCACGCTGGCCTTGTTGAAGGCAAGCGAATCGCGCTGCAGCGCGGCCTGGAGGCGCTGCAGGCGTTCGTCCATGACTTCGACCGGCACCTGATCGTCCATTGATGCAGCGGGCGTTCCGGGGCGGGGGGAGTACTTGAAGCTGAAGGCCTGAGCATAGCCGACTGCGCTGACCAGTTGCAGGGTCTCGTCGAATTCGGACGCGGTTTCGCCGGGGAAGCCGACGATGAAATCGCCCGAAAGCGCGATGTCTGGGCGCGCTGCACGGATACGTTCGAGCACGCGCAGGTAGCTCTCGGCGGTGTGGCTGCGGTTCATCGCCTTGAGCACGCGATCGCTGCCCGCCTGCACGGGCAGGTGCAGGAAAGGCATCAGCTTGTCGATCTCGCCGTGCGCCTCGATCAGGCCATCGGTCATGTCGTTGGGATGGCTGGTGGTATAGCGGATGCGCTGCAGGTCGGGGTCTGCGGCAAGCGTACGGATCAGCCCGTCGAGGCCGATCTGGCGGCCCCTGTCGTCCATGGCCGTCCAGGCATTGACGTTCTGGCCAAGCAGCGTGATCTCGCGTGCGCCACCGGCGACGAGCAGGCGGGCCTCTTCGACGAGGTCATTGTAGGGACGCGATATTTCAGCGCCGCGCGTATAGGGCACCACGCAATAGGTGCAGAACTTGTCGCACCCTTCCTGCACGGTAAGGAACGCTGAAGGGGCGGATTTGCGGCGCTTGGGCAGCGCGGCGAACTTGGCCTCGGCGGGCATGTCGGTCTCGGTCGCGCGGCCACCGGCGGCGGCCTGCGCCACCATGTCGGGCAGGCGGTGGTAGGACTGCGGGCCGACCACGACCTTGACGCTGGGAGCGCGCGCCATGATCTCGGTGCCTTCGGCCTGGGCTACGCAGCCGGCCACTGCGATCAGCGGGGCCGAACCATCATCGCGACGCAGGCGGCCGATGTCGGAATAGACTTTCTCGGTCGCCTTTTCGCGGATGTGGCAGGTGTTGAGCACGACGAGGTCGGCGTCCTTGCCCCCTTCGACAGCGGTCATCCCCTGCGCGGCAAGCAGTTCTGCCATGCGCTCGCCGTCGTAGACGTTCATCTGGCAGCCGAAGCTCTTGACGTGAAAGGTCTTTGGCAGATCGTTGGGAGGGGAAGTGGGCGCGGACATGGGCGGGCCGATACTGGATTTACCGTCGCTTGGCTACCGCTTGCGGGCGATCGCCTCGAGGATGCGGGTGCGCGCGGCGGCGGCCATGGTCTTGCGGCTGGTGGATTCGTCGGGCGTAAGCGGCGGGAGGAAATGGACGGTCACCGGCTGCCGGCGGCGGCGGGCGAGGATCTTGAGGAAATTTTCGAGGCCAGGCTCTTCACCCACCCAAGCCATCGCTGCGACATCCGGGCCGTAATCGAGCCAGACCGGCTGGATCGCGATGCCCGGTGGCGGCGGATCGAGCGCGGACAGGAGCGAGGACTTGAACGGCAGCAGGCCGGTGCCATCGCTGGTGGTGCCTTCTGGAAAGACGGTCAGCGCGCCGGTATCGGTGATGGCGGCGCGTACCGCCTCGACCTGGCTATGAACCGAGCGGCGTTCATGGCGGGCGACGAACACGGTGTCGTTCATGTCGCACAGCCATTTGAGCGCGCCATGATCGGCAAGGCCGGAATGCGCCACGAAGGCGCTGCCGCTGGCGCCCGAAATCACCGGAATGTCGAGCCAGCTGACGTGATTGGACAGGAGAAACGCGCCCTTGCGCGACGGCGCCCCCTCTATCCGGACCTGTGCGCCGGCGATCCGTGCGATGCCGCCGAGAAAGAAGCGGGGCCACGGATTGTGCAGGCGTGCCACGCGCCAGAGATAATAAAGCGGAACGCAGGTGACGAGCCAGAGCAGCATGGCCGAGAGGCGCAGGCCGATGCGCAGGCGTCCACCCAGGGAAATGCCGGGGCGGCCGAGGCTGTCAGCCGTCGCGGTCAAGCTTGACGCCGTAAAGCTCCATGCGGTGATCGACCAGGCGGTAGCCGAGCTTTTCGGCGATCTGGCGTTGGAGCTGTTCGAGTTCGGGATCGACGAATTCGATGACCTTGCCCGATTCGACATCGATGAGGTGATCGTGATGCGCCTCGGGCGTGGCTTCGTAGCGGGCACGGCCATCGCCGAAGTCATGGCGATCGAGGATGCCGGCTTCCTCGAACAGGCGGACTGTGCGGTAGACCGTGGCGATCGAGATGCGCGAGTCGATGGCCGAAGCACGCTCGTGCAGCTTCTCGACATCGGGATGGTCGCTGCTTTCCGACAGCACGCGCGCGATCGTGCGGCGCTGATCGGTAATGCGCAGGCCGCGCTCGGCGCAGAGGGCTTCGATGTCGATGGCCTGGTGCACGTGAGTTCCGTCAGAATGGATGCCGACCAAAAAGAACGGCCCGCCGATCTATAGAGCGGCGGGCCAAATCTTCAACCGGGCGCCATACGATTGCGCCGCGATGGATACGTGCGATCAGGCAGCGGCAGGCTTGCGGCCACGCTTGGGAGCGGGCTTGCGACCGAGGCCGATCTTCTTGGCCAGTTCACGGCGCTTTTCGGCATAGGCCGGCGCGACCATCGGGTAGTCAGCCGGAAGATTCCAGCGTGCGCGGTACTGATCCGGAGTCATGTTGTAGCGCGTGGCGAGGTGGCGCTTGAGCATCTTGAGCTTCTTGCCGTCTTCCAGGCAGACGATGTGATCGTTCTTGACCGAAGAGCGGATCGAAACCGCCGGTTCCGGTGCCACTTCGACGACCGGCGCGGGCTGATCGAGGTTGGCAAGCGCGGTGTAGACGTTGGTGATCAGGGTCGGAAGGTCGCTGACCGAGACGCTGTTGTTGCTGACGTGGGCAGCGACGATGTCGGAGGCGAGCGTGATCAGGGTTTCACGCATGTCATTTTGCATTTCAGTCATTGCGAACCGTCTTCCTATGGGTGCTCGTCTTGAGCCTAGTGGCATTTCAAGTCAAAATTGGTGATCCAGATCACCTTTTATAGTTTTGTGCGCAGGGACACAACCATATCCGACAAATTCCCGGAAATTCGCGAACAGATACGTATTGCACTGCCAAGTATAGGGTTAATGACCGAGCACCAGTTCCTGAGTCAGTGCATCGATGCGCTGGCCCGCGGGAGTCCGGTAGTAGCCGGGCCTCATGCCGATTTCGCGAAAGCCGTGCGCGGCATAGAGAAACCCGGCAGGGTTGTCGCGGCGCATCTCGAGGAAGACTCGGGCCACGCCACCAGAACGCGCTTCTTCGATGAAACGGCTCAGTAGGGCATGACCAAGTCCTTGAAAACGATACTTTGGTGCGATTGCGAAGAGGAGTAGTTCTTCTTCGTCGAGAATATTTCTTCCCATGAAAAATCCGGCGGTCTCGGTATCGTGTTCGAACCGTCCAGAGCCGTCAGGCGCGATTAATCCATAGCGGCAATTGCCGACGATCAGTGCATCGCTCACCTGACGACGGTTCCACGCCTCGCCATATTCGGGCGGAAACGCGCATTCCATGACGGACATGATCCGGTCGATGTCGTCGGGCGGCGCGATCATCGTGCGGGTCTGGCCCGATCAGGCCGCCGATGGCAGCCGCGCATCGGGCGCGCGACCGTAACTGGGGCGAGGATCGTGGTGAAATGCCGAAGGCGCGAGAAGTGCAACGCATCGCGCATCGGGGCGCAGATCGAGCGCGCGGATGCCTGAACGCGCCTGTGCAATGGCCTGCGCCTGACTGCCGGCGACAAGCGGGGCGTTTGACCTCGCGATGGCATCGCGAGGCGCCAGCGAGACAAGCGGGGCAATCGGTGTGCCATCGGCAGCAAATGTCTGGAAGAACCATTCGCCGTGTCCGCCGGTCATGCAGACATCGACTGACTCGCTCGGATGGTCGGCAAGAGCCATTGCGGCGACGAGCGTCAGGCTTTCGTAGCCTTCGAGCCGTGCGCCCCACGCCACCGTGAGAGCGCGGGCAGCGGCAAGGCCCACGCGAATTCCGGTAAAGCTGCCGGGCCCGACATCAACGGCAATGGCATCGGCCCTGCCGTTTCCAGGCAGCGCGCCAATCATCGGCACGAGGCGCTCGGCATGTCCGCGCCCGAGCGTCAGGCATTCACCGGCGACGAGAATCCCATCCTCGATCAGGGCAACCGAGCAGTTCTCCGTCGCACTGTCGATGACCAGCCTGCGCACGATGTCAGGCCCGCAGGATCATGCAGCGCGCACTTCGCTGACTTCGGGGACGTAATGCTTGAGCAGGCTTTCGATCCCGTTCTTGAGCGTGGCCGTGGACGACGGGCAGCCCGAGCAGGCGCCTTGCATCTGCAGGTAGACGACGCCTTCGCGGAACCCGCGATAAATGATGTCGCCGCCATCGTTGGCGACGGCCGGGCGGACGCGGGTCTCGATCAGATCCTTGATCTGGTCGATCACGTCGGCATCGGCCGGATCATCGTTGAAATCGTCGTCGGCTTCGGCGGGGACGGCGATGGCGCCGGCCGATCCGGGAACGAACAAGGGAGCCTGCGAGACGAAATGGTCCAGCAGCAGCGAAAGCACCTGTGGCTTGAGGCTCGACCATTCGACGCCGGGAGCAGCGGTGACCGAGACGAAATCACGGCCGAAGAACACGCCGGTCACGTCGCCGAGATCGAACAGGGCCTGTGCCAGCGGCGAAGCTTCCGCCGCTTCTGGCGAGGTGAATTCGCGCGTGCCGGTGGCCATGACCAGTTCTCCCGGGAGAAACTTGAGCGTGGCGGGGTTTGGCGTGGTTTCGGTCTCGATGAACATGATTCGCATGTAGGCGTGCCATGGTCAGGGTCAAGTGCAGGAAAGCCGGGGATTTCACCGCCCGGATGCCTGATTTCCCGATTATTCCGACTTTGGGCGCATGGCGCAGGCGCGCGTGAGTGCCTATGCATGAGCCATGACGATCCGTCCCAAGGCGCTCTGCCGCATCGCCCCTCTCCTCATTCTTGCCGCCGGTGTGCCAGCCAGCGCCGCGACGCCTGCCAAGGTGGCCAAGCCGCCGGTGCCTTCGGCACAGGCGATTCCCCTGCCACTCGATCCCATCGTCGGGGCGGGCCAGCGGTTGTGCAGCGCAACGTCGGCAAGCGGCCTTGGCACGTTGATGCTCAAGCCGGCGGACGGCGCAAAGCCAGCGAAGGCGGATTTCGTGCTCGTGAACTACATCGGCTACCTCGCATCTGACGGCGTGGTGTTCGATCAGGGCATGCAGGCTGCCTTTCCGGTCGAGGGTGTCATTCCGGGCTTCTCCGAAGGCCTGTTGCTGATGGCCAAGGGCAGCACATGGCGCTTCTGCGTCCCCTCGGCCCTGGGCTATGGCGCGCAAGCATCAGGGCCGATCCCGGCGAACTCGGATCTCGTGTTCCAGGTCGAACTGGTGGACTTCAAGACCTCTGCCGAAGTCGAGGCGATGCGTGCGGCACAAGGTGCCCAACAACCCGAACAGTCTCCGCAGCAATAACAGGTCTATTCACTGGTCCTTAATGCCAGGGCTACCTATAGTCGGGCGATGCATTTTCCACAAAAGCGCGCCCGGCGCCTCGGCCTTCTTCTTCCGCTCCTGCTCCTGAGCGCAGCGCCGATCGACGCCCGCGCTCCTGAAAAGGGGGCGGTGCCATGGCTCTACAAGGGTTCGGACGTACCGCAGGACAAGGCGTGGACCTTTGGCGTGCTGTCAAATGGCGTGCGCTATGCGGTGCGCCACAACGGCGTGCCACCCGAACAGGTCTCGATCCGCGTGCTGGTGGATGCCGGTTCGATGTACGAGACCGAACCGCAGCGTGGCTATGCGCACCTGATCGAACACCTGACCTTCCGTGAATCGAAATACCTCAAGGAAGGCGAGACGATCCCGACCTGGCAGCGACTGGGCGCGACTTTCGGCAGCGATACCAATGCCGAGACCAGCCCGACGCAGACGGTCTACAAACTCGATATTCCAAATGCAACGAGCGCGAAGCTGGATGAGACGTTCAAGCTGCTCTCGGGCATGGTCACCTCGCCAATCTTCACCGACCACGGGGTGAAAACCGAAGTGCCGATCGTGCTGGCCGAAATGCGCGAGCGCACAAGCCCGCAATCGCGCGTGCTCGACCAGACGCGCGACCTGTTCTTCCGCAACCAGCTGCTCGCCTCGCGCAACCCGATCGGTACGGTCGAAACGCTCGAGGGTGCAAATGCAGCGGCGGTAAAGGCCTTCCACGACAAGTGGTACAGGCCCGACAACACGGTGGTTATTGTCGCTGGCGATGCCGATCCGGCAGCGCTTGTCGCGCGGATCGAGCAATGGTTCGGCGGCTGGCAAGTGAAGGGCAAGAAGCCCTCGCAGCCCGATTTCGGAAAGCCTGTTGCGCCTGCAGGGCTTGATCCGAACAATCCGGTGGGCGAGGCCAAGGTGCTGGTCGAACCCGATCTGCCGCGCATCGTGAACTGGGCGATCCTGCGGCCCTGGACCAAGGTCAACGACACGATTGTCTACAATCAGGGGCTGATGATCGATCGGCTGGCGCTGGCGCTTATCAACCGGCGTCTCGAAGGCCGCGCGCGTGGGGGCGGCAGCTATCTTGCCGCCTCGGTGGACGAGATGAAGCAGGAGCTGTCACGCTCGGCCGACGCCACCATCGTGACGGTGACCCCGCTGGGCGAGGACTGGAAAAGCGCCGTTACCGACGTGCGCTCGGTCATTGCCGATGCGCTTGCGACACCGCCCTCGCAGGAGGAGATCGACCGCGAGGTGGCCGAGTTCGAGGTCGCGTTCAAGGTGGGTGTCGAGACGCAGACGACGATCGCCGGGTCGAAAGCAGCGGACGACATCGTCAATGCCGTGGACATTCGCGAGACGGTGGCGAACCCGGATACGGTCTACGGAATTTTCAAGCAGTCGGTCCCTTTGTTCAAGCCCGCTGCGGTGCTTGCGAGCACGCGCAAGCTGTTTCAGGGCACGGTCATCCGGCCGATGATGATCACGCCCAAGTCTGGCGAGGCCGATGAGCCTGCGCTGCGCATGGCGTTGACGCAAAAGGTGGAGGCGGCCTCGGGAAGCCGGGTTGCCGCCAATACGCTGAAGTTTGCCGACTTGCCGCCGGTGGGGGCGCCGGGAACCGTTGCAAGTGCCCGTCCGATCGGGCTGCTCGGGATCGAGCAGATCGAGCTGTCGAACGGGGTCAAGGTCCTGCTCTGGCCCAACGATGCCGAGCCGGGGCGGATCATCGTCAAGGCGCGGTTCGGCGGGGGCTATTCGGCGATTGCACCGCAGGATGCGGTCTATGGACCGATCGGCGAAGCGGCGCTGATGGACAGCGGGATCGGAACGCTCGGTCGCGACGACCTTGACCGGCTGGCGACGGGCCGCAAGCTGAGCCTTGATTTCGACATCGACGACACCGCGTTCCGCCTTTCGGCCGATACGCGCCCTGCAGACCTCGAGGACCAGCTCTACCTGATGGCGGCCAAGCTCGCGATGCCGCGCTGGGAGCCGAACCCGGTGTTGCGTGCGAAGGCTGCATCCAAGCTGCAGTATGAAAGCTTCAATTCCTCGCCCATGGCGGTGCTCGGGCGCGACCTTACCTGGCTGCTGCGCGATGGCGACCCGCGCTATGCGACGCCCAACCCGGTCGAACTCGACAAGGTTACGCCTGAGGGCTTCCGCAAGGCGTGGGAGCCACTGCTGGCGCAAGGGCCGATCGAGATCGATCTTTTCGGCGATTTCAATCGCGAGCAGGCGCTGGCCTCGCTGGAGAAGACCTTCGGTGCCCTGCCGGCCCGCCCGGCGAGTGGGGCCCCGGTCCTTTCGCCGAACATCCCGGCGCACAATGCCGAGCCGCTGGTCCTGACCCATCGTGGCGATCCGGGGCAGGCGGCCGCCGTGGTCGCCTGGCCCACGGGTGGCGGGCAGGCCGGCGTGCGCGAGAGCCGACAGCTCGAGATCCTTGCCCAGATCTTCAACAATCGCCTGTTCGACGCGATGCGCGAGAAGGTGGGCGCAAGCTACGCCCCGCAGGTGGGATCAAGCTGGCCGCTCGACCTGCCGTCTGGCGGGTATATCGCGGCAACAGTGCAGTTGCGACCGACCGACTTCGCCACGTTTTTCGCCGCCGCCGACACGATCGCCGCCGACCTTGCTGCCAATCCGCCGAGCGCGGACGAAATCGGCCGGGTAACCGAGCCGCTCAAACAGCTGATTACGCGGGCGAGCACGGGCAACGGGTTCTACATGTTCCAACTGGAAGGCGCGGCAAATGATCCGCGCAAGATCGCAGGCATCCGCACGATCCTGAGTGATTACAGCCAGACTACGCCAGAACGCATGCAGGCACTGGCACAGCGTTATCTCAGACCCGACAAGAGTTGGCGGCTCGAGGTGGTTCCCGAGAAGCGTTGACCGGCTCTCAGCAACTGGTTTCCGACTTGGCATTACTGATGCCCGGCGTCAGGTTGCGGTTGTCGCGCACGATGACCGCTGCCTCCTCGTGAATGGTGATCGGCTGGATGAACATGGTGCCGAACAGGCCCTTGTGACGATACCAGACTTCGGCAACCATCACCGCCGAGTTTGCCGGTGCGGTGATTTTGCCTCCTCCGATCTGCATACCCGAAGCGATGGCGGACAAGGCGCTACCGGTCAGGTCCGGCTTGCCGTGCGACGAGTTCTTCTGAAGCGAACCCTTGCATTGTTGCCAATGAAGGTACTGCTTGCCGGTGACCGGATGAACCTCGAGGCTGGACAGGACGACCCGCCCGTCACCGCCCAGGCCGATGTTCTGGCCCTCCGCAATGGCGCCAGAAAGAACGGAATCGATATCCGGGCCGGTAATGGTGGGCGTGACGCCGCTGTTGTCCGTCTGGCCGAGGCGCGAGGCATTGTCGGCGAGCGCGATGGCGACCTGGCTTGCCTCGAGCGCGGAGGCGTTCATCCAAGCGATCTCGGCACCGTACATTCCCAGGATGATGAACACTGGCAGCACCAGCGCAAACTCGATGGTCGAGACGGCGTCCTTGGCGCGCAGGACACTGAAGCAAAAGCGCGCGTTCATACGCAACTCCCGGCGCTGGAGCCATAGCCGGCCTGAGTGGCAAAGGGCTGGTTACGGGTGACGGCGGTCGAAGTGAGCGTGCGGTCCGACCATAGCGCGGGCAGAAAAGGGACCTTGAACACCGGTTCGAAAGAGGCGTTCACCGTGTAGACGACGACGTCGCTTGCTCCACCATCGCTGCCCGCCTTGCCGACGTCTTCGTCCCATTGGCCGTTGCGGTTCTCGTCGGTGTAGGTTTCGTTGCTGTCGCACAGGCCATTCTTGTTGGAATCGTTCCATTTTTCGGCGCGTCCGATGTCAGAGAAGTCGTAGTAGCTCTTGCGCGAGGTCGAGATGGTGACACCCGGCAGAACCGGGCGGATCATCTCGAGGACCATGGCATCGGCCTCCGAGGTGTTACGGGTCTCAAGTGAGGATTCGCGCGCCGCCTTGCGAACGGCACCGGCAAGGACGGACTTGCCATAGACCATCTGTCCCACGTCCATGATTCCGAGCAGCAGGACGAGAAAAAGCGGCACGACGATTGCAAACTCGATGATGGTCGCGCCCTCGTTATCGGGCAGGAGCGCGCGGCGCTTCATTGCACCACCCGCAGTTCACCCACCTGCTTGGCGATCGACTGGAAGGCGGCGTCGAGCTGGCTGGCGTTGGATGCGGTGAAAGCACTGGAATCCGATGCGCAAGTCTGGAGCTGCGTGGTCATCGCCTGGGCAAAGGCGATCACCCAGATGCGTATGCCCTTGGCCTTGACCGCATCGCACAAGGCAAGAAAGCGCGAATTGTGGCGCTCGGTGTCGTGCGTAAAGCCATCGTCGGTCACGCGCCGGTCATGGTACTCGATGCCCCAGGACGACTGGATGGAGTAGCTGGGCGCCATCTCGCCGTCGGTCATGAAGATCAGGTGGCGCGAGACTTCGCCGCCATTGTCAGGGGCTTCGCGCACATTGCTCGACCACATTCCATCTGGCGACGCAAGGCGCGCTCCCCACACCATGCCGATGTCGTGATAAGTTGCGCCTTCCGGCACGAGCGAGTCCGCAAAGGCATAGTAGGCCGACTTGTCCATCGTCGCGAGCAGGCGTGCCGCGGTCGGGCAATAGGAACCGGCAAGCTGACCCGTGGCAGAAGGCATCGCGCTGTTCATGTAGACTACGCCGCCATAAGTCACCGTGCGGATGTAGGCGACATCGGGCCACATCGGAGCCCATTTCGAGGCCACGGAACCGTCGGGTGCGGCGTCAATTTCCAGGTCTTCCGCTCCCGTGGGAGTAAAACCGTTGATCGAGGACCAGGTGAAGGCGTCCTCGGAAACGGTCGCGCGTTCCTCGATGCAGCCCTTCCAGGTCGATGATTGCGCAGCGCCGTTGGTGCCGGTGTTGGTCGATACGCTTTCGAACAGCTTGAAGCGGCTCGTGTCGTAAGTGACCGGACGGTATTCCCATTTGTCGAAAGTCGTCGTGGTCGAGTAGACCGGGTCGGCAGTGTCGTACGTGTAGGTATAATAGGTCCGCGCAGCGTAGCGCCATTCTATGCCGTATCCTGAACCGCCCGATGAGGTGCACGAATAGACCGTCATGCGCTGGGGCTGGCTGACAGTGGTCGTTGTCACCTTCTGGCCCGAACTGTTGGTCGTGGTGGCGGTGGTGGTCGTTGCCGTGCCATTGTTTGCCCAAGCTGTGTCGGCTGGCTTGTTGCTATTACACGCGGTCAAGTTGCCATAGCGGGAGGAGCCGTAGCTGCTGTAACTGCCGTAGGACGTCGTGCTCGTGCCGGTGCTGGAGGTTCTGGTGGGCGTGCCATAACCCGTCAGGGTCTGGACCGATTTGTAGACCGCCTTGCGCGACTGGATGGTCCAGCTGTCGACGAGATAGTCGGGATCGAGGTTGACGAGCAGGTGCCCGACATTGACCGACGAACTGTAAGGCACGAAACCGTAGCGGACACGGCCATTTGTTCCGGAAAGGGCGGTTTCGACGGTATCGTAGAAGTTCTTCATCGACACGCGTAACGCCTGGATGCGGGTCTGCGTGCTGCCGGACAGCGCCGAATTCATCGAGCCGGTGGTGTCGAGGACCATCATCACATCGGAGTTGCCCACGCCCATCGAGGCCGTGCACTTCGTGGTCAGATCCATGGCGCCGTAACCGAAGATTTGCATCATGATCGGCGGCAACAGGGTCGTCGCCAGTCCATCGACTGTGCTGCCCTTGTCAGCGGAGGACGCTACGAACGATGTGTCGGTCGAACCGAATTGCGCTTCATCGAAGTTGGCGGCAAAATAGTTCTGGGCCTGTGCGTTCGCAGTGGCATCGAAGCCCTTGGTCGTAACCGCCTTGCGGCCGGCGAGCACGCCTGCATCACAGGCTGCCTGCAGCCGGGTCTGCGCGCGCCAGGCGCGGCTGATGTCGATCGCTCCGCCCATGAGCGCCGCAACGGCAAATATCGCCAGAGCGGCGAGGGGCAGGATGTTTCCTGACCGGCTACGCAGCATGGACCTGAAGTGGCGACGAAGGTGTGGCATCGTAAGTGGGCAGGCGTTCCGAGATGGCTAATGGGGCCACCGCCGGACCGCGCCCTGCAGGGCACTGGACTGCCGATAGCCGAGGTTAACCTAGGCCGACGCTACCCAAGCAACCGCTTATCGGAGCTAATGGAAACCACGTATGGCAAGCCCGGGCTGGTAACCGCTTCGCTGGCTTGCGGTGATCGCAAGGCTTCCTTTGCATTTCTTGCGCGCGGGCTTTATGGCCCCGCCTCTTGAAAGGACATGCAAGTGGCACAGAACTGGACTGCGGATTCATGGCGCGGATTTGAAGGACGGCATTTGCCGACCTATCCGAATGCCGAAAAGCTGAACGAGGTCGAGAAGACCCTGACGAGCTTTCCGCCGCTGGTCTTTGCCGGGGAAGCGCGCGCACTGAAGGCCGATCTGGCGCAAGTGGCAGCGGGCAAGGGCTTCCTGCTTCAGGGCGGGGATTGCGCCGAAAGCTTTGCCGAGTTCCATCCCAACAACATTCGCGACACCTTCCGCGTTCTGCTGCAGATGGCGGTCGTGCTGACTTTTGCCAGCAAGCAGCCGGTGGTGAAGGTCGGGCGCATGGCGGGCCAGTTCGCCAAGCCACGCTCCTCGCCAGTGGAGTCCATCGGGGGTGTCGAACTGCCAAGCTATCTTGGCGACAACATCAACGGGATCGATTTCACTCCGGAATCGCGCATCCCCGACCCCGAGCGCATGCTGCGCGCCTATAGCCAGGCGGCGGCGACGCTGAACCTGCTGCGCGCGTTCTCGACCGGCGGCTACGCCAACCTGCGGCAGGTCCACCAGTGGACGCTCGACCATATCGGCAAGAGCCCCTGGGCCACCAAGTTTGCCGAGACCGCCGACAAGATCGGCGAGGCGCTCGACTTCATGGAAGCCTGCGGAGTCGACCCGCGCACCGTGCCGCAGTTGCAGGGCACGAGCTTTTACACCAGCCACGAGGCGCTGCTGTTGCCCTATGAAGAGGCGATGACGCGGCAGGATTCGCTGACGGGCGACTGGTACGATACCAGCGCGCACATGCTGTGGATCGGCGATCGCACGCGCTTTGAAGGTTCGGCGCACGTCGAATACCTGCGCGGCGTCGGCAATCCGATCGGCATGAAGTGCGGGCCGAGCCTGACGCCCGACGCGCTTCTGAAGATGCTGGACACGCTCAATCCCGGCCGCGAGGCGGGCCGCATCACCCTGATCAGCCGCTTCGGGCATGACAAGGTCGAAGCAGGGCTCGCCCCGCTGGTCCGCGCGGTGAAGCGCGAAGGACATCCGGTAGTGTGGTCGTGCGATCCGATGCACGGCAACGTGATCAAGGCTGACAACGGCTACAAGACGCGCCCGTTCGACCGCATCCTGTCCGAAGTGAAGGGCTTCTTTGCAGTCCACCGCGCCGAGGGCACACATGCTGGCGGCATCCACATCGAGATGACCGGGCAGGACGTGACCGAATGCACTGGTGGCGCCATCGCGATCACGCAGGAAGGTCTTGTGGACCGCTATCACACGCACTGCGATCCCCGCCTGAACGCCGCGCAGTCGATCGAACTGGCGTTCCTGCTTGCCGAAGCGCTCAACGCAGAACGGGCCGGAGCCAAGGCGGAAGCGGCCTGACAAAAATTCCGGTTCGATCGGAATTTGAATGACGCCGGGCGACTTCGTGTCTCCCGGCGTTTTTCCTATCGTCCGTGCCGCGCTGCCAACGCTATGCCGGCAAGGTTCTGCGCACGCTTGATCCACCGCACGCGCACCGGAGGGCGCTGAGCCGTGAGCGCGGTAAAACGCGCAAGGTGCGCCCGGTCATTTGCCGAGCGGCTGGGCATGGCGCCGGTTGCCTGCGCGATCACGTTGCGGCTGTCCCCTACCAATTCGAAATCGCGCTCGCCGCTCGAAAGTGCGATCTCCAGCGCGTGGATCAGCGCGAGCCATTCGGCATCGCCGCTCGACCCGGCGCCGAGATCACCGCGGACATGCGCCACACCTCGCACCACGGCGGCAACTTCGATCGGACCCGGATTGGGGCGGCAGCCGCCGTCGAAATAGACTTTCAGCCTGCGCGACATTGATATCCTCTAGCGCGCGCCAGCCTTGCGGGCAAAGGACCACGCCGCTTCGGCCAGGGGATAGACGCGCTCTGACGTCGCCTTCGCGTGCGCGCTCGAAGCGGTGCCGTCGATCACCCGCTTCTTGATGCCCTGCACGATGCCGGCAAGGCGGAAGAAATTGAACGCAAGATACCAGTTGATGTCGGGAATGCCGGTGCGCCCGGTCTTTTCGCAATAGCGCGCAACGATTTCGTCGAGTTCGGGTATGCCCAGAACCTTGCGATCAAGGTCCTGTACGCCCGACCGCCCGGCATTGTCGGTAACCCAGGCCATGCACAGATACGTGAAATCCGCGAGAGGATCGCCCAGCGTCGAGAGCTCCCAATCGAGCACGGCCACGACGCGGGGCTCATCGGCTGCGAAGATCATGTTGTCGATGCGGTAATCGCCATGGACCACGCTCGTCCGGTCCTGCTCGGGCAGGGTAGCGGGAAGCCATGCGATCAGGCTTTCCATTTCGGGCATCGTCTCGGTCTCGGCGAGGCGATACTGTTTGCTCCAGCGATCGACCTGCCGTCCGAAGTAGTTGCCCGGCTTGCCGTAATCAGCAAGTCCGGCAGCCTCGACATCGACCGAATGCAACTGCGCAAGCGTATCGACCATCGCGAAGTAGGTGTCGCGGCGGAACTGCGGCGTTGCCCCCGGCATTGCACCATCCCAGATCGTGCGGCCATCGACGCAGCCCATCACGTAGAACCACGATCCGATCACCGTATCGTCGGTGCAGAGGCCATATTGGCGTGCAACCGGAAAGCCGGTGCCGTGAAGGCCGGCCTGCACCTTGTACTCGCGGTCCACGGCGTGGGCCGAGGGCAGCAGCTTGCCGAAAGGCTTGCGACGCAGGACATAGGGGGCCGATGGGCTGTCGACGCGGTAGGTCGGGTTCGACTGGCCACCCTTGAACTTCGAGATGGCGAGCGGCCCAGTGAAGCCCTCCACATTGGTTTCGAACCAGCGGGTCAGCGCCGCTTCGTCCAGCCGGTCAGCCCCTTGCGGAGCGACCGTGCCGGTGAAAGCTGCCTGTGCGTCGAGCTGTTCGGTCATGAATCGAAGACGATGACCGAGCGGGCGGAGTGGCCCTGCTTCATCTTCTCGAACCCCTCGTTGATTCCCGAAAGCGGGATCCGCTCGGCAATGATCGTGTCGAGATCAAGAAGGCCGCGCATGTAGAAATCGACAAGGCGCGGCAGGTCCACCGGGAAGTGGTTGCGGCCCATGATCGCGCCCTGCAGTTTCTTGTCGGACAGCAGGTCCATTGCCGAAAGGCCGACCTTGTGCGCAAGCGGCATCATCCCGAGGATCGTCGCCGTGCCGCCGCGCCGCAGCGAGGCCACGGCAAGATCGCCCGAGGCGGGGCGACCGACGGCCTCGATCGCGTGGTGAACGCCGCCCTTGGTCATCTCCACGATCTGGCCGGCGGTTTCCGGGCCAGCGTCCAGAGCGTCGGTCGCGCCGAGCTTGATCGCAAGCGCGCGCTTTTCCGGCATGGGATCGACCGCGATGATCCGGCCGGCGCCCGCAATCTTCGCGGCATTGACCGTTGCCAGCCCGACTCCGCCGCAGCCGACCACGCACACCGTCTCGCCTGGGGTGAGCTTGGCGGCATTGAACACCGCGCCCGCCCCGGTGGTGACCGCGCAACCGATCACCGCGGCACGATCGAGCGGCATTTCGGGGTTGATCGCCACGCAGGCGTGTTCGTGCACCAGCATCTGTTCGGCAAAGGCCGAAAGATTGAGCATCTGGTTGACGGTACTGCCATCGTCGCTGCGGGTGAGGCGCGGAGCCTCGCCCGGACCGCGCCGCGTCTCGGCCCCCAGGCACAGCGACATGCGCCCGGTCACGCAGAATTCGCAATGGCCGCAAAATGCCGAAAGGCAGGTGACGACGGCGTCGCCCACCTTGACCGTGCGGACCTCCGAACCGACCGCCTCGACGATGCCCGCCGCCTCGTGCCCCGGAACCGCGGGGAGGGGGTGCGGATAGGCACCGTCGATGAAGTGCAGGTCCGAATGGCACAGCCCGCAGGCGGCAGTGCGGATCAGCACCTCGTGCGGGCCCGGCTTTGACACGGTCAGGTCATGGATTTCCAGAGGCTGGCCAGGCTGGACAAGAACGGCTGCTTTCATGGGCTTTCCTCCAGCTTCGTGTCAGCGGGCCACGCCGACGTCACCAGAGCTGAAGCTCCGGTCGCTGCCCGGCATGTCGGAATGGCGTGCGAATTCGATGCGTGCGATGGCGCGGGCGTGGACCTCATCCGGACCATCGGCAAGGCGCAGCGTGCGCATATGGGCATAGGCCTGTGCCAGACCGAAGTCCTCGGACACACCACCGCCGCCATGGGCCTGGATCGCATCGTCGATGATGCGCAGCGCCATGTTCGGCGCCTGGACCTTGATCATCGCGATCTCGAGCGCGGCGGCCTTGTTGCCCACCTTGTCCATCATGTCCGCCGCTTTGAGGCAGAGCAGGCGGGTCATGTCGATATCAATGCGGGCACGCGCGATTCGCTCTTCCCAGACCGATTGTTCGGACACGCGCTTGCCGAAGGCGACGCGGGACTGCAAGCGGCGGGCCATCTTCGACAGCGCCTCTTCAGCCACGCCGATCGTGCGCATGCAGTGGTGGATGCGGCCCGGCCCGAGCCGCCCCTGCGCGATCTCGAACCCGCGCCCTTCGCCGAGCAGGATGTTCGAGGCGGGGATGCGCACATCCTTCATCTCGATTTCCATGTGACCATGCGGCGCATCGTCATAGCCGAACACCGGCAGGTGGCGCAGGATGGTAACGCCCGGTGCATCGAGCGGCATGAGGACCATCGACTGCTGCTGGTGGCGCTTGGCCTCGAAATCGGTCTTGCCCATGACGATTGCGATCTTGCAACGCGGATCGCCTGCGCCTGACGACCACCACTTGCGGCCATTGATGACGTATTCATCACCATCGCGCCGGATGGAGGTTTCGATGTTGGTGGCATCGGACGAGGCGACCTGAGGTTCGGTCATCAGGAACGCCGAGCGGATCTCGCCATTCATCAATGGCCGGAGCCACCGTTCCTTCTGATCGAGCGTGCCATAGCGGTGGAACACTTCCATGTTGCCGGTATCGGGCGCGGAGCAGTTGAACACCTCGCTGGCCCAGCCCATCCGGCCCATTTCCTCGGCACAGAGCGCGTATTCGAGATTGGTCAGCCCGGGACCGTCGAACGCGAAGCTTTCCTCGACATGGTGATGGCCGCTGTTGCGCGGCGGCATGAACAGGTTCCAGATGCCCTGTCCTTTGGCGCGGGACTTTTCCTCCTCGATCGTCTGGATGACTTTCCAGCGATCGCCGGTTGCCTGTTCCGCCTTGTAATCCTTGTCGCGCGGGCGGACGTGATCCTCGATGAACTGGCGGACGCGGTCGCGCCAGTACTTCTGGCGATCGGTGGGTTCGAAATCCATGAGGCTCTCCTTGGGACACGCCCGAACTTTGCTTGGCGGCAATGTTCAACGGGCGAAGGGTCTTTTCAAGCTAAAATTAAGCGTACGATTAAGCGGGTGTCGTTGATCTGGATCATGGGTGCAGCCCGGCGGCGTCGGGATCGCTTCGGGCGATCTGGTCGAGCCGTGCGACCCGTGCCGCATGGTTGGCGCGATCGATCGGAAAGCGGCGCACGACGAACGCGGTGAGGAGTGCCAGAATCGCAATGCATGCAACATAGGCAAGGCTCAGCCGGTCGGTCACCTCCGGCAGGACCGCCTCGGGCGGCGTGTTGGCTTCGAGGCCTGCATAGCTCAGGAGCATGCCGGTGATGAATATGCCGAGACCGCCAGCGCATTTCGAGGCAAGGAACGCGCCCGCCGACAGCGTGCCTTCCGACCGTCGCCCGGTCTCCTCCTCCGATGCCTCAACCACGTCCGCGACCATCGACCACAGCGTCATCGTGCCGGTAACGGTGAAGGTGTTGGACAGCAGCGTGGCGGCGAACATCGTTACGATGGCAAGGGTGGAGCCGTCAGCCGCCCACAGGCCCATCCAACGCAGGAGCAGCGGTCCTGCCCAGAAGATCATGCCCAGGGGAGCCATTCGCATGACCGTACCCGCCTTGCCCCAGCGCGCCTGAGCCCGGCCCACGATTAGCGACGCGCCGACCACGCTGGCAAACAGGAGGAACGGAAAGGCCTGGAGCGCTGTGGGCGTGAACTTCCAGACGTAGAGATAGAGGTAGTTCGACAGCGCGAAGGTGATGCCCTGCGCGGTAAGGGCCCCGGCAATTCCGGCCATGACAACGAGACAGGCCGGGTGCGAGAAGCTTTCACGGATCTCGCCCAGCGAAGCGAACATACCCTTGTCGGATGCGGGGCGCTCAGGCGGCCATCCCGCCACGGCGCGATGCTGGCCGAAGGCCGAGACGAGCACGCAGGTGACCATCAGGCCTGCGCCGAACAGGCCGAAGTTGCGGTAGCCATCGCGCGCCAGCATGGCATCGGGCAGGAATACGCCATAGGCGAGCAGCAGCATGAGCAGCCCTCCGCCCCAGGCAAAAAGGAAGCGGAAGCGGGTGAGGCGCGTGCGCTCGTCATAATCGCGCGAAATTTCGGCGACGAGCGCGGCGGACGGCACTTCGCACATCGCGACCAGTGCGCGCACGAGGATTGCCGAGCCAAGCAGCATGGCAAAGCTCGGTGTGCCGATCGGCGACCACAGGAATGCCCAGGCAAGCCCCAGCGGGACGGCGGCCAGGTAGAGGAAGGGCAGGCGTCGGCCGAAGCGCGAGCGCGTGCGATCCGAAACATGGCCGACGATCGGATCGATCAATCCGTCGAACAGCAACGCAATCAGGAGGGCAAGGCTGACCAGCCGCGCGTCCATGCCCAGAACCTGATTGTAGAACAGCAGCAGGAACGTGGCGAAGCCGTTGTCCTTGATCCCGTAGGCCACGCTGCCAAGACCGTTTGCGAGCGCCAGTCGTGCCGGCACGCGGCCCTCGATCGGGGTCATTTCGACTGTCCGCCTTGCGCCATCTGCTGAAGCGCGTCGAACAGGCCCGGAATGTTCGGGTCCCAGCTGTGGCGCGGGCCGATGGTGATGCCGCCATCGACGATCAGCGACGTGCCGGTGACAAAGCTTGCGGCATCGCTGGCAAGGAACAGCACGGCCTGGGCGATGTCGTCTGGCTGTCCCCCGCGTGCAACGGGCTGTGCGGCCTGCGACATCGCGGCAATCGCGCCCTTGGCCTGCGCCTCAAGCTCGGCGCTCATGTCGAGCGAACTGGTGAAGATGCTGGTGTTGATGAAGCCCGGCTGGACCGCGTTCACCCTGATCTGGTGCCTGGCAAGATCGGCAGCGGCAGTCTTGGTCAGGTGAAGCACCCCGGCCTTGGCCACGGCATAGGCCGTGGGCGAATAGCCAGGGCCGACGGCGGCCACGCTCGAGGTGTTGATGAACGACGCACCCTTCCGGCCGATCATGTGCGGCACGGCATAGCGAATTCCGAAAGCGACCGAACGCAGCAGCAGGTCCATCGTCCGGTCCCAGCCTTCGGGCTCGATCTCGTCGATGGGCGCGCGATCCCCGCCCGCGCCAGCGTTGTTGAACACGCAGTCTATGCCACCGGTCCCGGCGGCGGCGCGGTCCATCAGCGCCTTGATCTCCTCGGTACGCCTGACGTCGCAGCGTGCGGCGACGATGGCGCCGTTCGATGATCCGGCGAGTTGGTCCAGCCCCTCCTCGTCGATGTCCGCGGCATGGACCGTGGCACCCTCTGCGGCGAAAGCGAGCGTCGTGGCGCGCCCGATGCCCGATGCCGCACCGGTGACGACGACCGTCTTTCCGTTGAATCGCATGGCTCTCTCCCAGGGCCGATCTGTCATTTTACGTTTACGTCAGCTTAGGCGCGAAAGACCCGCCGTCAATGGCCATGCGGTTGACGCTACGGCATGCAGGGCTTGCCTTAAGTCACGGAAATCCGGGCTTGCCAGAGCCTCGCGACTCGCCTTAACCTTGCGATTAAGAGAGGAGCAATGACCATGTCTGACCTGGAGAGTTTCCGCGAGGAAATCCGCGATTGGCTGGCGGCGAACTGCCCGCCGGAAATGCGCGAGCCTGTTCGCGATGAGGGCGATGTCTGCTGGGGCGGTCGCAACTTCCAGTTCAAGAACCCGGCTCAGAAGGCATGGCTCGATGCCTGCGTGGCCAGGGGCTACACCGTGCCCGACTGGCCAGAAGCCTATGGCGGCGCAGGCATGTCTCCGGCGCAAGCCAAGATCTGGCGCGAGGAATGCGCCCGGATCGGCGCGCGTCCGCCGCTGTCGAGCTTCGGCATCTGGATGCTAGGCCCCGCGCTGCTCAAGTTCGGGACCGAGGAGCAGAAGGTCCACTACCTCGGCGAGATCGCGCGTGGCGAAATCCGCTGGTGCCAGGGCTATTCCGAGCCGGGCTCGGGTTCTGACCTCGTGTCCCTGCAGACTTATGGCGAGGATATGGGCGATCACTGGGTCGTCAACGGCCAGAAGATCTGGACCTCCTATGCCGATAAGGCCGACTGGATCTTCTGCCTCGTCCGCACCGACAAGGCGAACAAGTACCAGGGCATCAGCTTCCTGTTGTTCGACATGATGTCGCCCGGTGTCACGACCAAGCCGATCAAGCTCATCAGCGGCAACTCTCCGTTCTGCGAAACCTTCTTCGACAACGTGAAAGTCCCCAAGAACCAGATCGTGGGCGAACTCAACCGTGGCTGGGACGTGGCCAAGTACCTGCTCGGGCACGAGCGCGAGATGATCTCGGGCGCTGGTGGGGGCGAGCGGCTCAATGCCATTGGCGCGGTCGTGGCGCGAAACGGTCTGGAAGACCCGATCCTGCGTGCGGAACTCGCGATGTTCGATGTCGATGCGCTTGCCTTTGCCTGCATGGGCGAGAAGTTCCTCGACGAAGCCAAGGTCGGCAAGGCGCATCCCGCGCAGCCCAACATGATGAAGTATTCGGGCACCGAGCTGAACAAGCGCCGCCACGAACTGCTGATGTCGGCGGGCGGGGCAACCGCGCTCGAATGGGACAGCGAGCGGACCAATGGCGGAACGCCGGCGCGTTCGTGGCTGCGCACGAAGGCCAATTCGATCGAGGGCGGGACCAGTGAGGTCATGCTCAATGTCGTCGCCAAACGCATTCTCGACCTGCCGGGAGCCTGATCGATGCCTCTCTATCATACCGACGACCAGGTAATGCTGGCCGATACCGTCACGGGCTTCATGGCCGACGAAGGCGGTATAAGGCAGCAGCTGCGCCACTATCGCGACATGGGTTGCAAGGACGGCTTCGGCCATGCGCTGTGGAAGCAGTTTGCCGAGATGGGGCTGACGGGCATGCTCGCCGCTGAAGCCGATGGCGGTCTTGCGATGGGCCATGTCGAAGCAGGCATCGTGCTCAGGGAAATCGGCCGCAACCTGACCCCGTCGCCGTTCCTGACCACTTCGGTCATGGGCGTGACGGCGCTGTCAGGCGGATCGGATGACTTGCGCGGGCGCTGGCTTCCGGGCGTTCTGGCGGGCGACAGTGTGCTCGCGGTGGCGGTCGATGAAGGTCCCAGGCACCGGCCCGAGCGGATCGCATGCCGCGCCGAAAAGGCTGGCAACGGCTTTCGGCTTTCGGGCAGCAAGGCGTTCGTGGTGCAGGGCGCATCGGCCGATGCGATCATCGTCGCCGCGCGCACGTCGGGCAGCGACAGCGACGATGACGGCATCACGCTGTTCGCCGTTCCCAAGGACTCTGCGGGAATTTCGCACGAGAACCTGCGGCTGGTCGACAGCGCGATGGCCAGCAACATCCGCTTCGACAATGTCGAACTCGACGGTGATTGCGTGATCGGAGAGGTCGACGGCGGGCGGAGCCTGTTGAACAAGGTGCTGAACGCCGGACGCATCGGCGCGGCGGCGGAGCTTACCGGCGTAGGGCAGGGCGCGTTCGACATCACCACCGCCTATCTCAAGACGCGCAAGCAGTTCGGGAAGCTGATCGGCGAGTTCCAGGCGCTCCAGCACCGCGCCGCCCATCTCTATTCGGAACTCGAGATTGCCGAGGCTGCGGTGATCAAGGCGCAGCAACTGCTGGATGGCGGTTCGGAACGGGCCGAGCTGATGGTCTCGGTTGCCAAGGCCAAGGCCGCGCGCACCTGCAACCTCGCGGTGCGCGAAGGCGTGCAGATGCATGGCGGCGTCGGCATGACCGATGAATACGACATCGGCCTCTACATGAAGCGCGACCGTTCGCTCGCCGAGTTCATGGGCGATCAGTATTACCATGCCGAGCGCGTGGCGCAGTTGAGCGGATATTGACCTGAGGGCGGCTCCCTCAAGCGCCATCCTCCGTCATGCTGAACTTGTTTCAGCATCCATCTTGCAACACGCACCGCCGTGCGATTGGAAAAATGGACCCTGAAACAAGTCCAAGGTGACGAAGCGGAATTGCTTAAGCAGGCAGGAGTATATCAATGGATTTCTCGAAACTTTTCAGCCTGCAAGGCCGCGTTGCCGTGGTTACCGGCGGGTCGCGCGGGATCGGCGAGATGATCGCCGAGGGCTTCATCGCGGCAGGCTGCGCCCGCGTGTACATAACCGCGCGCAAGGCTGCGGTCGTGGAGGAGACAGCCGCAAGGCTGGGGAGCAAGTGCATCGCGCTGCCCGGCGACATCTCGACCGTGGCGGGAATCGAACAACTGGCCGCCGATCTTGCCGAGCGCGAGGAAAGCATCGACATCCTCGTCAACAATGCGGGCGTGGCCTGGGGCGCGGACTTCGAGGACTTTCCCGAGGCGGGCTGGGACAAGGTCATGAACCTCAACGTCAAGACCCCGTTCTTCCTGACTCAGAAGCTCCACGGTCTGCTCAAGGCGGCCGCAGGCGGCGGCAGGCCTGCCAAGGTCATCAACATCGCCTCGATCGATGGTCTGCGGATCAATCCGTGGGAGACCTATAGCTATCAGGCATCAAAAGCCGCAGTCGTTCACCTGACCAAGCGCATGGCCGCGCGTCTGATCCGCGACAACATCGTGGTAAGCTGCATCTGCCCCGGCGCCTTCCCGTCGGAAATGAACAAGGCGGCGGCGCGCAATCCGGAAGCCTCGGCAAGGGGCATCCCGTCGAAGCGGATCGGCAC
The DNA here is from genome assembly GCF_057180545.1 of Novosphingobium sp. HNCC26DJ243. NCBI lineage: Bacteria > Pseudomonadati > Pseudomonadota > Alphaproteobacteria > Sphingomonadales > Sphingomonadaceae > Novosphingobium > Novosphingobium sp. HNCC26DJ243. The sequence goes on along the minus strand of NZ_JBXUGN010000001.1, from coordinate 1,063,057 downwards.
GACCGAGGATATGGCAGGAGGCGCGATCTATCTTGCGAGCCGCGCGGGTGACTATGTGGTCGGCACGCCGCTGCCGATCGACGGCGGCATCGTCAACGCATGGATTCCCGAAAACGCGATCGATCCGAGCGGCCATTGAGGATACCGAACCGATTGCAGGAGGTGGCTAGAGCAGATTGCCGAATATCTGCACCTGCTTCGTGATTCTGGCATACCGCACGTCGCTCTAGCCTCCGCGCATCAGTCCGCGCACGAAATCGATCAAACCGGTCTGGCGAGTGCGCTTCATGCGCTCGGCCGCCAGAATCTCGCGCACCTTTTCGAAGCACGCGTCGACATCGTCGTTGATCACGACGTAGTCATAACCGTCCCAGTGGCTGATTTCGGCTTGGGCGCGGGCCATGCGCGCGGCGATTACTTCGGGAGCGTCGGTGCCTCGCCCGGTCAGGCGGCGGGCCAGTTCGTCGAGGCTCGGCGGCAGGATGAACACGCGCACGACGTCGGCCTGGGCCTTCTGGTGCAACTGCTGCGTGCCCTGCCAGTCGATGTCGAACAATACGTCGCCGCCGGCTTTCAGCCGGTCACGGATATGAGCCTTGGGGGTGCCATAGCAGTTGCCGAAAACGGTCGCCCATTCGTAGAACTCGCCGGCCTCGACCATGCGGTCGAACTCGGCCGCATCCACGAAGAAATAGTCTTTCCCGTCCACTTCGCCAGGCCGCATCGGCCGGGTAGTGACCGAGACCGACATCGCGATCTCAGCATCCTCAGCCAGCAGCTTGCGCGCGATCGTGGTCTTGCCCGCGCCCGAGGGGGAGGACAGGATGAACATCAGGCCCCGGCGGTGCAGGGTGTCGTCGTGGGACTCGTGAACCATGTGCGCTAGTGGCGCATGGGTTCCCGGCGGGTCAAGTGCAGATGATCTCCGATCAGGCCTTCTTGCCGCGCTCGGCCTGCGCATCGAGCGCATCGGCACCCTCGACCTCGGCTTCGCGCGTGCGCCTCCGATCGTAGAGCGTCTTGGCCAGCATTCCGCCACCCACGATGATCGCGCCGGGGACCGACCGTGTGGCGATCCGGGCGATCGCCGTGCCGACCAGCGTCTGCATCATGGTGCGGCCCTTGATGATCCGGCCGGCCTTCTTCGCCCCGACCTTGCTGCCGACAAGACCCTTTTCGACGCCGCGCCGGAGCAGCGCGCCACCGGCACGCAGGGCAACGTCGGCAAGAATCAGGTTGGTCATCGGATTGGGGCTGGGAGCAGGCACCTTGTCGATCGCGCCCTTTGCCGCGTTCATTGCCTTGCTTCGCTTGCCTGCCATGCCCTTGCCTCTTGAATGTTGAGGGCGCTGGGAAGCCCTACTTCTTCTTGCCGAAATCGACGGTAACGACGTTCGAGCCGTCGTCGGCACCTTCAACGGCGGGCTTCTCGGCTTGTTCCGGCGAATCGTTCTCGGCAGGTTCGACGGGTTCGGCCTCGTCGTCGACCACGGCCTGGAACTGCAGGCCGAAGTCCACGGCGGGATCGACAAACGCCGTGATGGCGGAGAACGGGATCACCAGCGTCGACGGAATCTGGTTGAACGAAAGACCGACGCTGAAGTGGTCTTCCTCGACCTTGAGGTCCCAGAACTTGTTCTGGAGGACGATGGTCATCTCGTCAGGGAAGCGTTCGCGCAGGCGCTGGGGGATGTCGACTCCAGGAGCGCCGGTCTTGAACGTGATGTAGAAGTGATGGGTGCCCGGAAGCATGCCGCCGCCTGCGGCCACCTGGCCAAGCACCCGGCCGACAACAGCGCGCAGGGCCTCCTGCACGATTTCGTCGTAGGGGATCAGGCTGTCGGGTGCATCGCTCATGGCGTCACAACTGGCCTCGAGGGGCGCGCGGGTCAAGTGCCCACGGTGATTGATTCTCAAGAAGAGGGGCGTATAGGCCCATTCCCATGCGCACCGGATCGATCACCCGAAAGACCGAGGAAACCGACATTGCCGTGTCGGTCAATCTCGATGGCACTGGCACCTACAAGGTGGAAACCGGGATCGGCTTCCTCGATCACATGATCGAGCAGTTCAGCCGTCACTCGCTGATCGATATCGAATGCCGGGTGAAGGGCGATCTCCACGTCGACCAGCACCACACGACCGAAGACAGCGCGATCGCGCTGGGTCAGGCGATCGCGCAGGCGCTGGGCGACAAGAAGGGCATCACCCGCTACGGCCACACCTATTCGCCGATGGACGAGGCGCTGTGCCGCGTCGCGCTCGACATTTCGGGCCGCCCGGTGCTGGTATGGAAGGCTGCGTTCACGCAGCCGCGCCTTGGCGAGATGGACACCGAGCTGTTCGAACACTGGTTCGCGTCGATCTCGCAGGCAGCCGGGATCACGCTGCACATCGAAAGCCTCTACGGCTCGAACAACCACCACATCGTCGAAGGCATCTACAAGGGCTTTGCGCGCGCCATGCGGCAGGCCATTGCCATCGATCCGCGCAAGGCCGATGCCGTGCCTTCGACCAAGGGCATTCTGGGTGGCTGATAAGCTGGCACTGGTCGATTACGGCGCGGGCAACCTGCGTTCGGTCGCCAATGCGTTGAAGGCAGCGGGCGCCGAGAACGTCGTGGTCACGGCCGATCCCAATGTCGTGCGCACGGCTGAACGGATCGTCCTGCCCGGCGTGGGCGCATTCCGTTCGTGCATCGAATCGCTGTTTGCCGTGCCGGGCCTCGTCGAGGCGATGGAAGAGCGGGTACAGGTTGGCGGAGCACCGTTCCTCGGCATCTGTGTCGGCATGCAGCTTCTGGCCGATCGCGGGATCGAATTCGGCACGACCGAAGGGCTCGGCTGGATCGGCGGCGAGGTTCGCGTGATCGAACCGGCGGACCCTTCGATCAAGGTGCCGCACATGGGCTGGAACGACGTTGCACCCATGCCGCACAGCGGCGGGGCCGAACTGCTCGAACCGGGCGAGGCCTACTTTCTCCACTCCTATCACTTCGTGCCCGAGGATGGGCACGACATCGCCGCGATGAGCGATCACGGCGGCGGGATCGTGGCGGCGGTTGCGCGCGACAACATCCTTGGCGTGCAGTTCCACCCCGAGAAGAGCCAGTCCTATGGGCTTTCGCTGCTTTCGCGCTTCCTTGAATGGAAGCCCTGACGGGGTAGACTGATGGAACGTAAGCGCCGGTGACCGCTTGTCCTCCTGACCAAGGAGGCCGAAGCCCGATGACCACGTTCCCGTTCGACCGACTCGTCTTCACGCCGTTCATGGTCGATCTCGACCGTTCTCCGCTCGCGGGGCATTTCGGCGCGGAGACCTATGTGTTGGGGACGTTCAACCCCGGCATGACCGTCTTGCCCAACGGCAATATCCTGTTGATGGTCCGCATTGCCGAGGCGCTGCGCCACCCGATCAGGGACGGCAAGGTCCACGCCATCCGCTGGCACGATGGCGGCTACGTGCTCGATGGCTGGCCGCTGGAGCTTGCCGATACCGCCGATCCGCGCAAGTTCACGCTGCATGGCGGCGGGTGGAAGGTCATGGCGCTGACCTCGCTGTCGTGGTTGCTGCCGGTCGAGATGTCGCCTGACGGGCTCGATGTGATCGCGGTCCACCATGACAAGGCAATTGCGCCGCAAGGGACCTACCAGTGCTACGGCATCGAGGATGCGCGCATCTCGCGGATGGGCGAGGGTGCCTACCTGATGACGACCTGCTCGGTCAGTCCGGAGCGCCATTCGACCACGCTCTATTCGTCCGAGAACGGTCTGGACTGGCACTTCGAAGGCATCGTGCTCGATCACCAGAACAAGGACATGCTGATTTTCGAGGGGCTCGTCCATGGCGAATACTGGGCCCAGACGCGTCCCTTGGGCGATCTCTACTTTGCCTATCCACCGGGCAGCGAGTGGCGCGCCGGGCCTTCGATCAACCTCGCGATTTCGCCCGATGCGCTGCACTGGCGCCCCTATATCAAGCCCGGTATCCGGCCGCATGCGGGCACTGCTGCCACGGCGCGGATGGGCGGGGGCACGCCACCTATCCTGACCGAACTGAATGGCAGGCGGGGATGGCTGAGCCTGTGGCATGGCGTCGAGCCCAAGGAAATCGTCGGCATCTATCGCACTTACTGGTCGTTGCTGGACGAAGAAGACCCATCGGAGGTGATCGCGGGCAGTCACACGCCGCTGCTCGAACCCGACGCCGACCTGACGCGCCCGCTGGAGGACCTCCTCTACCTGCGCGATGTGGTGTTCACGACAGGCATTGTCGACGCAGGCGAGCGCTTCATCGTCGCTTCGGGCGAGGCCGACCTGGCCTGTCGCCTGACACATGTGCCCAAGGAAGCCTTCCGTTTGGCTTAAACCGCTGCTAGGCGCGCGGGCCATGATCGTCTTTCCCGCCATTGACCTGAAAGCTGGCCAGGTCGTCCGCCTCGCCGAAGGAGATATGGATCGCGCGACCGTTTACGGCGACGATCCCGCGCAGCAGGCCGCGCTGTTTGCCGAGGCCGGATCGCAGTTCCTTCACGTGGTCGATCTTGACGGCTCGTTCGCCGGCCGGGCGGAAAATCGCAGCGCGGTGGAAGGCATTCTCAAGGCATTCGATGGCCATGTCCAGCTTGGCGGCGGCATCCGCACGCGCGAGGCGGTCTCGGGCTGGTTCGATCTTGGCGTGTCGCGCGTGGTCATGGGCACCGCAGCGCTGAAGGACCCGCAGTTCGTCAAGGACATGGCGAAGGAGTTCCCCGGCGGTATCGTCGTTGCGGTTGACGCGCGTGACGGCATGGTCGCCACCGAAGGCTGGGCCGATGTGTCCGACGTCGAAGTGGTAGATCTCGCCCGCCGGTTCGAGGATGCAGGCGTTGCCAGCCTGCTGTTCACCGACATTGGCCGCGACGGCTTGCTCAAGGGCGTGAACATCGAAGCGACCGTGGAACTGGCGCGTCGCGTGGATATACCGGTGATCGCCAGCGGCGGCGTGAAGGGCCTCGACGATATCCGCATGCTCAAGATCCACGAAGTCGATGGCATCGAGGGCGTGATTACCGGCCGCGCGCTGTTCGAAGGGCGTCTTGATCTGGCCGCTGCGATTGCGATGGCTGAGGCCTGAAATCGACAAGTACCGTGCGTGTGCTTCGACAAAGCTCAGCACGAACGGGGTTTTGTGATAGTTTGAAGTTCCGTTCATCCTGAGCTGGTCGAAGGATGCGCACTACCGCCCGGAGCAAGTTTCATGACCGTCCGCGTCCGCGTCATCCCCTGTCTCGACGTTCGCGATGGCCGCGTGGTCAAGGGCGTGAACTTCGTCGACTTGCGCGATGCGGGCGATCCGGTCGAGCAGGCCCGGGCCTATGACAAAGCCGGGGCCGACGAACTGTGCTTCCTCGACATTTCCGCCACGCACGAAGGGCGCGGTACGCTGCTCGACGTCGTCGCGCGCACCGCCGAAGTCTGCTTCATGCCGCTGACCGTCGGCGGCGGCGTCCGCGCGGTCGAGGACGCCCGCGCGCTGCTGCTGGCCGGGGCGGACAAGGTCGCGGTCAATTCCGCCGCCGTTGCCCGGCCCGAACTGGTGCGCGACATTGCCGAAAAGTTCGGCGCGCAATGCGTGGTCGGATCGGTCGATGCGCGGCGCGTATCGCCCGGCAAGTGGGAAATCTTTACCCACGGCGGGCGCAAGGGCACCGGGATCGACGCGCTGGCCCATGCGGTCAAGCTGGCCGAACTGGGCGCGGGGGAGCTGCTGGTCACGTCGATGGACGGCGATGGCACGCAGAAGGGCTATGACCTTGAATTGACCCGCGCAATTGCCGATGCGGTGCCGGTTCCTGTGATCGCCAGTGGCGGTGTCGGCACGCTTGATCACCTTGTGGCAGGCGTGACGCAGGGCCATGCCAGCGCGGTGCTGGCGGCGTCGATCTTCCACTTCGGCACGCACTCGATTGCAGAAGCACACGCAGCGCTTCGCGTCGCCGGTCTTCCGGCGCGTTCATGATCGTCCCGGAATGGGGCATTAGGTAGCCTACATAAGGGGTTATACCGAATCGCGGCGTCTGGCAGGACCGGCCGGTGAACCAAATGAGGTTCTTCGGTAAACAGGTCACCCCACCAGTGCTTCGCGTAGTCCTCAGCCTGATCGCCGCACTTGCGACCGTCGCCCCTGCCTTGGCGCAGTCGGGCGGAATATCCGTACCCGAGCCGACCGATGGCGCGCTGTTCGCCATGGGCATCGTGGGGTTGATCGTCGGCCGACAGGTCGCCAAGCGGCGGAAGTAGTCCGCGCCCGCGGCGGCAGAGCCTTGACCGCCGCGCGCCTCCGCTCCATGCGAGGCCGATGGAACACAGCGATATCCTAGCCCGGCTGGAAGCCACGATTGCGCAGCGCCTGCAGGGCGATCCTTCGGCCAGCTATGTTGCCAAGCTCAATGCCAGGGGCCTTGCCAAGATTGCCCAGAAAGTGGGCGAGGAGGGCACCGAGACGGTCATCGCCGCGCTCGCCGGGAGCACCGAGGAGCTTGTGGGCGAGGCTGCCGATCTCATTTTCCACCTCATGGTCCTGCTCGGCGCAAAGCAGGTGCCGCTGGCCGATGTGCTGGCAGAGCTTCAGCGCCGCGAGGGCACCTCGGGGATTGTCGAAAAAGCCAGCCGGAGCAACTGATCATGGCCGTTGATGCGACCCTGCCCTACGACGACCAGAACGTGTTCGCGAAAATCCTGCGCGGGGAAATCCCCAACCGGACGGTGTACGAGAACGATTACGCGCTCGCCTTTCACGATATCAATCCGCAGGCACCAACGCACGTGCTGGTGATCCCGAAAGGGGCGTACGTCAGCTGGGATGATTTCTCGGCCAAGGCATCCGAAGCGGAGATTGCCGGTTTCGTCCGCGCCGTGGGCAAGGTCGCGCGCGATCTGGGGCTGGTCGCGCCGGGCTACCGGTTGCTCGCCAACACCGGCACAGACAGCCATCAGGAAGTGCCGCACCTGCACGTCCATCTCTTTGCCGGAATGCCGCTCGGCCCGATGCTCATGCGCTGAAACGGCATAAGGTGGGGGCAGGGCGTTAACCACCTCTTGCCCTTCGACTCGTCGCAAGGGTAGGGTTGGCAGCGAATGACCATTCCCCAGCCGACTTCCGGCCGCTTCGACGGCAACGAGCACCTGTTTCCGGTCCGCGTCTACTTCGAGGACACGGACCTGTCGGGTGTGGTCTATCATGCCAACTACTTGCGCTGGTTCGAGCGGGCCCGGTCCGACATGCTACGCGTGCTCGGCATCGACCAGCGCGCCGCGCACGAGGCGGGCGAGGGCGCCTATGCGGTGAGCGCGATGGACTTGCGCTTCCTGCGTCCGGCAAAGCTGGACGATGCCGTGCTCGTCCGCAGCCATGTTTCCGAACTTTCACCCGCCTCGTGCCGGATCGTGCAGCGTGCGTTCAGGGATGACACGCTCCTGTGCGAGGCCTCGGTTCGCGTGGCGTTCGTCGCTCCATCGGGCCGTCCGCGCCGCCAGCCGGCGGCATGGGTTGCCGCATTCCAGACCGTTGTTTCGCAAGCTGAAGGACTACCATCCGCATGACGTTCGAGTTGCTTGGCCAGGGCGTTTCCTTTGCGCCGACATCGCTCAACCCGGTGCAGCTGTTCCTCGATGCCGACTATGTCGTGCAGGCAGTGATGGCGGGACTGGTGCTGGCGAGCGTGTGGACCTGGATGATCATCATCGGCTTTTCGTTGCGGATGGGCGGACTCCAGCGCAATTGCGACAAGTACGAGCGCGAATTCTGGGAGGCGCGCGACATCGACCAGTTCCAGAAGGACAACAAGGGGCGCGACCTGCCCTCGGCAAGGGTGGTCAACGCCGCGCTTGCCGAATGGCGGCGCTCGACTTCGGGCAAGGCGATCGACCGCGAAGGAACGCGCCAGCGCTTGACCACGGCGCTCGATGGCGCGGTGGTGACCGAGACCGACGCGCTGGCAAGCCGGCTGAATTTCCTTGCCACGGTCGGCTCTGTTGCGCCCTTCGTCGGCCTGTTCGGCACCGTCTGGGGCATCATGGACAGCTTCTTCAACATCGGTGCGCAGCAGAATTCGTCGCTCGCCGTCGTCGCACCCGGCATTTCGGAAGCGCTGTTCGCGACCGCCATCGGCCTGTTCGCGGCGATTCCGGCGGTCATCGCCTACAACCGCTTCTCGCACCGCGTGAACCGCTTCGAGACGCGGCTCTACCGCTTTGCCGATCGCTTCCACGCCTCGCTGAGCCGCGAACTGGAGGCCTGAGTCATGGCGATGTCTCTTGGCGGTGGCGGTGGCGGTGGTGGTGGCCGCAGGCGTCGGGGCCGGGGCGGCCGCGCGGCGATGAGCGAGATCAACGTGACGCCGCTGGTAGACGTCATGCTCGTGCTGCTGATCATCTTCATGGTGACCGCGCCGATGCTGGCAGCAGGCGTGCCGGTCGATCTGCCCGACAGCAAGGCCGATCCGCTCGACCAGCAGCAGGACCAGATCACCGTCAGCATCGATGCGCAGGGGACCGTGTTCCTCGATGACGAACAGCTTGCGCCGGGCGAACTCACCGACCGTCTGGCGGGGCTCGACAAGGGGCCCAAGCCGCCGCTCGTCACCTTGCGCGCCGATCGCGTGCTCGACTGGGGCCGGGTGGCAGCGGTGATGGGCGAGCTTAACGCTGCGGGTCTCAAATCGATCTCGCTGGTCACCAACAGTTCAGCCGCACCGCAATAGGCCCGGACGCGATGCGAGATCCCATGGCAGGAGGCCTCACGAAGCAGGAAGGCGCAGGGCTGGTCATTGCGGCCGCTGCCCACGCGGCCCTGCTCGTCGCCCTCTCGCTTTCGCCGCCGGGAAAAACGGTCAAGCCGCCGCCTGAACGGATGGAGGTGACTTTCTCCGACGAGATCGCCGACCAGTCAACTTCGCCCGATCCGATGGCGCAGGCAGCACCCGATGTCGCGCCGCAGCTGGGTGAGCCGCAGCCCGAGCCCGAACCGGTGATCGAGCCTGCGCCGCCCCAGCCTGCCCCACCCCAGCCCGCACCACCGAGGCCGGCACCACCCAAGCCGGTACCGCCAAGGCCTGCGCCAAGGCCTGCCCCGGCGCCAAAGCCTGCGCCGCCCCGTCCAGCGCCTCCGAAGCCCGCACCCCCGAAGCCCGCGCCGGCCAAGCCGTCTCCGGCCAAGGTCGCGCCCGCCAAGCCTGCTCCGGCAAAGCCTGCCGACACGAGTCCGCGCCGCCGTCCTGACGCGCCGTCGGGTGGCAGTCGGATCGGAACCGACTTTCTCAAGGGCATTCCCGGCACAACCAAGCCTGGCACTGCCAAGACACCGGCCGCGGCGGTCGTCGGGCCAGAGGTCAAGGCATCGCTCGCCAGTGCCATCGCGCGCCAGATCAAGGCGCACTGGACCGGTCCGCAAGGCGTCGATGTCGATAAGCTGGTGACCGTGCTGGCGTGGGAGTTGAACGCGGACGGCAGTCTTGCCGGTAGGCCCCGTCTCGTCAGCCAGACGGGCGTCACGCCTTCCAACGAGGCACAGGCCAAGCGGCACGTCGAACTGGCCATTCGCGCGGTCCAACTCGCGGCCCCGTTCGACCTGCCAGACGAATATTACGGCAACTGGAAGCGCATTTCGGCGTTCCGGTTCGACAAGAGGCTGTCCCAATGAAACTTCGTGATCTGATCCTGGCCGGCACCCTGCTGACCGTTCCGGCGATGGTTGGGGCGCAGCAGGCGGCGCTGCCTTCCTCGTCGGCCCCTCAGGCTGCGCCCGAAGAGGAGGGCCTGACAGGCTCGGTCACCGACGAAAGCGAATGGCAGGACCTCGGCATCGCCATCCCCGCATTCCCCACCAACGAGAGCGTGTCCACTGCTGCCGAGGGCGGCAATACCGAAGCGCTCGGGCGCAACGTTGCGCGCGTGGTGTTCAACGATTTGCGCAACAACGGGCTGTTCAAGCCGGTCGGCCCGGACGCGTTGCCGGCCATCGATTTCCCGCAAGTTGCCGCGCCTGCCTTCGATGGCTGGCGCGGGCGCTCGGCAGAGATGCTGGTGCAGGGTTTCGTCAAGGCCAATGGCGATGGCAGGCTTACCGTGGGCTGCTATCTCTATGACGTTGCGCTTGGCAGCGAGCTCGCGCGCCAGGGGTATGTCGTTAAGCCCGAGGAATGGCGCCGCGCCGCGCACAAGTGCGCCGACATGGTCTATTCGCGTCTCTCCGGTGAAAGCCCGTTCTTCGACAGCAAGATCGCCTATATCGCCGAGACCGGCCCCAAGGATCGCCGCCGCAAGCAGCTGGCGATCATGGATTCCGATGGCGCCAACCATCGCTTCATCACCAACGGGCAGGCCACCGCGTTGACCCCGCGCTATTCGCCCGACTACAGCCAGATCGTCTACCTGAGCTATCTCAACGGCGCGCCGCGCATCTACATCTACAATATCGGCACCGGACAGCAGAAGCTGGTCACGTCGAGCACCAATCCCACCTTCGCGCCGCGCTGGTCGCCCGATGGCAAGTGGATTCTCTATTCGATGGCGATTGCCGGGAACACCGACATCTACCGGGTTTCGGTCAACGGCGGCCCCTCGACGCGTCTGACCGATTCGCCGGGGCTCGATGTCGGTGGGTCCTATTCACCCGACGGGAGCAAGATCGTGTTCGAGAGCGATCGCTCGGGCGGTCAGCAGATATATGTGATGAACTCCGATGGCTCGAACCAGAAGCGCATCAGTTTCTTCGGGGGCCGCGCCGCCACGCCAGAGTGGAGCCCGCGCGGTGACCAGATCGCCTTCACCAACATCGCAGGCAATTTCCGCATCGCGGTGACCTCGCCCTCGGGCGGAGATATGCGTTTCCTGACAGACAGTTGGCAGGATGAAGCGCCGACATGGTCGCCCAATGGTCGCATCGTCCAGTTCTTCCGGACCGAGCGCGGCAGCGGCAAGACCGGTATCTGGCAAGTCGATCTCACCGGGCGCAACGAACGGAAACTGAACACGCCCGTCGATGGTTCTGATCCTGCCTGGGGCCCGGTTCTCCCCTGAATCTGCAAAGCCGCAAAGGTGAATTGAGTCACTTGTCATTGTGCGGTGCAAACATCACCATGCGTTGTCCCTCTTCGTCCCCATCCGAAAGGAGCCCCTTATGTCCCGTCCGCTGATGATCGCCGGTCTGGCCGCCGTCACCCTGAGTCTTGGCGCCTGCGCATCCAAGCCCAAGACCCTGCCGCCCGAGCCGGGCACCACGCAGACCACGCCGCAGCCGATGCAACCGACCGGCCCTGTCCCCGGCAGCCAGGCCGATTTCATCGCCTCGGTCATGTCGGACACGGTCAATTTCGATACCGACCGCTACAACATCGATGCCGCCGACCAAGGCGTCCTGCAGAGCCAGGCCCAGTGGCTGGCACGCTATCCGTCCAAGTCGATCACCATCGAAGGCCACTGCGACGAGCGCGGCACCCGCGATTACAACATCGCGCTGGGTGAGCGCCGCGCCAATGCCGCCAAGAACTATCTCGTCAGCCTCGGGATCGATCCGGGCCGGGTGACAACCGTAAGCTATGGCAAGGAACGCCCGCTCGCCATCGGCTCCGACGAGGATTCGTGGGCGCGCAACCGTCGCGCGGTGACCGTCACCGTCAACTGATCCGAATGGCTCGATCTGAAGGCCCGGGCGGGGTCCGTCCGGGCCTTTGCATTGGACGGGCCGCCTTCCCATCTTGACCTTTCCTGCAATGTGCGGCTTTGACGAGACCTATGGCGCGACACGGGCGATCTTCTGACTGGGGCTTTCCTCGCTGGCGCGGCTACGAAGGCGCGCGCGAGGCTGCGCCGGTGCGCCTGTGCGATCGCGCAGGCTGCGACGAAAAGGGCGATTGCCCCGCACCCAAATCGCCCAACAACCCGGATCGCTGGTATTTCTGCCCACGCCACGCGGCCGAATACAATCAGGGCTGGAACTACTTCGAAGGCCTCGACAAGGAAGAGGCCGAGCAGCGCGAAGCCGAGGAACGCGGCGAAGCTGCCGGTTTCCGCCAGTCTGCCTGGGCCGAGTGGGGTGGCTCGGGCGACGGGACGCGGAGCCGTGACGAACTGCGCGCGCTCGAAGTGCTCGGACTCGATCCCGATGCCGATTTCGATGCGGTGAAGAAGGCATGGCGGACCAAGGCCAAGGAGGTCCACCCCGATGTGAGGCCCGGCGACAAAGCCGCCGCAGAGCAGTTCCAGAAGCTTCAGGTTTCGTACGAAGTGCTGCGCGCCGCCGAGGATCGGCGTGAATGGAAGGGATGAGATGAGCGATCCAATCGCGCATTACGGCTCGGAAGCTGCAGTGGAGGCGGCCGAGGCGCTCTTGCGTGATGGTGTGGTCGGGCTGGAGCGGCTGTGGCCTGCCTCGCAAATCGATGATTTGCGCCAGAGCTTGCGCAAGGTCCTGCCCGGAGCGTTCGACATGGAGGCTCCCCGTCCGGAGGATGTCTGGATCGTGGGCACGCGCCGATTAAACGGATTGGTTCCGATCGCCGGAGCTATGCGTGATTGTGTCGATCTGCTGCAGCATCCGGCCTTGCTCACGCTGCTCGATCAAGTCCTTGGCGAAAGCTGGGTTTATGAATCCTTCGGTATAATCACGTCGTTTCCGGGGGCGACATTGCAGCAATTGCACTCGGACAATCCGAACCTTTACGCAGACACCCCGTTTGCGGGCAAACTTCCGCCATTCGCGTTGACGATTTCGATACCGCTGGTCGATGTCAACGAGCACAACGGATCGACCGAGTTTCTCTTGGGATCGCATCACTTGGCCGAAGCGCCGCCAACTGGCGATGGCGCCGTCACGCGCGAGGTTGCGCGCGGCGACTGCATGATCTGGAATTATCTTGTTCGGCATCGCGGGCAAGCCAACAGCAGCGACGCGCCACGACCGATGCTTTACGCAACTGCCTGTCGATCGTTCTGGCAGGATTCGTCCAACTTTGTTCCCGATGCGCGCAAGCTGGTGCTCGGGCGTGATGCTCTGGCGCGGGTTTCGGAAGACAGACTGCGCCATTTCGTCAGGGCGAAGCCGATGCCCGGTGCCCGCACGGCTGTGAAGACCCTCAATCGCCTTGTGCGCTGGTATGCGCCAGGACTTCATCGAGCAGTGCGGAGACTCGCGCGGCGTCCGGAAAACCCTCTGTGATCCAGAGCTCTTCGACTTGACGCAGCGTTCGAGCGACCATCGGTCCAGCCGTGATACCGCGCGCCACGATCTCGCCACCTTTAAGGGGAAAGACCGGTACCGTCCAGCCAGCCAGCGGCCGGATACCGGCACCTGCCAACAGCAGCCGATCGCGCGCCTCCTCGATGCCGATGCGATAGGCGAGGCCCCGGGGATCGCGTGGCAGCTCGTCGCGCCCAGCGGCCGATGCCAGACGCTTGCGCTGTGCAAGCGACAGACGAAGCCGCGCCGCGACCAGTTCGGCCACGGCAGGATCAGCAGGAAGAAGCGCGGCCAGCCTGCGCACCGCTGTGCCCTCGACGGCTTCGGCCAGCTCGACTCTTTCAAGCGCGGCCAATTGGCGTAGGCCGGCTTCGCCCGCCTCGGGCAGGACTTGTGCCAGAACGCCAAGCTCCGCCATGCGCTGCACAGTGGATGCAGGCGAAGGCAGGCCTAGCAGGTTCATCAGTTCCCAGCCCACGCGTTCGCGCGAGAGGCCTTTCATGCCGGGCGCCAGTTCGGAAACAGCACTCTCGGCCTCGGCATCGGCCGGGATCGACCCGAACCGCGCCTGAAAGCGGAAGTAGCGCAGAATGCGCAAGTAGTCTTCGCGAATGCGTTCGCGCGCATCGCCGATGAAGCGCACGTGGCGCGCGGCAAGGTCGGACAGGCCATCGTGATAGTCGAACAGCGCAAGGCTGCGCGGGTCGGCATAGAGCGCGTTGATCGTGAAATCGCGCCGTGCGGCATCGTCGCGCCAGTTGGTCGAGAAAGCGACCGTGGCGTGTCGGCCATCGGTCGAAACGTCGCGGCGCAGGGTGGTTATCTCGACCGTCCCGCTGCCGAGTACGGCGGTCACTGTGCCATGCGCGATTCCGGTAGGTACGGCCTTGATGCCCGCGGCACCGAGGCGGCGCATTGTTTCCTCGGGCACGAGCGTCGTCGCCATGTCGATATCCTTGGGCGCGGTCCCGAGGATCGTGTCGCGCACCACGCCGCCAACCCAGCGGCAATTGCCTTCGGCCTGCGGGTCGAGCGCGGCGACTAGCGCGGCGAGATCCTCGCGCGCGGTCCATTCTGCTGCGGGCAGGCGCTCAATCATGCGTTCAGTCATGCCAGGCGATCCGCTTCGACAGGTTGGATATGATCGCGGCCGTCACACCCCAGATGCGATGCTGGTTCCACATGATCTCGATATAGCGGCCCGTGCGACCGTTCCAGTCGGCAGATTTCCATTCATGCCGCCCGCTGTCCAGCACGAAGCCGAGCGGGGGCTCGAACCAGTCCGCGACTTCGGCGGGGTTAGGCACGAGCGCAAGGTCGGGCGGGATCATCGCGAGGACGGGCGTGATGTCGTAGCCTGTGCCGGTCCGGAAGCGGTCGGTTTCGCCGATTACGGTCACGTCTTCGGGACGGAGCCCGAGTTCTTCGTGCGCCTCGCGCAGCGCGGCTTCGCGCGGGGTCTCGCCGGGATCAATCTTGCCGCCCGGAAACGCCGCCTGTCCCGGGTGCGCGCGCATGTGCGAGGGGCGATGAATCAGCAGCACGCCGGGGCCATCAGGGTGATCGCCACGGTCGGTCACCGCGATCAGCACGGCGGCGGGGCGCAGGGGATCGTCGGGAAGCGGGCGCCAGTCCTCGTAAAGGTCGCGGGCGGGCTCGCGGTGGCCCAACTCGTAAAGCCGGGTGAGTCGGTCGAGCAGGCTCATGCCGGCGGCACCAGCGCGAAGCGCAGGCCCATGCTTTCCACCGCGAGCTCGTCGCCGCCCCGCGCGATCGCATGGTCGATCAGTTGGCCATAAGTGCTGCGGTTGAGGCGGGCTTCCGTGCCGTGGCGGACGGAGATGTAGAACGACGGAACGTCGACAGTGCCGCCAACGCGCAGGACGTGTTCGGGCCCGCAGACCACCAGATCATCGGTATTGAGACGAAAGGCGAGGGCGGGGCGGCCTTCGTCGTCGCTCATCGCCAGCATGTCGGTGGCGATGAACGCTGCGTCCTCCACCGCGATCGACAGGCGTTCGAACGGTGTGACCAGCCAGTGCTGACCGGCGTCATCGCGCATCAGCAGCGAAGAGAAGGCCCTGACCATCGCAGGCCGACGAATTTCGCCGCCCTGATGATACCAGCGGCCGTCGGCTGCGATGCGCATCTCGCTGTCGCCGGTCGACTGCGGGCTCCACTGGTCGAGCGGCGGCAGCTTTCGTGCGGCAACCTGGCTCGCCAGTTCGGCAAGGCTCAGGGATGCGAGTTCGGGGGGCGGGCAATATGGCATCGGCATCTCGTTTCACTTGGGCCGATGCCAGATCAGGTCAGCGCCGCCAAGGGCCCAACGTGCCCTCTTGCGGCAGGACGGCGGGATTGGCGGTGCGGCAGAGCAGGCGATGCTGCTCGAACGGGCCGGGAAGCTGCCACTGCCCCGTCTGCGCATTGGAAAAGCCGAAGAACCTCCCGTAATATTCGGGATCGCCGATCAGCACTTGTGGAAGTGGCGCGCGGGGGTCGATCGCGGTGAGTGCCGCGGTCATCAGCGCTTTGCCGAAGCCGTGGCCCTGCAGATGCGGCAGGACCGCCACGGGCCCGACCATGATCATCGGGTGGCAGCGCCCCTGCGGGTCGGTCAGGCCCACCGGCCAGCACTGGATCGTGCCCGCCAGCATGTCGTCATCGTCGAGCGCTGCGAACGACAGGTTACCGAGCGCCTCTGTCCCCTCGCGCACCTTGTAGGCGGTTCGCTGATGCCGTTCCGGTTCGAACGCCTGATCGAGCACCTGCTCGACCAGCGCGGCATCGACGTCGGCAATCGGGATGATCTTGGACAAAAGCCGGTTCCTTCAAGCGCGTCGGTTTCATCGCGCGCGGGCAAGACGGGAAGGGAAGAGCGGCGCCGATAGCCGCCAAGGCCCGTGGCTGCAAGTTTGCTGGAACGCATGAGCCCGATGGGGGGTAGTGGCTTGCGAAAACTGCAAGCGTCACGCAACAAAATCACTTTAGCATCTGCTCATGCAGGCCTAACGCAGCGACCCAAGGCGCCGTCAGAAGACGCCGATCCCGAAGTGGCCGACATGGCGGGGGAAATGACAATGTTTGCAGGACTCGATCCGCACGGCACCGCGCTTGTTCTGGCGCGGATGCAATTTGCTTTCACGGTAAGCTTTCATTTCATCTTCCCGGCGTTCTCGATCGGCCTCGCCAGCTATCTTGCGGTGCTGGAAGCGCTGTGGCTGAAGACCGGCAAGGCGCTCTATCTCGACCTGTTCCGCTACTGGCTGAAGATCTTCTCGGTCGCCTTCGCGATGGGCGTCGTCTCGGGGCTGGTGATGTCCTATCAGTTCGGCACCAACTGGTCGGTGTTTTCGGACAAGGTCGGGGGCGTGATCGGGCCGCTCATGGCCTACGAGGTGCTGACCGCGTTTTTCCTTGAGGCCGGATTCCTTGGCGTGATGCTGTTCGGCATGAAGCGCGTCGGCAAGGGCCTTCACTTTGCGGCCACGCTGATGGTGGCAGTGGGCACGTTCATCTCGGCCTTCTGGATCCTCTCGGTCAATTCGTGGATGCAGACCCCCACCGGCTTCGAGATCGGCGCGCACGGCGAATTCTTGCCCGGCCCGAGCTGGCTCGCGATCATCTTCAATCCCAGTTTCCCCTATCGCCTCGTTCACACGGTGATCGCAGCGTATCTCACGACTGCCTTCGTCGTCGGCGCCGTGGGTGGGTGGCACCTGCTCAAGGATCGCGCCAACCTTCACGCGCGCAAGATGTTCTCGATGGCGATGTGGATGGCGGCGATCGTCGCGCCGATCCAGATCCTTGCAGGCGACATGCACGGGCTCAATACGCTCGAGCATCAGCCCGCCAAGGTCATGGCGATGGAAGGGCACTACCATAGCCACGCAGAGGGCGCGCCGCTCTATCTCTTCGGCATCCCCGACGACAAGGCGCAGACCCTGCGTTACGCGCTGGGCATTCCCAAGGCATCGAGCCTGATACTCAAGCACGATCTTGATGCGCCGCTCGCCGGCCTCGATACCATTGCGCCTGAAAACCGTCCGCCGGTGTGGATCGTGTTCTGGTCGTTCCGCATCATGGTGGGCCTCGGGTTCGCGATGCTCGGCCTCGGGCTGTGGAGCCTGATCGCGCGCGCGCGCAAAAAACTCTATGACTGGCCCGCGCTCTACCGCGCCGCAATCGTCATGGGGCCATCCGGGTTCGTCGCGGTGATCGCAGGCTGGGTGACGACCGAAGTCGGCCGCCAGCCGTTCACGGTCTATAGCCTGCTGCGCACGTCTGACTCCGTCAGCCCGATCGCCGCACCTGCTGTGGCAGCCTCGCTGTTGGCGTTCGTGATTGTCTATTTCGCGGTGTTCGGCACCGGCACATGGTATCTCCTGCGTCTGATGCGTGATCCGCCCCATCCGCATGAGGAGGGGCCTGAGCAGGACGAACGCGCGCCCATCCGCTCGGCAGGCATCACGCCCGCCCAGCAGAACGAAGGAGCGGTGTGATGTTCGATCTTGCCGTGATCTGGGCAGTCATCATCGCCTTTGCCGTGTTCATGTACGTGGTCATGGACGGTTTCGACCTCGGCATCGGCATCCTGTTCCCGGCCTTCGCGCCGGGCGAGGAGCGCGACCAGGCGATGAACGCCATTGCGCCGGTATGGGATGGCAACGAGACCTGGCTGGTGCTGGGCGGGGGCGGGCTGCTGGCTGCATTCCCGCTCGCCTATGCGATCATCCTGCCGGCAACCTACCCGCTGATAATCGCGATGATGCTGGGCCTCGTGTTCCGCGGAGTGGCCTTCGAGTTCCGCTGGCGCGACCCGCGCCACCGCGCATTCTGGGACATGGCGTTTTTCTCAGGTTCGCTGGTCGCTGCGCTGTCGCAGGGCATCATTCTGGGCGCGTTGCTTCAAGGCATCCACGTGGAAGGCCGGGCCTATGCCGGTGGCTGGCTCGACTGGCTATCGCCCTATTCGCTGCTGACCGGCATCGGCGTGGTTGCCGGCTACGCGCTTCTTGGCTCGTGCTGGCTCGCGCTCAAGGTGGAGGGCACCGCCGAGGACAAGGCTTTCGGCTTAGCGCGAAAGGCCGCGTGGTCCACGCTCGGCCTGATGGCATTGGTCAGCCTCGCCACGCCGTTCCTTGCCGGGCAGTATTTTCAGCGCTGGTTCGCGCAACCGATGATCTTCTGGCTGGCCCCGGTGCCGCTGGTCACGGGTGTGGTCGCGATCACGTTGTTGCGCTCGCTAGGCAAGCGGCACGCCTGGCTGCCGTTCGTGCTGACGCTTGCGCTGTTCCTGCTCGGCATGATCGGCCTGGGCGCATCGATGTGGCCGTGGGTCGTGCCGCAGACGATCTCGATCTGGGATGCCGCGGCACCACATCGCTCTCAGGTCTTCATGCTCGTCGGAGTTGCGGTGATCATGCCGCTGATCCTGATCTACACCGGCTGGGCCTACTGGGTGTTTCGCGGAAAGGTCGGCAGCCATGGCTATCATTGATCCGCGTCTCGAAGGGGCCGACGAGGCCGAGGCGCGCCCGTTGTGGCAACGCATGGGCTGGATGGCGGCGATCTGGCTTGGCAGCGTCCTCGCGCTAGGCATCGTGGCCATGGTCATCCGATACTGGCTCAGCTCTCCGCAAAGCTGAAGGGCTCGGCCGCGCGGCGGTAGTCGTCGGGCAGGATCTCGCGCCCGATCGGTGGTTCGGCCCGCGCTGTGCACTGCGCGCGGTGGCACAGACGGCAGGTCACGCCGATCGGCGTTGCGGCCATGGTTCTGGGATCTGCTCCGGCCGCATAGATCAGCTTTGGTGCATGTTCGGCCGCGCAGGCAAGGGCGATGGCGCGCGTGGTGACCGGGCGGTCGTAGCCGCCACCCCCCGATGACACCGTCCGCGCGAGCGAGAAGAAGCGCTGCCCATCGGGCAGTTCGAGCCATTGCGTCACGATCTGTCCGGGCGTGCGGAAGGCGTCGTGCGCGTTCCATAGCGGGCAACCCCCGCCGTGCGCCGCGAAAGGAAAGCCCGCGCCGTCCAGCCGCTTCGAGACGTTGCCCGCCGCATCGACGCGAATGAAGAAGAACGGCACGCGCTCCTGTCCCGTCCGGTTGAGCGTTGTCAGCCGGTGCGCAACCTGTTCGAAGCTTGTGCCGAACAGGCCGGCCAGCGCCTCGATATCATATCGGCGCGCATCGACGGCTCGGGCGAAGCGATCATAGGGCATGAGCAGCGCAGCCGCCGCATAGCCCGCCAGAGCGCGGCGGACGAGGTTGGCAGCCGTCAGACTCGCAAAACTCTCTCCGCGCACGATCGCCGCGATTTCCGGTCGCAGCGCGGTATAGGCAATGTGCTGGACGAGTTGCCAGGTGCGGCTCGACGCTGATAGCGTGTCGTCGACCAGCAGCTGTTCGTTGTGGCGGTCATAACGCCGGATCGCATCCATCATCACGTCGGGCGGCAGGAAACGCACGCGCACCCCTTGCGCGCGCAGCCATTCGTGCGGCCCGCCCGCCTTGTCGATCTCGACCGAAAGCTCTTCTGCGCGCGAATCGATGGTGGGGAAGTAGTTGCGCCGCCCCGCCACGAAACGCCGGGCCTCGCCCACCGGATCGCTCGCGCTGCTGCCGGGCACGGCCTGGCGCTGCTCGGCCAAGGCCTGCTGTTCGCGCTGCCATGCTCCGTAAAGACGGAGCATCGCCTCGGTTACCGCGGGAAAGCTCGCGGCCACGTCGGCCACCTCCAGCGCGGGCAGGTCGATGTCGGCAAAGATCGGATCGCGCAAGGCATCGGAAAGGCGGCGCGCATAGTCGTCGCGATCATCGGCAGCAAGGTCGGCCATGTCGAGTTTGTAGGCACGCGCCAATCGCAGCAGCAGATCGGCCGTAAGCGGACGCTGGTTACGCTCGATCAGAGCGATGTAGCTTGGCGATATGCCCAGTTCGTCGGCCATGGCTTGCTGGGTCAGGCCCAGTTCGCGGCGCAACCGCTTCAGGCGCGGGCCAAGATAAAGCGGTCGTAGAGCCATGCCATAGGTTCCTGTGTGTGCTGCACAAATTTACAAGCATATTCTGTAAAGTTTGACAACAAGACTGCGATGGTCATTCCCGCACCGCAGCATCGGGCCTATCCCCGCTTCAGACGAACATTTTGCCGAACAAGGGAATCGGGACCATGACCTACCAGCAGACCATCGCCGAGGCGCGCAAGGCCATCGCACCATTCGACCAGACCTGGGATGGCATCGAAGCGGCATCGGTTGCACGCATGCGCTTGCAGAACCGCTTCCTGACCGGCATCGACATTGCGCGTTACACCGCCAAGATCATGCGCCGCGACATGGCTGCCTATGACGCCGATCCCGCAAAGTACACCCAGTCGCTCGGCTGCTGGCACGGGTTCATCGGCCAGCAGAAGATGATCGCCATCAAGAAGCACTTCGGCACCACAAAGGGCCGCTACCTCTACCTGTCGGGCTGGATGGTCGCGGCGTTGCGCAGCGAGTTCGGCCCGCTGCCTGACCAGTCGATGCACGAAAAGACCAGCGTTTCGGATCTGATCGCCGAACTCTACACCTTCCTCAAGCAGGCCGATGCCCGTGAACTGGGCGGGCTGTTCCGCGAACTCGACGCTGCCAAGGCTGCGGGCGATGCGGTCAACACGCACCGGCTACTGCACAAGATCGACGACTTCGAAACGCACGTCGTTCCGATCATCGCCGACATCGACGCAGGCTTCGGCAATGCCGAGGCGACCTACCTGCTTGCCAAGAAGTTCATCGAAGCCGGCGCGTGCTGCATCCAGATCGAGAACCAGGTCTCGGACGAAAAGCAGTGCGGCCACCAGGACGGCAAGGTGACCGTTCCGCACGAAGACTTTCTCGCGAAGATCCGTGCAGTCCGCTACGCCTTCATGGAACTCGGCGTCGACGATGGGGTGATCGTTGCCCGCACCGACTCGCTCGGCGCAGGGCTGACCAAGCAGATCGCCTACACCCGTGAAGCGGGCGACCTTGCCGATCAATACAACGCCTTCCTCGACTGTGACGAAGTCGATCCCGCGAACCTGAGCCACGGCGATGTTCTGATCGCCCGCGACGGAAAGCTGATGCGCCCCAAGCGCCTGCCTTCCAACCTGTTCCAGTTCCGCCCCGGAACCGGCGAGGACCGTTGCGTGATGGACAGCATTGCTTCGCTGCAGAACGGCGCTGACCTGCTGTGGATCGAAACCGAGAAGCCGCACATCGGTCAGATCGGCGGCATGGTCAGCCGCATTCGCGAGGTCATCCCCAATGCCAAGCTGGTCTACAACAACTCGCCCAGCTTCAACTGGACGCTGAACTTCCGCCAGCAAGTCTATGATGCGTGGGTGGAAGCCGGCAAGGATGTCAGTGCCTACGATCGCACCAAGCTGATGAGCGTGGATTATGACGGCACCGAACTTGCCGACGAAGCCGACGAACGCATTCGCACCTTCCAGCGCGATGCTGCGGCGCAGGCGGGCATCTTCCACCACCTGATCACGCTGCCGACCTATCACACGGCTGCGCTGAGCACCGACAATCTCGCCAGGGAGTACTTCGGCGAACAGGGCATGCTGGGCTACGTCAAGGGCGTCCAACGCCAAGAAATCCGCCAGGGCATCGCCTGCGTGAAGCACCAGAACATGTCGGGTTCGGACATCGGCGACGATCACAAGGAATACTTCGCCGGCGAGGCTGCCCTGAAGGCTGGCGGCGCTGCCAACACGATGAACCAGTTTGCTGCCTGACGGCAGGCAAAGTTCGCGGCAATCATGCCACGAAGATCCAAGGAGACTGACAATGGCTGAACCTGCTCGTGCCCGCGCGGTCCTCTCTACCGAGGACTTCAAGCTGATCCGCGAGGCCGTACTGCACTATCTCAAGGCGATCGAGGACCAGCCCGAATCGGTGAAGTTCTCGCACCTCTACCACCGGCTTGGCAGCGCCATGGGGCGTTGATCCCCGCTGCCTGAATGGACCTTTCCTGGGGAGGAAAGTCCGGCCCGTCGCACCTTTCAGGGGTGCGGCGGGCCATTTTGTGTGCAGCGTGAGAAGCTTGCACAACGCTTTGTCGCTTACGATTGGCTAATGAATCACATGTATTTGTCCCGATGTGACTTACTCGCAAACACCCTCGAATGAATCCGGTCCGGCGCGGCTGCCGATGCTCGCAGTGATTGGCCTGCGCGATCCGGCAGATGGGGACTGGGGCCGTCTGCGCGGTCTGCAGTATTCCAGCCTTGCCCGCCTGACCTTTGCCCGTCTGCTCGGCCACGCACTGGCTGCGCTGCTGGTCCTGCAGACCTACAGCACGCGCATCCATCCGGTCCTGCTCGTTGGCTGGATGGCGCTGCTTGTCGGCGTCCTGATTTCGGGGGCGCGATTCGATCGATCACTAATCGATGCCGATCGCAGGCGCATAAGTCGTCAGGAAATGCATCGCCAGACACTCAGCTCGCTGTTCGTGGCGCTCGTCTGGGCCGTGCCGATGCTCGTGTTCGGCCCGTTTGGCAGTCCGGCGGAGCGCATGACGCTGTGGACCGTGCTGGCCATGCTGATGACCGGGATGGCGGTCTCGTTTGCGGCCATGCCCATGGCCACGGTGCTGTTCTCGGTCATCGTCGGCGTCTCGGCGCTGGGCGTGTTCCTGTTCGAAGGCGAACTGACAGCAGCGGCTGTTGCCGCGGCCTTCGTCGCGATTGTTTCTGTCGGCGCTGTCGAAGCAGCGCGCACATTCCTTGGCGCGCGTGTTGCCGAAGCGGGCATGGCGGAAAAGAGCGAGGTCGTTTCCCTGCTGCTGCGCGAATTCGAGGAAGGCGATGCCGACTGGCTGTGGCAGGTCGATGCCAATCGCCGCGTGCGTTCTGTCAGCCCCCGTTTCGCCTTCGCACTGGGCGAGGATCCCGAGGATGCGGATGGCAAGCCGCTGATCCAGCTCATTGCCGGGCCCTCGTGGGAGAGCGGGCATTTCCATTCGAGCCTGCACGATCTGGCCGAACGCCTGAAGCGCCGTGAAAGCTTCTCCAACCTTCTCGTTCGCGTGACGCTGCACGGCAGTCATCGCTGGTGGGAGCTGTCGGCCTCGCCGAAGGTCGACGAGAACGGCACGTTCGTTGGCTTCCGCGGCGTCGGTTCGGACGTGACCGAGCAGCGCGAGAGCGCCGAGAAGATCGCCTATCTTGCGCGCTACGATACCCTGACCGGCTTGCCCAATCGCCTCATGCTGACCGAGGCTGTCGGCGATGCAATGAGCTATGCCGAGAAGTGGCGCACACAATGCGCCTTCCTGATGATCGATCTCGATCGGTTCAAGGCGGTCAACGATACGCTCGGCCACCTCGTGGGCGACCAATTGCTGGCCATGGTTTCAGAGCGCCTGCGCCTGATCACGCGCGACGGCGAGGTCTGTGGCCGGCTTGGCGGCGACGAATTCGGCGTGGTCATGCGCGATGCTGCCGATGTCACCCGCATCGACGAGCTTTCGCAGGCAATCATCTCGACCCTGTCACGGCCCTATGAAGTCGATCACCATACGCTCTACGTCGGCGCCAGCGTCGGCTCGGCCATCGGTCCGCGCGATGGGGCCACCGTCGAAACGCTGCTGCGCAATGCCGACCTTGCGCTCTACCGCGCCAAGGACGAGGGCGGTGGACGTCACTGCCTTTACGAGCCTTCGCTGCACGCCCATGCCGAAGAGCGGCGCAAACTCGAGTTCTCGCTGCGCCACGCGCTGGAGCGCAACGAATTCTCGCTGATGTATCAGCCGGTCGTCGATGCGATGAGCGAGCAGGTCGTCAGCTTCGAGGCGCTGATCCGCTGGAACAGTACGGAGCATGGCTTCGTCAGCCCGGTGAAGTTCATTCCGCTGGCCGAGGACACCCGCCTGATCGTGCCGATCGGCGAATGGGTCCTGCGCACGGCATGCCAGGAGGCGATGAACTGGCCGCCGCACGTGAAGATCGCGGTCAACGTTTCGGGCGAGCAGCTGCTCGATCCCTACTTTGCAGAGACGGTCGTAGGGGCCCTGGCATCGACCGGCCTGCCGCCGCACCGGCTCGAGATCGAAGTGACCGAAAGCATTTTCGTGCGCGATGGCACGACTGCGCAAATGACGCTCGAGAACCTGATGGGGATCGGTTGCGGCGTGGCGCTGGATGATTTCGGAACCGGTTATTCCTCGCTCGGCTACCTGCGCCGCATGCGCTTCTCGACGATCAAGGTCGATCGCAGCTTCGTGCAGGGCGCGGCCAAGGACAACCCGGAGAGCCTCGCCATCGTGCGTGCGGTCGTGGCCATGGCCGACAGCCTCGAGATGTCCACGACCGCCGAAGGCGTGGAGACCGAGGCGGAGCTGGATATGATCCGCAAGCTCGGCTGCAAGAAAATCCAGGGCTACTACTTTGGCCGCCCGATGAACACGGTCGACGCGCTGGCCCTGTTCGGTCAGACGCGCTTCCGCGAACGCGCGGCGGGTTAGGCTTCGACCAGTCCGCGGACGACGCTTTCGAACAGCGCGCGGCCATCGGTGCCGCCATGCGCCGCTTCGATCATGCGTTCGGGATGCGGCATCATGCCCAGCACGTTGCCGCGATCGTTCAGCACGCCCGCAATGTTACGAGCCGATCCGTTGACCGCATCGGCATAGCGGAACGCGACGCGGCCTTCGCCTTCGATCCGGTCGAGCGTGGCATCGTCTGCGAAGTAGTTGCCGTCATGGTGCGCCACGGGGATCGTGATCTGCTGACCTGCGTCGTAGCCTGCGGTGAACAGCGACTGGTTGTTCTCGACCTTGAGCTTCACGTCGCGGCAGACGAACCGGATGCCGGCATTGCGCATCAACGCGCCCGGAAGCAGGCCGGCCTCGGTCAGGACCTGGAAGCCGTTGCAGACGCCCAGCACCGTGACACCGCGCTCTGCGGCGCGGACCACGGCCTGCATCACCGGCGAACGTGCGGCCATCGCGCCCGAGCGCAGATAGTCGCCGTACGAGAAGCCACCGGGCAGGGCGATGAAATCGAGTCCTTCGGGCAGGTCGGCATCGCCGTGCCAGACGCGGTGGACGGTGCCGCCGCAGACCTGTTCGATCGCCACGGCCATGTCGCGATCGCAGTTCGAGCCGGGGAAGGTGATGACGGCGGAGGTGAAGGCCATGTCTTGCGCTCCTGCTCAGGCAGCCTTTTCGATGCGGAAGTTCTCGATCACCATGTTGGCAAGAAGCTTCCGGCACATCTCGTCAAGCGCTTCGTCGGTGGTGCTGTCGGCCACGTCGAGTTCGATCACGCGACCGGCGCGGACATCATTGACGCCTTCGAAGCCGAGACCTTCGAGCGCATGATGGATGGCGCGGCCCTGCGGATCGAGCACGCCGTTCTTGAGGGTGACCAGGACGCGAACCTTCATCGACGGGCCTTTCGGACTTATGAAAGTGGAGAATCTTGCGCGGGCCTATGCAACCGCTTGGCGCGAAGGGCAAGGCGCGAGTGCAGGCCGGGCAAGGTTGACACAGGTTTACACTGTCCAGGGAAGCAAAACCCGCCCTCCGTGTCGCACTTGGGGAACGCATCGGGTGGTCGGCCTCGGGGCGGCATAGCGCCAAATGCGTAAGTAGGAAAACGGCACGCAAACCCGAGCGTGTCCGTCTATCCTGCCAAGACCGCAGAATACCTTTTTCTGCCGTGCGGCGACGAGCGCGCGGCTCGATCCACCATCGCACCCCACGCGACCGGTCGCCATCGTCGCCGCCTTTTTTTCGATTTACTTGACGCACGCGTCAGTTATTATCGATCCATGCCGAGAGTCACTCCCGCCGATCGTCGCGAACGCATCCTCGATGCCGCGCGCGAGGAGTTTGCCCAGCGCGGCTTTGCCGCCAGCCGGATGGAAGACGTTGCCCGGCGGGTCGGCATCAGCCGTGCGGCGCTCTACCTTGCCTTCGACAGCAAGGAGGCGCTGTTCCGGGCGCTGGTCTCTGGCGTCATCACCGAAATCATGCCGACGCTGCTGCCGAGCGACTATGGCCAGTTACCTGCGGCCGCGCTGCTGCGGGGCTTCATCAAGAACGCGATGGCCCGCATGGCGAGCCCCGAGATGGCATTCCTGCCACGCCTGATCGTGGGCGAAGGACGCAATTTTCCGGAACTGGCGCGGTTCTATCACGAAACCGCGCTGATCTGCGTGCTCGGCGCGGTCGAGCGACTGATCATCCACGGCATCGGACGGGGGGAGTTTGCCTGTACCGACCCGAAGATGGCCGCACGCAGCGTCGCGGGTGGAATCATCTTCGCGGCGCTTTGGCGCAACGTGTTCGAGCCGGTGGGGGCAGAGCCGCTCGACATCGAATGGATGGCAGAGAACCATGCCGGGTTGATCCTGGCGGGTCTGGGCAAGGGGAGCGGGGCATGAAGGCATTGCCGAAGCCGGTCGTCGTGGTGGGACTGCTCGCTGCAGGAGGACTGGCCTACTGGTTCTTTGCACCCCCAGACGAGGGCGAGCGCTGGCTTGGCTATGTCGAGGGTGAGCGGCTGATGATTGCTGCGCCGGTTGCGGGCACACTGGCATCGCGACCGGTTTCGCGCGGACAGGCGGTCACGCCCGGCGCTGCGCTGTTCACGCTCGATCCACAGACCGCCGATGCCGAGGCCGCACAACTCTCGGCGCAGGCAGCTGCGGCGCGCGCGCAGGCAGCGGACCTCAGCCAGGGC
This sequence comes from Novosphingobium sp. HNCC26DJ243, assembly GCF_057180545.1. Taxonomy (NCBI): domain Bacteria; kingdom Pseudomonadati; phylum Pseudomonadota; class Alphaproteobacteria; order Sphingomonadales; family Sphingomonadaceae; genus Novosphingobium; species Novosphingobium sp. HNCC26DJ243. Next base: position 1,036,121 of record NZ_JBXUGN010000001.1, on the reverse strand, counting down.
CGCAACCGTGCGCCCGAACAGGCCGCAGCAAGCGCAGCGCTGGCTTCGGCACAGGCTCAGGCCGTTCGCGCCGAAGCTGACTTTGCGCGCATGGCCGCCCTGGCGGGCAAGGGCTTTGCCAGCCGGACGCAGCTCGACGCCGCGCGGGCCGCGCGTGATTCGGCCAGCGCCGCCGTGCGACAGGCGCGCGCGCAGATCGCCAGCGGAGCGCTCTCGGCAGGCAGGCCCGAACAGCAGGTCGCCGCAACCGCAAGCGTAAGCGCGGCAGAAGCGGCCCAGCGCGCGCAGGACCGCAGGCGGCAGGAAATCGCACCGCGCGCCAGGGTAAAGGGCGTGATCGAGCAGACCTTCTACGATCCCGGCGAGTGGGTGCCGGCCAACCAGCCGGTGCTGGCCGTGCTGCCCGACGATCAGCGAAAGCTGCGCTTCTTCGTGCCGCAGGATCGGGTGGCGGCCCTGAACATCGGTGCCAAAGTACGCTTTACCTGCGATGGTTGCGGACCGGGCCGGCACGAGGCGAAAGTCAGTTACATCGCGCCCCGGGCCGAGTTCACGCCGCCGGTGATCTATTCCGAGCATGCGCGCGCCAAGCTGGTGTTCATGGTCGAGGCGGCGCTGCCCGGAGATCGGCCATTGCCCTTGGGACTGCCCGTGGCAGTTGTGCCCCAATGACCGGTGACCAGTGACCAGCGACATGGTCATCGACGTGCGCGGACTGACCAAGCGGTTTGGCGGGCGCACCGTTGTCGATGACGTGGATCTGCAGGTGCGGCGCGGGTCGATCTGCGGGTTTCTGGGGCCCAATGGATCGGGCAAGACGACCACGCTGCGCATGATCTGCGGGTTGCTCATTCCCGATGCCGGAGAAGGCGAAGTGCTGGGGCTCGACTTGCGCCACCATCGCGCGGCAATCAAGGGGCGCGTCGGCTACATGACGCAGAAGTTCGGGCTGTTTTCCGATCTGACGATCGCCGAAAATCTCGAGTTCTTCGCGCGCGTGCATGGCCTTGACCGGCGACGCGAACGCGTGGCCGAGGCGCTTGAAGGGCTTGGCCTTGCGACCCGGTCCGACCAGCTGGCGGGCAAGCTTTCGGGCGGCTGGAAGCAGCGACTGGCACTGGCGGCAGCCGTGCTGCACGAGCCTGAAATCCTGCTGCTTGACGAGCCGACGGCAGGTGTCGATCCGCAGGCGCGGCGCGAGTTCTGGGACCAGATCCACGACCTTGCCCAAGGCGGCATGACCGTTCTGGTATCGACCCATTACATGGACGAGGCCGAGCGCTGCCACGAGATTGCCTATATCGCCTATGGCCGGATGCTGGCGAGAGGCACGATCGCGCAAGTCGTGGCAGGATCGGGTCTCAAGGCCTTGGCGGGCGAAGGACCGGGGGCCGACCGGCTGGCCGCGCGGATCGAGGGGCGACCGGGCGTTGCCATGGCCGCGCCATTCGGGACCTCGATCCATGTCTGCGGGCCGGATATCGCCGCGCTTCGGGCCGCCGTGGCCGAGTTCAACAGCGTTGAATGGCGCGAGGCAAGGCCAAGTCTTGAGGACGTGTTCATCCACCTGATGCGCCGGGCCGAAGACAATTCGGCGGTGGTAGCATGATCTGGCGTGAGAGCCTGCACCGCATCGCCGCGATGGTGTTCAAGGAATTGCGCCAGATGCTGCGCGATCCCGGCACGATCGGCATGATGCTGATGATCCCGATCGTTCAGCTCACGATCTTCGGTTTTGCGATCAACAACGATCCGCGCGGGTTGCCGTTGGCGCTCGAGATCAACGACGCATCGCAGTTTGCGCGCAGCATAGACTCGGCCTTGCGCAACACGACATACTTCCGGGTGACGCATGTTGTCTCCGCGCCGGGCGAAGGGGAGAAGTTGCTCAAGGATGGCGTGGTCCAGTTCGTGGTCACTGTGCCGGTAGACTTCGGACGCAATCTGGTGCGCGGCGAGCGGCCGCAACTGCTGGTAACTGCGGATTCGACCGATCCCGCCTCGACCGGCAACGCGCTCTCGGCCATCGATCAGGCAGTGCAGGGCGCGCTGGCGCACGACCTGATCGGGCCGCTTTCGGTGCGGGCGCAAGCGGCCTCGCCGGTCGAGCTGGTGATCCACCGCAGCTACAACCCCGAAGGCATCACCAGCCACAACACCGTGCCGGGGCTGCTGGCGATCGTGCTGTCCATGACGATGGTGATGCTGACCGCGCTTTCGGTGACGCGCGAAGTGGAGCAGGGGACGATGGAGAACCTGCTGGCAACGCCGCTGCGCCCGTTCGAGGTGATGGTGGGCAAGATCGTGCCCTACCTCGGCATCGGGCTGGTCCAGATGTGCGTGATCCTCGCCGCCGCGCAGATCGTGTTTCAGGTGCCGTTCGAAGGTGCCGTGTGGCTGACCCTGGTTTCGACCCTTCTTTTCATGGTGACCAGCCTTGCGCTGGGCTTCATGCTCTCGACCATTGCCACGAGCCAGTTGCAGGCGATGCAGATGAGCTTCTTCTACATGCTGCCATCGATCCTGCTTTCGGGTTTTGCCTTTCCCTTCAGGGGTATGCCGGTCTGGGCGCAGTGGCTGGCCGAGATTCTGCCGACCACGCACTACATCCGGCTGGTGCGCGGCATCATGCTCAAGGGCTGGGGCCTGAGCGATGCGCTCGGCCAGCTTGGCGTTCTCGCCTTGATGCTGGTGGTGCTGGGGACCGTGGCGGTGCGGCGGTATCAGGATACGGTGGGGTAAGCGGGCTGGCAGGGCATTATCTGGTGGGCGCCGCGGCGCCTTCGGGCAGGACGAGCACTTCGACGGCTTGCTCAGGGCCGAGATAACGCGCTGCCATGGCCTGAATGTCGGCGGCGGTCAGGCTTTCGAGGCGCGCGCGGGCGGATCTGGCCCGCGTCAGGCGATCGGGTTCGGTTTGCGCGCGCTCGGCAAGATTCATCCAGCCGCCATTGGTCTTGAGCGCATTGTCGATGCGTTCGAGCATCGGCGCGCGGGCGCGTTGCAGGATGTCGGCATCGACCGGGGCGGTGGCGAGGCTGCGCATTGTCTCGACCAGCGCGGCGCGCGTGGGCGCAACGTCCGCAAGGTCGACCGAGGCCGCGACGGCGAAAGTGCCATAGCCCGGCCAGACGCGGCTCAGGCTGCTCGATGCGCCGGGTGAGTAGGCCTTGCCGAGCCGCTCGCGCACGGTATCGAGCACTTCGATCTGGGCCACTTCGGCCAGCAGCGCGAGCGCCATTGCCTCGCGCGGATCGCGATCGTCGCGCGTGGGCCAGACCATTCGGACAATGGCCTGATTGGCCTCGCCGGTATGGCGGACGACGGTGAGGCCGCGTCTTGCAGTGAAGCCACGCTGGCGCTCGGCGGTATATGCCCGGAAATCGGCCTCTCGCGGGGGTAATGCGCCGAAGGTCTGTGCCACGGCGGCGATGGCGGCGGTTTCGTCGATGTCGCCGACGATGGCGATTTCAAGGGCGCCGTGGGCAAGGCGGTCGGCGATGGCGGCGCGGAGCTTGTCGTAGCCAAGCGCGGCGTATGCGGCCTGCGGCTGCAGGGTGAAGCGCGGGTCGTTGTCGGACAGGATGCCGCCGATGGCGTTCGACAGGGCAGCGCCCGGGCTGGAGCGCAGGCGCGCGAAGAAGTTGGCGATGTTCTGGCGATACAAAACCTCGCCTTCCGGCCGATATCCGGGATCGGTGACGAGCGCGGCCATGAGCTGCAACTGCAGCGCAAGGTCGCGCGGCGTGGTGGTAATGTTGCTGTCGAAGGTGTCGCCGCTTGATCCAAGGCCCATCGCCACCGAGCGGCCTGCGAGCAGGGTCTGGAGTTCGTCCTCGCTGTGCTTGCCAAGGCCGCCCCGCGCAAGGACGCCTGTCATCTCTGTGGCAAGCGGGCTGGAGCGGGTGTCGAGCATTTCGCCGCCATCGAGATTGAGGCTGACTTCGACGCGGTCCCGCGCAAGGTCGGTGCGTTTGAGATTGAGGCGCACGTTGTTGGCAAAGCGGATGGTGCGGATGCCGAACAGCGGCTCGGTGCTGTCTGCTGCGATCGTGCCCGGCGTGCCGAACGATGTGTAGGCAAAGGCGGGGAGGCCGCCTGCATCGCTGGCCATGGCGCTGGAGCGGGTCGCCTTGTCCCAGGTCTGGCGGATCGCCTTCTCGCCGCCCTGCGGGGGCGTGCGGCCCTGCCAACGGATGAGCGGGGACTTGAGCGGCACCGCCTCCTGACGGAGCGCTTCCATCACCGTGCGCGGCGTGATCGTGGGGGCAAACTGGTTGAAGCGGGCAAGGCCGGATTCGGGCGTGGTCGGGACCTGCTCGTCGCGCACAAGGGCAAGCGCTGCGCCGACCAGAGCGCCGTGCGGGCGCGTTGCGGCCCCGGCGGCGGCGTTCTCGATCCCCGTGCGGATATTGGCGAGCTGTTCGTCGATCTCGCTCTGCGTGAAGCCATCGGCCATCGCGCGGGCATAGGTGGAGGCGGCAGCAGCAAGGCCGCGTTGCCAGCCGCCGTCGGTGGTGTCGACGATCAGGTTGGTGGTGCGGCCGATCTTGAACACCTCGCTGGTGCCAAGGCCCGCGCCGCGAAACGGCGGGTCGATCACGCGGCTCATGCGCTGGAACCGGCGGTTGACCACGCCGTAGCCGATCTGGCGCAGCAGGTTGCGGCGTCGGTTGGCCACGGTGTCGGGCTCGTCGAGCCATCGTGCGTGGCGTGAGGCGGTGACGCGTTCGGACAGCGAGGGATCGAGGTGGATGTCGACCGCATCCTTTTGCTTGGGATCGACCTTGCCCGCATCGGGGCGCGGGGTTTCGGGCCGGGCCTGCCAATCGGCGAAGCGGGCGCGGATGGCGGTTTCGACCGCATCGGGATCGAAATCGCCGACGACGATCACCGTGGTTTTCGCGGGCACGTACTCGCGTTGCCAGAAGGCTTTGAGCGTTTCGGCGGTGGCGGCGTTAAGAGCCTCGGCCGTGCCTATCGGCAGGCGCCTGGGATAAGTGGCGGAGGGGTAGAAAAACGCGAGCTGGTCTTCGAGATTGGTGCGCTGCCAGCCTTGGCCGTCGCGCAGTTCGGACAGCACGACGCCGCGTTCGCGCTGGACCGCTTCGGGCGCGATGGTGAGTTCGCTGGCGGTTTCGCGCATCAGCATCAGCGCGGTGTCCAGCAGCTTGGGGTCCGCGCGGGGCAGGTCGAGCATGTAGAGCGTCTGCTCGAATGAGGTCTGCGCGTTGGTATCCGCGCCGAACGACAGGCCGTTGCGCTCGAGCAGCCTGATCATCTCGCCTTCGGGCACGCGGGTGGAGCCGTTGAAGGCCATGTGCTCGACGAAATGGGCATAGCCGCGTTCGGCCTCGCGCTCGTCAAGCGAGCCGGTGGCGACATCCATGCGCACTTGCGCCGTGCCCGCGGGCGTGGCGTTGCGGCGGATGATGAAGCGCATGCCGTTGGGCAGCTGGCCGTAGCGGAAGGCGGGGTCAGCGGGGAGATCGCTCTGCTGGAACGCCCAGGTGGGTTTTGGGGCGCTGGCGATTGGCGCAGGCTGCGCGGCGCAGGCGGCGAGAGACAGGGCAGCGGCGAGGGGAAGCAGGCGGCGCAGGATCATTGCAGTGGGGTTTGCCCGGACAGGGACAAACACGCAATGACGAGATGAGTTCAAACAAAAACCCCCTCCGTTTCCGAAGGGGGTCTTGTGTTTCAGCCGGGGGCTGAAGCGGTTACTTCTTCCCGCGCAGCTTGCGGTGTGCGCCGAGGTCGAAGACTTCGCTCGGGCCGCCGTCGTTTTCGAGCAGGCCCAAGCGGCGGGCGACTTCCTGATAGGCTTCTTCTTCGCCGCCAAGGTCGCGGCGGAAGCGGTCCTTGTCGAGCTTTTCGCCGGTGGTCATGTCCCACAGGCGGCAGCCGTCGGGGCTGATTTCGTCAGCCAGGATCACGCGGCTGTAATCGCCGTCCCAAATGCGGCCGAATTCGAGCTTGAAATCGACCAGGCTGATGTTGATCGCCGCGAACATCCCGCAAAGGAAATCGTTCACGCGGATGGCCATCGAGGAGATGTCCTGCATTTCCTCGTTCGATGCCCAGCCGAAGCAGGCGATGTGTTCTTCGGCGATCATCGGATCGCCCAGCGCATCGTCCTTGTAGTAGTATTCGATCAGGGTGTGCGGCAGCGGCTCACCCTCTTCGATGCCGAGGCGCTTGGAGATGGAGCCGGCGGCGATGTTGCGCACGACCACTTCGATCGGGATGATCTCTGCCTGGCGCACCAGCTGTTCGCGCATGTTGAGGCGGCGGATGAAGTGGGTGGGGATGCCGATGTGGGCGAGGCGCGTGAAGACGTACTCGCTGATGCGGTTGTTGATCACGCCCTTGCCGTTGATCGTCCCGCGCTTCTGCGCGTTGAACGCAGTGGCATCATCCTTGAAATACTGGATGATCGTGCCCGGTTCGGGGCCTTCGTAGAGGATCTTGGCCTTGCCTTCGTAGATCTGGCGGCGACGAGACATCATCTTGCTTCCTGAACGGCGCCGGGGATTCGCCACCCGGCCGGAATAAGAAACCCCGGCATCACGTGGAGGCGACTCCATCGCTGCGGCCGGGGCGTTCTTGCCGCCCATAGGCGATGGGGCGCAAAAGTGCAATTGGATGCAACGGTGCAACGCTGCCTTGCGACGGGCAGTGCTGGAACGCGTGCAGGCAACCGGTTACATGGGCGGGACAAGGAGATTTGCCCATGACCAGTCCTGCTGCCCGTACCGATGCGATCGCCGTGCTTGCGCGATATTACTCGGCATTCAACGCCGGTGATTGGCAGGGTATGCTGGACTGCCTGAGCGAGGACGTGGCGCACGACGTAAACCAAGGCGAGCGGGTGACCGGCAAAGCCGCCTTTGCGCAGTTCCTTGCCCACATGGAGCGCTGCTACAAGGAACGGCTCGACGACCTGGTGCTGATGGCGAGCGAGGACGGACGCCGCGCTTCGGCCGAGTTCGTGGTGCACGGGGCATATCTGGCGACCGACGAGGGGCTGCCCGAGGCGACCGGGCAGACGTACGTCCTGCCCGCAGGCGCCTTCCTTGCATTAGAGGGCGGAAAGATCACGCGGCTGACGATGTACTACAATCTGAATGACTGGACGAAACAGGTCGTCGGCTGATGGGCATCGCTGTCAGGCCGTTGACAGGACGCGAAATTGCGGCGGCGCTCGATGATCTGGCGGCGCTGCGGATCGCGGTCTTTGCAGCGTATCCGTACCTTTACGATGGCGATCCGGCCTATGAGGCGGAATACCTTGCCGAATATGCCGCTGCGCCCGACGCCGTGCTGGTGGCAGCGTTCGATGGAGCGCGGATCGTGGGAGCGGCGACGGCCGCCCCGATGATGCACCAGAAGGCCGGGTTTCGCGCGCCGTTCGAGGCACGCGGGCTGGACGTGGCGCGGCTGTTCTATTTCGGCGAGAGCGTGCTGTTGCCCGAATATCGCGGGAGCGGGATCGGGCATGCCTTCTTCGATCAGCGCGAGGCGCAGGCGCGGGCCTGCGGAGCCAACGCGGCGTGTTTTGCCGCCGTGGTGCGCGCCGACGATCACCCGGCCCGGCCCGAGGGCTACACGCCGCTCGACGCGTTCTGGACGCGGCGGGGCTATGCCGTGGTGCCGGGACTGACCACGACGCTGGCGTGGAAGGAACATGGGGATGAGGCGGAGCGGGACAACCTGATGCAATACTGGCTCAAGCAATGGTAAGCTTCACGGTCGCTACCGCGCAGTACCCGATAGATCGGCTCAGCTCGTGGGGCGCCTATGCCGCCAAGCTGACGCGCTGGGTGGACGAGGCGGCAGCGGCCGGCGCGGCGCTTGCAGTCTTCCCCGAATACGGGGCAATGGAACTGGCAAGCCTCGATCCGGCGACGATGGGTGATCTGGCGGGCTCGATCGAGACGGTTTCGGCGCTGCTGCCGCAAGTCGATGCACTGCACGCCGATCTGGCTCTGCGGACGGGCATGCACATCCTTGCCGCCTCTGCGCCGCGCAAGGATGCGGACGGACGTTTTCGCAACGCGGCGCGGCTGTTTGCGCCGAACGGAAGCGAGGGCGTGCAGGACAAGCTGGTGATGACCCGGTTCGAGCGCGAGGAATGGGACATTGCGCCGGGCAAGTACCTGCGCCTGTTCGAGACGGCGCTGGGGAAGATCGCGATAAGCATCTGTTACGACAGCGAGTTCCCGCTTCTGGCGCGCGCCTGCGTGGAGGCGGGGGCCGACGTGCTGCTCGTGCCGTCGTGCACCGACACCCTGCACGGCTATTGGCGCGTGCGGATCGGCGCGCAGGCCCGCGCGCTCGAGGGGCAATTCTACGCGGTCCATTCGCCCACGGTGGGCGAGGCGGCGTGGTCTCCGGCCGTGGACGTCAATCGCGGGGCGGCAGCCGTCTATGGGCCGCCCGATCGCGGGATGCCCGAAGATGGCGTGCTGGCGTTGGGCGAGGAGGGCGCAGCGCAGTGGGTCTTTGCCAGGATCGACACCGCGCGCGTGGCTGATCTGCGCGCCGATGGCGGCGTGCTCAATGCGCGGCACTGGGTGGAGCAGCCCGGCGCCGCGGTGCTTCCGGCGGTTGAGGTCGTGGACTTGCGCTAGGGGCGCGGCTATCAGGCGGTGATCGTTACGAGGGAAACCAAAACGCATGTCGCTTGATGCCGCCGAGCAGGTTCACCGGCAGTTCCTTGACGCGCTGGAAAAGGGGACAGTCCGCAGGCGGTCCAACCTTGGGCTCAACGATGTGGGGCTTGCGCCCGAGCGCGCGGCGGCATTGTTCCGCTCGCAGGCGCTTTCGCGGCAGCTCGACCGGTTGAGCCGCAAGCTGCAGGCGCGGGGCGAGGGGTTCTATACCATCGGGTCTTCGGGCCACGAGGGCAATGCGGTACTGGCCGAAGTGCTGCGGACCGACGACATGGCGTTCCTGCATTACCGCGATGCTGCATTCCAGATACACCGCGCGCACCGCGTTCCGGGCGAAAACCCGGCGTGGGACATGCTGCTTTCGTTCACCGCGAGCATGGAGGACCCGATCTCGGGCGGGCGGCACAAGGTGCTGGGATCGAAGCGGCTGTTCATTCCGCCGCAGACTTCGACGATCGCCAGCCACGTGCCCAAGGCGGTGGGCACCGCGTTTTCCATCGGGATCGCGCGCAAGATGGGGTTTGGCGATACCGTGCTGTCGAAGGATGGCGTGGTGCTGTGCAGCTTCGGCGATGCGAGCGCGAACCACTCGACCGCGCTTGGGGCGATCAATACCGCGTGCTGGGCAGCGTTTCAGGGCACGCCCATGCCGATCATCTTCCTGTGCGAAGACAACGGCATCGGCATTTCCACGCGCACGCCGCCGGGGTGGATCGAGGCGAATTTTTCGACGCGCGCCGGTCTGCATTACATCTCGTGTGACGGGTCCGACCTGATCGACACGATGCGCGCGGTGAAAGAGGCCGAGGCCGTGGCGCGGCGCCAGCGCAAGCCGGTCTTCCTGCACATGAAAACAGTGCGGCTCTACGGCCATGCCGGGAACGACGTGCAGCTTTCGTACCGCACCAAGGACGAGGTGCGTGCCGAGGAAGAGCGCGATCCTTTGCTGGCAAGCGCGGCGCTGCTGATCGAGGAAGGGGTGATGAGCGCCGCCGATGTGCGCGCAGAGTACGATGCCATCGAGGCCGCGCTGGGGCGGCAGGTGGAACTCGCGATCGCGCGGCCAAAGCTGCCCGATGCCGCGGCGGTAATGGCAAGCATCGTGCCGCCAAGGCGCGAAGGCGTGGCGCGTCCGCTGGCATCGGCGGACGCGCGCAAGGCGGTGTTTGCCGATGATGCGGCCGCGATGGACAAGCCGCAACACATGGCCAAGCTCATCAGCTGGGCGCTGGCTGACCTGCTGCTGCAATACCCCAACGCCGTGGTCTGCGGCGAGGACGTTGGTCCCAAGGGCGGAGTCTATGCCGCCACGCAGAAGCTGCATGCGCGGTTCGGATCGGCGCGGGTGATCAACACGCTGCTGGATGAGCAGGCCATTCTCGGGCTGGCGATCGGCGCGGCGCACAACGGGCTGCTGCCGCTGCCGGAGATCCAGTTCCTTGCCTATGTCCACAACGCCGAGGACCAGATCCGGGGCGAGGCGGCGACGCTTTCGTTCTTCTCGAACGGGCAGTTCACCAACCCGATGGTCGTGCGGATCGCGGGGCTGCCTTACCAGAAGGGCTTCGGCGGGCACTTCCACAACGACAATTCGCTGGCCGTGTTTCGCGATATTCCGGGCGTGGTGCTGGCGGTGCCTTCGAACGGGCGCGATGCGGTGGCCATGCTGCGCGAATGCGTTCGGCTGGCGCATGAGGAAGGCCGCGTGGTCGTCTTCGTTGAGCCGATTGCGCTCTACATGACGCGCGACCTGCACGAGCCGGGCGATGGGCTGTGGTCGAGCGTCTATCAGCCGCCGGGCGAGGGGGCGATCGGCTTTGGCGAGATCGGGGTGACGGGCGACGGGACCGACCTTGCCATCGTCACCTATGGCAATGGCTTCTACCTTTCGCTTCAGGCACAGAAGCTGCTGGCGGAGCAGGGCGTGAACGTGCGCGTGATCGATCTGCGCTGGCTGGGGCCGGTGAACGACAACGCGGTGATCGCGTCGGTGGCACCATGCTCGCGGGTGCTGGTAGTGGACGAATGCCGCATCACTGGTGGACAGAACGAGGCGCTGATGGCGCTGCTCTCCGAACGCGCAGCCGACAAGGCGATTGCGCGCATGGCGGCGACCGACAGCTTCATTCCGCTCGCCCGCGCGGCAACGCATACCCTTCCGAGCTGCGACGGGATTGTCGCCAAGGTGCTGGAGATGGTGCGTGGCTAAGGAGACCGTCCTCGTCGTCTGCCCGGGGCGGGGCACCTACAACGCCCCCGAACTGGGGTATCTGGCGCGGCATCATGGCGGCTCGCCGTGGCTGTCGCGGTTCGATGCCATGCGCGTGGAAGCGGGCAAGGAGCCGCTTTCCGCGCTGGACAGTGCGGCAAAATTCTCGCCGTCGCTGTTGCGGGGGGATAATGCCGCGCCGCTGATCCATGCCTGCGCGTGGCTCGATTTCCTGGCCCTGGACCGCGAACGGTTCGAAGTGGTGGCGGTGACCGGCAATTCGATGGGGTGGTACACAGCGCTTGCCTGCGCAGGGGCAGTTTCGCCCGAGCATGGCTTTGCGATTGCCGATGGCATGGGGGTAAATTCGCAGAAGCATTTGCCCGGCGGGCAGGCGGTTCTGCTCCTGGCGGGCGAGGACTGGACGGTCGATCCGGCGCTGCTGCGTGGCGTAGAAGACGCCATGGCGCGCCATGGCGTGCGCCTGTCGATCCGGCTGGGCGGGATGCTGGTGGTGGCGGGCGAGAATGCCGCGCTCGATGCGCTGGAGCGCGACCTGCCCGCGCTGTCGCGGCCGCCGATGCGGCTGGCGGGGCATGGGCCGTTCCATACGCCCCTGATGCAGGCCAGCAGCGATGCGGCGCTCGCGCAATTTCCGGCGGACTGGTTCGGCAAGCCTCAGGTGCCGCTGATCGACGGGCAGGGAAAGGTTTGGCGGCGGTTCGAGAGCACTGCGGAGGATCTGTGGCACTACACCTTCGGACACCAGATTCTTGAGCCTTACGACTTCACCGCCGCGATGAGCGTGGGCATCCGCGAGTTTGCACCCGACCGGATCGTGCTGCTCGGCCCTGGCGAGACGCTAGGCGGCGCGATCGGGCAGGTGCTGGTCGCACTGAAATGGCTGGACATATCGTCGCGCAGTGTATTCTCTGAGCGACAGGGTGAGGATGCGTTCCTGATTGGCATGGGGAGACCCAGCCAGCGAGGTATCGTGATCCCGTGAGTCAGCCGTCAATTCTGTTCGTCTGTCTTGGAAATATCTGCCGTTCGCCTCTTGCCGAGGCGGCGCTGCGCAAACGCGCGGTGGAGGCAGGCGTTGCCATGACCATCGATTCGGCCGGGACCGGCGACTGGCACACAGGCCGCCCGCCCGACCCGCGCGCGCAGGCTACCGCGCTGGTCCACGGACTGGACATATCGAGCTACCGCGCCCGCGCAGTGACGCCGGAGGACTTTCACCGCTTCGGCCACATCTTCGCGCTCGACCAGCAGAACCTCAAGGACCTGCACCGCATAGAACCTTCGCGCCATATCGCGGAACTACGCCTGCTGATGGACCTCGTCCCTGGTCGCAAGGGCACCGCCGTGATCGACCCCTACTATGGCGACGAGGATGACTTCGAACAGGCCTGGGCCGATGTGGACGCAGCGGCGGAAGCGTTGGTGCGGCGGTATCTGTAGGTTGGTCAGTCGACGATCCAGTGGCGTTTCAGGTATTCATCGAACATAGGTACCGTAAAGGCAATGTCTCCATGTGCGGGGCTGTAGATCATACCTTTTGCAATGATCTGTGCACGCCTTGGTCCGAGAGTGGTCAGTTTTTCGCCCAATCGTTCGGCAACATCGGATGACCGGTAAGGGCCAGCCCCAAGCCGAGCCATTGCGATGACATACTCCTTTTCCTTCGGAGTAAGCCGGTCGATCCGAACCTTGAAAAAGCCTTCGTCGAGGCGCCTCAGGGCTTCCTTCTCTGCGATTTCCATGCAGTCGTGCGCGATCGGAGATTGCTGGGCAGCGTTCCAGACCTGGTACCCCCATTCCTGCAGAAAATAGGGATAGCCCTTCGTGGACGCGACGATAGTTCCAAGCAGCCCCTCATCGATTGCCTCGCCTTCTTCCTCGACAGGCTGACGAATAGCGTTCGCGGCATCGACGGCTGAAAGGGCATCGACCTTGGGAAAAATGAAAAGTCTTTCAGCGTATGACTTTGCATCGCCTGAAAGAGCAGCAATTGCAGGCAAGCCAGCTCCGAAGAGCAGGACAGGCAGGGCTTTCTGATTGATCCGATGAATTGCTACAATCAGAGCACCCAGTTCATCCGTGGAGAGATATTGTACTTCGTCGATGAGCAAGGCCCAACCGCGCCCCGCAGCCTTACTGGTGAAAACGTGAGTTCTCGCTCGCTCCTCAAACAACCACCAGCTTTACCCCTGCATCCCTCAGGCCCTGCGCCGTCTCGGGCGAAATGCCGCTGTCGGTGATGATCGTGTCGATCTCTTCCAACCCGCAGACGATCGTGCCGGACTGGGTGCGGAACTTTGTGCTGTCCACGAGGAGAATGACTTCCTCGGCGCGGTCGATCAGGCGGCGTTCGGCGGCGACGAGGACGACGTCTGCCTGCATGACGCCTTGTGGGCCCACGGCGGCAGCGCCCATGAACAGGCGGGGGGCGTGGAAGCGGGGCATGGATTCCTCGCCCGCGGCGGCAAGGATGATGTTCTGTTCGCGAAACACCGAGCCTGACGGCACGAGAATGCGCGTGGTCGGCTGTGGCAGGAGCGCGGTGACGATGTGGAGGGAGTTCGTCAGCACCTGAAGGCCGAGGCCATCGAGGTGCGGGCACATCTGCAGCGTGGTGCTGCCGCCATCGATCATCACGCCCTCACCGGTCGTGCACAGCGCGGCCGCGGCCTTGCCGATGGCCTGTTTGGCGACAAGGTTCAGCGTGATCGACTGGTCGAACGGGGTACCCAGCAGGTGCGGGCCCGAAGGATCGGCGTCCTCGGGCAGCTTGGCACCGCCGTGAACGCGGACGATCTGGCCGCTTTCCTCAAGCCGCGTCAGGTCGCGCCGGATTGTGGCGGGCGAGGCGTCGAGCTGCGCTTCGAGTTCGCGATAGCTGACGAACCCGGTGGGCTTGAGCGCCTCGAATATCCGCCGTTCCCGTTCTGCCGCGTGCATTGGTGTTCTGGTTCCCCTTGAACCTGCTTATGCACCGGCAGATGTGCGAAATCGATGACCTTTTTCAGGCCGCGGCGTTCAGCATGTTGCCAAGGCCGATCACGACGGTGGAGCCGACGAGCAACCCGATGCCGGTCCATACCAGCGTGCGGGTGCGGGCCGAGGCGCCCTTCCATTCCTTGAGCGCGAAGCCCCAGAGCGTGGAGAACAGGATGATCGAGGCCATGTGGAGCGTCCACGATGAGAAGCCGTATTCGCCCATCTGGCTTTCGCCCATCGTGTAGAAGAAGAACTGGCCGTACCACAGCGTCCCGCCGAGTGCGGCGAGCAGCCAGTTGGCAAGGAGGTTGGGGCGTTCACCCGCCTGCGCATCGGCCGGCGCCGCGCCGAAGAACTGGCCGAAGCTGCGATTGCGGACGATCAGCCACGCGCACCACAATGCATTGGTGGTGAGGCCGCCTGCAAGCACGACGCACAGCACCGGCAGGCCCTGTGACAGCGGGTCGGTACCGGCGGCCAGCGTCAGGTCGCGGATCGGCTGGCCTGCGGCAAGGCCCCAGGCAAAGCAGCCCGACATGATGCCCGAGAACACCGCGATCAGCAGGCCCTTGCGCAAATTGAATTCGGCCACGCCTTCGGACTTTTCCCCGCCGAGTTCGGCTTCCTTCGCGCTGCCGGCGCGGGCCACGACTATGATGCCGACAAGCGTGATGACGATGCCGAGCAGGGTCAGCTTGCCGCTGGTCGAGGCGGCGATCTGCCCGAGCGTGCCGTCGAATATGGGCGGGCCCATCGTACCGATCACGGTCGTGAGACCCAAGGCGACAGCCATGCCGAGCGAGAGGCCGAGGTAGCGCATGGTCAGGCCGAAAGTCAGCCCGCCAAAGCCCCACATCGCGCCCCAGAACCAGCACCATAACAGCGTGTCGGATGGCGTTGCCGAGAGCACGCCGAGCAGGTCGTTGGTGCGCAGCGAGGCAAAAAGCCACGGCGCGATGGCCCATGAGAACAGGCCTCCGGCGAGCCAGAACACTTCCCACGACCACAGCCTGATGCGCTTGTACGGCACATAGAAACTGGCTGAGGAAAATCCGCCAAGCCAGTGAAAGATTACGCCCAGTGCGGGGTTTGCGCCCATCGGTCCTGTCCCTTTTTTTGTCTTATCGGTTGGCAAGGATCGAGCGGTCGATCCCGGATATGGTGCTGACTCCGGTGAGCGTCATCGCAACGCGCATCTCCGCCTCGATCAGGCGCAGCATGTGTTCGACACCGGCCTGACCCTGCGCGGCAAGCGCAAAAACCCAGGCCCGGCCGAGCAGCACGCCCTTGGCGCCCAGCGCAAGCAGGCGCACGACATCGAGCCCCGAGCGCACGCCGCCATCGGCCAGGACGGTCAACCGGTCGCCCACGGCATCGGCAATGGCGGGCAGGGCGCGGGCGGACGACAGCACGCCGTCGAGCTGGCGGCCGCCGTGGTTCGAGACGACAACGCCGTCAGCGCCGAGGTTTGCCGCCTCGATCGCGTCTTCGGGATCGAGCAGGCCCTTGATGACAAGAGGACCTTTCCATTCCGAGCGGATGAAATCGAGATCGCGCCAAGAGATGGAACTGTCGAAATTGCCGCGCATCCAGGCAAAGAAGTCCTCGATCCCGGTCTTGCCCTCAAGCTTGCGCGCGATGTTTCCGAGGCCGTGCGGACGCCCCCTGATGCCGACGTCCCACGCCCAGGCTGGCTTCATCGCGCCCTGAAGCGTGCGGCGAAGCGCGCCGCCAAGCCCTGAGGCTCCCGCAAGACCCGAATGGACGTCGCGGTAGCGGCTTCCGGGCACGGGCATGTCGACCGTGAACACCAGGGTGGAGCACTGGAGTTCCACCGCTTCCTGCAACAGTTCGCGCATGAAGCCGCGGTCGCGCGTCATGTAGAGCTGGAACCAGAAGGGGCGGGTTGCGGCCTTGGCGACTTCGGCCAGCGAGCAGGCCGAGACGGTGGAAAGCGTGAAGGGAATGCCTGCTGCCTCGGCGGCGCGCACGGCCTGGCATTCGCCGCGCCGCGCGTTCATTCCGGCAAGGCCGATCGGGGCGAGCGCGACCGGAAGGGCAAGCTTCTGGCCGAACAGCTCGGTCGAAAGGTCGAGCCCGGAGACATCGCGCAGCACGCGCTGGCGCAGGGCAATGTCGCGCAAGTCATCGACGTTCCGCTTGAGCGTCGTCTCGGCATAGGAGCCGCCGTCGATGTACTCGAACAGGAAGTGCGGCAGCCGACGTCGGGCAAGTTCACGGAAATCGGCGATCGAGGCGGCGATCATGCGGCAGTACTCACACGGCAACTCACTCTGGCGGCTGCGACTTCGGCCAGCCAGCGCGCGCGATAGGCTGCAAGGTCGGTATCGAGAGGCTTCACACGGACCAGTGATCCTTGCGGCTTCAGCCCCGGATCGATCAGGCGCAGCGCGCCGAACGACACGTCGTTGTGCGCATTGGCGGTGTACACCGCCGTGTCCGGACGCAGCGATGCGAGCGCGCGCACGAAAACTTCCGCCTCGGCAAAGCGGCCTTCGACCAGCAGGCGACCGGTAGAGCCGATCAGATCGAGTGAGGTATCGGCTACCAGCGCGGCATAGAGGCAGGCTGCGGCGCGACGCGCATACCAGCTTTCCGGTCGGTCCACAGTACGGTTGACCCAGGCAAAGGGGCTATCGGGATAAGGGCCGAAGCCGCGCATCAGCGTGGGCAGGACCATGTGTTGCCCGCGCACGACTTCGGGCACGGCTGCGAGCAATGCGGGCTGGTCGGGCCGGATGTCGACCCGTCGGGTGTCGATCTCGATCAGCGTCTCGATCTCGCGCCCGCCCATGAAGCGGGCCGAGGGCACCGCGCGGCCATGGACGTCGATATTGACGAGGCAATCGCGCGCCTCGGGCAGGGAGGCGGTGTCTACCGGCGTGGCGGGCAGGCGCATGCCGATGAACCAGGTGCCGGTGGACAGGACAGTCGCCTCATTGTCGGCGATCTCGGCAAAGCCGCGCGCGGCAAGCAGGGCGGCGTTGGAATCGTGCAATCCGGCAAGGACGCGGACGTTTTCCGAAAGGCCGGTGGCTCTCGCGAGGTCGGGCAGGAGCGTACCGACAGTATCCCCCGCGCGCACGACCGGGGCAAAGCGCGCGGCCCAGTCGAGGCGGTGGGCCATCGGCGAGAAATCGGAGGCCTGCGGGTCCCACAGATCCGAATGACAGCCAAGACTGGTGACTTCGCTCACTGCCCGCCCGGTGAGTGCCCATGCCCAGTATTGCGCCCATGGCAGGAGCGTGGCGCGCTTCATCGCTTCGGGATAGAGCCGTTCGAGCCACCACAGCTGGCTGCCGAAATTGAGGCCGTCGGGGAGGGCGGGTGATCCGGTGCGGGCGAAGGGATCGCGCTGGCGGCGGTACTCAGCCATCACCTCGTCGGGAATCGCCTGCTCGTAATCGAGCGGCGGGAAGGCAAGCCTGCCATCGACAAGCGCGACGACGCCCGCGCCATGGCCGACTGGGATGATCGTGGTGACGGGGTGACCGGCATAAGTCGCGAGCGTTTCGACCAGCCACTTGCCGATGCCTTCGGCATCAAGGCGGCGACTATCGGCGATTTCGAGCGGGATATTGGGACGCACCTGACGATCGAGCATATGCCCGTCCAGATCCCACAGACTGACCTTGCTCAGCGTCTTGCCAAGGTCGATGACTATAGTGGCGCCCCGAGCCAAGCGCTCTCTCCCATCCCTATGATTCAAAACAATCAATAACGATCAATCTCGATCGTTTCCAGCGCAAAAGTCGCCCATGAGCCAGCGCTGCGCAAGAGCGCAGTTGGGGAGAGTGCAAAATGTGGGTAATCGGGAGCTAGCGATGGTGCCCGACCTGGATCAGAAAGCCAGCTCAAGACTTAGGGCGCTACAGCCCGCCGAAGAGATCTAGATCTGGTCCGCAGATCACCATACCGGCCAGCGGCTTTTGAAGACCGTTAGCAAGGGCTCAACAGAAAAACCACACTCGCTCACGAACCCAAACCGTAACAAAACGGCGGCAAGCTCAGAAGTCATCACTCCAAGCATTCAGCGCGGGTGTCAAAACCCCGTAAATTCATTGCGATTATGCCGGATGTAACCATCATTTCAAGGCAGCAAAGCGGCCTGAGGCGTTTACTGATTTCAGAACATCGAGACGATACCGCCTTGCTCAAGGTAGTCGCGATATGCCTTGAAACGCGGTGCGGGAAGCAGGGGCTGGCTCTGTGTTCTATCACCTATGTTCAGCATCTGCGGCGTTTGCCGATTCAGGCGAGGCCATGCCGGAAGGGTGGCGCCGTTTGGATTGCCGCTGCGTACGAAATTGAGCCAGTAGCTAGATATTTCGAGTGAAACAGTGCGATCTTTCTGAGTGAAGCCTCTCTCGGGCGAAGCGTCCAATGTCCCGAATACATAAGGTATCTCTGAGGAGTGAAAGACCCCCCAGCGCGCCGATTCAGGGCCGGGCTCGATATGATTGAACAGATAGGACCACACCGGGGCATGACCGTTCCTCAGCTTCCCTTCGCTCCATTGCCAGATTGAGGCCAAACCCCGGTCAAGGCGGATCGCACGGATGGCTTGGGCGCGTGCCTCGGCACTGCCTGACGGGTAAAGTGTGGAGAATTGATCTCCCATCGTTCCGAACGTGTCTTTTACATAGCTGTCATAAAATGCCTGCGTTGCAGGTGGCTTGGGAGCGAGATTGACACCGTCGTCCGCGTTCTGCCCTACAAGCATCGGGACGTCATTGAACCTTCCTTCAGCAATCATCGCGGATACATCCGCAGGCAGCAGCACACCGTCGACGATTGGCCCAAAGCGCAGCATGCCTCCTTCGCCCGCGTTGAGTTGCTCGGGACTGAGCGCGCGCAAGGCCGCCAGCGATCCGGCGCCATGTGCCTTAGCATAGGCTGCACCATCCGCTTGCGCGCTGGTCAGCGATTTGGCGGCCATAAGCCCGGTTGGCAGTCCGCTTTGGGCAATGGCGCCGACAAACAGGTCATGGGCCAGCGGTGAAGCGACCAGTGAATGCACCGACATCGCCCCTGCCGACTGACCTGCAATCGTAACCCGATCAGGATCACCGCCAAGAGCCGTGATATTGGCCTGAACCCATTTCAGGGCGGCGATTTGGTCCTGAAGGCCGAAATTTCCAGGAGGTCCACCAGCCGTCGCATGCGTCAATTCCGGATGTGCCAGGAACCCCAGAACTCCGAGACGATAGTTGATCGTTACCACCACCACGCCGCGTTGCGCCAGATGGCGTCCGTCGTAAATCGGCACCGAACCCGAACCGCTCATGAAGGCGCCGCCGTGGATCCACACGAGCACCGGCAGCTTGCCGGCCGGACGCTTGACCGGGCGCCAAACGTTCAGGAATAGACAGTCTTCGCTGACCTTGCCCTGGACGACATACTCGTGAGTCCAAGGGCCGAACCCCTTGGGCTCAACAGGTTGCCAGCAACTGGCGCCAAAATGACTTGCGTCGCGCGCGCCGGACCATGGCTGCACAGGTTGCGGTGACATCCAGCGGTTTTCGCCGATGGGCGCGGCCGCATAGGGGATGCCGAGGAAGGTCTCGACGCCCTGCGACCGTGCGCCGACCAGTGTTCCGCCGGTGACCTGCACGGTTGGCGCAACCTGGCGTTCAGCCCGCGCTCCGACCGGACTGGACACAAGTGCGCTTGCAGTCAGCCAGACCACGATGGCGGCACGGCGAAACATGGAACTGACGAATTTAAGATGCAAGGCCATGAGGTTGCTTCCCCGTTCGATTTGGAAGGTCAACGGCAGATAATATGAACCGGCATACAGCCTCAAAATGCAGACCGACCCGCAAGATGACGTAGTGCCGGTCCCTCAAATAGCGGGGCGCACCGGCCGGTTTTCAAGTGCATGCGACGTCGCTTACGCCAACGTTTGCGCGGTGCATTGCGTCACGCCGGCCATCGGGTGTGTCATGTCGGCTCGCTCAGGATAATGAAACCAGCACTGTTGGCGAACCGACAAACGTAATTCCGCTCTACTTTGCGGACAAAGTTCTGAATTTCGATGTATTTTCCAGATAAAACCATTGGGGCAGGTGCTGCCTGCCCCAATGGGTCGGAATTTTACTGGAACCGGAAATCCAAGGCGACACCGACGGTGCGGAAGGCCTGAATGCCGAACTGCTGACCGTAGGAAGGCGTACCCGGAAGTGCCGGGTTGACTTCGATGTAGCTGACGAAGCGCTTGTCACCGCAGTTGCGGCAGAACGCGGTCAGGCCCCAGCGGCCATCCGAAGCGCCCAGACCGGCCGATAGGTCGAACAGGGTATAGGAAGGCTGCACGCGGCGCGGATCGCCGTTCGAGCTGAAGTTGACCTTGTCGCGATAGTACATGTTCGCCGAGGTCTTGATTTCAAGACCCTCGGAGATTTCGCGGCGGTAGTCCATGCCCAGCGTTGCGGTGATCTTGGGCGAGTTGGGCAGTGCATTGCCGCTCGAATCCGCGATACCGGTGGCGGGGTTGCACTTGGCAACCTGGCCCGGATAGCACTGGTCGTTGACGTAGCTGCCGTAGCGCGAGTTGGCGTAGTTGAAGTTGGCCGTCAGGTTCAGGCCGTCCATCGGGTTCAGCGCCAGTTGCGCTTCAAAGCCGTCCGACTTGAGGCTGCCGGCATTGACCACGCGGAACTGCTGCGCAGCAACGTCGAAACCCTGTGCCTGGAAGTTCGAGAACTTCTCGGTGTAGGCGGCAAGATTGAAGGTGACCTTGCGGTCGAGCGACTTGAACTTGATGCCGGCTTCGAAGCTCTGCGGGATTTCAGGCTGGATCAGCGTGGAATCGCCGTTGAACCCCGGTCCCTTGTAGCCGCGCGAGTAGGAGGCATAGAACATCACGTTCGAGGCGATGTCGTACTGCCCGATCACGCGATACGAGAAGTTGGTCTTCTCGGCAGTATTGACCACCGTGGTCGGCACGGGGCCAACGAGGCTGATGATCGTGCCGTTGGGATCGGCATCGCGGCGATAGTCGAGTTCGTCACGCGTCACGCGTCCACCCAGCACGATGCGTGCAGCATCGGTGACGTGATACGTCGCCTGGCCGAACGCTGCATAGCTGTCGCTGATAAGCTTGGTTGCCTGGGCGAGGCCGATCCAGGCCTTGAACGGCGGCGGCGGCGGGCCGAAGCCGAGGTTGCCGAGGATCTGGGCATCACCGCGCGCGGTGGCGTGGTAGTAGTACAGGCCAAGCTGATATTCGAGCGTGGCGTTGCTGGGCGAAGACAGGCGCAGCTCGTTGGTGAACTGCTTGTAGTTCGCGTGCTGCAGGTTGAAGTCGGCAATGTTGATCTGGTGATTGTCGACGTCGAACTGGTTGGTCATCTTGAACGAGCGCCACGCCGCGATGTTGGTCAGCGACATGTCGTTGTCGAACGTATAGGTCGCGTTCGCCTGCACGCCACCAACGGAATAATGCGTGTTGGTGATACCGTTCGAGGCAAGATAGGTATTGTCAGGACCAGCCACGATGCCCAGCGCGGCATTCAGTCCGCCAAAGGGGCTGTTCGGGTCGAGCACGCGGTCGGTCGTGCTGCCGGTCAGGTTGCCGTTCGACTTGGTATAGTCACCCGCGATCACGATGTCGAAGTTGCTGCCGGGGTTCCAGCGCAGCTTCGCCTTCACGCCGTACTGTTCCTGACCATAGTCGGAACCGGGGACCGAAAGCTTGTTCTGGATGATCGGCGAGTGATCGGTGTAGAACGCGTTGACGCGTAGCGCGGCGGTCTGTGCGATCGGAATGTTCACCGTCGACTGCGCGATCCATTCCGAACCACGCTTGTCGGAATTCACCGAACCGTAGCTTGCGTGTCCGATCGCTTCGAATGTGTCGAGCTTGGGCTGGGTGGTCTTGATGTGAACGAGACCGGCCGAGGCGTTCTTGCCGAACAGCATGCCCTGCGGACCGTTGAGCACCTCGACGCTGGAAATGTCGAAGAAGTTGGCCACGCCGAGCTGCGGGCGGCCCATCACGACGTCGTCGATGACGGTCGAAACGGTGGGCTCGATCGTGTCCGCAAACGACAGCGTGCCGATACCGCGGACCGAGAAGTTGGTGGCCCCGACTGCGCCGTTAAAGCTCGTCGTGGAAAGCGAGGGAGCGACGTACTGCAGCTGGGCAGGATCGTAGATCTGGCGCGAGGCGATCTGCTCACCCGAAACGGCAGTGATCGAGATAGGCACCTTCTGAATGCTTTCCGCGCGCTTCTGCGCGGTAACGATGATCTCGCCACTTCCGTCAGTCGCAATGTTTTCCGCAGTGGCCTGCTGGGCAAGCGCCGGCGTGGCTAACGCAGCGCCACTTATGGACGCAAGCAGTGCAATCTTTACTAGCATGTTTCCCTCCCTTTTTCGCGAATCCTGCGTTCGCGTCACGGTCTAGAATATAAAATGCGTTTTGCTGGACAGCGCCTCGGCACATGCCCGCTCCCGCGCGCAGATACCGGCAAAGTTCAGTCGTTATATAATGACAGAAGGCCGCACACACTGACGCGGGCCACGATCCTCCCACCGGCGATGGCCGCGTCATGCAGCCACGTGGATCGTTCGTCAATTTTTATTTCGACGGTCGAAAAATTTAATGCAGGCCTTTTTTCAACGAGGCAGCAAAATCCCGAGATCGGGCGCACGGAAGATATGATCCAGCGCCAGCGCCAATGTACCCAGGATTTGCAAGTCAGGATCGCCGCGGCGCGCGTCGATGACGGTTATGTCACGCGCGGGCAAAGGCAAATTGTTCTGAATCGTTGTCAGCACGCCGGGCAAGACATCCTGCGTCCAGTAGTCGTCCTGCGCCAGAATGAGCAGTCTCGATGGATCCCACGACCCGATATGATTAGCCAAGGCAATGCCCAGTGCCGTCCCCGCCTCGGCCAGCAAGAGCCTGGCCTGATCGTTGCCATCTGCAGCCAACTTGCTCAGTTGCGCCATGCACGCCGCGTGTCGGTAGATCGGATCACCGTCCCACAACCCCAAGGCGATGGCACGAGACGCCATTCCAGACAGGCCGGCGACCAGCCAAAGACAGCCGTGTGCACCGCAAGGACAAGGCGCCTGTGCATTGATCCCGGTCTTCGTATGCCCGATTTCCGCGTTGATGCTGTGAGCGCCGCGGTAGATTGCCCCGCCTACGAACTGGCCCAAGGCCACGCTGGTCCCCACCACCACCACGCAGAGATTGTCATCGAACGCTTCGTTGCCGAACCAGCGTTCGGCCAAGGCGTTGATGTTGCCCACGTTATCAATGAATGCCGGAATTCCGATCCTGTCGGTCAACCATTGTGCCACAGGTTCCACGCATGGCGGGTGTGGCGGCAACCAGTGAACCTGCCCTTTGGCGGCATCGATCATGGCGGGAAGGCTGACCCCGATGGCCGTAGGCCGTCCGGCCAAAGGATTGTCGCCCGACACCTGCTGCATGGCGGTGTCAAACGCCATGGCGATCGTCTCGACAATGTCGCGCATCGTGGCAGGGGCTGGGGAGACCATCATGACCTGCGCAAGGATCGTGCCGGCCATATCGCTTATTCGCAGATCGACTGTGCCCCCCGATTGCACAAAAACCCCCGCGACGAGCAGCGCGCCCGGGTTCTGCGACAAGGCAACACGCGGGCGACCGCGCTTGTCACCGGGCACCTTGCTTTCACGCAACAAGCCGTAAGCGACGAGTTCTTTCACGATACCCGACACCGTCGCCTGCCCCAGACCGATCGTCTGTGCCAATTCCGTGCGCGACATCTCCTGTCGCCGCAATCGCTCCAGAATCCGCAGTCGGCTTGCCATCGGATCCATGAATTAGGCCCAATTTTGGAGTAAGAAGGTGGGGTGCATTAGATCGTCGTTGTTCGTGGCGCCAGAGCAAGGTGCTAGCCTTGCCCGGAAACGCTATAACAATCATCCCTTCCCCATCGAACACTAAAACCCACATTCCACTTGAAACCGTGCGTTGGCTAATCCGACCAATCGGCGGCTATCAAGCGGCTTCTTACGGCAAAACTGGCTGTAACTCGACCATGCGACAAAAGACTGGGTCTGGTCGAAAGCCGACAGCAGTTCGAAAAAGATTTGAATACTGTTCAGCCACTACCTCGCTTCGTCCGAGTTTTTTGCGAAAGCGCCGGGCCGCATCTTTCCTTGTCTCGCAGCGCTGGCGAAGTGCGTGATATTTTCAACGGCACTATGCTTGAGCGGACCCTTGCAGTCGCAATGCACGTGCCCAAGTTTCGAAGCTATTGGCGCATTAGCTCTGAAAAAATAATGTTCGCTTGGTCTCGTATCACAGCTGCCGAATGCTCCTCGTTTGCCTGAGCAAAATACCCTCGCAATGCTCTCTCGACTTCCAGCAGCATTTCCGGCTTGAGATCGCGGCGGAAGATTTGGCCTTACACTGCAGGGTTAGCCGCCCGATGGCTGGACCAGCAGGAACAGGCGCTTTTCGTCGGTCAGCTTGTAGGGCTTCGCTAGGGGCTTGCATTGCGGATTGTGGTGTCTGTCAGTGCCATTTGGGGGCCCACGCCTTTCGAGCAATTCGAATTGGCCCCCAAGATGGCCCCCAAAATCCCCCGGCTGCGCTCGAACAAAGGCAAACATCAGCGGTAAAGCCGACGCTAAAAGTGGCAGATTTCCGGGGTTTTTCAAGCTTTGGCGGGGTTTGGCGAACAGGCCAATGGTGCCCGGGGACGGATTCGAACCGCCGACACGCGGATTTTCAATCCGCTGCTCTACCAACTGAGCTACCCGGGCATCGCATGACGGACCGCTTGAAAAAGGGACCGCTTCGATTGGAAGCGCGCCTATGGCGAAGCGGGGAGAGGTTGGCAAGCCCCCATTGCAGGAAATTTGCCGTCGAAATGCGGGGGCCTCAATCCTCGGGATCGACTTCCACGGGGCGGCCAGGAAGGGCGTAGCCTTCGTCCAGCCATTTCACCAGATCGCGGTCGCGGCAGCGGGTCGAGCAGAAGGGCGTATGCGCTTCGGAACGCGGCTTGCCGCAGATCGGGCAGCGCCGGACGGGGCGGGTGGCATCTGTCGTCATGCGGCAATCGCCTGCGCGAATCCGCCGGAAAGGGCAAGCGCCGGATCGGGCTTGCGGCGAACCGTCCGGCCGGTGCGGCGCGCGAGTTCGGCTTCCCATTCGGGCGCGAGCGCGTCGAGCACCTGCGGATGGCCGGTGAGCAGGAGCACGCCGGGTTCGGCCACGCGCTCGGCCTCACGCAGCAGGATCCGCGCGGCGGCGGCGGCGCGGTGCCGGGCGAAGCGCGCGACGAGCGACGCGCGTTCGAGCCGCGCGACGAGATGGACGAAACCGAAGCCGTTCATCGCGGTGCGCTCGCCCGTCCAGTCGATCAGCGCGTCCGCCAGCGCCTTGTCGACGTGCTGGCGGTCCTTCTTGTCGGCCAGCGACGGGAAATCGATGCCGATCGAGCCGCCGATATCGAGCCGGTGCAGCGCATCCGCAATGACCGGCACGGCGGCGAGCGAAAGCTTGAGCGGCGGCAGCGCGCCGTCGATGTCGATCAGCGTCATCGCGGGCGTGGGGCTGACGATGATCGAGCCGCCGGGAAAGGGAATTTCGCCGGTCAGCGCGTGTTCGACGAGTTCATCCCATCCGTGCTGCGCGAATTCGTTGCTGGTGACGGGCAGGGCGCGCAGGCGGGCGCCGGTGGCTTCGATCTCTTCGCGCAAGGATGGCGCGGGGCGGGGCGCTTCGCCAGGGGCAGGCCGGGCGACGGGGAGCTTGGTGCGGCCGCGTTCGGCGATGGCAGCGCGGGTGATGCGGACGGTGAGCGTGACGCCTTCGGTAGCGTCGCGCGGAAGCTGGTCGATCAGGGCTTCGGTGCCATCTTCGAGGCGGACCGTGCCACGCTTTGCATCATGATGGCGTTTGACGAGACGAGCCGGGGTGATCAGTCCGGGGCGAACCGCCGCGCCCCATTCGATGCGGGCGGAAAGGATCTGGCCGCGCGAAACGAGGATTGCCCGTTCCTCGCCGATACCGGCTTCATAAAGCCACTCAGCGGACATCGAGGCCCGCCGCGATCAGGAGGCGGCGCGTTTCGAACAAGGGCAAGCCGATGACTCCTGAATGACTGCCGGAAAGCCAGTTGCAGAAGCCTTCGGCACTGCCCTGGATGGCGTAGCCGCCAGCCTTGCCGTGCCACTCGCCGCCCGAGATGTAGGCGTCAACTTCCTCGCTGGAAAGGCGTTTGAAGCGCAGGATGGTTTCCGAGCATGCTTCGCGCAACCGACCGTCAGGCGTGATGACCGCGACTGCGGAGTAGACGCGGTGGCGGCGGCCCGAAAGCAGCGACAGGCAGAGGCGCGCGGTGGCTTCGTCTTCAGCCTTGGGCAGGATGCGAGCACCCGTGCCGACGACCGTGTCGCCCGCAAGAATGACGGTGCCGGGGGCGAGGACTGCTGCGGCGCGCGCCTTTTCGGCTGCGAGTCGGACGGCGTGATCCCGTGCGCGCTCACCCTTCAACGGGTTTTCGTCGATGTCGGTTGCGACAATGCGGACAGGCGCGATGCCAAGGCGGCCGAGCAGTTCAAGCCGCCTCGGGCTGGCCGAGGCCAATACCAGTTCGGGCGTGGGGGCGGACGGAGTTGAGGCTGAATCCGGAAGGGAGCCTGACCCCATCAGGACGGGCCGGGGCCGCCGCGACCGGGCATGAAGCGATAGGTGATACGCCCCTTTGTCAGGTCGTAGGGCGTCAGTTCGACCAGGACTTCGTCGCCAACCAGCACGCGGATGCGGTTCTTGCGCATCTTGCCGGCGGTGTGGCCGAGGATCTCATGGTCGTTTTCGAGGCGCACGCGGAACATTGCGTTGGGCAGGAGTTCCACCACCATCCCGCGCATCTCGAGGAGTTCTTCTTTCGCCATCGGCGGGGTCGGAAGCCTTCTTGCTGGTCTTTGCGTTTGCGCGCGAAGCACCGCTTACGGGCCCGCGCGACGCGCCCATAGCCGCGAAAACCCAAAAAGGGAAGAGGGGGCGGATTCGGGGCATATGCAGGCATTCAGCATGCTGCAATGCGACAAAATGATACGATATGAGCATTGCCCGCATGGGACCGCATGGCCACCCTTTGCGTTTACAGAGCATTGCGTTGATCGGGCCATACGGCCGGCGGCGCGCCGCCTATCAAGGGTTTGCATAGTGAAATTCCCGATTGTCGCCTCACTTGGCGCGATTTCCTTCTGCCTCGCGGCCCTCAACCCGGCGATGGCGCAGGACGTGACCACCGGCACCGACGATGCCACGCAGGATGTGCCCGCCAGCGAGGACGAGGACCCGATCTTTGCCGAACCGGGCCAGATCCTTGTGATCGCGACAAGGATCAAGGGGCAGGTCGATACGACGCAGGCCCCGATCGCGGTGCTCGATGAAGAGGCGATCGCCTCGTACGGTGCCGGATCGATCCAGGATCTGTTGAGCGCGCTGTCTCCCCAGACATCATCGGGGCGAGGGCGGGGCGACGGCGCGCCGATCGTGCTGCTCAACGGCATGCGCATTTCGGGCTTCCGCGAAATGCGCGGGCTTCCGCCCGAGGCGATCCGCCGCGTCGAGGTACTGCCCGAGGAAGTGGCGCTCAAGTACGGCTATCGTCCCGATCAGCGCGTTGTGAACTTCATCCTGAAGGACAATTTCAGCAGTTTCGGCTCGGACAGCGAACTGCGCCTGCCAAGTGGCGGCGGGTTTTCGGAATGGGAGCAGGAATTCACGCTGGCGCGGATCGACAATGGCAACCGCATCAATGTGACGGGCAAGCTGACCGATACCAGTCCGCTCACCGAGGGCGAGCGCGGGATTGTCCAGTCGCTTGCAGGAACGCGCGTGGCGGACGATCCGGCGGCGGCCGATTATCGCACGCTGATCGGCGATGCCAAGTCCGCCCAGCTCAATGCCACGCTGGCGCGCGCGCTTGGCGGCGGTGCCGGGCTGAGCGCCAACGTACTGGTGCAGCGCGATGATTCCCGTACGCTCAATGGTCTCAACACCGTAACCCTGAGCGATGCTGCAGGGAACGCATACACGCGCACCACGCTCGATCCCCAACCCATCACCACGCGTCGCCGGACGACCACGCTTCAGGCGGGCGCGGCTCTGAACAAGCCTTTGGGTGACTGGTTTCTGGCCGTCACCGCCGATGGCGGTCATGTCGAGACGCGCAGCACGATCGACAATCGTGCGGACCTTTCCGGCCTGCAGGCGCTGGTGGATGCAGGGACGATTTCCGCAAGCGGAACCCTGCCAGCCTCTGCCATCTCCGGAACGGCTGCGGATAGGGCCTTGTCAAAGACGGATTCGCTCTCCAGCCTGGCGACGATCAGTGGCAGACCGCTGCGTCTGCCGGGTGGCGAGGTCGGGCTGACGGTGAAGGCCGGATTCGATTATTCCGGCATCGAAAGCAGCGATACGCGCACGGCTGCGGGAACCGTCAATCTCAAGCGCGGCGATGCGCAGGCAGGGTTCAGCCTCGACCTGCCGATCACCAGCCGCAAGGAAGGCTTCGGCGCAGGGGTGGGCGACATCTCGCTCAACGCCAATGCCGAGGTTCATCGCCTGTCAGACTTCGGGACGCTCTATAACTGGGGCGGCGGCCTGACCTTTGCGCCTACCGAGAAGCTCACGTTGCAGGCGACCTATGTGGCCGCTGATGCGGCGCCCACGCTGAACCAGCTCGGTGGGCCGACTATCGTGACGCAAAACGTCACACTTTTCGATTTCACGCGGGGCGAGACGGTGCTGGCGACCGTGATCGGCGGTGGCAATCCCAACTTGGTCAAGGAGCGCCAGCGCGACTGGAAGTTTGGCCTGAACTGGACGCTGCCGTTCCTGAAGAACTCCGCCTTCATCGCCGAATACTACCGCAATCGGTCGACCAACACGTCGAACGGGTTTCCGCTGCTGACGCCCGAAGTCGAGGCCGCGTTTCCGGGGCGCGTGGTGCGCGATGCCAGCGGGCGGATCGTCTCGGTTGACCAGAGCGCGGTGACCTTTGCCGAGGAAAAGGGTTCGCGCCTGCGCTACGGGCTCAACCTTTCGGGCAACTTCGGAAAGCCTGACCCCAATATGCAGCGCGGCCCGATGGCAGGCCTGCGCGGCGCGGGCGGGCCCCCGGCTGGTGCGGGTGGACCGCCGCGCGGTGATCGCGGTCCCCGCATGGGCGCCGGTGGTGGCGCCGGTGGAGGTGGGGGCGGCCGAGGTGGGCCGGGCGGCTTCAATTCGGACGGGCGCGGGCGCTGGAATCTCTCGCTCTTCCATACTGTGCGCTTCCAGCAATCGGTGCAGATCGCGCCGGGCGGAACGGTGCTGAACCTGTTGGAAGGCGATGCGATCAGCAGCGGCGTTGCGCGCCACTCTCTCGAGATGGAGGGCGGCGGATTCTATCGCGGGTTCGGCTTGCGCGCGAGCGGCAGCTATACAGGCGGTTCGCGGATCGATGCCAGCGGCGCGCCTGGATCGACTTCGCTGCGTTTCGCGCCGATCGCCACTTTCAACTTGCGCCTTTTTGCCGATCTCGGGCGCAAGCCGAAGCTGGTCGAGGCTGTGCCCTTCCTCAAGGGATCGCGGCTGTCGTTCTCGGTGGACAATGTCTTCGATGCGCAGCAGCGCGTGACTGACGACAGCGGCGCAGTGCCGCTGCGCTATCAGCCGGGCTATCTCGATCCGCGAGGGCGGGTGTTCGAGATCGAGTTCCGCAAGCAGTTCTGATGCGGCTTAAAGGTGCCGGGCGCCGCTCTGCACCCAGGCTTTTGCGCTTTGGCGGAAGCGTTCGCGTTCGTTCTCTTCGAAGGCGTCGGCAAGGTGACGCATGGCGATGACGTTTGCCATTGGCAGGCGTTCCTCGAACATCAGTCCGCAGCGGCCATAACGCGCCCAGCGGATCATGCCGAAGACCTCGAGTCCTTCGCACTGGAGGATGCCTGAAGCGCCGACCGGCGGCAGCGCTTCCTGCGGAATGAGCGCGGCTCCGGTGACCGAAAGGTCTTCGAGCATGCATTGTTCGACGCCGGTCAGCAGGATCAGGCGGGCGGGAATGTGCAGCCGTACGCGGGCATCGGCGCGGCGCCCGGGGCGGACGATCCCGGTCGGCAGAGCGGTGGGGGCAAATGGTTTCCCGGTCATTCACGAATAGTGCCTCATGTCGGGCTAATGCCGCCGAAACGGATACCCCGGGAGAATACGGATGGGGCGAGGATGAGGGTTCGGGTGCGGGGAAGGTCTGGGGAAATGCGCCGCGTGGCCATTGCACGGCGGACCGCAGGCACTATCTGCTGGTCACGCCATGGCCCGCAAGCCCGACTCTCCCCCCGATCGCGATACCGAGCGCTTCCACGAGGATCGCGCGTCGGTCACCGTGCGCGGGTCGGACCAGCCCGACATCGAGAAGGGCGTGGCGGCTATCCGCGAGACGGTGCAGACGCTCAAGCCCAAGCCGGGCGTCTATCGCATGCTCGATGCGCGGGGCGACGTGCTCTACGTGGGAAAGGCACGGGCGCTCAAGAACCGGGTGGCAAATTATACGCAAGTCGACCGGCTGACCAACCGGTTGCGGCGCATGGTCAGCCAGACACGGTCGATGACGATCGTCACGACCAATTCCGAAGCCGAGGCGCTGCTGCTCGAAGCGCAGCTGATCAAGCGCTTTCGCCCGCCCTACAACGTCCTGCTGCGCGACGATAAGTCGTTTCCGTTCATCCTGCTGCGCGCCGATCACGCGTTCCCGCGCATCCAGAAACATCGCGGCGCGCGCAAGGCCAAGGGCAATTATTACGGGCCCTTTGCCAGCGCCGGCAGCGTCAACACCACCATCAATGCGCTGCAGAAGCTGTTCCTGCTGCGCAGCTGCAATGATGGCTTCATGGCGCGGCGCGACCGGCCTTGTCTGCTGTACCAGATCAAGCGGTGCTCGGCCCCATGCGTCGACCGGATCAGCCAGGAAGACTACGGCGAACTGGTGCGGCAGGCGAAGGATTTCCTCGGCGGAAAGTCGAGCGCGGTGCAGCGCGAGATCGAGACGCAGATGCAGGCGGCGGCCGAAAATCTCGACTTCGAACGCGCGGCGATGATGCGCGACCGGTTGCGGGCGGCCACGTTCATCCAGGGCAGCCAGGCGATCAATGCCGATGGCGTCGGCAATGCCGATGTCTTTGCCATGGCGTGCAAGGGCGGGCAGGTGGCGGTGCAGGCCTTCTTCATTCGCGGCGGGCAGAACTGGGGCCATCGCGCGTTCTTCCCGACGCATACCGAAGGTCTGGCCGAGGAAGAGGTTATGACCAGCTTCCTTGCGCAGTTCTACGAGGAAGTGCCGCCGGCGCGGCTCATTCTCGTCGACCGCGCACTGGCCGAGGCCGAACTGCTCTCCGAGGCGCTGTGCGAAGCAGCGGGTGGCAAGGTCGAGATTTCGGTTCCCCAGCGTGGCGACCGGCGACGGCTGATGGAACAGGCGCAGCGCAACGCGGTCGAGGCGCTCGAGCGGCGCATGGCCGAAAGCGGCACCAAGGCCAAGGTCATGCGCGAACTCGCCGAGTTCCTCGAACTGCCGGACGTGCCGCAGCGGATCGAGGTTTACGACAACAGCCACATCCAGGGCACAAATGCACTGGGCGCCATGATCGTGTCGGGCCCCGAAGGCTTTGTTAAGGCGCAGTACCGCAAGTGGAACATCAAGACCGCACAGACCAACGACGATTTCGGGATGATGCGCGAGGTGATGACGCGCCGGTTCGGGCGCGCGCAGGAGGATGATCCCGATCGTGAGAGCGGCAACTGGCCCGACCTCGTCCTGATCGACGGTGGGAAGGGGCAGATGTCGGCAGTCAAGGAGGCGCTGGGCGAACTCGGGATCGAGGATGTGGCACTGGTCGCCATCGCCAAGGGGCCGCATCACGGGCGCGAGGGGCGCGAGGTGTTTCACTTCCCCGACGGGCGCGAGAAGATGCTTCCCGTGAATTCGCCGGTGCTGTTCCACCTGCAGAACATGCGCGACGAAGTGCACCGCTTCGCCATCGGCGCGCACCGGGCCAAGCGCAGCCGCGCGATTACCGCGAGCCCGCTCGACGAGATTTCAGGCATTGGCCCTGCGCGCAAGCGGGCGCTGCTGCTGCACTTCGGCACGGCGGGAAAGGTGCGTGCCGCGAGCCTCGAGGATCTGCAGCGCGCGCCGGGGGTGAGTGCAACAGTGGCGCAAACCGTCTACGACTTCTATCATCCCTCCGGTTAGGAGAGGCATGATGGACGACCAGCGGCGCGCGTGGACCGACGAGGCGGTGCGGCGGATCGAGGCGGACTTTAACCGTTCGGCCGACACGCACCTGATCCGGGTGGAGCTGCCGAAGTTCCCCGGCATCACGCTCTATCTCAAGGACGAGAGCGTTCATCCCACCGGAAGCCTCAAGCACCGGCTGGCGCGATCGCTGATCCTCTATGGCCTGTGCAACAACCGGATCGGGCCGGACACGCTGCTGGTGGATGCAACGAGCGGTTCGACCGCAGTCTCGGAAGCCTATTTCGCGCGGCTCATCGGATTGAAATTCGTGGCGGTGATCCCACGCAGCACATCGCAGCCCAAGATCGATGCCATCCGTTTTCACGGCGGGGACGTGCACATGGTGGACAGCGCCGCCGAGATGTATGTTGCGGCCGAGCGGCTGGCGGCGGAGGCGGGCGGGCTGTTCCTCGACCAGTTCACTTACGCCGAACGGGCAACCGACTGGCGCGGTAACAACAACATCGCGCAATCGATCTTCCAGCAGATGGGGCGCGAAGATCATCCTGTGCCGGCGTGGCTCGTCTGCGGTGCCGGGACCGGAGGCACGTCTGCCACGCTCGGGCGCTTCATCCGCTATGGCCGTCATCCGACGCGGCTCTGCGTGGCCGACCCGGAAGGCTCGGTGTTCCATCGCCACCATGAGGACCGGAGCGTGACCGCACCACCTGCGAACGCATGCTGCCTGATCGAGGGTATCGGCCGTCCGCGTGTCGAGCCTTCGTTCCTGCCGGACGTGATCGACCGCATGATCGCCGTTCCCGATGCTGCATCGATCGGTGCGATGCGCGCGATCGCGGCACGGATCGGGCGCCCGGTTGGCGGCTCGACCGGAACCAATATCCATGCCTGCCTTGAACTGGCCCAGGAGATGGCGGTGGCGGGGCAGGGCGGATCGATCGTGACGATCCTGTGCGACTCCGGCCTGCGTTATGCCCAGACCTATTACGATGACCACTGGCTCGAGGCGCAGGGTGTCGATTGGCGAGAGCACGAGTCACGAGTTCTCGCCCTTTTGAACTGAAACGACTGCCTCCCTCACGTGCCTTCTGTCCCGGTAACCATTCTTGGTGGTGGAAATTTGAGGACACCCGGTGCTTCCTGTTAAGCGGGATAAGGGTTTTCGCGTAGATTCGCGAAAGTAGGGGACTTCAGTTGGGACGCTTTGCAAACCGCTCGCGCGGGTTGATCATGGTCGCTGCCGCGTCGCTCGCCTGGAGCAACGCGGTTCCGGCGGCTGCCGAAGTCGGCAATGGCGTCGGGTCGCAGTTCGAACTGGCGTTCTGGCAGTCGGTGGCCGGGAGCGATGACCCGGCGATTTACGAAGCCTACCTGCAACAATATCCGACCGGGACCTTCAGTCCCCTGGCACGGGCCAAGCTTGCCAACTTGCGCAAGTCGCCGCCGCTTCAGACACTGACGGTCCAGCCCCAGCCCCAGCCTGTAGCGACGATGCAGCCGGCTGTCGCAATGGCCGCTCCTCCGGCGCCAGCTCTGGCACCGTCGCCCGCCGCAGCGCTTGCCGCACCTGTATCAGTGCCGCAACCCGAGCCAGCGCCCCTGCCTGCCCCCGTAACGAAGCGCATTGCCCCCGTTGCCGTCGCCGTCGCGCCGGTCGTGGCCGTGGCATCACGGCCAGCGCCTGCAGCCACGGTGGCGCAAGCCGCTGCGGATACAGCGCTTCTGGCAGAACTTGCACGCTCGCAGGAAGTGGGGGCCGGGACGTTGCAGGTGGCGGCGTCGCAGGGGTTCGCGCTGCCGGCAAGACCGGCAATGGCCGAAGTGCCCGAGCTTGGGCTTCCCGTGTCGTTCTGTTCGGCAGAGCAGCGCAACGTCTTTTATGAAACGCGCTACAAGCCGGTGCTCGATCTGGCCCGTGCCAACAATTCCGCAGCAGTGGCCTTCATGGAAAACCTGCAGAAGGTATACGACAGCTTCCAGCTATCGCGCGACCCGCAGCCGATGAACGCCATAGCCGCCGAAGCCAGCGCCTACCAGCAACAGGTCGCGGCGCTGACATATAGTCGTCAGTCGGCATTGGTGCGTCAGTTCGATGCCCTGATGGCGGTACCGCTGGTGCCCTGCGCGCAAGTTGCGGCCAAGTGAGAAGCCTTGCTGCCTTTGCCGTAATCGCAGGGCTGATTATGTCGGGACCGGTCCAGGCGCGCGGTTGCCTTGATGCCGAAACCCTGACCGCTGCCCGTCTAAACGAATTCGGAACGATGATGATGGCGGTAAGCCTGCGCTGCAAGGCCGTCGGAGTCGACATATCGTCGGGCTATGAGGCGATGTTGACCGCTCATCGTACGATCTTCGCGGCGGCCGACCGGCGTCTGCGGGCATTCTTTTCCGGCGAGCCCCGCGCGTTCGACGCCTATTCGACAAAGCTTGGCAATCGCTATGGCGGCGGGGCGACGGATCCGGCCAACTGCCAGCGGTTCGAGCGTGTTGCGCGCGACCTTTCGACCAATGTCAACGCATCGGCGCTTGGCAAGGTCGTCTTCGCGATGGTGGCCCAGCCGCGCATTGACGGTGAGACCTGCCCGAAACCCTGATCAGCCGCCATTGTTCTGGCGGGGCAAAATCGACCGAATCAGGCCTTCCTGCGCGACGCTCGCCACCAGCCTGCCGTCCTGCGCATAGATCCGACCGCGATTGAAACCGCGCGCGCGTCCGGCCCAAGGGCTGTCGCAGGCGTAAAGCAGCCAATCGTCGGCGCGGAAATCGTCGTGGAACCAGATGGCATGGTCGAGACTGGCCCCCATCATGTTGCCCTTGGCCCAGCTGAGATCGTGCGGCAGCGTCGATGTGCCGAGCAGAGTCATGTCGCTCGCATAGGCAAGGACGGCGCGATGGATGCGTGGCTCGTCAGGAAGCGCTGCGACCGAGCGAAACCAGGTGTGCGCGCGAGCAGGCTGTGGCCCGCCGCCCATCCAGTGACGCGGTTCGAGCGGTCTCAGTTCGATCGGGCGGGGCTGGAGCATCAGCGCGCGCTGGCGGTCGGACATCTTCTCGGCAAACGTGCGGCGCAGTTCGCTTTCGCTTGGCAGACCGTCCGGTCCGGCGACCTCGGGCATTGCGTCGGCATGATGCACGCCGTCCTCGCGCTTGTGGAACGAGGCGACCATGTTGAGGATCGGCTTGCCGAGCTGGCTTGCGACCACGCGACGGTTGGAGAAGCTGCCGCCGTCGAGGTCGCGTTCGACCTTGAAGTCGATCACGTGATCCTCGCTGCCGCCGCGCAGAAAATAGGCGTGTAGCGAATGGACGGGGCGGTCATCGCCTACCGTACGTTCGGCGCTCGCCAGAGCTTGACCGATCACCTGGCCGCCAAAAACGCGTCCGATGCCGCCGATCTTGCGTCGGCCTTCGAAACTGTCGCCACCATGGTCGGCGACGTCCAGCAGGTCGAGCAGGCGTGAAACGAGTTCCTGTGGCGTGGGGTCCTGATCGGCAGTCATGCGTTCCTGATGAACGAGGTTGCCGTTTACGTCAACGCAATGTCCGTCACACCGTTCCGCGCAGGCGCCGGATCAGCCGCCACGCAAGGGCCTTGGTCCGGTTCGTGGCGGGCCAGCGGCCCGGTTGCCTGGGAACAAAACCGGCCTTGCGCAGCAGGCCATTGAAGGCGCGCGCGTCGGCTTCGGCAAAGCTCCATTCGGAGCGCCATGTGATCGAAAGCGAAACCGAGGGGGCAGGGCCATTGTTGACGAAGTGTGGCGACATCACCGGCACGAACAGCGCCTCTCCGGGATGGAGCGCCCATTGCGTCCCACCGGCTGCGAGTTCGTCGCGCCAGTAGAGTTCGCGCCCGCCGCCGGTGTGATAGGTTTCATGCGTCTCGTCCGGGGCGAAGCGCGCGTCTCCTGCCGGGAACATGGTCATGACCTTCGATCCCATCAGCTGGAGCAGGATGTTGTGCTCCGGATCGAAGTGATAGGGCGTGACGCCACCCGGACTGGTCACGAAGACGAAACCCTGCGGTTTGAGCAGCGCGCCCGTCTTCGCCTCGATCGTGGGGCGCAGTTCCTCGAGCAGGGCCATGAGCAGATCGGCATAGGCCGGGACCTGTTCGATGTTCTTGAGCGCGGCCCAGCTACCGGTCGTTGCAATGTTGCGGATCGTGTCGCCAATGCCGATACCGTTGGCCGGGGCTTTCTCACCGTTGAGGCCGAGCGGCAGGTCGGCGCGGTTGTATTCGACGCTGGCGTCGGGCAGCGCCTGCGCCATCTCGGCCAGGGCATCGAGTTGCATCAGAGGGTGGTCGCGCAGGCGATGGGCAAGCTTGTGCGGTGTCTCGGGATAGGACGCGGCAAATGCGTTGCGCGCGCCTTCGTCGAAGGCGTCGATCGGTGCGGCATCGGAAAAGTTGGCAATCTGGTCGGTCATCGGTCCAGCCCTGTCGGATTGCGTCCCAGTTCGAGCGCGAGAAGCAGATTGAACGCGGCGCGGCGGATGCGCCCGCCTATGGCAATCGAGATGCGACCGATTGGGCGGCGTTCGGACCACAGGCTGTCGATCATCGGATGGTCGGGCGCGGCGCAACTGTCGCACCAGGCGATGTCGTCGCGCAGCAGCAGGTCAAGGTTTTCGCGCTGGAGAAGCACGCCGGGCGAATAGCGCGCGTAACGCTCGTCGAACGCGGTCTTGTAGGAAAAGCTTCCCGGCGGGCAGAGGAAGTTCGCCAGCATCGCGATCGGCCGGCCATCGAGCGTCAGGGCAAGGCGCTCGAGCTTGCCGAGCGCCGCGGCCCTTTCGAGCGCCGTGGTAAAGAGCGTTTCGGTTTCGGGTGCACAAGACATGGCACTGCCCGCGCTGCCCTTCCACCCGCTGCGTTCAAGCCCGAGGAACTTTTCGATCCAGGCATCGATCCCGAGCGTGTCGGTGCGGCGTTCGAACTGCAGATCACCCTGTTCGGCAAGGCGTGCATGCTGTCGGCGCAGTTCCTTGCGCTTCTTGCCGGTCAGGGCACGCTCGAGATAGCTGTCCGGCCGCAGCGGCGAGTGGAGCAGGGCACGCTGTTCACGCATGACCAGAGCGGCGCTTCGCCCGCTTCTTGAGCAAATATCCAGCAGGGCCTGCGTGAGGGGCTGTTCGAGCGGCATCGAGGCGAGGTGCAGGAACAGCGCGCGGCCGTGGTTCGCGTCGCACCATTGGGTCAACGCCCCCCAGAAGAGAGCCTCGCAGCCCGCGCGCACCAGTGGCACGCCGAGAAAGGCATTGGCGTGAAGCCAGCCTGCAAGATGCGGGATCGGCCAGCGGCCATAGCGGCTGGCCTGCGCCAGAGGCAGAAGTCCGACGAGTTCCCCATGAAGTTCGACTGTGAACAGGTCGACGCGGTGCTTCGGATCGAACGATTCGAGCGCCGGAAGCAGATACCACGCTTCGAGAAATGGGT
The DNA here is from genome assembly GCF_057180545.1 of Novosphingobium sp. HNCC26DJ243. Taxonomy (NCBI): domain Bacteria; kingdom Pseudomonadati; phylum Pseudomonadota; class Alphaproteobacteria; order Sphingomonadales; family Sphingomonadaceae; genus Novosphingobium; species Novosphingobium sp. HNCC26DJ243. The sequence goes on along the minus strand of NZ_JBXUGN010000001.1, from coordinate 998,519 downwards.
TGGGTGTCGATGCGGAGGAGGCGAGGGCCTGCCATCTTTCGCTAAACGCGGGTGCCTGCGCCTCACGCCAGGGCAAGGCGCGCATTCGCATCGCGCCGGCTGGCACGACAGGCATCGCATCGTGCGACAGGGTAAAGGGCGGGGCGTTCAACGTGTCGGTCTCCGCCTGCGGGATTAGGGCAAAGGCGCGAAAACTCGGTTAACGTTGGGAAATTCTCGTCCAGAAAGACGAACCCCGCCCGGATCGCTCCGGACGGGGTGTCGCACTTGCAAGGTAACCCTGCCTCGGCGGGGGTTTATCCCGCTGCGTGGGCCGCCAGCGCCGCGAGCAGAAGCAGCGCGACGATGTTGGTGATCTTGATCATCGGGTTGACGGCGGGGCCGGCGGTATCCTTGTAGGGATCGCCCACGGTGTCACCCGTGACGGCGGCCTTGTGGGCTTCGGAACCCTTGCCGCCATGGTTGCCGTCTTCAATGTACTTCTTGGCATTATCCCATGCGCCGCCGCCCGAGGTCATCGAGATGGCAACGAACAGACCGCCGACGATCACGCCCAGCAGCAGCGCACCCAGTGCGGCAAAGCCGTTGGCCTGACCGGCAACTGCGGTGATCACGAAGTACACTACGATCGGTGCGAGCACCGGCAGCAGTGACGGAACGATCATTTCCTTGATCGCCGCCTTGGTCACGAGATCCACCGTGCGGGCATAGTCGGGCTTGGACGTGCCCTCCATGATGCCCGGATTGTCGCGGAACTGGTTGCGCACGTCGAGCACCACGTCGCCCGCAGCGCGGCCCACAGCGGTCATGCCCATCGCACCGAACAGGTACGGCAGGAGCGCGCCGACCAGGAGCCCGACGATGACATAGGGGTTTTCAAGGCTGAAGCTGACCGCGAGATTCGGGAAGAATTCACGCAGGTCGGTGGTATAGGCGGCAAACAGGACCAGCGCGGCAAGGCCCGCCGATCCGATTGCATAGCCCTTGGTCACGGCCTTGGTGGTATTGCCCACGGCATCGAGCGCGTCAGTCTTTTCGCGGACCGAATCGTCGAGACCGGCCATTTCGGCAATGCCGCCGGCATTGTCGGTAACCGGACCGTAGGCGTCGAGGGCAACGACCATGCCCGCCAGCGCCAGCATGGCGGTAGCGCCATAGGCAATGCCGATCAGGCCTGCGAGCTGGTAGGCGATGATGATGCCTGCGCAGATCACGAGCGTCGGCATCGCGGTCGATTCAAGGCTGATGGCAAGGCCCTGGATCACGTTGGTGCCGTGCCCGGTTTCCGACGACTTGGCGATCGAGCGGACCGGGCGGTAGTTGGTGCCGGTGTAGTATTCGGTGATCCAGATGATCAGGCCCGTGATGACCAGGCCGAGCAGCGAGCAGTAGAACAGCACGCGGCCCGTGAACGTCACGGTGTTGTCGAGGATCGTGTACGACATGGGCGCTTCCATGTCGCCCAGAGCGTAGGAAATGGCCCACCAGATCGCACCGACCGAGAGGACGGCAGTGACAAGGAAGCCCTTGTACATGGCGCCCATGATGTTGTTCGAGGAACCGAGTTTCACGAAGTAGGTGCCGATGATCGAGGTGACGATGCATACGCCGCCGATCAGGAGCGGAAGCGCCATCATGGCGCCGAGAGCATCGCCCAGACCCTTGAGCAGCAGCGCGGTGAGCACCATCGTGGCACCGACGGTGACGACGTAGGTTTCGAAAAGGTCGGCGGCCATGCCGGCGCAATCGCCCACATTGTCGCCCACGTTGTCGGCGATGACGGCCGGGTTGCGCGGATCGTCCTCGGGAATGCCAGCCTCGACCTTGCCGACGAGATCGGCGCCGACGTCGGCTGCCTTGGTGAAGATGCCGCCGCCCAGACGCGCGAAGATCGAGATGAGCGAGGCACCGAAGGCGAGAGCGACGAGGCCGTCGACCACGGTGCGGTCATCGCCGCCCACGGTGTAGCCGGCAATGTCGGTCAGGTAATGGTAGAACACCGCGATGGCGAGCAGGGCGAGGCCTGCGACCAGCATGCCGGTGATCGCACCGGCGCGGAACGCCAGCGTCAGCCCTGCCTGCAGGCCGCTTTGTGCAGCGGCTGCGGTGCGGACGTTGGCGCGCACCGAGATGTTCATCCCGATGAAGCCAGCCAGACCCGAAAGCACGGCGCCGATCACGAAGCCTGTGGCCGAGATCGTGCCGAGCGTTGCGGCGATGATCACGGCCACGACCACGCCGACCACCGCAATCGCGGTGTACTGGCGCTTCAGGTAGGCTTGCGCGCCTTCCTGAATGGCGGCAGCGATTTCCTGCATCTTGGCATTGCCTGCAGATGCGCCCAGCACCTGACGGCTGGTCACGAAGCCATAAACGATGGCCAGCAACCCGAATAATATCGATAATGCGACTAGGTTCACGTTGGCATCCCCCTTTATTCACGGTGCCACGAATGGCCCGTCCCCGTCGTTCGCGGGTCGGGGCGAGAGGCTATAGCTTTATTTCTGCCTCGCAAGCCCTTCCATGACTTGGATCAAGGGGTTTTTAACCGTGCGTGTAACCGAGCCGGCCTTCGGGCGGCTGGCCGTCGATGAGAACGGGGGAGTCGGACCTCGCGATGACCTCGCCGATCCGGAAGGCCGCTACGGGTGTGTTAACGCTCTGGGGCAGCGTGAACAGAAGCTCATAATCGTCGCCCCAGCGCATTGCGTCACTGCGCCTGTCAGGCAGAAGATTTGCGGGGAAGGGGACGGCGGCGCTTTCGATGGCAAGCGTGACGGCGCTGGCCTCGGCCATGCGGGCGCTGTCGATCAGCAGACCGTCGGACACGTCCATCATGGCGGTTGCGAGCGGGGCGAGGGCGCGGCCCTCGGCAAGGCGCGGGGTGGGACGGCGGAAGGCTAGCGAATCGTCGGAACGTCCGTCTTGCAACGCTTCGTAGCCCAGCATTGCCGCGCCGACCGGGCCTGTGAGCCATACCGTGTGGCCCGGACGAGCGCCCGAGCGCGCAGGCGGCGGGCGGTGCGTGGCGCGGCCGAGCGCTGTAAGACCGAGACTGCGCGGGCCGTTGGCGCCTACCGTATCGCCGCCGAGCAAGGGCACGCCGAAAGACTTGAGCGCCTGGGCAAGGCCTTCCACGAAGCGCGCATCCTCATCGCCGAGCGTGAAGCCGAGCAGGACCCCGACAGGTTCGGCCCCCTTGGCGGCAAGATCCGAGAGGTTGGTGGCGACGAGCTTCCACGCAACATCGGCCATGTCCTGTCCCGGCAGCCAGTGGATTCCCTCGACCATCATGTCATGGGTCAGCACCAGCGCCTCACCCCCGAAATCCAGCACGGCGCAATCGTCGGCAAGGCCGCGCGCCGCCGGGTGGGGGGCCAGAGCGCGCAACGCTTCGATCAGGGCGAGTTCCTTGCTCACGGGCACTCTATGCGGCTGGCTGCGGGATCGGGCAAGCTTGCGTCGCAACGCCGCGCTTGACCGCCGTCGCCACGCCCCTTAATCGTTCGATTAAGGAAATTTGGAGGAGTCGAACGCGTGGGCACAGCATATATCGTCGAGGCGGTGCGTACCGCAGGTGGCCGCCGCGGCGGCAGGCTTGCCGGGGTTCATCCCGTCGATCTGGCCGCGCGCAGCCTCGATGCCATTGTCGCGCGCAGCGGAATCGATCCGGCGGCGATCGATGACGTGATCATGGGCTGCGTCACGCAGGCCGGGCAGCAGGCTATGCAGGTCGGCCGCAACGCGGTGCTGGCTTCGAAGCTGCTGCCGCAATCGACACCTGCGGTGACGATCGACCGGCAGTGCGGCTCCTCGCAACAGGCGATCCAGTTTGCGGCGCAGGCGGTGATGTCGGGCGTACAGGATGTGGTGATCGCCGCGGGCGTCGAAAGCATGAGCCGTGTGCCGATGGGCTCCAACGCCACGTTTCACATGAAGGAGGGGCTCGGGCACTACAAATCGCCGGGGCTGGAGGAGAAGTATCCCGGCATCATGTTCTCGCAGTTCGTCGGCGCCGAGATGATCGTCCGGAAGCACGGCTTCACCAAGGACGAACTCGATCGCTTTGCCCTTTCGAGCCACGAGAAGGCAATTGCGGCGACCAATTCGCAAGCCTTTGCCAACGAAATTGTCGGGATCGAGATCGACACGCCCGACGGCCCCGTAATGCACACGGTGGACGAGGGCATCCGCTTCGACGCGACGCTCGACAGCATTGCCGGTGTGAAGCTGCTCAGCCCCGAAGGGTTGCTGACCGCCGCCAGCGCCAGCCAGATCTGCGACGGATCAAGCGCGGTGCTCGTCGTTTCGGAAGCAGCGCTCAAGGGCCACGGGCTGACGCCTCTGGCGCGCATCCACAATCTTACGGTGACCGCGGGCGATCCCGTGATCATGCTGGAAGAGCCGCTGTTCGCCACCGATCGTGCGCTGCAGCGCGCAGGCATGACCATCGCCGACATCGACCTCTACGAAGTGAACGAGGCTTTCGCGTCGGTGCCGATGGCATGGCTCAAGCATACCGGTGCCGATCCGGAAAAGCTGAACGTGAACGGCGGAGCCATCGCGCTCGGCCATCCGCTCGGCGCTTCGGGTACCAAGCTCATGGCAACGCTCGTCCATGCGCTGCGCGCGCGTGGCGGCAAGTATGGCCTGCAGACGATGTGCGAGGGCGGCGGCGTGGCCAACGTCACGATCATCGAAGCGCTTTGATCGAACCCCGATTCAACAGAGGACTGAACATATGAAGCTCGACAGTTCCGTAGCTGCCGTCGTGACCGGTGGAGCCTCCGGCCTTGGTGCCGCAACCGCCCGTGCGCTCGCCGCCAAGGGCGTGAAGGTCGCCATTTTCGATCTGCAGAAGGAAAAGGGCGAGGCCGTCGCGGCCGAGATCGGCGGCGTTTTCTGCGAAGTCAACGTGACCAGCGACGAGAGCGTTGACGCCGGCTTTGCCAAGGCCCGGGCCGCGCATGGACAGGAGCGCATCCTCGTCAACTGCGCGGGCACCGGCAACGCGATCAAGACCGCAAGCCGATCAAAGGAAACCGGCGAGATCAAGCATTTCCCGATGGATGCATTCAATTGGATCATCCAGATCAACCTCGTCGGCACGTTCCGCTGCATCGCCAAGTCCGCCGCGGGCATGATGTCGCTCGACCCGTGCGACGAGTTTGGTGAGCGCGGGGCGATCGTGAACACCGCTTCGGTAGCCGCCGAGGACGGCCAGATGGGTCAGGCCGCCTATTCTGCTTCGAAGGGTGGTGTCGTCGGCATGACCCTGCCGATCGCGCGCGACCTGATGAGCGAGGGCATCCGCGTCAACACCATCCTGCCGGGGATATTCAACACCCCGTTGCTGCAGGGCGCACCGGAGAACGTGAAGCAGGCGCTTGCCGCTTCGGTGCCGTTCCCCAAGCGACTCGGCATGCCCGAGGAATATGCCAATCTGGCTATGTGCATGATCGAAACGGGCTACTTCAACGGCGAGGACGTTCGCCTCGACGGCGCGATCCGCATGGCGCCGCGCTGATGGGTTGAGAGGTGCGTTCCCGCCTGCGTGGGGCGCACCGGAGCTTTTTCGGGAGAGGTGGCCGTGGCCGACTACACGCAGATCAGGCTGGATATCGCCGACGGAATTGCGACGCTCACGCTCCATCGCCCGGAAAAGATGAATGCCTATACGCGCACGATGATGCGCGAGATGATCGATGCGTTCGATCGCACCGATGCCGACGATGACGTGCGTGCCGTGATCGTGACCGGGGCAGGAGACCGTGCCTTCTGCGCTGGCGCGGACCTGACGCCCGAAGATGGCGGCCATGTCTTCTCAGCCAACGAGACCGTTTCCGACCTCTCAGACGAACGCGTGCGCGATGGCGGCGGGCGGCTGACGCTGCGCATGTTCCAGTCGAGCAAGCCGATCATCGGGGCGATCAACGGCGCCGCCGTGGGCATCGGCGCGACCATGCAACTGGCGATGGACATTCGCATCGCCTCGACCGCCGCGCGCTTCGGCTTCGTGTTTGCGCGGCGCGGAATCGTGCCGGAAGCAGCATCGAGCTGGTTTCTGCCGCGTATTGTGGGCATGCCCCAGGCGCTGGAATGGTGCATGACAGGGAGGGTGTTCGATGCTCAGGAAGCCTTGCGCGGCGGACTTGTGCGCTCGTTGCACGAGCCGGCAGACCTCATGCCCACTGCGATCGCACTGGCGCGCGAAATCGCCGACAACACCAGCGCCGTCTCGGTTGCGATGACGCGGGCCATGTTGTGGCACAATGCGTCGCTGGATCATCCGATGCAGGCACACCGGGTTGACAGCCGCGCGATCTACACGCTGTCGCGAGGTGCCGACGCGGCCGAGGGCATCGCCAGTTTTCTCGAAAAGCGCGTACCCCGCTACCCGGGACGCGTTTCTTCGGATATGCCGTCGTTTTATCCATGGTGGGATGAACCAGGTTGGGAATGAGCGGGGAAATGGAGAAGAGCGAGAGCTTCGAGACACCGGGCGCGCGTGAACTGCTGCTGCAGACGGCATCGACCATCATGCGCGAGGGCGATGTGGTGGACATCTCACTGTCCGAACTCAGCTTGCGCTCAGGGCTCAATTCCGCGCTGGTGAAGTATTACTTCGGTAACAAGGCGGGATTGCTCAAGGCCTTGCTTGATCGCGACATGGAGACGATCGTCAAGTCGGTCGATGCCCTGCTTGCCAAGGACGAGATGTCGCCCGAGGCCAAGCTGCGCAAGCACATCTCCAAGTGCATCGATACCTACTACGCCTACCCCTATCTCAATCGTCTACTGATGCGCCTTGTGCGCGACAGTGACGAGACGGAAGCCAAGCGCATCGCCGAGCAGTACCTGCTGCCGCTCAATCGCGCCTATCACCGCTTCATCGGTGAGGGCGTGAAGGCGGGGGTGTTCCGGCCCATCAACCCGCAACTTTTCTACTTCACGCTGACCGGCGCGGCCGACCGCTTCTTTTCGGCGCGTCTGGTGCTCAAGCACTGCTTCGACCAGGACACGCTGACCGAAGAGCTTCGCGACAGCTACCGCGAACACACGCTCGATTTCATCATGGCCGGCATCCTTGCGCACTGAGGGCGATGCACCGGGCTGGTGCATCGGTATCCTTGGCGGATCGGGGCTCTATGATCTGGAGGGGCTTGAAGAAGCGCAGGAAATCGCGGTGGCATCGCCATTCGGCGAACCATCCGGCCCGGTGACGATCGGGTGGATCGGCCACGTCCGGTTCGTGTTCATGGCCCGCCACGGCAAAGGCCATCGCTTGCCGCCCCATGCGATCAACGCGCGGGCCAACATCGATGTGCTCAAGCGCTGCGGCGTGACCGATGTTCTGGCAATCTCGGCCATCGGATCGCTGCGCGAGGAACTGGCACCGGGCAGCTTCGTGGCAGTGGACCAGTTCATCGACCGCACCCATGGCCGCTCCGAGAGCTTTTTCGAACCGGGGCTGGTGGCGCACGTTTCCATGGCGGATCCCGTGTGCGAACGCCTGTCGGGCCATGCCGCCGAAGCGGCAGCAGCGGCAGGAGCGACGGTGCATCGCGGCGGGTGCTACCTTGCGATGCAGGGGCCGCAGTTCTCGACCCGGGCGGAAAGCCGGATGTACCGCCAGTGGGGCGCTGACGTGATCGGCATGACCGCGATGCCCGAGGCACGCCTCGCCCGTGAAGCGCAACTGCCCTACGCGCTGCTCGGCATGGTCACCGATTACGATTCGTGGCGCGAAGGGGAGCATGTCGAAGTTGCCGACGTGCTGCGGGTGATGGCGGCGAATACCGCACTCGCGCGTGACACGATCGTTCGCCTTGCGCGCCTTCTTCCGGCAACGCGCCCAGCCAGCCCGATCGACAGGGCATTGGACGGGGCAATGATGACCGCCCCTTCGATGCGTGATCGTTCACAATTGTCAAAACTTTCTGCGAATTTGGAAAGCGACTATTTGGAGAAGAAAGTTTCCTGTAGCGGACCACAGTGAAACGAAGTAATGGCGAGCGCACCGCGTGGTGACATATTATTTCTTCTTGCACACCGCGCTGGTTTCATGTGATACGAAATCATGCCTGGAACAATGACCCGTCTCGCCGACTTCATGCCCTACCGGATGGCCATCACCTCAAACGCGGTGAGCGGACTTATCGCAGGCGAATACCGCAGCGAATTCGGCCTCAAGATTCCTGAATGGCGGATCATGGCTGTGCTCGGCGATGCCGGATCGCTGACGCAGCGCGATCTTGTTCGCGCAACGCTGATGGACAAGGTGGCGGTCAATCGGGCGTGCAAGGTGCTCGAGGAACGCGGCCTGGTGCAGCGCAGTCCCAACGAGCTTGATGGACGGTCGCACCACCTCGAACTCACCATTGCGGGGCGCGACCTGCACGGCAAGATCTGGCCGCAGGCGTTCGACATCTACGAGAAGATATTCTCGGCCATCACCGAGCGCGAGCAGCTCAAGCTGCGCGCAATTCTCGACAAGCTGCTCAAGGCCGCACGGGCGATCGAGGGAGACGAAAAGTGAAGCTCGCATCGCTCCCGCAAGGGCGGGACGGCAGGCTGATTGTCGTTTCCGACGATCTGGCCTGGTACGCCGACGCCGATCACATCGTCCCGACCCTGCAGGGCCTGCTCGACGAATGGGATCGGTTTTTCCCACTGATCGAGGCACTGTCGATCGAGCTGGCGCATGGCGCTATCCCGCGCCGGCGCTTTCACGAGCGGGAGGCGGCCGCGCCGCTTCCGCGTGCCTATCAGTGGGTCGATGGCAGCGCCTACGTCAATCACGTCGAACTGGTGCGCAAGGCGCGCGGGGCCGAGCTTCCGGCAAGTTTCTGGACCGATCCCCTGATGTACCAGGGCGGAAGCGACGACCTGCGCGGCGGGCGCGAGCCGCTGCACCTGGTCGACGAGGACTGGGGTTGCGATTTCGAGGCCGAGATCGTGGTGGTTACAGGCGACGTGCCGCAAGGCGTCACTCCTGAAGACGCGTTGCGGCATATCCGGCTGATCGGGCTCGTGAACGACGTCTCGCTGCGCAATCTCATTCCGGGTGAACTCGCCAAGGGTTTCGGCTTCGTGCAGTCCAAGCCTGCCAGCCACTTCTCGCCCGTCTTCGTGACGCCCGATGCGCTCGGCAGCGCCTGGACGGGCGGCAAGCTTTCGCGCACGCTGATGATCGATCTCAATGGCCTGCCGTTCGGGCGGATCGAAGCGGGCGAGGAATGCACCTTCGATTTCGGCGTGCTGATCGCGCATCTGGCAAGGACGCGCAGGATTGGAGCTGGTTCAATCATCGGATCAGGCACAGTATCGAACCGTGATCCCGATGGGTCGCCGGGGCGGTCAGTGGCCGACGGCGGGCGGGGCTACGCCTGCATTGCCGAACAACGCATGGTCGAGACGATCGCAACCGGATCGCCCGTGACATCGTTCCTCAAGGGCGGGGACGTCGTGCGGATCGAGGTCCGTGACGACAAGGGCAAGAGCATTTTCGGTGCCATCGAGCAAAGCGTGGTCAAGGACTGACGCAGCGATCCTTGAGGCAGGCAAGAAAACGGCCCGGGCGCTTGATGGCGCACCGGGCCTTTTGCTGGTCGTGGGACGTCGCGCCGGGAGGTTCCGGCGCGACGATTGCCCGAGATCAGGTCTTCTTGTTGATCAGCGTATCGCTGATCGAGCAGGCTGCCGGGCCGAGGATCACGATGAACAGCACGGGCAGAATGAACAGGATCAGCGGGATCGTCATGATCGCCGGTAGGCGCGCGGCCTTTTCTTCGGCGCGCATCATGCGCTCGTTACGGAATTCGGCCGAGAGCACGCGCAGGGCAGACGCCAGCGGCGTACCGTAACGCTCGGTCTGGACCATGGTCGTGACCACGCCCTTCACCGAATCGAGGTCGACGCGATAGGCGAGGTTCTCGAAAGCCTGGCGACGCTCGGTCAGGAACGACAGTTCGATCGCGGTGAGTGCGAATTCGTCGCCCAGTTCGGGATAGGCCCGGCCCAGTTCGCGTGCCACGCGGTTGAACGCGGCATCGACGGTAAGACCGGCCTCGGCGCAGATGACGAGAAGGTCGAGCGCGTCCGGCAGACCCTTGCGGATGGCGCCGGTGCGCTTGCCGATCATGTTCTGCACGAAGATGTCCGGACCCTTGTAGCCCGCGATCAGGCAGACCGCGAAGCCGATGAAGCGCTTGAACGGGCTCCAGTCGGGAAAGGAGTTCGACCAGTAGAAGATGGTTGCGCCGACGAGTCCCAGCACGATCGGGCCGACGAGGCGACCGAGGATGACCGCAACCGCCCATTCCTTCTTGCGGATGCCAGCCTGCGCAAGCTTCTGCTGGACGACGGCCAGCTGGCTGTCCTGCAGGACCTTGAGAGATTCGAGGAAGCCGCGGATCTGGTCGGTGGTCTGGTTGCGACGGACGATGCTGGTGCGCTTGCGCGCACTGGCGGTCACGATGCCGGCTTTGAGCTGTTCGCGCCGTTCGTTCAATGCCTTGACGCGCTTGGTCATCGGATCGCGCACGGTGACCGCTGCGTAGATCGCCAGCATCACCGCAAAGGCTGCAACCGCGACGAGGATCGAGCCGACGAGGTAGACGTCGAAACCGAGGAGTGTCGGTCCGGGCGGGGTTTTCATCATGGTCGCCTGTCCCTTTCGCTCAGATTTCGAAGCTGACCATCTTGGCCATGATGAAGGCACCGATGCCAAGCCAGGTAAGCCCGCCAAGCCCCGCGACGATGAGGCGATCGTCGATGAAGAACTTGCCGAGGTAATCCGGGTTGATGGTGTAGATCAGGCCGAAGACGATGAAGGGCAGTGAACCCACGATGTAGGCCGAAGCCTTCGATTCCGAGCTCATCGCCTTGATCTTGAGCTTCATCTGTGCGCGCTTGCGCAACACGTCGGAGAGGTTCGACAGGGTTTCGGCAAGGTTGCCGCCAGTCTCGCGCTGGATGGCCAGCGTGATGCAGAAGAAGTTGAATTCAGGCAGGTTGAGGCGGTCCGCCGTATCCTGGAGGGCTTCTTCCATGGTCCGGCCGACCTTGATCCGATCGGTCACCATCTTGAATTCCTGGCCAACAGGACCCGGCAGTTCGCTTGCCACGACGCCCAGCGTTTCAGTGACCGGCAGGCCCGAGCGCAACCCGCGCACCAGCAGGTCCAGCGCGTCGGGCAGACGGCCCGTGAAGCCATCGAGGCGCTTGTTGATCGCGCGTCCGACCAGGAAGTGCGGCAGGCCGCCCCCGATGAGGATGCCTGCTCCCAGTGCAAGCGCAGGCGCGCCCGTCTTGATATAGACGATCACGAGTATGGCCAGGGCAATACCACCACTGACGTAGAAATACTGCGCGACCGTCCAGGACTTGCCGGTACGGTGCAGGCGCAGCGCCAGCGCTTCGAGCCGAGAGCCCGAGCCCGCGATCCGTGTGGAGCGTGGTTTGCGCGTGGCCAGCGTCTTGCGATACTGGGCCTCGACCTTGTCCACGGCGTTCTCGGAATGGCGGAACCGCACCGACTGGAGCCGGCGTCCGCCTTCCTTCGAAGCCGATGGCCCCGATAGCGCGGCATAGCCCAGTACCATGACCAGCATCAGGCCTACCGACATTACCAGAAGCTGGATCAAGTTTGCCATCAGCCTTGCCTTCCTGTCACTTCACCAGTCACCCCGGCCGATCAGGCCGCAGCGTTTGCCTTCGCCTTGGGCGCAAGCATCTTCTTGAGATCGAACTTGCCGAGCAGCGAAGCCTTGCGTGCATCGCTGGCGGTGTCCGCGGTGGCCGTGCCGTCTTCGCCCACCGAACCGATGATTGCATGGGCGATGTCGCGCAGGATACCGCCGCCCTTCGATGCACGGTTTGCCGTGACGAAGGTCTGGCCGAGCTTGGCCGCGTTCGACGCACCCTTGATGTCGTAGGGCATCATGAAGTTGATCTTGCGCTCGATCGAGGCTTCGAAATCGGCCTTGCTGATCTCGTTGGCCCCAGCCTGAACCTTGTTGGCGACGATGATGGGCCGCGCATGGCTTGCGTTGGTCTTGAGCCACGACAGCAGGCGGATCGCGTCACGCGCGCCGGCCAGCGTCAGTTCGGTGGCTACGATCACCACGTTCACGTCACCCAGCAGGTGCGGGAAGTTGATCAGCATGTTGCGCGGCATGTCGATGACGGTCATCTCGAACGCCTGGCGGAATTCCTCCTCCAGTTGCACGAAGGCGCTGCCATCGGTCATCAGCGGCGAGCTGATCGGCGCTTCGGCCGAAAGGATCGCCAGATTGTCGTTCGCACGGATCATCGCGCGTTCGATGAACAGCCCGTCGATGCGGCTCGGGTTGTCGATCGCGTCGGTCAGGCCGCGTCCGGGCTCGAGATCGAGCGTCAGCGCGCCGGTGCCGAAATGCACGTCGAGGTCGAGCAGCGCCGTCGGCAGCTTGTGGTCGGTGCTGAACAGCCAGGCGAGCGAAGTCGCCAGCGTCGATGCCCCGACGCCGCCGCGCGTACCGACAATCGCAGTCGACACGTGGCGCTTGGCCGCCATCGGATCATGGCTCTTGGGTGCCGTGAAGATCGTCTGCGCCTGAACCAGCGCATCGCGGATCTGTCCCGCGTTAAGCGGCTTGAGCAGGTAATCCTGAATGCCCGAGGCCACGAGGTCGCGATAGAGGCGCACGTCGTTGACCTGACCGACCGCGATCACGACCGTGCCGGGCTCGCACACTTCGGCCAGCGCGTTGATGTCGTTCAGCGGATCGCCGCTTTCCGACAGGTCGACCATGAGGATGTTCGGGCTGGCGGTGATCGACAGTGACTGGATCGCGTTGCGCAGGCCACCGCGATGGCACTTTTCGGGAGCCCAGCCCATGTCGACGACGACCGGGCGGAGCATGTCGAGTGCGGTCTCGTCGCACATGAATGCGGCGAAGGCGTCGCGATTTGCGTTCTTTAAGCTCATGGTCTCAGTTCCCTCCGCCGCCGCTGCCGCTCGATGTATTGACGCTCTTCAGGCCATCTTCGCCGGTGGGCTTGGCATTGCGATAGCTGTCGATCGCCTTCGTGCCGCTCATGACCACGGTTTCGCCCGTGCCCGTGGCGCCCTGCACAAGGTGCTCCTTGTCGGCTACCATGGCGGCCAGGTTGCTGTTGATCGCGCAGCCGAAGTTCGACGTCGTGCGATTGGTCATCGAGAAGTCCGACTTGTTCGTCCAGTCCGGGCATCCCGGAACCGAAGCCGTCGCGCGGGTCACGATGACGCGCGTTGCGCCAGAGGCGACGTAGCCCGCCGTAATCGGCGCTGCGCCGTCGACGAACATGCCCCAGCGACCTGCGACCGCTTCGATCGAAGCCAGCGTGGCCTTGGACCCCAGCGGATCGTCGATCGAGATCTTGTCGCCATACTTGAGGCCAAGGCTTTCGAACCAGCCGGCAAGGCGGCGCTGTTCCTGGATCGAGAGCCCGCCGCCTGGCAGGGTATCGACATCAAGGACGTAGCGGTTGCGCTCGACCACCGGCTGGTGGACCGAGTTGAGCATGCGGTTTTCCGGCGTCGTCGAACAGGCCGACAAGGCGACGGCAGCGGCGAGGACCAGCGCACCGGTCGTGCTGCGGGTGAGGCTGTGGCGCATTGCTTGTCCCTTTCTCACTTGATGCTGAAGCCGGGCTCGGCACTGGCGACCTTCTGGTCGCCGCGACGGTCGCGCGGTTGGGCTGGCCCCTTGGGCGCATCGAGCGCGCCGATCTTGGGTCCGGCCTGGGTTGTGCCTTCCTTCTCGGTCGGCTTGGGGCGATCGCCCCCGGTCACACCGTCATGTTCCATGTGGCCAAGCAGCCGCTGGATGTCGTTCGGGCTCTGGAAGCCGTCGGTCGGCAGGCGGATGTCGCTCGCGTTGACGGGGTTCACCAGATAGGGCGTCACGATGATGACCAGTTCGGTCTCGCCCTTCTTGTAATTGGTCGAGCGGAACAGCGATCCCAGGATCGGGATGTCGCCCGCGCCCGGCATCTTGGTCAGCTGGTTCTGCGCGCCGTTGCTGAGCAGGCCAGCGATCATGAACGACTGACCCGAACCCAGTTCGACAGTCGTCTCGGCGCGACGCACGGTCAGCGCCGGAATTTCGATGCTGTCGAGCTTGAGCGCGCCGGTGCTCGAAAGCTCCGAGACTTCCGGGCGCACGCGGATCGAGATGCGGCCGTTGGCGAGCACTGTCGGCGTGTAGGCGAGGCTGACACCGTACTTCTTGTATTCGATCGAAGTGGTGCCGAGGCCCTGCGAAACAGGGATCGGATATTCGCCGCCCGCCAGAAACTCGGCGGTTTCGCCCGAGATCGCGGTGAGGTTCGGTTCCGACAGGGTGGTCACGAGGCCGATTGTCTCGCCCGCATCGAGCGCGCCCAGAAGATCGAGGCCCAGAAGCTTGCCCATCCCCGCAATCGTGGTGCCCGCCGCCGTCGCGGTGACCGAGCTGCCAGCCCGTTCGACGATACCCGTGGGGTTCGTTGCCGTGATCTTGGTCGGATCGAACGTGAAACCGCTCGTTGCCGAGGTGCCCACGCCGAACGGCAGGTTGCGGTCGGTCGTGAAGGTCGAACCGATCGAGCGGCCCTGGCCGATGCCGAACTTGATGCCGCCGCTGCCGTCGATGGTCGTCAGGTTGACGCCGATCTGGCGAACGAGCGAGCGGCTGACCTCGGCAAACTTCACGTGCAGGCTGACCTGCAGTGGCGTTGCCATCTTGAGGCGGCTGATCACGTTGGTCTTGTCGCCGACGAAGGCCTTGACGAGGCGGTCTGCCTCGGCAGCGTCCTCAGGCGCGGCGACGGTGCCGGTCAGCAGAACCGTGTTGTTCATGGTCGAGACGTTGACGCGCGCCTCGGGCATGGCGAGGTGCAGCATCTGGTCGATCGAGTCGAGATTGTTGCCGACCCGGACGTTTGCCGACCACACCACGTCGCCCTTGGCGTTGCTGGCGTAGATCGTGGTTTCACCACCGGCTTTGCCGAAGACGTAGAGCTGGTTGGACGACTTGACCTGGACGTCGGCAACCTTGTCGTCGGCGACGAAGACGTCGGCCATCCGGCCCGGAACGGTGACCAGTTCGCCGCGCCCGATCGAGATCGTCACGTTGCGGGCGGGACTGGTCATGCTCTGGGCATGAAGCGCGCCGGTGACGGGGACCAGGGCCATCGGCACGGCGATCATCGCGGCCGAAATGAGCGTGGTGGAGAGACGGCGTTTCATGTTGCTGCCCTTCGCAAGCGGAGTCTGACGCGGCTCGATGTTCATCACTTTGCTCCCACCGATACGGCTTCGGTGTCCTTGCCGCGGGTTATCCGCACGACAGGACCGCGGGGGGCGGGCGTGCCGTTCATGGTCATCTGCGGTGCCTGGACAGGCGCACCCATCGAAGGAGCGCCACCGGCCGGAGCGGCAACCGGCATGGTCCGGCGCTGGAAGCGCGAGACGTCGCCACCGGTAACGAAGCTCGCGTTGTTGCCTTCGATCGGACGGTTCATCGCCTGCTTCAGCAGGGCTTCCTCCTGGCTCTTGCTGACGCCGGCCGGGATCTTGACGTCGCCTGCGGCAATCGCCTGCTCCAGCTCGGCCGAGTTGTCGGCAAGCGAGCGCAGCGACAGGCTGATCGTGCCGATGGTCTGCGCCACCGCGATCTTTTCAGCGATCTTGGGCGTTACTTCGAGCGTGACCGTGCTGAAGGTGCGGACGCGGGTCTTGCCTTCGACCATTTCCTGTTCGGTGGACTGGTCGGTGGCGAGAACGCGCAGGTTCTTCATGATCGTCTCGGACGCCTTGAGCGCCATGCCTTCGCCGCCACCCTTGACGGTCTGCGTCAGGACGAGGTCGATATGGTCGCCCGGGAAGACGAAGCCGGCAACGCCGGTGCGGGCGGAGACCGGAATGGTCACGGCGCGCATGCCGGGTCCGAGGGCTGCTGCAAGGAAGCCGCGGTCGCCGGGAGCGACGAGGTTGCCCTTGGTCAGCGGCTCACCGGCCGTAACCGGATTGCGGACCACGGTGCCCAGAAGCTTCTGCATGTCCGCCTCGCCTTCGACGAAGTAGACGTCCTGGACCATGTCCTTGGGCCATGCCTGGAAGTTGAGCGAATCAGCCGTGATGATCGTGCCGACCGGCAGCGCGCGCTGGGCGACGAGCACCTTGGGGCCCATCGGCACCTTGGCCGCAGCTTCTGCCGTAGGCGTCGATGCGCCGGCGAAAAGGCTCCTTGCCGCGAAGGCCGTGCCGATCGCGACGATCAGCGCCCCCACCAGCAACATCAGCTTCCTCTTGTCCATGGCTACTTGTCCCGCCCTCTAAAGTCCGGCCCGCATGTCTCGGGCAAATTGGTTAAAATTTGTGATATTGCGTTCATGCACCTGTAACGGAGCGCCAGCCGGCCTCCAGGACAGGGGCCAGAGTGATCAATCCGGCCAGGGCAATCGCCACGCCGTAAGGGATCTTGGCATCGCGCCTGCGGGTCACCGTGTAGTGCCAGCCGGCGAAGATGATCGTGAGCAGGCCGCCGAGCAGCGACATGATCACGATGAGCTTGAGAAAGGTCATCGGCGCGAGCCAGAGCGCCAGCGCACTGAGCAGCTTGACGTCGCCGCCACCCATCAGCTTGAGCGCGAAGAGCCCGGCCAGCGCGACGAAGGTCAGCATGGCAACGCCCACTTGCGAGGCGATGTCCGGCCACAACGAAAGACCTGCGGCCCACCAGTAGGCAGGCGCACCGAGCGCAATGGCGGCGTTCAGCCAGTTGTCGATCTGGCGGCGGCGGATATCGGTGAAGGCAGCAACCAGCAGTGCGATTGCCAATGCCCCGACCAGTCCGTAAACGATGATGTTCCCCTGCATGTCATGGGGCATACGGGACAATCACTTACCAAACGGTAACCAAACCTTGGCGCGGAATTGCGTCATGTGGAGATGGCGCTTCATGGATTTCGGCACGGGTGAGGCCATTGACCGCCGCGCGATTCCCGAGGCTGCACGAGAGGCGATGTGGGTTGCACGCGACGGCCACCTCATCCGCCGGATCGACTGGCCGGGGCAGGCTGGCCAAGCGGCCGCAGGCCACTTTCGCGGGTCTCTGCTCTTTCTGCCAGGGCGCGGTGATTTCTATGAAAAGTATCTGGAATCACTGGATTATTGGTATGGCGAGGGTTGGCGCGTAACCGCTCTGGACTGGCGCGGACAGGCCGGGTCCGGACGGCTGGCGGATCACCCCACGACGGGCCATGTCGAGGACTATTCGGTGTGGCTGGATGACCTTGGCGCATTCTGGGAAGAATGGGTGAAATCTACTCCCGCGCCGCATGTGATCGTGGGCCATTCGATGGGCGGGCATCTCGTTTTGAGAGCGGTCGCCGAAAAGCGGATTAACCCTGTTGCGGTCGTCCTGAGCGCACCGATGCTCGGATTCCTGACCCCGGGGCCGAATCGGTTGCTGCACCGGGTGGCCGAGGCGATGTGCCGAATCGGCGATCCCCGGCGGCCCGCATGGAAGACCAGCGAAAAGCCGGGCGCGAGCGTCGCGACGCGCAGCATGCTGCTGACGCATGACGAGGCCCGCTATGAGGACGAAACCCACTGGAAGACGGCGCGGCCGGAACTCGGCATGGGACCGGGCAGCTGGCGCTGGGTCGAGCGGGGCTATGCCTCGATGCTGGTGCTCGATACGCCCGGTCTGCTCGAGGCGGTCGATGTGCCCGTGCTGCTGCTTGCCGCGCGCCATGACGGGCTGGTTTCGTGGAAGGCGATTGACCGCGCCGCCCGCCGCCTGCCGCGCGCCCAACTGGTCACCTGGGGCAAGGAGGCGCGGCACGAGCTTCTGCGCGAGGTCGACCCGGTCCGCGACAAGGTGCTGCAGGTGATCGACGACTTCCTCGACCGCCTCGCGCCCCAGCCTGACGGGCCCCAACCTGAAGCGCCCATGTCTGATGAGGGCGCGCCTGCGTGAATCTTGCTGCCGAAGACTTCGACGTTGCGATCATCGGGGCCGGCATCGCGGGTGCAAGCCTTGCCGCCGAATGCGCTCCACACGCGCGCGTCCTGCTGGTCGAGGCCGAAGAGACTCCCGGCTATCACACAACCGGGCGCTCGGCGGCGTTCTGGGAGGAGACCTATGGCGGACCGGGCGTCTTCCCGCTGACCATGGCATCGGGGCGCTTCTTGCGCGAGGGGGGGTATCTGTCCCCGCGCGGTGCGCTCAACATCGGCCGGGCCGCCGACCGCGACAAGGTCGAGGCCTTTGTCGCAAAGTTTTCCGCGCTTGGCGCGACGCTGCACCTTCAGGATCGTGCCGCGCTCGAGCAACGCGTGCCGGGATTGCGTCCTGAATGGGTCGTCGGCGCGTGGGAACCGGCCTGCGCCGACATCGACGTGGCCGCGCTGCACCAGCACTATCTTACGGCATCGCAGCGGACAGGCACCGTGTTGCGCGTCCGCGCGCGGGTGGAGCGGATCGAGCGCGAAGGCGAGGGCTGGCGGATCGCGTGGAACGGCGGCGAGGCACGCTGCGCGATTCTCGCCAATGCCGCTGGTGCGTGGGCTGACGACGTTGCGGTCAAGGCCGGGGCGAAAGCGCTCGGCATCCGGCCCTTGCGCCGCACGATCGTGCAGCTGCGCACCGATCCTGCCCCGGACGAGAACCTGCCCCTGACGCTTGGCATCAATGAGGACTTCTACTTCAAGCCACAGGGCGGGCGGCTGTGGCTCTCCCCTCACGACGAGATTCCCGACGTCGCGGGCGATGCCGCACCCGAGGAACTCGACGTCGCCATTGCCATCGACCGGTTTGCGCAGGTCGTTGACTGGAAAATCGAGGCAATGGAGCGCCGCTGGGCCGGATTGCGCTCTTTCGCGCCCGACCGCTTGCCGGTGTTCGGCTTTGACGCGCAAGCGGTCGGCCTGTTCTGGTTCGCCGGACAAGGCGGCTTCGGCATTCAGACCGCACCGGCCGCCGCAAGGCTCGCCGCGCAATTGCTGCTGGGCTTGCCCCGTGACGGTCTGACCGACGGGATCGACGCCGCTGTCTATGCGCCAGGGCGATTCACTACCGCCGGATAGGACCGGATTGCCGCTTTTCCGCACGACTTTGCATGATAGGCTCTCTTCGGGATCACCTGAGGGGAATCACGATGGCACACCGTTTCGAAATCCGCGAAAACAAGGCCGGCGAGTTCGTCGCCTATTTCTGCCACAATAGCGAAACGATTTTCTGGACCGAAGGCTACAAGAGCAAGGCCAGCGCCAAGAACGCGATTGAGTCGATTTTGAAGAACGGGCCGGGGGCTGAGGTGGTGGATACCACGGTTGATTGATGCGTGCTCTCTCCCCTTGAGGGGAGAGATACGAAGGCTTGGCAGCTTGCCTGCCTAGCCGAAGTTGAGAGGGGCTCGGGCGGCGCGCGCTCCCCTCTCCCAACCCTCTCCCCTCAAGGGGAGAGGGCTAATGTCCTTCAGACCTCTCGAATGATGCCCACGTCAGGAAAAGCTCGGCCTCGGCAGACGCAGGGCGGGATCAGGGCCGATAACCGGGGGAAACGCCCAGAAGCTGCCAATCCGGATACGACGCCATTGCGGACTTTGAGGCGATGCGCGAAAGTGCGGCATGCAGAGCGACAGTGAAGACGAGTTCAGTAGGTTTTTTCGGATCGTCCCGCTTGTGCTTGCACCTTTATTTTTTGCCTACACCTGGTTCAGACCTGCACCTCAACCTCCACCCAAAAACGATAGCGTTTTTGGCTGTTATACGTCACCGAACGCTCCAAGGATCAGGCTCGACTTGAAAGGCTTGCAAGTCCTTCAGGCTGGTTTTCCTACAATAGGCTTCCACCTTGAACGGCTGAAGGGCGGCCTCGTTCTGACAGCGGAGTCTCCACTTCGGGTGGAATTGAAAGCTTCCGTTTACGAGTTTGCGATCGACCGTAAAGGCATCGGCGTATTCATGCCCTTCTTCCGGGTGGTCGGTGATCAAGTCCACGGCGTGTTCGAAGCAGGTGATCTCGAAGGCTTTAGGATCCTCGCTCAAGACGGTCGCTGGCTGCCCTATCGTCCCAGCAATAGCGCTGATTGCCAAGCCGCTTAATGGCAGAAAACCACCCCAAACCAGTCACTCGCTCACTAAATGCCAAACCCCAAAACCCGCCGTCGCCCCGGACTTGATCCGGGGCCCCGCTTTTCTTGGGGTTCAGCGCCACACCTGAAGTGAAAGTAGGCAGCGGGGTCCCGGATCAGGTCCGGGACGACGTAGCAAACGGGCGAAAGACCGCCCACAAACCCCTCAAGCCGCCACCGCCGCGTCGCTGGCCAGCTTGTCCACGCGTTCGTTTTCCGGGTGACCGTCGTGGCCCTTGACCCAGATCCATTCGACCTTGTGCGGGCGGACGGCTTCGACCAGTGCGCGCCAGAGGTCTTCGTTCTTGACCGGCTTGTTGTCGGCGGTTTTCCAGCCCTTTTTCTGCCAGCCGAAGATCCATTTGGTGATGCCGTCGATCACGTATTTGCTGTCGGTGTGGAGGGTTACCTGGCAGGGCTGCTTGAGCGCCTCCAGCGCGCGGATCGCGCCCATCAGTTCCATGCGGTTGTTGGTCGTATCGCGTTCGGAACCGGCCATTTCCTTCTCGCGTTCGCCCATGCGCAGCAGCGCGCCCCAGCCGCCCTTGCCGGGATTGCCCTTGCACGCGCCGTCGGTGAAAATCTCGACGTGCTTCATGCAAAGACCTTCGGGTTGGCGGCGTAGAACTGAAGGCGGCGGGCAAAGGCCATCGGGTCCTTGCGCGTGACCAGTGCATCGGCAGGCGTGTTGAGCCAGTCATAGGCGCGGGTCGAGGTGAAACGCAGCGCGGCGCCTTGTGCGAGCAGCGGCAGGGCGGCACGTTCCTCCGGCAGCAGAGGCCGCAGACTTTCATAGCCTTGGAGCAGCGCGGCGGAGAGGTCTTCGCGGAACGTGCGGCCCGTGGCATCGAAGCACCACGCGGCATGGGTGACCGCGACGTCGTAGGCCATCAGGTCGTTGCAGGCGAAGTAGAAGTCGATCAGGCCCGAGACCCTGTCGCCCAGCATCAGGACGTTGTCGGGGAACAGGTCGGCGTGGATCACCGAGCGGGGAAGGTCGGTCGGCCATGCGGCGGCAATGCCCGGCAGGTGGTCCGCGACGATGGCGGCAAGGTCGGGATCAATTGCGGCAAGGCCATCAGGCCCGCAGGCGTCGAACAGGCGCTGCCATTCGGCAAGGCCCATCGCGTTGGCGCGGGTGCCCGGAAAATCAGCCGATGCGAGGTGCAATTGCGCAAGGGCCTTGCCCACTGCGCGCGCCTGACCGGGCGTAGGATCGCTGACCGAGACGCCGGGCAGGAATTCGATCAGTGCGAGCGCCTTGTCACCACGCATGCGGTAGAGCGCGCCGTTGCGATCATGGATCGTGCGCGGCACCGGGCAGCCCTTGGCCGCAAGGTGATCGAGCAGCGAGAGGAAGTAGGGCAGGTCTTCCAGCTCGATGCGAAATTCATACATCGTCAGGATGAAGCGCGCGCCGCTGCCGTCCTGGCCGGTGGTTTCCAGCAGCCAGTTCGAATTGGAAACGCCCTCGGCAATGCCCTTGGCCGAGACCAGTTCGCCGACCCCGAAATCGCCGATGAGCGCCGCCATCTCTTCGGCGCCGATCTGGGTATAGACCGCCATCGTCAGTCGACCAGCTGGCGAGGCAGCTTGAAGACCATCTTTTCCTCGGCGGTCGTCACGGTCTCTTCTGTCACCGTGCGCAGTTCGGAAATCCGGGCGACGACTTCGCGCACCAGCACTTCGGGCGCGGAGGCACCGGCGGTAAGTCCCAGCGTGTCCACGCCGTCGAGCCATGCCGGCTCGATCTCGCTGGCGCGCTGGATCAGGCGCGAAGGCGTGCCAAGGCGCTCGGCAACCTCGACGAGGCGCAAGGAATTGGAGCTGTTGGGCGCGCCGATGACGAGCAGCAGATCGCACGCCTCGGCAATGGCCTTGACCGCAGCCTGACGGTTCGAGGTAGCATAGCAGATGTCCTCGGCCTTGGGCCCGGCGATTGCAGGGAAGCGCTGGCGCAGCGCCTCGACGATCTCTGCCGTGTCATCGACCGAGAGCGTCGTCTGCGTAAGGAAGGCGAGCGGCGTCTCGGGCGGGAAGGAGAGCGCTGCCACGTCTTCGACCGTCTCGACCAGCGTGATCGCGCCGTCGTCGACCTGGCCCATCGTTCCGATCACTTCGGGATGGCCCTTGTGGCCGATGAACAGGATGTGCCGCCCGGCCTCAACCTGGCGCTCTGCCTGGCGGTGAACCTTGCTCACCAGCGGGCAGGTGGCGTCAAGCCAGTCGAGCCCACGCTCGGTCGCGGTCTCGGGAACAGCCTTGGGCACGCCGTGGGCCGAGAACACGACCGGCGCGCCATCGGGCACCTGGTCCAGTTCCTCGACGAAGACCGCGCCCTTGGCCTTGAGCCCATCGACGACGAAGCGGTTGTGGACGATCTCGTGCCGGACATAGACCGGTGCGCCATAGCGTTCGATGGAGCGTTCCACGATCTCGATCGCGCGGTCCACCCCGGCGCAGAAGCCGCGCGGCGCGGCGATAAGAAGGCGCAGGGGGAGGAGGCGGTTGGAGCCCGATCCGGAGGGCGCGTCTGGCAAGCTGGCGTTCATGCCGAGGCCCTTAGCAGCAAGCTCGCCCGCCTGCCATTGCCGAAAGCGGTTGTGGTGAGTAGAGGTGGCGCAAACGGTGGTGCCGTGGCGCCGTCGATGCAGCTTTTGCCAAGGATTGAGTGCCCATGATCGCATCCGCCCGTCGATTGGTCCTGCTGGGCGCTCCGCTTGTTATGGCACTTGCGCTTTCGGCCTGCGGCGGTGGCCGTGGCGAACTGGTCGTCGATGAGGCGGTTGGCGTTAAGGCGTTGCGCGATCCCTGCCCGCGCGTTGGCGTGCCTGACTACACAGGCGACATGACGCTGTTTTCGGATCCTGCACGCACCGATTCGGCCGCTGTCGATGTCGTGGCGACGATGACCAACGTTCGCTCGACCTGCACCGATGGCGACAAGCTCTATTCGCAGGCGACTTTCGACGTGCTTGCGCGCCGCACCGACACGCGCGGTGCCCGCCGCGTCGAACTGCCCTATTTCTCGACCGTCGTGCGCGGCGGCAACACCGTTGTTGCCAAGCGCATCGGCAAGGTCGTGGTGGAATTTGCCGACGGCCAGGACCGCGCGACGGGCAAGGGCGTCGCCGGTGCCTATGTCGAAAAGGCCGAGGCAGCATTGCCCGAAGACATCGTCAAGCGCATCTCGCGCAAGCGCCGCGCGGGCGACGAGGACGCCGCCATCGATCCGCTGTCGCAGCCCGATGTGAAGGCCGCGCTCGCCAAGGCAAATTTCGAGCTTCTGGTGGGCTTCCAGCTGACCAACGACCAGCTCCAGTACAACGTTCGGCGTTGATCAGGGAGGGCGCGCATAGCGCCCTTTCGCTTTTGCCGCGATTCCGCTAGTCGCGCGGCCATGACTACTGGCCAGATCAATCTCCATGCCGACTTTGCTCGGGTAATCGACGCTGCGCTGACGGCGCTTGAAGCGGCGGGCTCGCTGCCCGAAGGCCTCAACCGAGGCGCGGTCACGTGCGAGCCTCCGCGCGATCCCTCGCATGGCGATCTGTCGACGAACGCCGCGATGGTGCTCGCCAAGCCTGCCGGCACCAACCCGCGGGCGCTCGCCGCGCTGCTGGTGGCCGAGCTGGAAAAGGAGCCGCGCGTCGTTTCGGCCGAAATCGCCGGCCCCGGCTTCATCAACCTGCGTCTGACCGACGAGGCTTGGCGTGGCGAACTCGCGCTGATTGGCTTGGCGGGTGCGGACTATGGCCGTTCCGACATGGGCGGCGGCAAGGTCGTCAACGTCGAGTACGTTTCGGCCAACCCGACCGGTCCGATGCACATGGGCCATTGTCGCGGCGCGGTTGTCGGCGATGCCCTGGCCGACCTGCTCGCCTACAGCGGGCACAAGGTCATCAAGGAATACTACGTCAACGATGCGGGTGCGCAGGTTGATGTGCTCGCGCGCTCGGTCCACATGCGTTACCGCGAAGCGCTCGGCGAAACGGTGGAGATTCCCGAGGGCCTCTATCCCGGCGAATATCTCGTCCCGGTGGGACAGGCGCTCGCCACCGAATTCGGTGACACGTATGCTGCCGCTCCCGAAGCCGACTGGCTGATCCTCTTCCGCACGCGCGCGGTTGCCGCGATGATGGACATGATCCGCGCCGATCTTGCCACGCTCGGCATCCGGCACGACCTGTTCTCGTCCGAAGCTGAACTGCAGGCCTCGGGCAAGGTCGATGCCGCCGAAGCGTGGCTGCGCGCGCATGATCTCGTCTATGACGGCGTGCTCGAAGCGCCCAAGGGCAAGACCCCGGAAGACTGGGAAGCAGTGGAGCTGCCGCTGTTCCGTTCAACCCGGTTCGGCGACGATCAGGACCGGCCGATCAAGAAGTCGAACGGGGCCTGGACCTATTTCGGCGCCGATCTCGCCTATCACTTCCAGAAGGCGCAGAATGCCGACGCGCTGGTAGACATCTGGGGTGCGGACCATGCCGGTACGGTCAAGCGGATCAAGGCAGCCGTGGCCGCTCTGACGAGCGCCGACGGCGGCAGCCCCAAGCCGTTCGAGGTCAAGCTGGTGCAGATGGTTCAGCTGCTGCGCGATGGCGAACCGGTGAAGATGTCGAAGCGCTCCGGCAACTTCGTGACGCTTTCCGATGTCGTCGATGAGGTCGGCAAGGACGTGGTGCGGTTCACCATGCTCACGCGCAAGCCCGATGCGCAGATGGATTTCGATTTCGCCAAGGTGGTCGAGGCATCGAAGGACAACCCCGTGTTCTACGTCCAGTATGCCCACGCGCGTATCTGCCGTAACATCCGCAAGGGTGCGGACGAGGGCTTTGCCCCGGCATCGGAAAACCTTGCATTGCTGGGCGAGGAGGAACTGGCGCTGGTCAAACTGGCGGCGCAGTTCCCGCGCACGGTCGAGGCCGCTGCCGCCGCGCGCGAGCCGCACCGCATTGCCTTCTTCCTTCACGATCTCGCCTCGGCATTCCACTCCTACTACAATCTCGGGAATGACCGGCCCGAGAAGCGCTTCATTGTGGCACATGACTCCGCATTGACTGCAGCGCGCCTTTTCCTCGCCGCGCAAATCGGGCAGGTAGTGAAGAACGGTCTCGCGCTGCTGGGTGTCGAGGCCGCGGAAGAGCTTTGACGCAAGAGTTAACGGGCAGGGGCGCGATCATGGGTGGTGACGAACAGAATTCCTGGGACGAGCAGGGCCTCGGCGCAGGCAAGCCGTTCGACGTCTCGGCAGAGCTTGGCGCTGACGATAGCGCGGGCGAGCGGCTGGCCCTTGGCGAGGAAGAACGCCTGCCGTGGCTGGAAAGCGCCGACGACATCGATGGCGAGGAAGACGATAGCGGCAATGGCCGTCTGATCGGCTTTGCGGTCATCGGCCTCATGGTTCTCGCCGCGCTGATCGGCGGCATCTGGTATGCAACCAACCGCGCCAGCGGTCCGGCCAATGCCGATGGCAGCCTGATCGAGGCGAGCAAGGAACCCTACAAGGTCGCGCCTAGCGATCCGGGCGGCAAGACCTTCGCAGGCACCGGTGATTCGAGCTTCAAGGTGAGCGAGGGTGAAAAGCCTGCCGCGAACCTCGCCGGGACGGCCTCGCCCGTGCCGACGGCCGCTCCCGCCGCAAAGCCCAGTGCCTCGTCGTCTGCGGCTTCGGCTCCGGCATCCGCGCCCGCAACGGGCGGCATCGGTGTGCAGGTCGGGGCGTTCTCGTCGAACGCGACGGCTGAAGCAGCCTGGAGCAAGCTTTCCTCGACGCACGAAGCGCTCAAGGGCCTTTCGCACCGCGTGATCGAAGGCAAGGCCGATATCGGCACGGTCTATCGTCTGCAGGCGGTGGCGTCCGATCTCTCTTCGGCCAGCGCGCTGTGCCAGAAGCTGCAGGCGGGCGGGCTCAAGTGCCAGGTAAAGCGCTGACGTCTTAGTTTTCCCCCGCCAAGCGCGAACCCGGCCTTGAGAATACGCCGGGTTTGCGCGAGTCCTGCGCCCATGCTTCCGGCGATCTTCGGGCTATCGGGCCTGACCCTGACTGATGATGAGCGGGCCTTCTTCCGCGATGCCGATCCGGCGGGCTACATCCTGTTCGGACGCAATGTGGACAACCGCGCGCAGGTCCGCGCACTGACCGATGAATTGCGCGCCCTTCACGGGCGGGAGCGGACCTTCATCTGCATCGACCAGGAAGGCGGCCGCGTAGCCCGGATGAAGCCTCCGGTATGGGCGGCCTACCCCCCCGGTGAACGATTCGACCGGCTCTATGACGTTGCACCTGCCAGCGCGATCGAGGCGGCGCGCAGCAATGCCCACGCGCTCGGGCTTGATCTGGCCGAGGCGGGCATCAGTGTCGACTGCCTGCCCTTGCTCGACGTGCGCCAGCCCGGCGCGCACGACGTGATCGGCGATCGCGCGCTGGGATCAGAGCCGATGCGCGTGGCGGCGCTCGGCCGGGCCACGCTCGACGGGCTGGCGCGCGCAGGAATTGCGGGCGTGGTCAAGCACATGCCCGGCCATGGCCGCTCGCTGGTCGACAGCCACAAGGAAACGCCGCTGGTCACCGCGTCGGCCGAGGAGCTTGGGCAGGATCTTGCGCCGTTCCGGACGCTCAAGGATGCCGCGATCGCCATGACCGGCCACTTGCGGTTCACCGCGTGGGATGCCGAGAACCCGGCCACGCTCTCGCCGTTCGTGATCGAAGAGATCATCCGCAAGACGATTGGCTTCGATGGCCTGCTCCTGACAGACGATCTCGACATGCAGGCCCTTGGCGGCAGCGTGCCCGATCGTGCGGCGCGGGCGCAGGCGGCGGGCTGTGATCTGGCGCTCAACTGCTGGGCGAAAATGGATGACATGGTCGGTATTGCCAAAGCGCTGGAGCCGATGGGCGCGAAAACCGCCGCGCGGCTTGAGCGGGCCCTGGCACCGACCGCGGCGTTCGATGGTCCTGCCGATCTGACCGTGCAGTCCACGCTTTTCGCCACGCGCGACCGGTTGCTGGATCTCGCGTGATGGAAGATGCCACCTCTCCGACCCTGTTTGCAGGCGACGAGGCGTGGGACGGCGTTGCCACGGCGGCCACGGATGATGCCGCGCTCTATCTCGAACTCGATGGCTGGGAAGGTCCGCTCGATCTCCTGCTCGAGCTTGCCCGGCGCCAGAAGGTCGATCTGCGGACGATCTCGATCCTTGACCTCGTCGACCAGTATCTCAGCTACATCGGGCAGGCCGAAGCGCTGAAGCTGGAGCTGGCGGCGGACTATCTGGTGATGGCGGCGTGGCTCGCCTATCTGAAGTCCTTGCTGCTGCTGCCGCGCGATCCCGAAGTGCAGCCCAGTCCCGAGGAACTCGCGCTCAAGCTGCAACTGCGCCTGCAGCGGCTTGGCGCGATGCGCGAGGCGGGAGCACGGCTCATGGGGCGGGATCGCGTCGGGCGCGACGTCTTCGTCCGTGGCGCGCCCGAAGGCCTGCGCGTGGATCGCAAGGCCTTGTGGAAGTGCGACATCTTTTCGCTGATCCAGGCCTATGGCGCGATCAAGCAGCGCAACCACCCGGTAGTGCACATGGTCCGCGAACGGGCGGTGATGACGCTCGATGCGGCGCTTGCGCGGGTATCCAAGATGCTGGGCATCGCGATGGAGTGGACCGATTTGCGCGCGTTCCTGCCGCTTGATGCCGATCCGCTGCTGCGCAAGTCGGCGCTTGCCTCTAGCTTTCTGGCGGCGCTCGAACTGGCCAAGCAGGGCAGGGCCGAAATCGCGCAGGATGTAGCGTTCGGCCCGCTGATGCTCCGCGCGGCTCCTTCAGCCAGCGCCGGACGGGCAGCATGAACGAGCGCCCCGATGATCTTGTGCGCGCGGTCGAGGCGACGCTTTTTGCTTCCGAGCAGCCGATGACGGCGCACGAGATTTCCGCTCATCTGGGCGGTGCCGAAGTGTCCTGCGTGCTTGCCGAGCTTGCGGCGTTCTATGCCGAGCGCGGCATCGCCTTGGTCGAGCGCGGTGGACGTTGGCATTTCCAGACCGCGTCGGACCTTGCTCATCTGCTTCGGCGCGAAAAGGAAGAGCCACGCCGGCTTTCGCGCGCGGCTACCGAAGCCCTGGCAATCATCGCCTATCACGAGCCGGTGAGTCGGGCCGAGATCGAGGCGATCCGCGGCGTCCAGACGGCCAAGGGCACGCTCGATGTCCTGCTGGAAGCGGGATGGATCCGCATCGCGGGACGCCGCGAGGTTCCGGGGCGGCCGACGATCTATGCGACTACGCCCGATTTCCTGACGCATTTCGGCCTGCAATCGCGACGGGATCTGCCCGGAATCGAAGAATTGCGCGCAGCGGGGCTGCTCGATCCGGTTGAAGAGGCCTTTGCCGTCTTGACGGGGGCGGGCGATGACGACACGGAAGCGCACGAGCCGTCAGGCGAAGATCGCGAAAACATCGAAACGGATTGACTGGTCAGAGGCGACCGGACTTCCTATCTAGGGTCTCGCGCTTCAGGAGAGGCGCAAAGGAGTTTGTGACATGGGTGGTCTTTCCCTTCCGCACCTGATCGTGCTGGCGCTGGTCGTGCTGATCCTGTTCGGCCGTGGCCGCATTTCCGAAATGATGGGCGATTTCGGCAAGGGCATCAAAAGCTTCAAGCAGGGCATGCATGAAGAGGACAACAAGCCGGTTCCGCCCCCGCCCGCACAGATACAGCAGCAGGTCCCGCCTGTCGCGCAGCCGGCTCCGCAGCCGACGTCCAACGATCAGGCGCAGTAAGCCCGACATCGCAAGTCCGCTGAGGGCCCCAAGCCGTGTTTGACATCGGCGCTTCCGAACTGCTGGTGCTGGTCATCGTGGCGATCGTCGTGATCGGCCCGAAGGACCTGCCCATGGCGCTGAGAACCGCAGGGCGCTGGGTGGCGAAAATGCGCGCCATGTCCAACCACTTCCGTTCAGGCATCGAAACCATGATCCGCGAGGCGGAGCTGGAAGAGATGGAGCGCAAGTGGAAAGAGCAGAACGAGCGCATCATGCGCGAGACGGCGGCTCAGGAAGCTGCTGCTGCGGCCGCCGAGGGCCAGACCCCGGCTGCGGCTGAGGATCAGAACGACCCGCTGCCCTCGGGTGACAGCGCGCCGGTCATGGTCGGGCCGATGCCGCCTGAAACCAAACTGCACGACGTTCCGGGCCCTGCGAGTTCGCAGCCATGATCCGCGATATCGACGAGAGCCAGGCACCGCTGCTCGACCATCTGCTCGAATTGCGCACCCGTCTGTTGCGCTGCGTCTATGCCATGCTGATCGCCTTTGCGGTGTGCTTCTACTTTGCCGACGACATCTTCGCGATCCTTGCACGTCCCCTCGTCGTCGCGTTCCCGCCGGGGCAGGGCAAGCTGATCTATACCAAGCTCTACGAAGCGTTCTTCGTCGAGTTGAAGGTCTCGATGTTCGCGGCGTTCTTCATCAGCTTTCCGGTGATCGCCAACCAGCTCTGGGCGTTCGTCGCACCGGGGCTTTATGCCAAGGAAAAGAGGGCGTTCCTGCCGTTTCTTCTGGCCACGCCGATCCTGTTCACGATGGGCGCGAGCCTTGCCTACTTCGTCGTGATGCCGACCGCGTTCAAGTGGTTCCTTGGCTTTGAAGGCAACAAGGGTGGACTTCAGCTCGAGGCATTGCCGGGGACCGGCGATTACCTCAGCCTCGTCATGCAGTTCATTCTCGCATTCGGGATCAGCTTCCTGCTGCCCGTTCTGCTGATGCTGCTCAACCGCGCGGGGATCGTCAGCCGCGACCAACTGGTCAAGGCGCGGCGCTACGCCATCGTGGTGATCTTTGCGGTAGCAACCGTGGCAACGCCGCCCGATGTCGTATCGCAGCTCATGCTCGCGATTCCGCTGCTCATCCTGTTCGAGGGCACGCTGCTGCTAATGCGCTTTACCGAGCGCGCAGACGCCCGTCGCAAGGCGGAAGAAGAAGCGGGCGAACTGGTGGCGCTTCCCGCCGGCGAGCAGCCACCGCTGCTGCCCTGACCGCTCCTGTCCAGAACGGGAAACGGGGGCCGCAGCCCCCGCTTCGAATGTTGATACAGACCCCGCGTAGGGGCCGCAACACCTGCTGGTGAGAGAGCGGTGCAGGCCTTTGCAACGCAGCCTCGAACCGTCTCCGGTCGTCCGCCTTCCGCGTCAGGCTGTTTAACGCGTGTCCGCCTTGCCGGTTTCCACCTTTTCTTCGGCAGACCAGATAAGGCCACCGCCCACCCATGTTTCCAGCACACGCGTTGCGCGGACCTGTTCTGGCGGCGCGACGAGCGGATCGGTATCGACCAGAATGAAATCGGCGCGAAGGCCCGGGGCCAGTCGGCCGAAGCGCTTTTCGGCAAAACCAGCGAACGCGGCGCCGCTGGTATAGGCAGCGAAAGCGGATGTGCGATCAAGCCGTTCCTGCGGCTGCCAGCCGCCGGCGGGGACGCCGTCGGGCCCCTGACGGCTGATCGCGGCGGCAAAGCCGGCCCAGGGATCGGCGATCTCGACCGGCGCATCGGACCCGAAGGCAAGCCTCGCGCCCGCACTCTGCAGCGATTTCCACGCATAAGCCCCGGCGAGCCGGTCCGGGCCCAGACGCGCTTCGGCCATCAGGCGGTCGGAGGTCTGGTGAACGGGTTGCATCGAGGCGATGGCACCTGAAGCGGCAAAGCGGGCAAAGTCTTTCGGGTCGACGATCTGGGCGTGTTCGATTCGCCAGCGCCGGTCACCCTTGTACGTCTCGGAAAGATCCTGGATGGCGCTGACAGCCGTGGCGTTGGCCTGATCGCCGATGGCGTGAATGGCCACCTGGAAATTGTCCATGGCAGCGCGGCTCATCAGGTTGCCAAGCTGCGTCTGCGAAATTTGCGGGAGCCCGCGCGTGCCCGGTGCATCAGTGTAAGGGGTCTTGAGATGGGCACCGCGCGAACCGAGCGCGCCATCCAGATAGAGCTTCACGCCATTGAGGCGCAGGCGGTCGGCATAGAGCCAGGGCGAAGGGCCGGGCCCGCCGATGAGCACCATCTGGTCCACGCCTGCGGCATAGGCCATGACGCGGACATAGAGTCGGTTGACATCGCCCGCGCGGCGAAAGGTCTGCCAGTCCTCGATCGAGGTGCCCATGTCGGCCACGGCGGTGACCCCGCGCTTGAACAGGATCTGCTGTGCCGTGGCAAAGGCCGTGTCGCGGTCGTCGGGCCGGGGTGGCGGCACGCTGGCCTTGGCAAGTTCCATCGCGGCATCCACCAGAACGCCCTGCGGGCTCCCATCTGCGTTGCGCTCGATCTTGCCGCCGGCAGGGTCCTTGGTCGCAGCCGAGAGGCCTGCTGCCTTCAGCGCAGCGCTGTTGGCCCATCCGGCGTGTCCGTCGATGCGTTCGAGCCAGACTGGCCGGTTACCGGTAACCGCATCGAGTTCTGCGGCGGTAGGAAAGCGGCCAAGCTTCCACGTCTCCTGATTCCAGCCCCGGCCGATGATCCACGGCCGATCAGGGTGTTCGGCGGCAAACTTCGCGATCCGGTCGAGCGCCTGCGCGAGCGAGGTCGTGTCCGACAGGTCGAGCGTCAGCGCGGCAAAGCCGATGTCCATCACGTGCACGTGTGCGTCGATCATGCCCGGGAGCATGACGCGGCCCTTGCCGTCGACGTGGTACTGGTATTCCTTGCGCGCCTTGGGCTTCCTGTCGCCCGCGTGGATGACGCGCACGACATTCCCGGCATTGTCGAACAGCAGTCCGGTAAAGGCTTCGACCTGGCCGTTGGTCCCGATCGTCGAGCCGCGGACGTTGTCGATCAGCGTATCAGCCAGAGCGGCGGGCGAGGCACCGGCGAGCAGCGCCGCCAGCGCGATGCGCAACGGCTTCACTTGTCGGCCTTGCGGCGGGGCAAGCGGCGGATCAGGGCGCTCGTATCGTTGCGGCCATGGCCCATGGCCTGAACGTCGACATAGAACTGGTCGACAAGCGCGGTCATCGGCACGCTGGCACCGATCGTGCGCGCCTCCTCGATGGCAAGGCCGAGGTCCTTGCGCATCAGGTCGACCGCAAAGCCGAAATCGAATTCGTCCTTGGCCATCGTGTGGAAGCGGTTGTCCATCTGCCACGATTGGGCGGCACCGCCGGAAATCGCTTCGTAGACCTTGTCCATGTCGAGGTGGGCGATCTGGGCAAAGCGCACCGCCTCCGACAGGCCGGCAAGTGCGCCTGCAATGCACATCTGGTTGGCCATCTTCGCGGTCTGGCCCGCGCCCGACTTTCCGACATGCACGACGCGCTTGGAATAGGCGGCAAGGATCGGACGGGCTGCGTCGACAGCCTTCGCGCTTCCGCCGCACATGACCGACAGCGTGCCTGCTTCTGCACCCGACTGGCTGCCGGTTACCGGCGCATCGACGCAGAGCAGTTCCTTGTCGCGACCCTCCACCGCGATCTGGCGCGCGATCCGCGCCGAAACGGTGGTGTGATCGATGAACAGCGCGCCGCGGCGCAACGTGGAGAACACGCCATTGGGGCTGAACACGACATCGGCAAGATCATCATCATTGCCAACGCAGGTGATCACCGCATCGGCCCCCTCGGCCGCTTCGGCGGGGCTCGAGGCCACGCGCACCGACAGGCCCGGATTTGCCGCAAGCCATGCCTCTGCACGGGCGGGCGAGCGGTTGTAGATCGTCACGTGATGCCCCGCCTTGGCAAGATGCCGGGCCATGGGCCCGCCCATCACCCCGAGGCCGAGGTACGAGACGTTGACGGGCTTGGCGGTGGGTAAGGATTGATCGGTCATGTCTGCTTTCATATCCGCTTTGGGCCGGAGTGCCAGCCCCCGCGCGGCTCTTGCCACGATCCTTGGCACCGGTGCACTTGCCACGATACCGACCCCGGGGCATGAACCCGCGCGATGACTCGCTGGACCGACAGGCTCTCCCGCCTTGCCCGCACGGCCTTCTGGCCCGCCTTTGCCTTTGCGCTGGTGATGGCCGTGCTGCCCAAGCCACCCGAACTTCCGACCGATGCGCTGGGCGACAAGTTTCAGCACATGATGGCGTTTTTCACGCTGACCGTTCTTGCCGGGACCGGCTGGCCCAAAGCCTCGCTGCTCCGCGCGGCGCTCTGGCTCTCGCTCGTGGGGGCAGGGATCGAGGTGGTGCAGACGATTCCTGCGCTCAACCGCGATTCGGACTGGCGCGACTGGGTGGCCGATTCGCTGGCGATTGCAGCAGCGCTTGTGCCTGTCCTGGCATTCCGGCGGATTGCTGCCCGATCAGGGAAAGCTTGAGGTTCCAAAAGGCCCGAGTTTCCGTTAGGGCGCGCGGATGGAAAACGTAGCGCTCAAGCCAGCCGTGCAGGCACAAGACCTGCTGACACTCGCCGATGTTCGCGCGGCGGCGGAGCGTATTGCGGGCCAAGTCGTGCGCACGCCGACGCTCTACAGCAAGACGCTGAGCGCGATCACCGGCGCAAACATCTGGCTCAAGTTCGAGAACCTGCAGTTCACCGCTGCCTACAAGGAACGCGGCGCGCTCAATGCGCTGCTGCAACTCACGCAGGAGCAGCGCGAGCGCGGCGTGATCGCGGCTTCGGCGGGCAACCATGCGCAGGGCCTTTCGTATCACGGCACCCGGTTGGGCTTGCCGGTCACGATCGTGATGCCCAAGACCACGCCGACGGTGAAGGTCATGCAGACCGAGGCGGTCGGCGGCAAGGTCGTGCTCGAGGGTGAGACTTTCGACGAAGCCTATGCCCATGCCCGCGCGCTCGAAGCCGAGCTTGGCCTGACCTTCGTGCATCCCTTCGACGATCCGCGCGTTGCTGCGGGGCAGGGCACGGTCGCGCTCGAAATGCTCGAGGATGCGCCCGAGATCGACATGCTGGTGGTGCCGATCGGTGGCGGCGGATTGCTTTCAGGCATGGGCACGGCGGCGCGCGGGATCAAGCCGGATATCGGGCTGATCGGCGTGCAGGCCGAACTGTTCCCGTCGATGTACGCAAAGCTCAAGCATCTCGAGATGCCGTGCGGGGGTGACACCCTTGCCGAGGGCATTGCGGTGAAGGAACCGGGTCAATTCACCTCGCAGGTCCTCGCGCACATTGTCGATGATATCGTGCTGGTGGACGAGCCCGCGCTGGAAAGCGCCGTGGCCCTGCTGCTGCAGATCGAGAAGACCGTGGTCGAAGGCGCGGGGGCTGCCGGTCTTGCCGCGCTGATGACCCATCGAGAACGCTTTGCCCGGCGCAACGTGGGTATCGTGCTGTGCGGCGGCAATATCGACACTCGCCTGCTTGCCAACGTTTTGTTGCGCGATCTCGCGCGCTCGGGCCGCCTCGGCCGCCTGCGCATCACGCTGCAGGATCGCCCCGGCGCCTTGTTCAAGGTGGTCGAGGAATTCAACCGCTACCAGGTCAACATTCTGGAAGTCTGGCACCAGCGCATTTTCACCTCGCTGCCGGCCAAGGGCCTTACCGCCGAAATCGAATGCGAGGCGCGCGATCGCGAACAGATCGACCGCCTGGTCGCGGGCCTGCGCGCCAAGGGTTATCACATCGAGCAGGTCGAACTTGGCTGACTGATTCGGCCCGCGTTAACTTTTGCGGGCCGACTGTCCTGTATCCGGACTGGGAGATCAGGCGCGGGCTAAATCCCCGTTTCGGTCGCGCTAGGGCTGCAAGTTCTGCGCAGTTCCATGGTTAATGGGGCTTTCAGGATTCGGCTGGCTCGGGCATTGTCATGACTGACAGGCCGGATTGCCCGGCCGCAGGAGGCAATCGCAGGTCGTGACCGCGCCCGTTCGTTTTCCCCGCTTCTTCGTGACGAGCCCTGCGCCGTGTCCCTATCTTCCGGGCCGCAGCGAACGCAAGGTGTTCACCGAGCTCAAAGGGCCCAACGCCGACGAACTGAACGACGCGCTGGGCCGGATCGGCTTTCGCCGCAGCCAGACCGTGGCGTATCGCCCAAGCTGCGTGGAATGCACAGCTTGCGTTTCGGTGAGGGTGGTGACCGAAGAATTTCGAGCGTCTTCAACGCAGAAGCGAATCTGGAAGCGCAATCGCGACCTCGTGGTAAATGTTTGCCGCCCGTGGTCCACCCCGGAACAGTTTGAACTGTTGCAGCGTTATCTCGCCGTGCGTCACCCTGGCGGGGGGATGGCGACCATGGACGAGATGGATTTCGCGGACATGGTGGAGCACACGCCCGTCAAGAGTTACGTGATCGAATACAGGGAGCCGACGGTCGACGGCTCGGCAGGCAAGCTGGTAGGGGCATGTCTGGCCGACGAGCAGGGCGACGGTCTTTCAATGATTTACAGTTTCTACGATCCACAACACGAGACGCGGTCCGGGCTTGGCACCTTCATCATCCTCGACCATATCCAACGCGCGGCTCGCGTGGGGCTGCCGTATGTCTATCTCGGCTATTGGGTCGAAGGCTCGGAACGCATGCAATATAAGGTGCGCTTCCGGCCTATGGAGAAATTGGGCCGCGATGGCTGGGAACGGTTCGAACCTGCTGAACAGGCCAGCGCCATTGGACGAGCAGTCGCCGCGCGCCAGGGCGAGGTTGCGGGTGTTGCCCTCGAAGGCAGCCTCAAGGATGGGGTGCACGGCTCGCAGGAGCGCTACGCTCACTGCTGATTCGCCGCTGCTGCGAGTCATTGCCACCCTTCTGGCCCTGTCGATTTCGGGTTCGTTTGCCGGAAACGTTGCCGCGCAGTCGATGCAGGCCGATCAGGAACTTGAAGCCCTGATCCCGGATTCGGCGGTCCAGAACCCCGATGCCTGGGCAGTCGATACCGATGCTGCGCGCAATGGCGTACCGCCTTCGAGCGTGATCGAGGACATCGATGCCGGGGCGACAATGCCCGACATCCCGGGGATCACGATTGCCTGGCCCGATGGCAGCGAACTGCCGAAGATAGAACAACTTTCGCCCGATCCGGACATCGAGGTCGCCGAACAGAGCACGGAAGCCGCGGTCGATGCCTTGCCGGGCCAGCAGGAAGGCGATTCCGCCTCTAGCGTGCGCCTTGCCGATGCCGATCTTGTGAGCGTGGGCAAGCAGGTCGAACTGGCGTTTCCGCGTGGGAACGAAGCGATTGCCGACCAAGGCGCGATCGTCGATCGCTTTGCCGGTCTTTCCAGCCTCAAGTCGTTCGACGACGATGAAGACAATCTGGCGCAGATCGTCAGGCGTGCGCGCACCGATCGCGAAATGCTCGTCAACATCCTGCGCATCAACGGCTACTACGATGCACAGGTCTACCAGTCGCTGGGCGGACTTTCGGCGTCTGCCGAAGGCGAGGCCAACGGCCCGATTGATGTCGAAAAGGTCGTGGTGCGCTTCGATATTCAGCCGGGGCCACAATACCGCTTCGGCGCGCTCGCGTTCGGCGATCTGGCCGCTACCGGCGCGAACTTCACGGCCTTGCGCGCGGCGTTCAAGCTCAACCCGGGCGATGCTGTCAATTCCGACCGGATCGTTGCCGAGCGATTGAACCTGCAGACCGCATTGGGTGAGACCGGCTACGCCTTCGCAAAGGTTGGCGAGCCCGACCTGCTGATCGACCATGAACGGCGCGAGGGCGACCTGACCGTGCCGGTGACGCCGGGCGGGGTCTATCGCATCGGTCAGGTGCATTCCTCGCGCGAGAAATTCCTGAGTTCGCGGCACCTCGATCTGATCGCCCGCTTCGACAGCGGCGATACGTTCAAGCGTTCGGAGCTGGACGATCTGCGGCAGGCGATCCTGGCGACGAGCCTTGTTTCCTCGGTCACGGTCGAGACCCGCGAGACGAAGAAGCCGGCAGGCAACGAGCCCGGCGTGGTCGATGTCGATGTCTCGTTGACGCCTGCTCCCTTGCGCACAATTGCCGGCCTGCTCGGTTATTCGAGCGGCGAAGGCTTCCGTGCCGAAGCACAGTGGGAGCATCGCAACTTCTTCCCGCCCGAAGGCATGCTGCGCGTTCGCGCCGTGGCAGGCACGCAGGAACAGCTGGCCGGCGTCACCTTCCGCCGAAACAACTTCCTCAAGCGCGACCTTGTGCTCAACGCCGATCTCTATGCGCGCAGCCAGCGTAGCGCGGCATTCCAGGCGCGGACCATATCGCTGACGGCGGGGCTGGAACGGCAGACGACGCTGCTGTTCCAGAAGCCGTGGATATTTGCGGGCGGCATCGAAATTCTGGCAACGGGCGAACGTGACGCTGCGGCGATCCTCGCCGACGAGCCGCGCACGACCTACTTCATCGGTGCCCTGCCGCTGCGCCTTGCCTACGATGGCAGCGACAGTCTGCTCGATCCCAATCGCGGCTTCCGCGTGGGCCTGCGCGCGTCGCCTGAAATCTCCGTTCAGGACGGCGACAAGTCGAGCTACGGCAAGCTCCAGTTCGACGCGAGCTACTACCAGCCGGTGGGCGAGAAACTGGTCATCGCCAGTCGCGTGCGCCTTGGCACGATCATCGGCACCGGGATCGAAAACATCGCACCGTCACGGCGGTTCTACGCAGGCGGCGGCGGGTCGGTTCGTGGCTATGGCTATCAGCAGATCGGCCCGCGCGACGAATTGAACGAGCCCAGCGGTGGCCGCGCACTGTCCGAATTCTCGCTCGAAGCACGCGTGAAGACCGGGCTGCTCGGCGGCGCGGTCAGCGTCGTGCCCTTCGTCGATGCCGGCGCGGTCGACACCACGACGACACCGCGTCTGTCCGACCTCAAGATCGGCGTCGGCATCGGCATCCGTTACCAGACCAACTTCGGGCCCATTCGCATCGACGTCGGCACACCGCTCAATCCTTCGAAGGGTGACAGCCGCATCGGCGTCTATGTCGCGCTCGGGCAGGCGTTCTGATGGGCGAGCCGGACGACACGCCGCCAGCCGCTCCGGTGCGTTCACGGCGCTCGCGCTTCGTGCGTGGTGCCGCGCGGCGCCTTGCGATCCTGCTTGTGGCTGGCATCGCACTGATCCTTGCCGCGCTGCTCGTGCTCGATTCCTCGCTCGGGCACCGGCTTGTCGTGGATCGCATCGCGGCAATCACGCCGGGCTCGGGCCTGCGCATCGAGATCGGCCGCATCGATGGCTCGATCTATGGCACGTCCACCTTGCGCGACATTCGGGTGAGCGATCCCGAGGGCGTGTTCATGACCGTGCCCGAAGCCGAACTGAACTGGCGCCCGCTTTCGTGGCTCAAGACCGGGCTGGATATCCGGCTGCTGGCATTGCATCGCGGCACGCTTCGTCGCGCGCCACGGCTACGGCCGAGCGAGGACGAGAACGCGCCGATCCTGCCGGACTTCGACATTCGCGTCGACAAGCTGGTGATCGATAACCTGACCGTGTCCGAGGCGATGGCGGGCGAGAAGCGGCGGGTGGACCTGCTGGCGCGCGCCGACATTCGCGGTGGCCATGCCATCGTCGACGTAAACGGCAAGTTCGGCGGAAAGGATCTGATTTCATTCAAGCTGGACAGCGAGCCCGATCGCGACAAGTTCGTCCTCTCGCTGCTCTACGATGCACCGAAGGACGGCGTCATCGCCAAGCTGGCGGGCGCGAGGAAGGATATCAAGGCGCACGTTTTCGGGCGTGGCGGATGGTCGCGCTGGGATGGTCTTGCCTATGCCACGCAGGACGGCGAGAGACTCGCCGCCTTCCAGCTCGGCAAGCAGGCAAACACCTATCGCCTTGCCGGACAGGCATGGCCCGAGGGTCTCGTCGCGGGAATGCCGGGGCGGGCAATCGGCTCGGCCTTGTCAGTCCTTTACGACGGAACATTCCTCGATAACGCCTTTGACGGCCGTTTCCGCGTTGCCGGGGAGGCCTTCAAGGTCGCGGCCAGCGGCAAGCTCGATCTGGTCGACAACGAGGCCGATGCACTGAAAGTCACCGCCCGACTGCTGCGGCCCGAGCGGATCGTGGCGACACCTCAACTCGCCAATGTCGTGCTCGACGCCACGCTGGACGGACCGCTCTCCAATCTCTCGATCGATCACGTGGTGACGATCGGGCGGCTCAGGCTGGGCACGCTCGATGCGCAGGGCCTGCGTAGTGCTGGGACGGCATTCTGGAACGGAGATCGGTTCATCCTGCCGCTGGCCGTGACGGCCCAGCGGGTAACGACCGGCAACACCATGATCGACCCGCGCTTTCCCGGCGGCCGCGTGACCGGCGATCTGGTGTTCGAAGGCAACAGGCTGACTTCGGACAATCTCTCGCTGGCGCTCAAGGGGCTTGGCGCGCGGCTGGCCCTGCGCGGAGACATGGCACGCGGGGGTTATGCACTGGCGGGGCCTGTCGTCGCCAATGGCTTCGCGGTGCCGAACCTTGGCACGGTCAACGGCAACGCCAAGATCGTGTTCAAGATCGGCGATGGCGTTCCGTGGACACTGCAGGCCAATGTCGCGGGGCGGATGAGCCGGATCGACAACGCGACATTGCAGACCCTGACGGGCGGCAATCTGCGCTTTGCCGGTGGGCTTGCGATGGGCGAGCGCATTCCCGTGACCTTCCGCAAGGCGACGATCAATTCGAACAAGCTCCAGATGGCGCTTGACGGCAAGGTGCAGCCCGGAGGCACCGCCTCGCTGACCGGTCGCGGTCGGCACAGCGATTACGGCGCATTCACTGTCGAGGCGGCGATGACCGGGGCAGGGCCGAATGCCGTCCTGGTCTTCGCCAGCCCGCTGCCCGCTGCGGGCCTCAAGGACGTGCGCGTCGCGCTCGCGCCGATTGCAGACGGCTTCCGTATCGAGACCGGTGGCGATTCACGCCTTGGGCCGTTTTCGGGAACGCTGGGTCTGTTCATGCCGCCGGGCGGGGCGACGCGCATCGACATCCAGCAGTTCCGTGTTTGGCAGACCGACATCACCGGCGGGGTGACACTGGGCAAGGACGGTATTTCCGGTCAACTCGCGCTGGCAGGCGGCGGCCTTGACGGGTCGGTACTGCTCGCACCGCGAGAGGGCGGGCAGGGCTTCGACGCCAATGTAACTGCGCGCAATGCACGCTTCGGTGGAGCGAACCCGATCTCGATCGGTAGCGGTAAAATCGACGCGACCGGCTTGATCAAGGATGGCCATTCGACGGTCGAGGGCACGCTGCTCGCCGAAGGGATCGGCATGGGCAAGGTTTTCATCGGACGCCTTGCCGCGGCCGCCTATCTCCAGGACGGCAGCGGATCGGTCACGGCCTCGGTCTCCGGTCGCAGGGGCACACGCTTTGCGCTGCAGGGAACCGCGGCATTCGAACCCGACCAGATCGTCGCTTTCGTTTCGGGAGAATATGCGGGGCGCGCCGTCTCGATGCCCCGCCGCGCGGTACTGACGCGCGAAGGCGAGGGCTGGCGACTTGCGCCGACCCAGATTGGCTTTGGCCGGGGCATCCTGATTGGTGAAGGCCATATTCTGGGCGGGCCCACGCAACTGAAGCTCCTGCTGGCA
Source organism: Novosphingobium sp. HNCC26DJ243 (assembly GCF_057180545.1). NCBI lineage: Bacteria > Pseudomonadati > Pseudomonadota > Alphaproteobacteria > Sphingomonadales > Sphingomonadaceae > Novosphingobium > Novosphingobium sp. HNCC26DJ243. Next base: position 957,931 of record NZ_JBXUGN010000001.1, on the reverse strand, counting down.
AACATGCCTGTCTCGGTGGCCGACATCGTCATTGCCGATCTGGGCCTTGGCGGCATTGCTTCGGGCATCGTCGAATATAGCAACGATGGGCAGGGCGCGCCCTCGGGCAACGCCGCCCTGATGGTCAAGGGCCTGTCGCGCTCGGGGCTGGTGCTCACCTCGCGTCCGGTGGACGTGGCCCTGGTCGCGCGGCTCGATCCTGATGCGGTTCAGACTCGTGCCGTGATCCGCGAAGGGAGTGACGTCCGGGGAAGATTGCAGGCGCGCATCGGCGGATTGCCCCGCGGCGGTGCGTTCATGGACCGCCTGGAAGCTGGCAACCTTGCAGGACAATTGCGCTATTCCGGACCTGCCGAGGCACTGTGGCGTCTGTCGGGGGTCGAGATTTTCGATCTGACCGGGCCATTGGGCGTCCGCGCCGACATCGGCGGCACGATTGCCGCGCCCGTGCTCAACGGTGCGCTTTCATCCAAGGGCCTGCGCGTGCAAAGCACGCTCACCGGCACAGATGTTCGCGATGTCGCGATGGCGGGCACGTTCAGCGATTCGACGCTGTCTCTGGCGCGCTTTGCCGGGACAACGCCTAACGGTGGCCGGGTCAGCGGCAGCGGCAGCATCGGCCTTGCCAACCTGTCGGAACGCGGGCCGACGATCGACCTGCGCCTTTCCGCGCAGAATGCGCGCCTGATCAATCGCGACGACATGGCCGCTGCAGTAACCGGACCGCTGCGCATCATCAGCGATGGCGTGGGCGGCACGATTGCCGGCCGCGTACAGATTCAGACCGCGCGCTGGGCGCTGGGTCGGGCAAGCGCGGTGCAACAACTGCCCGTCATCGCCACGCGCGAGGTGAACGCGCCGGCAGATGCTGCGCCGGCCCGGGTCGCGGCTGCGCCCTGGCGGTTCCTGATCGATGCTGCGGGCATGAACCGGATCGACGTGCGCGGGCTCGGGCTCGACAGCGAATGGGGCGCCGACATCCGCCTGCGCGGCACGACCGCCGCGCCGCAGATCTTCGGGACGGCCGATCTCGTGCGCGGCGGCTACGAATTTGCCGGCAAGCGCTTCGAACTGACCCGAGGGCGCATCCGCTTTGCCGGAGAAGTGCCCGTCGATCCGCAGCTCGATATCGTGGCCGAGGGTGACGCCAACAACGTCAGCGCCAAGATCACGATTGGTGGAACCGGCACCAAGCCGATCATCAGCTTCTCCTCGACGCCAGCGCTTCCCGAAGAAGAACTGCTCAGCCGCCTGCTGTTCGGCAGTTCGATTACGCAGATTTCTGCCCCTGAAGCGGTCCAGCTTGCGTCCGCGCTTGCCAGCCTGCGCGGCGGTGGCGGTCTCGATCCGATCAACAAGCTGCGCGCTGCGATCGGTCTTGACCGTCTGCGGATCGTGGGCGCCGACCCGACGCTGGGGTCCGGGACGAGCATTGCGGTGGGCAAGTACATCGGGCGCAGGTTCTTCGTGGAACTGGTAACCGACGGCGGTGGCTACAGCGCCACCTCGGTCGAATTCCGGATCACGCGCTGGCTGGCCTTGCTGGCCACGGTATCGACCGTGGGTGACGAGAGCATCAACCTCAAGGCCAGCAAGGACTACTGAGCGCAATGCCAAAAGGGCCGCCCGGTCAGGGGCGGCCCTTCGGTTGCTGCACTCTTGTTAAGGGTCAGGCGGGCAGGCCGCTGATGGCCTTCATCTCCATGAAGTCCTTGAGGCCATAAAGTCCGCCTTCGCGGCCATTGCCCGATTGCTTGTAGCCACCGAACGGAGCGCCGGGGCTGGGACCCCAGTTGTTGATCGCGACCATGCCCGCGCGCAGTTCCGGCGCAACTTGAGCGGCCTTCGCCGGATCGCCGGTGATGCAGGCCGACAGGCCGTAGGCAGTGTCGTTGGCAATCTCGATCGCCTGATCGAGGCTGTCGTAAGCCATGATCGTGGCAACCGGGCCGAAGATTTCCTCTTGCGCGATCCGCATCTCAGGCGTGACCCCCGAGAACACGGTCGGCTTGATGTAATATCCGTGATTGACGTTGGCCGGCAGGTCCGGACCTCCGGTTTCAAGCTTTGCGCCTTCGTCGATGGCCGACTGGATCAGGCCACGGATCTTGTCGAACTGCGCCTTGTTGACGACAGGGCCGATGTGTCCACCTTCCTGCTGCGGATCGCCCACTGCAGTTGCCGAATACATTGCCGAAACGAACGCGGCCGCTTCTGCCTCGCGTTCGCGGGGGACAAGGATGCGGGTGGGCGAAATGCAGCTCTGGCCGCTGTTGACCAGCGGGCCCGAGGCCGTTGCCGGAAGGTGCGCGGCAAAATCGGCGTCCGGAAGCACGATGTTTGGCGATTTTCCGCCCAGTTCCTGGTGCACGCGCTTTACCGTGTCGGCAGCCGCCTTGGCCACGAGGATGCCCGCGCGGGTCGATCCGGTAAAGCTCACCATGTCGATGCCGGGGTGCGAGCTGATCGCGGTGCCAACGCCCGGACCATCACCCTGAACGAGGTTGAACACGCCTGGTGGCACGCCCGCCGCATCGAGAATTTCGGCGAATATCGCCGCATTGGTCGGGCATTCCTCGGAAGGCTTGAGAATCATGGTGTTGCCGGCCGCGAGTGCCGGTGCAACCTTGAGTGCGATCTGGTTGAGCGGCCAGTTCCAAGGCGTGATCATGCCGACGACGCCGATCGGCTCATAGGCGACCTTGTAGGCGCCATTGTCTTCCATGAACGAGAAATTCTTGAGTGCGGCCATTGTGCCGAGGAACCCGCCGATACCTGCGCCCACCTGCGCGGTGCTGGCAAAGCTGACAGGCGCACCCATTTCTTCCGCCATTGCCAGCGCAAGGTCGGGGACGCGCTTCTTGTATTCGGCAACGATGCGATCGAGCAGCGCAAGCCGCTCCTCTCGCGTTGTCTTGCTGAAAGTCTTGAAAGCGCGCTGTGCAGCAGCGACCGCCTTGTCGACGTCGGCCACGGTGCCCAGCGTGATTGCGCAACAGGCTTCCTCATTGGCAGGGTTGATGACCTCGTGGCGCTTGCCGCCCTCGCTGTCGGTCCATTTGCCGTCGATGTAGTGCTGCAGCCTCTCGCGCATGGCGCTTCTCCCGGTCTCGAAGTGGAAAGGCCGGACAATCGCTTGCCCGGCCCATGACAGGAAAGAAGCTAGGGATTAGCGTTGCATTTCGCAACCCGTCCGTGACGTCAAACCCTGCGTCCCCGGAACAGGTGCACCAGACCGATGATCAGCGCGACGACCAGAACGATGTGAATGACGCCCGCCGTGACCTTGAAAGCAAAGACGCCCAGGGCCCAAAGCACGAAGAGAATGAGGGCAATGGTCAGAAGCATGGTCGATCTCCCGGAGCACGTATTGTGATGATTACTTCCCACAATCGCGGTGATTGATGTTTGTTCCAGCCCCCTGTCGGACGCTAGCGCGTAAGGTTTGCTAACCATTTCTTCGCAACCGGTCGCTAACGCTGGCAGCCATGGTGACCGGACCATTCTCGGGACAGAGCCGGATACGGCAAGGCGTGGGCGCGACAAGCGCCGGCCTGATCGTGGCCGCAACTTTCCTGGCCCTGCTGGCACTGACGGCCGCCCTGATCGCGGCCTTCCGCAATTCCACCGACATTGCCGATGAATTTGCGCGCACCGAGGAACGCAAGCTGGTGGAGCGCTTCGTTGATCGGACCGGGCAGCAAATTCTCGACGCCAACCTGCTTCAGATTCAGTGGGATGAGGCGGTCACGAAGCTGAACAGTCCGGACGTTGAAGGTTGGGCGCGAAACTTTCTCGCCGGATATTTCGCCGGCAGCCAAAATATCGACCGTATCTACCATGTGCGGTTCGACGGCTCACTCGTCCATTGCTGGAAGGGGCGACAACTTGTGCGCGCCTGCAGCTACGCCGAGATCACGCCTCAGGTGCGCCAACTCGTGGCCCGGTCGGTGAAGGAAGGGAACACAAGCGTCCCGGCCAAGTCCTGGCGCATGCTCGGCTCTGTCGCCTGGCCTCATGATGCCAAGGGCATACCGGTGTCCCGCGGGCTAGCCGCCATGACGACGCTGGACGGACAACCGGCATTTCTCGCCGTGGGATCGGTCGTCCCGGACGTCAACCCCACGCTCCTGCGGGCCGAGCCGGACTACATCGTTCTCGTGCGCTATCTCGACAGCAAGATTCTCGGCAACCTGAAGGAATCGCTGCTGCTGGACGAGGTACGGTTCAGTGCCGGCGCCGATGCGGATCCGGGTCGCAATGCCTTTTCCGTGAAGGACGTCGATGGCGACCGGATCGGCTGGATTTCGTGGAAATCGGAGCCACCGGGCCCCTCGATTTTGCGGCGGACCGCGCCACTTCTGGCGGTCTACATCCTGTTCTTCGTCGGTGTCGTCGCGGGCGGCGCGATCATCGTGCGGCGCATGCGGCGGACGACCAGCGAACTCATCGCCAGCGAGGCACAGGCCCAGCACAACGCGCTGCATGACGCGATGTCGGGGCTGCCTAACCGGACGCACTTCATGCAGCGCCTGCGCCAGGAACTTGGTGCCTGTGTCGAAGATCGCGATCTCGGCGACGTCTTCGTCGCCTATGTCGACATCGATCGCTTCAAGGTCGTGAACGATACGCTGGGTCACCATGTGGGAGATGAACTCGTGCGCCAGGTCGCCATGCGCCTGCGCCGTGCGTTGCCGCCAGGCGATTTTCTTTCGCGCTTTGGCGGGGACGAATTCGTCCTCCTGCGGCGCACTACTGGTGGCCGCGCAGCGGCCGACATGCTTGGCAACCAGATCATGGCACTGATGGACGAACCGTTCGTCATCTCGGGCAACAGCCTCGACATCAGTCTGTCGTGCGGGATCAGCTGGGGGCCGGAGCAAAGCGAGGACCCCGGAGAACTGCTACGTCGCTCCGATATCGCGCTCTACCGCGCCAAGCAACGTGGCCGTGCCCGCTTTCGCAGATTCACCCGCGACATGGATGCCTCGGTCAAACTGCGCCGCGAGATGGAAATGGAACTGCGCCGTGCGATCGCGCGCGATGAGCTCGCCGTAGCCTACCAGCCCATCGTCAACGCTGCCGATGGCGACATTCTGGGGTTCGAAGCGCTCGTGCGCTGGCAGCATCCGGAGCGCGGCGCAATTCGCCCTGGCATGTTCGTACCCGTGGCCGAGCAGGCAGGCCTGATGGTACCGCTCGGCAACTGGGTGCTGCGCCGCGTCTTCACCGAGTGTCGCGACTGGCCTGACTGCGACATCTCGGTCAATCTCTCGCCATTGCAGATCATGGCGAGCGACTTCCTTGCCACGATCGATGGCATCGTTCGTGAAACGCGCGTCGATCCGCGCCGGATCGTGCTCGAGGTTACCGAGGGCGTGATGCTCGATCGCAGCGATCATGTCGTCGACGTGCTGAAGGGGCTCAACTATCGCGGCTTCCGTATCGCACTCGACGATTTCGGAATCGGCTATTCGTCGTTGAGCTACCTGCGCTCGTTCCAGTTCGACCGGATCAAGATCGACCGCTCGTTCGTGCAGAACATCGAGGCCGATCTTGATGCGCACTCGATCCTGCGCGCGATCGTTTCGCTCGGCCACAACTTGCGGATGAAGGTGGTGGCCGAAGGTGTCGAAACACCTATCCAGCGCGCACTCGTTCAGGCTGCTGGTTGCCAGATGATCCAGGGCCACCTCTTCTGGCAGGCGATGCCGCCAGAAGAGGCGCTGGCTCTGCTCGAGCCGCCTCGCACCAGGGCGCGCCGTTCGGCCTGAGCGTCAGGTGCTTGGCGTCCGGCGCAGCCTGCGGATGTATTCGAGTTCGTTGAGGGCGGCCTTGCTGCCCGGCTCCAGTTTCAGCGAAGCGTTGAACAGTGCTTCCGCCTCGTTGAGGTCGCCGGTTTCGATCCGGATGAAGCCCATGCCGCGCAGCGCTCTGGCCTTGTACAGGTCGCGCGACGTCTCCTCGGCATTGTCGGCGGAATCGCTGGCCTCGCGGAACAGGTCATAGGCCTTCTGCCATTGGCGATCCGCCTTGTACCATTCGGCGAGTTCGTTGGTGAAATGCGCATGGAGCGGCGCATGGTCATGCGCGCGCTGGAGCCAGGGCAGGGCATCCCTCGCGCGATGGAGATCGATCAGCGCAAAGCCCTTGATGAAATAGCCGGCACAGTAATCCAGGCTGACGATCGTCAGCTTGCGGTCACCCTTGGCGGCATCGAGCAGGGCAAGCGTTGCGGCCTGATCCTCGGTCTGCGCGCAGGCATGCGGATTGCCAGTCTGCATGGCGTCGAAGCTTGCGATGACCGGTTCGACCTTCTCGGCTGCCTGCGCCGGTCGTCCGCCAAGAATATCCTGGAATGCGGACTCTACGGCAGCGGATACGGCTTCTCGCGCCATTATCTGGGGGGCGGCAACGGCGTTCGTGCTTGCGCCACACAGTATGACCAAGGAGAGGAATGCACCATTCAGCTTGCCCATGATCGTCCCCCAACGCTGCCTTTGGGAGAGCATGGCGTGCAAACGGCAGGCGGGCAATCGCGAACTGTGCCGATTCCGAAGTGGAACTGGCCGGTTGCAGTCTAGCCCTTGGCCGAAGCGGATTCAGCCGTCGCGGTCATCGTGCGGGGATAGATGAAGCCATGGGCGGGGCTGGCGCGCAGGCCGACCGACCTGGTCGGGGCATACCACACGCGGACTTCGCTCCAGTCGCCGGCAGCAGAAACGTCTACCGCGACCACTCCGCGATCGATCACGCCGGGGCCGGACCAATTGGCATGATCGATCAGGATGTGACGATCATCGACGACCTTGCGGACGACTGCGACGTGACCGTAGGGCATTGCGCGCGTGCCAGAGAAGGCGAGGACGGCGCCGGCCTTCGGCTGCTGGCCGCGTTCGTAGCTGCCTTCGGCATTGCTCCACCAGTCGCGGGCATTGCCCGAGATCTGCACTTCGGAAATCTGCCGTGCGTATGTCACGCACTGAAGCCGCGCATGGGCTACTGCGGGGAGTGCAGTAAACGAAACGAGAGCGAGGAAGGCTGCGACCATTTTCCGAAACATGGCAGCCTACCTAACGATCCAGGCGGATTCGATAACCCGCAGGGCCTTCGGTTCATCTTGCGGTCACAACCGTTCAACTCGGTTCGTCGCAAACTGTGGAAAAGATCACGATCCGGTGCGTTGTCCGCGATGAGCGGCGATCTTTTAGCTGCAAAAGGAAAGGGCGCCCGGTTTCCCGGACGCCCTTCCTGATTCACGGATCCGGTGGATCAAAGCGAATAGTACATGTCGAATTCGACGGCCGACGGCGTGGTTTCCCAACGCATCACTTCTGGCCACTTCAGTTCGATGTAGGCTTCGATCTGGTCCTTGGTGAACACGCCACCCTGGAGCAGGAAGTCATAATCGGCTTCGAGCGATTCCAGCGCTTCACGCAGGCTGCCGCACACGGTCGGAACCTGAGCGAGCTCTGCCGGCGGCAGGTCGTAAAGGTTCTTGTCCATGGCTTCGCCCGGGTGGATCTTGTTCTTGATCCCGTCGAGACCCGCCATGAGCAGTGCAGCGTAGCACAGGTAGGGGTTGGCCATCGCGTCGGGGAAGCGGAATTCCACGCGCTTTGCCTTCGAACCGGCACCGTAGGGGATGCGGCACGATGCCGAACGGTTGCGGGCCGAATAGGCCAGCAGCACGGGGGCTTCGTAGCCCGGAACCAGACGCTTGTAGCTGTTGGTCGTCGGGTTGGTGAAGGCGTTGAGGGCCTTGGCGTGCTTGATCACGCCACCGATGAAGTACAGGCACATGTCCGACAGGCCGGCATAGCCGTTGCCGGCGAAGAGCGGCTTGCCAGCTTCCCAGATCGAGATGTGGGTGTGCATGCCCGAGCCGTTGTCAGTCTTGATCGGCTTCGGCATGAAGGTTGCGGTCTTGCCATAGGCGTGAGCGACCTGCTGCACGACGTACTTGTAGACCTGCATGCGGTCGGCGGTCTGGACCAGCGTACCGAAGGTCAGGCCGAGTTCGTGCTGGGCCGAGGCCACTTCATGGTGGTGCTTGTCGCAGGGCAGGCCCATGTCGATCATGGTGCGAACCATTTCGCCACGGATGTCGACGCAGCTGTCGACCGGAGCGACGGGGAAGTAACCGCCCTTGGCGCGCGGACGGTGGCCGAGGTTGCCGCCTTCGTAGTCCTTGGCCGAGTTGGTCGGCAGTTCGATGTCATCGATCTTGAAGCCGTTGCCGTCGTAGCCGTCGTAGAACTTTACGTCGTCGAACAGGAAGAACTCGGCTTCCGGACCGACATAGACGGTGTCGCCGACGCCGGCGGTCTTGACGAAGGCTTCGGCGCGCTTGGCGGTCGAGCGCGGGTCACGGGCGTAGAGTTCGCCGGTCGAGGGCTCGACGATGTCGCAGCAGATGATCAGCATCGGGGTGGCCGAGAACGGATCGATGTAGACGGCGTCGAGGTCGGGCTTGAGGATCATGTCCGACTCGTTGATGGCCTTCCAGCCCTCGATCGACGAACCGTCGAACATCAGGCCGTCTTCAAGCTCATCTTCGCCGAGCACGGTCGACACCATGGTGAGGTGCTGCCACTTGCCCTTGGGGTCGGTGAAACGCAGATCGACCCACTCGATTTCCTCGTCCTTGATCCGGGCGAGAATGTCCTTTGCAGTTGCCATCGCTGGTCCTTCTTCTTCTTGCCCCCGGCGGAGAGGTACGGGGGGTAACTGGGGTGGTTGGTCTACTGGAGGCTTGCCCGTCCACAGGCCCACCCCCGCTCTGATGTCCTGCCCGGCTGGCCGGGCAAGGCTTCAACTTGTCTTGATCCTCAGGCTGGCTGGACGAAGGATCAGATGGCGTCGTCGTCGCGTTCGCCGGTGCGGATGCGCAGCGCGCTCTCGACCGGGATGACGAAGATCTTGCCGTCGCCGATGCGGCCGGTTTGGGCAGCCGAGGCGATCGCCTCGACCACACGGTCGACGAGCGCGTCGCCAACGACGACCTCGAGCTTCACCTTGGGCAGGAAATCGACGACATATTCAGCGCCGCGATAAAGTTCAGTGTGGCCCTTCTGGCGTCCGAAGCCCTTGGCTTCGGTGACGGTGATGCCGGACACGCCGATTTCGTGCAGCGATTCCTTCACTTCATCGAGCTTGAAGGGCTTGATGATGGCTTCGACCTTTTTCACGTCGTTATGACCCCTGCAACACGTGCCGGCGCGCCACGATGGCGACAGACCTGCCTATGATCCCGTGTGTGGCAACGACGTTACAAGAATCGTGCCACGCGGCTGGCCAAGATCACTAGGCCATCGCGACGCGGCGGGAAAGCAGGAAATGCGGGCTTCCGGCAAGATTTGAATCGAATGCGCAAGCCCAGCATACGCATCGTTGCGCAGGCGTGTTCAAATCATGCCCAATATTTGCGCAAGCCGTGCCTGTTTTTTAGGCAGATCATGCCGCGTAGGGCGGTTTGTCCAAGCCCCTCGGGCTCGCGGTGAAGATTTCGCAGCCGTCCTCGGTAATTCCGATGGAATGCTCGAACTGCGCAGAGAGCGAACGGTCGCGCGTCACGGCCGTCCAGCCATCCTCGAGGATCTTTACGCCGGGCTTGCCGAGATTGATCATCGGCTCGATCGTGAAGAACATGCCGGGGCGCAGCTCGGGACCGGTTCCTGCCCGTCCAGCATGGACCACTTCAGGTGCATCGTGGAACAGGCGGCCAAGGCCGTGTCCGCAGAACTCGCGCACCACGCCATAGCGCTGGCGCTCGGCATGTTCCTGGATCGCCGCACCGATATCGCCCAGACGCGCGCCGGGCTTTGCCTTGGCGATGCCGATCATCAGGCATTCGTGCGTGACATCGACCAGACGCTTTGCCTTCAGCGGCACGTCGCCAACCAGGTACATGCGGCTTGAATCGCCGTGCCAGCCATCAAGCAGGGGAGTAACGTCGATATTGACGATGTCACCATCCTTGAGCGTCTTGTCCGACGGAATGCCGTGACAGACCACGTGGTTGATCGAGATGCAACAGGAGTGCGTGTAGCCGCGATAGCCCAGCGTTGCTGGAACCGCGCCGCCATCGAGCGTCATCTGCCGCACGACGTCGTCGAGATGATCCGTCCGAACGCCCGGCACCACCAGTGGCGCGAGGGCGTCAAGAATCTCGGCGGCAAGGCGGCCTGCCTTGCGCATGCCCTCGAAGCCCGAGGGGCCATGCAGCTTGATCGTCCCGTCGCGCGGGAGGAGGTCGGTATCGTCAACGGTCACATATTCGGTCATCGCCGTCATGTAGCCATCTTGCCCGGCAAATGCGAGATGTTCGCAAGGGTCCTTTTCATCTCGCGACGAACGTTGCCCGGAATTCGGGCTTCACCGCCGCCAGAACCTTTGCCGTGACTGGTACGGTCACCTCGTACGACCCTTCGGCGTAAGGGCCTGCCGCGTATGGCGAAACCAGCACGCCGATCCGGTCGAAAGCCTTGCCGTTGGACGAGCCGAGAATGACGGTCTGTTCGGTCGGGTCGATGCACTTTTCAAATTCGGTGATCCCGCCCCCCAGATCCTGCCCCTCGCGCTTGCGAGCGCGTTGCTTGTCGAGTTCCTTGCAGAATGGTTCGCGAATGGACGAGGCGAGCGCGGCCCTGGAAGCAAAGAGATCGACAGGCGCGCGACGCTTGCCCGCGATCCGGTCCCACAGGATCGTGTCGTAGACGTAATTGGGATGCGCGCCTCCGCTGTAGAACCCGACGAGGGTCGAGAGGCTCAGCCAGGCGGGCATGTCGGTCACGTCCTTCCACTCCACGCTGTGACTATAGGGATTGAACGGATAACCGTTTTCCGTCGCGTCCTTCTTGCCTTCCCTTGCGTCGGCGACAAGTTCGGCCTTGGCCTTGCCTAGATCGTCGTCGAGCAGTTCCTTGAGCGCCGGTATGGCGCCAGCCGCTGCCGGATAGGAATAGGTGAACTCGTAGAGGTCGTTTTCCTCGGTCACGCTGCGTGCGGCGACGGGAATCTGCGCTGGTGCCGACGGCGGGATGGCTGAAGCGGCTGCCCCCGGCTCGGCGCTGGCGCTTGCCGACGCTTCGGGTTCCTTGCTGACCGAGCATGCCGCTGCGGACAGCAGCAGCGGGATCAGGGCAATGGCGCGCATCAGGCAATTTCCTCTCGCAACGGGCCGCGCTCTGCGGCATGACCTTGTCCAACATGACCGACAAAAACGCGCTTATCCAGCCAGATCGCGGCCAACAGGCCATTGCCATCCACCTTGTCGACAAGGGCACGCTGCCGGATTTCGTCAAAGGTCTCAACGCCGGACAGCGTGCGTCGCTGGCCGCGCAGAAGTTCGAGGGCAACGGTTACGAACACGCGATCGTTCCCGATGGCGATGGTTGGTTCGCGGTTGCGGGCGTGGCCGATGTCGGCAGCCTTTCGTCGTGGTGCATGGCCAAGCTGGCCGATGTCCTGCCGGGCGGAACCTATCGCTGCGCGGGCGGGGAACCGGGCAAGGCGCTTCACGGCTGGGTCACCGGGCAATACCGTTTCGACCGCTATCGCAAGGACGCCAAGGACGCCGAGCCGCGTATCCTGCTGACCAGGGATGTCGCACGGATCGAGCCGGCCCTGACCGAAGCGTCCGCCGTGCTCATGGTCCGCGATCTGGTGAATACGCCTGCCGAGGACATGGGGCCGGCCCAGCTCGAATCCGAAGCCCGCGCGCTGGCCAAGACCTATCACGCCGAAATTCACGTGGTCGCCGGCGATACGCTCGAGCACGATTATCCGATGGTCCACGCGGTGGGGCGAGCGGCTGCGCGCAGCCATGCGCCCCGGCTGATCGAACTGGAGTGGGGCGACCCGAAGCATCCGCGCGTCGCTATTGTGGGCAAGGGCGTCTGCTTCGATTCGGGCGGGCTCGACATCAAGCCGTCGTCGGGCATGGCGCTGATGAAGAAGGATATGGGCGGGGCGGCCCACGCGCTCGCGCTGGCCGGTCTGGTCATGGCAATGGGCTTGAAAATCCGGCTGCATGTGCTTGTCCCTGCGGTGGAAAACGCCATTTCGGCACACGCGTTCCGCCCCGGCGACATTCTGCGTGCGCGCAACGGCCTGTCGGTCGAAGTGACCAATACCGACGCCGAGGGGCGGCTGGTCCTGGGCGATGCGCTCACCCGTGCGACAGAGTTGAAGCCCGAACTGGTGATCGATTTCGCCACCTTGACCGGGGCTGCGCGCGTTGCGCTCGGCCCGGACCTGCCCGCGATGTTCGCACGGCGCGATGCCACCGCCGAGGAATTGCTCGCTGCCGGTCTCGAGCGGGACGACCCGTGTTGGCGCCTTCCGATGTTCGAGGGCTATCGCGAATATCTGAAATCCGATGTCGCCGATCTGCAGAACTCGCCTGCCAACGGTTTTGCCGGGGCCAGCGTTGCCGCGCTTTTCCTCGACCGCTTCGTGGGCGAAGGGATCGACTGGGCGCATTTCGATACTTTCGCGTGGCGGCCCGCGCCAAAGCCCGGAAGGCCCAAGGGAGGAGACGCCCTCGGCCTGCGTGCGGCATGGGGTTTGCTCAAGGCGCGCTATGGGCAGGAACGCGGTTGAATGCGCTCTGCCTTGCCTGAAAGCGCTGACGCGGCTAATCGCCCGGCTTTCCTGTTCCGGGGGCAACCTGAATTGACCGTTGAAGCATCGCCTCTTTCGACTGACGTTCCGACCGTGCAGCTTTCGCTCGTGCGACCGTCGGACCGTTCGGACAAGCCGCATCTGCCGGTGCGGGGCGACCTTGCGCATATCGGCCTCGCCGGACGCTATTTCGTGCCCCACTATGCGGTGCCGATGGCGCACTTGGTGAAGGCGGCGGCAACGCTGCGCGGCGCGGGCAAGGCCGAGGGCACCGAGCTGCGCACTCTGGCTGCGGGCGAAGTGTTCGACGTGCTCGACATCGCTGGCGGCTGGGCCTGGGGCCAGGCCAAGTCCGACCTGCTGGTCGGCTATGTCGAGATGAGCGCGCTCGAGGCGGTGGCGTGACCACGTCCGTCTTCATCGACGGCGCAGCGGGCACGACCGGACTGGAAATTGCCGACCGGCTTGCAGGTCGCAGCGAATTCACGCTGATCGCTCTCGATGATGCGCGGCGCAAGGACGACGCAGCGCGGGCGGAGGCGATCAACGACGCCGACGTCGTGATCCTGTGCCTGCCCGACGATGCCGCACGCGATGCCGTGGCGATGATTCGCAACGACCGCACGCGTGTGATCGATGCTTCGACCGCTTATCGCGTGACCGATGGCTGGACGTATGGCTTCCCCGAGATCGTCGGGCGCGAAACGGTGGCGCAGGCCATGCGCGTGTCGAATCCCGGCTGCTATCCCACCGGCTTCATCGCGCTGCTGGCGCCGCTGGTGCACAACGGCCTCCTGCCTGCCGCGTGGCCCTATAGCTGCAACGCCGTTTCGGGTTATTCGGGCGGCGGCAAGGCGCTGATCGGTCGCTTCGAACAGGACACCGACATCGCCTGGCGCGGTTATGGCCTGACCTTCGGCCACAAGCATGTGCCCGAAATGCAGCGCTACACCGGCGTTGCCATAGCGCCGCTGTTCAGCCCTGCCGTGATCAATGCCCATCGCGGCATGGTCGTCGAAATCCCGCTGCCGCTTGGCGTCATGCCCGGTAACGTGTCCGCCGAACTGCTGCGCGCTGCGCTGACCCAGTTCTATGCCGGCTCACCGGTCGTCACCGTGGAACAGGATATCCCCGCCGACGGCGAGATGCTGATGCGTGCTTCGATGGAGCCGTGGGATGGCCTCAAGCTGCACGTGATGGGCAGCGCTGATGGGGAACAGGCAAGGCTGGTCGCCGTGCTCGACAATCTCGGCAAGGGTGCCAGCGGCGCGGCCGTGCAGACGCTCAACCTGATGGCGGGCCTCGACGAGACGGCGGGCCTGCGCCTGTAAGGATATTGCATTGGACAAGGAAAAGGCCCGCGCTCCGGCAGGAGGCGGGCCTTTTTCATTGCCGCAAGGGCGAGCCGATCAGTCTTCGGGAGCGATCGTCACGCGCAGACCGTCTAGGTCGCCGGTGATCTGGACCTGGCACGAAAGACGCGAGTTCTCGTTGCGGTGGTCCGAGCTGTCGAGCAGGTCGTTCTCGTCTTCGCTCATCGGCGTGACCTTGTCGGCAAAGGCCGGGTCGATATAGACGTGGCACGTGGCGCACGAGCAGCAGCCGCCGCACAGCGCCAGCAGTTCGTCGAAGCCGTTATCGCGAATGGCTTCCATCACCGAAAGGCCGGCATCGGCCTCGACCGTCTTTTCTTCACCTGCACGGTCGACAACGACAATCTTCGGCATCGTCACTTCTCCAAGCGTGGCGCAGGTGGCAAGGCGGCCCCCTGTTCGCCTTTGGCCGGGGCTGCTATCGCCTGTACGCGGCTTTGGCAACTGCCGATCCGGCCAAAACACTGTTGCGGAGAAATAGGGTGGGATTGACGGCCGAGGCCATTCGCGAAGGGCTTGATCACATCGCGGCGCGCAACCCCTTGCTTGCACGGGCCATAGAGCGTGTCGGCTACCCCGAACCGCGCCTCCGCGCGACCGGCTATCGCACCTTGCTGCGCACGATCGTCGGCCAGCAGGTGAGCGTTTCCGCCGCCGCATCGGTATGGAACAAGCTCGAGGCGCTGCTGGGCGAGGACTTGCCGCCGCACGATCTGCTAGGCTCGGACTTCGATTCCCTGCGCGCCTGCGGATTGTCCCGTCAGAAGCAGGGCTATGCGCGCAGCTTGTGCGAACTGGTCATCTCGGGCGAACTCGATCTTGAAAGCCTGCCCGCCGACGACGAGGACGCGATTGCCGAACTGGTGAAGATCAAGGGCATTGGGCGCTGGTCGGCCGAGATCTACCTGCTGTTCGCCGAAGGCCGCTCCGACATCTGGCCCGCGGGCGATCTGGCGGTGCAGGTGGGGCTGGGCAAGCTGCTGAGCCTTGCCGAGCGCCCGAGCGAGAAGGAAACCCGCGCTCTGGCCGAGGACTGGCGCCCCCATCGCGGCGCGGCGGCGATTTTTACCTGGCATTGCTATAACAATCCGGCGCTTTGACTTGTGGCGCGGATTGCTCGTTCGCGAACCGTCATCCTGAACTTGTTTCAGGATCCATCTTGCCGATCAGGCTGCCGGGTGTGGGGATGGATGGACCCTGAAACAAGTTCAGGGTGACGGAAAGGCAGAGCTGGTGGCGAATAGGCGGGCCAGCTTTTCACCTTTGCCAAATCCTGTAAGCTGTTGCTGACAGCAATGTGAGCAGGGGTGGCCAATGGCGCGCAAGACGATCTTCATCACCGGCGGCGCATCGGGCATCGGGCGCGCGGTGGCGCAGCGCTTCGGGCAGGGCGGCTGGTTCGTCGGCCTCGCCGATGTGAACGACGCGGGCATGGCCGAAACGGCGGCGCTGCTCGCGCAAGGGCAGAGTTCGTGCCACAGGCTCGACGTGCGCGACCGCTCGGGCTGGGATCAGGCGCTGGCCGATTGTGCAAGGGCGTCGGGCGGGCAGATCGATGTGGTATTCAACAACGCCGGCATTCCGATTGGCGGGGCCATCGTCGATCTGACGGCGGAAGAGATCGAACGCACGCTCGACATCAATCTCAAGGGCGTGATCTTCGGCGCGCAGGCGGCCTATCCGTGGCTGAAAGCCAGCGCGCCGGGATCGTGCCTGCTCAATACTGCCAGCGCCGCAGGGCTCTACGGCTCGCCCGGAGCCTCGGTCTATTCGGCCACCAAGTTCGGCGTGAGGGCGCTCACAGAGTCGCTTGACGGCGAATGGGCCGAGGACGGGATCGCGGTGCGCGACCTGATGCCCAGCTTCATCGAAACCCCGCTGCTCGATCACGCCCCCAACCGCGCCAGCAACGAGGATATCCGCACCCGCGTCCTTGGCGCAGGCCTTGAACTCACGCCGGTGAGCGAAGTGGCAGAGGCCGCATGGGCTGCGGTGCATGGCGGCCGGTTACACACCGTGGTCGGCAAGACCGCCCGCAAACTGGCCTTCGCCTCGCGCTGGATGCCGGGGACGCTGCGCAAGCAGATGCGGTCGTCGGCAAAGCCGCTGGGGAAGTAGCAGCCATTCCCGCCTATTCGTCCGGATTAGGGATGCGGTGTGAAGGACGGGAGCGGCGGTTATGTCGCGGGAATCGAACAACTACCCAAACAAACCACCGGTCGCCCCGTGTTTGACACGGCGCTTGGCTTTCCTTGCGGCCTCACGATTGGCTGGACTTTTGGGACCAGTGGTATCCGGCCGTGGAAGCGGCCCGAGGCGACGCTGAAAGGTAGCCAAGCCCCGTGTCAGGCACGGGGCGACGACGATGGTGGGAAAGGAGGGCTGCCCTCTCCAATCCCTCAATCCCGATCAAGTCCGGTTGACGACTGGTTTTGGGGTGTGATGTGAACAACGCGAGTGGCAGGGAGTGGGTGGTAAGCTGACCTTAAGATACCGCATGCGCTTCCACGATCCATTTATGCAACTCTGTCAGATATGGTTGGCCATGAATGGCCACACCTTCGACGAGTGCCTTGGTCGCCCAAGTCGCGTCACGTTGGAATTCATCAGGTCGATAGGCCAACGACATGATGAAACCAGCCAGGCGATGCACGAACTCACTTGAACGGTAGAGCCGCTCAGCACTTCCTGAGTGATCCCGGTTATGGATTGTTTCCATGTGAATGGCGCGAGCAAGAACGGCGATTTTTGCTCGGTCAGAGAGGCCTGCAAAGGCACATTCGATTTCAGCGTGCATGGCCCTGACTGACGTTTTCAACACTGGCGGTCAATGACCGCTCTGGCGTCGTGTCCGGAACGGCAGCTTTCAATCAAAAACATCGGAAACCGGCCGCCGTCCCACTGGCAGCCTGAACCTCTCAAACAAACCCATCCATCGCCCGCGCCATCGCCGCATCCCTTGCCGACAGCCCATCGGCATCGTGCGTCGTCAGCGTCACCTCCACGCGGTTGTAGACGTTGAACCATTCGGGGTGGTGGTCGGCCTTTTCGGCGTAGAGGGCGACGCGGGACATGAAGGCCCAGGCTTCCGAGAAATCGCCAAAACGGAAGGTGCGGGTGAGGGCGAGTCCGTCGGCTCGCAAGGTCCAGTCGGGAAGGTCGACCAGAAGGGCGTCGCGTTCGGCGTCGGTCAGGCGGGGGATGGCCATGGTTGTCCTTCTTCCATCGGCGTGCTTGGCAGGCGCAATGCTTTCCCCTATCGCGGGCTCCCATGCAAGACTGCCGTCTCGTCGCCAAGGATATCGCCTGCAGGCGCGGAGACCGCATCCTCTTTCGCGGACTCTCGCTGGCGGCAAGGCCGGGCGACATCGTCCATCTTGCAGGCCCCAACGGTATCGGCAAATCCAGCCTGATCCGCATTCTTGCAGGGCTTCTGCGGCCCTTTGCCGGAACCGTTGAGCGGACCGGCGATCTGGCCCTGTCGGACGAGCGGCTGGCACTGGACGGGCACGAACCGCTCGAGCAGGCGCTGGCGTTCTGGCGGCGGATCGATCGTGCGCCCGCCGCGCCGACCGACTTCGGCCTTGCCGACCTGCTCGACGTGCCGGTGCGCTATCTTTCCACCGGCCAGCGCAAGCGGGCGGCGCTGGCGCGCGTGGCCGCCAGCAATGCCGCGATCTGGCTGCTCGACGAACCGCTCAACGGGCTCGATTCCCATTGGTCTTGCATGGCGCAGGCCGCGATCAAGGCCCATTGCGCGGGCGGGGGCATCGTGGTGATCGCCTCGCACCAGCCGCTCTCGGTCGAGCGGGCGACCACGCTCGAACTGCTGGACTTTGCGGCATGATCGCGCGGCTCTGGCCGGTCTTCCGGCGCGACCTGATCCTGCTCACGCGTGGCGCGCAAGGGCGGGGCGGGGCGGTGCTGCCGCTGCTGTTCTTCCTCGCGGTCGCCATGCTCTTTCCATTCGCGGTGGGGCCAGATGCGCGGCTGCTGGCGCGCACTGGCGCGGGCGTCATCTGGGTCGCGGCGCTGCTCGCATCGATCCTGCCGCTCGACCGGCTGGTGGAGCCAGATGTCGAAGCAGGGTTCTTCGACCAGTGGGCCCTGCGCGGCCTTTCGGAAGAAGCGCTGCTGCTCAGCCGTATCGTTGCGCACTGGATCAGCTTCGGCATTCCGCTGATGCTGGCCGCGCCGATTTCGGCGGGCCTGCTTTCGCTCGACGCCGCGCAATTGCGCACGGTGGAAATCGGGCTTCTGCTCGGCACGCCCGGGCTTGCCGCCATCGGCGTGACCATCGCCGCGCTGACTGCGGGCCTGCGCGCCGGGTCTGCGCTCGGCGGGCTTCTGGCGATCCCGCTGGCGGTGCCGCTGCTGATCTTCGGCGCCGGATCGCTCCAGCCGGGCGGCGAGGGCGGCCTTGCGCTGCTGGCGGCATCCAGCCTGCTGGCGCTGGCGATTGCGCCCTTCGCCGGGGGCGCCGCGATCCGGGCCAGTCGCGAATAGGTTCGCGAATAGGGACGCGAGCAGGGCTTCACCGGCCCCAAGCGCAAATTCGTTGGCAATCGCGCGAAGTGCCCCTAACTCGGGAGCCATGATGGCACCTTCGATTGCACCCGATACCATTTCCCTCATCGGCAATACGCCGCTGGTCCTGCTGAAAGGCCCCAGCGAGGCAGCCGGAGCCGAGATCTACGGCAAGTGCGAATTCGCCAACCCTGGCGCTTCGGTCAAGGATCGCGCGGCGCTGTGGATCGTGCGCGATGCCGAAGAGCGCGGGTTGCTCCAGCCCGGCGGCACGATCGTCGAGGGCACTGCGGGCAACACCGGCATCGGGCTTGCGCTGGTGGCCAACGCACGCGGCTACAAGTCGGTCATCGTCATGCCCGAAACCCAATCGCGCGAGAAGATGGACACGCTGCGCGCGCTTCGCGCCGAACTGGTGCTCGTCCCTGCCGCGCCGTTTTCGAACCCCGGCCATTTCGTCCACACCTCGCGCCGGATTGCCGAGGAAACCGAAGGCGCGGTCTGGGCCAACCAGTTCGACAACATCGCCAATCGCCGCGCACATATCGAAAGCACCGCGCCCGAAATCTGGGAGCAGATGGAACGCCGCATCGACGGCTTCACTTGTGCTGCGGGCACCGGCGGCACCATCGCGGGCGTGGGTCTGGGGCTCAAGGCCTTCGACGACAAGGTGACGATCGCGCTGACCGACCCGCACGGCGCAGCGCTCTACAACTACTACGCCCATGGCGAACTCAAGGCCGAAGGTTCGTCGGTGGCCGAAGGCATCGGTCAGGGCCGCATCACTGCCAATCTCGATGGCGCGCCGATCGACACGCAGTTCCGCATCTCCGACGAGGAAGGGCTCTACTGGGTCGAGCGACTGCTGGCCGACGAAGGGCTGTGCCTTGGCCTGTCGAGCGGGATCAACGTGGCCGGCGCCGTGGCGCTGGCAAGGCAGCTTGGCCCCGGCAGCCGCGTCGCCACGATCCTGTGCGATACCGGCTTCCGCTACTTGTCCTCGCTCTACAATGCCGAGTGGCTGAAAGCGAAGGGACTGCCGGTGTTCCCATGGCTGGAGCAATAGGCTAGAAGGCCTTCATGGCACTCTTCGCCAGGTCGCAGGCCAGTGGCACTGCCCAGTCAGGCACCGATCCGGTGAACCCGCCCAGCGTGCTCGCCTACGCACCGCCGTCGACACGCGAACTGCGGGCGCAAGCGGTGCATCGCCTTCAGGTCGGCATGTTCGGCCTTGCCGGAATGCTGCTGCTGGTCAGCCTTGCCAACGTGATCATGGATCGCGCCAAGTACCTTGACGAGACCTCGGTCAACGTGGCCGAGCCGATGACCTCGGCGAGCGAGACCACGGCCAACGATCCGCTGGTCGATATGGGCGTGGCGCCCGAATTGCCGGTTTCGGGCAGCGATACGGGCAAGGGCGGCAAGGCACCGGCTGCGCCGTCGCGCGCCTCGAGGCCGGCTCCCGCAACCAACCCCTGATCGTCATGCGCGCGGTCCCGCGGCGGCGCGTCTGGCTTGTGGCCCTTGTCGCCGGAATGGTCTTGCTCGGGCTGGGCATGATGGCGAAACACGGCATGTCCGACAGCGGCAAGCCAGTAGCGCTGTTCACCAGCCTGCCGATCGTCTGGCCCGAACAGGCCGGGGTGCGCGACATGATTTCAAGCACGGAGCAGGTTCACTGGGCGCGCGACGTGATCGAGCAGCGCGGCAAGGTCGTCGCGCTCGATACCCTGCTCGGCCTTTCTGCCTTCGACCGTGCGATCATTGCGCAGCCGCGTCCGCTAGCTCCGGAAGAGAATGTCGCGCTCGACACCTGGGTGCGCAATGGCGGGCGGATGCTGATGTTTGCCGACCCGATGCTGACCTGGGAAAGCGCGTTCCCGATCGGCGACCGGCGGCGGCCGCAGGATGTGGTGCTGCTGTCGCCGATCCTCGCCCGCTGGGGGATCGAATTGCGCTTCGACGATGAGCAAGTCGCGGGTGCGCGGGAAGATGCGGGCGACGGCCTTTTGGTAAACCTTCCGGGCCATTTCGCCGCTATCCCCGGAGGGCACGATGCCCGCTGCGAATTAGGTGAGGGCGCTATCGTGGCGCGGTGCAGCATCGGGAAAGGGCGGGCAGTCATCGTCGCAGACGCTGCTCTCCTCGAAGCGACCGATGATCCCGATGCCGGAAAGGCGCAATTCGATCGCCTGATCGATGAAGCGATCGGGCAGTGAATCGCGTTCTTCACGGGAAAGCGCGGGCAGCCGCTGGGACATCATCGGCGAATTGCCGGAACTTGCGGATTCATAAGGGTTTCTGCTGCCCTCTGTTTGAGCAGTACATGGTTAACTACGTATCAACACTGAAGAAAAAACGCGTTGAATCATAATTAGTCCGCAATTTCCCGCATTTTCCCCTTTTCGCCCGCGCACTCCCGCGTTAGTAATGCTGTCCATCGGGACGAACTCCAGTCGCATCCGCGGGGGATGAGTCGGCACTGCGCGATGGCGCAGCGCCGAAGGATGGGTCGTTTGTCCGCGAGCGGGGTGCATGAGTGGCGGGTGGGCCGGCAAACTTCGTAGGACAGGGCTTTTCGCCACGCGGCGAAAAGGGCCGCTTCGTCCTGCCTGCCGATTTCCGCAGCGACGTCTTTTCCGCTTCCGACAATCAGCGCACCCTCTGCCTCGACAAGCACCCGCGCCTGCCTTGCCTCGTGGGCTTCGGCCTGTCCCGCCTGGCCGACTTCGCAGCCGAGATCGACCGCGAGGAAGAGAAGAAGCTGCGGCTCGGCATCGACTTCGATCGCGATATGGCAGAGGCCCAAGTCTACGGTTTTCACCGCGCCAGCTTCGACGACAGCGGACGCTTCGTTCTTCCCGACCATCTCGCCGAACTGGGCGCGGTGGAGGACGGGCTCTACTTTCACGGCGGCGGTCGCCAGATCACGATCTGGAATCCCGAAGTCTTGTTCCGGCAGGGCGCGGGCTGGGAAAGCGCTCAGGCCGGATGCCGGGCCAAGATGGCCGAAGCAGCCAAGGGCAAGCGCAAGTGAGCGCCCCGCACATTCCCGTCCTGCTCGACGAGGTCGTGGCCGCGCTCGACCCCAAGCCTGGCGATGTCATCGTCGACGCAACCTTCGGTGCCGGTGGCTACACGCGTCGCCTGCTCGAATCAGGCGCGACGGTCCATGCTTTCGATCGCGATCCCGATGCGATCGAGGCGGGAAAGCTCTGGGGAGAAACCTGTGGAAAAGATCCGCGCCTGGTGCTCCATCCGCGGCGCTTTTCCGAACTGGCAGAAGGACTTGCAGAGGCCGGAATTGCGGGCGTCCAGGGCGTCGTCTTCGACATCGGGGTCAGCTCGATGCAGCTCGATCAGGCCGCTCGCGGGTTTGCCTTCTCCAGCGACGGCCCCTTAGACATGCGCATGTCGCAGGACGGGCCGAGCGCGGCCGACTTCCTGAACGAGGCGGACGAGGGGGACATCGCGGACGTACTCTATCGCTATGGCGAAGAGCGCCAGTCGCGCCGGATTGCCCGCGCCATTGTCGCCGCCCGCCCGCTCACCACGACCGGCGAATTTGCGAACGTCGTGCGCAAGGCGCTCGGCTATCGCCCCGACATCAAGGGGCCCAAGGCCCAGAAGGACCCGGCCATCCGCAGCTTCCAGGCTGTTCGCATCCATGTGAACGGCGAACTCGATGAACTCATCGAAGGCCTTGCTGCTGCCGAGAAGGTGCTGGTCCCCGGCGGTCGCATCGCGGTGGTCAGCTTCCACAGTCTTGAGGACCGCATCGTCAAGCAGTTCCTGCGCGACGGCGCCGGCGCGGTTCCTGCAGGGTCGCGTCACCTGCCGCAGGTCCTCGATGCGACGAAGCCCGTATTCGAAAAGCCTTCGGGCGCGATCCGGCCGACCGAGGAAGAAGAGGCGCGCAACCCCCGCTCGCGTTCGGCCACCTTGCGCTGGGCAGCCCGCACATCGGCACCTGCGCGTGCCGCAGGCAGGAGTGCGGCGGCATGATCAGCCCCTCCAATCGCCTGCGCTCTGCCGGATGGTTCGTCCTGCTTGGCCTGTGCCTGACGCTCGTTCTCGTCCTCGCCTTCCGCGTCAATGCGCTGCGCAGCCAGGTCCATCATGCCGAGGCGAAGATCGTCGCGCTGAAGCAGGAGAAGATGTACCTCGAGACCGAGTTCGAGACCCGCGCCAACCAGCAGCAGCTCAAGGCGTGGAACGATGTCGAGTTCGGCTACGCCGCGCCCGGTGCCAGCCAGTACCTCGAAGGTGAGCGCCAGTTGGCCCAGTTGAGCGTGCCGTCCACTGTCGATGCGCCCGAGCCGATCCGCGTTGCCAGCGTGGATGACAGCGTGATCGCGTCGGCGGCATTCCCGGCGATGGTTTCTCCGCTCTCGGGCAAGGCGCTGTCGAGCGACGACCGCAGGTTGGGCGACGACAGCGACGACGGCGACGATGACGGAGCAGACGCACCGCGCATGGGTCACGCCGAAGCGGTCGAAACGCTGAAGGACCGCCTGGGCAAGGTGGTGGAGCCTTCGTCGCGCAAGCCGGTGCGCAAGGAGACGGCTTCGGAAAAGGATCGGCCGGAAAAGGAATCGCCCCGGAAGCTGGCAACGAAGTCAGACGATGCGAAGTCGGCAAAGCCAAAGCCGGAGAAGGCCAAGCCCCCCGCAAAGACGGCGAAATCGTCCGAACCCAAGGCGACCAAGGTCGCAGTTGCGGATAAGTCGCCTGCAAGGAAGGACAAGCTGGCGTCGGCCACTCGCCCCACGCCGCGCAAGGAGGCTAAGGCAGCCCGGTGAACGCCCTTACCGCCTCCGCCGCCATCGCTTCGGGTCGCGTCCGTCTGGCGAACATCCGTCAGCGGTCGCTGGTGGAAGCGAAGGTGCGCGTGCTGGTGGTCGCGTTCCTGTTCCTGTTCGCCGGATTGGCCGCCATGGTGCGCATCGGGCAGCTCGGCTTCTTCGAAGACGCACCGGAACGGCGCTCGCTGGCCGAAGCACTGCTGCCGCCGCGCGGCGAGATCACCGATCGCAATGGCTTCCCGCTCGCCCGCGCATTTCCCGCCTACGCGCTATGGTTCAATCCCAAGGCTCTGGGTGAAGGCGGCTCGCCGCTGGTCAAGTCGCCCGACGAAGTCGCCCGCGCCCTGATGCAGATCTTCCCGGACGCGGACTACAACGACCTGCTCAAGCGCCTGAAGTCAGACCGGCCGAGCTATCTACGTCGCCGGGTCATGCCCGAGGAAGCCAACCGCATCTTCGCGCTGGGTGAGCCCGCACTTGAATTCCCGCGCGAGAACCAGCGTTATTACCCGCAAGGTTCGCTCGGCGCTCACGTGCTTGGCTATGTCGACGGCGAGGGCCAGGGCCATGTCGGCATGGAGCAGGTCCTTGAAAAGCGCCTGCTCGATCCCGCCCAGCGCGGTCAGCCGGTTGCCCTCTCGATCGACATGCGTGCGCAAGGCGCGCTCGAGGACGAACTCGGGCGCGGCATGATGGAGACCGAGGCCAAGGGCGCTGCGGGCATCATCCTCGATGTCGATACCGGCGAAGTGATCGCGCTGGCCTCGCTGCCTTCGTTCAATCCCAACCGTTCGGACATGGCCTACAACGATCTCGTGTTCAACAAGGTCACCAACCAGGTCTATGAACTCGGGTCCACGTTCAAGCCGCTCACCGTCGCCGCCGCGATCGACGATGGCGTCATTACCGACCTCTCGGTGCGCTATCCTTCGAACCGCCCGCTCGCGATCGGCGGTTTCCAGATCCGTGACAGCCACAGCTTCGGCGCATCGCTCAACGTCCCCGAAGCGCTGATCCATTCATCGAACATCGTGACCGCGCAAGTTGCCGACAAGCTCGGCGCGCCCGCGCTCAAGCGCACGATGGCGGCACTGGGCATGAACGAGCGCCCCTATATCGAGCTGCCCGCGCGCGGCTTCCCGCTCTGGCCGCGCGGAGCCGAAAAGAACGGCGAGTGGTCGCGCATCACCACGATGACGGTCAGCTATGGCCACGGCATCGCGGTCACGCCGCTGCATCTTGCTGCCGCCTACGCGGCGATGGTCAATGGCGGGATCTGGCGTCCGGCAACCCTCTACAAGGTCGATCCCGGCCATGCCGCAACCGGGCGCCGCGTGTTCAAGGCATCGACCAGCGCGCGTATGCGCCAGCTTTTGCGCATGATCGTGGTCGACGGCACGGGCAGAAGCGCGAATGCGCAGGGGTTCCGTGTCGGAGGCAAGACCGGTTCTGCCGAAAAGCCGGGCGGCAAGGGCGGCTACAATCGCACGTCGCTGGTCGCGACGTTCGCTGCTGCCTTCCCCATGGACAAGCCGCGCTACGTGGTCATCGCCATGCTCGATGAGCCCAAGGGCACTGCCGCAACCTCGTTCCAGCGCACGGCGGCCTACAACGCCGGTCCGATCGTTGGTCGCGTCGTCCCGCGCATCGGCCCCTTGCTCGGCGTCGTCCCCGACGACAGCCGCGACATCGACATTTCGGATCTTTCGCCGCTCGTCGGCAACGGGAAGGGCGAATGAAGCTCGGTGCAATTCTTGACGGCGAAGGCCTGCTTGCAGGCGAAACCGACGCCAACGTCACCGGCTTTGCCATCGATCACCGCAAGGTCGCACCTGGAACGGTTTTCGGCGCGTTTCCGGGTACGCGCTTCAACGGCGAGGACTTCATTGCCGACGCCGTGAAGGCCGGGGCCGTTGCCATCGTCGCACGCCCTGAAGCCAAGGTAGACGGCGCGGTTCATATCGCTGATGCCGAGCCGCGGCGTGCCTTTGCCCTCCTTGCAGCCCGGTTCTTCCAGCCTGTGCCCGAAACGGTCGTCGCCGTGACCGGCACTAACGGCAAGACCTCGACCGTCGAGATGACGCGCCAGATCTGGCGCATGGCGGGGCATTCGGCGGCCTCGATCGGTACGCTCGGCGTGACCACGGCGGACGAAAGCGTCGCGACCGGCCTCACCACGCCCGACATCGTCACATTCCTCTCGAACATGACGGGTCTGGCGCGCGAAGGTGTCACTCACGTGGCCTACGAGGCATCCAGCCACGGTCTTTCGCAGTTCCGCAACGAAGGCCTGCGCGTGATCGCCGGAGCCTTTACCAACCTCAGCCGCGACCATCTCGATTATCACGCGACGATGGACGAGTATTTCGCGGCCAAGATGCGCCTGTTCGATCACGTCGTCGAGGATGGCGGCACGGCCGTCGTCTGGATGGACGACGAGTGGTCCGGACGGGCGGTCGAGCACGTCCGCGCGAGGGGTCTGCGGCTGCTCTGTGTGGGCGAGCAGGGGAACGAGATCCGCCTGCTCGCCCGTACACCCACCCAGCTTGGCCAGGCGCTTGAGATCGAGCACGAGGGCAAGGCGCGCAAGGTCAACCTTCCGCTGATCGGTGCCTATCAGGCCGCCAATGCCCTCGTTTCGGCGGGGCTTGCTCTGGCCTCGGGCGTGGATGCAGGCACGGTTTTCGATGCGCTGGGCCGCCTGCAGCCGGTGCGAGGGCGGCTCGAACGCGCCGCGATCAACCGCGCCGGCGCGCCGGTCTACATCGACTATGCGCACACGCCCGATGCGATCGAGGCGGCAATCGCTGCGCTGCGCCCTCATGTGAAGGGCCGGCTGATCACCGTCTTCGGGGCTGGCGGCGATCGTGACGGCGGCAAGCGTCCCGAGATGGGCCGCGCTGCCTGTGCGGGGTCGGACATCGTGATCGTGACGGACGACAATCCGCGCGGCGAGGACGCGGCAGAAATCCGCGCGGCAGTCCTGGCAGGCTGCGACGCGCAGGCGCGCGAGATCGGCGACCGGCGCAGCGCCATTGCCGCCGCGATCGTCGAGGCTGGGCGCGACGACATTGTGCTCGTCGCGGGCAAGGGGCATGAACAGGGGCAGATCATCGGCAAGGGCGATGCCATGCGCATCCTGCCATTCGACGACGTGCAGGTCGCGAGGGAGTGTGCCACATGACCGCCCATCCAGCCCTTATCGCCTGGCCCGATGACCCGTCCGATGCGGCGGGTCTTGCGCTTTGGACGAGCGAGGAAATCGCGGCCGCGACCGGTGGCCGTGCCAACGCCCGGTTTGCCGTTTCAGGCGTGGAAATCGACAGTCGCGAAGTGGTCGAAGGCGACCTGTTCTTCGCCCTCAAGGGCGAAAGCTCGGACGGCCACCGTTTTCTGGAAGGGGCCGCCGGACGTGGTGCTGCAGGCGCGGTGGTGGAGCATGCCTGTTTCAGTCCGCACGTACTGGTCGCAAATACCTCAACCGCGCTTGAGGATTTGGGAAAAGCGGCACGAAATCGGGTGGATGCCGGCATAATCGGAGTCACCGGCTCAGCAGGCAAGACCGGGGTCAAGGAGGCGCTGTACTCAGCGCTCGACCGGTCAAGCCGTGGCCGCGCCCATCGCTCGGTCAAGAGCTACAACAACCACGTCGGCGTGCCGCTGAGCCTTGCGCGCATGCCCGCCGCGACGCGCTATGGCGTGTTCGAAATGGGCATGAACCATTCGGGCGAACTCGCGGCGCTGACGCGTATGGTGCGTCCTCACGTTGCCATCGTCACAACCATCGCGCCCGCGCACATCGGCCACTTTTCGGGTGAAGAAGAGATCGCCGACGCCAAGGGCGAGATATTCGAGGGCCTGGAGCAGGGCGGCGTCGCCATCGTGCCTGCCGACAGTCGCCATTTCGAACGGCTTCGCGCCAAGGCCGCACTTCATGCAGAGCGCGTGATCAGCTTCGGCACCAATTCCGATGCGACCGTGCGCCTGATCGATGCCTTGCCCGCCGCGGGCGGCGGCACGCTGGTCACCGCCGACCTTGGCGGGCGCAAGGTCTGTTACACGATTGCCCAGCCGGGCGCGCACTGGGTTGCCAATTCGCTGGCGATCATGGCTGCGGTCGAGGCGATCGGCGGCGATCTGGGCGCGGCCGGTCTGGCGCTCGCCGAAATGGAAGGGCTGGCAGGACGCGGTGCGCGCCATACCATTCCCGCTTCGAACGGCGATGGCTCGGGCACGGCCCTCCTGATCGACGAAAGCTACAACGCCAACCCCGCCTCGATGGCGGTAACCCTGCGTCAGCTCGGTCAGACTCCTGCCACGCGCCGCGTCGCCATTCTGGGTGCCATGCGCGAACTCGGCGCGGACGAGGCTCGCTATCATGCCGAGCTTGCCGGACCGGTGGCCGAAGGCACGGTGGACCGCCTCATCCTCGTCGGGCCCGAAATGGCGGCATTGGCGCAAGCGCTGGGGAAAAGCGGCGCGGGCTCGCTTGCCGGTGCAATCGATGTGGCGCATGTGCAAAACACGGCGGAAGCGGCGCAATGCCTCGCTGCAGACGGCGTTCGCGGGGGTGATGCCATCCTCGTCAAGGGGTCGAATTCGGTCGGCTTGGGCGCACTCGTGCGTTCGCTCACGGCCAGGGAACAATGAATGCTCTACCTGCTGGCGCAATGGCTTCAATTTGAGGGGCTCAGCAACCTCATTCGCTACCAGACGTTCCGTGCCGGGGCGACGCTGCTGACCGCACTGGTGATCGGGCTGATCATCGGCCCGCGCTTCATCAACATGCTGCGCGTCCGACAGGGCAAGGGCCAGCCGATCCGCGAGGACGGACCCCAGACGCATCTCGCCAAGCGTGGCACGCCCACCATGGGCGGTTTGCTCATCGTGACCGCGCTGACCCTGTCGCTGCTGGTGTGGATGGACATTTCAAGCCGTCTGGTCTGGGCCTGCGTCGTCGTCACGCTGGGCTTCGGCCTGATCGGCTTCCTCGACGATTACGACAAGGTCACCAAGTATGCGCACAAGGGCGTGCCCGCCAAAGTGCGCCTTGCTGGCGAATTCGTGGTCGCCGCCATCGCCGCGTGGCTGGCGGTGGGTGAGACCAACCTTTACGTGCCCGTTTTCAGCAATCTCTACGTGCCGCTCGGGCCGTTCTACTATCTCTTCGCGATCTTCGTGATCGTTGGTGCTGGCAACGCGGTGAACCTGACCGACGGCCTCGATGGTCTGGCGATCATGCCGGTGATCATCGCGGCGGGCACTTTCGCGATCATCGCCTACCTTGCCGGCCGCACCGACTTTGCCGCCTATCTCGGCATTCCGCATGTGAAGGGCGCGGGCGAACTGGCGATCTTCTGCGCGGCCATGATGGGGGCCGGGCTCGCCTTCCTCTGGTTCAACGCGCCTCCGGCCGCTGTGTTCATGGGCGATACCGGCAGCCTCGCGCTGGGTGGCGCGCTTGGCGTGATCGCCGTTGCCGCGCACCACGAGATCGTTCTGGCCATCGTCGGCGGACTGTTCGTGATGGAAGCCGTTTCGGTAATCGTGCAGGTCGCGGTCTACAAGCGCACCGGCAAGCGCGTGTTTCGCATGGCGCCGATCCATCACCACTTCGAACAGCTCGGGTGGAAGGAATCGACCGTCGTCATCCGCTTCTGGATCGTGTCGATCGTGCTGGCGCTGATCGGCCTTGCCACGCTGAAGGTGCGATGATCGTCTCGCGCGCCTTTGCCGGCAAGCGCTACGCAGTGCTTGGCCTTGCCCGCTCGGGGTTGGCCAGCGTCGAAAGCCTGCTGGCCAGCGGCGCGCAAGTCACGGTCTGGGACAGCCGCGAGGAACCGCGCGCCG
Organism: Novosphingobium sp. HNCC26DJ243; assembly: GCF_057180545.1. Taxonomy (NCBI): domain Bacteria; kingdom Pseudomonadati; phylum Pseudomonadota; class Alphaproteobacteria; order Sphingomonadales; family Sphingomonadaceae; genus Novosphingobium; species Novosphingobium sp. HNCC26DJ243. The sequence continues at coordinate 928,749 of NZ_JBXUGN010000001.1, read as the reverse complement.
CGTTCGAAGGCCGCGCCGACATCGCCGATCCGCTGAGCATTGATCTTGCCGGTTTTGACGGCGTCGTGGTCTCGCCCGGCGTGCCGCTCAACCGCCATCCGATTGCCGAACATGCCCGCGCCGCTGGCGTGCCGGTGATCGGCGATATCGAACTGTTCGCACAGGCCCGCGCCGATCTTCCCGCTCACCGCGTGGTCGGCATCACCGGCACCAACGGCAAGTCGACCACGACCATGCTGGTGCATCATATCTGTGAGGCTGCGGGGCTGCCCGTCCGCCTTGGCGGCAACATCGGCTTGCCGATCCTCGGGCAGGATCCGCTACCCGAAGGCGGGGTCTACGTCCTCGAACTGTCAAGCTACCAGATCGACCTGACGCAGGGCCTCGCCTGCGATGTTGCGGCGCTCATCAACCTCAGCCCCGATCACCTCGATCGCTACGACGGATTTGCAGGATACGCGGCATCCAAGGCGCGCCTGTTTGCGATGCAGAGTGCCGATCAGCACGCAGTCTTCGGATGCGGCGACGAACATGCGCTGGCCATCGCCAGCCGGACCATGGTTTCCCACTCGCCGGGCCATGTCCATGTGGTCGATCCCGCTGCCCTCGAAGGCCAGGCGGCATGGCCCTCGTTGCAGGGTCCGCACAACCTGCAGAACGCCGCCATCGCGGTCGAGATCGCGCAACAGCTGGGCATTGCGGAGGACGTCTGGCGTCCGGCGCTGGCGAGTTTTGTCGGCTTGCCTCACCGCATGGAACGCGTGGCCGAGGCTGATGGCGTACTGTTCGTGAACGACAGCAAGGCGACCAACGCTGCCTCTACCGCACCCGCGCTTGGCGCCTATCCGCGCATCCACTGGATCGTTGGCGGATTGCCCAAGAGCGACAACCTTGACGAGTGCGCGCCCTATTTCAGCCATGTCGTCGCCGCCTACACCATCGGCGAGGCGGGCCCCCGCTTCGCCGAAATCCTCGAGCCGATCATGCCCGTCACGCGCAGCGAGATGCTTTGCGATGCGGTGCGGCAGGCGATGGAAGCCGCACAGCCGGGCGATGTGGTGATGCTCTCGCCTGCCTGCGCGAGCTTCGACCAGTTCCGCGATTTCGAGGCGCGCGGCGACAGTTTCCGCCAGATCGTGGCCGCTTTGATCGAAGATCGTGAAGCGCCCTGTCCTCCGGGGCCGGACCAATGAGCACCACGCCCACTCCGACGCGGCTTGTCACCACCACGATGCCGGATGGCGGCGTGCGCGTTGTCGGCCATGGCGCGCGCTTCCGCCGCAGCCGCCGCAGCGAACTGCTGATCTGGTGGCGCGAGATCGATCGTGTGCTTCTGGGGCTCGTGCTATTCCTCGTGGCGATCGGCTGCATCGCGGTCGCTGCGGCATCGCCTGCCAGCGCGCATCGCCTCTCGACCAGTGCCAAGTCGCTGGGCGATCTCTACTTTTTCTGGATTCACCTGCGCTGGGTCGCGGTCGGCATGGTCGCGATGTTCTTCGCCTCGGTCCTGCCCAAGGAGGCCGCGCGGCGCGGGGCGATCCTTCTGGCGGCGGCCATGGTCGTTGCGCTTGTGCTGGTCCCGCTTGTCGGCAGCGAAGTGAAGGGCGCCAAGCGCTGGCTGTGGATCGGCTTCAGCTTGCAGCCATCGGAGTTCCTGAAACCCGGTTTCGCCATCGCGATCGCGTGGATCCTTTCTTGGCGGGTGCGCGATCCGAACATTCCGGTCATCCCCATCACCATCGCAATCATGGGTCTGGTCGCGGCCTTGCTGATGGCCCAGCCGGACTTCGGATCGACCGTCCTGTTCGGCGGTGTCTGGTTCGTCCTCGTTCTCCTTGCAGGCCTCTCGATCAACCGCGTGCTGTGGTCGATGGGCGCAGGCGTCGTCGGCGTTGTCGCGGCCTATCTTTTCTATCCCAACGCAACCCACCGCATCGACAATTTCATCTCGGGCGGAAGCGAGTTCGACCAGGTCGACCTTGCCATGCGCACGCTGCTCAATGGCGGATGGAGCGGGGCTGGCCTGTGGCTCGGCAGCCGCAAGAACGCGCTGCCCGAAGCTCACACCGACTACATCTTTTCGGTGATCGGAGAGGAATTCGGGCTGATCGCCTGCGCGGTCGTGGTGGCGGTCTATTGCGCCATCGCGCTGCGCGTGCTGATGCGCCTGCTCGATGAGGATGATCTGTTCACGATCCTTGCGGCAGCCGGGCTGACCGCGCAGCTCGTGGGCCAGGCGTTCATCAATATCCTTGTGAACCTGCAACTTTTCCCTTCGAAAGGCATGACCTTGCCGCTGATCAGTTATGGCGGATCGTCGACCATCGCGCTGCTGATGGGCGTGGGCCTGCTGCTCGCGATCACGCGACGCAATCCGTACCTGAACCGGGAAAAGTTCGACATCTCGGATCTCGTCCGCAAATGACTGTAGTTTCGCGACATTACGTGCTCGCTGCGGGCGGCACCGGTGGCCATCTGATCCCCGCGTTCGCGCTGGCGGTCGAGCTGGAGCGGCGCGGCCATCATGTCGCGCTGGTGACCGACGAGCGCGGCGCGAAGATCCCGGGCAAGCCGGATTTCCTGCCCGCGCATGTGCTTCCGGCAGGGCGTCTGGGCAAGAGCCCGGTTGCCTTGTGGAAAGGGCTGCGCGCCATCTGGCAGGGCCGGTCCATGGCGCTGCGCCTGTTCGAGAGCTTCGAACCTTCCTGCGTGATCGGCTTCGGCGGCTATCCGGCCTTGCCCGCGCTGCTGGCCGCCCATTCGGCGAAAATCCCCACGGTGATCCACGAACAGAATGCCGTGCTGGGGCGCGTGAACCGGTTTCTGGCCAAGCGCGTCGATGCCATCGCCACCGCCTATGGCGAGGTCGAGCGCCTGGACCCGAAGCTTTGGGGCAAGGTCCACCGCGTAGGCAATCCGGTGCGCCCTGAAGTGCTTGCGCTGCGCGGGGAGCCATTCCCCGAATTCACCGAAGACAGCCTGTTTCGCGTGCTGGTGACAGGCGGAAGCCAGGGCGCGTCCGTGCTGTCTGACGTCGTGCCCGATGGCCTCGCCATGCTCCCGCCCGCGCTGCGCCACCGCCTTCAGGTGACGCAACAATGCCGCCCCGAAGACATCGAGGCCGTCCGCGCACGGTATGCCGCGCACGAGATCCCGGCCGAACTCGGCACCTATTTCGAGGACATGCAGTCGCGCCTTGCCGGTGCGCACCTGTTCATCGGCCGCGCCGGGGCCTCGACCATTGCCGAACTCACGGCAGTCGGTCGTCCGGCCATCCTCATTCCACTTCCGATCGCTACCGACGATCACCAGGCGGCCAACACGCGCGAGATCGTGGCAGCAGGTGGTGCCCGTGCGATCCGCCAGACCGGCTTCACCCCCAAGGAACTTGCCAAGCAAATCCAGACGATGGCCCAGCATCCCCACACCCTTGCCAACGCCGCGCACGCTGCGTGGAACTGCGGTCTGCCCAATGCCGTGACCGATCTTGCCGATCTCGTCGAAAGCTTTGGCGCCGAACCGATCATGGACGTGATCCGCGTCGAAACGCGCAGCGCGGCCACCTCTGCACAGGGGCAACTGGCATGAAGGGCGTCGGCACCGAGATCGGGACGATCCACTTCGTCGGCATCGGCGGCATCGGCATGTCGGGCATTGCCGAAGTCATGCACAACATGGGCTATTCGGTGCAGGGCTCCGACATGGCGGAAAGCTATGTGGTCGATGGCCTGCGCAAGCGCGGCATCACGGTAATGATCGGCCAGCGTGCGGAAAACGTCGATGGCGTGGCCGTCGTTGTCACCTCCACCGCCGTGAAGCGCGATAACCCCGAAGTCGTCGCCGCGCTCGAAAACCGCATCCCCGTGGTGCGCCGCGCAGAAATGCTGGCCGAGCTGATGCGGCTCAAGAGCACCGTGGCCGTGGCCGGAACCCACGGCAAGACCACCACGACCTCGATGATCGCCTGCCTGCTGGACGCGGGCGGGGTGGACCCGACCGTCATCAATGGTGGTATCATCAATTCCTACGGCTCCAACGCCCGCCTGGGCGACAGCGAGTGGATGGTGGTCGAGGCCGACGAGAGCGATGGCTCGTTCCTGCGTCTGGACGGCACGCTGGCCGTCGTTACCAACATCGATCCCGAACACCTCGATCATTACGGCAGCTTCGACAGGGTGAAGTCCGCCTTCGTCGAGTTCATCGAAAACGTACCGTTCTACGGCGCGGCGATGCTTTGCATCGATCATCCCGAAGTGCAGGCGGTTATCCCCAAGGTGCGCGACCGTCGTGTGGTGACTTACGGCTTTTCCGCCCAGGCCGACGTGCGCGGCGAGGCTGTCACGCCGATTCCCGGTGGCAACCGCTTCAACGCCATGCTGCGCCAGCGCGACGGTTCCTTCCGCACCATCGAAGGCATCGAGCTGCCGATGCCCGGCCGCCATAACGTGCAGAACGCGCTAGCCGCTGTCGCCGTGGCTGTGGAGATGGGCGTCTCGGACGAAACCATCCGCGGGGGCTTTGCCAAATTTGGCGGGGTCAAGCGCCGCTTCACCAAGGTCGGCGAAGTGGCCCTTGATTCCGGGGCAGTTACCGTGATCGACGATTACGGCCACCACCCGGTCGAGATCCGCGCCGTGCTTGCCGCCGCGCGCGAAGGCGTGACCGGTCGCGTCATTGCTGTTGCCCAGCCGCACCGCTTCACCCGCCTGCGCGATCACATGGAAGATTTCCAGGGCGCGTTCAACGATGCCGATGTCGTCTATGCCGCCCCGGTCTATCCTGCGGGCGAACTGCCGATCGAGGGCGTGGACAGCGCCGCGATGGTCGAAGGCATCAAGGCGCGCGGGCATCGCAGCGCACATCTTATCGGCGGGCCGGATGAACTGGCGAAGGAACTGGCAGCCATGGTGCAGCCCGGCGACATGGTCGTCTGTCTTGGGGCCGGCGACATCACCAAGTGGGCTGCGGGCCTCGCCGATGCAATTGCGCGCGAAAGGGGGCAGGGGTGAACAATCCACCAACTTCCGTTCGTGTCGAGCGCAGTCGAGACACGGAAAGTGCTGCGCAAGGTGTCTCGACTTCGCTCGACACGAACGGAGCGGGGCTCAAAACAAGCGGTGTCAGAGGCAAGCTCACCCCGAACGCTCCGCTTGCCCCGCTGGTCTGGTTCAAGTCCGGTGGCGCGGCCGACTGGCTGTTCGAGCCCAGGGACGTGGCCGACCTGCAGGATTTCCTCGCTGGACTGGCTCCCGATGTCCCCGTCATGGCGCTCGGCCTTGGCTCCAATCTGATCGTGCGCGATGGCGGCGTTCCGGGTGTGGTCATCCGTCTCGGCAAGGCCTTCGCCAAGGTCGAGCGCGTTGACGAGATCACGCTCAATTGCGGTGGCGGCGCCAGCGGCATCCTCGTTTCGAGCACGGCGCGTGACAACGGCATCGCTGGCCTTGAATTCCTGCGCTCGATCCCTGGCACCGTCGGCGGCTTTGTCCGCATGAATGGCGGTGCCTATGGTCGCGAGGTCAAGGACGTGCTGATCGATTGCGACGTCGTGATCCGCTCGGGCGAGATCGTGACCCTGCCATTGCCGGAACTCGGCTACACCTACCGCCATTCAGACTTGACCGACGGCTGCATCGTCGTCGCCGCGCGATTCCGCGGTGAACCTGGCGATCCGGACGCGATTCAGACGGAAATGGATCGCATCAGCGCCGCACGCGAAGCCTCGCAGCCGCTGCGAAGCAAGACCGGCGGCTCCACCTTCAAGAACCCCGCAGGCGGCAAGGCGTGGGAACTGGTCGACAAGGCCGGTTGCCGGGGCCTGACCATTGGCGGCGCGCAAGTCAGCGAAAAGCACACCAACTTCCTCATCAACACCGGCACAGCCACCAGCACCGAGATCGAGGAACTGGGCGAGGAGGTCCGCCGCCGGGTGAAAGACAGCTCGGGCGTGGACCTCGAATGGGAAATCAAAAGGATCGGCCGCAAGTGACTCTGCCTAAACTTCCTCTGGCAAAACTTCACGTAGCCGTACTGATGGGTGGCTGGTCGAGCGAACGCCCCGTCAGCCTGATGTCGGGCGAGGGCGTGGCCAAGGCGCTGGAGTCGAAGGGGCACACGGTCACGCGGATCGACATGGACCGCGATGTCGCGCTGCGTCTGGCCGAAGCGAAACCCGATGTCGTGTTCAACGCGCTCCACGGCACGCCCGGTGAAGACGGCTCGATCCAGGGCCTGATGGACATCATGGGCCTTATCTATACGCACTCGGGGTTGGCCACCTCGGTCATCGCGATCGACAAGGAACTGACCAAGCAGGCGCTGGTGCCGCATGGCATCCCCATGCCGGGCGGGCGCATCGTGCGCACGGAAGAGCTGTACAAGGCCGACCCCCTGCCGCGCCCTTATGTGCTCAAGCCCGTCAACGAAGGCTCGTCGGTCGGGGTCGCCATCGTCACGGCAGACGGCAATTACGGCAACCCGATCAGCTCCGACAGCAAGGGCCCATGGCAGGAGTTCGACCATCTTCTGGCCGAACCCTTCATCCGGGGCCGCGAACTGACCACGGCGGTGATCGGCGATCGCGCGCTGCTCGTCACCGAACTTCGCCCCAAGTCGGGCTTCTACGATTTCGACGCGAAATACACCGACGGCATGACCGAGCATGTGTGCCCTGCGGAAATCCCCGACGAGATCGCCGAGGCGTGCAAGCAGATCGCCCTGCGCGCGCATCAGTTGCTTGGCTGCAAGGGCACCAGCCGCTCGGATTTCCGCTGGGACGACGATCAGGGCGTCGAAGGCCTGTTCCTGCTCGAGGTCAACACCCAGCCGGGCATGACACCGCTGAGCCTCGTGCCCGAACAGGCCAAGGCGCTCGGCATGGACTATCCAGACCTCGTCGAGGCGATCATTGCCGAAGCACTTCACGATTCCGGAAAGGGCTGATCATCATGGCGCAGACGATCAAGCGGGGCGGGAAAGGCGTGCGGCGCGCAGCAGCGGCGCGCACCACGCAGCGCAAGGTCCAGACCGCGCGCCAGCAGACCGGTTCGATGCTCGACAGCGTGATGCGCTGGCTGCCGTTCAGCGAGGAGACGCTTCATCGCATCGTGATGACGGTCATTCTCGCGATTGCTGCCGCGATCGTGTGGACCGCCGTGGTCATGGCGGGCATTCCCGCACTCGTGTCGGAGCAGGCCGCGCTCATCGCGTCTGACGCGGGCTTCAAGGTCAGCCACCTCGAAGTGCGCGGCGTCAACCGCATGAACGAACTCAAGATCTACGAGCGCATTCTCGGACAGAACGACCGCGCGATGACCACGCTCGATCTTGCCGCGCTGCGCGATGAACTGAACGAACTGCCCTGGGTCAAGGACGCCCGCGTCTCGCGCAAGCTGCCCGATACGCTGGTGATCGACATCGTGGAGCGCACGCCCCACGCGGTGCTGCGCAAACCTGACCGCATGGTCCTGATCGATGAGACGGGCGCAGAGCTTGAACCCGTCCGCGCCGACCGCGCCAAGGGCATGCTGGTGCTCTCCGGGCTTGGCGTCGGCCAGCGTGTGCAGGATCTGGCGCATCTGCTCGACGCCGCGCCCGCGCTCAAGCCGCAGGTCTCAGAGGCCGAATGGGTCGGCAACCGCCGCTGGAACCTGACATTCAAGACCGATCAGGTCCTCGCCCTGCCCGAGGGCGACGAGAAGGCCGCGGGCGCGCTTTTGAGCTTTGCGCGCATGGACGGCGTCAATCGCCTGCTGGGCGGCAAGGTTGCCGCGTTCGACATGCGCGCGCCCGATCGCATCTACATGCGGGTGCCCGGTCACGCCGAAGAGGTCGCCGCCGAAAAGCGGGCCGCCGATCAGGCCAAGGCTGAAGCCAAGCGTGCCGCCGCCAGTGCAAAGTCCGCCGACAAGTCCGAAGAGGGTTGAGCTTCGGATGGCAACGCCCCGCATTTCCAAGGTTTTTGCTGCCGTAAATATCGGTTCTTTCCGCGTGTCCGCTATGATCGCGGGGCTCTCGGAAACCGGCGAGATGGTCGTGCTCGGCTCAGGGCATCGCGCCGCGCAAGGCATCAAGCGCGGCTACGTGACCGACATGCAGGCCGCGACCCATTCGGTGCGCGACGCGATCGAGCGCGCCGAGAAGATGGCCAACATCGGCATCCAGAAGGTATGGATCGGCTGCTCGGGCGCAGGCCTTGCCAGCACGACGACGCGGGTCGAAGTCGAGGTCGGCGGGCGGCGGATCGAACAGGATGATATCGAGCATCTGCTTGTCGCAGGTCGCGAAATGATCGAACCCGATGGGCGGACCGTGCTCCACGCGCAGCCTGCGCACTACACGCTCGATGGTGCCCACGGCGTGCCCAATCCCAAGGGCCTCCATGCCGAGCGATTGGCGGTCGACATCCATGTGATGCTGGCCGACGGCGCGCCGATCCGCAACTTGCGCGAAGCGGTGCAGAACGCGCACCTCGATGTCGAGGCGGTGGTCGGCTCGCCGGTCGCCGCAGGCCACGCCTGCCTGTCACCCGAAGAGCGGGAACTGGGCGTTGCGCTCGTCGAATTCGGGGCGGAAGTAACCACCGTTTCGGTCTATGCGGCCGGTATGCTGCTTGGCATGCAGATGATCCAGTATGGATCTGGTGACATCACCGATGCGATCGCCTCGGCCTTTGGCATCCGTCGCTACCAGGCCGAGCGGCTCAAGTGCATGTCGGGTTCGGCCATCGCCAGCCCGGCGGACCATCGCGAGATGATTCCGGTCAATGCGCCCGGCGATCCCGAGGGTGGTCCGGTCGCGCGCCATGCCGACGACAAGAACCGCATCCCGCGCGCCGAACTGATCTCGGTCATCACCCAGCAGCTCGGCTTCTTCACCGAAGAGGTTGCCAAGGCGTTGAAGGCGATGGGCTTTGTCGGTCAGACCGGCCAGCAGGTGGTGCTGACCGGTGGCGGAGCGCAGTTGCCCGGCCTTGCCGACTACGCGCAGTCGGCGCTTGGCCGTCCCGTGCGCATCGGATCCCCGCCGACCATGCTCGGCCTGCCGCCGGGACACGCAACGCCAAGTTCCTCGACGCTGGTCGGCCTCGTGCTCTTCGCTGCCGCCGATCCGGTCGATATTCGCGCCATCGGGCCCGACTATACGCCGACCGGTTCTTACAAGGGCATGAAGCTGCTGAGTCGGCTCTGGCGCGCGGTCCGGGATTACTTCTGAACGTGTTATCCACAGTCCCGCCTCGAAAATGGCGTGAATACAGGCTGTGTGAGTAATCCTACCTGTGGAAAAGGTTAATCCGCCTTTGATTCGCCGGACCGCATTGTGCCACAGGTTGAGGCAGACTTTTTCAAGGCCTTTATTGGCGACTGACTGACCCGTTTGGGAGACCGACAATGAGCATCAACATCGGACCGCCGGCCATCGACGAACTTCGTCCCCGGATCACGGTGATCGGAGTTGGCGGCGCGGGCGGTAATGCCATCGCGAACATGATCAACGCCAAGATCGAGGGTGTCGATTTCATCGTCGTCAACACCGATGCGCAGGCGCTGAACAATTCGATCGCCGAGAACCGCATCCAGCTTGGACCCGATATCACCCAAGGCCTCGGCGCGGGCGCCCGTCCTGAAGTGGGCCGTGCCGCTGCGGAGGAAACGCTCGAGGACCTCGAGCGCGCGCTTGAAGGCGTGCACATGGTATTCATTGCCGCCGGCATGGGCGGTGGCACCGGCACCGGTGCTGCGCCCGTCATCGCAGAAGCCGCGCGCCGCAAGGGCGTGCTGACCGTGGGCGTGGTGACCAAGCCGTTCCTGTTCGAAGGCACGCGCCGCATGCGCGCTGCCGAAAGCGGCATCGAGGAGCTGCAGAAGCACGTCGATACGCTGATCGTCATTCCCAACCAGAACCTGTTCCTGGTGGCCAAGGCCGAGACGACCTTCAAGGAAGCCTTCATGCTGGCGGACGAAGTCCTGCAGCAGGGCGTCCGTTCGATCACCGACCTCATGGTCATGCCGGGCCTGATCAATCTCGACTTTGCCGACGTGCGCTCGGTCATGGGTGAGATGGGCAAGGCGATGATGGGAACGGGCGAGGGCAACGGTCCCAACCGTGCGCTCGAAGCCGCCGAACGCGCCATTGCCAACCCGCTGCTCGATGGCGTGTCGATGCAGGGTGCCAAGGGCGTGATCATCTCGATCATCGGCGGCGACGACATGAAGCTGCTCGAAGTCGACGAAGCGGCAAACCACATTCGCGAACTGGTCGATCCCAACGCGAACATCATCTGGGGCTCGGCGTTCAATCCCGATCTCGATGGCAAGATTCGCGTGTCGGTTGTCGCCACTGGCATCGAACAAAGCGCCGAGCAGGCCGAAGTCGCCTCGCGCCCAGTTTCGATCCCGTCGACCTCGCGCGGGCCTGCGGTCCCATCTGCCGCACCAGCCGCACCGGCGTTCGCTCCGCCGCCTGCTGTCGCCGCGCCTGAACCGGCACCCCAGCCAAGCTGGACGCCTGCCGCAGAACAGATACAGCCCGATCCGGCGACCGTCGCCGAACCGATGGACCTGACGCTCGACTTGTCCGAAGCACAGGAAGAGCCGGCCGATCCGGCGAGTGATGAGCTGCTGCTCGGCGGTCTGGACGAAGCCCCGGCCGAACCTTCGGTCGAGCCTGCTGCAGAACCCGCCATGCCACGCCTCGGTCGGGCGGCTGAGCCCGCGCCGGCCAAGCCTGCGGGCGGAAGCACCCTGTTCGAACGGATGGCCAATCTTTCGCGCGGCAATCGCGATGAAGATGATGGCGATGATGGCAGCGCGCTGAACATCCCGCGCTTCCTCGGTCGCCAGAACAACCAGTAAGTCTGTTGCGAAGCGGTGGCCTGTTGCCGCCGCTTCATGTTGCCCTTGGTATGAGCGCGGCTGGATGACGATTCGCTTCCCCTTCGCGCCTGGTACGCTCAAGCCCGGCCTGCGGCTGGCGCTCGGGCTCATGCTCGCGGCAACGTCCCCCCGCGCACTTGCGCAGGCTGACGACGATCCCGACGGGCCGACCACGATTTCGCGTCCCGTGGTGCAGTCGACTGCGGCAAGCCCGACGCGCGATCTAAACGCAGCGCTCGCACGTCTCGCCGCCGATCCGCGCAACGTTGTCGCGCTCCATGATGCGGCGGACGCGGCGCTGCGTCTGGGTGACAGCGATGCGGCCATCGGTTTCCTCAGCCGCGCCAATGAAATCCAGCCGGGCAATCCCCGTGCGCAGATCCTGATCGGCAAGGCCTACCTTCTCGCCGAAAGCCCGGTGGACGCGGTGCGCGCCTTCGATGAGGCAGAACGCGCCGGGGGCGATACCTTCGCTATGGCATCGGACCGGGCGCTTGCCTACGATCTGGTGGGCGACAACGGCCGCGCGCAGCGCTGGTATCAGGTTGCGCTGAGCCGCGGACCCGACGACGAACTGACTCGCCGCTATGCGCTCAGCCTTGCAATTGCCGGCGACCGGCGCGGGGCCGAAGCACTCCTGGCGCCACTGATCGCAAGGCAGGATCGCGCCACCTGGCGCACGCGGACTTTCGTCATGGCCGTGACCGGCGGACCGGACGAAGCCGTCGCGGTGGCCTATGCCTCGATGCCCCAGGAACTGGCGGCAGGCATTGCGCCCTATTTGCGTTACATGCCCCGGCTGACCCCGGCGCAACAGGCAGCCGCCGCCAATTTCGGTCGTTTCCCGCGCGCCGCCGAAATCGGTCGCGACGATCCGCGCGTTGTACAGTACGCCGCGCTCAATCCACGCGCGCCGCGCGCTGCCGATGCAGGGCTGGTGCCTGCAGGGGCGCCGCTGGGCTCGTCGGGTGATAAGCCCAGCCGCGAGAAGCGTCGGCGGCCCGGCAAGGATGACCGCGCGCTTGCCGCAGCCCGGACGACTACGCCCTCGTCCGTCACGACGGGCCGGGTAGAAGCTTTGGGCACCACGCCGCTGCCGCCAGCGCCACGTCCAGGTTTCAGCAATACGGCGATCGCGGCGGCGACGCCCGCTGCGCCCGCAGCAACGCCCGTGCCTCCGTCCACGCGCCCGACCGTGCTTTCGGTGCTCGACCTTCCACCGGGTACGGCCCGGCCCTATACCGCCCCGATCCGCCCGCTGGCGCCGCCATCAGCGCCGGTTTCGGCCAATCCTGCACTGGCCGCGCCTGCGGCAACGACAATCAGGCCGCTCGCGCCGCCTGCCAGCACTGGGGCTCCGGCGCCCGTCCAGCCAATTCAGGCCGCGCCTGTACCTTCCGCGCAGGTTGCGGCGTCGACGGCTGCGCCGCCGACACCCGTGCCGCGTCCTGCGCCGACGCCGGTGAATACGGCGGCAGCGGCCCCTGTCCAGCCGGGCACGCCGTCTGGCGCGTCGGCACCACGGCCCGCCACCGGCTTCGACCTTGCCAGGGTTGGCGGCTCGACCACTGCAGTTTCGGCTCCCGCCATCACCATTCCGGTACCCGTCAGCACACCTCCGGCGACGCCTGCCGCAGTCGCTGCGTCTGCATCGCCCCTTGTCGCGCCATCTCAGGCCCCTGCAGCACCTCCGCCGTTGACACCTCCCGTGCCTTCCGGTGCCGAGGCCGTCCAGCTGGCCACCGCAACGCCGTCTGTGCAGACTCGCCTTCCCGAAAGCGCCGAGCCGCCATCACGCCCGGTTGATTTCGCGTCGATGTTCAAGAGCTTCACGCCTCCAGCAGAAGAGCGCGAACCGGTTGTCGCGGCAGTCGATATCACGCGACTTCCGCCCAAACCCGCACCCAAACCGGTCAAGGCCGATCCGCGCGGCGAGCGCCCCGATGGTCCGAGCGACGTTTCGCGCACCAGCACAAAAGAGCCCGAAAAGGCCACTGCCAAGGACGCCCGGACGGGCAAGGATGCCAAGACCGCCAAGGCAGAGAAGGATGCCAAGGCAGAGAAGGACGCAAAGGACGCCAAGGCCAAGAAAGCCGCCCCGAGCCATCCCAGCCGGATCTGGGTGCAGGTCGTGCTGGGCGGCAACAAGGACATGATGGACAACGAGTGGCGCCGTCTCGTCAAGGAAGCGCCCGAAGTCCTGCGTGGGCGCAAGCCTTATGTCGCGCCCTTGCGTGGCAACTTCCGCCTGCTTACCGGTCCATTCGAGAGCGAGGCGTCCGCGCAGGAGTTCATCACCCGCCTGCGCAAGAGCGGTGTTTCGAGCTATCAGTGGACCAGCCCGGCGGGCCAGGCCGTGGATACCCTCGCGTTGAAATGATGGGTCGGGGGGGGGGGCACCTTGTTCACCCCTTGTCCACAGCTTTCCCACAGGCTTGTCGAGTTTTGCCCAACCGCCTGTTAACGGTCGATTGTCGGCGGGGGGGTCTACCCTTCATGGACAGGGTGAACGGCAGGTCGGGCACAACGCCTTGCCGGGGGCCGACCATCCGGGGAGGCCCATCGAGTGTTCAGGGGACGTACCATGCGGACCGGCCATGACGACAACGAGCGCGATGAAGCGGCTCCGGTCGACATGATTGCCTCGCTGTTCGAGGCGCGCGGGTGGCCCTGCGAGTTCGTGTCCGACGACGAGGTTACCGGCGAAATCCAGGGCTCCTGGGCCAACTATCAGGTCCGTGCGATCTGGCGGACCGAAGACCACGTCCTCCAGATTCTCTGCCTTCCCGACATTCGCATCGCCGATGACAAGAAAGGGCCGGTCTTCGAACTTATGGCCCTGATCAACGAGCAGGTCTGGATCGGGCACTTCGATATCTGGTCGAACGGGTCGGTGCTGCTTTACCGCCATGGCCTGATGCTGGGCGACGATGGAATGCTCAGCCTCAGTCAGGCTCAAGCCGCGATCGAGGCTGCGGTCGATGAGTGTGACCGCTTCTATCCGGCGTTCCAGTTCATCCTGTGGGGCGACAAGAGCCCTGCCGAGGCGCTGGCCAGTGCAATGGTGGACGCAGCGGGCGAGGCCTGATCTCGCACCAACGGGTTTCAAGGATCAGCAGATGACGACGACCATCCTTCAGTTCGGCTGCGGCAACATGGGCGGTGCCATGCTCAAGGGCTGGCTGGCCGGTGGAATCGCGCCCGCATCGTTCACCGTCGTCGATCCCTATCTCGATGCCGCTCCTCAAGGCGTGCGCCTGCTCGATGCCGCACCGCATGGTGAAGGCGCGTTCGACGTTGTCCTGCTCGGCTTCAAGCCCCAGCAGCTGCCCGATGCCGCTGCAACCGTGGCTGCTCATGTCGGGCCAAGGACGCTGCTGCTTTCCATTCTGGCGGGCGTCGATCTTGCCACCTTGCGCAAGGCTTTCCCGGCGGCGCGAGCGATCGTGCGCGTCATGCCCAATCTCGCGGCCGCTCTGGGCAAGTCGCCGATTGCGCTGGTCGGCGATGCCGACGATGATGCGCGCGCGCAGACCGATGCGCTCATGGCGCCGCTTGGCCAGGCCGAATGGCTTGCTGGCGAAGAGCAGATGGACCTCGTCACCGCGCTTGCCGGATCGGGCCCTGCCTTCGTCTATCGCTTCATCGATGCGCTGGCCGAGGGCGCAGCGGTGCTCGGCCTCCCGCGCGAGCAGGCTGACCGGTTGGCGCTGTCGATGGTGGAGGGCGCGGCGATGCTTGCGGCAACCTCTCCGCACGGCCCGGGTGAACTGGCCCGCCGCGTCGCCAGCCCCGGCGGCGTGACACAGGTCGGGATCGACATTCTCGATCAGGATCGCCGTCTGGCGCGGCTGATGGAAGACACTCTGCGCGGCGCGCGCGACCGCAGCGCCGCGATGACGGCACAGGCCCGAGCCGCAGGCTGAGCCTCGCGCAACAATTCGTTACAAATGATTGTCGGTGCATTGTGCCGGTTTCGCTTGAAACCGCGCCTCACTACGCCGATATTCGCTGTACGTGGCCATTGGGGCCACAGAACGGAGCTTTGAAAATGGCAAACTGGAACGACCCTCAGCCCACGCGTACGGGCTTCGGCGCGTCTCCGAGCCTTTCGGGTGCTTCGGCCCGCGGCGAAGTGTTCGACGCTGGCCTGCGCCGTCACATGCTGTCGATCTACAATTACATGGCCTCGGGCGTGCTGCTCTCGGGCATCGTCGCCATGGTGTCTGCCTCTTCGGGCATGACGCAGGCTTTCGTCGGCACCCCGCTGATGTGGCTGGTCATGCTGGCACCGCTCGCCTTTGTCATGTTCATGAGTTTCGGCGCGAACAAGTTTTCGACCACGGCGCTCCAGGGCATGTTCTGGGGCTTTGCGGTTGCAATGGGCCTGTCGCTCTCGACCATCTTCCTGGTCTACACCGGCACTTCGATCGCGACGACGTTCTTCGCCACCGCAGGCGCGTTCGCTGGCCTGAGTCTGTTCGGCTACACCACCAAGAAGGACCTGTCGGGCTTCGGCAGCTTCCTGATCATGGGCGTTTTCGGACTACTGATCGCGTCGTTGATCAACATCTTCCTGAAGTCGCCGGGCCTTGCCTGGGCGGTAAGCTTCCTTGGCGTGCTGATCTTCGCGGGCCTCACCGCCTACGATACGCAGAAGCTCAAGGAGCAGTATGCCTACGTCGCCGGCACCGATTTCGCGGGCAAGGCTGTCGTACTGGGCGCGCTGAACCTCTATCTCGACTTCATCAACATGTTCCAGTTCCTGCTGCAGTTCATGGGCGATCGCCGCTGATCTGTCGCTGATCCGGTGCATCGACTGGACGCGAATGCCCGGCGGGCCATCCGGCTCGCCGGGTTTTTCTTTGCCCGAGGGATTCTCAAGTCCCTGTAGTCGCGCTAGTAACCTCTTTCAGCTTGCAGAAAGGATCCCGGGCGCACGCTCAATCATCGAGCGCCACGGGATCATCTGGGGGAATGCCAATGTCACGTTTCGGGCGCATATCAGCGCCAACTCTGGTTCTCACCGCCCTGGCTATCGGGCTTGGCTCCTGCGCGGCACCACCGCCACCGCCACCGCCTCCACCGCCGCCGCCGCCGGTCGTCGTGGTGATCCCGCCCAAACCCAAGCCGCCTAACGGCGCGTCGGACAACATCATGATCCCGCCTGCCGATGCCAACGGTTTGCGCGCCTCGCTCAACCGCAACATCACGTCGGCGCAGATGGTGTGGAACTTGCGCTCGGCCTACAACGTCGCCGCGCTCAACTGCAGCAAGCCCCAGCACGCCGAAATCCTGCCGCGCTACAAGACCTTCCTCACCGTGCACGCCAAGACGCTCAATGCGGTGAACAAGCGGCTCGATGCCGAATTCAAGGCCAAGTACGGCGCCAAGTACATCGCCCCGCGCGAAAGCTACATCACTTCGGTCTACAACCATTACGCCTTGCCGCCGACGCTGACGGACTTCTGCGATGCGGTCACGGCGGTCACGCGCGATGGTGCGCTGATCAAGTCGGCCGATCTCGAGGCTTTTGCGATGCGCAGCCTGCCGAGCATCGAAGTCGTGTTCGACGATTTCTACCGGCGTTACGAAGTGTACCGCAATGAACTCGCCATCTGGCAGGCCCAGTACGGCGGTCCGGTGATGCCGCCGCAGCCTGCAGTAACGTATGTCACGCCCCCGTCGGCGGCGAGCGGCGCGCCGAACTGAGCGCCTGCAGAGTAAAAAATGGGTCTGGTCACGCCGGGAACGCTGCGCTAATGGCGGCGCTCCCGGCGGTCCGCCGATTGTCGGGCGATACCGGGAACGGGGCCGTAGCTCAGCTGGGAGAGCGCGTCGTTCGCAATGACGAGGTCAGGGGTTCGATCCCCCTCGGCTCCACCAGGTATCACTGGAACCGCATCTTTCAGGCAGGCCTTGCGCGGTTTCCTCTGTCGGCAGTGTTCGACAAGCTCATCATGAACGGGTTAGAATAGCCGCGGTTCAGGACGCAGCTTGCAGGATGTTTCGGCTGCATTCCCCGGGCCTGTTGTTGGACCAGTGACCCGTCATGCATTTTCTCGACCAGGCAAAGATCTTCATCCGTTCGGGCCAGGGTGGCCCCGGTGCAGTCGCATTCCGTCGTGAAAAGTACGAGGAGTACGGCGGCCCCAACGGCGGCAACGGCGGCAAGGGCGGCGATATCGTGTTCGAGGCCGTGGCCGGTCTCAACACCCTGATCGACTTCCGCTATACCCAGCATTTCAAGGCGCAGCGCGGGCAGGGCGGCCAGGGCACCAACCGTACGGGCGCGGGCGGCGAGGATCTCGTCATCAAGGTGCCGGTCGGCACGCAGGTGCTCGACGATGATCGCGAGACCGTGCTGCTCGACCTTACAGAAGTCGGCAAGCGCGTCGTCCTGCTGCGCGGCGGCGACGGCGGGCGCGGCAACGCCTCGTACAAGACTTCGACCAACCGCGCCCCGCGCCAAAGCGGTCCGGGCTGGCCGGGCGAGGAAATGTACGTCTGGCTTCGACTGAAGCTGCTGGCCGATGCCGGGCTCGTCGGGCTGCCAAACGCGGGCAAGTCGACCTTCATCAACCAGATCACCAACACCAAGGCCAAGGTTGGCGAATACGCCTTCACCACGCTGCGCCCGCAGCTTGGCGTCGTGCGCCACCGCGCGCGCGAATTCGTGCTGGCCGACATTCCCGGCCTGATCGAAGGCGCGGCCGACGGCGCGGGCATCGGCGATCGCTTCCTCGGTCATATCGAACGCTGCCGCGTGCTCATCCACCTGATCGACATCCACAGCGACGTCGATCCGGTCGAGGCGATGCACGTGGTCGAGGCCGAGCTTGAGGCCTATGGCGCCGGGCTGGACGAAAAGCCTCGCCTCGTCGCGCTCAACAAGATCGATCTCGTCGATCGCGAACTGGTCAACGCCTTCGCCAAGGAACTGCTCGAGGCCGGTGCCACGCGCGTCTTCCCGATTTCGGGCGCGACCGGCAAGGGCCTCGACGACCTGCTCGACGCCGTGCTCGATCACTTGCCCGCAGCCACCGTGACCGAACGCCCGACCGGCGAGGTCGAGGATGCCGCCGACGAGAAACCCTGGTCCCCGATCTGATCGCCACCTTGATCGCCGGTCTGGGCCAGAGATACGACCGGCAGGCCTTCACGCCCTGTCACAAATCCCCTAAGCGGCTTCGAGATGAAGATCAGCCAGCTTGACCAACTCGCCGACACCCAAGCCTGCCCCCGATTGGTGGTCAAGGTCGGCTCGGCGCTGCTTGTCGGCAAGGATGGCGAGCCGCGCCGTGAATGGCTGAGCGCGCTGGTGGCGGAGATCGCCGCAGCCCGCGCTGCCGGGCAGGAAGTCATCATCGTATCGTCGGGCGCGATCGCGCTCGGTGCGCGCAAGCTCGGCCTTGCCAAGGGCGGGCGTGGCAGTCTGTCCGATGCCCAGGCCGCAGCTTCGGTCGGGCAGATTGCGCTGGCTGGCCTCTGGGCGGAGCTGCTGGCCGGCCACGGGCTTACAGCCGCGCAAATCCTGCTCACGCTCGAGGACCTCGAGGATCGCCGACGTTACCTCAATGTCACGGCCACACTCGGCACGCTGCTGGCAGCCGGCGCGGTGCCCGTGATCAACGAGAACGATTCGGTCGCGACTCAGGAAATCCGCTTTGGCGACAATGATCGCCTCGCCGCGCGCGTCGGACAGGCCGCCGGTGCCAGCGCGGTGCTGCTGCTCTCGGACATCGACGGTCTATATGACCGCGATCCGCGTCAGAGCGACGCCGTGCGCATTCCGATCGTCCGAGGTGTCACGCCCGAAATTCACGCCATGGCCACCGGTGGCTCGTCCTCGGGCCTCGGCTCGGGCGGGATGACGTCGAAGCTCCAGGCAGCCGAGATCGCCGAATTTGCCGGCATCGCCCTTGCCATCATTGACGGCCAGCCGGTTTCCCCCATCGCCACCGCACTTGGTGCCGATCGCGGTACGCTGTTCCTGCCGCGTGGACGCAAGCAGGCGCGCAAGGCCTGGCTCGGCGGCAAGATGCGCCTGCGCGGAACGGTCCATGTCGATGCCGGTGCCGCTGCGGCGCTTGCCCGTGGGTCCAGCCTGCTGGCGGCAGGGGTCACTTCGGTGAACGGCGAATTCCAGCGCGGCGATGCCATTGCCGTGGTGGGGCCAGACGGGCAGACACTGGCGCGCGGGCTGTCGGAGTACGACGCCGCCGAATGCGCGCGCATCACCGGCCGCCATAGCCGCGAGCACGAGGTCTTGCTTGGCTATGCCCCGCGCTCGGCCCTGATCCATCGCGATCAGATGGTGTTGTTGTAATGGCAGCAGAATTGCTGGCGATCACCGGTGCGACCGGGTTCGTCGGGCAAGCGGTTCTCGAATTCGCCGCTCGCGCAGGGATCGAGGTCCGCGCGCTCGCCCGACGTCCGCAGGAAGCGCGCGTCGGCGTGGAGTGGGTGCAGGGCGATCTGTCTGACCGCCGCGCTTTGCAGCGACTGGTGGGCAAGGCCAGCGTCGTGCTTCACATCGCAGGCGTGGTCAACGCGCCTGACCCGCAAGGCTTCTATGACGGCAACGTCTGGGGCACACTGAACGTGGTCAATGCCGCGCTCGACGCCGGCGTCCCGCGCTTCGTCCACGTATCCTCGCTTTCTGCGCGCGAGCCGGAACTGTCAGTCTACGGTGAGTCCAAGCTGCGCGGCGAGAAGGTTGTCAAAGCCAGCAGCCTCGACTGGACCGTGGTCCGCCCGCCCGCCGTTTACGGCCCGCGCGATACCGAGATGTTCGAGCTGTTCAAGCTCGCGCGGCGCGGGATCGTGCCGCTGCCGCCGCAGGGGCACCTCTCTATCATTCACGTCAACGACCTCGCCCGTCTTCTGCTCGCGCTCATCCCGGGCGGTGAGGACGTGACGCATCTGACCTTCGAACCCGACGATGGCACGCCGGGCGGATGGACGCACAACGATATGGCACGCGCCATCGGCATCGCGGTCGGCAAGCGCGTCACCGCGCTAAACCTGCCCGCCGGCATGCTGCGCCTCGGCGCAAGGCTCGACGCGCGCTTCCGCGGCAAGGGCGCCAAGCTGACGATGGATCGCGTCGGCTACATGTGCCACGCCGATTGGCGCGTGGGCGAAGGCAACCAGCCACCGCCTGCAATCTGGACCCCGCAAGTCGAAACCCGCATGGGGCTGCACGCGACGGCAGCATGGTATCGCGAGGCCGGTTGGCTGAAGTGAAATTGTGCTGAAAGGCACTGGCGTTCTCACTGTTTTGGCATAACTCTTGGTATTGCGTTACGGTGAGAGACTGTCGGGAGTGCGAGATTGAGGGCGACAAACAATCCGGGCCGCGCGCTCCGGAGGCTTCGAACGTCATGGCTCCCCGTTGCGGCATTGGCTCTTGCAATGCCTCTGGCTCACCCGGCGAACGCTGCGCCCAATTCGTTTGACTTCGATATTGCGATTCAGCCCGCTGAGGCGCTGGCAAAATGCGATGCACTTCTCGCTCAGGAGAAAGACATCGCGATCAAGGTCCGACTTCTTGCACAGAGGTCGACCATACTTGCCAAGTTGGACAGGCTTGACGATGCTGACGAGGCGATCCGGCTGGCGCGAAAACTGCTTCCGGGCAATGCGCCAGACGTGGAGGCTGATGTTCTGATCGCAGAGGCAAACGCCAAGTCTCAGCGACAGGACTACAAGGATGCTGCCGGTCTGGTGAGAAGGGCGCGCGAACTGCTGCTACGGAATTTTCCGGAGGAAAGTGTCGAGATTGCTCAGGCCGATACCATGCTTGGACGGCTGCTGATCAGTGAGAGTCAGTTTGACGAAGGCCTCGATCGTACGCGCCACGGTTGGGAAGTCCTTAAGCGCCTTCGTCCGGTTGGCGACGACGATCGTGTCGATGCAGCGTTTCAGTACGCAATCGGACTGGTCTACTCGCGACAGCCTGAACTCTCAGAGCCTTTGCTTCGACAATTGGTCAGTGAAAGCGGCGAACTCCGTCCGAAACAGCCTTATCGCGCAAAGTTGCCGAACCTGCTGGGCACCGAACTGCTTATGCAGGGGCGGATACACGAGGCTGTCCCCTGGTTGAGACAGTCAGTTGACGTAGGGGAGGCCGTAAAGACGACGATCCTGGGCGAACGTGCAGATTCACTGTCCGCGCTGGGCATTGCATTGCTTATGGCAGACCGACCCGCGGAGGCTTTGCCGTTCTTCCAGAAGTCGGCCGAGCAGTTTGAACTGGCCGGCGCATTGCCGTCTCAGGCGGGCGCCTACATCAACGGTGGTACCGCTGCGGATCGTGCAGGCGACCGAGCACTAGGTCTCACCATGCGCGAGAAGGGCATTGCGCTTCTATCAAAAATGCCGCGCCAACACGAATTGGCGGTGGCGCTGAATCGATTCAAGCTGGCCCAGTCCTACGCCCATGCTGCACACTTAGATGAAGCCGAGACGATGGCCACCGAAGCTGCCACTGTGCTCAAGCGCCTGCGCCCGTCCACTCACTTCCAGACCCTCAACAGCCGCATCTCGCTTGGCTGGATCAAGGCTCGGCGCGGGCGCGTGGCCGAGGGGCTGGCCGAAGTGCGCGACGCTTTCCGCACTTCTATCGCGGTCAACAACAGTCTCGAAGTTTCGCAGAACCGTGTTGTCGGCGTGATCGACAACATCGAGGCGTTCAGCCAGGTGCTCGAAACCGCAGTGCTGGCGGGCGACAACGAGTTCGCGTTCGAGGTGCTGCAGGTCCTGGTCGAAACCGACGCGAGCCGCGCGGCGGTGGCGGTCACCGCGCGCGAACAGGCCGGCAACTCCGATCTCGGCCTGCTGCTGCGTCGCCGGCAGGAAGCCGCTGGAAAGTTGGCCGATGCAGATGCCGCCTTGCTGCGCGCCACTGGCCTTGAACAGGGCGCAGACCGCGCGCCGCTGGATCGTGCAGTGGCCGATGCGCGCACCGCGCTGGCCGCACTCGACGCCGAACTGGACGCCAAGTCGCCCGGCTTCCGTTCGCTCCTGCGTCCGCGCGCCGTGTCGCTCACCGAGAGCCAGTCTCGCCTTTCTGCGAACGAAACGCTGCTCGTCGTCGAGGAAAGCGACCTCGGGCTTTACACAATGGCGGTCACCCGTGACCGGATTGCCATCGGCCATGCGCCGATCCGCCGAGAAGCGCTGCGTGCGCTCGTGCGCCGTATCCGGGCAGGGACCGAAAACGGCACTGTGGTTCCGTTCGACATCGCCGCCGCGCACGAGATACACGAGGCTATATTCACTCCCGATGTCCGCGCCTTAGTGCCCAAGGGCCAGCGCTTGCGGGTGGTGACTGGCGACATCCTCTCGGCCCTGCCGCTCACCCTGCTCGCCAGCCGCGCCGGAACCACGGTTGCCGACACGCGCTGGTTGATCGAGGATCATGCGGTTTCGGTGCTGCCGTCGCTCGCAACATTGGGGCTGGGGACGTCACGCGTCACGGCAAGGCGCAATCTCGTCGCCATCGGTGCGCCGCTTCTCGCCGGGAACCTTGCATCGATGGCTGGTCCCGACATGTTCGCAGGAGGCGAAACCCGTTCGGCACGCGTGGGCAGGCTGCAGCCGCTGCCGGGTGCCACGCGTGAGATTGAAACGGTCGCCGCGCATGTCAGGCGGCCTGGGCAGGCCACGCTTCTGACAGGTGTACAGGCCACCGAGCCGGCGGTGCGTGCCTTCGACTATGCAGACGTCAGCGTGCTGCTGTTTGCCACGCATGGACTTGTTGCAGGCGCGTTCGATTCCCGCAGCGAGCCGGCACTCGTGCTTACCCCGCCCAAGGAAGAAAGTGCCGACAACGATGGCCTGCTGACAGCTTCGGAGGCTGCCAGACTGCACCTCGATGCCGATTGGGTGATCCTTTCGGCCTGCGATACCGCCGCTGGCGACCTGACCAGTGCGGCGGGCTACACCGGCCTTGCCCGCGCATTCCTGTTCGCCGGAGCCCACCGTGTCGTCGCCAGCCACTGGCCGGTGCGAGACGACATAGCAGCGCGGCTCTCGGTCGGCATTCTCGACGCTTCGGCCAAGGGCCTGCCTGCCGACGAGTCCCTGCGTCGGTCGATCCTGCAGGTGATGAAAAATGGGAGGCCCGATGAAGCACGCAATCCCGCGCTTTGGGCACCCTTCATGGTCGTCGGAAACTAGGGTCAGACCCTTAAAATACCGGATCGTATCCCGGCGGCAGTTCGTCGCCCGGCGTCCCGTCGGTGGGCGAATGGATGCCGCATTCGGTCTTGTCCCAGCCCTTCCAGCGGCCCGAGCGCGGGTCTTCGCCCGGCGCGACGCGGCTGGTGCAGGGGGCGCAACCGATCGAGGGGTAGCCCTGCGCCACCAATGGATGCGGGGGCAGGCCGTGCTCGGTGAAATAGGCCTCGAGCATGTCCTTGGACCACGAAGCCAGCGGATTGATCTTGAAGCGTCCTTGCGCGTCCGACCGGTCGATCTCGAAGCGTGGCAGGCCGGCGCGGGTCGAGGACTGGAACCCCTTGCGGCCCGTGATCGAGGCATCGTAGTGCAGCAGGGCCTTGGCCAGCGGCTCGACCTTGCGGATCTCGCAGCAGCCGTCCGGGTCCCATGACCAGCGCAACCCGTTCTCGTCCTTCTTGGCGATCAGCTCGGCGTCGGGCTCGACGATCACCAGATTCTTCAGGCCGAGTACGTCGACCAGCTGGTCGCGATAGGCGATGGTTTCGGCAAAGTGCTTGTGCGTTTCGAGGAACAGGACCGGCAGGCCCTTGTCCACTTGCGCCACCAGATGCAGCAGCACCGCGCTTTCCGCCCCGAAGCTGGACACCACGGCAAGGTCGCCCGCCAGCCCGTCGCGGATCACCGAGCGCAGCATCTCCTGCGTGTCGGTGCCCCGGAACAGGTTATTGAGCCGGATCGCATCGGTGTCGCTGAAGCGAGGGCCGGTGTCGATCAGGTCGATCTTGCGGTCGAGATTGCGAGCCACGGTCTTGTCCATTGCACGGGTATCCATTCGGAGCGGATCGAGGGCTTTTGCGCCCCTGCCTTATGCAGGGTGGCGCTTGGCCCAGATCGCGGGACGGCCATCGACCGTCTTCTGGTAGACGTCCGGCCAGGTCGCGAAGGCCTTGTCGGCAGCTTCGCCACTGATCGGCTGGTTCGGCGCAAAGCTGTCGAACCCGCAGCGGCGCATGTGGCTGAGCTGGTCGAGCAGCACATCGCCCACCGCGCGCAGTTCGCCCGCATAGCCATGCTCGCGCAGGATACGCGCCGCCGAATAGCCGCGACCGTCGGTATAAGCCGGGAAGTTCACTTCGACGAGCGCGATGCGATCGAGATGCGGCAACAGGGCGCGGGCATCGTCGCCCGGCTCGATCCGCACTGCAGTGGCGTTCGACTGGTCGGCAAAGGCGTCGACAGTCACCGCAGGATCGCCCACGGGTTCATCGCTGCGATAGCGAAGGTTCTGTTCAACCATTGGCAGGCTCCTTGGCATAGATCGCCTCCTTGAACGGGGCCATGCCGATACGGCGGAAGGTGTCGACGAAACGCTCGCCATCGGAACGCTGGGCAAGATAGACGTCGGTCGCCTTCTCCACCGCGTCGACGATGCCGTCTTCGTTGAAGCCGGGGCCGGTGATCGTGCCAAGCGAGGTGTCCGCGCCTTCGCAACCGCCGAGCAGGAGCTGGTAGTTTTCCACGCCTTTGCGGTCGACGCCAAGGATGCCGATGTGCCCTGCGTGGTGATGCCCGCAGGCGTTGATGCAGCCCGAAATCTTCAGCTTCAGCTCACCCAGTTCGCGCTGGCGGCCAAGGTCGGCAAAGCGGGTCGAGATCTTCTGCGCCACCGGGATCGAGCGGGCATTGGCAAGGCTGCAATAGTCGAGGCCGGGGCAGGCGATGATGTCGCCGATCAGGTCGAGGTTTGCAGCAGCCAGCCCGGCTTCGTCCAGCTTCTGCCAGATGCCGTAGAGGTCGGCCTTCTTCACGTGCGGCAGAACGATGTTCTGGGCATGGGTCACGCGCAGTTCGTCAAACGAGTGCGCCAGCGCAAGGTCTGCCATCAGGCGGATCTGGTCGGCGCTCGCATCACCCGGGATGCCGCCAACCGGCTTCAGGCTGATGTTGACGATGGCATAGCCCGGCTGCTTGTGGGCGTGGACGTTCTGGTCGACCCACAGCGCGAAGTCGGGATCGGACAGGTCCAGCTCGTCAGACGCGTTGGCGTCAAAGCCCGGCTGCTCGAAGAAGCCCTTGATCCGCTCCAGCTCTGCCGCAGGCGGTTCGAGGCCGAGCGTCAGGATGTGCGCGAACTCTTCTTCCACCTGGCGGCGGTACTCGTCCGCGCCGATCTCGTGGACGAGGATCTTGATGCGCGCCTTGTACTTGTTGTCGCGACGACCATAGCGGTTGTACACGCGCAGGCAGGCCTCGGCATAGGACACCATCTGCAGCGGCGACACGAAATCACCGATCACCGGGGCGATCATCGGCGTGCGGCCCATGCCGCCACCGACGAAAAACCGGCAACCGATCTCGCCCGCGTCGTTCTTCACCAGCTGGATGCCGATGTCGTGCAGCTTCATCGCCGCGCGGTCGGTTTCGCTGCCAATAATGGCGATCTTGAACTTGCGCGGCAGGTAATCGAACTCCGGATGGAAGGTCGACCACTGGCGCAGCAGTTCGGCATAGGGGCGCGGATCGACCAGCTCATCAGCCGCAGCGCCAGCGAACTGGTCGGACGTGGTGTTGCGGATGCAATTACCGCTCGTCTGGATCGCATGCATCTCGACCGAGGCGAGATCGGCCAGAATGTCGGGCGCGTCTTCCAGCTTGATCCAGTTGTACTGGATGTTCTGGCGCGTGGTGAAATGGCCGTAGCCGCGGTCATACTTGTCCGCGATATCGCCCAGCATGCGCATCTGGCGGCTGCTCAGCGTGCCATAAGGCACGGCCACACGCAGCATGTAGGCGTGAAGCTGCAGGTAGAGGCCGTTCTTCAGGCGCAGTGGCTTGAACTGGTCCTCGGTGATGTCACCGGCAAGGCGGCGCTCCACCTGGTCGCGGAATTCCGCGACGCGGGCATCGACCATGGCCTGGTCATAGCTGTCGTACTGATACATCTCAGATCACCCAGTTGCCGGCGGCAGGGTCGGCAGGCTTGAGGGAAAGGTCGAGGCGGACCGTGGGGCCGAGAGCGCGGATACGGTCCTTGATGTGCGCAGGACGCACGCCTTCGTCGGTCAGCGTGGCTTCGATCACCTGCGTGTCGGTGACGATCTGCTTGGCATTCTCGCGCGCGATGATCGCTTCGGCATGTTCGCCTGCTTCCACCGCATCGTTGACGTGGCGCGACCAGCCTTCGCCGGTCCACCAGATCACGTCGCCGGTGCGCAGATCACTTCCGGTGATGACCTTCACTTTGTCGCCTCCAAAACCTGTCTCAATTCCATCATGTCCCCCCGGCCTGCCACTTCACCGATCACGATAAGGGCAGGACTCTTGACCTTGTTGTCGGCAACCACAGCGCCCAGCGCCGCCAATTGCCCGCGCAGCACGCGCATCTGCGGTCGCGCCGCGTTTTCGATGACCGCCACCGGCATGTCGGGCGCCAGCCCGTCCGCCATCAGCTTTTCGGCAATCGCTTCCGAAGTCGCCACGCCCATATAGATCACCAGCGTCCTGCCAACCCCGGCCAGGCCAGCCCAGTTCTGGTCGGTCAGGCCCTTGCACTGACCCGCCACGAACGAGACGATGCTTGCCGCATCGCGGTGGGTAAGCGGGATCATCGCCGAGGCCGCAGCGCCCATGGCCGCGCTGATTCCCGGCACGACCTGCACCGGCACGCCGGCGGCGACGCAGTCTTCCGCCTCTTCGCCGCCACGCCCGAACACGAACGGATCGCCGCCCTTGAGCCGCACCACGTCGTTCCCGGCCAGCGCCTCGCGCACCAGCAGCGCGTTGATCTCTTCCTGCTGCATCGTGTGGCGCGAACGCTGCTTGGCCACCGAGATCATCCGGCAGCCCCTGGGCGCCATGGCAAGAATCGCGGGATCGACAAGACCGTCGTGGACCAGCACCTTGGCCCCCATCACCAGCCGCGCCGCACGCAGCGTCAGCAGGTCCGGATCGCCCGGTCCTGCGCCGACAAGGAACACGGTTCCGATTCTGCCGTCACTGATTCTGGAAGCGGGATTGCTCATACGGTGCAGATGGGGGCAGGCGCTGCAACAGGCCAGCGAGAATGGATTGTCACTGGCCTAGATCAGCTTTAGCGGCACGCGATGCCTGCGCTCCGATCCCCGTTATTCGGGTCTTGGGCCGGAGTCCCGCGTGGCCAGCGCATCGGCCAGCAACCGCAGCCCGGCACTGTCCTTGATCGTCACGTCCGACTGCGGGAACGGGATTTCGATGCCGTTCTCGCGGAACAGCCGCCACACGGTCCACAGCACCTCGGATTTCACATTGCCCACGCCGGCCTCGGGATCGTCGATCCACACCACCATGGTCATGTCGACGCTGCTGGGGCCAAAGGCGCTCAGCAAGACGCCGGGCGAGGGGAAGCTGAGCACGCGCGGGCAAGAACGGATGGCCTCGAGCAGCAGCTTCTGCACCACGTCCAGATCGCTGCCGTAAGCCACGCCGATCGGAATGTTAATTGCCACCTCGCGTGAGGAGTAGGACCAGTTCTCGACCTGGCTGGTCATCAGGTTCTCGTTCGGAATCAGGTACTCGCGGTTGTCGCGCGTGGTGACGGAAACGGCGCGGATGCCTATTTTCTTGACCTCGCCGAAGGAATTGCCCTTGCCGTCGTTCACCGCGATCACGTCGCCCGGCTTGATCGAGCGGTCCATCAGCAGGATGATCCCGGCGATCAGGTTGCCGAAGGTCTTCTGCAGGCCGAAGCCGATGGCAAGGCCGAAAGCGCCCGAAAATACCGTCAGCGCCGTCAGGCTGATGCCCAGCACGTCGATCCCGGCAAGGATGGCGATCGCCCAGACCACGATCGAGGCGATCTTCTCGCCCAGCAGCTGCTGCGTGCGGTCCAGACTGTCGATCCGCCGGAACAGGCGTCGCGCCAGCTTGCTCACGACCGCAGCGCCGGCGAAAACCAGCGCCATCACGATCACTATGCGCAAGGCTCCCCACACCGAGATGTGGTAGTCGCCGATGTCGAAACCGATCTCGTTGAGGACGCGGATGCCCTCCGTGATCTGCTGCTTGACCGCGTTCACGCAAGGTCTCCATGCACTGCCCACAAGGCCAGCGCGCGCTCGATATCGGCGATGAGATCGGCGGTGTCCTCAAGCCCGATTGAAAGACGCACACCGAAGCGGTCGGCCTCGTCCATGCCGGGCAGGGGCCAGGGGCTGGCCGTGCGGATGTTCGCAGGATCCACCGGGGTCGCCAGACTCTCGAACCCGCCCCAGGAATAGCCGATGCCGAACAGGTCGAGCGCATCGATGAATGCGTCGCGCGCGTCCGAGGTTCCGCCCTTGAAAACGAAGCTGAACAGCCCGCACCCGCCGGTGAAGTCGCGCTTCCAAAGATCGTGCCCCGGCGATCCCGGCAGCATCGGGCAAAGCACGCGCGCCACTTCGGGCCGCGTTTCCAGCCACTGCGCGATGGCGAGTGCTGATGCTGTCTCCGCCTCGAGCCGCAGTTTCATCGTGCGCAAGCCCCGCAGCATCAGCGAGGCATCGTCGGGCGATACCACGTTGCCAAGGCCCTGCGCACGCAGTCGCAGCTTGCGATACCAGTCCTCGCCCGCGCTGGCGCAGCCCATCATGCAGTCCGAATGCCCGGAAACGTGCTTGGTCAGGCTCATCACTACGATGTCGGCGCCATGCTCCAACCCCGCAAAGCCAAGCGGCGATGCCCAGGTATTGTCCAGCACGGTCACGATCCCGCGCGTTTTCGCCGCTGCCGCCAGAGCTGCCACGTCCTGCACCTCCAGCGTCAGGCTACCGGGGCTTTCCAGCAGCACGGCCCTGGTCCGCTCGCAGCACGCGGCCTCGAACGCTGCGGGATCGGTCGGATCGAACCAGCGCGTCTCGATGCCGAAGTCCCTCAGCAGCCCGCGCCCCATGACCCGGCTCGGCTCATAGGCATTGTCGGTCATCAGCAGGACGTCGCCCGGCCGCAGTACCGTCAGCATCACGCCCGCTATCGCCGCGACGCCGGAAGGGTAGAGGACCGTTCCCGCAGCGCCGGGTTCAAGGTCGGTCAGCGCCTCGGCCAATGCCCACTGCGTCGGCCCGCCACGCCGCCCGTAATAGAACTTGCCGTCCTGGTTCGCAGGATAGGCGCGCAATGCCGCCATATCCGGGTAAAGATGGGTCGAGGCCCGCCACACCGCCGGATTGACCACGGCGCCGGGATGACCGGGCGTGCCGGTCCACTCGTCGGGTCGGCCCGCCAGCACGCCACGCGTGCCAGCGCCGAATTTGCTGCTGTTCGAAGAATTGCTCATTTCGCCCCGCTGTTAGCAGGCCGCGCGCGGCAGTTCGACTGCTTTACGCGAAGGCGGATCAGGCAGCCCCGGTCGCCTTGGGCGTCGCCGGATCGAGTCCCCACTCGCTCCACGACCCGTCATAGAGCGCAACGTCATCCTTGCCGATCAGATGTGCGGCGAAGATCAGGACGTTGGCGGTCATGCCCGAACCGCACGAGGAAATCAGCGGACGGTCAAGCTCGATCCCCGCCGCTTCGAAAGCGGTGCGGATCGCTTCGGGCGATTTCCAGGTGCCATCGGGCTTGAACAGGCTCGAATAGGGCAGGTTGCGTGCTCCGGGAATGTGCCCGCTCGCCAATGCCGGGTTGGTTTCGGGCACGTCGCCGGTGAAGCGGCCGGCACCGCGCGCATCGATCACCTGCTCGGCGTTGCTGTCGAGATTGGCCAGAACGTCCTGCTTCGACCGGACCTGACTGTCGTCGGACCAGACCGTGAAGTGCCGCTCGCGCAAGGTTTCACGCCCTTGCGCACACTTTCGCCCTTCGGCCTTCCACTTGGCGATTCCGCCATCGAGCAGCGCCACGTTCTGCGCGCCGAACATCGTCAGCATGAACCAGGCCCGCGTCGCCGTCTTCACCGGGCTGTCGTCGTAGAGCACGATGCGGCTGCCATCGCCCAGACCCAGGGCCTGCATGCGGCTGGCGAACTTTTCGGGCGAGGGCAGGGTATTGGGCACCGGCGACTTGCTGTCGACAAGCTCGGACAGATCCATGAACACCGCGCCGGGAATATGGCACGCCTCGTATTCCATCAGCGGATTGCGCCCATGCTCGGGCAGGAACGCCGTTGCGTCGACAATACGAAGGTCACTCGCGCCCATTTCGTCCGCGAGCCACTGGGTGGAAACCAGTGAATCCATGGTTTTTCGTACTCCTGCCTGCTTCGTGCGACCCGTCTGTCGCGGGTTCGTCAGGTCGAGACTAGACGCGCACTTCGGCAGCGTCGAGCCGGAAAAGAGCGGAGGTTGCAATCAGGCGAAAGCGGGGACCGTCAGGGCGCGTCGTCCGATCTGCTGATAGACGCGGGGCCCGAGGTCGAGGCGGAACGGCTGCAGCCTCTCACCGCCCTGCTCGTCGAGCCCGACGACGAATGCCGTTCGCAGGCGCAGCGGGTTGCCGTTCGCCAGGCCGGTGAACTCGAGGCGGACCAGCGGCACGAACATGGCTGCGGTCCCGTGGCGGATCGGCGTGATCGCCGCTAGCGGCAGCCTGATCTCGCCACGCAGTTCGGTCCGACCGCCAGCCTCGATGCGCGCCAGCCTGTGCAGGATTGGAGCGCCCTCGAGTGTGAAATGCTCCTGATCGGGCCGCGAGGCGTGGGCCGAGGTCATGTCGCCGCGCACAATCAGATCATCGATCGCGTCGCGTGCATCAACCAGGATGGTATAGGCCAGCGTCGCGTTGATAAGGCTTGCACTCATCCGCGCGGCGTCGAGATCGATCGCGAGCGCGGGAACAATGGACTTCGGCGGCAAAGGAGGTGCGACGTTCGGCACAGCCGACGGTCGCGGGACAGGCGGCTGCGCCACGGGTTGCTGGAAAACTGGTTCGGCTACCACCGATCTTCGGCGATGGAGGGCAATGGCTGCCACCATCGCCGTCAGAATGGCGAGCGCCAGCGCGAGCCATACCACCGGATGCACCCCGCCGGTGTCGTCCTTGGCTGGTTCCGGCGCAAGCGGTGGCGCGCTCTGATCGACGCGAAGCGCAGGAGGCGGCACCGGCCCTGTCGGCGCGACACCGGGCTCAGCGACCGGAGCGGGCGCGACAGGTGCGAGCGTCGGCGCTGTGGTCGGTGTCCGGGCAGGTGCACTCTGCCGAGGAGATGTGCTTGGGCTAGCACGCGGCGTCGGCACGATGATCGGCAAAGCCGCTGGCGAAGGTGCCGCTGTCGGTTCGGCAGAAGGCGTCGCACTCGGCGTCGGCGCGACGCGCGGCGGCGGTGCGTCCGGAACCACCGGTCCCTGCGCGCTGGCCGAAGGCGTTGGGGCAGGGGGCAATTGATAGGAGCCTGCGTTCTGCGCATGCGCTCCTGCGCCCGCGCCGGCAAGGGCCAGCGCGGCAATGACAACGAACAGCTTTGGCGAAACTGGCCCCTTGGTCCTCATGGAACTGCGATCATGCTCCCGCGGTTTAATGCTGGCTGAACCAAGGGGCACGCACCGCCGACTTGCCCTCTGGCTGCGGCAAGTGCATGGGCACTCCCGGATTTGGCCACTATGGCCCACTGCAAGGACGTTTTCACGATGGCAAGCGACGGACCGCTTCATCTTGGCAAGACCAGCGCGCTTCCGGCAAGCCCGGAAGAAGCCGCACTGGATTATGTTCCCAATCCGCGTCCCGGCGCGCTCTACATGATCCGCTTTGCCGCGCCCGAGTTCACCTCGCTTTGTCCGGTTACCGGCCAGCCCGATTTCGCGCATCTCGTGATCGATTACGCCCCCGGCGAAACGATTGTCGAATCGAAGGCGTTGAAGCTTTTCCTCGGCTCTTTCCGCAATCACGCCGGCTTCCACGAAGATGTCACGGTCGGCATCGGTCAGCGCCTGTTTGCGGAAATGAAGCCGCAATGGTTGCGCATCGGCGGCTACTGGTATCCGCGGGGCGGCATTCCGATCGACGTTTTCTGGCAATCGGGCCAGCCCCCTGTCGGCCTCTGGCTGCCCGATCAGGGCGTGCAGTCCTATCGCGGACGCGGCTGAGCGGTTACGCGTCAGGCTGCCTGTGGCGCTCTTGGCAGGCCGCTGACGTCCAGAGAGGCGGAAAGTCCCTGGGCGACCCTGTCCCTGCCTTCGGGCGTGAGGCAGACCCATACCCTGCGCCGGTCCTGCGGATCGGGTTCGCGCACGATCAGGCCGGATTCCTGAAACATTGCCAGCCAGCGCAGGACCGTTGCGCCAGGTACATTTGCGGTCAGGCCCAGTCCGGTCACGGAAATGCGGCGTCCTTCGAGGCTATTGATCAGAAGTTCGAGCAGAAGGTCCCATGCAGGGTCTGCCACCTGGATGCCGGGAAAAAGCTCCTGGCGCTGGCGGCGCGCGCGAATTGCCGCCTTGGCACCGCTCACCAATTGCTCCTTCGACGGTAGTCGAACGGAAACCTCGCGTTCGTCGGCGTGTTCGAGCAAATCGGTCAACATCGACGTAATTGCGGCAAGTCTGACTCGATCGTCCCGGTTCATTGTCGTCTTTGCACCCTAACTGGTCATGCAACGATCATGGCGAACGATAGGAAAGTTGGCAAGAATGAAGGGGTGATTTCCCCATAAAATGTATATTTGTTAATGTGATAGATGATTGTTGTGTAATAACTTAAGTTAGTCAAGCTATCGAGCTCTGCACCCATTGCCAGCTTTCGCGAATGCCGGCGGCCGCTCACGGTCTGAGGACACTTCGCGCGCAAGGCGCTCAGTCGATCAGGCCGTAACCGTAGATTTCGTCGAAGCCCTTGGCACCAAGATCGCGGGCTTCGCTCTTCAGCAGGTTTCGGCATTCCTTCGCCGCCAGACCCTTGGCGCGGCACCTGGCCATCCATCCGGCAACGTGCGGCGTTGCAAACGACGTCCCGGTGAACCTGGCAAGGTCGCCACCTGCATTTGCTGCCAGCACATCGACGCCATAGGCCGATGCGGCGATATGCCTCCCCCGCTGCGCCTGCCGGTAGACCCGCAGGTTCCTGTCGACCGCCGTGACGGCGACCACGCCTGAAATGGCTGCGGGATAGGAAGGCGGCGCGGTTGGCCCGCCATTGCCCGCCGCTGCCACGACCACGCGCCCGCTTTCGACTGCATCGCGGATCAGCCGGTCGAGAATGGCGTTGCGCGGTCCGGCGAGGCTCATGTTGATCACCGGGGCTCCTTGCTGAAGCGCCCATTCGAGCGCTGCGGCAATCACGTCGGCCGAGGTGAACGGCCGGTTTGCGGGGCCGCGAAAGATGTTCGCGCTGTAGATCGTCGCGCGCCCCTCGTTCGCGAGCAGCGATGCCACAGCCGTGCCATGACCGGTAGGGGCCGCTGCACCGGCACCCGGTGCCCAGGTCACGATCCGCGCCGAAGTCAGCGAGGGATGCCGCGCAATGGCGGTGTCGATCACGCCAACGGAAAAGGCGTCGCCGCGATATGAAGGCCCTTGTCGCGCAGGCATCGTCTTCTCGCGCGCCTTTCGCGGCTTCTCGCCTGCAGTAAGATCAAGACCATAGTAGTGTACCAGATCCACGGTGGCCTTGGGTTCAAGTTCCTGCAGCCTTGTCCGGGCATCGGCCGCCGAGATTCCGTCCGGCGCGGCAAGGCGCAGGACTTCGCGGCCCAGCGTGTCGAGGCTCGTCTTCTCGATGACGCGGAAGCCTCCCTGCTGCGCGCGGGCCAGCGATTCGGCGGGCAGGTCGATCACGACCACCTCGCCACGCCGCACCGGAAAACCGCGCTCGTCATGTTCGGCATCCTCGATCAGCGCGATGTCGTGGATCTCCTCGCTGCTGCCGTGGCTTGCGTAATCCTCTGCCGCATCTTCGGCAGCATCTTCGGCGGCGTCCTCTGCCAGCTTGGACTGCTCCTCGAGCGCGTCCTCGGCTTCCTTCTGCGCCTCTTCCTTGAAGTCTTCCTGATCCTTGGCGATATCCTCGGCGGCCTTGACCTCGTCCTTCGTGCGGTCGGCCTCGAGCTTTGCCAGGTCCTCGGCGGCCTTGGTCGGCTCGCGAATCGCGCGTTCCTCGATTCGCTGCCGATCAGCCTCGAATCGGGCTGCGCGTTCCTCGGCCTTCTGCGCCGCCCGGTCGGTATCGCGCTCGAAACGCTCCTGCGCCTTCGACGGCTCGGGATCGCGGTCATGCGCCGCCGCCGCCACCGATAAAAGTGCCGCGCCCGCGAGGCCGGAAATGATCGCACGTTTCATCATCGGGCTTCCTGTCCTGTGCTTGCCCGCCGACAACGGTCGCATGCCGGTCCTATTCCACCGGCCGCAGTTTTTTTTGTAGCCCTGTTAACCTTGACTTGGAATAGCAGACGGCGCGGGACGTTGTAGGGGGATGGAATGGATCCGGCAGTATCGGCAGGGCAGGGCATTCGCGAGGCGATCATCGCCGCGCTGCCACGCCTGCGCCGCTTCTGCCAGGCGATGGCGGGTACGCCCGCCGACGGAGACGACCTGATGCAGGCAACAGTCGAACGCGCGCTTTCGCGAGCCCAGCAGTTCGAGGCGGGGACCCGCATCGACAGCTGGATGTACCGCATTGCGCAGAACATCCATATCGACGGTACCCGCGCCTCGCGTCGTCGCGGGACGTCGGTCGATGTCGATGAACTGGTCTCGCTTGCCGGCGAGGACGGTCGCGAACTCACCGAGAACCGCTCGCAGCTTGCCGCGGCCCAGCGGGCCCTGCAGGCCTTGCCCGACGATCAGCGCAGCGTCTTCGTGCTCGTCGTCGTCGAGGGCCGCAGCTACCGCGATACCGCCGAAAGTCTGGACATTCCTGTCGGCACGGTGATGAGCCGGCTGGCACGCGCACGTACGAAGATCGCCGAAACCCTGGGCGAAACCAAGGAGCAAGGCCGATGACACTGTCCCGCGACGAACGGCTCGCGCTCTGGCTCGATGGCGAGATGGACGCCGAACAGGCGACCGCCTTCGAGGCCGAGATCGCCGCCGATCCCGAACTCGCCGCGATGGTCGAAGAATGGCGCGGCAACGATGCCCTGATCGCCGGAGCCTTTGCCCCGGTCGCAGACCAGCCGATCGACGATGGACTGCTCGAGCGCCTTGGCCTTGCAGAACGGACCATGCCGCAGGCCGCGAACGACAACCCGCCTTGGTGGAAGCGCCATCGCCTTCCACTTGGCGGCGCGCTCGCGGCAAGCTTTGCCGCTGCGCTGCTGCTCGTGCCACGCGGCGGGACCGCGCCACAGGATCCCCTGTCGCTTGCGCTCGACCGGACTCCGTCGCTCGCGCAGGCAAGCCTGCCCGACGGCAGTCGCCTCGTGCCAACGCTTACCGTGCGTGCCGCCGATGGCCGCTGGTGCCGCGAGTTCGCACAAGGTGGCGAGGTAGCGCTTGCCTGCCGTGGCGCTGAAGGTCGCTGGTCGGTCGAGGCCCGCGCGCGCGGCACAACGCCGGTAACGGGCGAAGGCTATGCCGTGGCGAGTGGCGCGGACAGTGGCGCGCTGCAGGCTGCCTACGATCGTATCGGCGCCGCCGACGCGCTCGACGCCGCAGCCGAAGCCAACCTCATCGCAAAGAAGTGGGGCGGCCATCCCTGAAAGGATAACCGCCCCGGCGAAGCACGACCCGAGAGGCTCCGCTGAAAGTTCCTGCTAGAGCCCGGTTGCAGAATATCTGTGCCAACCTTCGTCGTTGCGAGCGCAGCGAGACAATCCAGGGCCATTGAGAGGCGCTCTGGATTGCTTCGCAACGCTCGCAATGGCGCGTGATTCAGATTTACTGCACGCCGGTCTAGAAGCTGATCTGCGCCCGCAGCACGCCGACCCGGTTCTTCACGGGCAGGCCACCGCTGGGGAAACGCACCTTGGTATCGGTATAGGTTGCCAGAAGGCGCAGGTTGGCGTTCAGCGTCCAGATCACGCTCCCGCTCAGTGCCCGCCCGATGCCGTGGTCGAAGGTTCCATCCACCAGGTCCAGCCGGCTGTAGCGCGCCGCGACTTCAAGAGCGCCGTCGCCCTTCTTGCGGTCGGGACCGCCAAACACGCCATTGCCGCTGGCATAGTCGTGACGCTGTCCGGTAACGATCCAGCCGACGCTCAGGGTCTGGCCATTGAAGGTGCGGGTCGGCAGCGTGCTGCGATTGAGCCTGACGCGCATCACCTGGCCCTGGACGAGCACCGGCCCGAACGAGACCGCAGCCTCGCCATTCAGCGCGCTCAGCGAGTCGATCGAACCCAGGCTCCCGGTCGACATGACGTTCGGCGCGAAGACCGAGCCCGGATCGGCACTGAACCGCACGCGCTCGAGCGGGGAGAACGTCCGTCGTTCGGCACCGAGCCCGAGATGGACGACGGTGCTGTCCGACATGACAGGAGCCAGCGTGAAGCGCCCGACCACGCCCTTGCCGCGTTCGGTCGTGCGGCCCTCGTCATTGGCAATGGCGTCGGTGAAATAACCCGCGCTTGCGCTCCAGCGCTTGCCGCTGACCGATGCCGCACCGCCAACCGCGAAGCCGCCAGTCAGCGCCGATGCCAGCGATCGTTCGGCAAAGGGAGCGGTGTTCGAGCTCTGCAGGTCTTCCATGGAGAAGGGCACGATGAAGTTGCCGCCCTTGATCTCGACATTCTTGATCGGCTCGATCGACGCCCAGACATTGCGCCATCCCTTAGATCCGGCGAATTCGCGGTCCACGCGGAAGCGCAGGACCTTGGCCACGCGACCTGAGAGCTCTAGGCGTGCGCGGCGCACATCGGCGCTGCTCTGGCCGGTCAGCCCGGTGTCGGTATCGTCGAACACGCTGGCGTCGAGGTGCAGCCTGCCGCCCAGGTTCAATTCGAGCGGACCTGCCTCGAGGGTCGCGCCCTTTTCGTCGATCTTCACGCCATCGGCCAGAGCCGGCGTTGCCGTGCAGGCGAGGGCGCCTGCGGCCATTCCCATGGTCATCGTCTTCATGCTGTCATTTCCTCCCTGTGTGCGCAGGGTTCGGCCTCGGTGCCGAGCCCCAGCAATTTCCAAGCAATTGAAACAAGTCCGCGCCGCTCTCCCTCGCTGAACGAGTGCCCCAGCCGGGGAACGACGGTGATGCTGCCGCCATGTCCGAACCCGGCACGCGCCATCGCGCGGTGCCAGCGCCGGGCGCGCTGCAAACGGTTGGTGCCTTGGGCGGCATCGATTTCGTCGGACCGGCGCAAGGCCTCGTCCTGCTCGCGGTCGCGGTCGCCGACGATCACGTGGAACGGCACCTTGGCGACGACGTCGGTGCGAACGGGCAGCGGCGCATTTTCCAGCCCGAGCGGCCAGGCCGTCCCGGCTTCAGGCATGGTGTACCACCCGGCTGCGGTCGCGATGCAGCATGCGATGCGTTCGGGATGGAGCAAGGCAAGGCGATGGGCGAACTGCGCGCCGCCCGAAAAGCCGAACAGCGAAAACCGTCCCGAACCCGTCCCGAAGCGCCGCTGCGCTTCCGCCAGTATGTCGAACAGCGCTTCGTCTGCCCGGATCGCGCGACGCGGATCGACGACCTGCTGGTACATCCCGTATGCGCGGCGCTCGAATAGCGGCGCGATGACGGGAACGCCGCATTCCGCAGCGATCTGGCCAAAGCGCAGCGCAAGTTCTGCCGCATTTCGCGAGATACCGTGAACGGCCACGAGCGGGGCAGTTCCCGGAACCATGCCCGGCGGAATGACCGCGTAATAGGCGCGATCGGGCGCGCCCGGCAGTTTGGTGAATTGCGGCACGATCAATGGACGATCGCTGCCGGAAATCTCGTTCATCGTGGGTCTCCCGCACCTTCGATGAGGCGCAAATTCTGGCGCAGTACGGTCGCAGAGAATGCGTCGCTCGTGATCCGCCAGTTCTGGGTGGCTTCGACGTCCAGCAAGGCCGGTGCGTGAGCGATCAGCACCACGCCATCGTGGCGGGCGATTGTCTCTGCCAGAAGGCTGGCGTGCGGCGCGTCGATCGCGATTCCGGCAAGGTCCAGCACCAGCAGAGGACGAGCACCGACAAGCGCACGCAGCAGCATGACTGGCGTGGCATTGGTCGCCGAGCTTTGCGCCGAAGGGATGACGCCCCAGCGGGTGCAGGCCTCCTCAAGTGCA
This sequence comes from Novosphingobium sp. HNCC26DJ243, assembly GCF_057180545.1. Lineage (NCBI taxonomy): Bacteria > Pseudomonadati > Pseudomonadota > Alphaproteobacteria > Sphingomonadales > Sphingomonadaceae > Novosphingobium > Novosphingobium sp. HNCC26DJ243. Next base: position 890,598 of record NZ_JBXUGN010000001.1, on the reverse strand, counting down.
TTCTCGTCGAGGTCCAGCGCGCCATATCGGATGTTGAAGCGGTTCGATCCTGCAAGGAGCGACAGGCCCTGCGAGACAATGCCGACCAGCTTGCGCCGACGCGACGCGGGCAATCGCGCGGTTTCGATCATGTTGTAGCTGACGCGGCCCTGCTCAGGGCTTGCCAGCCCGGCCGCCACGCGCATGATGCGCGATACAAGTGCGGTCTCGCCCTCGATCGTCACGACCTCGCCCGCTGCCGCCCATGCGTCGAAGCGGGCGCTCGATCCCTCGATAACGACACCACGCAGGGCAAGTCCGTGCCCGTGGCGCTCGGTCTGCCGACCTTTCGCCGCGATGGCGGGTTCGGGCATGGCCATCAGTCTGGCGATCCTGCGGTTCGAAATTCTGGCGGGAATCCAGAGCTCGATCACCCGCGCCAGGTCGCGCATGGCAAGTCCTGCCGTGCCCAGCACGATGATCGTCCCCGATATTCCGCCGCTGCCGACCAGTACGGCGATCAGGATCAGGCTCGTCACCAGATGCGGCAACCCGCGCAAGATCCCGGTCAGCCAAGCCCGGCGCAGCGCGGCGCCGGTAAGACGGTCGGCGCGCCGGTCCAGCCGCCGCAGTTCGGTCTTGTGCTGCCCGAATGCCTGCACCGTTGCCATTCCGGCGAGGCGTTCCGACGCGAATGCCGAAAGCCGGCCGCGTTCGCGCCGCACCGCTGCGACGGCCCTGTTGAGCCAGGGCACGAGCGCCAGTCCGGCCGTGATCCCGCACGAAACGATTGCCGCGACCCACGCGGCAAGCGCGGGCGACTGCATGGCGCTCCAGCACACGAGGACTGCGAGCATGACGATTGCCGTGGCCCCGCGCGGCACGCCGTCGCTCCACCACTGGCGTTGTGCCGAAAGGTCGCCCACAAAAACCTGCAGCAGCGCGCCATGGCGCTTGGTCGCAACCACTTGCGGATCGCTGCGCAGGAGATGCGCGAAGAGCTGGGCACGAATGGTGCTGACATGGGACCAGCCGATCCCGTCGCACAGGCGGCGCTTGCACACCTCGAGGCCGAAGCTGCCCGCCACGGCCAGCACCGCTACCGTCAGCGGCAGGGTCCGGACCGGAAGGCGTGCGGCATCATGGACGAGCCCGGCCGCCAGCACGGTGAAGCCGCCCTGTGCCACCGCGATGGCGATGGGAGGCACCAGCCGCGCCAGTGGCGGCATCAGGCTACGCAACGGGCCTCTCCCGCACCGAAGCAGATCTGCGGGGCGGAAACTGCGTCGCGCAGCGCGGCAAGCCCGATCACCGGAATGCCGAGCGCTGCTTCTGCCTCGCGCGTTGCCAGGGGCGAGGCGCTGAGCAGGCCCGAAACGCCGAGCACGCGGTGCCCGTTGCGCAGCAGCCAGTCATGGCCCGCCACCGCGCCCATCGCGTCGCCTGCGGCAAACATCACGCCGTGGATAAGTTCGCGCACCCGCGCCGAGCGCAGCAGCGCCCCGGTCTCGCGCTGGAGCAGGCCGTCGGCGATTTCCATCACGATGATGTCTGGCGATTGCCGCGCGGCATGAGCGACCAGCGAGGCGAGCGTCCGCTCTGCATCTTCCAGTCCCAGCCCCGCAGTCGAGGCGTGGCCCATGTCGGTGAAGTCGAGCACGGCACGGGCGCCTGCATCGTGCATCGTCCACAGATCGCCGCCCGAACCGGTGCCGGTCACCTTGGTCGCGACAACGCTCAAGCCAGCGCGCGAAAGGCCGTGGACCAGCCCTGCTGCCGTCGTCGTCTTGCCCGCGTTCATCGACGTGCCGACAACCGCGATCACCGGCGGCAACTGACGCGCAGGCGTCGCGTCGGGCAGGGCGAAGCGCGCGAGATTCAGAACCGCGCCCTTTTCGTCGGCAAGCAGGCCGATCGGCGCAATCCGGGTGGCTGCCTTCATCCGGGCATGGCGGCTCAGGACCTTCCCGGCAACGCCGCCACCGGCCACGAGATCACATTCGCCAAGGTCAGACGGAATCACCGCCTCGAACTGGTCGGGGGCATAGCGCTCGCCATATGCCACGATGATCTCGTCGCCTTCATAAAGCTGGGCGCGGCGGCCATGGGGCGATTCCAGCTTCTGGTGCTGGCCCAGTTGCACGACGCGCGCCAGCACGAGATCGCCAGCACGGGGCACGCAACCGGTGCGCAAGCGACATGCCAGCGACAGATCGACGCGGCGTGTGGTGAAGGCGCGCTTGGCAGCTTCCAGCCGTTCCAGCCGGATGCCCTTGCCGCGGCCTGCACCGGCCGTCGCGCTCTGTCCCAGTACTGCCTCGAATGCCCGCAGGTCCTGCAGCATCGTATGTCTCCCCTTCGTTCGGTTCGGGGAGACAACGACAGCTGTTCGCGCCTATTCCATCGGCGGCAAATTTTTCTCCGGCAATCTCAGTTCAGGCGCCAGCTCAATGAAATACCGCCCGAGAAATCGGTGCTGCGCACATTGAGCCCGGTCGAGGCGAAGATCTGCAACCGCAGCTTGCGCGTCAGTCCGAAGTTCGCCCAGCCGGTCACCTCGCTGCTGGCGATCCGTCCCGGCGTAGCCGATTCCTGCCAGTCGTAGTCCGCGCCGACGATGGTGCCGTCTTCGAGACGATAACTCAGCCCGCCTCCGGCACCCCAGGTATCGCGCAGGGTAGAGCCCGCAGGCTTGCCGAGGAACCGGTAACGCGCGCCGGCATAAGCGGTGAACGGGCCGAAGTCCTGCACGAGATCGCCGCTCATCGTCACATCGACCTTGCCGGTGCCCAGACGCTTGGCGCGCGAGGCGGTCGGCAGCTTCACGCGCGAACCCAGATCGAACCAAGTATTGCGGCCCAGTTCGAGCGAATAGCCAAGCGCCACCGAAACGTCGCCAAGGCCGCCGCGACTGTTGGACGCCGCCGCCCCCGGTGTTCCGGGCGTACCTCCGGTGCCCGGCGTTCCGCCCGTCCCTGATGTCGGGGGTGTCACGACGGTTCCACCACCGTTGTCGTCATCCCCGCCACCGCCGCCGCTGCCGGACGAACCGCCCGAGCCCGAGCCCGAGCCCGAGCCAGACGAGCCCGAACCGGATGATCCCGAGCCCGACGATCCCGAGCCAGATGAGCCGGAGCCCGACGAACCACCCGACCCGGAATCATCCGATCCGCCGCCGCCGGAACCTGACGAATCGTCGCTGCCGCCGTCGTCACTGGTCGCGCCGCCGTCGCCGAAACCGGCGTCGCGTCCCTGCGGCGTATCGAGCAGGCTGCCTGGGCCTTCGATGTGGACATAGGGCACCGACACGCGGATGCTGAAGCCGCCCTTGCGATACTTCAGCGCGACCGGCGCCGAGACGACGCGCGTCTGGCGCTTCTCGCCATAGTCGCCTTCGGAATAGTTCGCCCCGACACTTGCGCGCCAGACGCCCGGATCATCCGCCTTGGCAGTGGGCGCACCAGCTTCCTGCGCCGCCACCGCAGCAGGCAGCACGATCGCCGAGCCGACCACGGCCAGCGCTTTCAACGTCTTCGACATAGCTACGTCCCCCAATACCCTCTGGACCGATCACCACCGGCCGCAACCGCATCAAGTGCGCGCAGCCCCGCAGACAACGACGATCGCCCCCGAATATTCCCGGGTTCCCGTAATAGACATGTTGGAAATTCTGACAATGGTGCCGGCTACAGGATTCGAACCCGTGGCCCCCTGATTACAAATCAGGTGCTCTACCAACTGAGCTAAGCCGGCCCTTGTCGTGGATGAGCCTCTAGCGTCAGAATGCCCCGAAGGTCCAGCCCTCGGTTGCGGCAATTTCGGCGGAAAGTTCGCGCGGCGCCCACAGGCGCGGGTCGTGCGCCGCGCGGCGCAGCCAGGCGGCGGTCAGGATCGCATCGCAACTGTGATCGTCGAGCGCGCCCTGCAGGCCCGATGGCTCCGTCTCCAGCGCGCCAAGCGCGGCATCAAGCTCTGCAGCGCCGCGCATCTTGGATCGGCCTGCGGTCCGTCCGGCCGCCATCGCCGCGATCGTCGTGTAGATTTCGCAGACCACCGAACCATGCGCGGGGATCGGATCGACCGGCCACACCGGAAGGCGGCCCTCCAGCCGGTGCAGCAGCCTCATCCCCGTGAGGCTCGATTTGCCCACTTGCGCCGCACCCACGAGGTTGAAGTTCGAATAGGGCTTGCACCCCAGCCGCCGTTGCGCCGCCTCGGTCACGCGGAAACGCCCCATGCCCCCGCCAAAGCGCTTGCCCTCACGCCCCCCGTGCCGCCGGAAATATGCCGCGATCTCGGGATGATCGACCAGCGTACCGGCCCCCAGATGGGGCTCGTCCGCGCAGACCTCATCCACCAGTGCCCATAGCGCTCGGGCATCGCGCGGCGTCTGCGGCCATCCGGGGAAAAACGCGCCGTGATCAGCAAAAGGCAGCGAAATACCAAGGTCCATCCCCACCAGTGCATCGCCCGGCAAGTTTTCGGTCAGCCATTCCAGCACTTCGCTTCGCGACCAGCGATGGCCGGGCCGCACGAGCCGGGGAGCCTCGTTGCCGCGCCCGGCCATGGCCAGTGCGATGCCCTTGTGCCGCTCCCCCGCAGCGCCGGACCAGTCGATGGCGACGAAGTGCCCGAAACGGTCCGGCCTCATTCGCCCGCGCGCTCGCGGCGCTTCTTGTTCCACCACTCCAGCCGTTTGGCGACCTCGCGCTCGAAGCCGCGTTCGACCGGCTGGTAATAGGCCTGAGCGGCCATGCCCTCGGGCCAGTAGTTCGCGCCCGAAAAGCAGTCCTCGGAATCGTGATCGTAGGCGTAGCCCGCGCCATAGCCGATGTCCTTCATCAGCTTGGTCGGCGCGTTGAGGATATTGGTCGGCGGGCTGAGCGACCCTGTCTCGCGCGCCGATTTCCATGCCGCCTTGTGCGCGATGTAGGCCGCGTTCGATTTGGGTGCCGTGGCGATGTAGAGCAGCGCCTGGACGATCGCCAGTTCGCCTTCCGGGCTGCCGAGAAATTCATAAGCGTCCTTGGCGGCAAGGCACTGCACCAGCGCCTGCGGATCGGCCATGCCGATGTCTTCGACCGCCATGCGCACCAGCCGCCGCAGCACGTAGAGCGGCTCTTCGCCCGCCACCAGCATCCGCGCCATGTAATAGAGCGCCGCCTGTGGATCAGAGCCGCGCACCGCCTTGTGCAGCGCCGAAATCAGGTTGTAGTGCCCGTCGCGATCCTTGTCATAGACCGCCACACGCCGCATGAGGAACTTGCCAAGGCCCTCGGGATCGAGCGGCGCGGGCAGCGACACGTCGAAAAGCATCTCGGCCTGGTTGAGCAGGAACCGCCCGTCGCCATCGGCCGAGGCGACCAGCGCCTCGCGGGCAGGTGGGGTGAGGGGCAGCCGCAGGCCGGTGATGTCCTCCGCGCGATCGAGCAGCGTGCCCAGCGCAGCGGCGTCCAGCCGGTGCAGGATCAGCACTTGCGCGCGGCTGAGCAGCGCGGCGTTCAAGGCAAAGCTCGGGTTCTCGGTCGTCGCGCCGACAAGCGTGACCGTGCCGTTCTCGACAAAGGGCAGGAAGCCATCCTGCTGCGCGCGGTTGAAGCGATGGATCTCGTCCACGAACAGCAGCGTGCGCCGTCCGGCAAGCGCCATGGCCTCGGCCTCGGCAAAGGCCTTCTTGAGATCGGCGACGCCCGAGAACACTGCGCTGATCGCGACGTAACGCATGCCGACTGCCTCGGCGAGCAGGCGCGCGATGCTCGTCTTGCCGGTGCCCGGCGGTCCCCACAGGATCATCGAGGTCAGCTTGCCCGCCGCCACCATGCGTCCGATCGCGCCGTCCGGCCCGGTCAGGTGGTCCTGCCCGATCACTTGCGTGAGGTCGTGCGGGCGCAGCCGGTCGGCCAGCGGCGCTTCGGCGGTCGCGCCCTGCGGCGGTCGGTCCTGGGGAAGAGGGGCAAAGAGATCGGCCATCTGGGCCCTGAGATAGGAGCGGCGCAGAAAAATTGCACCAGCCTCTTGCACAGATCGTTTTAAGATATATCTTAGACCCATCGAAATGAAAGGGATTTGAAATGCGATTCGAACAAGGCCGCGCACCGCGCGGTCGGCACGCCATCAACATGATGGCAATGATGGGCGGGCGTTTCGGCGGCCCGTTCGGCAAAGGCGGCCCTTTCGGTGAGGACGGACCCTTTGGCGGCGGGAGAGGCGGCGGCGGAGGCGGTCGAGGCCGTCGCGGTGCACGCATGTTTGCCGGCGGCGAACTGCGCCTCCTGCTGCTCGATCTCGTCGCCCAGGCCCCGCGTCACGGCTATGACCTGATACGCGCTGTCGGTGATCTGGCAGGCGGTGAATACGCCCCCAGTCCCGGCGTCGTCTATCCCACTCTCGCGCTGCTGGTCGATGAAGGCCTGATCGTCGAGGAAGTGGGAGAGGGTCCGCGCAAGGCCTTTGCCGCAACCGAGGCAGGGCGCGCCGAACTCGCCGGCAAGGCCGACGAGATCGCCACGATCGTCGCGCGACTGAAGTCGCTGGGCGACCAGCGCGAACGCTCGGAAAGCCCGCCGGTCCGCCGCGCCATGGGCAATCTCCACGCGGTTCTGCGCAACCGCGCCATGGTTGGTGGCTTCGACACCGAGACCGCCCACGCCATCGCCGATATTCTCGACGAAGCCGCGCGCCGGATCGAAAGGCTCTGATGCTGCACGAATCCGCGCTCTCGCGTCGCTTTGAAGCGGGCGTGGTCCATGGTATCTTTTCCCCGGAGCAGCCGCAAAGGCGCTCCGGGGGGAGAACCGTCATGGAGAACCTGCAAGCAACATCCGTACGCACGCCGCCCCACCTCTGGGTGGTCGGCGTGATCAGCCTGCTGTGGAACAGCTTTGGCTGCGTGGATTACACGATGACCAAGATCGATCCGGCGGGATACATGAAATCACTCGGCATGGGTGATGCTGAAATCGCCTACATGGATGCGTTTCCCGCGTGGCTCAGCGCCTTCTGGGCCATTGGCGTGTGGGGCTCGCTGCTTGGCTCGCTTCTGCTGCTGATGCGCTCGCGCCATGCCGTTTCGGCCTTTGCCGCATCGCTGGTCGGCCTCGCGGTCAGCCAGGGCTATCAGTTCGCCGACAAGACCATGCCCGCATCGATGTACAGCCCGGCGATGATGGGCGTGACTGCCATCATCTGGATCGCGCTGCTGTTCTTCCTGTGGTACGCGCGGCGGATGCGAGCGGCAGGCGTTCTGCGCTAGGCTTTACCGGCGGTTGCGTGCGGCCTTCTGTCGCACCAGCCGCAGGTAGGTATCCCCCACCGCCTGGTTGATCCGGTCCCACGAGAATTCGAGGCTGCGTTCCTCGCCTGCGCTTCCGTGCCGCGCGCGCAGGGCAGGGTCCTCGACATAGCAGCGCAGCGCCTCGGCGAATTGCCGCACCGCGCCCGGTGCGATCAGCCGCCCTGAAACATTGTCGTCGACAAGGCTCTGGCTGCCGGTTGCCGCTGCCGCCACCACCGGCACGCCGCAGGCCATGGCCTCGAGCGTGACGTTGCCGAAGGTCTCGGTGACCGAAGGGTTGAACAGCACGTCCATGCTCGCCACCGCGCGGCCAAGATCCGCGCCGCCTTGAAAGCCCACGAACACCGCATCGGGAAGCCGCGCGCTGAACCAGTCGTGCGCCGGGCCTTCGCCCACGACGATCACCTTGTGCGGCACGCCCTTGCGCACCAGCTGGTCGATCGAGTCCGAAAACACGTCGAGCCCCTTTTCCATGACCAGACGGCCCAGAAAGCCGACTGCCACTTCGTCGTCGGCAATGCCGAAAGAGCGCCGCCATGCCATATCGCGTGCGCCGGGATTGAATATTTCGCGATCGACCCCGCGTGACCAGATATCGATGTCGTAGTTCATGCGCTGGTCGCGCAGCACCTGTGCCATCGATTCCGACGGCGCCACCAGCGCATCGCAGCGCCGGTAGAAGCGCCGCAGCAGCGCTTCGATCACCGGCTCCATCCAGGCCATGTTGTAGTAGCGGAAGTACGTCTCGAACCGGGTGTGGACCGAGGCCAGGATCGGGAGCTTGCGATGGCGCGCCCAGGAAACGGCGCGATGGGCCACGACGTCGGGCGAGGAGACGTGGACCACATGCGGATCGAACGCATCCAGATCGCGCCGGACCGCAGGCGAAAGCGACAGCGGAAAGCGATATTCCGCACGGCCCGGAATGGCGAACGAGGGAATGCCGACCAGCGTGCCCGTCGCCTCGAACGCCGGATTCTCGACCTTGGGCGCGTAGATGCGCACGTCCGCACCCTGCCGCAGCAGATAGCCTACCAGCCGGTTCAGCGCCTGATTGGCGCCGTCGCGCACATAATTGTAGTTGCCGCTGAACAGCGCCACGCGCAGCCCCGCCAAGGTCGTGGGGAACGCCGGAGTGATCTTGTCGCTCATCGCGAAGCCCATAGCCGCCTTGGACCGCCTTGGCGAGAGAGCCCGCGACCTGCACCGTCCCGGAACTGTTGCCTCACTGGCACACAAGGATTTTTTGCTCCGGGGCCGGAAACCGGATGCATCGGCGCTCGTTAGGCCCGCATCGGCTTCCATCAGCCATAAGTGAGGAAATTCAATGACAAGCAAGCACCGTTTCGCGTGGCCTCTGGTCGCGTCTGCCGCACTCGTCGCCGTTCCCGCGCTCGCGCAGGATGCCGAGTGGAATCGTGACCAGCACTTTAGCGGTGCCTATATCCAGGGCGCAGGCGGCATCGGTCTGCTTGGCGAAAACGGCAGCACCTTCGAATTCGACACGAACCGTGATGGCAACTACAACGAGAACGTCACCACCGTTGCCGGTGCCAACGCGTTCTCGACCGGCTTCTGCAACGGCGGAGCCAACGGACGCGATCGCGCTGCCGGTTGTCGCAAGGACAAGGCCGGCGCGGAATACGCCGCGCGCATCGGATACGACAGCCGCATGGGCAACATCGTTGCCGGTGGCCTGATCGAAGTCTCGCGCGACGATGCGAAGGAACGCGCCACGGCCTTCAGCACGACGCCCGCCGCCTACCGCATCGATCGCCGGCTCGACTATGCCGTCTCGGCCCGCGCCCGCGTCGGCTACACGCCCGGTGGCGGTGCCTTGTTCTATGGCACGGGCGGCGTCTCCTACGGCAAGATCAAGCACGATTTCACCACCACCAACACCGCCAACAGCTTCAATGAGAACAACGATGGCGACATGGTCTGGGGCTGGCAGGCTGGCGGCGGCACCGAAATCATGGTGACCAACAATGTCTCGCTCGGCCTCGAATATCTCTACAGCCGCTATCGCGACAACAAGTACTCGGTCTCGGTCGGCGCTGGCACGGCCCCTGCCACCAATCCGTTCCTGCTGAACGGCGGCGGCACCAACATGCGCATCGCAGACCGGTACTTCGATACGCACGCCCTGCGCGCAACGCTCGGCTTCCAGTTCTGATCGCACGAACGCATCTGCGTTGACGGGTTAGGGCGGCTCGCAAGGGCCGCCCTTTCTCGTGCTGGCAGGCTCTTGCGCCGCATCGCGACCAGCGCCAATGAGCCGCGATGCGTATCGCCCTCTATGAACCCGAAATCGCCGGAAACGTCGGCGCCGTCCTGCGCCTCGGCGCCTGCTTCGGCACAGCGGTGGACCTGATCGAGCCAATGGGCTTTGCCTGGGACGATCGGCGCGTGCGCCGCACCGCGATGGACTACATCGATCATGTGATGGTCGTCCGCCACGCCAGCTTCGAGGCGTTCCGCGAAACCGTGGGCGCAAGCCGTCTCGTCCTGTTCACCACCAAGGCTTCGGCCTCGGCCTATGAATTCCGGTTCGAACCGGACGACATCCTGCTGTTCGGCAAGGAAAGCGCAGGCGTGCCCGCCGAGGTCGCAGGGTCTTGCCCCGCGCGCATCCGCATCCCCATGCGGCCGCAAGTGCGCTCGATGAACCTGGCCACATCGGCCGCGCTCGCGCTGGGCGAGGGCCTGCGCCAGACCGGCGGCCTGCCCGGCTGAGCCATCGCCATGCCGCAACGAAAAAGGGCGGCCCCATCGGGACCGCCCTTTTTGTATTATCAGGCCGCTTCCTTCTTGCGCGAAGCCTTCTTGCGCTCGTTCGGGTCGAGGATCGCCTTGCGCAGGCGGATCGACTTCGGCGTGACTTCGACCATTTCGTCGTCGTCGATGTAGGCAATTGCCTGCTCGAGCGTCATGATCTTGGGCGGCGTCAGGCGGATGGCGTCGTCCTTGCCGGTCGAACGGAAGTTCGTAAGCTGCTTCGACTTCATCGGGTTGACCTCGAGGTCTTCCGGCTTGGCGTTCTCGCCAATGATCATGCCTTCGTACAGCGGGGTACCGACGCCGACGAACAGGATGCCGCGTTCTTCAAGCGGTCCCAAAGCATAGGCCACGGCTTCACCGTTGCCGTTCGAGATCAGCACGCCGTTCTTGCGGCCCTCGATCTTGCCCTTGTGGGGGCCGTACTTCTCGAACAGGCGGTTCATGATGCCGGTGCCGCGCGTGTCCGAAAGGAACTCGCCGTGGTAACCGATCAGACCGCGCGAAGGCGCCGAGAAGGTGATGCGGGTCTTGCCACCGCCCGAGGGGCGCATGTCGGTCAGCTCGGCCTTGCGGATGGCCATCTTGTCGACGACCGTTCCCGAATGCTCGTCGTCCACGTCGATCATCACGGTTTCATACGGCTCGAGCAGGTTGCCGTCCTCGTCCTTCTGGAACAGAACGCGGGGGCGGCTGATGCCCAGTTCGAAGCCTTCGCGGCGCATCGTCTCGATCAGCACGCCGAGCTGGAGTTCGCCGCGACCGGCAACCTCGAAGCTGTCCTTGTCGGCCGATTCGGTGATGCGGATGGCCACGTTCGATTCCGCCTCGCGCTCCAGGCGGTCGCGGATCATGCGGCTGGTAACCTTCGAGCCTTCGCGGCCCGCCATGGGCGAATCGTTCACCGCAAAACGCATCGACAGCGTCGGCGGATCGATCGGCTGGGCCTTGATCGGCACGGTCACTTCCGGCGCGGCGATGGTGTTCGATACGGTGGCGACGGCAAGGCCGGCAAGCGAGATGATGTCGCCAGCCTTGGCTTCATCGACCGGCACGCGATCAAGGCCACGGAAGGTCAGGATCTTGCTGGCGCGACCGGTTTCGATGATCTTGCCATCCATGTCGAGCGCACGGATCGGATCGTTGACGCGGATCGTACCCGATTGAACGCGGCCGGTCAGGACGCGGCCGAGGAAATTGTCGCGATCCAGCAGGGTTGCAAGGAACGTGAACGGCGCATCTTCGTCAAGGCTCGGCGGCGGTACGTGGTCGACGATCATCTGGAACATCGGCTCCAGCGTGCCTTCGCGGCGGTCCGGATCGGTGCTGGCATAGCCGTTGCGGCCCGATGCGTAGAGTACCGGGAACTCGAGCTGCTCGTCATTGGCGTCAAGCGTGACAAACAGGTCGAAGACCTCGTCGAGCACTTCCTGGATGCGTTCGTCCGGACGGTCGACCTTGTTGACCACGACGATGGGCTTGAGGCCCAGCGCAAGGGCCTTGCCCGTAACGAACTTGGTCTGCGGCATTGCGCCTTCCGAGCTGTCGACGAGCAGGATCACGCCGTCGACCATCGAAAGGATGCGCTCCACCTCGCCGCCGAAGTCGGCGTGGCCGGGTGTGTCGACGATGTTGATGCGGATGCCGTTCCATTCGATCGACGTCGGCTTGGCGAGAATGGTGATCCCGCGTTCCTTTTCGAGGTCGTTCGAATCCATCGCTCGCTCTTCCACGCGCTGGTTGTCGCGGAAGGTGCCGGATTGGCGGAAGAGCTGGTCGACGAGCGTGGTCTTGCCATGGTCGACGTGGGCGATGATCGCGATATTGCGCTGTTGGGCGGACATGAAACAGGCTTTCGGTTGGAATCTTCAGAAGCTCGGCACAAGCAGTGGCCCGCTCCGATATCGGCGCGCGCTTACTCTTTATTGTGCGTTGCGGCAAGCACGCTGACGCGTGAAACGCGCGCCCCGGCCACCAATCCGGTCCAAACCCCTCCTCGATCACGCCAAGGGCCAGTGCGGACACGCGTTTTCATCATGCCCCGGATTGCCTGAACCCGGGGTGTCCAAGCCGACGTAGCGTCATCCGGTTACGAGTGTGACCACTTTGCAACATCGCATCAGAATGCATGCGAATACGTCCGGTTTTCGCGCATTCGGATTGTCGCTGTCCGGGCTGGCACTTAAGGTGGCGTCAGGGAAAAAGGATGTCCTGCCGGTATCAGGTGATCGCTCCGTCTTGGCGGGCGATCCGGCCTCGCCGGTCATGCATAAGGGAAAATGTACATATGAAGCCGAACTTTGCGGGTCGCACCGGTCAGGCCGTGTTTCTCACCAGCGTCTGCGGTCTCGCCCTGGCCTTCTCTGCCACTGCCCGTGCGCAGGACACGGCGCCCCAGGCCGAAGAGCAGGCCCAGCCCGCGGCAGACGTGCCCGAAGCGACCGACGGCAACGAGATCATCGTTACCGCCACCAAGCGTGAACAGACCCTTCAGGACATTCCCGTCGCCGTCAGCGTGACCAGCGCCGAAACCATCGAACGCGCCCAGATCCGCGACATCAAGGACCTGTCCTCACTCGTCCCGTCGCTTCGCGTCAATCAGCTGCAAAGCTCGGCCAACACCAACTTCTACATCCGCGGCTTCGGCAACGGCGCCAACAATGCCGGCATCGAACCCTCCGTCGGACTGTTTGTCGACGGTGTATACCGCTCGCGCTCGGCCTCGATGATCGCCGACCTGCCCGACGTTCAGCGCGTCGAAGTGCTGAAAGGTCCGCAGTCGACGCTGTTCGGCAAGAACGCCAGCGCCGGCGTCATCTCGCTCGTCACGCGCAAGCCGCAGTTCGAATTCGGCGGCAATGTCGAGGCAAGCTACGGCAACTTCGACGCGCTCGTCCTCAAGGGCGTGATCACCGGCCCGATAAGCGAAACGATCGCCGCCAGCCTTGCCGGCGGGTACAACCGTCGCGATGGATTCGTCGAGGATCGCGGCAGCGGCGAGCAGGAGAACGAGCGCAACCGCTGGTTCGTGCGCGGCCAGATCCTGCTTGAGCCGACCTCCGCGCTCTCGGTCCGCCTGATCGGCGATTACAGCAAGATCGACGAGAACTGCTGCGCCGTCGTCAACATCCGCCAGGCCGCGCCCAGCTTTGCCATCAAGGCGATCGGCGCGCCGAACACGGTGATCAACGATCCCTCGGCCAAGTTCGACGACGTCATCTACAACAACTTCGCCTCGACCAACGAAATCGAGAACTGGGGCCTGTCCGGCCAGATCGATTACGAACTCGGCCCGATCACGCTGACCTCGATCACCGCCTATCGCCGCACCAACGCGGTGACGAACCAGGATTCCGACTTTACCGCCGTCGACCTGCTCGGCCGCAATTTCCAGGATCTGCGCCTCAAGACCTTCACGCAGGAATTCCGCGCCGCCACCAACTGGGACGGTCCGGTCAATGCCCTGCTCGGCGCCTTCTACTTCAACGAGAAGGTGGACCAGTCGAACGAAATCTCGTGGGGCACGCGCGCGCGTCCTTATGCCAACCTGCTCATTCAGGGTGCCAGCGGCTGCGCCGTCGGCAGCCCGCGCTGCACCAGCGTGCCGGCGCTCGAAGCACAACTCTCGCAGCTCACCGGCCGCAACCTCAGCGGCACCTTCTTCGGTCCGGGACAGGGCCTTGACGAACAGTACGCGCTCAAGAACGAGGCCTACTCGTTCTTCGGCCAGCTCGATTTCAAGATCGCCGATCGCCTGACGCTCACGGGCGGCCTCAACTACACCCACGATTCCAAGAACTACTCGACCAACACGACCTCGAACGATGTCTTTGCAGGCCTCGACTTCGTGGCGCTCGGCCGGGCCGGCGGAATCGCGCAGGGCCTGATCAACTTCGGCGTGAACCCCGGCAATCCCGCCGCGGTCCAGGCCTTCGCCACCGGAGCGGCCACCGCGCCGATCTTCCAGGCCATCGTTACCGGCGCGACCGCCGCTTCGACCAACCCGGCGCTCAACCCGCTGCTCGGCCTGACGCCGTTCCAGTTCTTCCCGCCGTTCCAGAACGTGCCCAACGCGGTGGAATCGGGCAAGATCAGCGATGGCGATTTCAGCTACACCGCGCGCCTCGCCTGGGAAGCGACCGACACCGTCAACGTCTACGCCGCATACTCGACCGGCTACAAGGCGGCTTCGGTCAACCTCTCGCGCGACAGCCGCCCCACCGGTGCAGACCTCGCCCAGCTTCGCGCCCGCAATCTGGCGGTGTCCAACCTTTCCTCGGGCAGCCGCTTTGCCTTGGCCGAGGATTCTACGCTTTATGAGTTCGGCCTCAAGGGGAACTGGGGCGTCGCCTCGGCCAACTTCGCGGTGTTCAAGCAGTCGATCAAGGGCTTCCAGTCCAACATCTTCACCGGCACCGGCTTCTTCCTTGCCAACGCAGGCAAGCAGTCGGTCTTCGGCATCGAGTTCGACGGCGCGGTCCACCCGACCGAGGAATTGACGCTTTCGCTGGCGATGACCTACCTCGATCCGAAGTACGATTCCTTCCAGCTTTCGGCGTTTGGCGATCTCAGCGGCACCACGCCGGCCGGGGTTTCGCCGCTCTCGACCACGATGTCGTTCAGCTACGATCAGCCCATCGGCAGCGGCGATCACCTGATCCTGCGCGCCGACTACCACTATGAAGCGGCCTTCAATCTGATCGAAGGCCTGCCCAACCTGATCTTCCGCAATCCGGACGGCTCGCGCAACGTCAGCGCAGCGCTCGCCGCCGCGCGCGAATTCCGTCAGGAAATCAACGACGTCAACGCCTCGCTGACCTACGAGATGCAGAACGGCCTGTCGCTCTCGGTCTGGGGTCGCAACCTGCTCGACAACCGCAACCTCCTGCAGATTTTCGACAGCCCCGCCCAGCAGGGCTCGCTGTCGGGCTACCCCAACCAGCCACGCACCTATGGCGTGTCGGCCCGGTTCAACTTCTGATTGCGCCAATAGCGCCATACCGGACGGAGAAGGGGGCTTCGCGGCCCCCTTTTTCGTACCGGCGATACTTGCAGGAGAAACCGTTTCGTGATCCTTTCGCCCGTCCGCGCCACGATGCGGAAAGCATAGGGGGAACGATCATGGAATGGATGCTGATGCCCTACCGGCGCTATGCCGATTTTACGGGCCGCTCGCGGCGCAAGGAATACTGGATGTTCGTGCTGTTCACGTTCATCGTGTTGATGGGATGCATGGCGCTGATGTTTGCTGGCGGCATGGCGGCGGACGCCAGCGCAGATGCAACGCCTGGGCCGTTGTTCTGGCTCGGCGTCGTGATCCTCGCGGTCTGGGGCATCGGCAGCTTCATCCCGTCCATCGCCGTCCAGGTCCGCCGCTTTCACGATCAGGACAAGTCCGGATGGATGGTCCTTCTGGCATTCATTCCATATGTCGGCAGCATAATCGTCCTCGTTTTCATGTGCATCGAAGGCACGCGCGGTCCCAATCGCTTCGGCAACGATCCGAAGAACCCGAACAACACCGACGTCTTTGCCTGATCCATCGGAGCGCGGCCCTCGCGCCGCGCTCCCAGACGTGAGCACCCATGATGAACTGGATGATCCTGCCCTACCGCCGTTATGCCGAGTTCACCGGCCGTTCGCGCCGCCGCGAATACTGGTCGTTCGCGCTGTTCTATTTTCTGGTCATGATGGTGCTCAACGCGGCGTTCGGCACCAACGACGTGACTACCGGCAACGGCGCCTTCGTCTATGGCAGTCGCCTCGTCGGCGCGGGAAGCTGGATCGGCGGCCTGTTCTGGCTGGTCAGCCTTGTTCCCGGCCTCGCCGTCTCGATCCGCCGCCTCCACGATCAGGACCGCACCGGCTGGCTTCTGCTGCTCTGGCTGATCCCGCTGTTCGGCTGGTTCGCGCTGCTCGTCCTGATGTGCCTCGACGGCACGCGCGGCACCAACCGCTTCGGCCCCGATCCGAAGAACCCGTCACCGGCAGACGTGTTCAGCTGAGGGGCGGTGCACTCCCTTCCGTTCGTGTCGAGCGAAGTCGAGACACTGACGCGTGATGTCTCGGCTTCGCTCGACACGAGCGGGCGCTTGGGTGAGGGGACTTACAATTCCCGCAGCACCTGCGCCGGCCGCGTCCGCAGCAACCCCACCGACCCTGCCACCGCCAGCACCATGACCAGCGCGACGCCTCCGCCCAGCACGCCGAGGATGCGCGGCCAGTCGGGAAGCCAGTCGAATTCGAACAGCCACACGATCACGCCATAGGCAACACCCGTGCCCAGTAGCAGCGCCACGCCCGCCAACAGCGCGCTCAGCAGCCCATATTCGGCCAGCAGCAGCACCAGCAACTGGCGGCGGCTCGCGCCCAGCACGCGCAGGATCACATTGTCATAGGTCTTGCGCTCGCGCGCCGCTGCAATCGCGCCCGCAAGCACCGCCATGCCCGCAAGGATCGCGACGCTCGCCGCTGCAAGGATCGCCGTGCCCATCTGCGAAAGGATATCGCGCGCCTGCCCCAGCACTGGCCCGATCTCGATCACCGAGCTTGAGGGCAGGGCCTTGACCAGTCCCGACAGGATTGCGCGGCGCACCGCAGGCGTCTTGGCATCCGCAGGCAGGCCGATGGTCGCGGCAAGGTTGTGCGGCGCGTCGGCAATCGCGTTGGGGCTGAACACCAGCACATAGTTGAACCCCATCGAATCCCAGTCTATCCGCCGGAAATTGGAAATCCGCGCTGTCCGCTCGACGCCGAGGATCGACACCCCGATCATGTCGCCCAGCTTCAGCCCCAACGCCTCGCGCAAGTCCTCGTCCACCGAAACCAGAGGCTCGCCCGAGTAACCAGCCGCCCACCATTCGCCCGCCGTCAGCACATTGCCCTCGGGCAGAGCGTCGGCATAAGTCAGCCCGCGATCGCCGCGCAAAGGCCAGGCGTTGTCGGGAATTTCCTTGAGATCGGCCACCCGCGTCATCGCGTTTTGCGGTCCGTAGGCGACGATGCTCCCGCGCAACGATGGCACCGTGCGCAACTCCGCCGCCGGGGCAGCCGACTTCACCACCTGTTCAAACGCCGCCACGCGGTCGCGCGGCAGATCGAGCACGAAGTAGTCCGGTGCCTTGGTCGGCACGCGGCGCACGATGTTGCCATCAAGGCTGGTCTGCACGCCCGCCAGCAGGACGAATGCGGCAAGGCCGAACCCCAGCGCCACCACCAGCGCCGACGTCTGCGCGCCGGGCCGATGCAGGTTCGCCAGCGCCATCCGCGCAATCGCGCCCCTGGGCCGGGGCAGGCGCGCCGCAACTGCGGTCAGTCCGCGCCCAAGTCCGGTCAGCAGCAGGAACAGCACCGCTGCGCCGCCCAGAAATCCTGCCGCCAGAAGCGGCTGTGGCGCGGTCAGGATTGCCAACGCCGCAATGCCGGCAAGCCCCGCCGCCACCGGCAGCAGCGCCGCGCGCCACGATGACCCTAGCGGGCTCACCCGCGCCCGCATCAGCGCCATCGCCGGAAAATCCCGCGCGCGAACCAGCGGCGGCGCGGCAAAGGTCAGTGCAATCAGCGCGCCATAGCCCGCCGCGATTGCCAGCGCCCCGGCGTCGATCACCAGCCCTGCCTCGATCGGCAAAAGCCCCTGCAAGGCCTTGCCGAGCAGCGGCGTTACGCTCACGCCCACGATCAGGCCGGCGATGATGGCGAGGCAAGACGCCGCCGCCAATTGCATCAGGTAGATCCGCGCGATGTCGCCGCTCGATGCGCCGAGAATCTTGAGCGTGGCAATGCTTCCGCGCCGCGCCTCGAGATAGGAATTCACCCCGTTGCCGATGCCGATCCCCGCAATTGCCAGCGCCGCCAGCGCCACCAGCACAAGAAACTGCCCCATCCGCGATACGAACCGGTCGAGCCCCGGCGAGGCACTGTCGCGCGTGCGCACTTCGTAGCCTGCCAAAGGAAACTGCGCCTTCACCGCATCGCCCAGCGCCACAGGTTCGGCGCCTGCAGGCAGCTTCACGCGCAGCTTCGTTCGCACCATCGATCCGGGCTGCACAAGCGCGGAAGCCGCCAGCGCCTCGCGACTGACGATCACCGTGGGCCCGAGCGAGAAGCCCTCCGCCATCCGGTCCGGCTCGCTGCCGATCACCCCGCCAATGGTCAGCACGGCCTCGCCCACCTGCAAGCGGTCGCCGACCTTCACGCTCAGCCGGTCGCCGACCCCCGGCGCGATCCACGCCGTCAGACCCTGCGGCGCGCCCGCTGCCTTGCCGCCTTCGAGTGTAAAGCGTCCATAGAGCGGCCACTTGCGGTCAACGGCCTTTAGCTCAACCGGCGTCGCACGGTCCTCTTCCCCCGGCACGGTCGCCATGGCTTGCAGTCGCGCACCTTCGGATAGGTCACCCATCGCGGAAATCCGCGCGCGCTCATCTGCCGAAGGCTGGCGCGCCGCCAGCGTGAACTCCAGATCCGCGCCCAGCATTTCGCGCCCGCGCGTTGCCAGTTCGCGCTCGATCGCGCCGGTCAGCGTGCCGATGGCCGAAAGCGCCGCGGTGCCCAGCACAAGGCACACCAGCAACAGCCGCTGGCCCTTGAACCGCCAGTCCAGCCCGCGTCGCGCCAGCGCCCATGCGGCACGCCATGACAGGTTCACGCTGCCGCGTCCGATACGATCAGCCCGTCAGCCAGACGCACGATCCGTCCGCAGCGCGCCGCCAGCGCCTCGTCGTGCGTCACCATGATGAACGTCGCGCCCACCTGTCCTGCGCGCGCAAACAGGAGGTCGGCCACCGCCTCGCCATTGGTGTGATCGAGGTTTCCGGTCGGCTCGTCGGCAAACAGGATCGCCGGGCTTGGGGCAAGCGCGCGGGCAATCGCCACGCGCTGCTGCTCGCCGCCCGAGAGTTGCGCCGGGTAATGGTGCAGGCGATGCCCGAGCCCGACGGCGACGAGTTCCGCCTCGGCCCGCGCCATGGCATCGGGCATTCCCGCCAGCTCCAGCGGCGTCGCCACGTTTTCCAGCGCGGTCATCGTCGGCAGCAGGTGAAAGGCCTGAAGCACGATCCCGATCCGCCCGCGCCGCGCCGCCGCCAGCCCGTCTTCGTCCAGCGTGGTGAAATCCGCACCCGCGACGTTCAGCGTTCCACTGCTTGCCCGGTCGAGCCCCGAAAGCAGCGCCAGCAGCGACGACTTGCCCGATCCCGATGGTCCGAGCAGCGCCAGCGTTTCTCCAGCGTTAACGGACAGGTCGATCCCGCGCAGGATATCGACTTTCGCCTCGCCCGAACCGAGCGAGAGAGTAAGGGCGGATGCGGCGATTACCGGATTTGGGGTGCTTGTCACCGGGCTCAGGTGGCATAGATTGGTTGCGGGGCGCAACCTGCCTAATTGTAACAAAGTGCCGCTCGTCTGGACGGGTGGACAATGGATGTTCCATGCGCACGCCAAAACTTGCTCTCTTTACGCTGCCCCTCTTGCTGCCGCTGGCCGCCTGCGCGCCTGACAAGGCGCCCGAGCCTTCCCCTGCCGCAACCGACACACTGGCCGCAGCGTCACCGGTCCCGGCCGACGCGCCGGTGATCCTCGCTTTCGGTGACAGCCTCTATGCCGGCTATCAGCTCAATCCGGGCGAGGGCTATCCGCCCCGCCTCGAGGCCGCACTCACCGCTGGCGGCATACCGGCGCGCGTGATCAATGCCGGCGTTTCGGGCGATACAACCGCCGCCGCGCTGCAACGCCTTGCCTTCACGCTCGATAACCAGCCCGTGAAGCCCACGCTCGCGCTCGTCGGCCTTGGCGGCAACGACATGCTGCGCGGCCTCCCGCCCGAACAGACCCGCGAGAACCTCGATGCGATCCTGACCGAATTCGACAAGCGGCAGATCCCGGTCGTCCTCACCGGAATGCTCGCCGCGCCCAATCTGGGGGAGGATTATGCGGGAAAATTCAACCGCATCTGGCCCGAACTTGCCAGACAGCACAAGGCAGGGCTGGTGCCGTTCTTCCTCCAGCCGGTGATCGGCCAGAAGACACTGATGCTCGAAGACAACGTCCACCCCAATGCTCAAGGGATCGACCGGATCGTCGCGGCCACACAGGCACAGGTGGCCGAAGCGCTCGAGGCGGCGATGAAGAAATAGTGCGAACGGAGGTATTCATCCCCGCTCCACAACTCCGTCCCGCACCGACCAGACCGCACTGGTGCCGGCAATCTCGGCAAAAGGCGCAATCTCGGTCCCCGTCATCCACACTTGCGCGCCGGATTCCGAGAGCCGCTCGAAAAGCGCCGAACGCCGCACCGGATCAAGATGCGCCGCGATCTCGTCGAGCAGCAGCAGCCTAGGTCTCTCGCCCGCGGTCAACCCGGCATGGGCCAGCACTATCGCGATCAGCATCGCCTTCTGCTCGCCGGTCGAGCAGTCTGCGGCAGGCGCGTTCTTCGCAGCCAACGTCACCGCCAGATCATCGCGGTGCGGCCCCGCAAGCGATCGCCCCGCTGCCCGGTCCCGCCTGCGCCCCTCGCGCAAGAGCGCGCGCAAGGCCTCAGCGTCCACTGGCACCTCGCTGGCATAGGCGAGCAGCGGCCGGGCGAACGGCTGATCGGGCAGGCCTTGCAGCTCGCGTCCCAGATCGGCCACAAGCGCCGCGCGCGAAGCCGCCATCGCGGCCCCCGTCTCGGCCATCTGCGCCTCGATCCCGTCGAGCCACACCGGGTCCGGCTCCGCTGGTTCACCCAGCAACCGGTTGCGCTCCCTCAGCGCGTTCTCATAGCGCGTGGCCGTGCGCGCGTGCCCCGGTTCGCGGGCCAGCACCAGCCGGTCGAGAAACCGCCGCCGCGACCCCGCGCTTTCGGCAAAGAGCCGGTCCATCGCAGGTGTGAGCCACGTGATCGAAAGCCACTCCGCCAACCGCGCCGCCGGGCCTTCCGCGCCATTGATCCGCACCGAGCGGCGGTTGGGAGCCTGCGGATCGGTCGCCGTGCCGATCTGCACCGCGCCGTCCTCGATCTCGGCCGCCACCGCAAAGCCGCCAGCGCCATCGCGCCCCGCCATCTCCACCGGCTGCGCCCGACGCAAGCCGCGACCCGGCGCCAGCAGGCTGATCGCCTCCAGCACATTGGTCTTGCCCGCGCCATTCTCGCCCACCAGCACGTTGAACGCACGCATCCCCTCGAGCCGCGTCGCGGCATGATTGCGAAAATCGCGCAAGGTCAGGCGAGTGAGGGACATGGCTGTGGTGGCGTTAGTGGGTTTGGTGCTTCGTGGAAAGAAGCCTCACCCGGAGTGAGCCTTCCCGATCAAGCGCTGTGCCGCGCCGCGATCCGCAACGCGGTGATCAGGATGTAGATAAACGGCACCACGATGGTGAAGGCAATCGCGGGCCGCTGCCAGTACTGCGCGGCCAGCACCAGCAGCGCGAAGCACGCAAAGACCGCCAGCACCGCGCCGAAGATCAGCGCCAGCCCTTTCCAGTGCACCGGCACGTAGGCCCACAGCCATTTGCGGAACCAGATCTCGCGCTCCATCAGCCGGTGCCCCGTTCGATCAGCCCGTGCTTCTTCATGCAATGGCGCAACTGGTCGTAGCTGAGGCCCAGCGCCTTTGCGGTCTGCCGCTGGTTGAAGCGGTTGCGCCCCAGGTGATGTTCGATGATCGAGCGTTCATGCGCTTCGACCGCGCTGCGCAGGTCGGTCACCGCATCGAGATCGGGCGCTGTTGCTGCGCGCGCCGGGGCGGGGCCTTCCATTTCTGCCGCGCGCGGGGGCGAAATCGGCTTCCATGCGCTCTCGAACGGATCGAACTGGACATGCGCGATCGGCGTCCCGGCGTCGTCCCAGCGATAGACCGCGCGCTCCACAACGTTGCGCAACTCGCGCACGTTGCCAGGCCACGCATAGTCTTCCAGCGCGCGCTGGGTCTGCGCGGTAAAGCCCGGCCACGCATCCCAGTGCAGTTCGGCGGCCATGCGCCGTCCGAAGTAGTCGGCCAGCACCGCGATGTCGCCCTCGCGCACTCTCAGCGGGGGCAGGGTGATCACTTCGAAGCTCAGGCGGTCGAGCAGGTCGGGGCGGAAGCGCCCCTGCTCGGCCATCTTCGGGAGATCCTCGTTGGTCGCCGCCACGATGCGCACGTCGACGCGCACCGGCTTGCTCGATCCGATCCGCGTCACCTCGCCATATTCGACCGCGCGGAGCAACCGCTCCTGCGCGCCCATCGACAGCGTGCCCAGTTCATCGAGAAACAGCGTGCCCTTGTCCGCTTCCTCGAACCGGCCGGTCCGCGCGCGCGTTGCACCCGTAAACGCGCCAGCCTCGTGCCCGAACAGTTCGGCCTCGATCAGCGTCTCGGGCAGGGCTGCGCAGTTCATCGTCACCAGCGGTTCGGTCCAGCGCGAGGACAGGCGGTGGAGGCGTTCGGCGATCAGCTCCTTGCCGGTCCCGCGCTCGCCGATCACCAGCACCGGGCGGCGCATCGGCGCGGCGCGGCTGGCCCGCTCGACCGCGTCGAGAAAGGCGCTCGATTGGCCGATGAACTGAACTTCCCGATCCATCCCCAACGAATAGCGCATTTCCCCAAGAGTCGGCAATATTCCCCAACATTAAAGGTGAATAAAGCGGCGAAAAGGCCGGAAATCTGCGGTCCTGAGCAATTGGCACACCCCTTGCTCTACCATGAACAACCCCGGCCCGCAGGTCGGAACACACCGCCGAAAGGTCCGCATGATGTACACCGCCCGCTTCTTCTCCACCCAGCTTGGACGCGCCAGTCTCGCCAGCATCGGTGCGATGGTGGTCCTGTGCTGCTTCGCGCTGACCCAGCAGGTGGACGCCGTGCCCACGGTCATGGCATCCTCGGCTGCGATCACCGGCGAACTGGCATGACCGAAGACCTCACCCCGATCCGTCCCGAGCGCGTGGAGGCTTCGCGCACCACGCGGCTCGATGCCGAACTGGAGCGCCTGCGCACCAACCCGGCTTCTGGTGATCGTCCGCGCGCTTCGCAATCATTCTCGTCCTTCAACTCCGGAGTAAACCTGATGGGCATCTTCTCGCGGACTCGCGATATCATTGCCGCCAATTTCAACGACTTGCTTGATAAGGCGGATGATCCTGCCAAGATGATCCGGATGATCATCATGGAGATGGAGGAAACGCTGGTCGAAGTCCGCGCCTCTGCCGCCCGCACCATCGCGGACCAGAAGGAAATGGGCCGCCACGTCGCCAAGCTCGATCGCCTCCAGGCCGATTGGTCGGAGAAGGCCCAGCTTGCCCTGTCGAAGGACCGCGAGGACCTCGCCCGCGCCGCACTGGTCGAAAAGAAGAAGGCCGCCGACATGGGCGAGCAGCTTCGCACCGAGATCACCGTGCTCGACGATGCCATGCGCGCCTACGAGCAGGATATCGAGAAGCTGCAGACCCGCCTGCGCGAAGCTCGCAGCCGCCAGACCGCGATTGCCGCGCGCCTCGAAAGCGCCGAAAACCGCGTCCGCCTGCGCACGCTGCTTGCCAGTGAGCGCGTGGACGAGGCGATGGCCCGCTTCGACCAGCTCGAACGCCGTGTCGACTACGCCGAGGGCCGCGCCGATGCGCTGAGCCTGGCCGACAACACCGGCAAGCCGAGCCTCGCGGACGAAATTTCCGCGCTCGCCGGCAAGGACAAGATCGACGAGGAGCTCGAAGCCATGAAGCGCGCGCTCGGAAAGGAAGACTGAGCCATGGAAGACGCCATTCCCGTAATCGCGGTGGTCCTGGGCCTGCCGTGGATCATCTTCCACTACATCACCAAGTGGAAAACCGCCGCCACGCTGACCAGCGGCGATGAAAACCTGCTGGAAGAACTCTACCAGCTGGCCCGCCGCCTCGATGAACGCATGGACACCGTCGAGCGCCTCGTCGCCTCGGACAACCCGGAGTTCAAGCCCGCCCGCATCATGCACGACCGCGAAACCGACAACCAGAAACTGCGCGAACTCGACCGGATGTTCGCCGAACAGGGAAGGACCTCGAAGTGAACAGCCCCCGCACCCGCTTTTACCGCGACAAGGTCAATGGCAAGTTCATGGGCGTCTGCGCCGGGGTTGCCGACTACACCGGGGTCGATGTGCTCTGGGTCCGTCTCGGCTTCCTGATCCTCGCCTTCTCGATGGGCTGGCCGTTCATCGCCTACTTCGTGCTCGGCATGCTGGCCGGCAAGAAGCCCGGTCATCTCTACGGCGATCGGCAGGAGCAGCAGTTCTGGCAGCGCGTCCGCCAGTCGCCCGCCCGCACTGCCCGCGAGGTGCGCGCCCAGTTCCGCGACATCGACCGCCGCCTGGCCGACGTCGAGAGCTTCTACGTCAACAGCAATCCGCGCCTTTCGGCCGAGATCGAAAAGCTGCGCTGAAGCGCGCAAAACCAGCAGCCTTCGTCATTGCGAGGAGGCAAAGCCGACGCGGCAATCCAGATTGCAGTACGAAACGGCTCTGGATTGCATCAGCCTCCGGCCTTCGCAACGACACTGCATAAATTGTGGACCAATAGCCACAACAACACTTCATGAGGGACTGACTGATGGGACCTGCAGAATTTGGCGCCCTGATCCCGATCGTTGCCTTGTGCATCCCGATCGTGGCAATCTGGACCAAGCACCGCACCAAGATCGCCGAGATGCAGATCAACGCGACCGCCGAACTCAGCGCTGAAAAGGCCGCGCAATACGCCAGCCACACCCGCGAACTCGAAGAACGCGTCCGCGTCCTCGAACGGATCGTCACCGACAAGGGCTTCGACACTGCGGCCCAGATCGAGGCGCTCCGCCGCGACAGTGCAGCGCTCGAAGACCGGAGGGCGTGATGAACTGGGCTGGGCCGGAATTCGTTTTGTGGATCATCGCCATCTCGACGGGCGGCTGGGTGATCAACAACTGGATCCGCGCTCGCCATGGCTACGCGCTGGAAGACGAATGGGGCGGCAAGACCGACCGTTCGGACCACGAAGCCGTGGTGAAACTGCGCGACGAGAACGCCATGCTGCGCCAGCAGCTTGACGCGACCCACCAGCGCCTCGCCAACGTCGAAGCCATCGTCACCGATCGCGGTTTCGACGTGGCAGGGCAGATCGAGGCGCTGCGCGTCACTGGAATTCAGGCCACTGGCGTCCAGGCCACCACAAATCAGGGAGGCCAGCCGTGAACGAAGACCTCATCATCGCGCTCGTGTTCATGGTGATCGTCGTTCCGGTCGTGCTCGGCATCGCATCCGACATCTACAAGCGCCGCCTTGCCTTTCGCGAACGGGAACTGGAACTCTTCTCGAAGCAGACTGCCGAAAAGGCCGCGCAATACGCCGCGCAGTCCGAACGGCTCGAACAGCGGGTGCGCGTGCTCGAACGCATCGCCACCGAAAACAAGACCGACCTTGCGCTGCAGATCGAATCGCTGCGCGACATCAAGGTCAACTGAGGAAGATGAAGCCATGACAGGTTGGAGCGCTCTGGTCGCCATTGTCGCAATCATTGCTTGGGCCAACATCCGCATGAACCGCGACAGGACCGGCGCGTCGTCCGGTCCTGCCGAGGTCGACCCGGCGTACACCGCCAGTCTCGAGCGCGAAGTCGCCGAAATGCGCAAGCGCCTCGAAGTGCTCGAACGCATCGCCACCGACGAAGGCGAAACCCACCGCCTCTCGCGCGAAATTGAATCGCTGCGCGAGAAGTAGAACGATTGTGTGGCGTGCAGACACATCCCGCAGCACACCCACCCTGCTGCGACTAACGCATCCTGCGGATGCGCAAGTCTCGCTCCCCTCCCTCAAGGGAGGGGCTGGGGGTGGGTTTACGGCCTCAGTATTTGGCAAAGACACAAGCCCCAAAAGTAAACCCTTCAGCAACAGGGAGTTGCCCACATGACTTCCGATATCGTCTTGTCGCTTTCCGCCCTGACCGGCCTCGCCATGATCGCGCTCGCCGCCCTTCGCGGCTGGGACGGCTGGCTCTCGCTCAAGCGCCTCGAACTCGAACGCGCGGAAACCGGCACCGAATTCGGCAATGCCGCCAGCCTGATCGACCTTGCCGACATGCGCGAACGCCTGCGCAAGCTCGAAGCCATCGCTGCGGGCGTGGACCTGTGAGCCGCCATGTGGAGGGCGCGACCCGCGCCGGGATCGGGCTTGGCAGCGCCATTGCCGTTGCCATCTCGTGGAGCCTGCACAAGTCTGTCGTGTGGGCCGCGATCCACGGCGTGCTCTAGTGGATTTACGTGATCTGGTTCGCGCTGACACGTCCGGGCGGACTTTCGGGCTGATCGCGTTCCGCCGTGGACGCAGGCGCAGACGCTCGCTAAAGCCCGCCCATGCGCAGCCTTGACGACATTCTCGAAGAGTACGAATTCCTTGATGGCGACGAACGCTATCGCCTGCTGATTGAACTCGGCCGCGAACTCGAAGAGATGCCTGACGCCCTGAAAACCGACGCAACGCTGGTGCGCGGCTGCTCTGCCAGCGTCTGGGTCTATCCCACGCAGGGGCAGGGCGGCACGCTGCATTTCCTGGCCGACAGCAATGCCGCGATCACCAAGGGCATCGTCGCGCTGGTCCTCGCCGCCGTGCAGGATAAGCCCGCCGCGCAAGTTGCCGCCATGGACGTCGCCGAAGCGCTCGGCCCCTTCGATCTCAAGAAGCAGCTTTCGTCCAACCGCACGCAGGGCGTGCCCAACATGATCGCCCTCGTGCGCGAACACGCCGCTCGTCTCGCGGCTGCGGCCTGACCGGCGGGCAGGGCCGGTGCGTCTGTTCTGGTCCGCGCTTGGATTGATGTTCGTCGGCATCGGCGCGGTTGGCGCGTTCCTGCCACTGCTGCCGACCGTTCCCTTCCTGCTGCTCGCGCTGTTCTGCTTCGCCAAGGGCAGCCCGCAGTGGGAAGCGCGCCTGCTCGCCCATCCGAAGTGGGGACCACCCTTGCTCGAATGGCGCACCCGCCGCGCCATTCCTCGCCGCGCCAAGAAGGCCGCGCTTTTCGCCATGGCCGTTTCGGTAGCCGTAACGGCGGTCACCGCCGGCTGGCCCTGGGTGCTCATCCCGGCAGGCGTCATGGCGCTCAGCGGCACATGGATCTGGACCCGCGCCGAATAGCGCACTCCATCCCTCAATCAATGTTCCTTATTTGTTCCGTTTCGGATAGAGTTGCGCGGGACTCGAAAGGAACGGATTCGCCCCATGATCTCGCTGACCATCGGTCCTGCCACCGACTGGCTTGCATGGTCGGCCAGCCTGATCGCCGCGCTCGCCTGGCCGCTGGCTGCGCTCGTCATCGCGCTGATCTTCCGCAAGCACTTGCTCGCCCTGCTGGCGCGGCTCGACGAACTGAGCTGGGGCGACAAGTCCGCGCGCTTCGCCCGAAAACTCGACAGCCTTGAATCGCAGGCCCCGCCATTGCTGGCGACCGAGGACTCAGGCCCCGAACTCGCACTCTCGGGCGATCACAGCCGCTTCCTCAAACTGCTCGACCTGTCCCCCAACGCCGCCGTGCTCGATTCATGGTCGGGCATAGAAGACGCGCTGCAAGGCCTCGCCCACACCCACCAACTCGCCATGGCCGACCCCCTGCAAGCCGCCCGCCACCTCCACCAAAATGGCATCCTCCCCGCCCGCACCGCCGGCATGATCGGAGAAATGCGCGCCTTGCGGAATGCGGCGGCGCACAATCAGGACATCTCGGTCTCGGATGCGCTGAGGTTTCGGAACCTGGCGAAGGGAGTATTGAATGAGATCAGGTTGGCGTGAGGGAGAGCGCTTCTCGAACGCAAGCAAACCCGCAACATCCCCCATCCGTTCGTCCTGAGCCTGTCGAAGGACGCTCACAACACCAGCCCCAGACACCTGCAACCTCGCGCCCGCATGATACGTTGCTTTGGAGCGAAGGCCGCAGACCAAGCCCAAACCCCGGCGTAGCGTCCTTCGACAGGCTCAGGACGAACGGGTTTTGTGTGGGAAGTGAATGGTGTCGTCAGCTTTCCACCGTAGGCAATTTTGAAATGAACGACGGGTACCTGCCATTCACAGCCAAGGCGGAGAGTGATAACCCGTTGCCATGCCTACGACGGATGACATCTACTGGACCACAGAACACGAGGCATTTCTCGGTGTGCCCGGCGGGCCAGAAATTGTTGATTGGTTCGGTTTCACGCCTTCATTTCACGATGCCACCCTAGAAAAATTAGAACTAGCAACTGGAACGGCGTCAATTGTCCTAAAGGCATTCCGAATGACCGACGAGGTGGATGCCAAAGGGTATTTCGTGCTGGATAAGCACGCTTCCGTCACCTTTCAGCTATCGGGAGTAACCGGAATTCAACTGGAAGGTGAATCTGGCACCATCATTTCAGAATTAGGTATACGCCGCCTGACAGGCAAGCCGAACGGTTGGCAAGACGGGGCTGGCCCAAACGTCGGCGATTTTGAAGTGGCTTGGGAAAGCAGCTGGGGGTTCGACGGAGCTTTGTTTGCTCGCGAAGTCACTCTGGCAATGAAGCCGCTACTCTAAGAATGTCCGCAATTAGCGCCGTATCCGGAACGGCAGCTTTTTCTGCAGAATGCCCGATACCGGCCATTCGCGTCCCAATTGAACCAATGGCTGCATTCAGTCCTCGCGCATCGTCTCCGCTTTGGCAGGAAATGGGTGGCCAGCTGCCATGGCATTGCTTAAGTTGTTGGAATGAGAGAGCCTGACATTGATGGCGACGGTTGGTGCTTAGAGGATGGTGAAGCCAGACACCGAGAAGCCTCACAAACGTTCTGGATTCCGACATTAGAGCAGCGGGCGGCCCTTATGCCCGGAGATATGGCGAAACTGATCTTCCACATCGCGGTGGACAATGATGAAAAGCCTGTCGCGATTGAGCGAATGTGGGTTCTTGTTCGAGGCAGAGTTGGAGAACACTACCTCGGCACTCTCGATAACGACCCTCACGCGATCGGGGAAAATGATAAGTTCTGGAGTGGCATCGAACTGCCCTTTTCGGCGCGACACGTCATCGACATCGAACTTGCCGATGACGCGACACGCGCCCTCGCAAACAAGCCGCCGATGCGGACGTGGGATCGACGATAACCACTGATAAGCCTTTTGGCGTCGCATCCGAAGTCGAAGCAGCCCGCAACCCGCTCACCCCTCAACCGCCTCCCTTAACACCGCAATCCCCCGCTCGCGCTGCTCTCGCAATTCCCGCTTCAACGCCACCGGATCGCGCGCAATCACGAACCCGAAGCTCACCCCGCCTTCCTTGCCGATGGTCGCGTGGTGCAGCTTGTGCGCCTGGACCAGCCGCTTGGCGTAGCCGCGCTTGGGCACCCAGCGGAACCAGCGCTGGTGGACGAGGCCATCGTGCACCAGCGTGTAGATCACGCCATAGGCCAGCACGCCAAGGCCGATCCATGTCCCCGGCCACCACGCCGCCTCTCCGCGCACCAGCGGGCTCCCGATGGCGAAAAAGGTGATCGAGATCGCTGCCCCGAACACCGCGTAAAGGTCGTTCTTCTCGAAGAATCCCTCGTGCGGTTCGTGATGGTCGCGGTGCCAGCCCCAGCCGAAGCCGTGCATCACGTACTTGTGGCTCGACCAGGCCACGAACTCCATGGCGAGGATGGTAGCGAAGACGATCGCGATGGCAGCCAGCACTTGCATGGCTCGCCCATACACTCGGGCCACGTCGCCCGCGACACTTTCTTACACTTTGCCCGAAAGTCGTGACCCCTCGTTTCACTGGGGTTCAGCCGCGGGGGGCCAGTTTGTCCTCAACGCACTCAAGGAGGAAATCCATGCGCAAGACTATTTTGAGCGCCGTTCTCTCGACTCTCATCGCCGCTGGTGTCGCCACGCCCGCGATGGCCCAGCAGCAGCAATATCGCCCCGGCAGCAACCAGGCCGAAGCCGCGCGTCTTACGCCCGGCCGTAATGCTGACATCCGTGACGACATTCGTGACCTCGACCGCAAGATCGACCGAGCCCTGTCGCACCGCGCTATTTCCCAGCGCGAAGCCAACGGCCTCCATCGCGACGCGTCGGACGTGCGCCGCCTTTACGCAAGGTATGCAAACCATGGCCTGAGCGCCCGTGAGCATCGCACGCTTGAGCAGCGTGTCTCGGCGATTACCTCGCGTCTCCGTCAGGAACGCTGGGATCGCGACGGGCGTCGCGGATAAATGCAATCGCGCGCGCAACAAAATTACGCCCGCCCGCCGGCTGGCCCGCCCTTTCCTGCTTGAATTGCGGGGAGGGCGGGCCTAACCGCTCATCCCATGTCGAACACCGCACGCACCCTCTACCAGAAGATCTGGGACGCCCACGTTGTCGAACAGCGCGATGACGGCACGGCCCTCATCTACGTCGATCGTCACCTCGTTCACGAAGTGACCAGCCCGCAGGCCTTCGAAGCGCTTCGCACTTCGGGCCGCAAGGTGCGTCGCCCCGATCTCACGCTCGCCGTGCCCGATCACAACCTGCCGACGACCGCGCGCCGCACCGCCGACGGTAGCCGCATTCCCATTGCCGACGTCGAATCCGCGCAGCAGCTCGAAGCGCTCGAACGCAACGCGCCTGAATTCGGCATCCGCTATATCGGCGATGCCGACGACGAGCAGGGCATCGTCCACGTCGTCGGGCCGGAGCAAGGCTTCTCGCTCCCCGGCGCCACCATCGTCTGCGGTGACAGCCACACCGCCTGCCATGGCGGGCTCGGCGCGCTGGCATTCGGCATCGGCACGAGCGAGGTAGAGCATGTTCTCGCCACGCAGACCCTGCTGCTCAAGCAGTCGAAGACCATGGAAGTCCGCGTCGATGGCACGCTCCTGCCTGGCGTCACCGCCAAGGACGTGGTGCTGCACATCACCGGCGTTCTCGGCGCGGCCGGGGGCACCGGCTCGGTCATCGAATATACCGGACAGGTCATCCGCGATTTGTCGATCGAAGGCCGGTTGACCATTTCCAACATGGCAATCGAACACGGCGCGCGCGCCGGGCTGTGCGCGCCCGATGAAAAGACCTTCGCCTATCTCAAGGGCCGTCCCTATGCGCCCAAGGGTGCCGATTGGGACAAGGCCGTGGCCTGGTGGACGAGCCTCGCCACCGATCCCGGCGCTACGTACGACAAGGTCGTGGTGATCGATGCAAAGGACATCGCCCCCTCGGTCACCTGGGGCACCAGCCCCGAGGACGTCCTGCCGATCACCGGCCTCGTCCCCGCGCCCGAAAGCTTCGCCGATCCGTCCAAGCAGGACGCCGCCCGCGCCAGCCTCGCCTACATGGGCCTCACGCCCGGCCAGCGCATGGAGGACGTCGAGGTCCAAAACATCTTCATCGGCAGTTGCACCAACAGCCGCATCGAAGACATGCGTGCCGCCGCCGCGATCCTCAAAGGCCGCCACAAGGCCGAAAACGTCAAGTGGGCGATCGTCGTCCCCGGTTCGGGCCTTGTAAAGAAGCAGGCCGAGGAAGAAGGCCTCGACCGCGTCTTCATCGAGGCGGGCTTCGAATGGCGCGAACCCGGCTGCTCGGCCTGTCTCGGCATGAACCCGGACAAGGTGCCCGCGGGCGAGCGCTGCGCGTCCACCTCCAACCGCAACTTCGTCGGCCGCCAGGGCCCCGGCGCACGCACGCATCTCGTCAGTCCTGCCATGGCCGCCGCCGCTGCGGTCACGGGCAGGTTGACCGACGTGCGCAAGCTGATGGCCTGATCCATGGCGGGCCTGCCGACAGCCGCGCTCCAGCTTGCCGGGTTCCTCATGGCCCATGCTTTCTGGACCGTGTCGGACTTGCCCGCCGGCAGCCACTACCAGCCGCAATCGCTGTGCATGCGCGGCGATGGCAACCGCTCGTTGAGCACGTTCGAAGGCGCAACCACGCTCGAACAGGATGAACAGGCCAAGGCCTTCATCACCGGCGGGGCTTCGCAGTGGCCCGACTGTGCAATCGCCCGTCAGGTCCGCGTCGGCACCCCCAAGGGCGATGTCGATGCCCTCGTGATCGACGTCGTCCAGTATGGCGGCAGCGTCATGACCGTGGTCCAGGCCTTCCACCCCGGCCCGTCCGAGTTCCGCCTATTGGGCGATGAACTGCTGATGGGCGATGGCGGCCCGCTACCGCCGCTCCCCGCCGCGCAGGCCGCCGCCGCCATGCGCGAAGGCGCGATGGACCACCCCGGCCTTGGCGACAGATGGAGCCAGTGGGAAGCCGCGCGCGATCCCGTCAGCCCGCTGATCCAGCGCTGATTTACAAGTCGGCGCTTGCCGCATAGCCTCCGGCAATAACTGGAGGGGTGAGGCACATGGCAATGACCAAGGGCGTACGCGTACCCGAACGGCTTTATCGCGGCGTGCTCTGGGCGGTCTCGATCGTCTTTGCCGGTTTCATCATCGGCCTTGGCAATCTGGTCATCGGCGATCTGCCGATCGTCGAGAGCCAGGTCGTCTCGGCGCGGCCGGCCGAAACCCCCGCGCTGCGTCAGGTCCGCGCCGACATCACCGTCCTTGAACGGCAGAAGACTGCCATCGACGACAAGCTGGAAATCCAGCGCCTCCAACTCGATCAGGCCCAGCGCGCCTCGGCCACCGCCAACGAGACCTTTCGCGCATGGATCGCCGCGCGCACCGCCACCACCAACCCGCAGCAGGACCCCGAAGTGCTCTCGCGCACCCGCGCGCTGGAGCTGCTCAAGAACAACGAACGCACGGTCCAGCAGGCCATTGCCGATCTTGAAAACCAGCGTGCTGCGCTCGACCAGCGTGAATCCGCGCTGCGCACGCGCGAGAACCTGTTCGTTACCGACGCCATGCCCGCGCAGGAACGGGCGATGTTCTGGCAGGAACTGCGCGTCTTCGGCCTGCGCCTCCTGATCACCCTGCCGATGCTTGCCGCGGCCACGTGGATGGTCGTCAGGAAGCGCAAGAGCGATCACTGGCCGCTGATGCGCGGCTTTGTCCTTGCCGCGGTCTTCGTGTTCTTCGTCGAACTCGTGCCCTACTTGCCAAGCTATGGAGGTTACGTGCGCTATGTCGTTGGCATTGCGCTCACTTTCGCCGCCGGGCACTTCCTGATCAAGAACATGCGCGCCTATATCGCGCACCGCACCGAGGTCGAGGCCCAGGCCGAGCAGGAGCGACGCAAGCGCGTTTCCCATGACGAGGCCTTCAAGAAGATGGCCGCCAAGGTCTGCCCCGGTTGCGACCGGCCCATCTCGACCACGGGCGAAGCCGAAGCCAATTTCTGCGTCCACTGCGGCATGACCCTGTTCGATCACTGCCATAGCTGCAACACGCGCAAGATGGCGTTCTTCCGCTTTTGCATGACCTGCGGTGAACCGGCCCGCGATGATGATGTCGCCCATCATGGAACATCTGCGGCTCCCGCATGACGCCAACCCATCGTCATTGCGAGGAGGCGAGGCCGACGAAGCAATCCGGAGCCGCGCCGATACGATCTGGATTGCTTCGCTCCGCTCGCAATGACGAATCCTCGCGACCATGATTGAACGCAAGGCCTCCTTCGCCCCCGTCGCCGATAGCCGCACCCGCGTCCTGATCCTCGGCAGTCTGCCGGGGGAGGCGAGCCTTGCTGCTGCGCGTTACTACGCCAATCCACGCAACCAGTTCTGGCGGCTAGTCAGCGCGGTGATCGGGCAGGACCTTGTGGCGCTGGAATACGATGCCCGCCTCGCCGCGTTGCTCGATCACGGCATCGGCCTGTGGGACTCGGTCGGCACCGCCACCCGCACTGGCAGCCTCGATGCCGCCATCCGCGATGTGGAACCCAACGCGCTGGCCGCACTGATATCCGCACTTCCCACCTTGCGCGCGGTCGCCTTCAACGGCGCCACGTCCGCGCGGATCGGCGCGCCGCAACTTGGGCGGGCAGGGGGCCTGGCCTTGCTGCAACTCCCGTCCAGCAGCCCCGCCCACGCCGCGCTCTCGTTCGAGGGCAAGCTCGCGCAATGGACAGGCTTGCGGAAATTCCTCGACCCATCCTTGCAATCCCCAATCAACCCGCCAATCTAGGCGCAACGATTTCAAGGAGTTTCGCGCGTGACCAAGAAGACCGACTGGACCGGCAAGGCAGCCATGGCAGGCGCGGCAATCGGCTCGGCGGCGCTCGCTGCGGCGCTGCTCTATGCCTCGCGCCGCAAGGAACGCGCCGAAAAGACCGAACCCAAGGCTCCCCCGGTCGACGCGCCCGAGACGGATTGAGGTTCTTGCATCGGGCCAGCCTCAGGCTATAGCGACGCGCATGGAACCGGTGAACCACATCGAAGGACGGGCGATCCCGTTCGGCCGCAAGAACGTCGATACCGACGTGATCATCCCCGCCAAGTGGCTCAAGACGATCACCCGTCAGGGCCTTGGCCGCGGGGCCTTTGAAACCCTTCGCACCGATCCCGACAACATCTTCGACAGCGCCGAATTTGCAGGATCGCCGATCCTGATCGCGGGCGACAATTTCGGCTGCGGCTCCAGTCGCGAACATGCCGCATGGGCCATGATGGACCTCGGTATCAAGGCGGTCATCGCGCCGTCGTTTTCGGATATCTTCTCGGGCAACGCCTTCAAGAACGGCATCCTCACCGTCGTCCTGCCTCAGGAAGCCATCGACCGTCTGATGGAAGTTGCAGTCACTGATCCGGTGATGATCGACCTTGAGGCGCAGACCGTCACCACCCCGTTTCAGGACCGTTTCAGCTTCGAAATCGATGCTTTCCGCAAGAATTGCCTGCTGAACGGGCTCGACGAGGTCGGCCTGACCATGGCCCGCGATGCCGCGATCTCCACGCATGAAGCGAAAATGCGCGATCAGCTTCCCTTCCTTGCGCGCGGCACCGATGCCGTAGCGGCAGCTTAAGCGAACGCTTAACAGGGCTTCCCAAGCGCCCGAAAACTTGCTTCCCTCTGCCTTGAGCGGATCGATTCCGCATGAGTATCGGGAGAATGCAAGATGAAGGCTCTGCGCACTCACGCCGCGGGCGGCCCTGAAACGCTGGTGCTGGACGATCTGCCCGATCCGGTAGCGGGCAAGGGCGAAGTCGTGGTCCGCGTCCACGCCTGTTCGATCAACTTTCCCGATACGCTGATGATCCGCGATCTCTACCAGTTCAAGCCCGAGCGCCCCTATGCGCCCGGCAGCGAACTGGCCGGCACGATCGAGGCACTGGGCGAGGGCGTTTCCGGCTGGTCGGTCGGGGACCGCGTCATCGCCATGATCGGCAACGGCGGTCTTGCCGAAAAGGTTGTCGCCCCTGCCAGCCGTCTTTTCGCGCTGCCCGATGGCGTCGATTTCGCCACCGGCGCTTCGCTGCTGATGACGTACGGCACCACGATCCACGGCCTCAAGGATCGCGGCCACATCAAGCCGGGCGATACCCTGCTGGTGCTTGGCGCGGCCGGAGGCGTCGGCCTCTCCGCTATCGAACTCGGCAAGGCCTTCGGCGCTCGCGTCATCGCCGCCGTCTCGACCGAGGAAAAGGCACAGGTCGCACGCGAGGCAGGGGCCGATGATGTGGTGATCTATGGCCGCCCGCCATTCGACAAGGCGCAGTCCAAGGCGCTGGCCGATGCGTTCAAGGCCGCGTGCGGTCCCACCGGCGCGAACCTAGTCTACGATATCGTCGGCGGCGATTATTCCGAGCCTGCGCTCCGCGCCATCGCCTGGGAAGGCCGCTTCCTTGTCGTCGGCTTCCCTGCGGGCATCGCGAAGATGCCGCTCAATCTCACTCTGCTCAAGTCCTGCGATGTCTGCGGCGTGTTCTGGGGCGGCTTCACCGCGCGCGAACCTGAAAAGTTCAAGGCCCAGGTCGCTGAACTCTTTGACCTGCTCGCAGCCGGCAAGATCAATCCCCGCGTGTCGCAACGCTTCGCGCTCGACGAAGGCCGCGAAGCTATCGCCACGCTCGAAAACCGTCAGGCCATGGGCAAGGTCGTCGTCGAAATGATTGGTTAGCACTCATCTCCCCTCCTGCTTGCGGGAGGGGGCGGGGCAGGGCTGCTGGTTCCAGCCCGGCGTGCGGTAATTCAGAATCACGAAGTGTGGTGCGAGGATTCTGCGCTCTGCTCTAGGCGCCATCCGCCTGATAAGTCGGCAGTCCAAGCCGCCACCAGATCGCCGCCCCGCGCAAGCCAAAGCCCGCCAGTGCCGCCACCGGCCACACCACGGCCTTCTCGAGCCCCAGCGCCGCGCCGCCTGCGCAGACCACCGAAGACAGTGCCGCCGCCGTCACGTACAATTCGGGCCGCATCAGGATCGAGGGTCGTCCGGCCAGCACATCGCGAATGATCCCGCCAACGCAGCCGGTAATAACCCCCATCAGCACCGCCGGAACCGGCGCCACGCCGAAGGCCAGCGCCTTGGCGGTGCCGAGCACGGCATAGGCGCCAAGCCCTGCCGCATCGGCCCATTCCAGCACCGGCTTTTCCCACCAGCGGTTGGGCGTGAACCATGCGACCAGCGCAACGCCGAGGCACACCGGGGCCACCCACGGATCGCGCACCCAGAACACCGGCGCACCGATCAGCAGGTCGCGGACCGATCCGCCACCGACGCCGGTCACCAGCGCGAAGAACGCCATCGTCACGAAAGTCTGCCGCAGCTTGGCCGCCAGCAGCGCGCCCGTCAGCGCGAACACCGCGATGCCGACAAGATCCAGCCCGCCGATCAGCGCGGACAGGTCTGGCGTCGGCATCGTCGGCAAGTCTGGCTTACTCGCCCAGCAGCGTTTCGAGCCGGCTCTTCAGCGCCTGAATGCGCTCGGCCGCCTCGGTAAAGGTCTTCACGTCCTCGCGGTTGTTGTTTCCGCGCGCTTCCTTGGCCGATTCCAGATAGCCTTCCATGTCGGCTTCCAGCGCATCGATCAGGATCTCGGTCTCGTCTTCGGTCAGGGTAAGCTTGATCGACATGTCGGCAATTCCTTCAACTCGTATGGCCTGCACCTAGGCGCGTCGCGGCGCGCGTTCAAACGAAAAGGGCCGCCCCGAAGGACGGCCCCTTGCAATCTTCTCTGGAGGCGCGATCACATGTGGATCGGCTTGCCCGTCACCGCCATCGCGGCTTCCTTCAGCGCTTCCGAATGCGTCGGGTGCGCGTGGCAGGTATAGGCGATGTCCTCGCTGGTCGCGCCGAATTCCATCGCCTGCGTCGCCTGCGCGATCATCGTTCCGGCAACCGAAGCGATGCACCACACGCCCAGCACGCGGTCGGTCTTGGCATCGGAAATGACCTTCACGAAGCCGTCCGGCTCATGGTTGGTCTTGGCGCGGCTGTTGGCGAGCATCGGGAACTTGCCGACCTTGATCTCGCCCTTTTCCTTCGCTGCTTCCTCGGTCAGGCCAACGCCTGCGAATTCGGGGAAAGTATAGACTACGCCCGGAATCAGGTCATGGTTCACGATGCCGGTCAGCCCTGCGATGTTCTCGGCGACGGCAATGCCTTCGTCCTCGGCCTTGTGCGCCAGCATCGGACCCGGAATCACGTCGCCGATCGCCCAGACGCCAGGGACCTTGGTGGCAAAGTCATGATCGGTCTCGATCTGTCCGCGTGCGTTCAGCTCCAGCCCGATCTTGTCGAGGCCGAGGCCATCGACATTGGGACGACGGCCGATCGCCACCAGCACGCAATCGGCCTCGATCGTCGAAGCCTCGCCGCCCTTCGAAGGCTCGACGGTCAGCGTCGCGGTCTTGCCGCTCACCGAAACGCCGGTCACCTTGGTGCCGAGCTTCAGGTCCATGCCCTGCTTCTTGAAAATCTTGGCGGCTTCCTTGCGCACGTCTCCGTCCATGCCGGGCAGCAGCTGGTCGAGGAATTCCACGACCGTCACCTTGGCCCCCAGGCGACGCCAGACCGAACCCAGCTCAAGCCCGATCACGCCGCCGCCGATCACCACCATGTGGCCGGGCACGCGATCCAGCGCCAGCGCGCCGGTGCTGTCCACGATCACGCCCGCGTCGTTGTCCACGCTCACGCCCGGCAGCGGCGTCACGCTCGAACCGGTTGCGATCACGATGTTCTTCGCGGTGACCTTCTGGCCCGCGACAGTAGCGCTGTGCGCGTCCTCGAACTGCGCGTAACCCTTGAGCCAGGTCACCTTGTTCTTCTTGAACAGGAACTCGATGCCGCCGGTCAGCTGCTTGACCGAATCCAGCTTTTGCGCCTGCATCGCGGTCAGGTCGAGTTCGACCTTGCCGGTCTTGATGCCATAGGTATCGAACGTCCCGTTCACCGCCTCGTCGAACTTCTCCGACCCGTGCAGCAGCGCCTTCGACGGAATGCACCCGACGTTGAGGCAGGTGCCTCCCAGCGTCTCGCGGCCCTCGGCGCAAGCGGTCTTAAGCCCCAGCTGCGCCGCGCGGATCGCCGCGACATAACCGCCGGGACCGGCACCGATGACAAGAACGTCGTAGTCGTATTCAGCCATTTTCCGGCTCCCTTGCGCGAACATGCTTCGACAACCTCAGCATGCCCGGCCTGGAATTCAAATCACAAGCGCAACATCCGCTCATCCTGAGCTTGTCGATGGATGCTGCGCAACATCAGCTCACAGATCGATCAGCAGCCGCGTTGGATCCTCGATCGCTTCCTTGATCGTCTTGAGTGCCGTAACCGCCTCCCGTCCGTCAATGATGCGATGGTCGTAAGACAGCGCGATATACATCATCGGGCGGATCACGATTTCGCCATTGCGCACTACCGGGCGGTCCTCGATGCGGTGCAGGCCGAGCACGGCCGACTGCGGCGGGTTGATGATCGGGGTCGACATCAGGCCGCCGAACACGCCGCCGTTGGAGATCGTGAAGGTGCCGCCCGCCATGTCGGCCATCGTCAGCGTGCCGTCGCGCGCCTTCTTGCCGTAGTCGGCAATCGCCTTCTCGATATCGGCAAAGCTCATCTTGTCGACATTGCGCACCACCGGCACGACCAGCCCGTTCGGAGCCGAGACCGCGACCGAGATGTCGACATAGTCGAAATAGACGATTTCATCGCCCTGCATCTGCGCGTTGACCGCCGGAATGTCCTTCAGCGCCAGCACCGAAGCCTTGGCGAAGAACGACATCAGGCCCAGCTTCACGCCGTGCTTCTTCTCGAACACGTCCTTATACTTGGCGCGCGCTTCCATCACCGCGCTCATGTCCACGTCGTTGAACGTGGTGAGCAGGGCTGCGGTCTCCTGCGCGCTCTTGAGGCGCTTGGCGATGGTCTGGCGCAGGCGCGTCATCTTCACGCGCTCTTCGTTGCGGCCACCGGCAACGGCGGCAGCCGGCGCAGCAGCGGCGGCAGGCGCGCTTGCCGCCGGAGCCGGCGAAGCCTGCTTGGCCTGCGCGGCGGCCATCACGTCTTCCTTGGTCAGGCGGCCGTCCTTGCCGGTGCCCTTCACGCTGGCAGGATCGATGCCGTATTCGAGAACCGCACGGCGCACCGCGGGCGAAAGCACCGAAACGTCGCCACTGGCTGCAGCCGGAGCGCTATCCTTGGGCAGCGTGTCCGATGCCGGTGCAACCGGTGCCTCGGTGCGCGGGGCAGGGGCCTGATTGCCCGCAGCAGCGATGCTGTCCTCGATCAGCGCCAGCAAAGCGCCGACCGCAACCGTGTCGCCCTCGTTCGCCACCAGCGCGCCGAGCACGCCCGCGGCAGGCGCGGGCACTTCGACCGCAACCTTGTCGGTCTCGAGGCTGACGATGGGCTCGTCCAGCGCCACGGCCTCACCCGGTTTCTTCAGCCACTGCCCGACGGTAGCTTCGCTGACGCTTTCACCCAGCGTCGGAACCTTCACTTCAATCGACATAATGCAATTCCTCGGGGGAAGGAAAAATCCTGAAAATCAGTTCTTCTTCTGGCGGCGGATTTCGCTGCGGACCGAAAGGCCCAGCGCATCGGCCACCAGCGCGCCCTGCTCGCTGGCGTGGCGGCTGGCGAGGCCCGTCGCCGGCGATGCTGAGGCGTGACGCCCGGCATAGCGCGGACGCGCCACCTTGCTCTTGGCCGCCTTGAGCGATTCCTCGATCAGCGGCTCGACGAAGAACCACGCACCGTTGTTGCGCGGCTCTTCCTGGCACCACACCACCTCTTCAAGGTTGGGCATGCGCGAAAGACGCAGCGCCAGTGGCTCGCCGGGGAAGGGGTAAAGCTGTTCGAGGCGGATCACCTGAGTGTCGGTCATCTCGGCGGCATTGCGCGCCTCGATCAGGTCATAGGCGACCTTGCCCGAACACAGCACCACGCGCCGCGTGTCCTTGTCCGCCGAACCGTTGGTGTCGGAAAGGATGCGCATGAAATGGCCGTCACCGATGAAGTCCGAAGCGACAGACTTCGCCATCGGATGACGCAGCAGGCTCTTGGGCGTCATGATGATCAGCGGCTTGCGGAACGAACGATGCATCTGCCGGCGCAGCACATGGAAGTAGTTGGCCGGCGTGGTGATGTTGCACACCTGGAGGTTGTCTTCGGCGCAAAGCTGCAGGAAGCGCTCGGGCCTTGCCGACGAATGCTCCGGCCCCTGGCCTTCATAGCCGTGCGGCAGCAGCATGACGAGGCCGTTGGCGCGCAGCCACTTGGCTTCGGATGCGGCAATGTACTGGTCGATCACGATCTGCGCGCCGTTGGCGAAATCGCCGAACTGCGCTTCCCACAGCACAAGGCTCTTGGGGTCCGCGCTGGCATAGCCATACTCGAAGCCGAGCACGCCATATTCCGAGAGCGTGGAGTCCAGCACCTCGAAGCTGCCATGTGGCAACGTCGTCAAAGGCACGTACTTGCGTTCGTCGGTCTGGTCGACCCACACGGCGTGACGCTGGCTGAACGTGCCGCGACCGCAGTCCTGGCCCGATAGACGCACGCCGTAACCTTCCATGACAAGGCTGCCGAAGGCCAGCGCCTCGCCGGTCGCCCAGTCGAAGCCCTGTCCGCTGGTGAACATCTCGCGCTTGGCATCGATCACGCGGCCCAGCGTCTTGTGTACGGTCAGGTCAGCAGGAACGGTCGTGAGCGTCCGACCAAGGCTGTCGAACATCTTCTGGTCGATGCCGGTGGGCACGTTGCGGCGCGCGGTCACCGGATCGGCGGGCTTGTTCAGTCCCGACCAGCGGCCGCCGAACCAGTCGGCCTCGTTGGCCTTGTAGCCCTTCGCTGCCTCGAACTCGGTCTCGAGCGCGGCGGTGAAGTGGCTCTCGACCTCGCCCTTGTGATTGGCGTCGATCACGCCCTGGCCGACAAGGCGCTTGGCGTAGATGTCGCTCACCGGGGGGTGCTGGCGGATCTTGGCGTACATCAAAGGCTGCGTGAACGAAGGCTCGTCGCCTTCGTTGTGGCCGAACCGGCGATAGCACCACATGTCGATCACGATATCGCGGCCGAACTTCTGGCGATAATCGATCGCCAGCTTGCACGCAAAGGTTACCGCCTCGGGATCGTCGCCGTTCACGTGCAGGATCGGGGCCTGCACGCCCTTGGCCACGTCCGACGGATAGGGCGATCCGCGCGAGAACTGCGGGCTGGTGGTGAAGCCGATCTGGTTGTTGATGATGAAGTGGATGCAGCCGCCCGTATTGTAGCCGCGCACGCCCGAAAGGCCGAAGCACTCCCACACGATGCCTTGCCCGGCAAAAGCCGCGTCACCGTGGATCAGCACCGGCAGCACCTGCTTGTGGCGCGCATCCGGCCCCACGTCGCTGCCGATGTCGTCGCGGAACACCTGCTGCGCGCGAACCTTGCCGAGAACCACCGGATCGACCGTCTCGAGGTGCGAAGGATTGGGCACAAGGCTCATGTGCACCTTGATGCCGTCGAACTCGCGGTCGGTGCTGGTGCCGAGGTGATACTTGACGTCGCCCGATCCGCCCACGTCCTGCGGGTTGGCGGTG
Organism: Novosphingobium sp. HNCC26DJ243; assembly: GCF_057180545.1. Lineage (NCBI taxonomy): Bacteria > Pseudomonadati > Pseudomonadota > Alphaproteobacteria > Sphingomonadales > Sphingomonadaceae > Novosphingobium > Novosphingobium sp. HNCC26DJ243. The sequence goes on along the minus strand of NZ_JBXUGN010000001.1, from coordinate 848,699 downwards.
CCACCCGAGAACTCGTGGAAGATCACGCGATATGGCTTGGCCATCACGTTGGCGAGCACGTTGAGGCGGCCACGGTGGGCCATCCCGTAAACGATCTCGCGCACGCCAAGCTGGCCGCCGTACTTGATCATTGCTTCGAGCGCCGGGATCATCGATTCACCGCCGTCGAGGCCGAAGCGCTTGGTGCCGACGTACTTCTTGCCGAGGAACTTCTCGTACTGCTCGCCGCGCACGACTGCCGCGAGGATCGCCTTCTTCCCGTTGGGCGTAAAGTCGATCGACTTGTCGCCACCTTCGATGCGATCCTGGATGAAGCGGCGCTCCTCCACGTCGGCGATATGCATGTACTCGAAGCCGACATGCCCGCAGTAGTTGGCACGCAGGATCGCGACCAGTTCATTGACGGTCGCCCATTCGAGGCCAAGCGCACCGCCCATGTAAATCTTGCGGGTCATGTCCGCAGCGGTAAAGCCATGGTATTCGGGCGAAATGTCGGCGGGCAGCTTCTGGCGGGCGAGGCCCAGCGGATCGAGGTCGGCAGCCAGGTGGCCGCGTACGCGATAAGTGCGGATGATCGTCATCGCGCGGATCGAATCCATCGCGGCCTGCTGCAGCGCCGCTTCGTCGAGCTGCGCGCCTGCCTTCTTCGCGGCCTTTTCGACGATGAGCTTCATCGCCATCGGGTCCATCGCCTGCGTCAGGTCGTCGCCCGCCGCCGCGTCCGTCACCGGCCACCGCTTGCTCGCCCATGAAGGTCCGGGCTGCGGGCCTTCCTGGGCGGGATCCACGTCGAATTCGTGCAGTTCAGAACCCATCATCATCTCCTGATCCCCCGGGGAGGAGGGGGCTTCGGACAACCGCGCTCCCGCCTGATGACGGAAGAAACCTTACCCGCGAGATCGCAAGGCGTTCCCGCAAAATCCTGTGGCCGCCTGCGTCATTCGTCGCGAAGCGCGATAGCAGCCAGAAGCAAAGCATCCGCCCGGAGGTGCCTACGTAAGGCAGCCTATCCGGGCGGTAGCATTCACGCGATCAGACGCGTTCCTTCAGCACTTCGGCCAGCGTCTCGCCCAGCAGGCTCGGCGAGGACGAGACCTTGATCCCGGCAGCTTCCATCGCCGCGATCTTGCTTTCGGCATCGCCCTTGCCGCCCGAGACGATGGCGCCGGCGTGGCCCATGCGGCGGCCCGGAGGCGCCGTGCGGCCTGCGATGAAGCCGGCCATCGGCTTCTTGCGGCCACGCTTGGCCTCGTCGATCAGGAACTGTGCGGCCTGCTCTTCGGCGTCGCCGCCGATTTCACCGATCATGATGATCGACTTGGTTGCGTCGTCGGCCAGGAACAGCTCCAGCACGTCGATGAAGTTGGTGCCGTTGACCGGGTCGCCGCCGATGCCGACAGCCGTGGTCTGGCCAAGGCCGATGGCCGAGGTCTGGAACACCGCTTCATAGGTCAGCGTGCCCGAGCGCGAGACCACGCCGACCGAGCCTTCCTTGAAGATCGAACCGGGCATGATGCCGATCTTGCACTGGTTCGGGGTCAGCACGCCGGGGCAGTTCGGACCGATCAGGCGGCTCTTCGAACCCGAAAGGGCGCGCTTGACCTTGACCATGTCCATCACCGGAACGCCTTCGGTGATCGCCACGATCAGCTCCATCTCGGCGTCGATCGCCTCGAGGATCGCGTCGGCGCAACCGGCGGGCGGCACGTAGATGCACGATGCGGTCGCGCCGGTCACGGCCTTGGCTTCGGCCACGGTGTTGAACTGGGGCAGGCCGATGTGATCGGTGCCGCCCTTGCCGGGCGTGACGCCGCCAACCATCAGCGTGCCGTAATCAAGCGCGGCCTGCGTGTGGAAGCTGCCGGTCTTGCCGGTCATGCCCTGCGTGATGACCTTGGTATTCTTGTCGACGAGAATGGACATGCATTCACTCCTGAATATTTGCGTCCCCGCGCCTGAAACAGTTGGGAGGCGGGGACCTCTTGAGGCCGGGCGAAGCCTTGAGAACCGGCCCGAGGCCCCCGTTTTTACGGGGGCGCATTTCAAACTTAAGCGAGGCTGCCGTCGATGCCCTTGCAGGCTTCCAGCAGTTCCTTGACCGCATCGACCGAGACCTGAAGGCCCGCCTTGGCGTCGGCATCGAGTTCGATCTCGATCACCTTCTCCACGCCGTTTGCGCCGATCAGCACCGGCACGCCGACATAGAGCCCGTCAACGCCGTACTGGCCATCGACGTAGGCTGCGCAAGGCAGGATGCGCTTCTGGTCGTTGAGGTAGGCTTCGGCCATCGCAATGCCCGATGCGGCAGGCGCATAGAACGCCGAGCCGGTCTTGAGCAGGCCGACGATCTCGCCGCCGCCCGAACGGGTGCGCTGCACGATCGCGTCGATGTTTTCCTGGCTGGACAGGCCCATCTTGACCAGATCGGGCACCGGAATGCCGTTGACGGTCGAATACTGGGTGACCGGAACCATCGTGTCGCCGTGGCCGCCCAGAACGAAGGTGTTCACGTCGCGGATCGAAACGCCGAACTCCCAGGCGAGGAAGGTGGAGAAGCGTGCCGAGTCGAGCACGCCTGCCATGCCGACAACCTTGTTGTGGGGCAGGCCGGAGAATTCGCGCAGCGCCCAGACCATCGCGTCCAATGGGTTGGTGATGCAGATGACGAATGCGTCGGGCGCGTTGGCCTTGATGCCCTCGCCCACGGCCTTCATCACCTTGAGGTTGATGCCGAGCAGGTCGTCGCGGCTCATGCCGGGCTTGCGTGCGACACCGGCGGTGACGATGATGACGTCTGCGCCGGCGATGTCGGCATAATCGTTGGTGCCGGTGATCCGGGCGTCGAAGCCTTCGACCGGGCCACACTGCGAAAGGTCGAGCGCCTTGCCCTGGGGCACGCCTTCGACCACGTCGAACAGGACGATATCACCCAGTTCCTTCTGGGCGGCGAGGTGGGCAAGCGTACCACCGATATTGCCTGCGCCGATAAGCGCGATCTTCTTGCGTGCCATGCTTTACGGTCCTTTCCCGTTCGCGGGGACAAGCATACAAGACAACCGCATTCCCGGACGGCCAGGCACGGCGCGCCACATGAAACCCGGCCCAGTCCTCCCCCATGCCCCGCGAGACAGGGAAGTGCTGGCGAATGACTCGGCCCGTAGGCCCGCGCGCGTACGAATGCAACCGCGAAAAACCGCTGGTTCCGGGGTTTTTGCGATAACAGTTCGCAATAGCAATAGTCTTGCCCGCGCCAGCATCGAACCAGCAAAAAGGCCCCGGCATTCCTGCCGGAGCCTCTTGCGGCGCAAAGAGCGAAGGACAACCGCTCAGCGCACGCGCGCCTGCGCAAACTCGCGCGCCATGCGCCGGTCGAGCGTCCGGCACACGTCCATCCAGAAGCCGACGCGATCGTCGTCGCCCCCACACTCGGCAATCACCGCCGCATCGCGCGCACGCGCCGCCGCCGAAAAGCCATGCGCCGCAAACAGTCGCAGCGCGGTATCGAGCGCCTCGTTTTCCTGCGGCCACGAACCTGACCATTCCTCGGCATTGTCGTTCACCGCCCGCACGTGTCGGCGCAGGATCGGCCGCGCCATGCAGGGGGAAATGATGCCGTAGCGGGGGGCAAATCGCACCATGGTTGTTCTTGTCTCCTTGATGGCGCCGATCACGACCCGGTGCCATCCTCCACGCAAGGACCTCTAGAGTGGATCAGGCTAAGGTTCCGTTGGACGACACGGTAAAGGAAGCAATAACCACGCGATGCGAAACGATTTTGCGACGGGTGGGGGGTGGCGGCGTTTCGTGAGGGCGGAAGGGCGGCGGCGCCGGGCGCTGACCGGTCAAATCCAGCCAATCTGTATCTTCCGCCTCGACCAAGGCGAAATTCCGTCCCCGGCGCCGCCGATCAGGCCCCGGGCTGCGCGATCCACTTGTTGGCGTTCTCGTAGCCGGGCAGCACCGATCCGCTGCCTGATGCCGGTGCTTCGCCCGCCACCGGCTTGCCCCCCGGCAGGGCCTGTGCGCGGAACACTGCATCGCCGCCGCGCTGCTGCAAGGGCTCGACATATACCGGATCCGCGTTCGTCGCCGAAGCCGCCACGACCCGTCCCTCCTCGAACGCCTTTTCCAGCGCAAGCGGATCGGCGACGTCGGCGGGCGAGGGTGTCCAGCTGCGGGGATGCGGTGCGGCAATCGGTTCGCCGCCGGCATAGCGCGCGGTAAACGCCGCCGGCTTGCCCGCAGCGCCGCCCCAGCGATAGAACCGGTGCGCGCCGATCGTGCCGATGAAACTCAGACTCGGCGCCCAATAGGGATGCACGGCAGTCGTGTGATAATGCGTCGCCAGCCCCACCGGGGCATAGACGTACCCTGCCAGCGCATCGGCAGCCACGCGCCGGGCGCGGTCCCAGAACGCCTTCATCGGCTTGCGCGCCAGCGATCCGTCGCAAGCAAAGCTGAACTGGCACGAAGGCCGCTCCGATCCCTGATAGACCACGCCGCACACGGTGTTTGGATAGGCCGGGTGCGCCACGCGGTTGAGCACGACTTGCGCCACCGCGCGTTGCCCACCGTCGGGCTCGCTCGCCGCCTCGTAATAGATCGCCGCCGTCAGGCACTGCAGCGCGCGGAAGCGATCCTCGCCCGTGCCGGTCGCGATCACCGGGCGTGCTATCGCACCCGCACTTCCTTCATCGTCGTCGCGCCGCGAATCCCACGCCGATTGCGCCTCGGTCGGCGCGATCAGCCCGGTGTCCTCGGGCGCAAGCCAGTAGAACGCCGATCCCGGAAAGCTCTCGCCCGCTTGCTCGAACGGTTGCAGGCCTGCCCTGCGCTCATGCGCCGAGGCCGCCGAGATGCCGCCCGGCTCGCCCCAGCCCACGGGGCCCAGCACCATGCCCAGTATCCCGAACATCGCCACGCCTGCCACGCGCTGCCGCACCAGCGACGGTGCGCGCAAGGCTCGCCGGATCGAACGCATGTCGCGCCGCCTGATGCGTGCCGCAAAATCGCGCGGCCTGGCGTCTTCGGGCCACGCGTGCTCCGCCCGCGCCGCCTGCACGTCTGCGGCGGAGGGCAGTTCAATCGGCCGAAAGGCGATTTCCAAGGGCATGGGCGACGTGTAGATCCTGATAATCCTGTTTTGCGCTAACCCTTCGCCCCGTGTCCCGCACGCGCGCTTTTGCGCCTGTCCCGATGCGGCACAGCCCCCTTCGATCCGGTTAACTCGAAATCAGGCGGCTACCAGGCTCCGCGCTTGTTCGTCATTGCGAGGAGGCAAAGCCGACGAAGCAATACAGAGTCATGCCGCATTGCACTGGATTGCTTCGCCCGCTGCGCGGGCTCGCAACGACCAAGACAGGGGGCACGACCTGCCCAAATGTGCACGGTCACTCTTGCAGTGCAGCAAAGTTCCCGTTAGTCACGCCCCTGACGCCACTGGTGCCCGCTGACCCGGGCTAAGAGGGAAGCCGGTCCAAATCCGGCGCTGCCCCCGCAACTGTAACCGGATAGCGCGTCGCCCGATATGCCACTGGCACCGGATTCGATCCCGGCGCTGGGAAGGTGGGCGGCACGCGATGACCCGGGAGCCAGGAAACCTGCCGATGGTCGTCGTTCCGCGGCCGGGCGGGGTGTACCGGGCGCATGCGGCAGGCGCGTCTTCAATGGCCCAGCGCTCCTCCCGCCATGAACGGCAATTCCGTTCGTGGCCGTGGAGTGTTGTCGTGAAGAAGTACCTCGTTTCCGTTTCTGCCTTTGCTTTCGCGTCATCCGCCTTGGCGCAAGAGAGCAATGATATCGTTCTTACCCCGTCGATCCGCGCTGACCTCATCACCGTCGTCGCCACCGGCAGTGAAACGCGGCTCGATCGCCTTGGCCAGCCGATCACCGTCATCACGGCGCAAGAAATTCAGTCGATCCAAGGCCCCGACATTACCCGCGTGCTCGAACGCGTTCCCGGCCTCACGGTCACCCGCAACGGCGGCCCCGGCAGCTTTACCGGCGTGCGCCTGCGCGGTGCAGATGCCGAACAGGTCCTCGTCCTCGTCGATGGCGTCCGCGTCGAAGACGTCTCGGCCCCCTCGGGCGGTTTTGATTTCGGCACGCTGACCCCCGGCGGGATCGAGCGCATCGACGTCCTGCGCGGCTCCAACTCGGTCGTCTGGGGCAGCGCCGCACTCGGCGGCGTGATCGCTGTCCAGTCGCGCGATCTCAACGGCGTCGAAGCCAGCGCCGAGTATGGCGCGCATGAAACATACACCGCAGACGCCGCCGCAGGCATCTCGTCCGACGTCGGCGCAATCACGCTCAACGGCGGCTATGCGGAAAGCGAAGGCGTCTCCGCCGCCGCAGCCGGCACCGAGCCCGACGGCTTCCGCCAGTACCGCATCGGCGGGCGCGGACGCCTCAACGTCACGGAGGAACTCAGCGTGGTCGCCACCGCGCGCTACGCCGATACCCGCACCGACATCGACGGTTTCGCGCCGCCATTCTATACGTTCGGCGACACGCCCGAATTCCAGAAGACCCGCCAGGCCTCGGGCCGCGTCGGCCTGCGCTATGCCACCGACACGCTCACGCTCAACACCGGCTTCGCCCTGTCAGACACCAAGCGCGATTACTACGACCCGACCTTCGGCTCCGACCCGTCCTATGGCTACAAGGGCCGCTCGGAACGCGCTGACCTCACCGGCCGCATCAACCTCCCCGCCGATGTCACCCTCGATTTCGGCGCGGACAGCGAATGGACCCGCTTCTCCAGCACGTTCGACGCCGAAGCCAAGGCCAATCTCACCAGTGGCCACGCCCTGCTTGGCTGGACGTCGGACCGCGCCAGCCTCGCTGCAGGCCTGCGCTATGACGATCACAGCCGCTTCGGCCATGCGTGGACCTTCGGTGCCAACGGCTCTTTCGAAGTGATCGAAAACCTGCGCCTGCGCGCCTCCTACGGCGAAGGCTTCAAGGCTCCCACGCTCTATCAGCTGCTCTCGGACTACGGCAACGCCGCGCTCGTTCCCGAACGCTCGAAGAGCTACGACGCTGGCCTCGAATGGGGCAGTCGCAATGGCGCGCTCCACGCTTCGGCCACCGTGTTCCGCCGCGACAGCCGCAACCTGATCGCCTTCGTCTCCTGCGCCAGCCTGAACGCCTGCGCCACGCGCCCCTTCGGCCTCTATGACAACATCGGCAAGGCCCGCGCCGAAGGCGTCGAAGTCGAACTCGGGGCACGGCCCAGCGACACCCTCCAGTTGCGAGCGGCCTACACCTATCTCGAAGCCCGCAACCTGACGCCGGGCAACCTCAACAACGGCAAGGACCTCGCCCGCCGCCCGCGCCACGCGCTCACCCTGTCGAGCGACTGGACAACACCACTCGCCGGCCTCACCCTCGGCGCCGACCTGCGCATGGTGGCAGACAGCTATGACAATGCCGCAAACACCGTGCCGCTCGACGGCTACGCCCTGACCACCGTGCGCGCCAGCTTCCCTCTGACCGACAAGGTCGAGCTCTACGGCCGCGTCGAAAACCTGTTCGATGAAGGCTACCACACCGTCGCCGACTACGGCACCTGGGGCCGCTCGGCCTTCATCGGCATCCGGGCCCGATATTGATCCAGCCGCTCGCCTGTAGCGCGAAACGCCAAAAACCCCCCTCCCGCTTGCGGGAGGGGCTGGGGGAGGGCCTGTTCCCAACACTGGCGCTCCTTGCCACAACGCTCCTGACAAGCTGCATCCCGGCATCGCAGGCGGCACAAGGAGCGTCCGCCCGGGCACACCCCACCGTGGTCAGCCTCAACCCCTGTACCGACGCGATCCTCGCCGAAGTCGCCGACCCCGCCCAGATCCTCGCGATCTCGCACTACAGCCACGACCCGCGCTCCTCGTCGATGGACACCGTCATCGCTGACAAGCTGCCCTCCACGCGCGGCACGGTCGAGGAAGTCCTCGCCCTGCGCCCCGATATCGTGCTCGGCAGCACCTTCACCGATCCCGCCACGACCAGCGCCTACCACCGTCTCGGCCTGCGCTTCGAAGCGCTGGGCATGACCGCCGCCATCGACGACAGCCGCGCCCAGATCCGCCAGATCGCCACGCTCACCGGCCATCCGGAACGCGGCGAAGCGCTCGTCGCCCGCATCGACGCCGCCCTCACGGCCGCCGCAGCTCCCCAGGGAGCAAGGCCCATCCCCACCGTCGTCTGGCAATCGGGCGGCATGGTCCCGGGCGACGGCACGCTGATCGTCGATCTCCTGCGCCACACCGGCTTCACCAACTTCGCCGCCGCGCGCGGCCTCGGCCAGGCCGATTTCCTGCCCCTCGAAAAGATGCTCGCCGATCCACCCGCGCTCATCCTCGTCGCCGGACAGACCGCCGAGACAGGAAGGGGCGACGACCGCGTCCTGTCCCATCCCGCGCTCAGGGCACTCACCACCACCCGTCGCGCACAGCTCAACCCCAAGCTCCTCTACTGCGGCGGCCCCACCATCATCGCCGCCGCGCAAAGGCTGGCAGAGGTCCGCCAGAACCTCCCCGCCATGCCCGCAGGGGAGGGGACTTCGCGATGATCGCCCGTCCGAAACGTCGGTTCGCCCTTAGCCTGCCGCAGGGCCTCGCGCTCGCGCTCGCCATGGCCCTCCCGCTCTCGCTCCTCGCCGGACAGGTCTGGATAAGCCCCCTCGGCCCCCCGGTGCCCAACGCCACCGCGATCCTCATGGAACTGCGCCTGCCCCGCGCGCTGCTCGCGCTCATCCTCGGCGGAGGCCTCGGCGCGGCGGGCGCGGCCATGCAGGGCTACTTGCGCAATCCGCTGGCCGACCCCGGCCTGTTCGGCATAGCGCCCGCCGCCGCACTGGGCGCAGTCCTCTCGTTCTACACCGGCTACAGCGCGCAAGCGGTCCTGCTCCCGCTGTTCGCGCTGATCGGCGCGGGCGGGGCCATGGCGCTTCTCGCGCTCATCGCCGGGCGCGCGGGCGGCATTGCGCTGTTCACGCTGGCGGGCATGATGATCGCCAGTCTGGCGGGCGCGCTCACCAGCCTCGCGATCAGCCTCTCGCCCAATCCGTTCGCCCTGTCCGAGATCGTGACGTGGCTGATGGGCGCGCTCGCCGATCGCGGCTGGCACGAGGTCCGCCTCGTCGCCCCGCTCACCGCCATGGGCCTCGTCGCGCTCTGGCGCGCCGCCCCCGGCCTCGATGCGCTGTCCCTGGGCGAGGACGCCGCCCGCTCGCTCGGGTTCGAGCCCGCCCGCCTGCTCTGGCTTATGATCGCGGGTGTCGGCCTGATCGTCGGCAGCGGCGTGGCGGTCGCAGGGATGATCGGGTTCGTCGGCCTGATGGTCCCGCATTTCGTCCGCCCATTCACCGACCAGCGCCCCTCTGCCACGCTCGTCCCCTCGGCGCTTGCCGGAGCCTTGCTGCTGCTGGTCGCAGATTGCCTGTGCCGCATCCTGCCCCTCGCTGGCGGCGAACTGCGCCTCGGCATTGCCCTCAGCCTCGCCGGAGCCCCGTTCTTCCTGCGCCTGCTGCTCAGGATGCGGAGGGAACTCGCATGATGCAGTCCCGACACCTGAACCCGTCGCAGGACGCGCGCTGATGCTCGAAGCGCGCAACCTCACCATCGCCGCGCGTCTGGCCGAAGTCACCGCGCGCATCCGCCCCGGCCGCGTCACCGCCATCTGCGGCCCCAACGGCGCGGGCAAGTCCACGTTGCTCAGCGCGCTCGCGGGACTCATCGCGCCGAGCGGCGGCACCGTCACGCTCGCAGACCGGCCCCTCGCGCAGATCCTGCCCGAAGAGCGCGCCCGGCGCATCGGCTACCTGCCGCAAACCGCGCAAGTCGCCTGGAACATCTCGGTGCGCACGCTCGTCGGTCTTGGCCGCCTGCCGCATCGCTCGGATGCGCAGGAAAATGCCCGCGCCATCGATGAGGCCATCGCCGCGCTCCAGCTCGAACTCCTGGCTGACCGCCCGCTTTCCGCCCTTTCAGGGGGAGAGCGCGCGCGCGCCCTGCTCGCCCGCGTGCTCGCCACGCAGCCGCACTGGATATTGGCCGACGAACCGCTGGCCGCACTCGATCTGGCCCATCAGCAGGCACTCGCCGGGCGCCTGCGCGCCCTTGCGAAGCAGGGCAGGGGCGTCGTCCTCGTCGTCCACGATCTCGCGCTTGCCATGAACCATGCCGACGATGTGATCGTGCTCGATCAGGGGCGCCTGATCCGGCAAGGCTCGCCCGACATCGCCCTGTCCGAACTGGTCATCGCCGATGTCTGGAAACTCGAAGGCCGCTGGCTGGGCACGCCCGGCCACCGCGCACTTGCGCTTTAGATTATCTGCACCAAACTTCGTCATTCCGAGCGCAGCGAAGCGATCCAGAGCGACACCGCACGGCGCAGGATCGGCTCGCTGCCGCTCGCGACACCACGTGATCCTGACACATCGCGCGCAGCTCTGGCCGAAAGCCCGAACCGGGCCTGACGCCGCGGCCGACAGTCGCGGCTCAAGCCGCTTTCATGTCCGTTTCAGGATAGTGTTCGGTCATCGCCGCGGCAAAGTCGGCGGCGAAGTAGGCAGCAAACGTCTCGCGCACCTTCATCGAGACCGCCGGCCGCTCCACCGGCACAACCTCGCACCGCCCGTCAGCCCAGCAGAACAGGCTTATCGAGGGCGAATGCTGGTCTTCGGGCCGGTCGACAACCATGGAACGGAGCAATCCTCACTAACCTTCGATAAGGGGGTCTAGCAAAGTTCCGAAATGGATTATTGTATGGTTTCGACAAAGTTACGATCTGTCCCGACAAGGGACGAACCCCATCATCCGCCCGCACCCCAACCAACCCGTTCGTCCTGAGCCTGTCGAAGGACAGATGCCCACCCGCGCCCGCCGAAAAGAGGGCCGCCTCAAGCAACCTTGCGCAGCAAACATCTATTCCTTGGGTGATATCAAGTTTCCCAAAGGTTGCGGTCCAGCGCTTTCATCGCTGCAGTGATGGCCACCGTGTCCACGCTCACGCGGACCACGCGGGCGAGCAGGTCGATCATGCTCTCCTTGTAGTCGGCAAAGCGATAGGTGTTGAACTTGGCGGCGATGGTGGGGTCGCGGGGCTTCTTCTCCTTGTGCTGGTCCAGCACCCAATCGATAGCACTGCGGTTGCCCAGCCGGTAATCCCACGCTTCCTTGGGAATGCCGCTAATCTGCGTATCGGCATCGACCATCACATTGCCTGCCGCCGCATTGCTTTTCAGCACCGGCTTGGGGTGCGTGCCCGGCGCGCGCTTGGGTTGCGGCGTTTCGATCCGCTCCACCGGCCAAGGCGCAACTTGTTCATAGCCGATGTGCATGGCCATCAGCGCTTCACCCCATGCCACCCACCGGGCAAAGTCGGGATAGAACGGAATGCGCGGAAACTCGCGCTTCAGGTTCAGCGCGTATTTCTCGCGATAGACCGGATCGTGCAGCACGGCATAGCAATAGGCAAAGATCGCGTCCTTGGTCACCGCAGGCACGCCGCGCTCGTCGTACGGCCATGACGCAGGATTGGGCGCAATCACTAGATCATGCACGGTCCCATCAGCGTCGGTCAGTCTCTGCGCGATCCCGCCGTTCTGCGTCCGGTCCCGGAAGCGCGCTGCGGCAACCTCGTCCTTGTAATGCGCCTTGAACTTGTTGAGGCCCCAGTCGGTGATGTTGTCGACGCGTTCGCCGGATTTGGTGTAGCGGTAGCGGGAATAGTATTGGTTTGCGTCTGGAATATACCAGTCGAGAGATGATGGCCTTGCCGTTGCGAGGCAAGCGAACGTTCCACGTTTTCCCCAAGAGCATGTGATTGACGTATTGCTGCAGTCTTTTGGAAAACTGCGATCTAAAAGCCCTAATCGATCAATAAACAAATTTGACCGATAAAGCCATAGGCTAGAGAATGGACGATATTCAATAATTTCCATCTTAGCAAAGTCGAAATTCTCTTTTTGCCCAGCCTTGCGACGGCGTTTTAGTGTCTCAGACCATTTAATTTCTGATGGCCACACTGGAGGGCGAGTTTCTTCGTATCCTTTAATAAGTGTCCGAACTTTTCCCTCTAGGTGATGAATAGATCTATCGTACAGCCAATCGTCTCTATTTGTCGATATGCCAAGGGAGTATTCGCCAAACACGGCACGGTGCTGTCGAGAATCTTTTGCATGCTTGGTCGCAGTGTTCGCCAAGGGGATCAAATCGCTTGAGATTTCGGGTGGGAGGTCAATCCAGGCAGCATCCAGTCGATTGGCAATTTTCAGCCAGTTAGATCGTGACCCGTCCAATGTGCTGAGCCATGCAAGCTTGTCCTCGCTTCGACCTTCTGGTGCCGACATATAAAAAAGCTGAAAAGGAAATTTTCCGCGCCGCTTCACCCAAAATGAAATTGCAACGCCAGTCCCAATTTCAAACACGTTGCCGGAACCACCTGCCCCTTTACGCTTGTAGTCCCCACCGAGATCAATAACCCATCCCTCGTCAAAATCCTTTGCCACCGTACGACGAAATCCGTCATCTTGGTGGGCGTCTATAAAACTACGATTTGTTATGTATGCAACTATACCTTCGTCACCGATCCGGTCACTTGCCCAACGAATAAATCGTTTGTACATATCATATTGCTTAGTCTTCTGTGCCGTGCTGGCCTTGATGTATGTATTCTTGATGCGCTTATCGATGTGGGCATATGTCCGGTTCTTGTTGTTGTCGTTCTCGTTCTGCTGGTTGGCGTTATAGGGCGGGTTGCCGATGATGACGCTGATCTTGCGGCGGTTCTGGCGCTTGATGCGTTCGATGTTCTCGTCGCTCAGCGCGCCAAGCAGATCGAACTGGTGTCCTGAATGGATGCCAAGCGCATCTACATTGTCCAGCGTGTCCACAAGGCATAGGTTTTCAAACTCGGCAAACTGCCCGGTGATCGCCTGATAGGTCGCTTCGATGTTCAGGTTGGCGACGTAATAGGGCAGGATCGCGATTTCGTTGGCGTGCAGCTCCTCCTTGTATTTGTGACGCAGCTTGTCGCCGTGGCCGCGAAAGCTTTCGAGCAGTTCCACGATGAACGTGCCGGTGCCGGTGGCCGGATCGAGGATTTCGACGCCCCGGTCTATCAGGTTCTTGCCGAAGTGCTTTTCGCACAGCCAGTCGGTGCTGCGAATCATGAAGCGCACGATTTCGCCCGGCGTATAGACCACGCCCAGCTTGTCCGCCGCCTTCGGATTGTAAACCTTGTAGAAGTTCTCGTAGAGGCCCTTGAGAAAGCCCTGCTTTTCCGAATGGGTGGAAATCACAGCAGCCGTGGCGGCAATGCCCGAATAGTAGGGGGCCAGCGCGCGCAGCAGTGTCGATTTCTCGCCGCGCGCGAAGAGCTTGTCTTCAAGCTTGTAAAGCTCGCTCGCGACGTTGTTCTGGCGGTGGAAGTCGGGGTTGTCGAAAACCTTGGCGAAAATGTCTTCGGTCAACACGTGCTGGATCAGCATTTCCTGCACATCGTCGCGGCTCACCGCCGGGTTGATCGCGTCCTGCGCGTGCTTCAGGAAGGCCTTCTCGGCCTTGTCGAACTCTTTAGAAGCCTTGCGCTTGTCGGCAATAAGGGCGCGCAGGGCGTCCAGCACGGCTGGCAGGTCCGCCGCGAACTGCCTTACCGCCTTGTTGAACTCGGCAATCTCGCGCCGTTCATGCCCAAAGAACCGCGTCAGAAGGCCATAGAGCGCTTCGGTGTCATCCATGGCCACGCGGGCCAGTTCGCTGCCATCCTGCACGAGCACTGCCGTGTGATCGTCGGAGAAGATGATATTGTCGCGCGGGTATCCTTTGCGGAATTTGGCCGCGATTTCCGCGTCCAGATCGTCGTCGGCGTCCTTCGCCTCCCAATATCCGAACGGCACCCGCAGGGCATGCAGCAGCGCGCCGTCCACATAGATGCGGTTCTTCTGCGGCGTTACGATATCGTGCTCGGGCACAAAGCTCAGGTCTTGCGAACGGCCCCACCGCTTCAGCAAGTCCTTGAATGCTTCGCGCAGCACGCTTTCGCGGCGACTACCAGATACGACGCGCAGTCGGTCAAGTTCGGCGCGGTAATCGTTGATGCTCTGTCTGCTCAAGATAATTCCCCGGTTTGGGTTCTTATTCCGCCAAGATCAGGCGCTTGCCAAGTGCGCTGCTGCACATCATCCCCCAAAGCCCGTATTGCACCGTTCCCCCACACTCCCCACATGCGCGTGAGCCTTGGGCAAGGCCTTGCCTGAATCGAACAAATATGGAACACCGCCGCGCATGTCTCTCAATACCATTTCCGTCCGCGGCGCTCGTGAACACAATCTCAAGGGGATCGATATCGATCTCCCGCGCGACAGCCTGATCGTCATCACCGGGCTTTCGGGCTCGGGCAAGTCGAGCCTCGCGTTCGACACGATCTACGCCGAAGGCCAGCGGCGCTACGTGGAATCGCTCTCGGCTTACGCGCGCCAGTTCCTCGAGATGATGCAGAAGCCCGATGTCGAACATATCGACGGCCTCTCGCCCGCCATTTCGATCGAACAGAAAACCACCAGCCGCAACCCGCGCTCCACCGTGGCGACCGTGACCGAGATCTACGATTACATGCGCCTGCTCTGGGCGCGCATCGGCATCCCCTACAGCCCCGCCACCGGACTGCCCATCGCCGCGCAGACCGTGTCGCAGATGGTCGATCGCGTCATGGCCCTGCCCGAAGGCACCCGCGCCTACCTGCTCGCCCCCGTCGTGCGCGGGCGCAAGGGCGAATACCGCCGCGAGCTCGCCGAATGGCAGAAGGCCGGCTACACCCGCGTCCGCATCAACGGCGAGATGATGGCCATCGAGGACGCGCCCGCGCTCGACAAGAAGCTCAAGCACGATATCGAGGTCGTGGTCGACCGCATCGCCGTGCGCGACGGCATCCAGACCCGCCTCGCCGACAGCTTCGAACAGGCCCTCAAGCTCGCCGACGGCCTCGCCTACATCGATCTGGCCGACACGACGGTCGAGGCGCTGGGTGAATCCCCCTCCCGCCTGCGGGAGGGGTTAGGGGAGGGCATGTTACCCGACCCCGCCAAAAACACGCCCTCCCCCAGCCCCTCCCGCAAGCGGGAGGGGAGTGGCATGAAGAAAACCGGCCTCCCGGCCAACCGCATCGTCTTCTCCGAAAAGTTCGCCTGCCCCGTCAGCGGCTTCACCATCGACGCGCTCGAGCCGCGCCTGTTCTCGTTCAACGCCCCCCAGGGCGCGTGCCCCGCCTGCGATGGGCTTGGCGAAAAGCTGCTGTTCGATCCCCAGCTCGTCGTCCCCAACGAACACCTCTCGCTCAAGCAGGGCGCCATCGTCCCCTGGGCCAAGAGCAACCCGCCGTCGCCCTATTACATGCAGGTCCTCGCCAGCCTCGCCGCGCACTTCGGCTTCAAGCTCGAAACCGCGTGGGACGAGCTGCCGGGCGAGGTGAAGCTCGTCATCCTCTATGGCACCGGCGGCAAGGCCGTCCCGCTCACCTTCATCGACGGCAAGAAGAGCTACACCGTCAACAAGGCCTTCGAGGGCGTCATCGGCAATCTCAACCGCCGCATGTTGCAGACCGAAAGCGCCTGGATGCGCGAGGAGCTTTCCAAGTTCCAGACCGCCCAGCCTTGCGAAACCTGCCACGGCGCCCGCCTCAAGCCCGAGGCGCTCAGCGTCAAGGTCGCCGGGACCGACATCTCCTCCATCACCCGCCTCTCGGTCGCCGCCGCGGTCGAATGGTACGGCGCGCTCGATGCCCAGCTCACCAGCCAGCAGTCGCAGATCGCCCGCGCCATCCTCAAGGAAATCAACGAGCGCCTCGGCTTCCTCAACAACGTCGGCCTCGATTACCTCAATCTCGATCGCACCTCGGGCACGCTTTCGGGCGGCGAGAGCCAGCGCATCCGCCTCGCCAGCCAGATCGGCTCCGGCCTCTCGGGCGTGCTCTACGTGCTCGACGAACCCTCGATCGGCCTCCACCAGCGTGACAACGATCGCCTGCTCGTCACGCTCAAGCGCCTGCGCGATCTCGGCAACACCGTCATCGTGGTCGAACATGACGAGGACGCCATCCGCACGGCTGACCATGTGGTCGATCTCGGTCCCGGCGCGGGCGTCCACGGCGGGCAGATCGTCGCCCAGGGCACGCTCGACGATATCCTCTCCAACCCCAACAGCCTCACCGGCCAGTACCTCACCGGCGCCCGCCGGATCGAGGTGCCGAAGAAACGCCGCAAGGGGAACGGCCTGTTCATCGGCGTGGAGGGCGCGCGCGCCAACAACCTGCAGAACGTCAGCGCCAGGATCCCGCTCGGCACCTTCACCTGCGTCACCGGCGTCTCCGGCTCGGGCAAGTCGAGCTTCACCATCGATACGCTCCACGCAGGGGCCGCCCGCGCGCTCAACGGCGCCCGCGTCATCGCCGGCGCGCACGATCGCATCACCGGGCTCGAGAACTGCGACAAGGTGATCGAGATCGACCAGTCGCCCATCGGCCGCACCCCGCGCTCCAACCCCGCGACTTACACCGGCGCCTTCACCCTGATCCGGGACTGGTTCGCCGGCCTGCCCGAAAGCGCCGCACGCGGCTACAAGCCCGGCCGCTTCAGCTTCAACGTCAAGGGCGGCCGCTGCGAAAAGTGCCAGGGCGATGGCCTGATCAAGATCGAGATGCACTTCCTCCCCGACGTTTACGTCACTTGCGAGGAGTGCGAGGGCAAGCGCTACAACCGCGAAACGCTCGAGGTGAAGTTCAAGGGCCACTCCATCGCCGACGTGCTCGACATGACGATCGAGGACGCCGAGGAATTCTTCAAGGCCGTGCCCCCGATCCGTGACCGGATGCATATGCTCAATGAAGTCGGCCTGGGCTACGTCAAGGTCGGCCAGCAGGCCACCACGCTCTCGGGCGGCGAAGCGCAGCGCGTCAAGCTCGCCAAGGAACTCGCCCGCCGCAGCACCGGACAAACGCTCTACATCCTGGACGAGCCCACCACCGGCCTCCACTTCGAAGACGTGCGCAAGCTATTGGAAGTCCTCCACCGCCTGGTGGAGCAGGGCAATTCCGTCGTCGTGATCGAACACAACCTCGATGTGATCAAGACCGCCGACTGGATCATCGACCTCGGCCCCGAAGGCGGCGTGCGCGGCGGCGAAATCGTCGCCGAAGGCACCCCCGAACAGGTCGCCAAGAACCCGAGAAGCTTCACCGGCCACTACCTCGCCCCCCTCCTGAAACGCTGAAGAAAAGCCCTCTCCCCTTCAGGGGAGAGGGTTGGGAGAGGGGCCCGCGCAAGCCGCTGACGGATCGGCACCACCACCCCAACCCTCGTCATTGCGAGAAGGCCCAAGCCGACAAAGCAATCCAGAGTCGCTCCAAACCGCCCCGACCCCATCGAAGCAAACCCCACCAGAGTTCCTCCCCGAGCTGGCTCGGGGAGGGGGACCACCCGCAGGATGGTGGAGGGGCAAACCGCATCAAAGTTCCTCCCCGAGCTGGCTCGGGGGGGGGGGCCATCCGCAGGATGGTGGAGGGGCAAACCCCATCAAAGTTCCTCCCCGAGCTGGCTCGGGGAGGGGGACCATCCGCAGGATGGTGGAGGGGTATCACCCCAAATCCACCCCCCCGTTCGTCCTGAGCCCGTCGAGCCGAAGGCCAGCGAAGCTAATGACGCGCGCAAGCACGCGTCCCCAGTCAGATCAGGGCCGGTTCTTGGAGCAGACCACAACCCCCAGCACGATCCGGCACTGCACGCCGCCACCGATCGACCAGTGCCCTTCACCCGCCAGCGCCGGCGTCGCCGCCCCCATTCCGGCAAAAGCCACACCCGCCGCCGCCAGGCCAAGCGCCACACGGCGCACAGAGATCATGCTCATCATCATCATCATTCCCTTTCAAAAGTGCCCCGTCCAACCGGCCGCACAGAGGGATAACGATGGGGGGAGGGGTTTATTCCGGGGGGCGTCCCGAATGTTCCCCATGGAGGGGGAAGGGGAAGGGGAAGGAATAATGCCTACACGCTGAAACCATACCCCTTGCGGGGATGGAAAGCGCGCTGCCCTCGTCACCCCGATCATGCCCAGCGCATTTGGGTATTTGGGGAGTTAGGCACCTGTCATCGTAATTCCTGTCACCGTAATTCCTGTCACCGTAATTCCTGTCACCGTAATTCCCGTCACCGTAAGTCCCTGTCCCCGTGATTCTTAGCCTTGTAACGCTTGCACAGAAACAGCGTTGCCACAGGGTGTGTGGTGATTTTCGGTCAGTCGACCAGAAGCGGATCAAACGTGATGCCTCTTATACCAGAATATCCTAAAAAGGCGGCAGCCAACTCTGGATAATTGTTAGTGAGGGCTTGCTCTGCAAACTGATGCGCTTTAGTAGAATAAAGCAAAAATATCTTCATTATTTTATTGTCAATATTCTTAATGGTTTGAATATCATTGCAGAATCTGTAGTGATTTGCCCATCCCTTCGCCATCCCTGATATTTTATTAAGAGTTTTTGGAGTTGAGTAATCAATATTAAAATCCTCAAGTCTTCTTGAAGAGCGTACTGCTTGGAGCGATTTGGCAGCAACGTCTTTTGTTCTTTGGACAATGCTATTTCGTGATTTCAAGCTAGGCCTTAAGAGGCCGTTATTGAATTCTATACCGAGATACTCAAATTTATTGCAAACGGGGATGGGGTTTCTATCCGTTTTATCTTCTGCAAGACTCATGCCCAGTGTCGACAAAAGTCGCTCAGCTTTTCTTAGTCTTGACGATGCTGCTTTTCCTGAAGGGGCGACGATGATGATGTCATCGACATATCGAATGCATGTGCAGTCTCCGTCGTTCATTTCATCATCGAACGAGCCAAGCAAAATGTTGCCGAAAAAAGGAGATAAGCAGACCCCTTGGCCAACGCCAACGTCATCATATGGGAATGATGACTTAAACCTCCAAAGAGACTCGTGATTGTCGAGATCAATTTTTATTGCGGAATTTAATAGATCGATGAATTTCTCATCAGATGAAAATTGAGAAATTATTTGAATAACTTGTGACTTACGAATGTTCGAAAAAAAACTGGCAATGTCAGCAACAATGATGTGACTTCCACCATTTTTTATCGCTGCAATAACCGCATTTATGGCGGCGGGAACGCCAGCCAGTTTTTCATTTTCTCTCTTGGGAATGCCGCCGAAACTGGTGGGGCGAAATGCTGCCGATCGCACTCTTGCGTCAGACACAAGTGCATTCAGTATGCACCGATGCACAATGCGGTCCTGTGCACGTGGAATTACTATCGGCCGTATGCTGCCTGGCTTATTAGGCTTCTCCAAGGCGATACCGCGAGCGGGAGAGAAGCTATACGATCCATGCTGAATCTTAGCCGAAATAGAGCGGATATTCGCATCTTCTGATGCTGTAAATTTATCTATGTCATCTTTGACATAAGGCGATGTTGATCGACGACCGTTTGACTTGATAGACTGCCACGCCTTCTTTAGATGGCCATGTTTGCGCACGTAACGAAGAAAATCGACAGTTTCATCCAACGTGTATCTCCGGGCCCCGCTCTCATCGACCCATCCGACCTTGCGCTATCCTCTGGGCAACGTGACTTGGTCCCGTTCCCCGCTTGGCCCTGAGTGCTTGCGCGTCCCAGAACTTCGCCGCTCTGCTCACTTGCCACACCGATGTTGTCGGCTGACGCAGTATGCATCGCCAGAGGCGTGCCTAATACGATAGGTGCTCGTGGCTCTACTTCAAGAGATGATGCCGAATAAGTTGACTTTGTTCACAGATCTATTTGTGGCTGCGCATTGAGTTTCCACCTCAGCAGTGAAGACCGACCCAGACAAAACCATTTTCCTACATACCCCCTCCCGGCCTAGAAGTTCCTGTTTTGTTCCAGCAGGAGGGCGCCCTATGCCGCATGACACCGATCCCGACGCCGCCGAGCCCCGCGCCGCCGCCTCGTTCGGGCGCGGGTGGATTCCCGCCAGTCGCGATATCGGGTTGCCGGGGGATGGCGATAGTGTTCCCCTCCCGCCTGCGGGAGGGGAGTCTGCGGACGACCATTCGCCTTTGGCGGCGGTCGGTTGCGGTGCCACTTTCTCTTCATGCCGCATCGCCCGCTTCCTCGAACACCTCAGCCGCGAGGGCAACGTGCGCGCGGCGGCGCAAGTCGCGGGGGTGTCGGCGCAGACGGCCTATGTCCGCCGCCGCCGCGATCCGGCCTTTGCCGGGCTGTGGGACGCCGCGCTGATCGTCGCGCGCGAGGCGGCCGAGCAGGTGCTGGCCGCGCGCGCGATCCACGGCACGACCGAGACGATCTGGTTCCGGGGCGAGGCGGTGGGTGAGCGGCGGCGCTTCGATGCCCGCCTCCTGCTCGCCCATCTCGCCCGGCTGGACGCCCGCGCCGCCCGCGCCTCCGCACAGGTCCACGCCAGCGTCGCCACTTTCGACGATACGCTCGCCGCGCTGCTTGCGGGCGAGGATCTCCACGGCGCGGCCCGCTGGCCCGATCCCGCGCGCGAGGCCTTCCT
Organism: Novosphingobium sp. HNCC26DJ243; assembly: GCF_057180545.1. NCBI lineage: Bacteria > Pseudomonadati > Pseudomonadota > Alphaproteobacteria > Sphingomonadales > Sphingomonadaceae > Novosphingobium > Novosphingobium sp. HNCC26DJ243. Next base: position 828,142 of record NZ_JBXUGN010000001.1, on the reverse strand, counting down.
CGCCGCCCGCGCCGAACAGGCCCGCCGCGATTTCGCCCGCGCCCATCCTCATCCCGACGACAGCGACGACGATGCCGCCTGGGACGCATGGGAAGCCGCTCACGACCGCGCCGAAGCCGAGGCCCGCGTCCTCGCCGAAGCCGAATGGGCCGCCACCTGCGCCCACCGCGACGCCACGCTCGACGCCGCGCTAGATCGCCTCGCCCCCGTTAACGCCTCCAGCCCCCCGAACCCGTTCGCGCCAGGCCCCCAACCTCCGTTCGTGTCGAGCGAAGTCGAGGCACACAAGGACTGGTCCGGCTCCCAAGCCCCGTTCGTGTCGAGCGAAGTCGAGACACACCAGGATTGGTCCGGCCCCCAGGCCCCGTTCGTGTCGAGCGAAGTCGAGACACAAGCGCCCCGGCCCGAACCCCCTCAGGACAGTGTAAACCCCGTAAACCCCCCGACCCCCGCGCACCGGGCGCCAGCCGGCTTGCGCCGGGATCAATTCCCCCCGCCGCCTCACGGGTGTAGGCTGGCGCTCGCGCCGGAGAGTCGCGAGTGCACCCGGCAAGCAGAGGGAGTTCGCACGATGAGAAAAGCCACCCTGATCGCCGCACTGGCCGCCACCGCGCTCAGCACTCCGGCTTTCGCCAGGCCCGTCACTTTCACCGCCACGCTCACCGGTGCGGCCGAGACCGGCGGCGGGGATGCCGATGGCGCGGGCGGCTTCAAGGCCGAGGCTGACGACGAGACCGGCGATTTCTGCTTCACGCTCTGGGCCGAAAAGACCGCCAGGCCCACGATGGCCCACGTCCACGAAGGCGCGGCCGGGGCTGACGGCAAGCCGGTCGGCACGCTCGAGGTGACCGGCAAGGACAGCGACGCCTGCATCGCGCTCGAACCTGAACTGATCAAGAAGATCGTGGCGACACCCGACGCCTACTACGTCAACATCCACACCGCCGATTTCCCCAAGGGCGCCATCCGCGGCCAGCTCGCCAAAAACTGACCTCCGCGCCACGAAGGGCGGGCGGCGCGCGCAGGAAAGGGCAGGCGAGGCGCAAACGCAAATGGGGGCCAGCATCGCTGCCGGCCCCCACACTACGTCCACTTGCTTGCCGGGCGGTGCGTATGTCGTGGACCTTGCCTGCGGCTTTCCGGATGCCTTTCGGGGCGCGAAGCCCCTGGGCTGCTGCCGATCCGTGCTCTCGCCCGGGTCTGCCGCGCTCCTTCCTGCCGCCGTCCGGTCGCACTGCGGTGATGGCTCGCGCGATCACCGTTCGCTCCTGCCGCCGCGCCGCTCTTCTGCAAGACCGGTGCGGTTGGCCGTCCGTGGGCGTTGCCTCCTCATTGCAGCGCCGCTCCCGACAAGTCGGACGGCCTCCTGCAAAGGGGAGGGTTGGAATGCCAGTCGTAACTCTCCATTTCATCCGCGCCGGATGGAGGCATGAGCCCTCGCCGCACGGCCTGGTGGAAAGTGCCGGTGGGCACCCCGTTTCCGCGCATATCAGTCCACAGGTTCGCGCACTCGCAAGCCACCCAAAGGCACCTGCAGAATGGTTACGCTGCAAACCAACCATGCTTGGATCGATCTGCGAAATTTCGCCCGATTTCAGTGACTTGCGCCACTTCTTTCGGCCGATGTCTCGCTCTCGACAAGCAAAAGCTGCGCCTCATCCGCGAGTCGCGCAAGCAAAAAGTGCGGGAGTTATCCACAACCCCCGCACCTTTCGGTGGATAGTTTTGGACGAGCGCCGAAACGCCCGAAAATTCAACGACCCTGCTGAGCCAGCAAGCGCAAGCGCAGTGCGTTGAGCTTGATGAAGCCCGCCGCATCCTTCTGGTCGTAGGCGCCGGCATCATCTTCGAAGGTCACGTGACGCTCGGAGTAGAGGCTGTCCGGCGACTTGCGGCCGACGACCGTGGCGCTGCCCTTGTAGAGCTTGAGGCGGACGGTGCCGTTGACGCGGGCCTGACTGTGATCGATCGCGGCCTGAAGCATCTCGCGTTCGGGTGCGAACCAGAAACCGTTGTAGATCAGCTCGGCATACTTGGGCATGAGTTCGTCCTTGAGGTGCGCGGCACCCCGGTCGAGCGTGATGCTTTCGATGCCGCGATGCGCGCGGGCGTAGATTTCGCCGCCCGGCGTTTCGTACATTCCGCGGCTCTTCATGCCGACGAACCGGTTCTCGACGAGGTCGAGACGGCCGATGCCATGCTTGCGGCCGAGGTCATTGAGCGCAGAAAGCAGTGTTGCCGGGCTCATCGCCTTGCCATTGAGCGCAACGCCATCGCCCTTTTCGAAGTCGACGGTGATGTATTCCGGCGTGTCCGGCGCGTCCTCGGGGTTGACGGTGCGCGAATAGACGTAGTCCGGGGTCTCTTCCCACGGGTCCTCGAGCACCTTGCCCTCGGACGAGGTATGGAGGAGGTTTGCGTCGGTCGAAAACGGGCTCTCGCCGCGCTTGTCCTTGGGCACCGGGATCTGGTGCGCTTCGGCCCAGGCGATCAACGCGGTGCGGCTGGTCAGATCCCATTCGCGCCATGGGGCGATGACCTTGATGCCGGGTTCGAGCGCATAGGCCGAGAGTTCGAAGCGTACCTGGTCGTTGCCCTTGCCGGTCGCGCCGTGAGCGACGGCATCGGCGCCGGTCTCGCGCGCAATCTCGATCAGGCGTTTGGAGATGAGCGGGCGGGCGATCGAGGTGCCCAGCAGGTAATCGCCTTCATAGCGGGCATTGGCGCGCATCATCGGGAAGACGAAATCGCGGACGAATTCCTCGCGCAGATCATCGATATAGATGTGATGATCGGGCACGCCCATCAGTTTGGCCTTGGCGCGGGCCGGTTCGAGTTCCTCGCCCTGACCGAGATCGGCGGTGAACGTCACCACCTCGCAGCCGTAGGTGACTTGAAGCCACTTGAGGATGACGGAGGTGTCGAGGCCGCCGGAATAGGCGAGGACGACCTTCTTGATATCGGACATGGGGCAAGGACTCCCGTGGAAACAGCGCGCCGCGCGCCTAACAGGCGAGGTCCAACATCGCAAGTTCTGGTGGGCCGCGATAAGAAAAGTGGATCGGTACGTCGCTCTTCCGAGATGGTGCCGGGAACGTGAACCATATGTAATCGTTGAGCGTTTTGGGGAAGCCAGAACGTGAAGGTATGAGTGCATGAGGGTCGCGGTAATCGCGAATTGTCAGGGTGAGGGTGTTGCCCGCTGTCTTGCCGCAATGGGGGTCGGGTTTGATTTCCAGATTATCCGGCCCGGAGAGATCGCCAAGGCCCGGATCGAACCTGATACCGAACTCGTGCTGGTTCAGGACGAGGTTGCAGCGATGGCCAGCAGGTTGCTGGCGTCAGGCGCGGCTGCGCGTTTGCGGCAAGTGGTGTTTCCAGCGATATACTTCTCCGCCTATCATCCTGATTTCGTTTATGTGCGATCGTCGGTGGGTTGGCTCAAAAGCCCCATCGCCAGTGCCAACTCCGCCATCATAACCGCAGCCTGGATGCGGGGTTACAGTGTGGCCGAGACAGCGGGGCTCTTTCGCGAGGATACCTTCCGCGAACTGGGATACTTCGATCATTGGGACATTTCCGAGTCCAGCCTGCTTCACAGGGCTGATGCCCTGGGCATGGACTTGCGCGGCGAACTGGCTGACTGGCGCCGGACCGGCTGCTTCCTGCATTGCCCGAACCATCCCAAGACCACGCCGCTGGCGGGCTTGGCGCGAAGTATTCTTGGCTTGCTCAAGATTCAGCCGAAGGTGAAGTATCCCGAGGGCCTTGTCAGCGATCAGCTGGCCAACAATCTGATCTGGCCAGTATATCCTGAGATTGCGGCATCCTATGGCTTGCGGGGCGAGTATATCTTCAGAGGGAAGGAGCAGAAGGGGAATTCGGGCGAGGGATGCTATGATCTCGAGCAGTTCGTATCGTCGTGCTTCGCCATGTGGCACGAAGAACCCAAAGAGGGGTTAGTCTGTGGAAGGTTCGACGATCCCAGACTGGAAAAGCTCGAAAGTCTCAGGCGACGCCCGCTTGTGGCTGGCAAACCGACCAATCCTTATGCCGGATTGCCTGCGCATCAGCGCTGGAAACTGGCTGTTGCCAAGCCTGATGCGCGCGATCTCGATCCCATGGTGTCTTGCGAGATCACGATCGGCAAGGACGACCGTGTTGCAACCGCAGGCAGCTGCTTTGCGCAGCATATTTCACGCGCACTGACAGAGCATGGATATCACTTCTACAACGTCGAAAATGGCAAGGGATTGCCCAAGGACGAAGCGATTGCCCGGAATTTCGGTGTGTTTTCGGCAAGGTTCGGCAACATCTACACGGTGCGCCAGTTGGTGCAGTTGCTCGATAGGTCGGAAGGCCGGTTCTGTCCGCAAGAAACCGCCTGGCAGCGCGAAGACGGCCGGTTTGTTGATCCGTTTCGCCCGCTGATTGAGCCTGCGGGCTTTGCAAGTCCTGAGGATGTCGAGCAGGCTCGGGAAGCGCACTTCGCGTTTGTGCGCAAGATGTGGCGCAAATGCGCGGTCTTCGTCTTCACGCTTGGCCTGACCGAGGCATGGGCGAGCCGCGCGGACGGGGCGGTCTTTCCAGTCGCTCCGGGCGTTCACGGGGGCAGCTTCGACCCGGAAAGACATGCCTTCCACAATTTCGGGGCAGACGAAACGATTGGCGACTTGCGCGAATTCCTGGCGAAATTGCGCGTTATCAATCCGTCCGTGCGGGTGATCCTGACGGTCTCTCCTGTACCGTTGATTGCCACGGCCGAGAACCGTCATGCGCTGGTCGCCACGACCTACAGCAAGTCGGTGCTGAGAGTAGCCGCCGAAGATGTGTCGCGAACCGATTCCCGCGTGGAGTACTTCCCTTCTTATGAGATCATCACCGGAAGCTACAATCGGGGAGCCTACTTCGAGGACGATTTGCGGAGCGTCACCGCAGACGGTGTGGCCCACGTGATGCGCGTGTTCATGAAGCATTTCTCGGCCACGCCTTCGACGGCTGACGAGGATGAAACAGAGCCGCAGGCCGACGTCGGCGAACGTGAACGCGCGGCCATCCTCTTGCGCAAAGAGGTCAGTTCAGGCCTGAAAGTGGTGTGCGACGAGGAAGAGGTCGAGCGATCGATGGAGCATCAGGGGAACTGAGCGACGGCGCAAGATCTGGCGATTTGGCTTGCCGCTCGACCCCTCTGGCATGACGAAGCCGCGAACGATCAAGCAAAATTGCGCATGCCCTTGCAGTCTTGGGCAGGCCTATGGCTGGACAAATTCCGCGATCAGGCGCTCTGCCTCAGCCGCTTCGGCAACCAACTGGCGCAGGGCGTTCGCGGTATCCTGCAGCAGACCGGTGCTGACTGGACGCTCGCCATTGATAAAGCGGCGGATGGCGCGTTCGTCGATCCCGAGGCGGCGCGAGGCTGCGGTGGTGCCGCCGAAGACCTGGACGCAGTGGGCAAAATGCTCGCACGGATCCAGCATTTTGGACGAATTGGTCATGGGTCTCGCTTTCGGATAGGCAGGCTTTGCGCGTTGCGGCTGCAAATGGAATGGCAGAAGTCCGCGCTTTGGCTTATCGCGCGAAAAATGGAAATGACGAATGACGATATGGCGCTGAGCAGGCCGCAACGGCGCTTGCTGCGGCGGATCTACAACGGACGGACGGTTGCGATCGTGGCCGATGGCAGGGAATTCCTGACCTTCAAGGATGCCAACCGGTATCTCCTGTCGCTCTCGCCTGACGCGCGCGAGGCAGCTTATGTCGCGATGAAGCTGCAGGGGACGTAAGCGGCGCTGTGACCGGCTTTGCCATACGCGAACATCTGTTGCTTTGCCCGGGAGCGTTCGGTTCCCGGTGCGATCTGGACGACACATCCAGCGCGCCGGGCCATGCCAATCGCGCTGGATGTCGTCGTTGAACGCCTGAACTCACTGGCGCGCCCGCCTCACGGTTGAAGACTGACGCTGGCGCCGATCAGGTTTGGGCAGTGTCGCTCAACGTGTGCCGATGACACTGAAGACGTAGGTAAGCTTTGTGCCGTCGGCCAAAGGATAGGAGGTAAAGCCGACTTCCTGGGCTTGCGGGCCAAACAGCCGTCCCTCCAGTTCGGACAAGCCGACGTCCTTGTCACTCACTGTCGCGAAAAACTGGCCATCACGCTGAAGGTCAGCCACCACTTCGTGCGTGCCCAGATCGATTGTGTCGGTGGTGTTTCCGCCCATGAGCGTGTACTTGATGCGCACCTTGGAAGCCACGGTATCGACCTCCAGAGAGATTAAGCCACTCAGAATATAGGTGACGACTTTTCCGCCAACCGGCTTGTAGGCGAGGCCTTCAATTTCAAATTTCTTGTATGTGACCTGCGCCTCGGTGGGCATGTTGGTCGACAATGTCGGTACGCCCGCCGCGCACCACATCGAATCCGAACTTCCCTTAAGATATTTGACGATGCGGGAATACTTGGCGAAAGCATCACTGATGAGGCGCAGGGATTGCTCTTTATCCTTCTTGAAAAGGATCAGGGCAGTATTCTCAGCCGACTTGTCGGTCGGGAGGAAGGATACCGGCCCGATTTCGTCCGACGGGGTTGCAACATAGGCACGCGTGTCACGCGCAAAACTGAAGCGCCCGATTTCCTTGTGGCTGGGTTGTGTCGTCAGGTTAGAGCCGGTGACGCAAATGCCCGAATAGGGATAGTCGTTTATTTGCGCGTCGAACTCCCTGTATCCCAACGACGCCGGGCTGGGCGTAGGTGTTGGCGTGGGAGTCGGTGTAGGCGTGGGGCCAGGCGCCGGGCTAGGCGTCGGCGCGGGCACGACAACCGGATTTCCGCCGCCGGAATCGCCGCCGCCACCACAGCCAGCAAGAAGGGCAATGGCAGACGTCATCACCGCCCACTTCAACTTCTGCATTATGCCCCGCCCAGTAAAATATCGAGTTTCCGCTGGTGGGTTAGATTGTTCGCGGGATGAAGAATGTGCGCAGGATCACATTCCGCCCATCTTGGCTCACCACAGTAGCCAGTGCGAGTGGCCTTAATTTCCCGGCATCAAGTGCCAAGTGGGTGCCTCGTCCAGCGCTGACAGCCTTGCCCATTCGTGCTGGATGTAGTCGCGCGTCATGGGCAGGGTGTTGCGGCGTTTCACGCTCTGGATATGGAAATTGACCATGTTGCCGTGGCGGAAGCTCTGCTCTGCTCCGGCGAGATAGAACTGCCACATGCGGAAGAGGCGCTTGTCATAGAGCGCGGTGATCTGTTCTTCGTGGAGGCAGGTGCGGCGGTACCATTCGGCCAGGGTATAGGCGTAGTGGTAGCGCATGAATTCGATGTCGCCGATTTCCCAGCGAGTCTTTTCCATCGCGCCGACCAGCTCGCTCAGGGCCGGAATGTAGCCGCCGGGGAAGATGTATTTGCGCGTGAACTTGTCGGTCGTGCCGGGCGGGCTGGTGCGGCCGATGGTGTGGGTGAGCATCACGCCTTCGTCGGCCAGCAGTTCATTGGTCTTGGCGAAGTATTCAAGGAAATGCGGGGCACCGACGTGCTCGATCATGCCGACGCTGGTGATCCGGTCGAACTGGCCGGGGACGTCACGATAGTCGATCAGCTGGAACTTGACCTTGTCGGACACGCCCGCCGCCTCGGCGCGTTCGTTGGCGAATTTTACCTGATCGGGCGCGAGACTGACGCCTAGCACCTCGCAGCCGAAGTGACGGTTGAGGTAGAGGCCAAGCCCGCCCCAGCCACAGCCGATATCCAGCACGCGCATACCTTCGGCCTTGCCCGGCTCAAGCAGCAGCTTGGCGGCGATGAGGGCCTTCTTGTCGACCTGCGCGCGTTCCAGCGTGTTAGCCGGATCGCGGAAATAGGCCATCGTGTATTGCCGGTCCTCGTCGAGGAACAGTTCGTAGAACTGGCGGGTGAGGTCGTAGTGGTGGACGACGTTCTTCGAGGCCCTGGCGCGCTCGTTGATCTGGTCTGCCCGCGAGGCGAGTTTGCCGAGCAGCTTGCGCACCGGTCCCTTGCGATCGATGCCGCCGGCTGCCTTGGCGTTGGACATGACCAGCAGGATGAAATCGCGAATGTCGTGCGGCGGTTCGATGACCATGCGGCCGTCCATGTAGGCCTCGCCCGCGCCGACGCGGGGATCGCGCGCGATGTGCATGGCAGCGCCCTTGTCGGTCAGACGAATGCGGACAGGCGTGGTGCCGCTGCCGTACGTGTATTCCTTTCCGTCATGATCGGTCACGACGAGGGGGCCCGTGCGGACAAGCCGCTTCAGCATCTGGTCTAGCAGCCACATTTGATCAGGATATTCGCACGGCGAGTACCCGCAAGCGCAAAATGGCGTATGCACGCCGCTCGATCCACTTTGCAGAACGGCTTTGAAGTGGCAGAGGGGGAAGAGATTGCAGCTGTAACCAGTCAAAGGCCCATTGCCATGCGCGTTCGTCACTATTCTCTCGCCGCAGCAGCCCTCGGGCTGGGGATTGCCTCGACCGCCCGCGCAGACGAGGGCATGTGGACCTTCGACGCCTTTCCGACCGCGCAAATGCAGAAGGATTACGGCTGGGCACCTGACGGCAAGTGGCTCGATCGGACGCGTGCGGCGGCGGTGCGTCTTACCGGCGGCTGCTCGGCCAGTTTCGTCTCGCCGCAAGGTCTGATCCTGACGAACCATCACTGCGTGGTCGAATGCGCGCAGGACAATTCGACCGACCAGAAAGATTACCTGAAGGATGGCTTTGTGCCCGCGCGGCGCGAGGAAGAGCTGAAGTGCCCGGGCCAGCAGGCCGAAGTCGTCACCGCGATCACCGACGTGACAGCGCGGGTCAAGGCGGCGATGGGCGCGCTCGCGGGTTCGGAACTGGTCAAGGCGCGCAACGCGGCGATCGCGCAGATCGAGAAGGAAGGCTGCCTGGACGACAAGACCACGCAGTGCGAAGTCGTCACGCTGTTCGGCGGTGGGCAGTACAAGCTCTATACGTTCCGCAAGTATTCGGACGTTCGGCTGGCTTGGGCGCCGCAGTTCCAGGCGGCGTTCTTCGGGGGCGATCCCGACAACTTCAACTACCCACGCTATGCGCTCGATGCCGCGTTCCTGCGCGCCTACGAGAATGGCAAGCCGGTACAGGTAAAGTCCTTCCTCAAGTGGAACCCGCGCGCGCCGCAGGTGGGCGAGGCGACGTTCGTGGTTGGCAATCCGGGCTCTACCCAGCGCCTGTTCACGAGCGAGCAGATCGCGTTCCAGCGCGAAGTGTCGCTGCCATTGACGATCACCACGCTTTCCGAACTGCGCGGACGGTTGATCTCGGCGATGGACGCCAATCCGCAGCAGAAGCGCGAGGGTGGCGATGATCTGTTCGGAATCGAGAACAGCCTCAAGGTCTATATCGGACGGCAGAAGGCGCTCAACGATCCGGTGTTTGTGAAGATGCTGGCCGATGCCGAGGCGGACCTCAAGGCCAAGACGCAAGGCAAGCCGGGGATCGGCGATCCGTGGAGCGACGTGTCGAAGGCGGTTGCCGCCTATCGCAACATCTACCTGCCCTGGCGCTACATCACGCCCAACGGCACGCTGATGGGCTATGCTCAGACCATCGTGCAAGGGGCGGCAGAACGGGCCAAGCCCAACGGCGAGCGTCTGCCAAGCTTCAGCCAGAGCAACATCGCGTTGACCGAGAAGACGCTGCTCGATGCGGCGCCCGTCTATCCATGGCTGGAGCAGATCGATCTCGCCTGGAGCCTGTCGAAGGCGCGCGAGTATCTGGGGGCCGACGATGCCGACACGCGCCTGTTGCTGGGCAAGGAATCGCCCGAGGCATTGGCCGAGCGGCTGGTGGGCGGCACGACGCTTGCCGATCCGGCAGCGCGCAAGGCTTTGTGGGAGGGCGGACAAAAGGCGGTGGAAGCATCGACCGATCCACTCATCGTCTATGCGCGCAGCCTCGATACGCGGCAGCGCGAGCTCAAGAAGATGGTGGACGAGCGCTATGCCGGGCCGCTGGCCGGAGCGGGTGCAAAGCTCGCCGACGCGCGGTTCGCGGCCTATGGCGACAAGGTCTATCCGGACGCCACGTTCAGCCTTCGCATCAGCTATGGCAAGGTGCAGGGCTGGACCGAGCGCGGGCAAGAGGTTGCGCCGGTGACGACAATGGGCGCGGCATTCGACCGCGCGACCGGCGCGCAGCCTTATGACTTGGCCAGCGGGTTCACGGCGTCGGCGGCAAAGATCGACAGGGCAACGCCGTTCGACTTCGTGACGACCAACGATATCATCGGCGGGAATTCGGGATCGCCGGTCGTGGACCGCGCGGGCACAGTGATCGGTGCGGCGTTCGACGGGAACATTCACTCCATCGGCGGCAATTATGGCTACCAGAGCGAGGTGAACCGCACTGTTGTGGTGAGCGCGGCGGCGATCCAGCAGGCGCTCGAAATCATCTATCCCGCTCCGGCGCTGGTCAAGGAACTCAAGGCCAAATGAAAAAGGGCGGGGCCTTTCGGTCCCGCCCCTTCCGGTTGAATGGTTCGAGCGTTCAGCGGCAGCGTGCGCCGCTGCGCTCGATCTCGCGACCGAGCAAGGCACCGCCAACTGCACCGAGGACCGTACCAGTGGCGCGTTCGCCGCTGGTGTCGATCGCACGACCGAGAAGGGCACCGCCTGCCGCGCCGATGATCAGGCCGGTCGTGCCATTGCTGCGCTTGCAGTAGTAGCGGCCATCATTCCCGCGCCAGATGCGATCGTTGCTGCTGAGGCGGCGCGGTTCGATATATCGGCCTCGGCTATCGTAGATCGACCGCTCCTTTGCCCGATGGCCATGTGCGGGTGCCCAACGCGGCGGATCGGCAAATGCGGGTGCCGAAGGCAGGGCAATTGCGGCGAGTGTTGCCGCAAGAATGGTTTTCTTCATCGGTTTGCTCCCTTGGAAATCCAGAACTTTACCGCAAGACGCGGTCTTCCAAATGACAACAAGAAGCATCGGCTTATGATCCACAACGCCAGATGAACGCTGGGATTTCGGTACAAGACTGCGGCAAGGCGGGCATAAGGTGCGACGAGGTGAATGATCACACGGACCGTCATTTCATTTTCCTACATGAACCTTTATGGTTATCTAGTTGGGCTGAATGTTCCAATGATGGAGTCAGCGATGCCCAATCCCGACATAACTTTTCCCGGACGCTATACCCCTGTGAGTGCGGTCGCCTATGCGAAGGCAGACGGATCGACCGAACTGGTCAGTTCATCCACGCCGATGCCCGTTGTGCTTGGCGGCAGTGCGACAAGCCTTGAGCCCGGCGGCGCGCCGATCACCGGCACGGCCATGCCATCGGGCGGGACCGGGCTGACCGGGTGGCTTTCCGCCATCTACCGGGCCTGTACCACTGCCTTGCCGAGCGGTACCAATCACATCGGCAATGTATTCGTCGATGACGTATCTGATAACCTTACGGTTTCAGGCAGCGCGACGTCGGCCGCGACGGTGATTTCAGCTTCGACGATCGGTTTTGCGGGCGGCACGATCCAGGTGACCGGCGCCGGGACGGGATGCACGATCACATACGAACAATCGAACGATGGCACTACCTGGGTCGCCCTGCCGGTGCTTGCGGTCAATATCAGTACGAGCACCCCGGCGGTTACGACCAATGCTGCCGGACTTTTCGCCTTTGCCACGAGCGCTGCCTTCATCAGGGCGCGCGTTTCGACGTATGGCAGCGGCACAGTAAGCGCGGTGCTGGTGCTCAAGCGCAACTCGCTCAACGTGATGGGCACATCGCTTGCCGGCAGCAACGCGGCGCTGGGCAGCGTCACCATGACCGGGACGGCGAACACCGGATCGGGCTTTACCGAAAGCACGACTGCGCTGGCAGGCTCGGCCTCGTTTACCGGGACCGGGCGCGCCAACACGCAGAGTCAGTATTCCTATTTTATCGCAACCGGCTTTGCCGATGCAGCCGGGACAATGTTCATCGACCAGTCTCTCGATACGGGTGCGACGTACCAGCAGCTCATGTCGGTTTCCGTCGCGGCCAACACCTCGCAGCAACTCTCCGCGCGTATTACCGGCGCCTACACGGCCGCGACGCTTTTCCGGGTGCGGTTCGTCAACGGCGCAACCGCACAGACCACCTTCCGACTTTCCTCGGCGTTCTCGGCGCGCTGAGCATCAATAATTCCACTGTACTTGCGCGCGGACCAGATCGCCTTTGGCGCGGCCGGTCCGCCGCTCGTCGGCTTCGCTGCGATTGACGTTGGCGTAGCTGAAGGTCAGTTCCAGTTCCTTGAGCGGCAGCCATTCGACACCCATTTCGTATTCGTCGACTTCGAGGCGCGGAGAGTTGGTCGCAGCCTTCCATCCGCCGCGATAATGCTGCCAGCGTGCGAAGGGGATGATCTGCCCGATCGGTGACCTGGGCACGCGGTACATGGCCATGACATAGCCGCCGGTGGAGTTCTTCGCCTGGATCGAGCCTGTGGCGCGGTCCCATTCCGGCGTCTTGCCCCAGGTCCATTCCGCCTGCAGGCCGAAGGGCCTGGGATAGAGCATGGCGTGGATGCCGACGTGGTTGTCATCGAAGTCCACAGCCGAGACACCGCCTGCGCGGATTTCCGGGCGGAACTTGTTGAGCATGGCCGAAGCCCCGACTTCGGCGACCTGGCCTTCGAACAGCCCGCCGAGGCCGTCGAGACGGAACGGCATCGTCGCCATCGCGACGGTCATCATTCCGCCGTTCTTTTCAGTGCGGTTGATCGTCTGGCCGTTGTAGACGCCAAGGCCCAGCGCGCCGTAGTTGCCAAACAGCTTCTGGCCATCGTGCGACAGTTCGTCCCAGATCGCCTGAATCTTCGGCGGGGTGTAATAGGCCACTATGCCAAGATCGCGCTCGCCCGGAACCGGGGCGTTGATCGCATCGGTGCGGTCGAGCGGCACACGGTTGGACGAGCTTTGCAGGTTCTCCCAACCGAACGGCACCTTGGATTGGCCGAGGCGAACTTTCAGCGTCTTGGCCTTGTCGAGCCAGACGTCGGCATAGGCATCGCGCATCTGGAAGAAGTTCTGGCGCGATTCGCCGCCGGTCTGGTTGCTGACAGCGGCCGAGAGATCACCTTGCATGTAGAGCGAGACGCGGTTCGAGATGTCGCCCTGGACTACAAGCCGCGCGCGACGGATCGAATAATTGCCGTTCTCGTTGATGCCCGAATCCTGCACCGAGCGCAGGCGCGAGATGCCGGCGGGCGCATTCTTATCGCCCGAGATGACCTCGTTCATGCGCAGTTGGGTGTAGCCGCGCAATTGCAGCTTTTCATACCAGGCCTTCTTCTTTTCGGGCGAAGCGGCGGGTGCGGGAGTTGCCGCGGCAAGCTGGACTGACGCGGCAGCTGCGGGTTGAACCGGCATGGGGGCCGATTGGGCGAGGGCTTGCTGGGAGGGGGGCTGCTGGGAGAACGCGGGTGCAGCCGAGGGCAGCGAGGCTTGCGGCTGCTTGAGCGCCATGACCATCGCCTTGAGCTCATCGACCTGCCGCTGGAGATCGGCGATCTTTGCCGACTGGTCCTCGGCGGCCATGGCAATCTGCGGCACCGAAATGAACACGGTTGCCGCCAATGCCGCCTTGAAAGCCTTCGATCCTGTCACTGCCTGCTCCGTCGCTGGGTTACGAGGGCTGGGCTAGGTCGGTAAAATGACGAATATGTGACAGCGGATTGACGGTATCGGACGTAGTGATCTCGCGACATGGGCTGGGTCATGTAAATGATATATAACGGAAATATTGCAGATCGGGGATCTGCTGAGGGTTGTCACGAAACCGTCGCGCGATTGTAATGAATCATTGCTGGGGCAGATTTCTGCCGCGTTCCTCCGCCTATCGTGACTTGTTGGCGCACACCTGCTAACGGCGCGGCCATGACCGACCTCGCGCTGATCCGCAATTTTTCCATCATTGCCCACATCGACCATGGCAAGTCCACGCTTGCCGACCGCCTGATCCAGTTCACGGGCGGCCTGTCCGCGCGCGAAATGTCCGAGCAGGTGCTCGACAACATGGACATCGAAAAAGAGCGCGGGATCACGATCAAGGCGCAGACCGTGCGGCTGGATTACACCGGCAAGGACGGCAAGACCTATCAGTTGAACCTGATGGACACGCCGGGCCACGTCGACTTCGCCTACGAAGTCAGCCGCAGCCTTGCCGCATGCGAAGGTGCGCTGTTGGTGGTCGATGCGGCGCAGGGCGTGGAAGCGCAGACGCTGGCCAACGTCTATCAGTCGATTGAGCACGACCACGAAATCGTGCCGGTGATCAACAAGATCGACCTTCCGGCGGCGGAGCCCGACAAGGTCAAGGCCGAGATCGAGGATATCATCGGTCTCGATGCGAGCAATGCGGTGCTGACCAGCGCCAAATCGGGCATCGGCATCGAGGAAGTGCTCGACGCCGTGGTCGAGCGAATTCCTCCGCCGGGAGGCGATCGCAATGCGCCGCTGACGGCCATGCTCGTGGACTCGTGGTACGATCCCTATCTCGGCGTCGTCATCCTCGTGCGCGTGATCGACGGCGTGATCCGCAAGGGGCTGCAGGTCAAGTTCATGGCCGGCGGGACCGAACACCTGATCGACCGCGTGGGCTGCATGCGCCCCAAGATCGAGACGCTCGACGAACTCGGGCCGGGCGAGATCGGCTTTATCACAGCGCAGATCAAGGAAGTGGCGCAGGCGCGCGTCGGTGACACGATCACGACCGTCAAGGGCGGTGCCGTGAAGGCTTTGCCGGGCTTCAAGGAAGTGCAGCCGGTGGTGTTCTGCGGCATCTTCCCGGTCGATGCCGCCGAGTTCGAGAAGCTTCGCGAAAGCATCAGCCGCCTGCGTCTCAACGATGCCAGCTTCAGCTTTGAGATGGAATCGAGCGCGGCATTGGGCTTCGGCTTCCGTTGCGGATTCCTTGGCCTGCTGCACCTCGAGATCATCCAGGAGCGGCTGAGCCGCGAATATGATCTGGACCTCATCACCACCGCGCCCTCGGTGGTCTATCGCATCCAGATGCGCGCGAGCCGCACCGACGACGCGCGAGAGATCCTGCTGCACAACCCGGCCGATTATCCCGATCCGAGCCGGATCGAGCAGATCGACGAGCCGTGGATCAAGGGCACGATCTATACCCCTGACGAATATCTCGGCTCGATCCTCAAGTTGTGCCAGGACCGCCGCGGCATCCAGACGGGGCTGACCTATGTCGGTGGTCGCGCGCAGGTGACCTATGAACTGCCACTCAATGAAGTGGTGTTCGATTTCTACGATCGCCTCAAGTCGATCAGCCGTGGCTATGCCAGCTTTGATTACGAGCAGATCGGGCTGCGCGAGGGCGATCTGGTCAAGATGAGCATTCTCGTCAACAACGAGCCGGTCGATGCGCTTTCGATGATCGTGCACCGCAGCGCTGCCGAAGCGCGCGGACGCCACATGTGCGAGCGCCTCAAGGACCTGATCCCGCGCCACCTGTTCAAGATTCCGATCCAGGCGGCGATCGGCGGCAAGGTCGTGGCGCGCGAGACGATCAGCGCGATGCGCAAGGACGTGACTGCCAAGTGCTATGGCGGCGACATCACCCGCAAGAAGAAGCTTCTGGAAAAGCAGAAGAAGGGCAAGGCCCGGATGCGCGAGTACGGCAACGTCTCGATCCCGCAGGAAGCCTTTATCGCCGCGCTGCGCATGGGCGAGGAATAAGGCGCCGTCGCACAGGGAGATGGGACTGGCGTGCGCGGTTCATCGCGGTCGGCACGCGCTTTGCCTTGACTTTTGCGCCGCCAATCCCCACGTGCGAGAGGCTATCGTCGCATGCGACGGAATTTGTGGCTGCACGGCCGTTCCTTCCTTTCACGCGCTACCAGCCCCGACTCGCAGCAGTGCGGCGGGTTTCTTCTGTTTTCGCGAAAGGAAAACATCCATGCCTTGCGGCAAAACCAAGTTCCGGGTGGCCTGACCGATGGCGAAGGAAGAACTGCTCACCCTCGATGGGGAGATCGACGAAATTCTTCCCGATGGCCGCTTCGGCGTCATGCTGGAGAACGGCTATCGCATCATCGCATACACGGCGGGCAAGATGCGCAAGTTCCGCATCCGCTCGATCGTGGGCGACCGTGTGAAGGTCGAGATGACCCCATACGATCTTACAAAGGGCCGTATTGTATTCCGCGAAAAGATCGCGGGCGGTGGTGGTCCCGGTGGCGTCAGGCGGCGCCGCTGATTTTATCAGAACACAGGAATTGAATGCATAACAGTTACGTGAATTCGAACATCGCGCTCAAGGCACCGCTCTTCGCGGTCCCGGTCCGCAAGGAACCGCAGCGCACCTCTCCCGTCCTTTCGCAACGCGAACTACGGGAAATAGTGCTCCAGATGGTCGGCTGAAGGCCTCATCGGAGCAAGACAGCGGCGGCAAGTCCATCCGGACCTGCCGCCTTTTTCTTGTCTGCGATCAGCGCGCCTTGGGCGGGCCCTTGCGGTGCGGCTTGCCATCGAGGCGGCCGCGCGGGTGCGGACGAGGGCCGCCGGGATGCTGGGGCCGGGGACCGCGCGGGCCATCATTGCGCGGGCCATCGCTGGACGGGCCGCGACGATTGTCGCGCGCCACTTCGCGCGGGCCGTCGGGCGCAGGCTCGATGTGGATGCCGTTCTCGTCCTCGCCCTTGGGGTCGGCGGTGCGGCGCACGGCGTCGGCAAAGCGGTCGGCGATGGCGCGCGGCACCTGGAACCAGGTGTCGTTGGCCGAAATGCGGATCGCGCCGATTTCCTGGCGTGAGACATGACCTCGGCGGCACAGCGTCGGCAGGATCCAGCGTGGGTCGGCGTTCTGGCGACGGCCGACGTCCATGCGGAACCACACGACGTCCTCGAATCCCGCACGGTGTGCAGGCTGGGCGCGGTTGTCGGCGCCACCGCCGGAGAGCAGTTCTTCGGGCTGAGGCAGCGCGGCGCGGTGCGCGCGGACGAGCGCGGCCGCCAGTTCCTCGGCGCTGCGCTGTTCGAGCAGCGAACGCGCGATCTCGAGATCGGCTTCGTCGGGCTCGACCGGCGCAAGGATTGTTTCAAGCAGGCGTTCACGGTCCTGCGCGCGGATGGCTTCGACGGTCGGCACTTCGGCCCACTCGGCGTTGATTCGCGCGCCGCGCAGCATCATCTCGACCCGGCGGCGACGCGGGAAGGGCACGATCAGGACTGCGGTGCCTTTCTTGCCGGCACGCCCCGTACGGCCCGAGCGGTGCTGCAGCGTCTCGGCATCGCGCGGGATTTCCACGTGGACCACAAGGCTGAGCGAGGGCAGATCGATACCGCGCGCGGCGACGTCGGTCGCGACGCAGACACGGGCGCGGCGATCGCGCAGGGCCTGAAGCGCGTTGTTGCGTTCGGACTGGCTGTGCTCGCCCGAAAGCGCGACGGCGGTGAATCCGCGTTCGACCAGCGTGGCGTGCAGGCGGCGGACATTGTCGCGAGTGGCGCAGAACAGCATCGCAGTCTCGGCTTCGTGGAAGCGCAGGAGATTGACCACGGCAGCCTCGATTTCGGCCGGGGCGACGGCGACGGCACGGTAGGCGATGTCGCCATGGCCACGCTCTTCACCCACGGTCGAGATGCGCAGCGAATTGCGCTGGTAGCGCTTGGCCAGCGCTTCGATCGGCTTGGGCATCGTTGCCGAGAACAGCAGCGTGCGGCGGCCTTCGGGCGTGGCGTCGAGCAGTTCTTCCAGATCTTCGCGGAAGCCCATGTCGAGCATTTCATCGGCTTCGTCGAGGACGACAGAGCGCAGCGACGAGAGGTCGAGCGCGCCGCGTTCAAGATGGTCTCGCAGGCGGCCGGGCGTGCCGACGACGATGTGCGCGCCATGGCTGAGCGCGCGGCGCTCACGCGAGGGGTCCATGCCGCCGACGCAAGTTGCGATGCGGGCCTGCGTCGGGGCGTAAAGCCAGGTCAGTTCGCGGCTGACCTGCAGAGCGAGTTCGCGAGTCGGTGCGATCACCAGCGCGAGCGGTGCGACGCTGTAGGGCATCGTGGTTTCATCGCCGAGCAGTTCGCCTGCCATGGCAAGGCCAAAGGCCACGGTCTTGCCCGAACCGGTCTGGGCCGAGACGACCATGTCGCGCCCGGCGGCTTCGGCCTGGGTCACCGCGGTCTGCACCGGGGTGAGGGCGGTATAGCCATGGTCTTCGAGAGCCTTGGCGAGAGGCTGGGGGAGGTTTTCAAAAATCATCGTCGTATCGCTAATCCGGCCGCTTGAGCGGCGCTTTCTGGTAGGGTCAGTCTGCCGGCTGTTTGCGCGCGAGTTCCCCGCGCGCATCGCTCTGGCCCCGATGTATCCCACAAGACTCTGGCGATGCAGTTCGCGCGCCCCTTACATCCTTGGCGCGCGTTTGGCTTGTGTTTTCTTTCCGGCACATTCGACCGGGTGGCAGGATGCCGCTAGCGCAGCGCCTTGCCACCGATTACACAGATGTGTAAATTTGCTGTTTGGCAGCCTTGGCGCTGCGCGGGAGAGACAATCATGGCGCAAAGTGCTGCCGCAGTTCTGAACGCGGACGAAATCGAAAATGGCGTGCGTGAGGCGCCTGCGCGCATTCGCTATCTCGACGAGGGCGACTATGTGACTCGGCGCTATGTCAGCCAGGGCGCTGAAATGAACACGGGCGAGTATGTCGACCACGACTGCGTCGTGCGCGACGGAATGCCGATCCGCGATCATTTTACGCTCGATAGCCACGGCTTCACGCTGGGGCGGCACCAGACCGCCGTGACCGATTTCCATGACCGGGCGGCGGTCGATGCGCTCTATATGAAGGAGGTGGAAGGCCTTGTTACGCAGCTGTGCGGCGCAACGCGCACGGCGGCACAGGGTTGGATGATCCGTACCTCGGCCGATCTTTCCGCGCGGGCGAAGGAAAAGGTCGCTGGCTACCAGCACAATGGCGGGATTCAGCCTCCCGCCGGCGAAGCGCATGTCGATTACAACGAAATCACCGGACGGCGCGCTGCCGCGAGGGTTTATGCCGACCGGTTTCCCGACGGGCCGGGCTACAGCCGCTATATCTGCTTCTCGCTCTGGCGCACGTTCTCGCCAGGTCCGCAGGACTGGCCGCTGGCCGTGTGCGACGGGCGGACGGTGACCAACGAAGAGACGGCTTCCAACACGCTGTTCGTGGTCGACGAGTTTCCTGTTGGCGATGCGCTGACCGCGCCGGTCGAGGGCGAGGATCAGATGATTGCCGCGACGATCTTCCGCCATCGCGACCGTCATCGCTGGTGGTATTTCTCGAACATGACGGCGCAGGATGTGCTGCTGTTCAAGTTCCAGGATAGCGATCATTCGGTGACCTGGCGGTGCCCGCACACGGCGTTTCATGACACCAGCTTGCCCGATGCGCAGACGCGCACGAGCATCGAAGTGCGCTGCATCGCCTTCTTCGAATAGGCAAAAGGAAGGCGGTTGACGGCCAGCGCGTTTGACGACAGGCAGGCGCGATGATCGATCCCCGTCATTTCCGCAATGTTCTTGGTACGTGGCCCACGGGCGTCTGCGTGATTACTTCGGTCGGTGCCGATGGCCAGCGTCACGGGCTTGTCGTCGGCTCGTTCACTTCGATTTCTCTAGATCCGCCACTGGTCGGCTTCTTCCCGGACAAGCGCTCTGGCACGTGGCCGCTGATTGCCGAGGCAGGACGCTTCTGCGTCAACGTGCTGGGTTCGAGCCAGCTTGACCTTTGCCGGCGATTTGCCGCCCGCGCGCAGGACAAGTTTGCCGAACTGGCGCACGGGCACAGCCCTTCGGGCCAACCCCTGCTCGAGGATGCAATTGCATGGATTGATTGCCGGATCGAGCGGGTCGAGGATATCGGCGATCACCTGCTTGTCGTCGGGGCAGTCGAAGCGCTGGACCGGCGTGAGGACGGCACGCCGTTGCTGTTCTTCCGGGGCGGATATCACGATCTTGCGGGCCTGCCGGAGTCCTGAGCGACCGGCGTCCTGCCCGACTGCAAACATTTTTGCGGTTTTTGACCTTGGTCAACGCAGATGCAGCATCGGTATCCTAGACCTGATTTCGACGGAGCGGGGTGCTTTTCTCCCCACAGGCAGTGCCCCGCTTCGGCGATTTCTCCCCAACTCGGGCGGACCGGAGACCCCGGACGCCCGATTTTTTGGGGGGGCATAGTCCCCTGCGCGATGCTCCCTGCGACGTTTCGCCAATTGCTCGCAGTGTTTCCGGGTGTTATCGCGTCAAGATGAGCTCCTGTGACACATGCGTCGTCCGGAACCGGGCGATCTGCTCCGGCCTTGAGGACCGCGAGATTTCGGCGCTCAACGCGATCGGACGCCGCCGTAACGTGACCGCGGGAGAACCGCTGATCTGGGAGGACGACGACTCGCTGCTCGTCGCCAATGTGATCGAAGGCGTGCTCAAGCTGACCACCAGCACCGAGGACGGTCGCGAACAGATCGTCGGCGTCGCCTATCCGTCGGATTTCATCGGGCGACCGTTCGGCCAGACCAGCAGCGCCAGCGTCGTGGCATTGACCGATGCGCGTGTCTGCGTTTTCTCGCGCAACGATTTTGATCGCTTCGCCCGCGAACATCCGGAGCTTGAACACAAGCTGCTGGAGCGCACGCTGGCCGAACTCGACCGTACGCGATCATGGATGATGCTTCTGGGGCGCAAGAACGCGTCGGAAAAGATTGCAACTTTCCTTCTCGAGATGTCGGACCGTCTGGCGGAGAGCGGCTGTACGCCGGCGTTCGGACCGGCCAGGCGCTTCTCGCTGCCGTTCTCGCGCCAGCAGGTGGCCGACGTGCTCGGGCTGACGATCGAAACGGTCAGCCGCCAGTTCACGAAGCTCAAGAACGAGGGCGTGATCGAACTTCCTTCGCGACGCGAGGTCGAGATCGTCGACCGGGGCGCGTTGCTGGCCATGGCGGGCTAGGACACTCCGGCTTGAATCAAAGAGAGCCCCGGCGGTCGTTGACCACCGGGGCTTTCTTTTGGAATTGGCGGGCAGGTCGGTAGCGAGGTGATCCCAGAACCCCGGCGCCTTCCTGCCCGCCATCCCCCTCGTCCGGCGCGCGTGGGGGGCGCCGGTGGGGTGGGGGATCCGGTCAGAAGCGGTAGGCCAGGCCTGCGCTGACGACCCACGGGTCGAGCGAGTGCTTGGTGGCGAGGACTTCGGTACCGCCAACGTAGAAGCGGGCAGTCGTGTCCATGAAGTACTTCTTGGCATCGAGACTGATGCCGAGGCCCTTGTCGTTGACCGGGATGTCGAGGCCTGCCTGGAGCGCGAAGCCGACGTCGTTCGACATCTTCACCTTGTCGACGCCGAGCGGGGTGATGCTCGATCCCGGCTTTTCACCGAAATAGAAAAACAGTGACGGACCTGCGCCGATGTAGGGCTTGATCCCGCCGCCCATCGGCAGATGATATTTGAGCGTCAGCGTGGCGGGCAGGACCAGCACGTGATCGACGATGTGGTCGGCTCCGGCTAGCGAGCCGGCGCCGCTCACGTGGTGCTGGGTGAAGCAGCAGATCGTCTCGGCCGACACGTTCGGCGTGAAGAAGTATTCGACCGCGAGCGTGGGCACGACGTTGTCGTTGGCGGTGGTCTGCGCACCGGCGGTCAGGCCCAGCGGGTCGTTCTTTACCTCGACGATCTTGCCGTCGGGCAGCACACCGGTGCCCAGCACCTTGACCTGCAGCTTGCCTTCGGTCGAACCGGCAAGAGCGGGCGCCGGGGCGATCGCTGCGGCGGCGAGAATGGCAGGGATGGCGGCGGTCATCAGCTTTTTCATTGCAACAGTCCTGCGCCACGGATGGCCTGCCCCTCGCAGACCGGAATCTCGTCCGTGGCCTGGGCAGCCTGATGCACTGCGGCGAATCACCCGGCATTGACGGAGCGCAAAAATCCGAAAGGCCGATCTACGACCAAAGTAGGATGCTGATTTTTCGCGATTTGATGTCGGTCAATGTTCTGCTGCCCATGCGGGTGCAGCGCGAAAGCAACATCACTCTATGGAAGGGAAGGGTCCATGGAATCCGCTCTCTCGCGCACGGGTCTCTGGCTCGTGGCGCTTCTCCTCGCAATCCTCGCCTGCGCCGCAGCCGTCGATACCGGCTTCGCTATCCACATGGGGCTGGTAGCGCTGGCCTGCATCATCGGGCTGGTCGTGACGCTGCGCGGCGTGGATTTGTCCAAGGCCGTGCTCGCGCCCGATCAGGGCCGCTATGACGACGACCCGATCCGCTGGGGCGTTATCGCGACCGTGTTCTGGGGCATGGCCGGGTTTCTCGCAGGGTTGGTCATCGCACTGCAGCTGGCCCTGCCGGTGCTGAACCTCGGCCTCGAATGGACCGCATTCGGGCGCTTGCGCCCGTTGCATACTTCGGCGGTCATCTTCGCATTCGGAGGCAACGCGCTGATCGCCACGTCGTTCTACGTCGTGCAGCGTACTTGCCGGGCGAGGCTGGCCTTCCCCGGCCTCGCCCGTTTCGTCTTCTGGGGTTACCAGCTGTTCATCGTGCTGGCGGCCACCGGCTACCTGCTCGGGATCACGCAGGGCAAGGAATATGCCGAGCCCGAATGGTACGTCGATCTTTGGCTGACGGTCGTCTGGGTCGCCTATCTCGCGGTCTTCGTCGGCACGATCGTCAAGCGGACCGAGCCGCACATCTATGTGGCCAACTGGTTCTACCTGTCGTTCATCGTGACCGTGGCGATGCTGCACATCGTGAACAACCTCAACTGGCCGGTAAGCTTCGTGGGCAGCCGCAGCTATCCGATCTTTGCAGGCGTGCAGGGCGCGCTGGTGCAGTGGTGGTATGGCCATAACGCGGTCGGCTTCTTCCTGACCGCCGGCTTCCTGGCGATGATGTACTACTTCGTGCCCAAGCAGGCCGAACGTCCGATCTTTTCCTATCGGCTGTCGATCATCCACTTCTGGGCGCTGATCTTCCTCTATATCTGGGCGGGCCCCCACCACCTCCACTACACCGCGCTGCCCGACTGGGCGCAGACGCTGGGCATGGTCTTCTCGGTCATGCTGTGGATGCCGAGCTGGGGGGGCATGATCAACGGTCTGATGACGCTCAACGGTGCCTGGGACAAGGTCCGCACCGACCCGATCATCCGCATGATGGTCATGGCGCTCGCCTTCTATGGCATGAGCACCTTCGAAGGTCCGATGATGTCGATCAAGTCGGTCAACAGCCTTTCGCACTATACCGACTGGACCATCGGCCACGTCCACTCCGGAGCGCTCGGCTGGAACGGGATGATCACCTTCTCGGCGATCTACTACCTCGTTCCGCGCCTCTGGGCAAAGCCGCGCCTTTACAGTCTGCGCATGGTAAACTGGCACTTCTGGCTCTCGACCGTGGGCATCGTGTTCTACGCCTCGTCGATGTGGGTTGCCGGCATCACCCAAGGCCTGATGTGGCGCGAATACGGCGCTGACGGGTACCTGGTGAACAGCTTCGTCGAAACCGTCGCCGCGCTGAAACCGATGTTCTTCCTGCGGGCTTTCGGCGGGTTGCTCTATCTCGCCGGTGCCGTGGTCATGGTCGTCAACGTCTGGCGCACCATCCTTGGCCACCAGCGCGAAGAAGCGCCGATGCGCGACGCCGCCTTCGATCCTGAAAAGGACCGTCCGATCGTCGCAGCGCCTGTCGCTGCCTGATCCTAGACGCATCCGGAGAAAATCCCATGACCACCATCGTGGAACGCCACAAGAAACTGGAGCGCAACGTGACCCTGCTGGGCATCGCGGCCTTTGCCGCGGTGACCGTGGGCGGCATCGTCGAGATCGCCCCGCTGTTCTGGATCGACAACACGATCGAGAAAGTGGACGGCATGCGCCCCTACACCCCGCTCGAACAGGCCGGTCGCGACATTTACATCCGCGAAGGCTGCTATGTCTGCCACAGCCAGATGATCCGTCCATTCCGGGACGAGGTCGAACGCTATGGCCATTACAGCCTCGCGGCGGAATCGATGTACGACCATCCGTTCCAGTGGGGCTCGAAGCGTACCGGCCCCGATCTGGCGCGCGTCGGCAACCGCTACTCCGATGAATGGCACGTCCAGCACCTGAAAGACCCGCGCGCGGTCGTGCCGGAATCGATCATGCCAACTTACGCACATCTGGCCGAGCATGATTTGCAACAGGGCGACATGACTGCCGAACTGCGCACGCTCTACCAGGTCGGTGTGCCCTATTCGAAGGATGCCATCGAAAAGGCGAACGAGGACCTGCGCACGCAGGCCGATCCTGCCGCTGACGCGACCGATCTCAAGAGACGCTATCCCAAGGCGCAGGCGCGCGATTTCGATGGGGACCCCAACCGCCTGACCGAAATGGATGCGCTGGTCGCCTACCTGCAGATGCTCGGCACGCTGGTCGACGTCAACGCTCCGGCGGCTCAGGAAGCGCTCGCCAAGGAGAAGGGGCGATGAGCGCACACTCCACTTACGACATGCTGCGGCATCTCGCCGACAGCTGGGGTCTCGTGGTGATGACGGGGATTTTCCTGGGCCTCTCGCTCTGGCCGTTCCGTCCCGGCGCAAACCCGCTGAACCGCGAAGTCAAAAACTCGATCTTCAAGGACGAAGCCGATGTCTAAACAGCGCATCGATGACGCAACCGGCGTCGAAACCGTCGGCCACGAATGGGATGGCATCGAGGAACTGAACAATCCCCTGCCGCGCTGGTGGCTATGGTCCTTTTACGCCTGCATCGTGTTCGCCATTGGCTATTGCGTGGTCTATCCCGCCTGGCCACTGCTCGACCGCGCGACTGCCGGCACGTTCGGCTGGACGAGCCGCGGCCAGCTCGACCACGAGATGAAGGAAGAGGCCTCGCGCAAGGCGGGCATGCTCGCCGAACTCGACAAGGCCTCGATCGAGCAGATCGCCGCCGATCCGCGCCTGCGCCGTGCCGCGATCGACGGTGGCCGCGCCGCGTTCAAGGTCAACTGCATCCAGTGCCACGGCAACGGGGCGGCGGGCAGCGCAGGCTATCCCAACCTCAACGACGACGACTGGCTGTGGGGCGGCGACATCTCCACGATCCACCAGACGCTGGTCAATGGCGTGCGCCAGCCCGGTGACGATGCCACGCGCATGAGCCAGATGCCCGCCTTCGGGCGCGACGGCATCCTGACTCCTGCGCAGGTGCAGGACGTGGTGAGCCACGTCCGGGCCATTGCCGGCGATGAAAAGCCCGGTGCCTCGGCACAGCGCGGCGCGGCGATCTTTGCCGCCAACTGCGTAGTCTGCCACGGCGTGAACGGGGAGGGCAACCGTGCGGTGGGCGCGCCGAAGCTCGACGATGCGATCTGGCTCTACGGTGGTGACCGCAAGGCGCTGACCCAGACGGTCACAAATGCCCGCTACGGCGTGATGCCGTCATGGGGCACCCGGCTCGATCCGGTCACGGTCAAGATGCTGGCGACTTACGTCCACTCGCTGGGCGGCGGCGAGGAAGCTCCCGCTTTGCCTGTTCCCGACCCTGCACCTGCAGCGAACTGACAGGACAACACGGTCATGACTGCGCACGATCCCAAGCTGAGCGCGGACCATTCGAACGAGATCGGCCTCTACGCCAAGCGAAAGTCGGTCTTTCCCAAGGCCATCGACGGGCCGTTCCGGCGGTTCAAGTGGTTGGTCATGGCCGTGTGCCTGGCGGTCTACTGGGGTACCCCGTGGATCCGCTGGGACCGCGGACCCTATGCGCCCGATCAGGCAGTGCTGATCGACATGGGGAACCGGCGGTTCTTCATGTTCGACATCGAAATCTGGCCGCACGAATTCTATTTCGTGGCAGGTCTGCTGATCATGGCGGGGATCGGACTGTTTCTCGTCACTTCGGCGGTGGGGCGCGCATGGTGCGGCTATGCCTGCCCGCAGACGGTGTGGACCGACCTTTTCC
Source organism: Novosphingobium sp. HNCC26DJ243 (assembly GCF_057180545.1). NCBI lineage: Bacteria > Pseudomonadati > Pseudomonadota > Alphaproteobacteria > Sphingomonadales > Sphingomonadaceae > Novosphingobium > Novosphingobium sp. HNCC26DJ243. The sequence goes on along the minus strand of NZ_JBXUGN010000001.1, from coordinate 802,183 downwards.
AGCATGTCGACCGCTTCATCGATGGTGACCGCAACGCCCAACTGCGGCTGCAGAAGGCTCCCTGGACTACCGGCAAGATCGCAAGGCGCCTGCTGAAGTGGGGAATCTACCTCGTCATCAGCTTCGCCACGGGCGGAGCATGGATTTTCTATTTCGCAGACGCGCCGACGCTGCAGCACGAATTCTGGAGCGGCACGGCAGCGCCTGTCGCCTATGCCACCACGTTCGTCCTGACGATGACGACGTTCGTTTTCGGCGGCTTCATGCGCGAGCAGGTCTGCATCTACATGTGCCCCTGGCCGCGCATCCAGACCGCGATGCTCGACGAAAGGAGCCTGATCGTCACGTACAAGGACTGGCGCGGCGAGCCGCGTGGCTCCGTCAAGGCGGCACTGAAGGCCGCAACCCCGCTGGGTGACTGCATCGACTGCCTGCAGTGCGTCGCGGTATGCCCGACGGGCATCGACATCCGCGAAGGGCCGCAGATCGGATGCATCACCTGCGCGCTGTGCATCGATGCCTGCGACAAGGCCATGGCCGATGTCGGCCGCCCGCGCGGATTGATCGACTACTGCACGCTGGACGATGCCGAGCGCGAAAAGCGGGGCGAACCATCGGCCCCGATCCTGAAGACGATCCTTCGTCCGCGCACGCTGATCTACCTTGGCGTCTGGTCCGCCATCGGCGCGGCGTTGCTGTTCGCGCTGGGTCAACGTGCGCGGCTCGATATCTCGGTCGCGAAGGACCGAAATCCCGAGTACGTGACGCTTTCGGACGGTACGGTGCGCAATGCCTACACGCTCAAGCTGCGCAATATGGAAGAGCGGCCGCGCACTTTCCGGATATCGCTCGACGGGCTGAACGGCGGGGCGATCTTCACCGACGAAATGGACGCGGGGGCGGCAAGGCGCGACCTGACGGTTCGCGTGTCGGCCGACACCACCCAGCGGCTTCGCGTTTACGCGGTGCGCGAGCGGGCAAGGGGCGAACAAGACGGACGTCGTGTCGAAAGGGACCGTGAGCGTGGGCCCGCCGAATTTGCGTTCGTGCTTAACGCGCTGGACCGCGAGGGCGGCCTTGACCGCAGCGAAACCACATTCAGCACCCCCCATCCAGACTCCGAGGAAGGAGAAGGCGAGTGACCCAGCAGCGTCGCATCCGCCCGTTTACGGGCAAGCACATGGCGATGATATTCGTTGCCTTCTTTGGTGTCGTGATTTCGGTAAACGTTCTGATGGCACGCCTTGCCACTTCGACGTTCGGCGGCGTCGTGGTCGACAATTCCTATGTCGCGAGCCAGCAGTTCAATGGCTGGCTCAAGGCAGCAAGTGCCGAAAAAGCACTGGGCTGGAGGGGCGATTTCGCGCGTGACAATGCCGGCCGCGCCGCGATCAGCCTGACAGACAATACGGGCAAGCCGATCACGTCAGCCACGATCACGGCAACTGCCGAGCATCCGTTGGGTCTGCGGCCGCAGACCCTCTTGGCGATGCACGAACTGGCCCCTGGCATCTACGCTGCACCGCTTGAGGCTGGGCGCTGGCGCCTGCGCGTGACCGTGGAGGCAGACGGCAGGATCTGGCGCACCGTCGGAGAAGTGTTGTGAGCGCAACTGCCCGCAAGCATGACGCGCCCTTGGCGCAAGTGCATACCATTTTGGCTGTGCCGGGAATGCATTGCGCCGGGTGCATGGGCAAGGTCGAGCGTGCGCTGTCCGCCGTGGAAGGTGTGGCATCGGCGCGCACCAACCTGACCGCGCGCACGGTCGAGATTGTTCATGGTGTCGCCGTGGAGCTTCCGGCACTGGTCGGGGCGCTGGCCACGACCGGGTTCGACGCGCAGGTGCGCGAAGCGGAGGCGGAGCAGGCTTCAGCGGTAAAGCCCTTGCTGGCGCCGCTTGGCGTGGCTGCCTTTGCCTGCATGAATGTCATGCTGATGTCGGTCAGCGTCTGGTCGGGCGCGGACGGTACCACGCGTTCGCTGTTCCACTGGATTTCGGCGCTCATCGGGGTTCCGGCGATTGTCTACGCGGGCCGGCCGTTCTTCGCATCGGCATGGAAGGTGCTGCGCAAGGGCCGCACCAACATGGATGTGCCGATTTCGATCGGCGTGACCATCGCCACGGGTCTTTCGTTCTACGAGACGCTGACCGGCGGGACCGAGGCGTGGTTCGACGGCGTGCTGATGCTGTTGATGTTCCTGCTGGCGGGACGCGTGCTGGATGCCATGATGCGCGACCGTGCGCGCTCGGGCGTCGACGCGCTGCTGCGCCAGGCGGCCAGCGGCGCGATGGTGATCGAAGCCGATGGCGCGACCCGCTGGATCGATGCCAAGGCCCTGCGCCCGGGAATGCTCATGCGTGTGGCGGCGGGTGAACGCCTTGCCGCTGATGGCGAGGTCCTGCGCGGACAAAGCCGCTTCGACCAATCGCTGCTGACCGGCGAGAGCGCGCCGGTGAACGCCGCGCCGGGCAGCGCTGTTCATGCCGGCACGCTCAACGTCGATCTGCCCGTTGACGTCCGCGTCACCGCAATTGGCCCCGATACTGCCCTGTCCGAGATTGCCCGGTTGATGGAGGTCGCCGGCCAATCGCGCTCGAAATACGTGCGCATTGCCGACCGCGCTTCGCGGCTCTATGCGCCCGCCGTGCATACGCTGGCGGCGCTGACCTTCGCCGGATGGATGATCGCCGGGGCAGGGGTGTACCAGTCGCTGGTCATCGCGATTGCGGTGCTGATCATTACCTGCCCTTGCGCATTGGGGCTTGCGGTCCCCGTGGCCCAGGTCGTCGCGGCGGGCGCGCTGATGAAGCGCGGCGTGCTGGTAAAGGACGGCTCAGCGCTCGAACGCATGGCCGAAGTTGACCGCCTGCTGCTCGACAAGACCGGCACGTTGACGCTTGGCCGCCCGGTGCCCGACGAGGTGGCGATTGGCGCGCTTACGGACGCCGAAGCCTCGATCGCGCTCGCACTTGCCAGCCACAGCCGCCATCCGCTTTCGCTCGGGCTGGTCCAGGCGCTCGGGAGCCGCGGTGTTCACGCAGCGCCGCTTGAGGACGTTCGCGAGGAAGCGGGGCAGGGCGTTACTGCGCGCTGGAACGGCATCGCCGTCGCGCTCGGCCGTCCCGCCTCGGCGCAGGGCATGGCGACGGCGCTGCGGATCGAGGGCGGACCGGTACGGGTCATCGCCTTTGCCGATCGTCTGCGGCCCGATGCCGAGGTGGCCTTGGCGCAATTGGCCGCGTTGCAGGTCGAAGCGTCGATCCTGTCGGGAGATTCGGTCCCCGCCGTCGGCGCGGTGTCGCGCGCCACCGGGCTGACCGCGCAGGCCGCTGCTTCGCCCGCCGAAAAGCAGGACGCTATCCAGCGGCTGCAGCGCGCCGGCCGCAAGGTGCTGATGGCGGGCGATGGATTGAACGATGGCCCGGCCCTGGCAGCGGCCGATGCCTCGATTGCACCGGGCACGGCGAGCGATGTCGGGCGGCAGGCCGCGGACATGGTGTTCACCGGGGAATCGTTGCTGGCGATTCCGCGGGCGGTGCGCGTCTCGCGCGCGACGATGCGCGTGGTGCGACAGAACTTCGTCCTCGCCATTGGCTACAACGTGCTGGCCGTGCCCCTGGCCATCGCAGGGCTGGTCACCCCGTTGATCGCCGCTGTCGCGATGTCGACCAGTTCTCTGATTGTCGTGGCCAATTCGCTACGTCTTGCGCGAGAAACCAGATGAACGGAATCGCTTTCATGCTGCCTATCGCGCTGGGCATGGGCCTGTTCGGACTGGCATCGTTCTTCTGGGCGCTCAGGCGCGGGCAATTCAGCGATCTCGACGGCGCGGCAGCACGGATCCTGATTGAAGAGGATGACGCGCCGTGAGCCGGTTAATCAAGTTCATGGCACCGCTCGCGCTTGTGCAGATGGCAAGCCCCGCGCCGGTCCAGGCGCATTTCGTTATGGTTCCCTCATGCGGCGGGGCAGGCGGCATGGTGCCCTTGCGCCTGCCGGGAAAGAGCGACGGGAATAATCTACCCTGTTGCAAAGTTTGCCATATCTCAATGCGCAAGCGCCTTTCCTCCGATAGCTGTTGCGGCGAGGAGGACGACGCCGATGTCGCCTGAAGTGCTGAGCCGGACCGAAACTTTCGCGGACTGGACCTATTACCCCGAACTGCTCGAACGCCCTGTGCCGCGCTACACCAGCTATCCGACGGCGGCCGAGTTCGTTGAGGAAAGCTTCGAGGAGCGCCAGCAGGCCGCCTTGCAGGCCCTGCGCGGCCCGGTGTCGCTCTACCTGCACATTCCCTATTGCCAGGAAATCTGCTGGTACTGCGGATGCAACACCGGCGCTTCCAACAAGACCCAGCGCCTCGCCGCCTATCTTGAAGCGCTTCATCACGAGATCGAGCTGGTTGCGCGCAATCTGCATTCCTCGGTGCGCATCTCGCGCATCGCGTTCGGCGGTGGCAGCCCGAACGCGATCAAGCCGACCGACTTCGTGCGGCTGATCGATCGGCTGACGGTCAATTTCCGCCTCGCGCGGCCTGTCATTTCCATCGAACTCGATCCGCGCACGCTCGAACAGGACTGGTTGATTGCCATTCGCGGGACCGGGGTGATCAAGGCCAGCCTCGGCGTCCAGACGCTCGATCCGAAGGTGCAGGCGGCCATCGGGCGCGTCCAGCCTCGCGAGGACATCGAGCGGGCGGTTGCAGGCCTGCGCCGAGCAGGCATCGATTCGATCAACTTCGATCTAATGTATGGCCTGCCGTTCCAGGACGATGCGGTTCTGGCCAATACGCTCGATCAGTCGGTGGCGATGGGCGCGGACCGCATCGCGCTGTTCGGTTATGCTCACGTTCCGCACATGATCCCGCGCCAGAAGCGCATCGACGCCAGTGAATTGCCCGATCAGCGAGCGCGGTTTCGCATGGCCGCAGAAGGCCACGCACGGCTGGTTGGCGCGGGCTACAATGCTGTCGGCTTCGATCACTTCGCCATGCCGGAAGACGATCTTGCCCTTGCGGCTGCGGGGGGCACCCTTCGTCGCAATTTCCAGGGCTTTACCGACGATCAGGTGCCTGACCTGATCGGCCTTGGCGTGTCGTCGATCAGCGAGTTTACCGACGTCTACGTGCAGAACGAAAAGAACGCGGGGCGTTATCGCATGCTGCTCGGGTCCGACAAGCTGACGGGACGCAAGGGCGTGGTGCGGACGGTCGAAGACCGGCGGCGTGGCCAGATCATCAACGACCTGCTTTGCCGTGGGGGCGCCCTTGTCGATGCCGATCTGCTGGCCATCAACCGCGATCGTCTCGAACCCTTCATCACCCGGGGGCTGGCCCGCCTGACCGGGTCCTCGCTCGAGCTGCTGGCGGGCAGCGAGCCGTATGCACGCTCGGTTGCGGCGGTATTCGACGCTTATCGTGGCGGGTCGAAGCAGTTCAGTTCGGCGGTATGACCGAAGAATAGCTATGCACCCCGCCTTAGCAGGTGCACAATAAGGCTGACTCGCGTTAAGCCAAGCATCCACGGGAATGCGCACTGACCTGCGCGTCCAGCGGTATGCGCAAGGGAGACGCCATGAAGCCGATTGAAACCATCATGCGCACTGCGCCGGTCATTCCGGTGCTGGTCGTCGAGAACGTCGATCATGCGCTTCCCATCGCCCGCGCCTTGGTCAAGGGTGGCTTGCGCGTGCTCGAGGTGACGCTGCGCACGCCCGCCGCGCTCGACGTGATCCATGCGATGAAGGCCGTTGATGGCGCCATCGTCGGCGCAGGCACGGTCACCAATCCCGATGAACTCAAGGCCGCGATTGATGCCGGCGCGGAATTCATCGTCTCGCCCGGTCTGACCGACAATCTCGGAAAGGCCGCGGTGGCTTCAGGCATTCCCTTCCTGCCGGGTATCGCCTCGGCCGGAGACATCATGCGCGGCATGGATCTCGGGCTCCAGCACTTCAAGTTCTTCCCGGCGTCGACCTCGGGCGGACTGCCTGCGCTCAAGGCCCTCGCCGCGCCGTTCTACCAATGCCGTTTCTGCCCGACCGGGGGGATCTCGGCCGCGACGGCACCCGAATGGCTGGGCTTCGATCCGGTGCTCTGCGTTGGCGGAAGCTGGGTCGTCGGCAAGGGCGAGCCCGACGAGGCCGCCATCGAAGCTGCGGCGCGCGAAGCTTTTGCGCTGGGGCAGTAAGACAAGCAGGGGAAATCAGCGGACATGAAGACGGTCGCCAAGCTCAGGGCCAGGTTGCAGAAACTCCATGAGCGGACGGCCGAAACGCCGCTGTTCAACCCGGTTTTCCAGTTGAGCCATGATCTTTCGCGCCAGCTTGAGGGCGGCGCGATGGATCTCGACGACATCGACGGTCTGGTCGCGGAGCTTGAGTGCGAGGCGCTGCAGAGCCGCGCCGTGCGCTTGCGCCGACTGATCGCACCGACTGTGGGCGCCGACAACCTGTTGCGCATCGCCTCGCTCAATCCCGAGGAAGCGGGCTTTTCCGAGTTTCGCGCGCGATGGGAGAAGCCGCTGCTCCATGCAGTGTTCACCGCGCACCCGACTTTCCTGTTGAGCCCCGCGCAGTCCGACGCGGTCGCGACGGCGGCCCTGCAGGACGATCCGCAGGCCTCGACCGTCTGCACGGTGCCGTCGGTCGGCCCCAAGATCACGCTCGATTTCGAGCATGTGGAGGTTTGCGCCGCGATTGAGCGTGCGGCTGAAGCGCGTGACCGCATCAACGCCGCCTTGCTTGCCCATGCCCGTCAGCGCTGGCCGGGGCGGTGGCTGGATTTCCGCCCGCTGCCGTTCCGCTTCGCGACCTGGGTCGGCTACGACATGGACGGGCGCACGGACATCGGCTGGACCACATCCATCGCATTCCGCCTGCGCGAGAAGGCGCGACGTCTGGCTAGCTACGCCACCGCCCTGCGCGCCATCGATGAAGGCCACGGGTTACTTGCCACGCTCGACGCAGCACAGGCCCACTCGGCCGACATGGCCGAGCTTTTCTCATCGAACCTCGCGGAGACCGACGACCTTGCGGCGGCTGCCAACCGCCTGTCTGCCGATGATCCGGCCAAGCTGCTCAGCCTTGCCCCGCTGATCGAGGCGTTGGAACGGGAAGTGCACACCGCCGCCGAGGACAAGGCAATCCCGCTGGCGACGCTAGCCGCCGCGATGCGCGCCGACGGGCTGGGCATTGGCTGGATTCACTTCCGCGTCAACGCCTCGCAGTTGCACAACGCGCTGCGTCGCCGGATCGACCCTGATGGCACGCTTGATCTCGGCAGCAAGAGCGCGCTTTCAAAGCTGCGCGAACTGCTCGAGGAAGTGCGGCCGCTGCGCGTCAACTTCGGCGCGCTGGCAATCGAGACGAGCACGGCGATGCGTCAATTCCTCGTCATGGCAAAGATGCTCCAGCACATCGACGCCGACGCACCGATCCGCATGCTGATTGCGGAGTGCGAGCAGCCGCAGACCGTGCTGGCAGCGCTCTACTTTGCGCGCCTGTTCGGGATCGAGGACAAAGTTGACGTCTCGCCCCTGTTCGAGACCGAAACCGCGCTCGAACACGGGGGCCGTTTCCTCGAGGCGCTGCTCGCCGAGGAATCCTATCGCGCTTATGCACGCCGCCGTGGCCGCGTGTCGATCCAGACCGGCTTTTCAGATGCCGGGCGCTTCATGGGCCAGTTGCCCGCAGCGCTGGCAATCGAACGTCTGCAGGGCCGTCTGGCCGAGGCGATGAAGGCCAATGGACTGACCGATGTCGCCGCGCTGATCTTCGATACCCACGGCGAATCGATGGGGCGTGGCGCGCATCCATCGGGCTTTGCCGACCGCCTGACCTGGCCGCTTTCGCGTTGGGCGCGCGGGCGCTTCGCCAAGGCCGGCATCGTGATCGAGCCCGAGGCCAGTTTCCAGGGCGGGGACGGCTACCTGTTCTTCCGCAACGACGAGCTTGCGCTTGCAACGCTCACCCGCATCGCCGAAGCCGAGGCCGAAATTCCCGCCAATGGCGAGAAGGATCCGTTCTACGACCGCACCGACCTCAGCCTGGACTTTTATCGCTCGATCCGTCGCGTCCAGCGCGAGCATCTGGAAAGCGCGACCTATTCGCGCGCGCTGACCGCTTTCGGACTTGGGTTGCTCAAGGCCACAGGCAGCCGCGTTTCGCGCCGTCAGTCCGACATTGGCGCCGACCGCACGATGAGCCTGCGCCAGATCCGTGCGATCCCGCACAACGCCATTCTCCAGCAGATCGGTTATCCAGTGAACGTGATCGCGGGCGCGGGCACGGCTGCAGGCGAGGAGATGGAATCGGTCGCCGAACTGCTTGGCCGGTCCGATCGCGGTAACCAGCTTGTACGCCTGCTGCGGGCAGCCAATGGCCTTGCCTCGATCAAGACCGTGGCGGCGCATGGCGAGCTGTTCAATTCGGCTTATTGGGCAAGCCGACCTTATCGCGGCACCGAGACCGCGCTTGAAGGGTCTTGCCTCGCTCTTGCCGAATACCTGACCAAGGATGACCGATCCGGCGTGTTCCGCCGCCTGACTTCGCGGTTGCGTGTGGACTGGATGAAGTTGCACCGGCTGCTTTCGCTCGTGCCGGGCCACAAGGAAGGCCGCGATCCGGTGCAGGATGCGGACCGCCGAAGCATCGGACTGTTGCAATCGGTGCGTCTTGCCCTGCTGATGCACATGTTCATCCGTGCGGTGCAGGTTCCGCCGTTTGCGCGCTCGAACGACGTCAGCCGCGAGGACGTGCTCGAAATGGTGCTGTCATTGCGCGTCGACGATGCGCTGGCGCAACTGCGCCGTGCCTATCCGGTTATCGAGCCCGAGATCACCGATTTCGCGGTCGACGAGGCGACTGACTATCCTGATCATCGCGGCGAGGACTACGGTGCGATCCGCGCCCGGTTCATCGATCCGATCGAACGGGCTCATTCGCTGAACATCCGTATTGCCGTAGCCATCGCCAACTACTTCGGCGCGCACGGATAATAGTCACGACACGAAGGTGCGCCCGTGCTTCACGGGCGCCTTCGTGGCGCTGAACACGGCCCCTGCCGAGAGACGGCTGCCGCGCACGACGAGCATGATCCGGTCGCCGTCCTCGATGGTGACGTCTTCGCCGGGGTGCTGGATCGACTGGCCGTTTGCACGCTCGATCTGAACGACGAAAAACGCGCCGTTGCCGCGCCGCTCGGCCTCGCCCACGGTCTCGCCGGTCAGCGCGCCGCCCGGAAGCGCCTCGACGACCTCGAGGTCGAGCCCGAAGTCGTGGAGGTTGCGGCGTACCGTGCCGATGTCGCCTTCCTCGCCGAGCACGTTACCGGTTGCAGGATAGAGGATCATCTCGACGATCCGTTCAGCGCCGATGTGTGTCGGCATCACCACCTTGTCTGCGCCAGCGTGGAACAGCTTGTTCTCGGTCGTCGGGGCTTCGCCTCGCGCGATGATCTCGATCCCCGGATTCAGGTTGCGGGCAGAGAGCGTGATGAAGACGTTGGCGGCATCATCGGGCAGGACGGTTGCCAGAACCTTGGCACGGGCAATCCCTGCCGATTTGAGCGTTTCCTCGTGAGTCGCCTCACCGACCATGCACAGGAAGCCCTGCGCCTTGGCGTCCTCGGCCTTGGCATGGTCACGCTCGAGGATCAGGAAAGGGCGCTTGGCCTCGGTCATGGCCTTGGCCAGTTGCACGCCGATGCGGCCATAACCGCAGATGATGACGTGGCCGTCCAGCTTCTCGATTTCGGAAATCATGCGATCGAACCCCAGCAGGCGACGGAATTGGAAAAGGGTGAAGACTTGCACCAGCGCACCGGTCAGCACGATCATGCCGGTACAGCCCAGAATGATCGTTCCGCTGGTCCAGATGCGCAGGAACGTGGTGTCGACCGGCCGGATCTCGCCATAGCCGACCGAGAATATCGTCAAAAGGACCATGTAGGCGGCGTCGCCCAGCGGCCAACCCGCAGCAAGGAATCCGCAGGTCGAGACGACGAATACGGCAAGCTCGTAGACCAAGGTGCCGGTGAGCATGCGCAGTGGCGAGCCAAGCACGGAATTCGCGCCTTGACCAAATGCCGACAGATCGCCTTCCGGTTCCATGATGCCCCCTTCAACGAAGGTCCTAGAGGGGGGAGCGCGGACTTGTCCAGTTCAGGAAAGCCCGAGCCGCTGCACGAGCCAGACAATGGCGGCAAGCGCAGTGCATCCCGCGAGTGTGACGCGCACTCGCGCACCATGCCGCCAGTGCGCGAGTGCGATCAGAGGCGGCACAGTAACCAGCACGACAACGAGTTGGACGGCCTCGATGCCCAGATTGAAAGCGAGGATCGCTGTCACTCGCGTCACTGCGCCCAGGCCGAAATTGCAGACCAATGTCGCAAAGGCGAGCCCGTGGACAAGGCCGAAGGCACCGGCGACCAGCGGCTCGCGGCCCGGAAACAGAGGCCGCGCGGCGTGGATTGCCGAGATCAGCACCGAGAACGCGATCCCGACCTCGACCGGTTGGGCCGGAAGACGCAGGCCGAGGAAAGCGGCAAGGATCAGCGTTGTCGAATGGCCGAGCGTGAACGCGGTCACGATCCAGGCAAGGCCCTTGAACGTGGCTCTGCGGCTGCGAGGCAAGGTCCAGCGTCTGGAGGCAGCAAGCAGTGGTGCGGGCAGCAGCAGCGCCAGCAGGAACAATAGGTGGTCGTAGCCTTGCGCGATATGATGCGCGCCGAGCACGAAAGCATTGGCGAACAGGCGGGCGGAGCTGGCGTGGCCGCGATCGACCACCAGTTCGCTGCGGGTCGCGGTGAGCGCGCCGACCATCTCGCGCCTGGCTTTGACACCGCCGGCCAGATCGCCCTCGATCACCAGCAGCGCGAAATGGCTGGGCGCCTCACGCGTTACCAAGTGCCACTGCCAGCGCAGCACACGGTCCGACGCGCCGGGAGGCGCGGTGAGCGTGAGGTTGAGGTGAAGGTCGGGCGGACCTGCGATTTGCTCGAACGCGATGCGATCCACGCTGATGCTCCATGGCCTGCCATCGGGCGCCAGCACCGCCATGTCCGACACCACGCGCGCCTTTGCCTTGGCGAGACTGGCCGTCAAATTGTCGGTGGCAAGGCCGGTGGCGTAGGCGAACTCGGCCTGAGGCACGACCACATCGGCGGTGACCGCGCCCGGCGCGAACGAAAGGCGGATTTCCGAATTGGGCGTCAGGTGGGCAAGGGCGGGCGCTGCTGCGAGTGACAGCAACATCGTCAGGGCGGCGCGGATCAGGCGTTCAATCGTGGCCGAACCAGATGAAACGCGCCGCCGGGTCGGTCGCCCTGGGATTGAGATCAAGCGCTTCCTCCCGCGCATCGTCGGCTGCCCCTTCATCGCCCAGCGCGGTGTGCGCGTCGGCAAGCGCAAGGTAAAGCCCGCTGCTGCGCCATCCCGTCGCCTCGGCGCGTTCCAGCGTGGCGATCCCGCCTTTAGCATCACCGGTCAGCAGTTGCGCGCGGGCAAGGAGCAGGAGGGTGGCCCCGTGCGGTCGGCGCGCTGCATCGGCGCGGGCGATCGGCAAGGCGCGGGCAGGATCGCCAAGCGCCAGTTCGTGTTCGACCAGATGCGCGGCGGCGGCCTCGGGGAGCAACCGATAGCGCTCGGCCCAGAGCGGAGAGGCACGCGCCGCCCAGGCCCGGCTTTCATCGCCACGACCTGCAAGCCGCAGGGTGAAGGAGAGGGCATCCATCACTTCGGGCAAGGGCGCTTTTGCAAGGATCGCTTCATAGCGCGCAACCGCGCCGTTGATATCGCCCTCGACAGCGTGCTGCTGCGCGACATAGGCTTGTGCGAGCGGATTGCCGGGAAAGAACCTGTCGGCAAAGCGCGACCATTCGCCGGCTGCCTTCCAGTCGCCCGCGCCATAGGCGATCGTGGCGCGCTGCAAGGCTACCAGCGAATTTACCGATCGGTTTAGCCTGGGCGCGCGCAGGATTGCGTTGACCCTTCGGCGGGCGAGGTCGGCATCCCCGCTGCGCAGCGCCAGCATCGACTGACGCAAGGCGACGGCGGCATTGTTGTCGTATTCCTCTGCGCGCACATACGCGAGGCGCGCAGCTTTCATGTCGCCGCGCTGGAACGAGATGTCGCCCTTGATGCTCCATGCACCGGCGGATTCTTCGGCGTCGGGTTCACCCACTTGCGCAAAAAAGCGGGCGAGGCCCTTTTCCGCCGCATCGAGCCTGTGGAGCAGCAGCGACGTTTCCGCGCGGCTCAGACTGGGGCCGGCAGGGGCAGGCGACCCGGCCATGCCTTTATCGAGCAATGCGTCGGCCTCGGCCAGATCGGCATAGCTGCCACTGGCGCGGAAGCGCTTGACGAGCGCGCGCGCCAGCATTTCCTGGCGCAGCCATTCGTCCGAGGCGAGCGCGAGGCGCGCGCGTGCGCCGTCGACGCCGACATTCGCGGCCTGTTCAAGCTCGATCTGGCTGCGCGGGCCGAACCACGGAGCGATCTCGCTTGGCAGCGGATCGGGTGGGCCCTGCCGCGATTGCCATTTGTCGTAGGCAATCGCGACTGCACTCACGAGCAGCACGGCAGCCAGCAGCAGCCAGGGCCAGCGCGCGCCGCGCTGCTTGCTCCTCATGGTTCGGCCGTCCGCTTTCCGCTCAGGTCGTCGTCTTGCTTGCGCAGATCTTGAGGCCGAGGCTTTCGACATCGTCGCCTATCAGGCCGAACAACTTGTCGAGTTCGTGCTCGTATTCCTCGAAGTATTTCTCGTTGGTGGCATCGCCCGCTGGCGTGTCGTCGTTGTAGGCAACCTTCATGGACGAGCTGACCAGCGCCGTGGCGATGGCCGGGTTGCCCATGCGATCGACACTGACATAGGCAGAATCGGGATCGGTGCGGAAGTTGAAGTTCGTACCCGTTCCCGAAGCCACTTGCGGCGTACCATTCGGCGTCGCCAGGAACGGGAACGTCAGCAGGAAAAACTTGTCGTTGCCCGGAGGATCGAGCGGAACGTTGGCCAAAGTGTTCGGTCCCTGACCGGTCACGCTCATGTCGAGAAGCAGCGTTGCCAGCAGGATATCGACGACCGGGTCCGACGGGTGGCGGCCGTTGGGGAACCGCGTCGACCGGGTGAGGTCGAGCTTGAGCGTGTCCGGAATAATGAACGACTTGAGGCTTGCGCCGTTCTGCCCCTGAATCGCCTGGGTGAAGCAATTGGTCGAATTGTAGCTGAGCGAAGTCGCGGTCGGCGTCGGCGTTGCGGTCGAGGTTGTGCTCGGCTGGGGAGCGGGCACCACGACCGTGCTGCCGGCACCATCTTCGCCACAGGCGGTAAGGGACAGGGCCAGGGCCAACGGAGTGGCAATTGCGAGGGCGCGCAGGCGCGAGATCGGCTGAAGCGTCATCAGATGTTTCCTCCGAAGCGCGCGGTCTGGCCCCACAGGCCAAGGTTGGTTACCCCGGTGCCTAGCTTGTCATCGGGGATTTCGAGCACGATTGCGGTGTCGTTCTGGCCGTCGAAGAAATTGCGGTCATTGCGGATGCGCAATGTTCCGGACGAGCGCGTTTCGCGAAAACCGATCAGGTCGAAGAAGAATGGCTCGTCGAACAGGCCAACGCGGACCTTGACCCCGTCCTTCTCGAGATTGGTCTCGACCGGACCTTCGACCGCTCCGGTAACGCCGGGGATGCCCTCGATCCGCACGCCCCATTCCTTCTCGCCCGAACCCTTGCCGAAGCGGTACTTGATGGTGAACTCGGGCGTGCTGGCCGGTTCGCGCGTCGAGATGTTGATCTTGTAGAGAACGTCGCGGTCATAATAGAGCGGCGTAGTCCCGGCGGCCGAGACGGGGCCGGCAAAGGTCATCGCGATCTTGGTGGTGCCATTGGAGTGCCAAGCGAAGACGTCGGCGATATCAGCCGGAATGTCGGGCGTTGCGTCAACGCCGCCGTCGGTGCGGCCGGGCGGGTCGAGATGGTCCGCGCTTTCGGCCACCCCTGTCGGCACCAGCATCAGCGCGGCGAGGCCAGCAGCGCCGGCTCCTCCTGCCAGCAATGTCTTGATCATGCCACGCACGGCAAACTCCCCAGGAAAGACAGACGAAAGACTGTGCGACCACGCTTTCGCCTCTTTCTGTCTGAATCACTGTGCGTTGCTGCACAGCTTGCGAAAATCGCGATTCAGCGGGAGGCCCTTGCACATAATCTAGACCGGATTGCCGTCACTCGGGAAGCGAAAATAACGGCATTATACCTAGACCGAATGTTGCAGGGCGGTAACCAGCCACACGACGCCAACGAGGAGGAAAACGCCGACGACGTCGAGCGCGAGGCCGGCCTTGATCATCGATCGCATCGAGCAGTGCCCCGTGGCCCAAGCGAGCGCATTCGGGCCGGTTCCTGCGGGCAACATGAAGCCCCACGTCGCTGCAAAGGCGGCGGGCAGGGCAAGCAGGATCGGGTCGGCCCCGAGCGCGGCGACCAGCGCAGCGACGACCGGCATGATCCCGCTGGCAGCCGCTATGTTGCTGGCAAACTCGGTGACGAGGATGACGAAAGCCACCAGCACCAGCGCGACGACCGGCAGCGGCACATGGGCCAGCGGAAGGAGCATCTCGCCCATCCATTTGGTCAGCCCGGATTCGGTCATACCCATCGCCATGGCAAGCCCGCCGCCGAACATTAGTACCACGTCCCACGGCGCGCGGTTGGCTTCGGGCCAGGTCAGCATCGGGCGGCCCGTGCCATCGGGCAGGATGAACAGGATCAGGCCCGCTGCCGCAGCGATCGTGCCGTCGGTCAGACCACCCTTGGGAAACGCGCCCTCGAGCAGCGGCTGCATGACCCACGCCAGAAACGCGAGGATCACGACCGGCATCAGGCGTTTTTCCGGTATGGTCCAGCGCACCGAGTGGCCGATAGCTTCGCGCGCAGCGACCGGATCGAAAGCGTCGGCATCAAGCTTCTGCACGCGAGCGATGATCCATGCAGCCAGCGGCACGGCGATCAGCACGATCGGCACGCCGTACATCGCCCAGACAAGGAACGTGATCTTTGTGCCCAGGGCCTTCTCAATTAGCCCCGCCGCGATCGCGTTGGTCGGCGTGCCGATCATGGTCGCGAGGCCTCCGATCGAGGCGGCAAAGGCGATGCCCATTGGCAGGGCCCCGGCCATCCCCGAGGTGTCGTCCTGGCGGACGCCACCTGCCGAGAGCATGGCAAGCGCCATCGGCATCATGATCAGCGCGGTGGACGTGTTTGAAATGAAGCTGGAAAGGACAGCAGTTGCGGCCATCACGCCGAGCAGCAACTGTCCGGGCCGGGCACCCGCAAGCCCCATGATGAACAGCGCCAGTCGCCGATGGAGCCCGGTCCGTTCGATGGCGAGCGCAAGGAACGCGCCGCCGACGAAGAGGAACATGATCGGCGAATAATAGGCCGAGGCGGTCTTGTTGGCGTCAGCGACGCCTGTCAGCGGCAAGACGAGGAACGGGAGGAACGCGGTCGCCGAAAGCGGCATTGCCTCGGTCATCCACCAGGCGGCCATCCACCATACAAGACCCGCCGCGCTCCACGCCGCATCGGGCATGCCAGCAGGTGGCGCAGCCATCAGGGTCACGATGAACCCCAGCGGCCCGGCAATCAGTCCGATCCTGCGTGCGTCGATCACTATTGCCCTGCTCCCCAATCGTCCCGCCGACTGCCTAGCAGAGGCTGCGCGGAAAGCGAAAGGGCGTGGGCGTCAGCGGTTCTGGAAAGGCTGGACCAGCAAGCGGGGGAACACGTCTTCTACCGGCTTCACGTCCGGCATGATGTAGACGTAACCGCCCTTCTTGCCGAACTGCTGCTGGACCTTGGCGTAGGCGGCCTTGGGCACGTTGATACAACCAAACGTGATCCGGTTGTCCTCGGCGCTTTCGGAAAGCATACGCTTGACGCGCTGTTCCCTGGGTTTGCCCGTGGGAATGGTGTGGATCGCAACCGAGGTGGCGTAATCGACCCAGAGGACCTTCTGCTTGCCTGCGGCAACACCGTACTTGGCAAGGAAGCGCCCGGCTGGGGTGGTTTTCTCGGCAGGGCCGATCTCGGATAGGTTCTTCGTTCCGATGCCCGGCGTTGCATCGTCTCCCAACGCGATACCGAGCAGGACCGGCGCCTTGGCCAGCTGCTTGCCCTTGGCATCGAACAGGAACATCGCTGCCGACTGCTTGTCGATGACGATGTAGGGCAGGCGACCGTTGTCGCGCGCCGAGGAAACCCAGTCGATCACGCGGGTGGCAGCTTCCGATCGGTCCGTTTCGGTCGGCACCATCTGCGACGTTTCGGGAACTGCCGGTATATCCTCGGCCTGTGCAACGGCAGGAAGGGCGGAGGCGATACCAGCCAGCACCAGAAAAACGTGGTTCATCGATTGTCGCATTCAGCAAAATCCTGCGCCGGCGGAAATGCCGACGCAGGAGAAACGGTTGAATCGGAAGCTGCGTTCCCGAATGGGTTTAGTTGCGCGGACGCTTGCGCTGCGCTTCCATCATTCGCTGTTCGACACCGTCGACACGGCCGTTGATCTGGTCGATGCGCTGCGTGTTGGTCATCGACTGTGCGGCAGCAGCCTGCGCTTCGGCGCGAGCAGCCTTGGCGGTGGCGTCGGTATCGGCAAGACGGGTTTCCACGCCATCGATACGCTGGTTGACCGTGGCGATCTGTTCATTGACATAGCCCTTGGTGGCGCAACCACCGAGGCCAAGCGAGCCGGCCAAGATGGCGACGGCGGGGATGATTTTCAGAGACGGCGTCATGCAAAACTCCTGGATTTATTGGCGAACCGGCGGGGAAACGCGCGGCGCGGCTATCCGGGCATGATGCAATCGGTGGACGGTGCACCTGTCAGGGTGAATTGCGGAACATTACAATTCGGAGCGCTGAAGCGTTTTTCCGGGAAGACAAAAGGAAAAGGGCGCACCTCGCGGCGCGCCCCTCAAATCCGTCAGCGAAGACAATCCGCTTACTTCGGTGCGAGCACCATCAGCATCTGGCGGCCTTCCATGCGCGGGAAAGCTTCGACCTTGGCGATCTCCGCCACGTCGTCCTGCACCTTGCGCAGCAGGTTCATGCCCAGCTGCTGGTGCGAAAGCTCACGCCCACGAAAACGCAGGGTCACCTTCACCTTGTCGCCATCTTCGATGAACCGGAACACGTTACGCATCTTGGTTTCGTAATCGTGGTCATCGATGTTCGGACGCATCTTGATCTCCTTGATCTCCTGCGTCTTCTGGCTCTTGCGGGCGGCGTTAGCCTTCTTCTGCGCCTCGTAGCGGAACTTGCCCACATCGAGGAACTTGCAGACCGGCGGATCGGCCGTGGGCGAAACTTCGACGAGATCGAGGCCGACTTCGGCTGCCTGATCGATCGCTTCGCGGGTGTACATTACACCCAGGTTCTCGCCATTCTCGTCAATCACGCGCACCTTGGGCACGTTGATCATCTGGTTGAAGCGAGGCCCGCTCTTGACGGGGGGCGCCATGCTGCGCCGGGGTGGGGGAGCTATTGTGCTTTCTCCTGCAGTTTAAACGAATATACGGTTGGCGCGCTCATATCACAATGCGCGGCCAGATAAAGCGCGCATTGCGACTGATCCCGATGGCACGCGATCAGGCAGCCGCACGCCACAGCGCAAAGCGGGCAAGCCGCTCTCCGGCCGGGACAATCGCATCGATCGCCCGCGCGGGCTGCAAGGCCCCGAGGATCGCCGGGTCACCTGCGTCCATCCCGCCGGTCAACGCGCCGAAAGCTGGCAGGATCAGGCGGTTTTCGCTCGCCACCGCGCAGGCTCGGGCGATCGACCGGCCTTTCACATGGACGCGCATCTTGGGATGGAAGTGACCTGAAATCTCGGCACCGGGCGCACCTTTTCGCGCAATATGGCGCAGCGAAAAACCGCCCACGGCAAGCTCGTCGACGATTGTTCCGCCGGGGGCGCGGGCATCCTCGTCGTGGTTTCCGGTGATCCAGACCCAGTCGGTGGCGCGGGTCAGGGCATCCAGCATGCCCGCTGCATGGGGCTCGAGCCGGTCGACTCCGCCCGAGTCGTGAAAGGAGTCGCCAAGGCAGAACACGCGCCGCGCACCTGTCTCGCGAAGGGCCCCTGCCAGCCTCTCGAGCGTCGCGCGGCTGTCATAAGGTGGGAGCATCTGGCCGTGGCGGGCAAAGAAGCTCGCCTTTTCGAGATGCAGATCGGCCACCAGCAGCGCGTTTTCCTCGGCCCAGAACAAGGCTCTGGACGCGCCCAGCCGAAACTCCTGATCTGCGAACGAAAAGGGAACCATGACTTCCCCTTGCCGGATGGCGTTTCCCTTGGCAAGTGCCGCTGCCATGACCGAAACGATCACGATCGACTGGACCGATCACACCGCCCGCGCCCGCGCCTGGTTCGAATCCCTGCGGGATCGCATCTGCGCCGCATTCGAAGCGATCGAGCGCGAAGCGGGCTCCGACGCCAGCTTCACCTTTACGCCGTGGAACCGTGAAGTCGATGGCGAAGCGGTCGAGAATGGCGGAGGCGGCGTCCAGGGCCTGATGAAGGGCAGGATCTTCGAGAAGGTCGGCGTGAACGTCTCGACCGTGCAGGGCGAATTCTCGAAGGAGTTTGCCGGCACGATCAACGGCGCAAGCGCGGAAACGCCCGGCTTCACCGCCACCGGCATCAGCCTGGTCGCGCACATGGCCAACCCGCATGTGCCCGCCGTCCATATGAACACGCGTTTCCTCACCACCAGCAAGGCCTGGTTCGGCGGCGGCGGCGATCTCAATCCACCGATCCCCTATGAAGAAGATACGGCGGACTTCCACGCGGAGTACAAGGCTGCGTGCGATGCCCACGATCCCGAATACTACCCGAAGTTCAAGAAGTGGGCGGACGACTACTTCTACATCCCGCACCGCAAGGTCCATCGCGGCGTCGGCGGGATTTTCTACGATCACCTCGAATGCGCCGACGACGCAGGCTTCGAGGCCAACTTCGCGTTCACCCGCGATGTGGGCGAGGCGTTCCTCGGTGTCTTTCCCAAGCTGGTCCGCCGCCGGCTGAACACGCCCTTCAACGACGCCGAAAAGCTCCAGCAGTTGCAGTATCGCGGCCGCTACGCCGAATTCAACCTCGTCTGGGACCGCGGCACGCTGTTCGGCCTCAAGACCGGCGGAAATATTGATGCGATCCTGATGAGCCTCCCGCCCGAAGCGATGTGGAGCTAAAATTATTCCCGCCAATTCGGCAAGAATTCGATTGTTGAATTATCGTTTCTCCCGCTACGTGTTGTGCACAGTTGGGGGGAATCATGGTTCGTAATGTATCGTTGACGCTGGCTTTTGCATTTCTGGCCTCGTGCGGCGGCGGGTCCGGAGATGGTGGCGCACCTGTGACTGTGCCAACCACGCCTGCGCCTTCGCCCGCTCCCACGCCGTCACCAACACCTTCGCCAAGCCCCACGCCGTCTCCAAGCCCAACGCCCACGCCCAGCCCCACGAGCAGCTCTTACCTGACATTCCAGCAACTCTCAGGTGATCGACAGTATCGTGCCGGCTGCACGGGTTTCAGAGGTGGAGGCGCAATGGGGGCCCCGTCGCCCCAATTTTCCGTCTTGTACGAATATTCTGCGCCTTTGACGTACTTTGAATCCAGCAGCACGTATAGGTTTTACCATGTGAATGCAGGTAAGACAGGCCCATACGTCTTCGGATCGTCCGATCTTGTGAGCAGGACTGATACCTCAGTCGACTACGATGCAGCTTTCGAAGACCACCGCGCTGTTCTTTCGATCGAAAATCCGTCTGCGCGGTTTCAATACAGTCGACGCCTGGTGCTCGCAGAAAAAGTAAAAAGTACGGCAAATGGCCACATTTACTGTGTTTTCGGGGTGCCTTCGCGGGATGACGATCCTCAGTTGGAAAGGGTGGCAACCTTTAGCCGGTTTGCAGTCAAGGGTCGCATTTATGATTACCGATCCGGCACGGTCGAGGCTTATGCGATTACCGACGCCGACGTCGATATGACCGTCGACCTCGACCAGCAGCAGATGATTTCAAACCTTACGGTTCGCGGCAAACGTTCTGACGGGAAAACCATCTCATTTGGGCCTCTTCGCTATACTGCAGGCCTAAGCGGTGCCGCGCCCAGTATGTATTTTAGTACTGACCTCGTGTTTGATAGTAATTCCCCGACTTCCAGCTCCGGATCCGGTGGTGCTTACGGCATATTTTTCGGTCCTGGGCGACGGGAATTCGGCTACGCATTCCGTTATCAACATGGACGCGGCGGAGTGTATGACCTGACTTTCGCCGGAACAGTAATGGGCGTGCGGTAATCTTCGGTCCAACCGTTGCGATTTAACAGGCGGTCGGCAATGAGCATCATATGATTTCGTCGTGTGGTTTAAAGTTGAGTGCCGGTTTGCATGCGGTTGGCAAAGACCAACTCGCCTGCGTCGTAACAGCGCTGGAAATGCTTGCTCCGCCAGAGGGACTGCGCCGACTGACGCCCGAGGGCGATGTGCCGGTCCAGCTTGTCCGCTGGAAGGACTGCGCGCCCGAGAAGTACCGCCTGCTCTACAAGCGCGTCGGTGCGCCGTGGTTGTGGTGGTCGCGGCTTGCGAAGAACGATGTCGAACTTTCCGATATCATTCACGATCCGCACGTGCAGGTGTTCGCCGTGGTCGACCGGGCCCGTGTCGAGGTAGGCATGCTCGAGCTGGATTTTCGGGTGGAAGGCGAGTGCGAGATTGCCTTCTTCGGTCTGATTCCCGGCGCGACCGGCAAGGGCCTTGGCAAGTGGCTGATGCGCCGCGCGCTGCAGATGGCGTGGGCTCCAGGCGTCGAACGGGTCTGGGTTCACACCTGCACGCTCGACGATCCGCGCGCGCCGGGCTTCTACCAGTCGCAGGGGTTCGTGCCCTATGCGCGCTATGTCGAGGTTTTCGCCGATCCGCGCCTTTCTGGCCTGTTGCCCGAAGGCAGCGGTACGGTTCCGATAATTCGCTGAGCCGGCAAATCATTCGAATTTACGCAGGTTTCCCCCTTGCCCTGCCTGCGCTTCTGCCTCCATCTAGGGGCAGATGCTCCGCCAGTACGAACTTGTCGAACGTGTTCTCGCCTATGATCCGCAAGCGGACGAGGCGATGCTCAACCGCGCTTACGTCTTTACCGTCCAGAAGCACGGAACGCAGAAGCGCGCCAGCGGGGACCCCTATTTCTCGCATCCGGTAGAGGTCGCGGGCCTGATGACCGAGTTGAAGCTCGATCAGGACACGATCATAACTGCGCTGCTCCACGATACGGTGGAGGATACGCTGACCACTATCGAGGACATCGAACGCCTGTTCGGCCCCGATGTGGCGCGGCTGGTCGACGGCGTGACCAAGCTCTCGAAGATCGAAACGATGAGCGAGAGCGAGCGCGCGGCCGAGAACCTGCGCAAGTTCCTGCTGGCGATGAGCGAGGACTTGCGCGTCCTGCTGGTCAAGCTGGCTGACCGCCTGCACAACATGCGCACGCTGCACTTCATCCGCAGCGAGGAAAAGCGCCGCCGGATCTCGCGCGAGACGATGGAGATCTACGCGCCGCTCGCCGAACGCGTGGGCATGTACGAATACATGCGCGAAATGCAGCTGCTCGCATTCGAGCAGATCGAGCCGGAAGCTTATTCGACGATCACCGGTCGCCTTGCGGCGATCCGTAGCGAAGAAGGCGCGCAAGTTGATTCCATCGCGCTCGAGATCAAGAAGGTGCTGGCCGAGGCCGGTTTGCGCGTCGAGGTTTCGGGCCGCGAGAAGCATCCCTATTCGATCTGGCGCAAGATGGCCGAGCGCCATGTCTCGTTCGAGCAGATCACGGACATCATGGCCTTCCGCGTGATCACCGAGGGGGAGGACGATTGCTACAAGGCGCTCGGCCTGCTGCACCGCGCGTGGCAGATGATCCCCGGCCGCTTCAAGGACTACATCTCCACCCCGAAGATGAACGGCTATCGTTCGCTGCACACTTCGCTGATCTATTCCAACGCGATGCGCGTCGAAGTTCAGATCAAGACCCGGCAGATGCACGAGCTCAACGAATACGGGCTTGCCGCGCACTGGTCCTACAAGCAGGGCGGCATCCAGCCCGATGCCCAGGTCGGCTGGCTCCGCGATCTGGTCGAAATTCTCGATGCGAGCCACGATGCCGAGGAACTGCTCGAGAACACGCGCATGGCGATCTACCAGGATCGCATCTTCGCGTTCACGCCCAAGGGCGCGCTGTTCCAGCTGCCCAAGGGCGCGACGCCGATCGACTTTGCCTTTGCCGTCCACACCAATCTCGGCGCGGCAGCAGTGGGTGCCAAGATCAATGGTCGCCACGTGCCGCTGCGCACGCCGCTCGGCAATGGTGATGTCGTCGAGATCATCAAGAGCCGCAATTCCGAACCACAGTTGTCGTGGCTGGGCTTCGTCGTGACGGGCAAGGCTCGCGCCGCGATCCGCCGCTTCGTCCGTCAGAAGGAGCGCGCCGAAGTCGCCGCAATCGGTCGCAAGCTCTACGAGGAGATCGTCGAGCGCCTTCCGACCAAGATCGGCAAAAAGGCGACCGCCGATGCGATCAAGCGACTCAAGCTTGGCACGGAGGAGGACTTCATGTTCGCCATCGGTTCGGCAAAGCTCGACGACCGGCAGGTGATGGAAGCACTCGTTCCCGGTAGCGCGGCGAATATCCCGGAGGAGAACTGGCCGCGCCAGCAGCGCGCGATCGCGGTGCGCGGGCTCACTCCCGGCATGGCGTTCAAACTTGCCGATTGCTGCCATCCGGTTCCGGGCGACCGCATCGTGGGTTTGCGACGCCCGGACAAGGGCGTGGAAGTGCACGCGATCGACTGCATGGCACTGGCCGACGGCGTCGATGCCGACTGGATCGACCTGTCCTGGGATGCGCGAACCGATGGCGCGATCGGGCGGCTGCGCGCCGAGCTCTACAATCGTCCCGGCACGCTTGCAGAAATGGCGGGCATCTTTGCCAAGAATCACGCCAACGTCGTCAATCTTGAGATGACTCAGCGCGAGAACCCGTTCCACACCTATGAAGTGGATCTCGAAGTCCGCGACCTCGCACATCTCACCCGTATCGTCAGCGCATTGCGCGCCAGCGATGCAGTGGCGCAGGCGGAACGAATCTAGAGCAGGGTAACGCTCACCGCTTGTTCGTTGAGAGTGGCGGTGCCGAAGATCGTGAGGAACGAGATATCGGCCGCGTCGCGCCCGACGCCAATGATCGCGGTGTGCGATGGATCGGCCATGCCTGTCGCGTCGACGAGGTGCCATGCGCCTGACAGCCAGACTTGTGCAAGCGCGTGGAAATCGGGCGGCGTAACATTTGGCGCGTAAGCGCTGACCAGTCGCGCCGGTATGCCAAGACCTCTCACCAATGTGACCAGCAGATGCGCATAGTCCCGGCACACTCCCTCGCGTGCGTGGAAGGTGTCGAGCGCGGTCGTCCCGGCATGGCTGGCGCCCGGTACGTAAGACAAGTGCCCGCCGATCCAGTCGCGCACTGCCAACACCGCAGGCCCCCCGGTCATTCCGCCGAACATGTCGACCACCGAGGCGTGCATGGTGTCCACGGGGCAATAGCGCGATGGCAGAAGATATTCGACGACCTCGGCCGGGAGTGACGGAAGAGGATCATCCGACAAGAACGCCAGATCCACAACCGGCCGATCGACCGTGACCTCGGCTTCGTAATGGATGAACAGGCGGTCGTTCGGCATCAACCACGCACGCTGCCCCACGCCGTCGTGCGCGGCGATCTGGATTGGCTCTGGCAACTCCGCTGCAGCAAGTGCCTCGCGCTGTATCGATTGGCCGGGCTCGTGCGCGACCGCGACTTGAAGCAAGACCGGTGCGGGTGATGTGAGGGCGTAGTCGAGAGTGGCGGAAATGGCGAGGCGCGTTGCGTTGGCGGACATGAGGCCTAAACTTGTAGCGCCCGGATTGGCTCCGTAGCGTCTGTGATAAATCGATGATTGATCCCGCGCCGCTAAGATCAAGCGCGTAGCAACCGAGGTGAAGGTGATCGAGGCCGCTATCGTTCAGCAGCGGCGGTAATGCGCGATGGCGGTAATGATCGGTCCGCGCAATCGCCTTGCTGGCGATAGAGTGGACAAGAGAGTGCATGAGCGGAGACGCCTGCTGGCGTCAGGTGCTGTCACCGGCGTCGATGAAGCCTGCGGCCGCATGCCGCGATATCCTTCCATGCTTCAGGGCCTCGGTCGCCACCATCAAGCGCTGGTTCATCCACGCATCGGGTAACCGACCATAGCGCCCTGCGCCGATGCCCCGCCTGACGATGCGCGCGGGATTTCCGGATACCACGCAGTCTCCGGGGACATCGCGCCGTACCACCGAGCCGGCCGCCACGATTACGCCGTCCCCAATTGTCACGCCTGGGCAGATCAGGGCCCCTGCGCCGATGAAACAGTTGCCGCCAATCGAAACCCGGGCGGTCGTCCCGTCCTCGCCAAGCGAGATGATCGTGGCGTTGAGGGCAATTGCAGTGGACGGCCCGACCCTGATCGATCCCCGCGTTGAACTGATGAACTGCGTGGTCAGCGAAAGATCCACATCCTCAGCAAAGCGTATTCCGAATCGTATGCGCAAACCTGCGCGCCTGACGCGAAGTGCAAGGTTCCGTATCCGCTCGAATTGTGAAAGCCGTCTCTGCGCCATAAGGGTTTCGTAAGATCCGCAGTTACCTTATGCAAAGCCCAATTGCGTGGACCTGCGTTTGGCGGTGGCATGGGGGCAAACCGTGAATCCTGAATCCGACATGAAAACGATCAAGCAGGTCAGATCGCCACGCCAGTGGCTCCAGCATGTCTTGCGCAAGCACTGGTGGCACATGGATATAGCCGACAGCTCGTGGATCGCGCCGACGGCATCGCTCGATCGCAACTGGCCACAGGGCATTCACGTGGGCGAAAACAGCGTGGTCGGGGAATGGGCCATCCTGCTGAGCCATGATCACACGCGCGGTCTCTATCGCGATACTGTGATCGGGGCGGGAAGCACTATCGGCGCACGGGCCATCATCATGCCTGGCGTGCGTGTGGGTAACGGCAGCCAGGTCGGGCAAGGGGCTGTCGTGACCCGGGACGTGCCCGATGGCGTGTATGTTGCGGGCAATCCCGCACGTGTCGTAACCTACTAGGTGCTCACTGATTGCGGTCTCTTTGACCTGTGCCACGAACTGGGGTATATCCCTTGCACGACATCGGAAGGCCGCGCTGCAACTGGGCGCTTGGGCCGCGTTTTGTCTTTGCGCAACTGTTGACGTTGCTTCTGAAACCTCCTAAGCGCCCCTTTCACTCTCGACCGGCAAGGTTCCGTGCGCACAAGGCTAATGTCTTGTCGATGCCCGAATTTTCCCGTCTTACGGGAGTGTTTTTAGCGATGAGATAGGGCGTGCGACGCGAGTCGTTCGTCCTGTGGAGCAAACGGAGAAGCAAGTGGCTCGTATTGCCGGGGTAAACATCCCCACCAACAAGCGCGTTATCATCGCGCTGACCTACATCCATGGTATCGGGGCTCACAAGGCCAAGCAGATCGCCGACAAGCTCGGAATTGATCATGCCCGTCGCGTGCAGGATCTCTCGGACGCCGAAGTGCTCCAGATCCGTGAAGCGATCGACGCCGATCACACCGTGGAAGGCGATCTTCGTCGCGAAGTGGCGATGAACATCAAGCGCCTGATGGACCTCGCCTGCTATCGTGGCCTGCGCCACCGCAAGGGCCTTCCGGTCCGCGGCCAGCGCACGCACACGAACGCCCGCACCCGCAAGGGCAAGGCCAAGCCGATCGCCGGCAAGAAGAAGTAAGACCCGAAAGGGCCTTCTTCCGTCCCAGTTTCTCGAGGATAGAAATCAATGGCACGCGAACCTCAGCGCATTAAGCGCCGCGAGCGCAAGAACATCACCAGCGGTGTTGCGCACGTAAACGCCAGCTTCAACAACACGATGATCACCATCACCGACGCCCAGGGCAACGCGATTTCGTGGTCCTCGGCCGGCATGATGGGCTTCAAGGGCAGCCGCAAGTCGACGCCGTACGCAGCGCAGGTCGCTGCTGACGACGCTGGCAAGAAGGCTGCCGAACACGGCGTCCGCACCCTCGAAGTCGAGGTCAAGGGCCCCGGTTCGGGTCGTGAAAGCGCCCTGCGCGCGCTTCAGGCGGTCGGCTTCACCATCACGGCAATCCGTGACGTGACCCCGATCCCGCACAACGGCGTTCGTCCGTCGAAGCGCCGTCGCGTCTGATCCTGCTACGGCAAGCGGGGTGCAGGTACCGGCACCCCGTCTGCCCAATATTTCGACCGGAGCCGGACATTCGCGTCCGGCAACCGGCAAAAGCCCGCACAAACCCCAGGGGAATTCCATGACTGTCAACATCAAGAACTGGCAGGAACTGAAGAAGCCCAACAATCTCGAGATCAAGTCGGGCAACGACTCCAAGCGCCGTGCGACTTTCGTCGCCGAACCGCTGGAACGTGGCTTTGGTCTCACCCTCGGAAACGCGCTGCGTCGCGTGCTCCTGTCGTCGCTCCAGGGCGCGGCCGTCACCTCGATCAAGATCGAGAACGTCCTTCACGAGTTCTCGTCGCTTGCCGGCGTTCGTGAAGACGTGACCGACATCGTCCTCAACGTGAAGCAGATCGCACTCAAGATGCAGGGCGAAGGCCCCAAGCGTCTGCAGCTTTCGGCAACCGGACCGGGCGAAGTCAAGGCTGGCGATATCGCCGTCACGGGCGACATCGAAGTCCTGAACAAGGATCTCGTGATCTGCAACCTTGATGAAGGTGCAACCTTCAACATGGAACTGACGGTCGACACCGGCAAGGGCTACGTCCCGGCCGTTGCCAACCGCCCGGTAGACGCGCCGATCGGTCTTATCCCGGTCGACTCGCTCTACTCGCCGGTGCGTCAGGTTTCCTACAAGGTCGACAACGCTCGCATCGGTCAGGAGCTTGACTACGACAAGCTTAACCTGACGGTCGAAACCGACGGCACCGTGACGCCTGAAGATGCCGTGGCCTATGCCGCACGCATCCTGCAGGACCAGCTTTCGCTGTTCGTCCACTTCGACGATCAGGTTCCGGTCGGCCACGTTCCCTCGGTCGCAGGTGTTGCTGCCCACGCACCCGAAGAGAGCGACGCCAACCAGCTCAACCGTTACCTGCTCAAGAAGGTCGACGAACTGGAGCTTTCGGTCCGCTCGGCCAACTGCCTCAAGAACGACAACATCATCTATATCGGCGATCTGGTTCAGAAGACCGAAGCAGAGATGCTGCGCACGCCGAACTTCGGCCGCAAGTCGCTCAACGAGATCAAGGAAGTTCTCTCCTCGATGGGTCTGCGCCTCGGCATGGACATCCCCGGCTGGCCGCCGGAGAACATCGAAGAGATGGCCAAGAAGCTCGAACAAGAGCTTCTGGGTTAAGCAAATTCGGGGCGTCCTTTGCGGGACGCCCTGTTTTCAGGGCGATTTGGCGGCAGCCCGTAACAGCCGCCTGGATCGGGGTACCTTGTACGGCCCCCCTACGAACTGAAGGAAATATTCATGCGTCATAAAATGGGCCAGCGTAAGCTCGGTCGTACTTCCGCTCACCGTATCGCGATGCTCCGCAACATGGCGGCCTCGCTGATCAAGCACGAGCAGATCACCACCACCACGCCGAAGGCGCGCGAACTGCGCCCTTACATCGAAAAGCTGATCACGCTGGGCAAGAAGGGCGGCCTTTCGAACCGTCGTCTCGCTCACGCCCGCCTGCTCGACGATGCGCAGCTCAACAAGCTGTTCAGCGTTCTGGCTGAGCGTTATGCCGATCGCAACGGTGGTTACACCCGCATCATCAAGGCCGGCTTCCGCTCGTCGGACGCCGCTCCGATCGCCGTGATCGAACTGGTTGACCGCGATACCTCGGCCAAGGGCCAGGATTCGGGCCCGGTCATGACCGCGGACGAGGACGAATACGAAGCCGCGTAATTCGCGCTTCGGTTCAACCGAATACATGACGGGTGGGGCTTCGGCTCCGCCCGTTTTGTTTTGGGGTGTTCGATTTGCGACGCTTGCTTGTGCGGCTATCCCGGCTAGTTTCCCATGCAACCGGAATGATTCAGCTGAAAGCCCTTCCATGTCATCGATCCGCACCATGTTCGCCGTATCGGCGGCTGCGCTTCTTGTCGCCCCCGCTGTCGCCCCTGCACAGGACCGCACGATGATCTATCCACCGACCGAACGCGGCCAGGTGGTCGACACCGTCTTTGGCGAGAAGGTCACCGATCCCTATCGCTGGCTTGAAGCCGACGTTCGCACGGATGCCAAGGTGGCCGCATGGGTTGACGCGCAAAGCAAGTTCACCGACGCCTACCTCAAAGCCCTGCCCGAGCGCGCCGCGTTCGAGAAGCGGCTGCGCAGCCTGTTCGATTTTGAGCGCGTCGGGCTGCCGGTCAAGCGGGGCGAGGCTCTGTTCTTCCGCCGCAACACGGGACTGCAAAACCAGTCTGTGCTTTTTGTGCGCAAGGCCGATGGCAGTGACGAGCCGCGCGTCCTGATCGATCCGAACCTTTGGGCGAAGGACGGCGCGACTGCTCTCGATGATTGGGAGCCTTCGCCTGATGGGTCGAAGGTTGCCTACAGCGTGCAGGATGGCGGCACCGACTGGCGCTCGGTCAAGGTGATCGACGTGGCGAGCGGGCAGGTGCTGTCGGACACGATCAGCCACGTGAAATTCTCGCGGCTGGCGTGGGCCGGCAACGACAACGTGATCTATTCGCGCTTTCCCGAGCCGCAGGCGGGCGCAGCTTTCCAGGAGGTCAGTTCCAATCAGTCGGTCTGGGCGCACAAGCTCGGCACCGCGCAGTCGCAGGATCGGCAGATCCATGCCACTGCGGACAATCCGCGTCTTTATCACGCAGCCGAAGTGACCCACGATCAGCGGTGGCTTGTCGTCTCCACCAGCACCGGGAGCGAGAAGGGCAATGCCGTGGGCGTGGCCGCGATTGGCAAGGGCGATTGGAGAGTCGTGCCGTTGATCGCGCCTCTTTCGGACGAATGGTCGCTGATTGACGGTGTGGGCGACAGGCTGTGGTTCGTCACCAGCAAGGATGCGCCGCGCAAGAAGGTCATGATGGTCGACTTGTCCGGCGCGCAGCCTGTCTTTTCGACAGTCGTGCCCGAAGACGCTGCAGTGCTCGATGGTGCCAGCATCGTTGGTGATCGGCTGGTCCTCAACTACCTGCGCGACGTGAAGGCCGAGCTTCGGCTGGCGACGCTCGACGGCAAGGCTGCGGGAATGCTCGCGCTGCCCGGTATCGGCAGCGTCGGCGGCGTGATGGGCGAGCCTGGTGATGCCGGGGGCCATTTCGTGTTCAGCGGCTTTACCCAGCCTGCGACAATCTATGCTTTCAACGCAGACGATGCGGCGTCGGCAAAGGTCTGGACCGCACCGAAGCTGACATTCGATCCCGCGCGGTTCGAAACGCGGCAGGTTTTCTACCCATCGAAGGACGGCACCAAAATTCCGATGTTCGTGGTGCGGCGCAAGGATCTGACCGGACCGGCACCGACGATCCTCTACGGGTATGGCGGCTTCAACATCTCGATTCTGCCCGGCTTCTCCGCCGCGCGCATGGCATGGCTTGATGCGGGCGGTGCCTTTGCCGTGGCGAATATTCGCGGCGGCGGCGAATATGGCGAAGCCTGGCATCTGGGCGGCAAGGGTGCGACCAAACAGAACGTGTTCGATGATTTCATCGCTGCGGGCGAATGGCTCAAGGCCAATGGCGTGACCGCAAAGGACGGACTGGCGGTCGAGGGCGGCTCGAATGGCGGGTTGCTGGTCGGAGCGGTCGTCAACCAGCGGCCCGACCTGATCGCGGCGGCGCACCCCGCTGTCGGCGTGATGGACATGCTGCGCTTCGATCGCTTTACCGCAGGGCGCGAATGGGTCTTCGACTACGGCTTTCCCGAGAAGGAAGCCGACTGGCGCCTCCTGCGGTCCTATTCGCCCTATCACAACGTGACCTCGGGCAAGGACTATCCGGCCATTCTGGTGACGACGGCAGATACCGATGACCGCGTCGTGCCGGGGCACAGCTTCAAGTATGCCGCCGCCTTGCAGGCAGCGAAGATCGGGGCGAAGCCGCACTTGATCCGCATCGAGACGCGGGCAGGGCATGGCGCTGGCACGCCGGTTTCGAAGATGATCGAGGAGTCGGCTGACGTCTATGCCTTCCTCGCGCACTGGACCGGGCTGAAGCCTGCGGACTGACCTTCAATTCATCTCGCCACGATGCCGCCTGAGGTGCTAAAGCACTGGCGATAATGACGTGGGAGAAGGATCTGGTCGGGCGGCGC
This sequence comes from Novosphingobium sp. HNCC26DJ243, assembly GCF_057180545.1. Lineage (NCBI taxonomy): Bacteria > Pseudomonadati > Pseudomonadota > Alphaproteobacteria > Sphingomonadales > Sphingomonadaceae > Novosphingobium > Novosphingobium sp. HNCC26DJ243. The sequence goes on along the minus strand of NZ_JBXUGN010000001.1, from coordinate 771,763 downwards.
GCTGCGAGCGCGTGTGCCGTGCTGTCGCTGCTGCTGGCGACCGTGCCGTTGCGCGGCGAAAGTGCAGCCGATGGCGTGGGCGCTGCGGTTCCGACCGGCAGCGGGGGCAAGATCACGCCGCCAAGCCGTCTGGTCCTGCCCAAGGGCGCTTATCCTGCCACACGCAACGATGGGCTGGTCGAGCAGGCCTTTGGCGAGCGCGTGGCCGATCCCTTCCGCTGGCTCGAGGCCGATTTGCGGAAGGACGTGCAGGTTGCCGGATGGGTCGCAAGGCAAAGCGCGCTGACTTCGCAGTATCTTGCTCGGCTTCCGGGGCGCGAGGCGTTTGCCGCGCGCATTCGCGGCCTGTTCGATTTCGAACGGTACGGCCTGCCGCGCAAGGCCGGACGCCTTTACTTCTATACGCGCAACTCCGGCCTGCAGAACCAGTCGGCGCTGTGGGTGCGCAAGGGCGTGGACGGCGATCAGCGCCTGCTGCTCGATCCGAACAGCTGGAGCGCTGACGGATCGCTGGCACTGGCACAGTGGGAGCCAAGCCCGAGCGGGCGCTATCTCGCCTTTGCAGAGCAGGAAGCGGGCAGCGACTGGCGGCGGATGCGCGTGGTCGAGGTCGGCAGCGGTCGCGTGCTGGATGACCGGATCGACTGGGCGAACGATACAGAGATCGCGTGGGTGGGCGACGAGGGCTTCCTCTATTCGCGCTTTCCCGCTCCGGCTGCGGACGAGGATCCTCGCGCGCCGCGTTACAACAAGGCCGTGTGGTTCCATCGCACCGGGACGCCGCAGAATCAGGATGTCCTGGTTCATGCGACGCCCGACCATCCTGAGTGGAGCCACAAGGCACAGGTGACCAGCGACGGGCGCTGGGCGGTGATCGTCAGCGAGGCCGGCACCGACAAGCGCAATGCGGTGCATCTGATCCAGCTGGGTCGGCGCGGTGCCGATCGGTGGAAGGCCGACGTGCTTGTGCCCGACATTTCCGACCACTGGCGACTGGTGGCGGGAAGTGAGGATCGCTTGTGGTTCCTGACCGACCGTGGCGCTGCGAATTTTCATCTGGTGACGATCGATCTTGCCCGTGTCTCGGAAGGCTGGCGCGTGGTCGTGCCCGAGCGGCTGAACACGCTCGAAGGGGCACGCATGATCGGCGACAGGTTTCTTCTGTCGTACCTCAAGGATGGGCAAAGCGTGGCGGTAATGACCGATCGCAAGGGCCGTCCGGGCAAGGCGATCACGCTCAACGGGATCGGCACGGCCAGCGGCTTTGGCGGAAAGCCGGGCGATTACGAGACGTTCTACCAGTTCAGCAGCTTTGCGACGCCGCCTGCGGTCTATCGCATGGACTTGCGCACCGGCGAGATCACGCCCTTCGCCGTGCCACGCATGTCTTTCGACCCGGCCACTTACGAGGTGGAACAGCGGCAATTCACCTCGCGCGACGGGACGAAGGTGCCGATGTATGTCGTGCGCAAACGCGATCTGGCGCGAAACGGCAAACCGCTGCCGACCCTGCTCTATGGCTATGGCGGTTTCGACATCGCGCTGACGCCCGCCTATTCGCCCGTGCGCATGGCATGGCTCGAGGCGGGAGGGGCCTTCGCGCTCGCCAACATTCGCGGCGGTGGCGAATTCGGGCGCAGTTGGCACGATGCCGGGCGCGGGGCCAACAAGCAGAACAGCTTCGACGATTTCATCGCCGCGGGCGAATACCTGATCCGTGAGGGCATCGCCGCAAAGGGCGCGCTTGCCATACAGGGCGCATCGAATGGGGGATTGCTGGTCGGCGCGGTGGTAAACCAGCGGCCCGATCTGTTCGCCGCCGCCAACCCCGATGTCGGCGTGATGGACATGCTGCGGTTTGACCGCTTCACTTCCGGGCGCTTTTGGGTGGACGATTACGGACACCCCGATCGTGAGGCCGACTGGCGGACGCTGCGGGCCTATTCGCCCTATCACAACATCGCGGGCGGCAGGCCTTATCCCGCGATTCTCGTCACTACTGCCGACAACGACGATCGCGTGGTCCCCGCACACAGCTTCAAGTACGTGGCGGCATTGCAGGCAGCGGAGATCGGCAACAAGCCGCACCTGCTGCGAGTGGAGAGGCGTGCGGGACACGGCGCGGGCAAGCCGGTGGATAAGGTGATCGACACAGGTGCCGATGTCCTTGCGTTTCTCGCCTACTGGACCGGCCTTCCGTCCGGCAGCTAAAGTCGTTCAGGTAATCGGCCTTATTTATGAACAATCGCTGTCATGGCGGTTCAGCGTGATCTCACCGCGAATCAGGCAGATCATCACTCATGGCAGGGAAATCGCCCTGCCGATGAAATGAAGGATCGGACCATGAAGACAATCTCCAAGGCCCTGGTCGGAACTGCCGCCGCCGCAGCGGTCGCGGTGTCTTCGGCCACTCCGGCAATCGCGCGCGACCATCGCGGCGGCATCGACGGTGGCGACATCGTGGCGGGCGCGCTGGTGATCGGCGGCATTGCTGCCATCGCCGCAGCCGCCAGCAACAGCAACGACCGTTACGATCGCTACGGCTATGGCGACGACAACTGGCGCGGGCGCGATGGCTGGAACAACGATCGTTATCGCGACAACTACTACGGCCGCGGCAATCCGCGGGGCGCAATCGAGCAGTGCGTCAATGTCGCCGAACGCACCGCAGCCCGTTACAGCTATGGCCGCGCCGATGTGACCGACGTGCGCGATGTTCGCCCGACCCGCTGGGGTTACGAGGTACGCGGCCGGATCGCGGTGAATTCGAACGGGCGTGATTGGCGCCAGGGCGACCGCTATTACGGGCGCGGCTGGAATGGCGATTATCGCGGATGGAACAGTTCGCTTCGGGGCTACGACGCAGGCTCGTTCAAGTGCAAGGTCGAACGTGGTCGTGTGGTCGATATCGACTACAGCGGAATCCGCGGTCTGTGATTAGGGGACGGGCGGTTCAGGCATCGGAAAGCCTGTGCCGCCTAGTCCATATGGAATGACGGGGTCTCGGCGGGCGCATCGCCCGCGCGGGCCGGCGAGGGGTCAATTTTATGGCGCGCAAGTTTGCAAAGGGCGCAATGGCGCTGGCCGGCATGGCAACGGTCATGCTGCCGCTGGCAGGTGAAGCGCAGGCTCGTCCCGGTTGGGGTGGGGGAGGCCGTCATTGGCATCGCGATCGCGGGATCGACGGTGGCGACGTACTTGCAGGTCTTTTGATTTTTGGTGGTATTGCTGCCATCGCCAGCGCGGCGAGCAAATCGAACGATCGCCGCAACGACGATGATCGCTACCGGCCCGACCCGGTGCCGAACGACACTTATCGCCAGGATGACTGGCGTTATAACGGCAGCAATACCGATACGCGTCCTTACGAGGGGCAGCCCGGTTCCAGTCGCGTGGCGACGCGGGGTCTTGACGAGGCCGTCAACCGCTGCGTCGATGAAGCATCGGCAAAGGGCGAAGTGGACGAGGTCTACGATGCAACGCGCGCCGGAGATGGCTACCGCGTATCCGGCACGCTGCGCAACGGCGACAGATTTTCCTGCGACGTCAGCGCGCAGGGCGGCGTTCTGCTTGACCTGAGACGCGGCAACTTCTGATTGAACGGCTGTTCGGGGCCAGCAATTCTTTTGCTGGTCCCTTGCAGCCGCCGCGCGCGCTGACTATCGGCTAGGGAAAGCTTCTTTTGAAGGATTCACCGGCCCATGACCACTTTCGATGATCGCGAAAAGGCCTTCGAGGCAAAGTTCGCCCGTGACGAGGAAATGCTGTTCCGCGTACATGCGCGCCGCAACCGGCTGCTCGGCACCTGGGCGGCAGAGCGCATGGGGCTCGATGCCGCTGAAACCGAAGCCTATGCCAAGTCGGTCGTACAGGCCGATTTCGAGGAAGCGGGCGACGAGGACATGATCCGCAAGATTCTCGGCGACCTGACGTCTGCCGGCGTCGACATCGACGAAGGCGAGATCCGCCTTGCCATGGACGCCAAGTCGGTCGAGGCGCGCCGCCAGTTGATGGGCGAAGCCTGATGGCGATGCCTGCGGCCGAGATCGAGGCCATGATCCGCGCCGCCTTGCCTGATGCCCAGATCGAGATCACCGATCTTGCGGGCGATGGCGACCACTATTCGGCAAGGGTCATATCGTCTGCCTTCGTTGGCCTGCCTCGCGTCAAGCAGCACAAGCTGGTCTATGATTCGCTCGGCGGGCGCATGGGCGGCGTGCTTCACGCCTTGCAACTGACCACCGCCGTTCCCAATTGAGAGCGGCGTGAAAGGAATAGATCCCCGATGTCCAGCACCACCGAAGAACGCCTTACCGAAATCGTCAACGGCAACGATGTCGTCCTGTTCATGAAGGGCACGCCGCTGTTTCCGCAGTGCGGCTTTTCGAGCAAGGCCGTGGCGATCCTCGAACACCTTGGCGTGGAGTATTCCAGCGTCGATGTCCTTCAGGACATGGAAATCCGCAGCGGCATCAAGGCCTTTTCGGATTGGCCGACGATCCCGCAGCTTTACGTGAAGGGTGAATTCGTCGGCGGATCGGACATCATGATGGAGATGTTCCAGGCTGGCGAACTGCAGCAGATGATGGACGAGGCCGGCGTCAAGGCCGCCTGATCCACCAAACCAGTGCAAGACGGGCGCGGGCGGCATCGAGCCGGTCGCGCCTTTTTTGCGCCTGTCGCCTGTCCGGCCTGTTGCTTGCGGGAAGTCCCGGGAGAGGCGGAGCCAAGGAGACCGGGGGGACTGGCTCCGCCTCGAGAAGAAGCTACTCTTCGGGACACGGATGACTATGCAGGGGTCGTGCCAAACTTCCGGACCGGCCATTTTTCAAGGGTTTTCTGGATATCAGGGTTTTGCCCTGAGCGGTGATTGTAAAAGAGGCCGACACAAATTGGCCGCTTGGCAAGCCTCGTCCGCCACGACATCATGGGTCGGTAATGGAAACGCATGATCTGGAACTCGACAGCCTTGCGGCGCGCACTGTCCCGGCGGCAACCGTCGTCATCTTTCGCCACGATCCGGCAGGCGGGCCTGCGCAGCTCCTCATGGTCGAGCGCAACGCCAGCCTCGCCTTTGCCGGTGGGGCTACCGTTTTTCCGGGAGGCAAGATCGATCCGGCCGACATCAAACTCGCCGCAAAGCTGGAAGGTGACGCGCCTGACATGGCAGCGCGCGTGGCCGCCGTCCGCGAAACGCTCGAGGAAACGGGCCTGGTCATCGGTATCGAAGGCAAAGTTGACGGCGTGATTGCTGCCGAGGCGCGCAGGATGCTCGTTTCGGGTGGCGATCTTGCGCCCGTCCTCGATACATTTGGCTGGACGCTTGCTCCCCACCAACTTGTGCCGTTCGCGCGCTGGTGGCCGCGTCACCGGACTGAAAGAATATTCGACACCCGCTTCTATCTGGCCAATCTCGGGACCGGGGCGGTCGACATTGCCGTGGACGCGACCGAGAACCGGCATCTGTTCTGGGCGAGCGCGACAGAAGCGCTCGACCTTGCCAGGCAGCAGAAGATCAAGGTGATCTTTCCGACCCGGCGCAACCTTGAGCGCCTCGCACAGTTCGATGCATTCGCGGACGCCCGTGCCCATGCCGAAGTCACGCCCGTTGGCACGATCAGCCCGTTCATCGAGGAGCGAGAGGGCAAGCGGTGGCTGATGATACCCGACGGACTGGGCTACCCCATTCGAGGTGAACCGCTCGACAGCGCTCAGCGCGGCTAGGAACATCACCTAGGGCAGGGTTGATGCCGGTTTCACAATTGCGGGGCAGGGTAGCCGATGAGGTGACCCCATGTCCGGTTCGCAAGCCCTGTCCGTCAAGATGCCCGCCCCCGCGACGAACCCCAGCCGCCGCGTCCCGCGTGAAGCTGAGGGGGTCGATGTGCCGGTGCCATCGCCGGTCCATGGTTTGCAGGGGCAGCTCGAGCGACTTCAGGATGTGGTGCCGGAGGGCCGATCGGTTGATCCGGTGGTGGTGCCCAAGGCGCCGGGCTGGGTCAGGCTTGCCACCCCGATTGCACTTTCGATCACACTCTGGTCGGCGATTTTCTGGATTGTAGGGCTCTTCCGTTGACGGAGCGTGCCGTAACGATTTTTTGACGGTTAAGGGCTAGATCGGTGTTCATGCGTAGTCCTCTCGACAAATTGACCCCCGGTCAGATCACCCGCCTCGGGAGCTGCGTCGCGGTTGCGACGGCTATCGGGCTTGGTTACGGATATGTCAGCGATGCGATGGAGCCGGTTCACGCCGGTCTCGGATCGTTTGTTCTGGCCTGCAGCCTTCTGCTGGCAGCGCCGAAGCAGCGGGCCACCGAATTGCTCGGGGCTGTCACCGTCTGGATGTGCTTCGCCGAATTTCTTTCGACGATGGAAAGCGGCCGTTTTGCCTTCTGGCGCCTGGGTGTGGCCGTAGCGGCGCTTGGTTGCGTGATGGCGGTGATCCGCGTCCAGCATTTGCGCGATCTCGCGCGGCGTTCACCCGATACGCAGCTTGGAGATCTAGATCGCCGGACGATCGGGGGCATCGGCGTGGTCCCGCGGACGAACGCACAGCTATCGCAAATGCGCCACGAGGAAGCCTGACCACTTCGCTTGAGCGCAAAAGGCTGAGCGACGCATTGTAAGGCGCGAGGCGGGGCCTATGCTCCGGGGGGACCGAAAGGAACTCTATGCGCCTGCCATCATCCTTTTATGCTTTTGTCGCTGCGGCATCAGCCGCGCTGCCTGCCCAAGCTGCCGAAAAGCAGGAGGCGTTGACGCTTCTGCGACCCGACGCGGTGTTCGACGGCGAGGCGGCCATGCTGCACAAGGGCTGGTCGGTCCTGGTGCGAGGCAATCGCATCGAGGCCGCAGGGCCCGACCTCAAGTCGCCGCCGGAGGCCTCCGTGATCGATTTGCCCGGCACGACCTTGATGCCGGGGTTGATCGAGGGGCATTCGCACCTCTTCCTGCATCCCTACAACGAGACATCCTGGGACGACCAGGTCCTGCATGAACCATTGGCCCTCCGGACCGCGCGTGCGACCGTCCACGCGCGTATCACGCTGATGGCAGGGTTCACCACTGTACGCGACCTCGGCACCGAGGGCGCCGGATATGCCGATGTCGGCCTCAAGCAGGCGATCGAGCAGGGGATCGTACCGGGGCCCCGCATGCTGGTTGCGACGCGCGCGATCGTCGCGCCTGGCGCTTATGGGCCGCGCGGGTTCGAGCCGGGGGTGGTTACGCCGTTGGGAGCCGAGGAAGCGGGAGGACCGGACCTTGTAAACGTCGTACGGCGCCAGATCGCGGGCGGTGCGGATGTAATCAAGCTTTATGCCGATTATCGCTGGGGCCCAGGCGAACCGAGTCGGCCGACCTTTTCCGAAGCAGAGATGAAGGCTGCGGTCGAGGCGGCGCATAGTGCGGGGCGCGAAGTTGTTGCCCATGCCAGTACGGCCGAGGGTATGCGCCGCGCCACGGCGGCGGGCGTCGACACCATCGAGCACGGCGATGAAGGAACACCCGAGGTCTTCTCTGCGATGAAGGCCAAGGGCGTGGGATTTTGCCCGACCCTGGCGGCAGGCGATGCTGTCGCTCGCTACCGGGGCTGGGATGGCAGCGCGCCCGTTCCACCCGGCGTGCAGGAAGGCTTCGATGCCTTGACGAAGGCACGCAAAGCCGGGGTGGCGATCTGCATGGGCGGCGATGTCGGCGTCTACGCCCATGGCGACAACGCCCGTGAGGCCGAATTAATGGTCAAGGCAGGGATGTCGGCCGCAGATGTCGCGATCGCGGCGACTTCGGGCAATGCACGGATGTTTGGCCTGGGCGACCGGCTGGGCAAAGTGCGGCCCGGCCTTCTGGCGGACTTGATCGCGGTTGAAGGCAATCCGCTGTCTGACATATCGGCGATCCGCAAGGTCACGCTCGTGATGAAGGACGGCATCCTCTGGAAAGGCCCGGTAACCCGCTGAAAATGTCCTTTTCATCGGGCGCAGTCACAGCGTATGATCCGTTTCGGTCCTGTTGCTTCCAAACAGGGCATGCAGCCTCCAGGGGGGTAGCTGATGGCCATTCGGTGCAGGGACGTCGACCGGCTTGCGGCAAGCAGGCTGCTGGTGCGTCTGAATCTAGCCTCCTCTCCCGAAGTCATCGAAATCGTCGGGCAGGAGTTTGCCGCTCACCGCGAGACGACGGCGACCGGCCTTGTCGCGCGCGTTCATCAACGCATCGTGGACGTGTTGGAGCGATGCTCGATCGAGCTTCTTTCGTCGCGCTCCACAAGCGGCGAATGGGCTGAGGGCTTTGCCTGCGCGGAACAAGCCATAGCGGAGCTTGAGCCTGAGGAACTGTTGGACGAAGCGCCCGACATGCAGCTCTCGAAAGGTCAGATGCTGCGCTACTTGATCCGCTCCGCGCGCAAATCGGACAGCGCGCGCGATTAGGCGCTTGGGCCGGGGCGCGGTTCAGCCAGCAAGACATCGCCAAGGGCGGCACGATCGGCACAGTCTGCCGTTCCTTGCACGCGGTCCTGCAGCGCGCGGTAATGTGCAAGAACCCCTTGGCCGGTTGCTGTTACCCTTGCACCGCCTTTTGCGCTTCCGGGCGAGGTTTCGACCAGTGGTTCGCGCCAGCAGCGGTTCATGGTGTCGACCAGCAGCCATGCACGGCGATAGCTCATGCCCATCGCCCGCGCTGCGGCCGAGATCGAACCTTCGCGGGCAATGGCGTCGAGCAGATCGGCCTTGCCCGGACCCATCGCGATCTCGTCGCCGCAATAGAGCTGGATCTTGAGTTTGAGATGTTGCATCGCGCTGCACGGTATCGGGCAGCAGGCTGATCTTGCAACTTGTTTCCCCTGCAACTAGGCCGAGGCATGATCGCAACCGTCGAACCTTTCCACGCCATCGCCGTAAGCCGCATCGCCCACGATCTCGAGGCCGGGGGACGCAGCATCATTCACATGGAATTCGGTCAGCCCTCAACCGGTGCTCCTGCGCGCGCGATCGCGCTGGCGCACGAAGTGCTCGACAACGAGGCCATGGGATACTGGGAAAGCGTGCCACTCAAGAGCCGCATCGCGCAAAGCTATGCCGAGAATTACGGGGTGGAGATCGGCGCCGAGCAGGTAATCCTCACCTGCGGCGCGTCTCCGGCTTTCGTGATGGCGCTTTCGTGCCTGTTTGCGCCCGGAGCGCGGATTGCCCTCGCGCGGCCAGGTTACGTTGCCTATCGCAACACGCTCAAGGCGATGTACCTCGAGCCGGTCGAGATGGCGTGCGGGCCATCCGAGCGGTTTCAGGTTACGGCGGCAGCTCTTGACGCCCTTGATCCCGTGCCCGACGGTCTGATCGTGGCCAGTCCGGCAAATCCCACCGGGACGATCATCGATCCTGCGGAATTGGCCGCGATCGCCGAAGTCTGCCGCCGCAAGGGCATCCGCGTGATCTCTGACGAGATATACCATGGGCTGAGCTACGGCGAACGCGCCGCTTCCATGCTGGAGCACTTGCCCGAAGCAATCGTCGTAAACTCGTTCTCGAAGTACTTCAGCATGGCCGGGTGGCGGCTGGGATGGCTGGTTGTCCCGCCCGACCTGATCGGCGCGGCGCGGGCGCGTATGGGCAACCTGTTCCTGACGCCGCCGGTGCTTGCGCAAAAGGCGGGGCTGACGGCTTTCGAATGCCGCGACGAGCTTGACGGCCATGTCGGGACTTACGCGCGCAACCGGGCCATCCTGCTCGAAGCACTGCCGCGAATAGGCCTCGGGCGCATCGCGCCGCCGGACGGGGCCTTCTACATCTATGCCGACGCCAGCGAGTTCACTGAGGACAGCCTGGCGTTCTGCGAACAGTTGCTACGCGACACCGGGGTCTGCACCGCACCCGGGATCGATTTCGATCCGGTAGACGGACGGCGCTTCATCCGCTTCAGCTTCGCAGTATCCACGCCCCTGATCGAGGAAGCGGTACGCCGGATCGAGCCATGGTTCGCCGCGCGGCGCGTTCAGACGGCGGCAGTCCCTGCATCTGTTTAATCGGTCGATTGAAATTCATTGCCGTACCTGCTGTAAGGGCGTTCCCTTGATCGGCGACCGTGCCGAACGTGCAGAGGCTTTGAATGCGGGTTCTCGATAATACGCCGGTCATTGTCGGTGCAGGACAGTTCGTCGAGCGGATAGATGCGCCCGATTACCAGGGACTTTCGTTCGCCGATCTGGCTGCCAGGGCAGCGGCGGCGGCAATTGTGGATGCCCATGCTGCATTGCCCCTCGCACCTCTGATCGATGCCGTCGGTGCAATCCGTACCTTCGAGGAATCGGGGGCGATGAAGGTGCCTTTCGGACGCGCCGACAAGATGCCGCTTGCAGTCGCGCGTCGTCTTGGCATCCGGCCCAGGGTTGCCATCCTGGAAAAGGTCGGTGGGCAATCGCCGCTCATGCTGCTGGCGGATCTCGGCGCGCGCATCGCCTCGGGCGAGAGCGTGGCGGCGCTGGCCTTCGGTTCGGAAGCCATATCCACCGTGCGCCACCTGACTGCGAATGGCATCGAGCGGAACTGGGCCGAGCATGACGACGCCGATGCGCTTGGCTGCCAATGGATAGATCGGGGCCTGGGATTCAAGGGCACGCTTTCTCCCCTCAGCATCGCGCATGGAATTCATTCGGCGGTCATCGCTTATGCGCTGTGCGAGAACGCGCGTCGTGCCCGTACCGTTCTGTCGCGTGAGGACTATGCCCTGAGCATGGGGCAACTGTTCGCGCCGTTTTCGAAAGTCGCGGCGACCAACCCCTATAGTGCGGCGCAGGGCAGGGCTTTGAGTGCCGAGGAAATTGCCCGTCCCGGTGAACGCAACCGAATGATTGCCGATCCCTACCCGCTGCGGCTGGTATCGCGCGACCAGGTCAACCAGTCCGCGGCAATCCTGCTGATGTCCGCAGGTGCCGCCCGCAAGGCAGGCGTACCGCAAGACCGATGGGTCTTTCTTCACGGCGCTGCTCTCGCAAACGAACGTGAAATCCTCGATCGGCCCGACATCGGCGGCTACCCCGCCTGCAACGCGGCCATCGCAGCGGCATTTGCGGCGGCGGGCAAGAGCGCGGACGACATGGCGCTGTTCGACTTCTATTCCTGCTTTCCCGCGCCGGTCTTCAATGCTGCCGTGGATGGCTTGAGCCTTTCGCCCGATGATCCGCGCGGGCTAACGGTGACTGGCGGCCTGCCCTACTTCGGCGGAGCAGGTAACAACTATTCCACGCATGCCATCGCCACGATGGCCGAGCGACTTCGCGCAGCCCCGGGCACGTTCGGCCTGGTCGGCCTCAACGGTGGATACCAATCGAAGTACGGGGCGGCCGTGCTTTCGACCGCACCGAGCGAGTGGCCGGGATGCGAGACGGACACCGTGCAGACGGCACTGGATCAGGCGCCCAAAGCGATCATCGAGGACCGCCCGGAGGGCAGGGGCCGGATCGGAACCTATACGGTGAGCTATGCCAGGGGCGTGCCGGAGCAGGCCATCGTTATCGGCGAGATGAATGGCGGCGCGCGGTTCATTGCGGCGAGCCGCGATCGGCAGACGGTCACAGAAATGCTTGCGCACGATCCGCTCGGTCGCGAAGTTGCGGTGCAGGCAGGCGAGACTAGCAATGCGTTCGAACTGGTCGGGAGGGCGGGACAGTGAGTGACCCTGGCAAGCCCCGAATGCTCGAAGGCATCCGCGTCGTCGATCTGACCTCGGTCGTTTTCGGACCCTACGCCACTCAGGTGCTCGCCGATCTTGGCGCGGACGTGATCAAGGTCGAAGCGCCCGGAACGGGCGATGCCTTTCGTTGGTCTGCGAAGCCGGCGGTTTCGCCGGGCATGGCACCAGCCTTCATGGCGCTGAACCGCGGCAAGAAATCGGTGAGTCTCGACCTGAAGGCGGAGGTTGACCGGGCGGTGATGATCGATCTTCTGCGCGAAGCCGACGTCTTCATCGTCAACGTGCGCGGCCGCGCGCTGGAAAAGCTGGGGCTTGATCACGATAGCCTGACCGCGATCAATCCGACGCTGATCTACGTGCATTGCGTCGGCTTTGGGCAGGACGGCCCATATGCCGATCTGCAGGCGTACGATGATGTCGTGCAGGCTGCCACGGGCACGACGACGCTCCTGTCGCGCGTCGATGGCGATCCACGTCCGCGCTATCTGCCCTCGCTCGTTGCCGACAAGGCTGCGGGGCTGCATGCCGCCTACGCCACGCTGGCAGCCATCGTTCACAAGCTGCGGACGGGCGAGGGCCAGCACGTGGAAGTTCCGCTGTTCGAGACTTTCGCCAGTTTCATGCTGATCGAGCACCTCGGCGGTCTGACCTTCGATCCGCCCAATGGACCGGCGGGCTATCATCGCCAGATCGATCCCGACCGTCAGCCATTTCCGACCGCTGATGGCCATGTGAGCATCGTTGCCTATACCGACGATGCATGGGTGCGCCTGTTTGCGCTGCTCGACCATCCAGAATTCCTCGAGCAGGATCATCTCGCGACTCCTCGCGACCGCTATCTCGGGCAGGCGGAACTGTACCAGGCCGTGGCACGGTTCACGCCAGCGCTGACAACCGCCGAAATCGTGGCGCGATGCCACGCGGCACAGATTCCGGCACAACCGGTGCGCGATCTGAATGATGTTGCCGCAGATCCGCATCTGGTGGCGACCGGTTTTTTCCGCAGGCGGGAACATCCCGTCGAGGGCGCATATCTCGAACAGGCCGCACCGGTGAAGTTCGGCGCGTTGCCTGAATCGGCAGGACTGATGCCACCATTGCCAGGACAGGACAGCGCGGCCGTGCGTGCGCGGCTATGGGCGGCATTTTCGGCAGGCCGGAGCGATGATGAACGCGATTGATGACTTTCCTGTCGGTAAAATGTCACCAAAAATTCATTTATGAAGTATATATTTCAAAGACTTAAATTACTTATCAGAGTAAGACTCTGGCAACCCCATGCACTGCTTGTGGCAGCATTGTCCGCAACAGGGTTTGTCACAAAGTGCCGGGGTTCCTTTACAGACTTCATCGCAGCCGGGCGGGCAGCGTGCTTCCCCTTGCGGCTGCAAGCGTGCCTGTGATCATCGCGTTGATCGGTGGCGGGGTCGACATGAGCCGCGTCTACAAGGCGCGCAACCGGCTCCAATCGGCCTGCGATGCGGGCACGCTGGCAGGCAGGCGCGCGGTCAGCACCAACGGGTACGACGCGACCGCAAAGACGCAGGCCGAAACCTTCTTCAACACCAACTTCGTCGAAGATGACATTGGCGCGAGCGGCACCAGCTTCGTCACCACATCGTCCGACAGCGGTAATCTCGTCACCGGCACCGCCTCGACCTCGGTCGATACGGCGGTGATGGGCATGATCGGCGTGGACAGCATCGACGTATCAGTCGCCTGCAGCGCCACGATGGGGGTCGGCAACAGCGACATCACGATGGTGCTCGACACGACCGGTTCGATGGGAAGTACGTTGTCTGGCACATCGACGACGCGCATCCAGGCGCTGCGCAGCGCGATGAAGAATTTCTATACAACGGTGAACACGGCAACCCAGGGCTCCAACGCGCGCGTGCGATACTCGTTCGTGCCTTACAGTTCTTCGGTCAATGTCGGGCGGCTGATCTACAATCTCGATCCCGATTATCTCGTCGACGAATGGCCGATCCAGTCGCGCGAAGCGGTGTTCAACACTATCACGGAGCGCACCTTCGTCGGCTGGTCCTCGCCGGTCTACACCAGTTCGCAAACTTACAGCACCGAGTCGGTGGGAAGTACCGCGCAGTACACTTCGACAAATTACAATTCGCTGTCGTCCTGCAACACAGCGCGTCCCGCAAACAGTGATTGGGCCAACAACGGCTCGGCCACGACCAGCAACAGCACCACGACCAACGGAGCGGGCCAGCAGGTCGTCACCACGCAGACAGCGCAGCCGCAGCGCAAGACGACGTACGTCTGCCAGCAGCAGAACAACAACCGCTACAGGGTGTACTATTACTACACGACGCGTACCTATTACACTTACGCCTATGCGACCTCCGACCCCGTATACGAAACGCGCACGCGGCAGGAGTTCAGCCACTTCGCTTACAAGCAGGTGACCTACGACGTCAGCAACCTGAAGAAGTTTCAGGCGGTGAGCGTGAAGAATGGCACGAGCGGAGCGTCTGTATCCTACACGTGGGGTGGCTGCATCGAGGAACGCGAGACCGACTCCAGCGCGACGTTCAGTTATTCGAGCCTGACCGGCATGTCGCCTTCTACGGCGATCGACCTCGATATCGATTCCGTTCCTGATGAAAGTGACAACTCGACGAAATGGGCACCGATGTGGCCCGACGTCGCCTACTATCGCACGACCACGTACAACTATAACACTTACCTGACGAACAGCGCCGAGACGACACAGGGCGCCAAGGCGTCTTCGTACTGCCCCTATCAGGCGCAGCTACTCTCGACGATGAACCAGTCGGCTTTCAACACCTACGCCGATTCGCTGGTGGCGGTGGGATCTACCTATCACGACATTGGCATGCTTTGGGGCATGCGCCTCAGTTCTCCCGAGGGCCCCTGGAGCGAGACCGTCAACGTGGCGCCTACGAACGGCGGGAAAGTCTCGCGCCACATCATCTTTATGACCGACGGAATCATGGAGCCTAGCACGACAGTCCAGTCGACTTACGGGATCGAGTGGCATGACCGTCGCGTCACCGATGATGGCTCTTCGAACCAAGCAGCGCGGCACACCGCCCGCTTCCGCGCCCTGTGCGATGCCGCGAAAGCAAAGGGCTTCCGCGTCTGGGTCATTGCCTTTGCTTCGGGCATGACGACCGATCTCAGCTACTGCGCGTCCGACAACAGTTCGTACACTGCCACGAGCGCGACGCAGCTGAACACCGCGTTTCAGGAGATTGCCAAAAACGTTGGCGAACTGCGGGTCTATCAATGATTGTGGCGCGCCACGCCTCAGGCTGCCGCGCCGCGGTCGGCGCGCTGATCGCCGACCGGTCGGGGGTGACCGTGATCGAGTTCGCGCTCGTGGCTCCGGTGTTTCTCATGCTGATCATCGGCTGCCTTGATCTGGGGCAGATGGTCTACGCGGTCGGCGTGCTCGATGGTGCTGTCGAGAAGGCTGCGCGCGATTCCACGCTGGAGACCGGAGACACGACAGCGGCCGACGCCAAGGTCGAAGCTGTGATCCGACAGGTTCTGCCGGGCGCGGATATTTCCTCGACCCGCCGCAGCTATTACGAGTTTTCGGATATCGAGCGGCCCGAGCGCTGGAATGATGCAAACAACGACGGGACCTGCTCGACCGGCGAAAACTATGTCGATGAAAATGGCAGTGGCGATTGGGACTCCGACGTCGGCTCGACCGGTAACGGTGGGGCAAACGATGTCGTGATGTACACCGTCACCGTCCGCTATGATCCGATCTTCCAGGTCCCGCTCGTCCCGATCGACTGGAGCCGTCGCGAGATCGCCTCGACTGCCGTTCGCCGCAACCAGCCCTTCGCGACGCAAGACTCGCCCGGATCGCAGTCGGGCACATGCTGAAGGGTTATCGCACTCGTGCCGCCGGACTGGCGCGCTGTCTCGCGGATTGCTCATCGGGGGTGTCGGTGGTCGAGTTCGCACTGGTCATGCCGATCATCCTGTCGATCGGGCTTTACGGGGTTGAAGTGGCCTATCTAACCACGGTCGACATGAAATTGAGCGAGATCGCGCTGACGCTGGCCGACAATGCCTCGCGACTTGGCCAGACCGACAACAGCGCAGTCACACCGACAGTGACCGAAGACGACATCAATGAGGTCATGCTCGGCGCGCAGGCGCAGGGCGAGACCATCGATATCGCGGCTAAGGGGCGGATCATCCTGACCAGCCTCGAGAAGGACACTGCCACCGGCAAGCAGTACATCCACTGGCAGCGCTGCTACGGCCAGCTTGCGCGCCAATCAGCCTATGGCAACGCGACCACGCGCAACGGGCTGAATGGTACGGCGATTACCGGCCTGGGTCAGGGTGCGACCAAGGTTACGGCAACGAGCGCGAGCACGCCGGTCATGTTCGTCGAGATCTATTATTCCTACAGCGGTCTGGTAGGCGACCTCTATGTGTCCGACCGCGTGCTCAAGAAGGAAGGCGCCTATCTCGTGCGCGACGAGCGCAACCTGACGCCAGGTGTCACCGGCACCGGCGGGCTATACCCCTGTTGACCGTCAGCCTCAGGGCTTCTGAGCGAACCAGATGACGTGGGTGACGCCGCGGTCCTTGCCGATCTCCGGCACGATGACCTCGTCCACGTCGAAGCCGCAATCCTGCAGTCGCCTGGCAAATGCCTGATCCGGCTCTGCCGACCAGACGGCAAGGATTCCTCCGTGACGCAGGGCCGCCATTGCCGCGTGCAAGCCATCGCGATGATAGAGCTCGTCGTTGACTTCGCGCGTCAGGCCGTCGGGACCATTGTCGACATCGAGCAGGATGGCATCGTAGCCCTCGCGTGCGGAGTCGATCAATAGCGCCACATCGTCCTGCACAAGGAGGACGCGAGGATCATCGAGGCATCCGGCGGTCAGGTTGATCATCGGACCTCGGGCCCACTCGATGATCTCGGGCACGATCTCGGCAACAGTGACGACCGCGTCGGCAGGCAGATCAGCCAGCGCGGCGCGCAAGGTGAAGCCCATTCCGTAACCGCCAATTAGCCACTCCTGGCCGCTGCGCGTGCCGAGCCTGCTCGCAGTCATCGTCGCCAGCGCCTCTTCGGAACCGCTGGCGCGCGTGCTCATCAGCTCGGTGCGTTCGAGCAGGATGGTGAATTCGTCGCCCGACTGCATCAGGCGTATTTCAACGCCGTTGGGGACGTGGGCTGTGCCGATCCATTCGTGATCGAGCAACTCTGTGGTGTCTGTAATCGCCCGTACTACTTCTTGCGGGCCTTGCGCGCGGCATAGCGCGCATCGCGGGCCGCCTTGCGCTCGGCGTCGGTCATTTCGGGCTTGATCGCTGCCTGTGCGGCCTCGGCCAGTTCCTGCTTGCGGGCAAGCTCGGCTTCGCGGGCGGCGGCGCGCTCGGCTTCGAGAGCCTTGCGCTTTTCGGCTTGTGCGGCTTCGCGGGCCGCAGCCTTGGCGGCGGCTTCAGCCAGCGCTGCCGGATCGGGCGCGGGCTTTGCCTTCAGCTTGGCGAGCGCTTTTTCGCGCGCAGCCTGTGCTGCAGCGATGCGATCGTTGAACCCTGGTTCCTTGTATCCTGCCATCTGTCCGTACTCTAAAACCTGAAACTGAAAGGAAATCGCAGCATGCAGCGAGCATGCTGGCGTGCAACAGCTGGAAGGACTGGAAACAGGCGAAAGCGCCCGACTTCGTCACTGACGACCATGCCAGTGCGCCCCTAGCACGGCTTTGCCCTGCCTGACCAGACCAACGCGCATCTTGGTCCATGTGTCCCGGTGTGCATGGGTTGGGCGCCAACCCTGACTTCCGAGACCTTGCGTCAGGCCGCCGTTGCGAATGGATCGGGCAGGTGCGGCAGAATTTTGTCGAGCGTCATCGGGAAGCTGCGCACGCGCACGCCGCAAGCGTTGTAGATAGCGTTGGCGATCGCACCGGCGGCACCGCAGATGCCAAGTTCCCCGACGCCCTTTGCCTGCAACGGGCTGGCCGGGGCGTCACGCTCCTCCTCGAGAAGGATTACCTCGAGCGCGGGCACATCAGCATGGACCGGCACATGGTATTCGGCCAGATCATGATTGACGAGGTGACCATCGCGCACGTCGAAAGCCAGTTCCTCGGTCAGAGCCGACCCGATGCCCCAGACCATGCCGCCAAGGCACTGTGACCGTGCGGTCTTTGCATTGAGCACGCGCCCGAAGCCGAAAGCGCCCGTCATTCGCCTGACGCGCGTTTCGCCCGTAAATGCGTTGACGGCGACTTCGGCAAAGAACGCTCCGTGGCTGGCCTGCGCATAGTCCCTCGTGGTCTTTCCGGGCTTGATCGAGCCGATCTCGGCAATGTCCTTGCCACCCAGCAGGACTTCCAACGGTGCTGACTTGCCAGCCCCGCTGGCCACGCCATCTTTGAGGGAAAGCTCTGCTTCTTCGCACGCGAGCGCCTTGGCGAGCTTCTTGCAGATGACCTCGCAGGCGCGCATCACGGCCGAGCCGGTGGAAATCGCGCCGAAACTGCCGCCCGATCCTGCGCCTGCGGGCAGGCTGGTATCCCCAAGAACGACTTTTACCCGGTCGATAGGCAACCCGAGCATCTCGCCGGCAATCTGGCCGAGAATGGCATAAGATCCGGTGCCGATGTCGGTCTGGTCGGTTTCAACAAGCGCCGTGCCGTCTGCCTTCAGTGTCACGCGGGCTTCGGCAGGGACAAGGACGTTGACGCGCGCGGCGCTGGCAACGCCCATGCCAAGCCACCAGTCGCCGTCGCGCGTCTGGCAGGGTAATTTCTCGCGACGGTCCCAGCCGAATGCCTGCGCCCCCTGATCGAGCGCTTCGATCAGCATGCGCGATGAATAGGCGGTTCCCTTGACCGGAACCTTTGCGGGTTGATTGCGCTTGCGCAAGTCGATGGGATCGATGTCGATCTTCTCGGCCAGTTCGTCCATCGCGGCTTCGAGGACCTGCATGCCCACAGCTTCGCCGGGCGCGCGCACGGAGCCTGCGGTCATCCGGCTGATCCGCGCGACCTGCACAGAGAGCAGGCGATTTTCGCCGCCATAGAGAAATTCGGTTGCCTGCGTAACCGGCTCGGCAAAATCCTCATCGGGTAGATTGGAGACATACGCCTCGTGGCCAAGGCCTGTCAGCTTGCCATCTGCATCGCAGGCGAGACGCACGCGCTGGCGCGTTTCAGAGCGGCGCATGACGGTCTGAAAAACCTGTTGCCGGGTCATGACCACCCGGACCGGGCGGCCAAGGTGCCTGGCCGCGATCGCGGCGGCAACGGCCTCGTGCGTGATCCCGAGCTTCGAGCCGAAACCACCGCCAACATAGGGCGACAGGATACGCACCTTCTTTGACGAGATCGACAGGCTGTCGGCTATCTCCTTCACATTGTAGGAAAGCATCTGGTAGCTGCCGCGCAGGATCAGATGATCGTCCTGCCATTCGGCGATCGTCGCGTGCGGTTCCATCGCCGCACTGGCATGGCCGGGCGTGTCATACTCAACATCGATGCTGAACGCGGCCTCGGCCATTGCCTTGTCGAGGTCGCCGCCCTTGACCGGCTTGCTGTCAGACGGCGTCTCGACCTTCGCGTCCGGGCTTTCAGGATCCAGTGGTACGGGGTCGGAGGGCTGCTCGTACTCGACCTTCAATGCAAGCGCCGCATCGCGGGCCTGCTCGAAACGTTCGGCAACCACCAGAGCGACCGGCTGGGCAAAATAGTCGACTGTGCTCACATTCTGGACAGGGGCCTTGCCTGCGGTTCCCTGCGCGGGCCGCCGCAGCATGGCTTCGTCCGCGTAGACCGCCAGAACGCCTGGCAGGGCCAGAACGGATTCCTTGTCGATCGCGGCGACCTTGCCTTGCGAGATCGACGACAGGACGAGCACGCCTTCAACACAATCCGGGATCTTCCATTCGGCGGCATAGGTCGCCGTGCCGCTGACTTTGAGCGGCCCTTCGGGGCGGTCGAGCGGCTTTCCGATCACGCCCTGCTGGGTATGGTCGAGCAGATTGCGCTCGTCAGGGGTGTTGTACATGTCCGAAAAGGAGAGGCGCATGATGTCAGCCCTTCGTAGCTTCATGGAGAGTCGCGGCGAGGGCACGACGGGTCAGCGGGATCTTGAAATCGTTCTCGCCAAAGCCGCGAGCATCGCGCAGCAAGACGTCGGCGGCCTTGTCGAACAGGGCGGGGGACGGCACCTCGCCGACGAGCACTTCCTCCACCGCGCGATCGCGCCAGGGAACCGTGCCCAGACTGCCGAATGCCAGCGCGCAACGGCCGATCTGGTTGCCGTCCATGGCCAGGTCCAGCGCAACCGACACAAGCGCAAAGGCATAGGACGCCCGGTCACGCACCTTGCGGTAAATCTGGATGCCTCCGGTCGGCGCAGGCAGAGTGACAGCCGTGATGAGATCGCCCCGCTCAAGCACATTGTCGCGCGAAGGATGGTCACCTGGTTGTCGGTGAAAGCTGCCGAGCGGAATTGCGCGGGAGCCTTTTACCCCGGTCACCTGAACAACCGCGTCCAGCGCCAGCATGGCGACGGCCATGTCGCCTGGATAGGTAGCGATGCAAGCTTCGCTCGTGCCGAGCACGGCATGGATCCGGTTGAAGCCTTCCCGCGCCGCACACCCGGTGCCCGGCTCGCGCTTGTTGCACGTCTGCGTGGTGTCGTAGAAATAGCCGCAGCGCGTGCGTTGGCACAAATTGCCGCCGGTCGTAGCGCGATTGCGCAATTGCGGACTGGCTCCGGCCAGAATCGCCTTGGACAGGAGTGGCCACGACCGGCGCACGCGCGCATCGGCAGCGCAATCGGCATTGCTGACCAGCGCGCCGATGCGCAGGGTCTCTCCTTCTTCTGCAATGATGTCGAGCCCGGTTCGGCGGATCGAGACGAGGCTGTCAGGCGTTGCGACCTGCAGCTTCATCAGATCGACGAGGTTGGTACCCCCGGCGATTGCGGCGGCACCTTGGGAAAGATGCTCGCGCGCCTCTTCGCCGGATTGCGCTTGGGCCAGCGTAAACGGCCTCATGCGCCTGTCCCCGAGCCGATGCCTTCGCTTGCGATCACGTCCTCGATTGCGGCGATGATATTGGAGTAGGCGCCGCATCGACACAGGTTGCCGCTCATTCGCTCGCGCAGTTCTTCGCGCGAGATCGTCGGGCGTGCTTCGACATCCTCGGTCACCGCGCTGGGCCAGCCTTCTGCGATCTCCTGCATCAACGCCTTGGCCGAGCAGATCTGACCCGGCGTGCAGTAACCGCACTGGAAGCCATCGTGGGTTACGAACGCTCTCTGCAGCGCCGACAGGCTTTCTGCCGTGCCGACAGATTCGATCGTCTCGATGTTATCGCCCTCGTGCAACTGAGCGAGCGACAGGCACGAGTTTATGCGACGACCCTCGACCAGCACGGTGCAGGCACCGCACTGTCCGTGGTCACAACCCTTCTTCGAGCCGGTGAGGCCAAGATCATCGCGAAGCCAGTCGAGCAAGGTGCGACGTGTGTCGTCAGGGAGCGGATGGTTTCTGCCGTTTACGCAGGCATAAGTCTGAGCCGTAGCCATGTCCCGTTGCGCACCTCGTTGTGGGATTTCCCAATCCGAACGTGCGAGGCGCTGCATTGATCCGGCAGCGACACCATTTCAGCGGGCCAGCGGGGCTAAGGGCAAGGATCGTCGCCTTTGCGGCAGACATCGGCCAAGGCCCAGCCTCCACCGAGCGTTTGATAGAGCGAAACAAATGCGTTGAGCCGATCGATGCGGGTCTGCACCAGTGCAAGTTCCGCGCTGAGCAATCCGCGCTGGGCATCGAGCTGTTCCAGATAGGGTGAATAGCCAGCACGATAGCGGTTGGTGGCATTGTTAAGTGCGGCGGTGAGCGCTTGCCGCTGGGTTTCAAGTGCGACCTGTTGCTGTCCGGTGCGCGTCACGCTGGCCAAGCTGTCCTCGACCTCGCGGAAGGCGACCAGCGCGGTCTTGCGATAGGCAAACGCTGCTTGGTCGCGCCGGGCTGCTGCGACATCCTGTTGCGCTTCCAGACGGCCGCCGCTGAATAGCGGGGCGAGCACGCTGCCACCAAGCGCGAAAACCCCCACCGGATTGCCCAGAGCCGACGAAAGGACAACGCCTGCCGATCCGGTCAGCGTGATGTTGGGCAGGAAGGCGGCGCGCGCGGAGTCGAGCGAGCGATCCGTCGCAACCAGCGTCTGCTCGGCCTGAAAGACGTCGGGCCGGCGGCGCAGGACGTCGGCCGGCAAGCCGTCAGGGATGGCGGGCGCGGCGAGCCGATCGATCGAGACGCCGCGCGGAATTGCGCCCGGATTTTCGCCGAGCAGGAGCGACAGCGCATTTTCCTGTCGCGTAATCGCGAGCTCAGCCTGCGCGATGAGTTGCTGGCTGGCCGCGTATTCGGCCTCGGCCTGATGCAGTTCGAGCGCCGAGGTGTAGCCTGTCTCGGCGCGGCGGCGGGCAATGCGCAGAGCCTCCGCACGACCCAAGGCGGTTGCGCGCGCGATAGCGAGGCGCTGGTCCAGTCCGCGCAGCGTGATGTAGCCCGCAGCCACGCTGCTGACGAGCGCCAGCCTGACCGTGTCGCGGGCAGCTGCGGTCGCCAGCAACTGCGCCTGGGCCGCGCGGCTGGCGAGTTTCAGGCGCCCGAACAGGTCGAGATCGTAGCTGACCTGGAGCGATGGCTGCGTGCTGATGGTGTCTGAGGCGGTGCCGAAGGGGCTGAGCGCCTGCCCGCCGGTGATAGGATCGACCGCACCGATCTGCGGCAAAAGTTGCGCGCGAGCGAGCCGGAATTGTGCGCGCGCCTCTTCGATCCGCGCGGCGGCGGCGGCAAGGTCAGGGTTGTTGGCGAGTGCCCTTGCCTCGAGCTGCCCCAGCACCGGATCGCCAAAGCCGATCCACCATGCCGCGTCGATCGCCGGGCCGGTGCCGCTCTGGCCATTGCGCCAGTTGGCCGGGATCTCGATTGCGGCGCTGGCAGGCGAGGCAGGGCGAGGTCCTGCACATCCGGCCAGGACGGCACAGAGCAGGGGCCCTGCCAGGACGAGGCGACGCATCAGTTGCCCGCTCCGCTGGTGTCAACCTGGGCCTGAACCGACATGCCCGGCCGTAGCCGCGCGCTCAGCGCCTGTCCCCTGTCGATGCGGATGCGCACGGCGATGCGCTGCGGCACCTTGGTGAAGTTGCCAGTGGCATTATCCGACTTGAGCACCGCGAATTCCGATCCGGCCGCTGGCGAAATCTGTTCGACATGGCCAAGCAGGCGCGCTCCTCCAAGACCGTCGACGGTGAAGCTGGCAGGCTGGCCAACGCGGATGCGCGCGGTCTGGGCTTCCTTGAAGTTGGCGATGACCCAGGTTTCGGGTGGCACGAGAAACAGCAGTTGCGAGCCTGCGGTAACGTACTGTCCGGTCCGCACGCCGACTTCGCTGAGGCGTCCGGCTTCAGGCGCGCGGATGATCGTGTTCGACAGGTCGATCCGGGCAAGTTCAAGCGCCGCATTGGCACCGGAGACCCCGGCCTTCTGACCGCCGCGCCCGACTTCTACGGTACGAATGTCCTGCCGTGCGATTTCGCGCGCGGCCCGGGCCTGCAGCACGGCTGCCTGGGCCTGACGAAGCGCGGCCAGGGTCTGGTCGCGCTCACGCAGCGAGACAGATCCGTCGCTGGTTAGATCGTTGACACGGGCCATGTCGGCCTGCGCGCGCTGCAGTTGCGCTTCGGCCCCGGCAACGGCCGCATCCTGAGCGGAAAAACTTGCGGCGCGACTGCGCGCGGCCTGGTCTGCATTGGCGAGGGTCGCCTGCTGCGCCTCCACTTGCGCGCCGGCCTGCTCCACCCGCTGGCGAAAGATGCGGTCATCGATTCGCACCAGCGGCTGGCCTGCCTTCACCGTCTCGAAATCGCGCACGAAGACTTCGGCGACATAGCCCGAAAGCTGCGGGGCGATCACGGTCGTGCGCCCGCGGACAAAGGCGTTGTCGGTCGATACGACCGCGCTGGCAAAGGGTGGCAGACGCCACGCAGCAAGCACGGCAAGAACCCCGGCGAGCGCGACCAGTATGATCACGATCGTCACGGTCCGGTTTTCGCGCTTGGGTTTCCAGCCCGATCCCGCTGGTGTCGCGGGCGCAGGGGGAGGCGCAGCCGACGCATCCACTACGGGCGTCGAATCCTCGGCTTCCAGTTCGCGTGCACGCGCGTCCGTGATCGGGGTCGAAGTGACGGGATTGCTCGTCTGGCTCATGCGGCACGCTCCATCCGGCGCTCACGCAAGCGCCGTCGCAGGAAAATGAATAGAAGGTAGGTGAAGGTCCCCGCCGAGAGCAGGGCGATCAACTGAAATACGTCATTGTAGGCCAATACGTTCGCCTCGCGGCTGGTCGCCTGCGAGAGCAGGGCGCCGCCTTCGGCCTGACGCAGGGCGGGATCGGTGACGCTGCGCGATACCGCGCCCGCGCCGATCTGGATGCGCTGGGCGACGATCGGGTCGGTGGGATCAATTGTCTGGACCAGTTCGGTGCTGTGGGCCTTTTCGCGCATCTGCTGGTAGCTGCCGAGCAGCGCCGCGCCGCCAAGGCCACCCAGCGAATTGACGATGCCGAACAGCGCGAGGAAGCTGATGACGTGCCCCGAACCTTGGGTGAGCGCGCGGCTCATGCCGAACAGCAGCGCAGGGCCGAAGAAAAGTGTGGCCGAGAACGCGATGATTGCCTGGGTGAGGTAAAGCTGCGGCGCGCGTGTCAGGCTGGTGGAACCCGAGTCCAGCCATGCCGCTACGGCCACCAGACCAATCGCGAGAATCACGGGCTGGGTGAGTTTGGAAAGATCGAGCGTGATAGCGCTGATCAGCACTCCGGCGATCGAGGCGATGAATATGATCGTGAAGAACAGACCAAGCTGATCATTGTTCTGGCCGAACAGCGTCAGCATGCCGACTGCTGCGGTGTTCTGCTCGGACAGGACAATGCGCGCCATGATCGTGACGATCGAGAAGCGCAGGATGTCGGCGCTGCCTAACCAGCGGGTGTTGATCAACGGGTTGCTGCGCCCGTGCTCGAGGATGAGTGCAGCTGCCAGCAGGGGAATGGCAGCAACGAGTGCCCAGCCTATCCACGCAGCGTTGGTCCACCACACGATCCTGCCGAGGCCGAGAACAGCCGCGATCAGCGCCATCGACACGGCGAACAGAACGAAAGTCACGAAGTCGAGAGGTTCGAATGCCTTCTGGCGGATGGTTGGGGGCAGGCGGAGCAGTGCCACGCAAGCGAGCGAAAGTAGGGCGAGCCCGAGTTCGAACAGGTAGAGCGCTCGCCATTGCGACATGGCGAGCAGTTCGGGTGAGAACAGATGCGCCAGTGGCGTCGTGCATTGTGGAATGCCGATACCGATGACCAGTGCCTTCAGCCGCCATTGTGCCGGGAGCGCCTGCATCATGTAGTAGAGGCCGAGCGTGGTCAGCGCTGCACCCGCCATGCCGCTCGCGGCGCGCACGAAGATGGCCGAGGTGAAATCGAGCACGAACAGGTGGGCGAATGTCAGAACAGCATAGATGAAGAGGAAGATCATCGCGAAGGGGCGCAGGCCGAATTGCTGACGGAACTTTATCAGCAGAAGATTGATGCTGATGTTTGTCATCACATAGACGGTGGGGAGCCAGGCAATCTGTTGAGGATCGAGGCCCAATGCACCCTGCAGCGCCGCGGTGTTTCCTGCGATCAGGGCATTGCCGAGGCCACCCGTCAAACCGAGCAGGACCGCAATTGCGCCATAGGCTATCCGACGGAACAGGGGATGATCGGGCGACCCGGGCGACCCCGGAATTGCGGGCACTTCGTGCGGGGCAAACGTCCACTCTTCCTCGCTGAGGAATCGCCGCAGCCGTTCAACCGCCTGTTTCATGCCCCTCGCAACTCCAAGAGGCACCCCAGGCGCCCGGCATGATAAAGTTTTGCATGCGCTCCGGTTCCGGAACACCGAGCCCGCACTTCCGGAAACGACCGCAAGGGCGTTTCTGAACCTGGTGGCGCGCCTTACAAGACAAAGGCGATGACTGGGAAGTCAGGTTTTCACTGGCTTCTCGAGCAGAGGGATTCCAGGATGGTTCGGCTGGCCGGGAGTGGGACATTCCTGCCACTCTCTCCAGCCGCGCCGAACGACGGCTTTGTGCGGCAACGGACGAGAGCGCATCGGTCGTTCGTTGTCTTGCACATCGCAGGCCCTTTCTCTCCGGTGTTGAGGTTTCCGGCACTCCAGCGGCGTTTCGCCGAGGGTTTGGCCGCGCGAACCTTACTTTCAGTACAATCTTGCATCAAATCGTCGATAAAGAACGAAATCTTGCTTCGCCGGTCGAGGACCTTGAATTGCGGCTCCACAGCTCTCGCGTGAAGATAATGCAGATCAGCTTGCGCGAAGGTCCCGTGCGCCGCTCAATCTTTTAGTTCTGTTCTTTGTACCTCGCTCAGTGCTTGGCAGGGCGAAAGAGCTTCGCAAGCATCTCTGAAAGTTCGATGCGCCACAACGCCCATTCATGGGAATAGTTAGGAACCTCCTTGAATTCCGCCTTTATACCCTTTTCGGCGAACAGCGCCTGAAGGGTCCTCTGCTGCGGAGCCAGGCGGTCGTTCTCGCCTACCATGAGCGCGAACATGCGCATTTTGCTGACGGTTGCGGCCGTCAGGTCGGGCAGGACAACCGGCACCTTTGCCGGATCGATGGCCATGGGTAGCCTGTAATGTGAAGGAATCTGCGGATCGGTCGGAGCAGTACTGTCAATCCCGAGACCCGGCATGATCATGTAGCCGCCACTCATGCTTTCCACCCAGTCAAAGGTGCCGGGATGACGGAAGGCTGCCCACACCGCATGTGCGCCTCCCATGGAAAGGCCTGCTACGGCCCTGTTGATGCTGCCCTTCTGCGTCCGGAACCTCTTGTCGATAAACGGCACCAAGTCGGTAACTAGGCTGTCGGGAAAGTCCATGTTCAGGAACGAGCCCTGGGGTTCGAACTCCTCGATGTAATCCTGCGATGCCGTCTGCGTGGCGTTTCCGTTGGGAAACACGACGATCATCGGCAGGATCTTTCCCTCTGCGGCAAGATTGTCGAGGATCTGGGGTGCGCGGCCGTTGCCGAGCCACGAATCCTCGTCTCCCATCCCGCCATGCAGCAGGTAGAGAACGGGGTAGCGCTTGTTGCCGCCTTCGTACCCCGGAGGCGTATAGATCGTTGCACGCCGGACTTTGCCGAGCTTGGGCGAGTTGTACCACATCGCCGACAAGCTGCCGTGCGGCACGGGCTTGACCGCGTAAAGCGAAGATCGGGGCCCCGGCACGATGAATGTATTCGAGATCATCGCGGCATCGCGCTTGGTATGCGAGTTGCCCGGATCGAGGACCTGAACGCCATCGACATACATGTTGTACGCGTACATTTCCGGTCCCAGCGGATCGGACGTCCCGGACCAGACACCGTCGGCGCCCTTCGACAACTTGATCGTGACCGG
The DNA here is from genome assembly GCF_057180545.1 of Novosphingobium sp. HNCC26DJ243. Taxonomy (NCBI): domain Bacteria; kingdom Pseudomonadati; phylum Pseudomonadota; class Alphaproteobacteria; order Sphingomonadales; family Sphingomonadaceae; genus Novosphingobium; species Novosphingobium sp. HNCC26DJ243. The sequence continues at coordinate 744,561 of NZ_JBXUGN010000001.1, read as the reverse complement.
TTTGTAGGGATCAGGAAAGCCGCCGCGAACCTCGATGCTGGAGGCGATCGGGGCATAGATCCGGAAAGTAACGCGCCCGTCTTGCCCGATGGTCGGGGAAACGGCCGCGGGTGCAAAGGGTGACCGTGCGGCAGGAGCAGGCCTGCTGCTCTGCGATGAAGGCTGCTGCGCCGCGACCAAACCTGCCCCCGGAAACAAGGCTGCGCATCCTAAAATTGCCGTAACGATATACCGCATGCCTTCTCTCCTATTTTGCCAATCATATTTGCATGTAATGATGCATATATCAACGAACGCGATAGGCGCGCTTTGCATGATCTGCAATTTATACCTTTATTTGCAATATCTACGCAATTCGAAGCTAGAAATGAGAACGGCCCCTCGATCGGGGGGCCGTTCTTTTTGTGGTTTGCTTGGTAAAAATACTTGGCCCAATCACGGCTTTACCGCCGGCGGATCTGGCGGAGGCAATGGCGTTGATTGCCAGGACACGATTTGCCAGACGCCACCCTGCCTGGCGAAGACGCCAGTTGTCCGGACCCAGTCGATCTGTCCACCGCCAAGTCTGATGCCGAGCACGGCGTGCGTGACGGCAGCGTCGCGATAGAGACTGAGGGTTGGCTCCGATCGTTCGAAGGACAACCAATAAGACTGTCCTGCCACATCCGATTCCAGACCCGATCGGCTCCGCTGGTCTCCGTTCTCATAGATGAAGACCGCGTCACTCGCAAAGCTCGCGCGGATGCTGGACGTATCACCCGTGACCCGTGCCTGGAGAAACTTGTTCTCGAGGCTCAAGATTGCCCGCTCATCGGCCGCGCTCGCATCTTGCGCAAGAGCAGCAACAGGCTGGAGCATTGCCAGTACTGCTGCCAGTAAAAGGGGTCTGACCGGAGATTTGGACACGCTTATTTCCTGTCGTCAAAGAGATGATATCTGATCACTTGCCGGAAACCGGCGTCGGTCCGACGAAATGCCCGGCCGAGGACTGCCAGGACACCTGTCGCCATGCGCCCGCCTGGTTGACATAGACGCCCGTTGCCCGGACCGTTTCGGTTCGCTTGTCGACAAGCTTCACCGAAAGAAGCGCGTGCGTGACGGCTAGGTCGCCGTAAAGCTGGAATTGCTGTTCGGATTTCGACCAACTGAGCCATGGCCGCTCGGCAACCATCTTGAGCACTTCGGCCTTGTTCTGGATGCGGCCGGAACTGTGCATGTAAATGGCTTCCGGCGCGAAGCTCGCCTCGTGGGCGGAGGTGTCGGTGCTGACACGCGCCTGCAGAAGCCGGTGCTCGAGCTCAAGTACTACACTCCTTGCAGCGTGGGCAGCAGTTCCGTCCGCCCGCGATGACGACTTTGCCGTGAGCGACTGGGGCAGGGACAGGGCAAGCGCAAAGATGGAGAAGATTGCGATGTTTCTCAAAGCACTCACCGTTCACCTTCCTCTCGGGACGCACCATCTTGGTTCGGACGAAAAGTAAAATTCTGGAAACCAAGCAAAACAAGTTTGATTGACCGGCCGCGGGGTGCCGCTCAGTGGTTACGCTTTACATTCAGCCAAACGCAATTTCGACGCGCAAATTTCACTCACGCATCTTTCAAGGCATATGTGCATGCTATACAATCCGATGAACGGCACCAAGCGATAAGTGGCTGTGACCACGAGAGGATTTGACATGAAGAGGAGAGACGTCCTGGCAGGCACGGTGTCAGCAGCAACGATGGGATCGGCAACGGTTGCCGGTACGCCGGCGACGGAGCGGACTGTGTCAAGGCCGGCCACTCGCCGTACGTCACCGGCCGATCGCGAGATTTCCGATTTGGCGTTGATTCAGAACCTTCTTGCGGGGAGTGCTCTCAGCGCGGACACAGGGGCCTCCGCTTATCAGTCTGCGCTCTACGCTGAGGACGCGGTAATGGACGTCGGCGGGAGCGTGGGCGAGATACGCGGTCGTGATGCGATCGTCGGCGTGATCACCGATTCCTCTCATTCGAAGCTGAGAGCCGAAGGGATGGCTCACGTGGCCGCACCACCCTACGTTCGCGTGACGGGCTCTCGGGCGGTCGCAGTCGGTTACCTGCAGATCATGGCCCACGACCAATCGCCTTCCGAGAGCGCTCCAGAGGGAATTCCATCTACGGGCAAGTGGGTTACTTGGCGATTGACGGCAAATCGCTGGGATTTCGAATTGCGAGGAGGCCTGTGGCAGATCACGCGCCGTACGATCCGCCCCGCGCCTTCCGCCGAGGCTCTGGAACTGCTGCGCCTTGTCTAGGGCAGTAGTGCGTTGAATCTGCACATTGCGCAAAGGGGCGAGATGACGGGCGACATCAGCGAAGGGGGCGGCCATGCCGCTAGCCATGCCATGACGACCTGAACGGCGCGCGGCTACCGGCCTGATGCCGCCACCAATCCTGTGCAAGGCCCTTGCGGGACGAGTTTGGCCAAAACGATAGCCGCATCGAGATTTGCGGCTTAAGGTCCGGGCTTGCGAAAACAGCGTGCGCGACCTCGGACGACTTGGAAGACGGAGTTCTCTCTCTTGTGCGGGAGTGGCGCGCCCGGCAGGACTCGAACCTGCTGCCTCAAGATTAGAAGTCTCGCGCTCTATCCAGATGAGCTACGGGCGCGCGCCGAGTGCCCCATAAGCTGCTTTTCCCGCCATGCAAACCGGGTTAGCTAGAGTGCCCATGAGCGATCCCCATATTTCCCCGATCGACGGCACCGCGAGTGCGCGCCGCCATTTCCGTTATTTCGACTATGTGATGGCGGCCTTCGTCGCGATCCTTTTGCTGTCGAACCTGATCGGCGCTGCCAAGCTGGCGACGGTCGGCGGCTTCACCTTCGGCGCAGGCATTTTGTTCTTCCCGGTCTCCTACGTGATCGGGGACGTGCTGACGGAAGTATACGGCTATGCCAATGCGCGGCGCTGCGTGTGGATGGGCTTTTTCGCGCTGATCTTCATGGCCTTCATGAGCTATGTCGTCGTTGCCATGCCGCCCGCGCCTGGCTGGGACGGGCAGGCGGCCTATGAAAGCGTGTTCGGATCGACCTGGCGCATAGTGCTTGCCTCGGTCACCGCGTTCTGGGCGGGCGAGTTCGTCAATTCGTTCGTGCTCGCCAAGATGAAGATCCTGACCAAGGGGCGGATGCTGTGGTCGCGCACGATCGGGTCGACCGTGTTCGGCCAGGCGATCGACAGCCTGATCTTCTACCCCATCGCATTCCTCGGCATCTGGACGACGGATCAGGTCCTGACCGTGATGGTCACCAACTGGCTGATGAAGGTGGTGTGGGAAGCGGCGTTGACGCCGGTTACTTATGCCGTGGTCGGGTGGCTGAAAAAGCGTGAGGGCGCCGAAGTGTTCGACACCGGTACCGATTTCTCGCCTTTCGCAAAGGCGCCCCAGGTCTGAACCGCCTGAAGCCTGAATATAGAAGCCCCGCCTCTCCGTGGGCGGGGAGAGACGGGGCAGGGGGCTGGACAGGCCCTCGGGAGTGGTGCGGCTCAGTCTGCGATCAGGCCGATCAGCAGGTAGACCAGGATTGCCGATCCGAAGCCGAGCACGGTGGCGATGGCAAAGGCCACGCGGACCAGAGTTACGTCGACGTTGAAGTAATTGGCGATGCCGGCGCAGACGCCCATGACCTTGCCGCGCACCTTGTCGAGGCGGAAACCGCGGCTGGCGCTCTCGATGGGGCGAGGGGCCGAATCATCGAAACGAAGCTGGGACATCAGATCATCTCCTGCTGGGCAACGGGTGCGCCGATGGGCGCGGGCGTCTGAACGGTGCCGGCGATCAGCGCGAGGCTGAGCGTGAAGGCGGTGGCGGCGGCGGCGAGACGCTGGGAAAGAAGGGGCATGGCTTGGGTCCTTGTGTCTGGTTCGGTCTGTCTGTGTGAGCCTAGCGGCGCATGTCCCTTGCAGTGCATGCCCCGTGCCAATTGCGCAGAATGGCGGGAATGCGTGGTTTTCGACGTAAATGCCCGACTTGCAAACCTGAATGAATGCTGACAGTTGGGGAATTCCACCACAGATTGGGAAGTGTGGATTTCAACCTTCGCGATGCGACGATTGCGCCTTGCAAATTTTCGCTGACGCGCTTATCTGCGCCTCATCCCGACATTGTGAAAGCAAGGTCAGGCTGGAACCAGACGGTCCCGGCTCGGCATCGCTTTTGCACAATCGGTCACCGGAGATTGCATGGCAGATATCGCGCGAATTACCGAGGTTGTTGAGCCCGAGGTCAAGGCCCTCGGCTTCGATCTCGTGCGCGTGCGTTATTTCAAAGGTGGCGAGATCGGCGACGAGGAGCACACGCTCCAGATCATGGCCGAGCGCCCCGAGACCGGCCAGTTGGTGATCGAGGATTGCGCCGCGCTTTCGCGCCGCGTGTCCGATCGTTTCGACGAGCTGGAAGAAGCGGGCGAAAACCTGATCGAGGACGCCTATCGCCTCGAGGTTTCGTCGCCCGGCATCGATCGTCCGCTGACCCGCCCGAAGGATTATGCTGCATGGGCAGGTCACGAGGCGCGCTTCACGCTGCTCGTTCCCGTTGATGGCAATCGCAAGTCACTGCAGGGCGATCTGATCGGCCTCGACGGCGATGTGATCACGCTGGATGACCGCAAGTCCGGCCGCGTGACCTTCCCGCTGGCCGACGTCCAGTACGCCAAGCTGGTCCTGACCGACCGGCTCATCGCATCGACCCGTCCGCTGGATACCAGTGGTGCGGATGAAGAAATCCTTGGCTCGGAAGACGAGTCCGCCGAAATCCCCGAAGAACAGGAAGACTGACCCATGGCCAGTGCGATTTCCGCCAATCGTGCAGAACTGCTTGCGATCGCCAACGCGGTCGCCACCGAGAAGATGATCGACAAGTCGGTCGTCATCGAGGCGATGGAAGAAGCGATCCAGAAGTCGGCGCGCAACCGCTACGGTGCCGAAAACGACATTCGTGCCAAGCTCGATCCGCGCACCGGCGACCTGCGCCTTTGGCGCGTCGTTGAAGTGGTCGAGGTGGTCGAGGACTACTTCAAGCAGGTTGATCTCAAGCAGGCCGAGAAACTCCAGCCGGGTGCTGCCGTGGGTGACTTCATCGTCGACCCGCTGCCGCCGGTCGATCTTGGCCGCATCGACGCGCAGTCGGCCAAGCAGGTGATCTTCCAGAAGGTCCGCGATGCCGAGCGTGACCGCCAGTACGACGAGTTCAAGGACCGCGCGGGCGAAGTCATCACCGGCGTGATCAAGTCGGTCGAATTCGGTCACGTGATCGTCAACCTTGGCCGCGCCGAGGGCGTCATCCGTCGCGACCAGCAGATCCCGCGCGAAGTGCCGCGCGTGGGCGAGCGGGTCCGCGCGCTGATCTCGAAAGTCGAGCGCCAGAACCGTGGCCCCCAGATCTTCCTCAGCCGCGCGCACCCCGAATTCATGAAGAAGCTGTTCGCGCAGGAAGTGCCCGAAATCTACGATGGCATCATCGAGATCAAGGCCGCCGCGCGCGATCCGGGCAGTCGCGCCAAGATCGGCGTGATCAGCCGCGACAGCAGCATCGATCCCGTCGGCGCCTGCGTCGGCATGAAGGGCAGCCGCGTTCAGGCCGTCGTGCAGGAGCTGCAGGGCGAAAAGATCGACATCATCCCGTGGAGCGAAGACACCGCGACGTTCGTGGTCAACGCGCTCCAGCCCGCCACCGTCAGCCGCGTGGTGATCGACGAGGAAGAGAGCCGCATCGAGGTCGTCGTTCCTGACGATCAGCTTTCGCTCGCCATCGGTCGCCGTGGCCAGAACGTGCGTCTCGCCTCGTCGCTGACCGGTTCGGCCATCGACATCATGACGGAGGCTGAAGCTTCGGAGAAGCGCCAGAAGGAATTCGCCGAGCGTTCGAAGATGTTCGAGGAAGAACTCGACGTCGACGAAACGCTGTCGCAGCTGCTGGTGGCAGAAGGCTTCAGCGAGCTGGACGAAGTCGCCTACATCGATATCTCGGAACTCGCCGCGATCGAGGGCTTCGACGAGGAACTCGCCGAGGAACTGCAGAGCCGCGCCGCCGAAGCGATCGAGCGCCGCGAAGAAGGCCTGCGCGAGCAGCGTCGCGGCCTTGGCGTCGAAGATGCGCTGGCCGAACTGCCGCACCTGACCGAGGCGATGCTCGTCACGCTCGGCAAGGCGGGCATAAAGACGCTCGACGATCTTGCCGATCTCGCCACTGACGAACTGATCGCGAAGAAGCGTGTCGAGCAGCGCCGCCGTAACGACAAGGCTCCGCGCGAGCGGACCGAGCGTTCGGAGCGGAGCGAGGACAAGGGCGGTGTACTGGGCGAATATGGCCTGAACGAAGAGCAGGGCAACGAGATCATCATGGCTGCCCGCGCACACTGGTTCGAGGACGAGCCCCAAGCCGAGGAGGCCGCCAATGCGGATTCCTCACAATGAGCCGCTGAGCTCCGACATCAATGGCAACGTGCCGGCGGGCAAGGTCCCGCCGGAGCGCAAGTGCGTGCTGACCGGGCGTCATGATACGCGGGGGGATCTGATCCGCCTCGCGCTCTCGCCCGATGGCGATGTGCTGCCCGACGTGCTGGCGCGTGCCCCCGGGCGCGGTGCCTGGATCGGCGTGAACCGAGCAGACCTTGAAAAAGCCGTTGCCAATGGCAAGCTTAAGGGAGCGCTGGCGCGCGGTTTCAAAGGTGCGCCGCTGGCGATCCCTGCCGACCTTGGCGAACGTACCGAAGTTTCGCTCCGCCGTGCGCTGACCGACCGTCTCGGCATCGAATTGCGCGCCGGCAACATGTTGCTGGGTACCGAAAAGATCGCACAGGGCGCACGTTCCGGTGCGGTCACGTTCCTTGCCCATGCTTCCGACGCCGGCAGCGATGGACCCAACAAGCTGGCCCAGGCCTGGCGCGTGGGCGAAGGTGCGGAAGGCACTGGCCTCAAAGGCGTAATCTTGCCGCTGGACCGGGCGGCGCTGTCTGTGGCATTGGGCCGCGACAACGTCGTTCACTTGGGCCTTACCGATGCTTCCGCGACCGAACGAGTCGCAGCGCCGCTGAAGCGCCTGATGCACTTTCTCGGGCACGAGACCGATGATGCTGCCGCGCCGGATGACGGCATGGCAGCGAACGACGATATTGATACGAAGGGCGAATGAGTTCGATGAGCGATAGCGACAAGAAGCCTACTCTGGGCCGCAGGCCTCTGGGCCTGAAGACCTCGGTAGAGGCCGGGGAGGTCAAGCAGACCTTCAGCCATGGTCGCACCAACAAGGTGGTGGTCGAGGTCAAGCGGCGCAAGCTGATGGGCCGTCCGGGTGAAGCTGCGCCAAATTCTGCCGGCGTTGCAGCTCCCGTAGCTGCGCCCGAGCCGACCCCGGTCGCTCCGCCGCCGCCCCCGCCACCGCCGCCACCCCCGCCTTCGGCCAGCCGCGAGACTCGCCAGGAAATGCAGGCCCGCCTGCTGCGCGAAGCCGAGGAAGCGCGCCTTGCCTCGCTCGAGGCTGCAAACCGTCGCGAACAGGAAGAGCGCCTCAAGGCGATCGAGGACGAACGTCGTCGTGCCGAGGAAAAGGCCCGCGTCGATCAGGCCCCCGTAGCCCAGCCGGAAGCCGCGCCCGCTCCGGCCGCTGCAGCGGCTGCACCTGCAGACGAACCCGAAGTCGCCAAGGCACCCGAAGCTGCACCCGCTGCTGCGGCCGAGCCGGTGCCCTCGGGCGAAGATGCACAGGCAGCGCCTGCCGTGCCCGCACCGCGTCGCTTTACGCCAGTGGCGTCTGCAGCCCCGGCAAAGCGCCCCGAGGCTGCCGCGAAGAAGCCTGCGCAGGCTCCGCGCGATCGCAAGGCCGAGGACCGTCGTGGCGGCAAGCTTACGGTAACCCGTGCGCTGAACGAGGACGAAGGCGCGCGCGCCCGCAGCCTCGCCGCGCTCAAGCGTGCACGCGAAAAGGAAAAGCGGGCGCACTTCGCCGGCCAGTCCCAGCCGCGCGAGAAGCAGGTCCGCGACGTGGTCGTGCCTGATGCGATCACGGTGCAGGAACTGGCAAACCGCATGGCCGAAAAGGCTGCGGACCTGATCAAGGCGCTGTTCAAGATGGGCATGATGGTCACCATCAACCAGACCATCGATCAGGACACCGCCGAACTGCTGGTCACTGAATTCGGTCACAACATCCAGCGCGTGAGCGACAGCGATGCCGATATCGATACGTCGGCTGATGTCGATGCCGAGGAAACGCTGCAGACGCGTCCCCCGGTCGTCGCAATCATGGGCCACGTCGACCACGGCAAGACCTCGCTGCTCGACGCCTTGCGCGGAACCGACGTCGTGCGCGGTGAAGCCGGTGGCATCACGCAGCACATCGGCGCCTATCAGATCAAGACCAAGGCGGGTGACAAGATCACCTTCCTCGATACGCCGGGCCACGAAGCCTTCACCGAAATGCGCATGCGCGGCGCCAACGTCACCGACATCGTCATTCTGGTGGTCGCGGGCGACGACGGGCTGATGCCGCAGACGATCGAAGCGATCAACCACACCAAGGCCGCTGGCGTGCCGATGATCGTGGCGATCACCAAGTCGGACAAGCCCGAGTTCAACCCGCAGAAGATCCGCGAGCGCCTGCTCGAGCACGAAGTCATCGTCGAAGCCATGTCGGGCGACGTTCAGGACGTCGAACTTTCGGCCAAGACCGGTGCGGGACTTGACGATCTGATCGAGAAGATCCTGCTGCAGGCAGAACTGCTTGAACTGCGCGCCAATCCCGATCGTGCGGCTGATGCCACGGTGATCGAGGCCAAGCTCGATAAGGGCAAGGGGCCGCTGGCCACCGTTCTCGTCAATCGCGGCACGCTCAAGGTTGGCGACATTCTCGTGGTCGGCACCCAGTCGGGTCGCGTCCGCGCGATGCTCGACGACAAGGGCCGCCAGGTGAAGGAAGCCGGACCCTCGCTGCCGGTCGAAGTGCTCGGCATCGGCGGCGTGCCGATGGCGGGTGACACGCTCAGCGTCGTCGAAAGCGAAGCGCGTGCCCGCGAAGTTGCGGCCTACCGCCAGGAACGTGCGACTGCCAAGCGCACCGCGCAGGCGCCTGCCAGCCTCGAGAACATGTTCTCCGCGCTTGCCGCGAAGAATGCGGTAATCGAGTACGCGCTGGTCGTCCGTGCCGACGTGCAAGGTTCGGTCGAAGCGATCGTCAACGCGCTCAACAAGATCTCGACCGACGAGATCAAGGTCCGCATCCTGCAATCGGGCGTGGGTGCGATCACCGAAAGTGACGTGAACCTGGCCCAGGCCAGCGGCGCGCCGATCGTCGGCTTCAACGTTCGTCCCAACGCCAAGGCGCGCGAGCTGATCGAGCGCAACAAGGTGCGGATGAAGTACTTCGACGTGATCTACCAGCTCACCGACGATATCCGTTCGGAAATGGCGGGCGAGCTTGGACCGGAAGCGATCGAAACGGTCGTCGGCCGCGCCGAGGTTAAGGAAGTCTTCCCTGCGGGCAAGAAGGACAAGGCCGCAGGTCTGCTCGTGGTCGAAGGCGTCATCCGCAAGGGCATCCACGCGCGTCTCACGCGCAACGACGTCATTGTCAGCCGTACGGTCATCGCATCGCTGCGCAGGTTCAAGGACGACGTTGCCGAAGTGCGCGGCGGCCTCGAATGCGGCGTGGTTCTGCAGGACACGAACGACATCAAACCGGGCGACCAGCTTGAAGTCTTCGAAGTCGAAATGCGCGATCGGACGCTTTGATAGGCAATTAATGGAATGGCCTACCAGCCGGATAGCAGAGCCAAGTATGGTGTTGGCTGTCTGCTGGTAGGACTTTTCGCCATTTTGGCGGCAGTCCCGCTGTTCATCTGGTTTGTAGCGAGGAACTAGAGGCGCGCAGTCCCAATTAGATAAACGTCTTTCCGAGGTCGCTACTGGCGACAGAAGGGAAGGTGATTTTTCTGAAAATAGAGACAGTAGTGGTTCTGGTTCTCGGCGTCGCGACACTTGTTGTCGCGTTCGTCAGCTTGGTGATCAAGCTCATTGAGCTAGGTCGCCGATAAACCAGTGAAGGGGTCGGCGCTGCAACGCCGACCCCTGATAAAAAAGAACCCGGACGCTGCAACGTCCGGGTTCCGGGATGGTGAAATGAGAATTTCAACCGTAGTGGTACGCACCACATAATACTTCCGCCGGAAAATGCAAGAATGACCCGCTATGTCGCCCTGTTCGGTTCCATCAACGTCGGCGGCAATCGCGTGACGATGGCGGACATGCGCTGGGCGTTCGAGCGGGAAGGGTTGACCGGTCTCGAGACCGTTGTTGCCAGTGGCAACCTGCTGTTCGACTATGACGACCGCCCGCTCGATGGCCTCGAAGACCTATTCTCCCACGTCATGCTCGACCGGTTCGACATCAAGAGCTTCGTCGCCGTGCGCGACCGCACGGCCATTGCCGAGGCTGTTGAGGGCAATCCCTTTACCGGCATCGGCATGGACAATCTGGTGCACACGCTTTTCCTCGAACGCCAACCCGACAAGGCTGCGTTCGACAAGCTGGCGGCGGATCAGGCGATGCGGGGCCTCGAGAAGCTGGCAATGGGCAATCGCAGCATCTATATCGATTTCGCGAACGGCGTGGCCGAAAGCAAGCTGACCGGTGCGTTTATCGAGCGCCGCCTCGGCTGCCGGGGCACGGCGCGCAACGTGCGCTCGATCGCCCGTATTCTTGCAAAGATGAGTTAAACTTGGCCAAGCAGACCACACCCGAATCCCGCTCCGTCCGCCTTCTGAAGGTTGGCGAACAGGTGCGCCATATCCTGTCGGAACTGCTGATGCGCCAGCAGGTGCATGATGCGGTGCTGAGCGCGCATACGGTATCGGTAACCGAAGTGCGCATGTCGCCCGACCTGCAGCACGCTTCGGTCTTCGTGAAGGCGCTGCTGGGCGAGGACGAGGAAATCGTGCTCAAGGCCCTGCGCACCCACACTGCCTATTTCCAGCGTGAGGTAGCGCAGCGCCTGCGCTTGAAATTTGCGCCCAAGGTCAAGTTCCTGCCCGACGAAAGCTTTGACGTCGCAAGCCGGATCGAGGCGCTTCTTGCCGATCCCAAGGTCCGGCGTGATCTTGCGCCCGATCCCGAAGAGGGCTGATCGGCCCGGCGGCATGGCCAAGCTCTATTTCTACTACGCCAGCATGAATGCGGGCAAATCGACCAACCTGCTGCAGGCGGAGTTCAATTACCGCGAGCGCGGCATGGCGACGATGCTGTGGACCGCTGCGCTCGACAGCCGGGGCGGTGACCGCGCCATCGAAAGCCGCATCGGCCTTCATGCCGAGGCCAACCGCTTCGACGTGGCAACGGATATGTGGTCGCGCATAAGTGCCAGCCATGCAGTCCAGCCGCTGTCCTGCGTGCTGGTCGACGAGGCGCAATTTCTGACCAAGGCGCAAGTGTGGCAACTCGCCCGCATAGCCGACGAGGCGGGTATCCCTGTTCTGTGCTATGGCCTGCGCACCGATTTCCAGGGCGAACTTTTCGAAGGTGCCGCCGCGCTGCTGGGCATTGCGGACTCGCTGGTCGAGCTGAAAGCCGTCTGTCATTGCGGTCGCAAGGCGACGATGAACCTGCGCGTGGATGAAGGCGGGGCGGCTGTCCTTGCTGGCGCGCAGACCGAGATCGGCGGCAATGACCGCTACGTCGCGCTGTGCCGCAAGCATTTCTCCGAAGCGATGCATGGAGCCAATCCATGACCCACGATGATCCGCTTGGCCTTCTCGCGGTGCTTGAAGATGGCGATTTGCGCCTTGTGCCCTTGCACGAGGAGCACCGCGCGGAGCTCAAGGCCGCCTGCGCCGAGGATCTCGCGATCTGGGAGATGTATGCGGTCAGCTATGGGCCAGACCGGTTCGACACCTCGTTTGACGCGCTGATGGCCAACCCGGCGCGGTTGCCGTTTGCGGTGCTGCTCGACGGCGCGCTGGTCGGTGTTACCGCCTGGATCGATGCCAACACGCAGCGCATGAGCGCCGAGATCGGCAATACCTATCTAGTGCCTGCAGCGCGAGGCGGCATCATCAACGGCAGGATGAAGCGCCTGCTGATCTCGCACGGTTTTGCCTGCGGCCTCAAGCGCATGCAACTCAGCGTCGATGTCCGCAATGCGCGCTCGCAAGCCGCCTGTCGCAAGATCGGCGCGACGTTCGAAGGCGTGCTGCGCAACCACATGATCACATGGACCGGGCACGACCGAGACAGCGCGATTTTCTCCATCGTCGAGCGCGACCGCGAAAGATTGGGCTACTGACATGAACCCCGAAAGTCTTGTCTGGACCATCGCAACGGTCGCGATCCCGATGATCCTCGCCATCGTTTTCCATGAGGTAGCGCATGGCTGGATGGCGCGCGCGCTGGGCGATCCGACGGCGGCAGAGGCAAAGCGCCTCAGTCTCAACCCGCTGCGCCATGTCGATCTCTTCGGCACGATCATCCTGCCCGGATTGCTCAAGTTGACCGGCGCGCCGGTGTTCGGCTGGGCGAAGCCCGTGCCGGTCGACTTTCGCCGGTTGCGCAATCCGCGCTGGGGCATGGTGGCTGTGGCAGCGGCGGGGCCGGGCATCAACTTCGTGCTCGCAGCCTTTTCAGCCATTGCACTTGGCCTGCTTGTGCGGGCCACCGACAGTTCCGTGGAGCCGGGTCTTGGCGTCCTGTTCCTGGCTGACAATCTCCAGAATTTCCTTCTGGTGAATCTGTTTTTGGGCATGTTCAACCTGCTGCCGATCCCGCCGTTCGATGGCTCGCGCATCGTCATGGGCGTGCTGCCCGCACCGCTCGCGCGCGTCTATGGCCGGATCGAGCCGTTCGGCCTGATCGTTGTTTTCGCGCTATTGGTGATCCTGCCCTACCTCGCCCCCAACCTGCATCTGGTCGAGCGTGTAGTCGGCCCGCCGGTGCAATGGGCAAGCAGCCTGCTGGCCGACCTTGCCCTAGTCGTCGCCGGGCCGGAGCCGATGTGATCCGATGGTCGATGGCTGGATCATTCTCGACAAGCCGCTGGGGCTTGGCTCGACGCAGGGCGTGGCGGCGGTAAAGCGCAACCTGCGGCAGGCGGGCTTCGGCAAGGTCAAGGTCGGCCATGGCGGCACGCTCGATCCGCTGGCCACCGGCGTTCTGCCGATCGGCCTCGGCGAGGCAACCAAGCTGTGCGGGCGGATGCTCGACGCGAGCAAGGTGTATGAGTTCACCGTGCAGTTTGGAACTGAGACCGACACGCTTGATCTTGAGGGCAAGGTTGTGGCGGAAAGCGCGGTGCGACCGACGCAGGCGCAGATAGACGAAATGCTTCCCGCGTTTACTGGCCCGATAGAACAGGTTCCGCCCGCCTACTCGGCTTTAATGGTCGATGGCCAACGCGCCTATGATCTGGCGCGAGCAGGGCATGATGTCACGCTGAAGTCGCGTCAGGTAACCGTCTACAAACTTACCTCCGTTCGTGTCGAGCGAAGTCGAGACACTGCGCGCGGTGTCTCGACTTCGCTCGACACGAACGGGGCTCTGGATGGGATTACCCTCTCCGCCCACGTCTCCAAGGGCACCTATATCCGCAGCCTCGCCCGCGACATCGCCCGCGCTCTCGGCACCGTCGGCCATGTTACAATGCTGCGCCGTCTGCGCGCGGGGCCGTTCGATCTGGCGCGCGCGATTTCGCTGGACAAATTGAACGAGGTGGGTCAAGGCGCGCCCCTTGAACACGTACTCTTGCCGCTGGAGGCAGGGCTGGTCGACATCCCGGCTCTAGACCTCGATCCCGAGCAGGCAAGGGCGGTCCGTCAGGGCCGCGTTCTTACGGGATTGCCCTTCGAAGACGGGCTTTACTGGGCGCGATCAGGCAATGTGCCGGTCGCGCTGGTTGAGCTTTCAGGCGGAAGCCTGAGCGTCACGAGGGGGTTCAACATCGCCGATGTCGCGGAGTGAATGATATGTCGATTACCGCTGAAAAGAAGCAGGAAGTCATTTCGAGCAACGCTCGCGCCGAGAACGACACCGGTTCGCCGGAAGTCCAGGTCGCGATCCTGACCAGCCGCATCCAGACCCTGACCGAGCACTTCAAGTCCCACCACAAGGACAACCACTCGCGTCGCGGCCTGCTGATGATGGTCAACAAGCGTCGTTCGCTTCTCGACTACCTGAAGAAGAAGGACGTGGGTCGCTACAACGACCTCATCCAGAAGCTCGGTCTTCGCAAGTAACCAAGCGAAGCGGCCCCAAGTGGGCCGCTTTTGCGTTTAGGCGCGCTGCAATTCGGCAGAACGCCTTTGGGGCACGACAATCGGCCCCACACCGGACCGGGACGGAATCCCCGGCAGCAAAAGCCCGCGCGCAATAGGGCCGCGGGTCGAAGGAAACGAAATGTTCGACGTCAAAACCGTATCGCTGGAATGGGGCGGAAAAACCCTCACTCTGGAAACCGGCCGCGTTGCCCGTCAGGCAAATGGCGCGGTTATTGCCACTTATGGCGACACTGTCGTCCTGTGTGCGGTCACGGCCGCCAAGTCGGTCAAGGAAGGGCAGGACTTCTTCCCCCTCACCGTCCACTATCAGGAAAAGTTCTCGGCTGCCGGCCGCATTCCCGGTGGCTTCTTCAAGCGTGAGCGTGGCGCGACCGAAAAGGAAACGCTGGTTTCCCGTCTGATCGACCGTCCGGTCCGTCCGCTGTTCCCTGAGGGTTTCTACAACGAAATCAACGTCATCGCTCAAGTCCTGAGCTATGACGGCGAAAGCGAGCCCGATATCGTGGCGATGATCGCGGCTTCGGCGGCGCTGACCATCTCGGGTGTTCCCTTCATGGGCCCGATCGGCGCTGCCCGCGTCGGCTTCAAGGACGGCGAATACCAGTTGAACCCGTCGATGAGCCAGGTTGCCGAAGGCCGCCTCGATCTCGTCGTCGCCGCGACCGACTCTGCCGTGATGATGGTGGAATCGGAAGCCAAGGAGCTGACCGAGGACGAAATGCTCGGCGCCGTGATGTTCGCCCATGACGAGATCCGCAAGGTCGTCGGCGCGATCATCCAGCTGGCCGAAAAGGCCGCCAAGGATCCCTGGGACATCGACCTGTCGGACAACACCGCCGACATCAAGAAGAAGCTCAAGGACATCGTCGGCAAGGACGTTGCAGCCGCCTACAAGCTGACCGACAAGTCGGCCCGCTCGAACGCGCTCAACGAAGCGCGCGCCAAGGCCAAGGCAGCGTTTGCGGATGAAACCCCGCAGACCCAGATGGTCGCGATCAAGACCATGAAGAAGGTCGAAGCGGACATCGTGCGCTCGGCCATCCTCGAGGACGGCACCCGCATCGACGGTCGTACCACCACGCAGGTCCGCCCGATCGAAGCCATGGTCGGCTTCCTGCCGCGCACGCATGGTTCGTCGCTGTTCACCCGTGGTGAAACGCAGGCAATCTGCACCACCACGCTGGGCACCAAGGACGCCGAGCAGATGATCGACGGCCTCGATGGCCTGTCGTATCAGCGCTTCATGCTGCACTACAACTTCCCGCCCTACTCGGTCGGCGAAGTGGGTCGCTTCGGCGCTCCGGGTCGTCGCGAGGTCGGCCACGGAAAGCTCGCATGGCGCGCGCTGCACCCCGTGCTGCCTTCGAAGGAAGACTTCCCTTACACCATCCGTGTCCTGTCCGACATCACCGAGTCCAACGGCTCGTCGTCGATGGCCACGGTGTGCGGCGGCTGCCTTTCGATGATGGACGCGGGCGTGCCGATCGAACGTCCGGTTTCGGGCATCGCGATGGGCCTGATCCTTGAAGGCGACAAGTTCGCCGTCCTTTCGGACATCCTGGGCGACGAGGATCACCTCGGCGACATGGACTTCAAGGTTGCCGGCACCGCCAACGGCATCACCACGATGCAGATGGACATCAAGATCGCGGGCATCACGCGCGAGATCATGGCTCAGGCCCTGACGCAGGCCAAGGAAGGCCGCGCGCACATCCTGGGTGAGATGACCAAGGCCCTGGGCGAAGCGCGTACCGAGCTTTCGGCGCACGCACCGCGCATCGAGACGATCACGATCGACAAGTCGAAGATCCGTGACGTCATCGGCACCGGCGGCAAGGTCATCCGCGAAATCGTTGCCACCACCGGCGCGAAGGTCGATATCGACGATGAAGGCATCATCAAGATCTCGTCGTCCGACACAGCCCAGATCGAGGCTGCCAAACAGTGGATTCTCGGCATCGTCGAGGAAGCTGAGGTCGGCAAGATCTACGACGGCAAGGTCGTCAACATTGTCGATTTCGGTGCTTTCGTGAACTTCATGGGCGGAAAGGACGGTCTCGTCCACGTTTCCGAAATGAAGAACGAGCGCGTCGAGAAGCCGACCGATGTCGTCAAGGAAGGCCAGGCCGTGAAGGTCAAGGTCCTCGAGATCGATCCGCGCGGCAAGGTTCGCCTGTCGATGCGCGTTGTCGATCAGGAAACCGGTGCCGAACTCGAAGACACCCGCCCGCCCCGCGAACCGCGTGAACCGCGCGGCGACCGTGGTGATCGTGGCGATCGTCGTGGCCCTCGCGGCAACGACCGTGGCCCGCGTCGTGAAGGTGGCGATCGTGGTCCCAGAGGCGATCGGGGCCGTGAAGGCGGCGACCGTCCGCGTCGCGACCGCGACGATGGTCCGGCTCCCGATCACATGCCGGCTTTCCTCAAGTCCGACGACTGAGGGAAAGCCCGCAAGGGTTGAACAAGGGAGGCCCCGCCGAAAGGTGGGGCCTTTCTCGTTGCGTTTTCCGCAAATAGAGCCCATGCGGGAGCATCGGTGAAGTGACCATTGTAGGCATCACCGGCTGAGAGACCCCGCGCGCTCCCGCTTACTAGCCGGGAGCCTCTCATGGATCTCAATCTTCTCTATTCAGAGCACCAGCACGCCCTGATGCGCGCGACGTCCTGCACCAGCAGAACATGTCGATCGCGCCATCTTGCGTCGGCCGGCTCAGTCGCCCGCCGCATACACAAGTGGCAGCTGACCGAAGGCGCCAGCGCAGCTGCCGGCTGGACGCATGCCATTTACGACACCGATTTTGCCGAAAGGATCAGCGCATGAGCCGCGCCATGAACATCAATCTGCCCGAAGCCAAGGTCCAGACCGCCTGCGACAAGGCCAAGATCTCGGTCAGCGCGATCGAGACGTTGCCATCGGGCGGCACGCGCCTTGTCTGCACGCGTGAGGAAGGTGCAGAGGAAATGCGCGTGGTGTTCCGCACGCACATCATCGAAGGCAACGTGAAGCGTTACGCGTTCCAGCGCAGCCAGAACTCGCAATACGGCTGACGCTGTCAGGCCGGCGAGGGCGCCGGGGCGATATTAGATGCTCGCGCATGATGATTCAGTCTGGTGGTTATGAAACCCGCCAGCGGGTTTTCCACGCGCAGGTGCATGAGGATTCCCAGCGCGATTGCCAGCGAAAACCCAACCGGCAGAATGGCCAGTGCTGGTGCCGGGCGTCCTACCAGGGGGACCGCGAGCAGCATAAGCGCATGGAGATGAAAGAGGTAGATTGCATACGAGGCGTCGCCCAACAAGACGACTGAGCGGACAGGCCGCAACCAATGGTCCATTCCTCGCGCGCCGGCCACGATTGCCACTGCAGGGATCGAGGCAATTAGAAGATGGCTTTCGCTCGCCAATCCCGAGGTGGCCATCATCAAGAAGCCGGCGGGGCAGAGCCACCAAGGCGCCTTGAGGCCACTCCAGGCGAGCAACATTCCGGCACCGAATTCGAGAACGAGCGGGGTCAGGTAAAAGTTTGACCAAGGATTGCCCGAGAAAGCCGGCGCCAGCAGGCCAGCAAGAATAAGGCCGCATGCCGTCCCCACGACAGCGGTGCGTCGAGGAAGCGCCATGGCCAGCGCGAACAGCAGATAGAATGCCATCTCGATGCAGAGTGTCCAGCCAACTTCGAGCGTGGGCGAGACCAGCCGATCTGCGCCCTCAACCTGCGTTGGCATGAGGAGCAGGGATGGCAACAGCTGAGCGCCATCGCCGCGATCTGAAATGCCCGAAGCAAACAAAAGCAGTGTCGCGACCCAGTAAATCGGCGCGATGCGCAGAAGCCTGCGACGGAAGAACATGGCTCCATCTCCTGGAGCCTTCTGGGTTGACGTGACGATTACAAAGCCGGAGATCACGAAAAATATCGAAACGCCGTGCTTCATCCAGTAAACCGGATTTTGCTCGTACCCGCTGACAAGCCCGTAACTGAACGTGTGCATGCAAACGACCATCAGCGCGGCAATCACGCGCAGATAGTGGATGGAAAGGACTTTTTCGGTTGCAGCCATTGCTGAACGTTTTGGGACGATTTCCCTAATATCCGGTCAAGAGCACCCCGTCAGGCGGCATCCTGCAGCGGCGGTGGCATGTGGCCCGCCACTATGATCTGGTTGCGCCCGGCCTGCTTGGCCGCATAGAGCGCCTCGTCTGCCGCACGCAAGGCGTCGCTGCGCGAGTCATAGGCAAAGACATCGGCGATCCCGCCCGAGAACGTCACCCGGCCGAACGGCATGTCGGTCGCGCGGTTGACCAGGCGGCGCTCTGCGATTTCCTCGCGCGCCGCCTCCAGGCGCTCCCAAGCCTCCTTCGGGGTCAGCGCACGGAACAGGACGGCGAATTCCTCGCCTCCGTGGCGTGCAACGTGGCATCGCGAATTGGATATGCGATTCAGGGTTTCGGCGACAACCTTCAGCACCCGGTCGCCCGCAGCGTGTCCGTGCGTGTCGTTGATGCGCTTGAAATGGTCGATGTCGCAGAATGCGACACAGAGCGGTTCGGCGGCAGAGACCGCGCAGGCATGTTCCTTCTCGAACAGCATCTCGAACGCGCGGCGATTGGGCAGGCCGGTAAGGTGGTCCTCGTCGGCCACCCGGCGAGCCTCGTCGAGGTTCTGCTGGAGTTTGAGTGCGCGCTGCTCGGACTCGTTGAGCTCGTGTTCGATTTCGCGGGTCCTGCTCATCATCGCACGGGCGAGGCCCGCCAGCTCGGTGATGACAACGCCGGCCTTGCTGACCTGCTCGAGGTCGTCGACATGCTGCTGCAGGGCTGCGCCATATTCGCTCGTCGCCGTGCGCGCGCTGCTGGTTGTCCGGGAAAAGTCGTTGAGGCTGTCTTCCAGACGCGACATCAGCGCGGCGAGCATCTCGGCCGTGCCATCGCCTTCCTGCTCGCGATAGATTTGCTCAAGCCAGCGCAGAGTGACTGGCTGGCCCGACTCGGTCCGCTCTAGGATCAGTTGCGCAATGCGCGGATTGGCGCCGGTCACGCAATCGTAGGCGATCTCCAGCGTCCAAGGCATGACCTCGAGATCGTGATCGATCAGAAAATCCGCGACCTTGCCCAGCAGACGTCGTTTTGCCGGAAGCCAGATCTCGCGGGCGGTGGGATCGCGGAAATTGGCGATTTCAGGGGCTGGGTCATCGTCGACGATTTCCTCGCCGGTAAGACCAAGCCATTTCAGCAGTCGGGAACGCGAGCCGCGTGCGGGATCATCGTGGGTCATGCCGAAAAGGACGGCCGGCGTGACGCGGTATTAACCACGCACACGCCCGCATTTGGTCCGTTACGGTTATTCCTGGGGCTCGCCCGGGGCGCTTAGCGCACGCGCGGGCCGCCGAAGGGCATGGGCGGGGGCGGGCGACGATGGCCGCGCGGCAGCTGCGCCTGGTAGGCACGGCCGCAATGATCCACGCAATAAGGGAAGCCGGGGTTCACCTTGACACCGCAGAAGTGGAAATCCGGCTCGCCCGGATGGCCCATCGGCCAGCGGCAAATGCGATCGTTGAGATCCAGCAGGCTGGTCTTGTCGGCAATCTCGGGGCTGGGACGTGCAGGCACCAGACGACGCGGCGGAGCAGGCGGGATCGGCGCCTGCTGGTCACCGGGGCCCTGGCGCAGAAAGCCGCCGGGGCCGACCGAGACAATGCGCGGGGCAGGCGGAGCCGGTGGTGCGTCGGCGGCTGGCGCGGCTGCAGCAGCCGGTGCGCGCGGTTCGGGCGCGGGTGCCGCGGCCCGAGGAGCGGGTGCGGCGACAGGCGCAGGCCGCGGAGCAGCCATCTTCTGTTCTGGCGCGGGAGGCGCTGCGGGCTTTGCGGCCTTGGGCGCAGGGGCGGCAGCAGGTGCATCTGCCTTTTCGTTGGCCTTTACCGGCGAAGGGCGCGCCTTGAGGCCCAGGCGATGCGCCTTGCCGATCACGGCATTGCGGCTGACGCCACCCAGTTCCTCGGCGATCTGGCTGGCGGTCGAGCCGCCTTCCCACATCTTCGTCAACTTCTCGATGCGCTCTTCGGTCCAGCTCATGCCTTCAAACGTCCTTCATGCGGCGGGCAGGCCCAACCGTTAATTCCTGTCCGGGCAAGCCCGGTCGGCAATATCTTGCCATCGGTCAGTCCGCGCGATACCGCGACAGGCATGGCCGATCAACCGTTGCCCCGAGATGGGGCCATCACCCGCAACGCCGGAACCTTCACCCCACCCGGACAGCCGGTTTTCCGCAGCTTCAACAGATTGGGGCTGTGGACCCTCTATATGAAGGAAGTGAAGCGTTTCTTCAAGGTGCAGACCCAGACCGTCTGGGCTCCTGCGGTCACGACGCTGCTCTATCTGACGATTTTCACGCTCGCGCTGGGTGGGGGCGCCAATGGCACCCGCATGATCCTTGGCGTGAACTTCGCCAGCTTCGTTGCACCCGGTCTGATCGCGATGGGCATGATGAACAATGCCTTTGCCAATTCCAGCTTCAGTCTGCTGGGCGGAAAGGTTCAGGGCACGATCGTCGATTACCTGACGCCCCCGATCAGCACGGGCGAACTGATGGCCGCGCTGGTCGGCGCGGCGGTCACGCGGGGCGTGTTCGTCGGCTTTGCGGTTGCGGCAGCGATGCTGTTCTGGCCGGGTCTCAGCCTTCACGTGGCGCATCCGTGGGCGGTCGTCTGGTTCGGACTGATGGGGTCGATCCTGCTTGCCCTGATTGGCGTGCTGACCTCGATCTGGGCCGAGAAGTTCGATCACAACGCGGCCGTCACCAATTTCGTCATCACCCCGCTGTCGATGCTCTCGGGCACTTTCTATGTGATCGACAATCTCTCGCCGACCTTCCAGGCCGTCAGCCGGATGAATCCAATCTTCTACGTGATATCGGGCTTCCGCTTCGGCTTCCTTGGCCAGAGCGACATCGGCGACAGCAATATGGCGGTCTTGCACGGGGCCATCGGCCTTGGCGTCCTCAATCTCGTCATCGCCGCAACGCTCTACGCGATCCTGCGGTCGGGATGGAAACTGAAGAGCTGACTGGAAGGGGCCGGGAAGTCGCTGCGCCCCTCCTGCCGTCAGTGCGACAGGCGGCGGCGCAAATGATAGCGGCCATTGCGGAAGCCTTCGAACATCTCATCCAGCGAAGGATGGTCGACCGGGCCCGATTCCGCATCGCCCAGCAGGTTCTGCTGGCTCACGTAGGCAACGTAGCTGCTCTCGTCGTTCTCGGCGAGAAGGTGATAGAAAGGCTGATCCCGGATCGGGCGCATGTCCTCGGGGATCGACTCATACCATTCATCGCTGTTGGCGAAGACCGGATCGATATCGAAGATCACGCCCCGAAAGGCGAAAGTGCGATGGCGCACCACGTCGCCAATCGAAAAGCGTGCCGATGAGACGGGAGGGGCCGAAATATCGCGCCCTGCCTGGGGCGAAAAGAAACTCGCACGATCCATACAAGGCAATATAGGCGCAGGCCGTGACGCAAACAAGCGAGGCCGTGGAAAAGGTGGCAGCTTTTCACTTGGCAAGCGCGAAACCATGCGCTAACGGCGCGCTTCCTCGACCGGGAAGGCCCTCATCGGCCCCCCAAAGACACTTCGCGGAGAGGTGGCAGAGTGGTCGAATGCGCTGCACTCGAAATGCAGTGTACGGGCAACCGTACCGTGGGTTCGAATCCCACCCTCTCCGCCAAGTGCCTCTCAAGAATTACGTGCATTCCCAGAAGCCGTAATGCTGCCCTGCACCTGTCCAATGCTTTGAAACGTTTGCACAGCTCTCACGGTTCATGGCTGGCGCCGATCGGCATGGCCGCCTTACGGTGGCAAGCCGCTTCGCTGTCAGGAGGCAGGTTCTGCCACGCTTCGACCGTACTGATCTTGTCATTTCGTCAACCGCATCTCTGCGCCGACAAGGCTTCTGATCTGATATGGCGACGCGCGATCGATGTGCGGTGACGGTATTCCACACCATGCGAACCAGTCCGACAGGCTCTTGATCGATGTGGCGCTGCGCGAAAATCGCGCGAGTTTTGCTGCGACGTGGGACCAGTTGATAGCTGCACGCGCCAGTCTATCGTTCTACATGAGAGCGGTCGATGCCGCGCGTGGCGCCAACGAAGGGGACAGGATCCAGGAACGTGCAGAAGCTCGCACAACGCTCGAAGTGCTGGATCTGGTTCGCGACCTTTTACTTTCGCAGACCAGCTACAACGCGGCACTTGCCAACGAACATCTCGCCCGTGAAAGCCTGCTGGCGGCGATGGGACGGCTGGAGGCACCGGAGTTGGTGCCCGGCATTGCAGCTTACGACCCCGCCATCCACGCCGCCCGGGTGAACGAGGACAGCGATGTGCCGCTGATCACGCCGTTGCTCCGAACGCTTGATGGCCTGCCTTTCGGCGATGTGGAGATTGATCGCCCCATCCGGGATCCGGGCTCGCTCACACTAGCACTGCCAGTAGAGCCGATCCCTCAACGCACCTTGCGGATCGGCACGATCGCCATGGCCCCGCACAGTACGATAAGTGCCGCGGTCATGAACAGCAGTGGGTAGTTGGCACCCGCAATCCCGCCGATCGCCATGGCCAGCAGGACCGGTGCCACCGTGGGGGCAAGCGATTGCGGCAATGAACTGGCGATCTGCAGGACCGCCATGTCGCGTGCGGCCGATCCCCGGTCTGGCAGGACTTCCACGCACAGTGCGATATCGACTGCGTAATACAAGCCCTGGCCGATGCTGGTCATGGCTGCTCCGAGCAGGAAGCCATTGAAATCGGTCGCCGTGCTGATTGTGAACAGGCCAATTGCCATGACCACGGCCGCGCCGCCGACGAAGGGCTTGCGCCTACCGACCTTGTCGGAAAGCCATCCGCCGCAAGCCGAAATGGCAAACGACAAGGCGCCCATCATTGACGTGGACAGGACCATGAATGCGGCGACCTCTCCCGGCGGCACGTGCAAGTGGTCCGTCAGGTAATAGACCTGATATCCCATCGAGAATGCTGCACCAAACATGACCAGAAATCGGCTGATGAAGGCGAGGAAGAAGTCCCGGTGCCGCAGCGAAGCCAGCCCGATGGATTCGACAATCCCGCGCAGCGACAGTCTCGGCATGGATTCGGGTTGTGCGGGCGTATCGGGCACGAGCCAGACGAACAGCGCCACTGCAAACGGGCTGGCGATCCATGGAACGAGAAACATTGCCAGCGACGAGCCCGTGGTGAACTGGGTCAGGAATACGCCGGTCACCATTGCGGCGGTCGTCGATGATCCGATCAGGGCGGAAACAATGCCATGCTGGGCCTTTGGCACGATATCGCTGATTACCGCGTTGAACGAAGCCTGTGCGGCGTTTGAGCCAATCTGGCAGATCAGCCAGCCGGCTCCGAACACGATCGGAGTTTCGGCAAGGCCCATTACCGACAGTCCGACCAGCAACGAGGTCGCCCCGGCAATGATCCAGGGCTTGCGCTTGCCGATCCGCGCAGTCGTCCGGTCGGACAACGCACCCCAGATCGGTGCGGAGATCATCGCTGCGGCCGCGCCGATGCCAAGGATCAGTCCCAGCCAACCGGCCTTGGCGTCTTCACCGACGATATCGCGGACCCTGATGGCGTTGGTGATGATGACCGGAGTCAGGAGTGCGAGCCAGGCCGCATACTGGGCGAACCAGTAAGCCAGCAGCACTTGCCAACCCAGCTTTGCGCGGGCGCCTTCTACGCTCTCTGCCATGTCCCTGTCCCGTCCTCTCCACTCGACCCTGTCAGGGCGTTCTTGTTATCGTGCCCGCCAGCGCCAGATCATCGGCGAGGTGCCGCAACCCGCTTTCGGGCTTTCCGCTTGACGAGCCAGAGAGCAGCGCGCGCAAGGCTGTGCGGATGCCACCTTCGTGCAGAGGCGGCAGAATGGTCAGTCCGGCAGCATTGGCGAGTCCGACGGTGATCGGACGGGCTTCGGTGCCGCCCTCCCACGCAAGACGCGCCGTCGCTTCGCCGGAATGCGCCACGATCTCGATGCGCGAAGGGCCCGGTGCCAGCGCGCCCGAGAGGCGCAGGCGCACCTCAGCGCCAGCCAGGTTTGCGCGACCATCGGCCAGGATGGCACGCGATGATAGGGCCGGGGCAGAGAAGGTGACTTCGCCGACCTGCAATGCCCGCAACAGGCGCATCTGGGCAAGGACGAGTTGTTCGATGCTTTCTGGATGGCTGCCGGTCACCACGAATTCGGCAAACCGCTGATCCAGCAGGGCCCGAAAACCTTCGAGCGCCGGGCTGTCGGGGATGTCCTCGAAGACGAAGCACTCGGCGTTGGCGCCATCGATTGCGGTCATCGCACGGTCAAGGGCGGTCGCATCGACCGGGCCGGGCTCGACCAGCGCAATCCGGCGTGCGCCAGCGGCGATGGTTGCGCAGATGTGTTCCGGCCAATCGCCCTGTCCATCAACGAGGACGAGATCTCCACTCGCGGGATCGTCGCATCGCGAGAGGGACCGGGGCAGGGACGCCACCAGCCCCTGCATCCAGCCGGGCCGGGTGCTGGCAAGCGCGATCTTCGTGGGGCCGGGCTGTGCGATCATGCGCGATCTCCGTGTGACATCACCTGAACCGCCTGTTCGGCGATGGCGTGGGCAAAGCGGAAATCAGCCGATACTTCGCGCGGATCGGGCCGGTCGCGCTCTCCGCGCAGCATCGCGGCAAGTGCATGCCATTGGCCGACATAGCCGTTGCCGCAAGCGCGGACGTGTACTTCGTCGCCGCCATCGCCCTGCCAGGTCATCGTTCCCGAACCCGCCATGACAAAGGACGGCGTGAAAGAAACGTCCAGGCGCCCTTGAGGTCCGAGTGCTGCAAGTGCCCAGTCCGTCTGCCAATGGCCGTGCAGCACAGCCGAGAGATCGACGAGCGTCTCCCCGACCGAGAGGCTGACCGCGTAACCCATCGGGTTGCGCAGCCGCGCGGTGTGCACTTTCGGAGCCTGCCCTTCAGGGGCCAGCTTGCGGACCAGCGGGAGGTCGTGAATCGCCAGCTCGAGGATGCACAGCTGCATGAGCTGCTCCGGCGTCATCGGCGGCGGTGGATTTGCCGGGGGCTGCACGGCGGCAAGTGGTTCGGTCGCCCATTCCTCGAAGCGCGCGTTGGGCGGCAACACGATCGAGGACCGCACAAGTGAAGGCGCAAAGGCATGGCGTTCGATCTGCTCTCGCGCGGCCAGCCATGCGGGGTCGTGGACATGCATGGTGCCTACGAGCAGGGCGGTTCCGGTTTCTGCTGCCACTTGCGCAATCGCATCGGCCTCCTCTGCCGTGGAGCAGAGGGGCTTCTCGACCAGTACGGCCTTCTTGCCTGCGCGCATCGCGGCGATGGCCTGTTCGGCATGGAAGCGGGCAGGGCTGGCGATCACGACAACGGCGATGGCGGGATCACCCAGCAGATCGTCGAGTTGCGCAATCGGATCGAGGCCAAGCCATTGTGCGGCCTCGGCGGCGCGACCGGAATCGGGGTCCCACACTGCGCGCAGGGCAAAGTCCTGCGGCAAGCTTGCAAGCACGCGGGCGTGAATCGCCTGAAACGCCAGGCCAGCACCGATAATGCCGACACCGAACGGCGATCGTTCCGAATTCATGCTGAAACCTTCTTCCGAACAAGGCAGAACGGGAGGCGCAGACGATCATGGGGCAAGGCAGGTGCCGTCCTGCACGCTGCGAGCGCTTTCATCATCCCGAATCTCCCCTCCGAATTTTTTAATCACATAAAAAATTCGGAGGGGTTTGGCAAAGCATTTCAGCAATGGCAGCGGTTTTGACCACTGCGGCCTTACACGTTCGCGACGACTACGGCCCGTGTGTTGAGATAGGCCTCAAGTGCCTCGTGGCCTCCTTCAGAGCCGTAGCCGGAATCCTTGATCCCCCCGAACGGCAGCTCGGCAGAGCCGGCAGCGGGGGTATTGATCCACATCATGCCCACTTCGACGCGCCGCCCCAGCTTGTCGGCATTGGCCAGCGAAGACGTGAATGCGTAACCTGCAAGACCGAACGACAGACGGTTTGCCTCGGTAATCGCTTCATCGAGGTCATCGAAAGCACGGATGCCGGCGACGGGGCCGAACGGCTCGTCGTTGAACAGGCGCGCGTCGGCGGGTACGTCGGTCATTACCGTGGGCGACCAGAAGTTGCCTGCGCCTTCGATACGCGAGCCGCCCGTCAACAGACGCGCCCCCCGCGCAAGCGCATCGTCGCAAAGCTCCTGCATGGCGGTGATCCGGCGCGTGTTGGCGAGCGGACCCATCTGCGTATCGGCCAGCGTACCGTCACCGACTTTCAGGTTCTGCGCCAGCTCCGTAAGCGCAGCCTCGAACCGGGCCTTCACGCTCGAGTGAACGAGGAAGCGCGTGGGCGATACGCAGACCTGCCCGGCATTGCGAAACTTTGCCGGCCCGATCGTGCGCGCGGCCAGCTCGACATCGGCATCCGCGCAGACGATCACCGGGGCCTGTCCGCCCAGCTCCATCGAAACCCGCTTCATGTGCTGTCCCGCAAGGCCTGCCAGAAGCTTGCCGACCGGGGTCGATCCCGTGAAAGTGATCTTGCGGATGATCGGGCTTGCGATGAGGTATTCGGAAATCTCCGATGGCGTGCCGAAGACCATGTTCAGCACACCTTCGGGAAGCCCGGCATCCTGGAACACGCGCATGAACGCGGCGGGACTTGCAGGCGTTTCCTCGGGCGGCTTGACGATGATCGAACATCCGGCGGCAAGGCCGGCCCCGATCTTGCGCACGATCTGGTTGATCGGGAAGTTCCAGGGCGTGAACGCTGCGACCGGACCGACCGGGTCCTTCACCACCATCTGCCTGACCGCCAGGTTCGACCGGTGAGGCACGATACGACCGTAGACCCGGAAGCCTTCCTCGGCGAACCATTCGAGAATGTCGGCGGCCGCCATTGTCTCGCCGCGGGCTTCGACCAGAGGTTTACCCTGTTCGAGCGTCAGCAGCATCGCGATGTCGTCGGCGCGCTCGCGCAGCAGGCCTGCGGCCTTGCGCATGATCACGCTGCGCTGGGCTGGCGTGAAGTCGCGCCACACCGCAAAGCCCTTGTCAGCCGATGCCAGGGCTGCGTCGAGGTCTGAGCGGTTAGCATGCGCCACCCGTCCGATTTGCTCTCCCGTTGCCGGATTTTCGACCGGCAGGGTCCGGCCATCCGCAGCATCGCGCCATTGGCCGTGGATGAACAACTGGGTGTCAGGGTACTGCATTGCACTTAACTCCGCGAAAGGACGCCCGAACCGCGACGGGCAGGCATGATGAGCCACATTTGTCAGAGTAGAATGCAGCCGTCCACTGGCTCGCGACGAACCCCAGCAACTCCGCCGTTTCGCGCAAGGGTGGGGTTTTCCGCATTGTGAAATGACTTGCGCATTGTTGACTCTGCCAGCAACCAACATACCTTCGGACACCAATGAATGGGTTTCAGATCCGCAAAGCCGTGCTCGCATGACGATGAAATCTGATACAAATTCAAAATTATAAATCACGGATGGAGGATGCAATGGCCGCAGAAGCTGGCTCGGGATCGCTGATCGAACTCGATGCCGTTGTCGTCGGCGCAGGCTTTGGCGGGCTCTACGCACTCAAGAAACTGCGCGACGATCTGGGCCTGAACGTCCTCGCGTTCGACAAGGCCGGCGGGGTCGGCGGGACGTGGTACTGGAACCGCTATCCCGGCGCCTTGTCCGACTCCGAATCCCATGTCTATTGCTATTCGTGGGACAAGGAACTCTACCGGCAGTGGCCCTTCAAATCGACCTATGTCCAGCAGCCAGACGTGCTCGAATATCTCGAAGCCGTGGCCGAGCGGCATGATCTGAAGAAGGACATCCGGTTCGGGACCGGCATTGTCTCGGCGGTTTTCGATGATGCGAACAAGCGCTGGACGATCACCACCGATTGCGGCGATGCCTACTCGGCGAAGTACTACATTCCCGCCCTCGGTCTCCTTGCCGCAACGAACATTCCCGATATTCCCGGCATCGAGACGTTCGCCGGCGAGATGCATCACACCTCGCGCTGGCCGGCGGATGCCACTGTCGAAGGCAAGCGCGTCGGCGTGATTGGTACCGGCTCCACCGGGGTGCAGTTCATCACCGCAGTAGCACCACGCGCAGCGCATCTCACGGTGTTCCAGCGATCGCCGCAGTATTCGGTACCTATCGGCAATGTGCCGATCACGCCGGAGCGCCTTGCCGAAATTCGTGACAACTTCGATCAGACCTGGGATCAGGTTCGCGGTTCGGGTCTCGCGTTCGGCTTTGACGCCAGCGAGACGCCGGTGTTCAGCGTCAGCGAGGAGGAGCGCAAGGCGATTTTCGACAAGGCCTGGGCCAAGGGCGGCGGCTTCCGCTTCATGTTCGAGACTTTCAGCGACATTGCCACGGACGAAGCGGCCAATCGCGCGGCGCAAGACTACATCCGCGCAAAGATAGACGAAATCGTGAACGATCCCGAAACGGCGCGCAAGCTCAAGCCGCGGGACCTCTACGCCAAGCGCCCCCTCTGCGACAGCGGCTATTACGCGGTCTACAATCGCGAAAACGTCACACTGGTCCACATCGGCAAGGACGAAACCCCGATCACCCGCATCACGCCCCGCGGTATCCTCACCTCGGACGGCGTGGAACATGAGCTCGACATGCTTGTCTTTGCAACCGGGTTCGACGCGGTGGACGGCAATTACAAGCGGCTGGAACTGCGCGGACGCGATGGCATGCTCATACAGGATCACTGGGAAGCGGGGCCGACCAGCTACATGGCGATCGCCACCGCCAACTTTCCCAACATGTTCATGGTGCTCGGACCGAACGGACCGTTCACCAACCTGCCGCCCTCAATCGAAACCGAAGTTGACTGGATTGCCGAGACGATCGCCTACATGGAGGCCAACGGCATCGCGACGATCGAGCCGGAGCCAGCGGCCGAGGCGGACTGGGTGAAACTGTGCGACGAAATCTCTCAGCACACCCTGTTTCCCAAGGCGGAATCCTGGATCTTCGGGTCCAACATCCCCGGCAAGAAGAACGCGATCTATTTCTATATGGGCGGGCTTGCCTCTTATCGCCAATTGCTCCGCGAGGTCGTCGATGGAGGCTATCGCGGGTTCGCACTCGAACGCGCCGGCGCGGCTCGGCCCGCCTGAATTCCGGCGGCAAGAACCACCCGGACCAGTGCCGCCGCCTGACAAGCAGATCAAAGAACCGTTGGGAAAGGATTTCGAACATGAGCAGGGTTACAGGAAAGGTCGCATTCATTACCGGCGCCGCGCAGGGCATTGGCGAGGCGATCGCCGTGCGGCTGGCGCAGGACGGCTTCGCCGTCGCCTGCGCCGACCTCAAGACCGAAGAGGCCCTCAAGGTCGCCCAGTCTATCGAGAGCGCAGGCGGCAAGGCCGTGGCGATCAAGGTTGACGTGGCGGACCGCGATTCAGTCTTTGCCGCCATCGACGAGACGATCGCCAAGCTCGGCGGACTAGATGTCGTGATCAACAACGCGGGCGTTGCGCCGATCACGCCGATCGAGGACGTAACCTACGAACTTTATCGCCGCACCTACGACATCAACGTCGGCGGCGTTCTCTGGGGCATCCAGGCAGCCGCACAGGCGTTCCGAAATCTGGGCCACGGCGGCAAGATCATCAGCGCTTGCTCCCAGGCCGGCCAGGTCGGCAATCCTGGCCTCATGGTCTATTCGGGCACGAAGTTCGCCGTGCGCGGAATGACGCAGACTGCCGCCCGCGATCTTGCGCAATATGGCATCACCGTGAACGCGTATTGCCCTGGCATCGTCAACACGCCGATGATGCAGAAGGTCGCAAAGGATGTCGGCGACAATGCCGGTGAATCCGTCGAATGGGGCATGCAGCAGTTCACTCGCAACATCACGTTGCAGCGCCTTTCGCAGCCAAGCGAGGTTGCAGCTTGCGTATCGTTCCTTGCCGGACCTGATTCCGACTACATGACCGGCCAGTCGGTCCTGATCGACGGCGGCATGGTCTTCAACTGAGGCGTCTTGCGGATCGCGCTGGTGCAAGTGGCACCGGCGCGATCCCCAGCCTGGTTACTGCTGGCCCGCCCGCCATTGCCACCGACAGCTATGGCAATCGCGCCGTCATTGATCTTGAAGAAATTGCGGCACGTTCCCGCCGCATAGCGCCAGGTCTTCACCGTCTCATTGCGCAACTTGAAGAGGGCACGCCCTGCGCAGATAACGTCCAGCGTTTCTCGTAAGCGGTGACCATGATCTCTGACATCGCCGCATGGCGGCTGCTTGCCGAACGTCGCCACTTGACCATCCATAGCTCACCGCAATCATAGTCGCGATTGCCATTGTGCCTTTCTCGGGCCTAACCCTGTTCTCAAGCGATCGGGAAAGAAAGGACATGACATTGCAGGTGACGACGCAGGTCGATGGCGCCATCGGTCACATCCGTTTCAACAAGCCGCCCTTCAATTACGCCTGTCCCGAACTCCTGCGCGCCATCGCCGATGCTATCGACACGCTCGACGCCGATCCGGAAGTCCGCTGTCTTCTGCTCTCGTCGGAAGGACGCAATTTCTGCGCCGGTGCCGATCTGGCGGGAGACGAGGCGATCGCTGCCGAAGGTGGCATGGACTCGATCGCGCGGCTCTACGAACAGGCCACGCGCATCTTCCGGCGACGCAAGCCCCTGGTCGCAGCAGTGCAGGGCGGTGCAATAGGTGCAGGGCTCGGCCTCGCGCTCACGGCAGATTTTCGCGTTGCAGCATCTTCGGCGCGGCTTTCGGCCAACTTTGTAAGGCTCGGTTTCCATCCCGGATTCGCGCTCACGCAAACCCTGCCGCGCCTTGTGGGTGCGCAGAACGCCGCCTGGCTGATGCTTTCCGCGGCCCGCACGAAGCCCGACGAAGCCTTGCGCATCGGCCTGGTGGACCGGATAGCTCCTGATGGTTCGTTGGACGACGCGGCGCTTGAAATGGCCCGTGAGATCGCTGCAAACGCTCCGCTTGCGCTGATAGCGGTGCGCCAGACGCTCGTTGCCGATCTTCTCGCAGGCCTTTCCCCGACTCTTGCGCACGAACACCACGAGCAATCGATTCTCAAGCAGACAGCCGACTACGCAGAAGGCGTCGCTTCGGTATTCGAACGGCGCGAGGCCCATTTTCTCGGGCGCTAGCGCCCTCGTTGCGAACCTTGTCTTATATCCCCGTTGCATCTTGGCGTGCTGCATTGCACAAGCGAGAGATGCGGATTGCTATCGTCGATGAAAGTGCGTCACGCGCGGCGGTGATCCAGGAAGGTCTCGCCGCGCTGGCCGACTGCGAAATCTTCGTGGTGACCGAGCGGCGCGGCCTTGTGGCGCGAATTGGCGAGATATCGCCCGACATTGTCCTGATGGATCTCGGCAACCCCTCACGCGACGTGCTTGAGGAATACTTCGCCGTCAGCCGCGTGCTCGACCGGCCCATTGCCATGTTCGTCGATGAAAGCGACGATGAAGCAATTGCGGCCTCGATCGATGCCGGCGTCTCGTCCTACGTGGTCGACGGCCTTGCGCCGCACCGCATCCGCCCGATACTCGATCTTGCCGTTCGCCGCTTCAACGCCTTTTCGCGTCTCCAGGCCGATCTCGCCGAGGCCAAGGGCAAGCTGGCCGAGCGTGAGACGATCGACAAGGCCAAGCGCATCCTCATGGAGAGCCGCGGTTTCAGCGAGCCGCAGGCCTATACCGAATTGCGCAAGACCGCGATGAATCAGGGCAAGCGCATCGTCGACATTGCCGATGCGGTCGTCACCGCGCACCAGTTGATGGGAGGGATCTGATGGTCGAGCACGGCGAACTGGCCGTCGGTTTCCTGCCGCTGGTCGATGCCTGTCTGCCGATCCTTGCGCGCGAACACGGCTTTGCCGAGGCCGAAGGCCTCGCGCTGCGGCTTGTGAAAGACATGAGCTGGGCAACGGTGCTTGACCGGCTGCTCTATGGTCACACCGACGCCGCGCACATGGTTGCCCCGCTCGCGATCGCCACCACACTGGGCCGTGGACGTCCGGCGGTGCCGCTGTCGGTGCCGTTCGTCCTCGGTCTCAATGGCAACGCGATCACGTTGCGCACCGATCTTGCGGATCGCGTGTGCCCTCCCGGCGCCTTGGGCGATCCCAGGTCCGTCGGCGCGGCGCTGGCCGAGGTCGCCGCCGAACGCAAGGCAGCGGGCCATCCTTTACGTTTCGGCGTGGTCCACCGCTACTCCAGCCACAACTACATGCTGCGCTACTGGCTCGCAGGTTGTGGCATTCGGCCCGACATTGACGTGGAGATCACAACGGTACCGCCGCCGTTCTGCGCCGACGCACTCGACGCTGGCGAGGTTGACGGGATTTGCGTGGGTGAGCCGTGGAACAGCGTCGCGGTGGAGCGCGGGGCGGGGCGGATCGTGTTGCTCACCGCACAGATATGGCGGCGCGGCGTGGAGAAGGTTCTCGCCTTGCGCGAACCGCTCATCGAGGAACGTCGTACGCAGGTCGAAGCCTTGGTACGGGCCTTGCGCAAGGCGGGCGAACACTTTGTTGATCCCGCCAATCTGCAAGCCAATGCGGCGATTCTTTCGCGATCCGAGTACCTGGATGGTGATGCCGACCTGATCCGACGAGCCATCTCCGATCGTTTGCTGCTCTCACGCGGTGGCGAGGTTCTGCATTATCCAGACTTCATGTTCCAGCATCGTGAGGCCGCCAATTTCCCGTGGGTCAGCCAGGCCGAATGGCTCTACAGCCAGATGGTTCGCTGGGAAGGCAACGGGTTCGACGCCGACGAAGCGGCCCGCGCTGCGCGCGTATTCCGACCCGACGTCTACCGCAGTGCACTATTGGGAACGGGCGATCCGCTTCCAGGCGCCAGCTCGAAGGTCGAAGGAAGCCTTGCTGGCCCTACCTCGGTGAGCATGCAGCAGGGTCTTATAACGCTGGAAAACAACACGTTTTTTGATGGAAGCGTGTTTGACCCAGCCCGTCTGGCCGAGTACGTGAAAGCACAGTCTTCGACATAAAATTCTGCTGCGGTGCAAAAAGCGCTTGCGGAACAGGGTGCGAATCACATAGCCTTGGGTCAGCCGATGAAGCGCCGCCCAAGGATGGACGGGACCACGCATCACCGGCGCAGCAGTTTCATTGCGTGGCAACGTCGCCGCCCGATCTGGCCTTCAACGGCCAAGTCGAGGCGGCTTTTTTGTGTTGTCCACGCCGGCCAAAGGGGTGGTTCGAATGGACGGATTTCGCAGGATCAATCGGCGCGGCATGGTGGCAGTCCTGCTCGCTAGTGTGGCGCTCGCAAGCTGCGGCAAGAGTGCCGATGCGCCGGAAAAGCCGGCAGCGTCCGCCAACGGCATCGAGAAGCCCGTCCTCAAGCTCGGCTTCATCAAGCTGACCGATATTGCTCCGCTCGTCGTCGCGCAGGAAAAGGGCTTCTTCCGCGAAGAGGGCCTGACCGTCACGCTCGAACCCCAGGCGAACTGGAAGGTCCTGCTCGATGGCGTGACTGGTGGCCAACTGGATGGCGCGCACATGCTGGCGGGCCAGGTTCTTGCCTCGGGCGCCGGGATCGGGTCCAAGGTTCCGTTGGTCACGCCGTTCTCGCTCGATCTCAACGGCAAGGGCGTGACAGTTTCCAATCAGGTCTGGGACATGATTGCGCCGACCCTGCCCAAGGGGCCGGACGGCAAGGTGCAGATGCCGATCTCGGCCGCAGCGCTCAAGCCGGTGGTTGCCAAGTTCAAGGCCGAGGGCAAGCCCTTCAAGATGGGCATGGTCTTCCCCGTCTCCACGCACAACTACGTGCTACGCTACTGGCTCGCCGCTGGCGGTCTGAACCCCGGGTTCTACCTTCCTGCCGATACTGCGGGCGTCACCGGAGCGGACGTCCAGCTCTCCGTAACCCCACCGCCGCAGATGCCCGCCACCATGGAAGCAGGCACGATCAACGGCTATTCGGTGGGCGAGCCGTGGAACCAGGCCTCGGTAGCAAAGAAGATCGGCGTGCCGATCATCGTCGATCCCGATATTGCCGGGACCACGGGCGACAAGGTCTTCGGCCTGACCGCCGAATTCGCCAAGAAGAACCCTAATACGGTCAAGGCGCTCACCCGCGCTCTGATCCGCGCATCGATGTGGCTCGATGCAGAAGGCGGCAAGAACCGTCCCGAAGCGGTCAAGCTGCTCGCCAATTCGAAGTACGTCGGCGCAGATGAAAAGGTGCTGATGGCGTCGATGACAGGGAAGTTCACCTTCGGCTCGGGCGACACGCGCGATACGCCCGAATTCAATCTCTTCTTCGACCAGCAGGCCAGCTACCCATTTTATTCGGACGGCATCTGGTTCCTCACGCAGATGCGCCGTTGGGGCCAGATCGCAGAGGACAAGAGCGACCAGTGGTACCTCGATACCGTGAAGTCGGTCTACCGCCCCGATCTCTATGATGCCGCCGCACAGTCGCTTGTCGCCGAAGGGAAGGCCACTGCCGAGCAGTTCCCCAAGACCGACGGCTTCCGCGTCTATACCCGCAAGGCAATTGATGGCGTGCCCTTCGATGCGCAAAAGCCCGCCGCCTATGCCGCAAGCTTCGCCATCGGCCTGAAGCCGGGGCAGAAGGTCACGCCGGCCGGCGTCAAGTAAGACAGGACCTCAGCATATGAACGCCGTACCGCTTCGCAAGGACGAATTCCTTGAACTCGTTGGCAAGGACAAGGAGGAGAGCGTGTCTCTCCTCCCGACCCCGGAGGAAACGCCCGTGACGACTGCTTCGAAGCTGCCTTTCGCGCTCAAGCTCCCGGCTGGGCGGGCGGTGTTCGATGCGGCCTGGCCGCCGCTGGCGGGGATCGGCGGCTTTCTTGCGCTTTGGGCCTTGCTGGCTCCCTTGGTTCAGACTTCGTTGGGCGCGCTTCCGGGACCGGGCGATGTCTGGACGGCCTTCCTCGGTCTGCTTGATGAAGCCGCCGCCTCGCGTGTTGCAGCCTCGGAAGCGGTAGCTTCGGGCTACGCCTATACCGGCCCGCCCACTTTCATCGACCAGATCTTCACCAGCCTTGAAACGGTGGCCGCAGGCTTCGTCCTTGCCACGCTGTTCGCGGTCCCGCTCGGTCTGGTCGCTGGCATGTCGAAGCGCGTCAACGCCGCGATCAACCCGCTGGTGCAGGTGATGCGCCCGGTCAGCCCGCTTGCCTGGCTGCCGATCGTGACGATGGTCGTCTCGGCCTCAGTCACCAGCGACGATCCCACGCTCGCCAAGAGCTTCATCATCTCGGCGGTCGTCGTCATGCTCTGCTCGCTCTGGCCGACGCTGATCAACACCGCCATCGGCACTGCCAGTATCGACAAGGACCTGATCGCGGTGGGTCGCGTGCTGCGCCTCAGCTGGTTTGCGCGCCTGACGCGGCTCGTCCTGCCATCGTCGCTGCCTTACATCTTCACCGGCATGCGCCTCTCGCTCGGCACTGGCTGGATGGTGTTGATCGCGGCGGAAATGCTCGCGCAGAACCCCGGCCTCGGCAAGTTCGTGTGGGACGAATTCCAGAATGGCTCGGAAAAGTCGCTGGCGCGCATCATGGTCGCGGTCGTCGTGATCGGCCTGATCGGATTTGCGCTCGACCGTGTGATGATGGCGCTTCAGGCCTTCGTCAGCCGCAACCGCACCGTCTGAGAAAGGCAATAGCGCCATGGCCACGATCCTTTCGCTCAAGGGTGTACGCAAAAGCTACACCGGCAAGTCCGGCGGTGTTTCCGAAGTGCTCGGCGGCATCGATCTCGATGTCGAGGAGGGCGAATTCATCGCAATCCTGGGGTTTTCCGGTGCCGGAAAGACTACGCTGATTTCGGCCATTGCCGGTCTGGTTGAACCCGATGCCGGTGAAATGCTCCTGCGGGGAAAGCCGATCACCGGCCCTGACAAGGATCGTGGCCTGGTCTTCCAGTCGTACTCGCTGTTTCCCTGGCTGACCGTCGAACAGAATGTCGCGCTCGCTGTGGACTCGGTTCACAAGGACCGCAGCAAGGAGGCTCGCGCCGCGCTTGTTCGGCAGAAGGTGCAGCTTGTCGGCCTGGGCCATGCGATGGACCGCAAGCCAGCACAGCTTTCCGGGGGCATGCGCCAGCGCGTCTCGGTTGCCCGCGCGCTTGCCATGGAGCCGGAAATCCTCCTGCTGGACGAGCCGCTCTCGGCGCTCGACGCGCTCACCCGCGCCAAGCTGCAGGACGAGATCGAGCGCATCCGCGAGGAAGAGAAACGCACGATCATCCTCGTGACCAACGATGTGGATGAAGCCTTGCTGCTGGCCGACCGCGTTGCCGTGCTCACGCCAGCACCCGCCGCGCGCATCGGTCGCATCTTCCCTGTCACCCTGCCGCGCCCACGCGATCGTGAAGCGGTGAACGACAGTGTCGACTTTCAGGCCCTGCGAACCGAGATCGTCACTTATCTCGGCAGCCTCGCAGGCGAGAAGGCGGCCAAAGGCAGCGACATGGGCACTTTGCCCAACGTCACCCCGCTCGATCTCGCGCCTCCGCCAAAGGCCTATCAGGATGCGGCGAGGAAGGGCGCGACGCGGCGCTACATGGAGTTCTGGAAGCTCAACAAGATTTATCCGACGCCAAAGGGGCCGCTGACCGTGGTCGAGGACTTCAACCTGCTGATGGACAAGGGCGAATTCGTCTCGCTGATCGGCCACTCGGGCTGCGGCAAGTCGACAGTGCTTACGATGGCCGCCGGGCTGAACGAGATCAGCAAGGGCGGCATCATTCTCGACAATCGCGAGATCGACGTCGCCGGGCCGGACAAGGCCGTGGTGTTCCAGGCACCAAGCCTGATGCCCTGGCTCACCGCGCGCCAGAACGTCGCCCTGGGTGTGGAGCGGGTATATCCCCACGCCACGCGGGCCGAGCGGCGCGAGATCGTCGACTATTATCTCGAGCGTGTCGGACTTGCCGATGCCAAGGACAAGATGGCTGCCGAGATGTCGAACGGCATGCGCCAGCGAGTCGGCATTGCCCGCGCCTTTGCACTGTCACCGCGCCTGCTGTTGCTCGATGAGCCGTTCGGAATGCTCGACAGCCTTACTCGCTGGGACCTGCAGGACGTGCTGGTCGAAGTGTGGAACCGCACCAAGGTGACCGCGATCATGGTGACGCATGACGTGGATGAGGCGATCCTGCTGGCCGACCGCGTGGTGATGATGACCAACGGGCCGAACGCCACCATCGGCAAGGTGCTCAAGGTCGACCTGCCGCGCCCGCGCGATCGCAAGGCGCTGCTCAAGCACCCGGATTTCTATGCGTACCGTCAGGAAGTCCTGCGCTTCCTGGCCGAATACGATCACGGACCGCACGAGAAGGCGGCCTGACCAAGATTGAGGATGCCTGATTGGCGATTGGGGTCAATCAGGAGGGAAATCATGAAGTCTCGCATTCTGGCGGCGGCGCTGCTCGCGTCGCCGGTTGCTCTCGCACACCCTGCGTTGGCGGCGGACAAGCCATTCGGCGATCCGGTGCCGATGGGGGATGGGCTTACTTTCGACCCGATCATAGAGGCGCGCCTGCGCTATGAGGGCATCGATCAGCCAACCGTCGATGCCGACGCAGTCACCGCACGCCTTCGCGCAGGCTTCGAGGTCAAGCACGCGCCCTCGCACCTGTCGTTCCTGGTCGAAGCCGAAGGCACGTTTGGGATCAGCAAAGAATACAACGCCTTCCCATTCGTCCTTCCGGGCAGTTCGCAGCGCCGCCCCGGCTTTGCCGTGGTTCCCGATGGCGAGAGCATCGATCTCAACCGTCTCCAGGTCCAGTACAAGACCAAGGCCTTTGCGCTTACCGTGGGGCGCCAGCGCATAAATCTCGATGATCAGCGCTTCGTCGGCTCGGTCGGCTGGCGCCAGAACGAACAGAGCTTCGATGCGGTACGCGCAGAAGCCACGCTCGGCCCGGTCAGCCTCGACGGCACTTATGCGATCCAGCAGGATTCGATCTTTGGATCGGAAGCTGGCCCGCGTCGCTCGATGGATGGCGACTTCGTGTTCCTGGGTGCGGGCGCCAAATTCGGACCCGTCACTGCAAAGGCCTTTTCCTACCTGATCGACTATGACGAAGCCTTCGCTTACGCCAACTCGTCGCAGACCTATGGCGCGCGAGCTTCAGGCAGCTTCCCGCTGTCCAAGGCGGTCAAATTCAATGTTCTGGCAAGCTATGCCCGTCAGCTCGACATGGGCATGAACCCTGTGAACTACGAGGCCGATTACATTCTGGGCGAACTTGGCCTTGCAGCCAAGGGTTACACGCTTACCGCTGGTTACGAACAACTTGGCGCCGACAAGGCTGCGGGCAAGGCATTCCAGACGCCACTTGCCACGCTTCACAAGTTCAACGGCTGGGCCGATCTGTTCCTGACCACGCCCGCTGCTGGCCTCGAGGATTACTACGTGACGCTGGCCAAGGTCTTTCCGAAGGTGAAGGCGCTGCCAGGCCTCAATGCCAACGTGACCTACCACCGGTTCCGCAGTGACATCGGCAACACCCGCTACGGTACCGAATGGGATGCCAGCGTCGGGTTCAAGGTCAGCAAGGTAGGCTTCCTCGTGAAGTACGCCAATTACGATGCGGAGAAGTTCGGCGTCGACAAGGAGATGCTCTGGCTCCAGTCCGAAGTGGCTTTCTGATCGGTTGGGGTTGCTGCACTGCAAAATATCACTTGCAGTGCAGCACCCGAATCGGTTAGCCAAGTGAACGAAGGCCGAAGCGCCGCCCAAGGTCGGGCGAACCAGCGCAAGGCCGGAAATTCAACATCGCGTGGCAATGTCGCCGCCCAGACCGTCCTTTTCAGGATGCGTTTCGGGCGGCTTTTTCGTGTTGCGCGTCTGCGAAGGAAAAGTTCAAGTGAACGCGCCCACGACATTGAGCGAGAAGGACCGCACGGCGCAGGTGCGCCAGCGTCTTGTGGTGATCGGCAACGGCATGGCCGGGTGCCGTGCCGTCGAGGAAATCCTAGCCCGCGATCCTGCCCGCTTCCATGTGACGATCTTCGGCGCCGAACCGCGCGTGAACTACAACCGCATCATGCTTTCGCCGGTGCTGGCAGGCGAGAAGGCGTTCGCGGACATCGTCATCAATGGTGACGACTGGTACGCCGACAACGCCATTACCCTGGTTTCGGGTGACCCGGTCGTGTCGATCGACCGCGCGACGCAGACCGTGGTGGCAAGATCGGGCCGCGTCGAACCCTATGACCGGCTACTGATCGCGACAGGTTCGGACCCCTTCATAATTCCCGTGCCGGGCAAGGACCTCGCCGGGGTCGTTACGTTCCGCGATCTCGACGATGTCGACAAGATGCTCGCAGCGGCCGAAAAGGGCGGCTCTGCGGTAGTGATCGGCGGTGGCCTGCTCGGGCTGGAGGCAGCGCATGGCCTTTCGCTTCGCGGCATGAAGGTCACCGTCGTTCACCTGATGCCCACGCTGATGGAGCGCCAGCTCGATGAGGCCGCGGGCTACCTGCTCAAGACCGAACTCGAACGCCGTGGCCAGGCCATCGTCACCGGCGGGGACACCGCCGAGATCGTCGGCAAGAATGGCTATGTTTCAGCCGTGAAGCTCAAGGACGGGCGTGAATTCGACGCCGACATCGTGGTCATGGCTGTCGGCATCCGCCCGGGCACGACACTAGCCAAGTCGGCTGGCCTCGATGTCGAGCGCGGCATCGTCGTCGACGATCACATGGTCACCAGCGATCCTGCAATCATGGCCGTGGGCGAATGCGTCCAGCACCGTGGCAATTGCTACGGGCTCGTCGCGCCGCTGTGGGACATGTGCCGCGCGCTCGCCGACCATGCGACAGAACAGCCCTCAGGCTACGAAGGCTCGGTTACTTCGACCAAGCTCAAGGTCTCGGGCATCGACCTGTTCTCCGCGGGCGATTTCTCGGGCGGAGACGGGGCCGAGGACATCGTCATGCGCGATGCCGCGCGCGGGCTCTATAAACGCGTCGTCGTGCGTGACAACAAGCTGGTTGGTGCGGTGCTCTATGGCGATACCGCAGACGGCTCCTGGTACTTCGATCTCCTGCGCAAGGGCGAGGACATCTCAGACATTCGGGAGGCGCTGATCTTCGGGCAGGCCTTTGCGTCCGGGGGTGCGCTGCTGGACCCTAATGCCGCCGTTGCCGCCCTCTCGGACGATGCCGAGATCTGTGGCTGCAACGGCGTGACCAAGGGCAAGGTCGTCGAAGCGATCAACGCGGGCGCATGCAGCCTCGATGCCGTGCGCAGCACCTGCAAGGCCTCTGCCAGCTGCGGCAGTTGCACCGGGCTTGTCGAAAGCCTGCTGGCGCTGACGCTGGGAAGCGAAGTCCAGTCCGGCCCCAAGACGATGTGCAAGTGCACCAGTTTCGGCCACGATGACGTGCGCCGCCTGATCCTCGAAAAGAACCTGCGGTCGATCCCGCAGGCGCTGCAGGAACTGCACTGGAAAACGCCCGATGGCTGCTCTTCCTGCCGCCCTGCGCTCAACTATTACCTGCTTTGCGCCTGGCCGGGTGAGTACGAGGATGACCAGAAGAGCCGGTTCGTCAATGAACGCATGCACGCGAACATTCAGAAGGACGGGACCTATTCGGTCGTCCCGCGCATGTGGGGCGGCCTCACCAACCCGCGTGAACTGCGCGCGATCGCCGACGTCGTGGAAAAATACAACGCGCCGATGGTCAAGGTGACTGGCGGACAGCGGCTCGACATCTTCGGCATCAAGAAGGAAGACCTGCCTGCCGTCTGGGCCGACCTGAACGCCGCCGGGATGGTTTCGGGCCACGCCTACGGCAAGAGCTTGCGCACGGTGAAGACTTGCGTCGGATCGGAATGGTGCCGCTTCGGCACGCAGGATTCAACCGGCCTCGGCGTGAAACTTGAACGCATGACCTGGGGCTCGTGGATGCCCCACAAGTTCAAGATCGCCGTATCGGGCTGCCCGCGCAACTGCGCCGAAGCCACGATCAAGGATTTCGGCGTGGTCTGCGTGGACTCGGGCTACGAACTGCATGTCGGCGGCAACGGAGGGATCAAGGTCCGCGCCACGGACCTGCTCACCAAGGTCGCCACCGAGGACGAGGCGATGCAGGTCTGCGCCGCGTTCATCCAGCTCTATCGTGAACAGGCGCATTACCTTGAACGCACCGCGCCGTGGATCGAACGCGTCGGGCTCGAACATGTAAAGGCCGGGCTCTTCGACGATCCCGAAAGCGTGAAGCGCCTCGCCGCCCGCTTCCGCTATTCGCAGACTTTCTGCCAAGACGACCCATGGGCCGAGCGCGTGGCAGGCAAGGACGCCGACCTTCACCAGCACCTCGCCGAGGTGCGCCCGCTTCAGATGGAGAACGCCCTGTGATCGGCGATTGGCTCGATATCGGTCCGGTGGACCAGATCACCCCCGGCACTGCGCGCACGCTACCAGTGGTAGGGCACGATGAAATCGCGGTGTTCCGCACCCAGGCCAACGAATTCTACGCGCTGGTCAACAAGTGCCCGCACAAACAGGGCCCGCTCAGCCAGGGCATCGTCCACGGCAACGTCGTGGCCTGCCCGCTGCACAACTGGAACATCTCGCTCAAGACCGGCGAGGCGCTGGGCGAAGACAAGGGATGCGTGCCCACAATCCCGCTGCGTGTTGACGCAGGCCGAATCTATCTCCTGCGCTCTGCCGTGGTCGGAAGCCGCGCAGCGTGAAGGAAATCCGCACCACTTGCGCCTATTGCGGGGTCGGCTGCGGCATCCGCGCTACGGTGACAGGTGAGCGGACGGTCACGATCAAGGGCGATGTCGAGCACCCGGCCAACTTCGGCAAGCTGTGTTCCAAGGGCACGCACCTTGGCGAAACGGTGGGTCTGGAGGGGCGTCTGCTCTATCCGATGATCGGCTGCGAACGGGCGGGCTGGGATGCGGCGCTCGATCTCGTCGCGGGAAGGATGCGCGACTGCATCGAACAGCACGGGCCAGACAGCGTGGCCTTCTACGTCTCGGGCCAATTGCTGACCGAGGATTACTA
Organism: Novosphingobium sp. HNCC26DJ243; assembly: GCF_057180545.1. NCBI lineage: Bacteria > Pseudomonadati > Pseudomonadota > Alphaproteobacteria > Sphingomonadales > Sphingomonadaceae > Novosphingobium > Novosphingobium sp. HNCC26DJ243. The sequence goes on along the minus strand of NZ_JBXUGN010000001.1, from coordinate 702,168 downwards.
TGCTGCCAACAAGCTGATGAAGGGCTTTGTCGGCAGCGCCAACATCGACACCAACAGCCGGTTGTGCATGGCCAGCGCGGTCGCTGCGCACAATCGGGCTTTTGGCGAGGACATCGTTCCGGTCACCTACGACGATCTCGACGATGCCGACCTGATCCTGCTCGTCGGTTCCAACACCGCCTGGTGCCACCCTGTGATCTGGCAGCGGATCGAGGCCGCGCGCGAGGCAAGAGGCACGAAGATCGTAGTGATCGATCCTCGACGTACCGAAACGGCCGAGCAGGCCGATCTGCACGTGCCTGTTCTGCCCGATGGCGACGTGTCCCTGTTCAACGCCCTGCTGGCCGACATGGTCCGACGCGGACTGGCGCAGGGCGAAGATGCAGGGGTCGATCATGGCCTCGACCCCGAAGTCTTTGCCGCGCTGGCAGACATGGTGGCCGAGCACCCACGCATGGTCACTGTGTTCTCGATGGGCGCGAACCAGTCGGTTGCCGGCACCGACAAGGGCAACGCGATCATCAACCTGCACATCGCCACGGGCCGAATCAATGCGCCCGGCATGGGGCCGTTCTCGATGACCGGGCAGCCCAATGCGATGGGCGGGCGCGAAGTGGGCGGGCTGGCCAACATGCTCGCCTGCCACCTCGGGTTTTCCGAGGCTGAACGCGCGGATGTTTCCGGGTTCTGGGGCACCGACAGGCTGTGCACGGAGCCGGGCCTCAAGGCGGTGGACATGTTCCGCGCAATCCATGACGGCCGGATAAAGTTCCTCTGGGTCATGGCGACCAATCCCGCAGTCTCGATGCCCGACGCAGGCTTCGTGCGAGAGGCTCTGGCGCGGTGCGAGACGGTCGTGGTTTCGGACGTGATCGCCGATACCGACACCGCGCAGTTCGCGCACGTTCGCCTGCCTGCTCTCGCATGGGGCGAGAAGGACGGTACGGTCACCAATTCCGAGCGCCGGATCAGCCGCCAGCGCGCTCTGTTTGACGCGCCCGGCGAGGCGCGCGCAGATTGGGCGATCATCCGCGATGTGGCCGAGCGCATGGGCTTCGGCAGGGCGTTCGAGTGGTCTTCAGCCGCGATGGTCTATCGCGAATATGCCGCCATGACGTCACTTGCAGTAACGCATGGCAAAGTGCTCGACCTGACGACCCACGCCGCGATTTCGACGGATGACTACGAAGCGCTGGAGCCGTTTCTGTGGGGCGGTCGTCACCCTATGGCGGGGCGCGAGATGAAGCACGTTTCCGTCGAGCCACGGACGCGGATGCCCGATGCGGCCTTTCCACTTCGGCTCAACACCGGGCGCTACCGCGACCAGTGGCACACGATGACGCGCACCGGTCTTTCGCCGACACTCGCTCAGCACCGCCGTGAGCCTCTGCTCGAGGTCCATCCCGTCGATGCGGCTGCTGCGGGAATCGCGGAAGGCGCCTTGGCCGAGGTCGTCTCGCAGAGCGGACGTTCAGTCTTTCGGGCCAGCGTTACGGACGCACAGGCGCAAGGGCAGGTCTTCGTGCCCATGCATTGGAGCGAGGCGATGGCCAGCGGCGGTCGGGGTAACCTGCTGCCCGATCAGTCCGTCGATCCCGTCTCGGGCCAGCCGGGTTTCAAGAACAATGCGTGCCGGATCGCCGCCGTGAGTACCGATTGGCGCGCATTTCTTGTCCGTGCCGAAGCGATCGCACCGGACGGGCTGGTCTGGTGGAGCCGTTCCCGGATCGAGGGCGGATGGCTTCACGAACTGGCCGGAAACGGAACGATCGACGCCGATGCGCTGCTGCCCGGGGGCGAACGGATCGAAGTTCTCGATGCGGTGCGCGGCATGCGCCGCATCGTAGTGCTCGATACGGCAGAAAGGCTTGTCGCTGCGCTCTACGTGACACGCAGCGGCACCTTGCCTGCGCGCGATTGGATCATCGGGCAATTGCGTTCAGGGGACGCGCAGCCGAGCGCACTTCTCGCCGGACGGCCCAGCACGCCAGTGCCCGATCGCGGTCCGATCGTCTGCGTCTGCCACGGCATCGGCACGAAACACATTCTTGCGGTCGCACAGGATGGGGCAGCGTCGGTCGAGGCGGTGGGCAAGGCCTGTGGGGCAGGCACGAACTGCGGATCGTGCCGTCCAGCAATTGCCCGGCTTCTGCGGGAATACAAAACTGAACTAGCGGAGGCATCGTAATGACGCATGACTTTCCTGCAGGCATGGTCTGGCTGGTGGGCGCAGGGCCCGGCGATCCCGAATTGCTTACGCGCAAGGCCGAACGGCTGATCGGGTCCGCCAGTGTGATCTTTTATGATGCGCTGGTTGGCCTGGAAGTCCTTGGTTTCGCGTCAGACAATGCGCGACTGATACACGTGGGCAAGCGCTCCGGAAGGCATTCCAGGGACCAGAAGACAATCGACCGACTGATCGCCGAAGCAGCGCTTGTCGGCGAACGCGTCGTCAGGCTCAAGGGTGGGGACCCCTCCATCTTCGGTCGCGCGACAGAGGAATTGGACGCTTGCCGCGCAGCGGGCGTTGCGGTGGCGGTGTGTCCGGGTGTGACTGCGGCGAGTGCTGCGGCAGCAGGGCTGGGGCGTTCGCTTACGCTTCGGGGACTGGCACGCAAGCTGGTGTTCGTGACGGCGCACGCGCGGGCCGGAGAGGCGCTCGATCTCGATTGGCGGTCGCTGGCCGATCCCGAGGCCACGCTGGCGGTCTATATGGGCAAGGCTGCGTCAGGCGATGTCTCACGAAACCTGATCGCGGCGGGGCTTGCGGCAGATACCCCGGTAGTGCTGGTCGAGAACGCGAGCCTTCCAGACGAAAGGCACTTCCAGACGCGGCTTGATCTCCTGCCCCTGGCCGCGCGAACCGCGCTGGGCGATGGGCCGGCGCTCCTGATGATCGGTCAGGCAATGCGGCAGAGCGATGCGGGCTGTCGAGCAATGCTGGACAGTTTTCCCGAAGAAGAAGCTCCGACTGATGTGTCGTTGAATATCCCTATTTTACAGGAGCTTGCCGCACAATCTTGAGAGATTCAAGATGATCGTATGGCAGGCTTGACCGATGCGCCTGGTCAGCTTCGGCGCGATTACTCGAGTGTTCGCCTAGAGCGAGCCGGGGCCAGGGGGATAATTTAACCGCTCAATCGCGGCGCAAGGTGTAATCTCGGCGACAGATCGGATACGGGGCGGTTATTTTGGCGATATTCCTCGTCTTCATATGACGTCTCAATTGCCAAGCCTAAGCCAATGAAAAGGTCTTAATCTGGTTCCCTGAGGCGAACGAGATCGGTGAGGACTTGAAGCGCCGGGCTGGACACGTTGTGGCGCCCGGCGGCGTCGAGCACCGCGCCGTTGATCGATTCGACTTCCGTGCGGCGACCAGCGAGGCGATCCTGAAGCATCGATGGCTTGTGCGTGCGGTGATTGGCGAGTGCGAAATCGACCTTGGCGCAAAGCCGGGGGTGGTCAACCTCTGCACCTTCGGCTTTGGCGATGGTGGCAATTTCATCGATGACGGCGCGGGCCGCGCTGCGACCGGCCGGATGATCGAGACCGCCAACCGGCAATCCCGAGACAGTGCACAAGGCATTGAGCGCAGCGTTAAAAGCAACCTTTTCCCACACGGCTACACGGACATGTGGATCGGCGACCGCATTGAGCCCTGCAGCGTTGAACACGCTGGCGACGGCTTGGGCGCGATCGTCTGCGCCGGCGGGATAATTGCCGAGAAAGATATGCCCCTGCCCGTGCGACGCGACCCGGGTGGGCCCTTCGAGATCGGCGGGAAAATCGGTGACGCCCCACAGAATGCGGTCCGCCGGGAAAACCTCAGCTATGGCCTCGACATTGCCGAGTCCGTTCTGGAGCGTGAGAACGGCGCAATCGGTGCGGACAAGGTGCGCGACTGAACGGATGGCGGCGGCACTGTGCATGCCCTTGGTGAAGAGCATCAGCAGGTCGACCGGACCGTCAGCTTCGGCGGCGAGCGCAGCATCGACGACCGCGCGGTGATGTCCGCTGTCATCATCCAGCGTGATGCCTTCTGCGGCGATCTGCGCGAGGCGGGCAGGATCGACGTCGACCACAGTGACGGACTTGCCGGCAAGGGCGAGGCGACCTGCGAACAGGCAGCCCATGGCGCCGGCGCCGACTATCACGATCCGTTCCATTGACCCGTTCCTCCCCTCACGTGCACATGCAGGCACGCGAGTTTGGGGGATCGCAAGCCTTGGTCAAGTGGCCAGCGGGAACAGCTCTGCGAAGCGGCGCGCGGCTTCGGGGAGTAGGCCTGAGCGGCGGCGATGAAGCAGGAAACCGCGCGTACGGGCAAGTTCGGGAATGTCGAGCCGGCGCATGGTTCCGCTCGCGACGTGTGCCGCGAGAAGGGGTTCGGGCAGCCAGCAGAGCAGGCGACTGCGCGCGGCAACGGCGATCATGGCCTCGACCGATGCAGTTTCGACCGCGATGCGGGGGAGGGCACAGCCTTGCGCGCGAACCAGACGCTCGAAGGTCTCGCGCGGGGTGAAGGCGGGTCCAGGCATGATCCAATCGTGCTGAAGGGCGGCGGCAAGGCATGCGGACGATGGCAGCGGATGATCGGTGGCGCAGAACACGGCAAAGCTGTCGGCATAAGCGCCGGGCCCGATGACGGTCACGTCGGGATGATCGAGCGGGCTGGCGGCAACCACAAGATCGACGCGCCGAGTGACGAGTGCGTCCAGCAGTTCGCCGTCCACCGCCTCGCTCAGTTCGACGCCAAGGCCGGGGGCATCGGCGAGTAGCTTGCCCACGGTATCGGCGACGAGCGTGCGCATGACCGCAGCGACTGCGCCGACCCGCACGACGCCGCGCCTGAGACCCTTGAGCGCGCCCAGTTCATCACGCGTGGCCTGCATCTCGTGGACGATGTGGCGGGCGTGGGTGGCGAGCAGATCACCGGCCGGGGTGAGCGTCATGCCCTTGCCGCCGCGGTCGAACAGCGGGTGGCCGAGGCGGTGCTCCATGCCCTTGACCAGTCGGCTGAGCGAAGGCTGGGTGAGATTGGCCAACCGCGCGGCGCGGCCGAGGCTGCCGGTTTCGGCGATAGCAAGAAAGGCGCGGAGTTGGCGTTCGTCAAAATCCATGCGTTGAGCGTATGGCTTTGGCGGTGATTTGCAATTGTTTCGATTGGTCGGGTGGTTCATCGTTTTCGTAGAAAAACAAGGAACCGGGAGAGACCATGCCTACCGTCCGCGACGTGACCATCAACCTGATGCGCGAGCTGGGCATGACGACGGTGTTCGGCAATCCGGGATCGACCGAGCTGCCGATGTTCCGCGACTTTCCCGAGGATTTTCGGTATGTGATGGGGCTGCAGGAAAGTGTCGTGCTGGGCATGGCGGATGGCTTTGCGCAAGGCACGCGCAAGGCGGCTCTGGTCAACCTGCATAGCTCGGCAGGCGTAGGCCATGCGCTGGGCAACCTGTTCACTGCGTTCAAGAACCAGACGCCGCTGGTGGTAACGGCGGGGCAGCAGGCGCGTTCGATCCTCCCATACGAGCCGTTCCTGTTCGCCGAGCGTGCCGCGGAGTTTCCCCGGCCCTTCGTCAAGTGGTCGTGCGAGCCCGCGCGGGCCGAGGATGTGCCGGCAGCGCTGCACCGTGCGTGGCTGGTGGCGATGGAGCCGCCGTGCGGGCCGACATTCGTCTCGATTCCGATCGACGACTGGGACCGCGATTGCGCGCCCTTCACTGCGCGGACCGTCCATGCCGGGAAAGAGCCGGATGCGGGCGCGATTGCGGCATGCGGCTTGGCGCTGGCGAAGGCGCGGCGGCCGGCCATCGTGGTGGGCGCGGGGGTTGCGCGCGATGGGGCGTGGGATCAGGTGGTTGCTCTTGCCGAACGGCACAATGCTGCGGTGCTGGTCGCGCCTATGTCGGCGCGGTGCAGCTTCCCCGAGGATCATCCGCTGTTTGCCGGCTTTCTGACGGCAGGGCGCGAGGCAATCGTCGCAGCGCTGGCAAGCTTCGACTTCGTACTGGCGCTGGGCGGGCCGATGAGTCTCTACCATGTCGAGGGGCAAGGGCCGCACGTGCCCGAGAGTTGCGAAGTGTGGATGATCGGCGACAATCATGTCCATGCTGCTTGGGCACCTGCGGGCGCGGCCATCGTGGCGCAGTGCGACAAGGCGCTCGATCAATTGCTGGCGGGGCCTGAACCCGAGGCACGGGTCCCGCCGGAAGGACGGATATTGCCGGCGCCGCTGGACGGCTCGGCGATGACTGATGCCTATGTGCTGCAGCGGATCGCCGCCTTGCGAGGGCGCAAGACGATCATCGTCGAGGAAGCGCCGTCGAGCCGTGGGCCGATGCACGACCGGTTGCCGATCGTGGCGAAGGACACATTCTACACAACGGCCAGCGGCGGGTTGGGCCATGGGCTTCCAGCGGCGGTTGGGATGGCCATGGCGCGACCCGGCGACAAGGTAATCGCCGTGCTGGGCGACGGGTCGGCGATGTACGCGATTCAGGGACTGCATGCAGCGGCTCAGAACGGGGCCGCCGTCAGCTTCGTGATCATCAAGAACAATCGCTACGAGGCACTGCACCACTTCGGGCGGCATTTCGGAATGCAGACGCTGGTCGGCACGCAATTTCCCGAGCTGGATTTCTGCATGCTTGCGCAAGGCCACGGGGTGCAGGCGCGGCGCGCCACGGATGCGGCCAGCCTTGACGAAGCGCTGCGCTGGTCCTTCGCGGCGAATGGTCCGACACTTGTAGAGGCGATGGTGCTGTGACGTTGCGGATATCCGACCTCATCGACGATCGTCCGGCAGACGGCGTGTTTCGGGTAAACCGTGCGATCTTCACCGATCCAGCCGTTTTTGATGCCGAGATGCGGGTGCTGTTCGAAGGTGGGTGGGTGTTCCTCGGGCTCGAGAGTCAGGCAGAGAACGCGCACGACTTCTTCACGACCTTTGCTGGCCGTGTTCCGGTCCTGGTGCAGCGCGATGGCGAGGGGACGTTGCGCGGCTTCGTCAACACCTGCCCGCACAAAGGCGCGCGGCTGGCGCAGGTGCGACAGGGCAATGCACGGCTGCACGTTTGTCCCTATCACAGCTGGACCTTCGACAGCGCGGGTCGCAACAAGGCGGTGAAATGGCAGAAGGCGGGATGCTATTCCGAGAGCTTCGGGCGGGAAGATCACGGGCTGGCCGAACTGCCCCGATTTGCGAACTATCGCGGGTTCCTGTTCGGCAGTCTTGCGGCGGACGTCCTGTCGCTGGCCGACCATCTGGGTGAGACGACCAAGCTGCTCGATCTCGTTGCGGATCAGAGCGAGGAGGGACTCGAACTCGTGCCGGGGCAGGTGACCTTCACGTTCGAGGCGAACTGGAAACTGCAGCTCGAGAACTGCTCGGACGCCTATCATTTTACCTCCGCGCATCCTTCCTACATTCGCGTGCTAGAGCGGCGGCAGAAGGAGATGAGCGGGGACGTCGTCGCCTCGGTGTGGGAGAACAGCGACTACTGGAAGGAAGAGACGCAAGGGATCGGCGGCGGAAGCTTCTCTTTCGCCAACGGGCACGTGCTCAACTGGGGCGTGTTCGGTGTGACGCCTGCAATCCCGCTATACGAGAGCGCAAGGGCGCTGGCCGAACGGCACGGCGAGGGCAAGCGCGACTGGATGTTCAACATGCGGAACCTCACGATCTTCCCCAACCTGCAGGTGGCAGAGAATGCCTCGAGCCAGTTGCGCGTGATCCGCCCGGTTGCGCCGGGGCTGACCGAAATGCGGACTTGGTGCATCGCGCCGAAAGGAGAGAGCAATGATGCCCGCCGCCAGCGCATTCGCCAGTACGAGGATTTCTTCAATCCGACCGGCATGGCAACGCCCGACGACACGGTATCATACGAAAATTGCCAGATCGGCTTTGCAGGAACGGTCGAGCCCTGGCTGCAAGGTTATGCGCGGGGGATGACGGCGAGCGTGGACGGCGGGAATCGCTTTTCCGACCGGATCGACCTCAGTCCCGAACGCAGCGTGCTGGCGGATTCACAGCTGTGCGACGAGACGCTTTATCACGCCTATTACCGGGCATGGGCCAAGCGTATGGAAGCGGAGTTCGCAGCATGAGCGCGGAGTTGACCCGCGCCGGGGCTGAAGAGCTTCTCTATCGCGAAGCCCTGCTCATCGACACGGGGCGCTTTGCCGAGTGGCTCGATCTGTTCACGCCCGACGTCGAATTCTGGATGCCGGCGTGGCGCGACGAGACGACCACTACGCGAGATCCCGACCGTGAATTGTCGCTAATCTACTACAAAGGTCGGCGCAATCTCGAAGATCGCGTCATGCGGCTGACCTCCGGGCTGTCGACGGCGTCGTCACCCCTGCCGCGTGTGGTGCATCAGGTGACCAATGTTCTGGTAACAGGTGCGGACGAAGGCGGTGCAGACGTTTCCGCAGCCTTCACCTGCCACCGCTTCGATGTGCGCATGAACCGCGCCGATTGTTTCTTCGGACGCTATGAATACCGGCTCGTTCCGGACGGTTCGGCATGGAAGATCGCGCGAAAGACGATTTTCCTGCTGAACGACACGATTCCGACGGTGGTCGACATCAATTCAATCTGACACCGGCTCGAGCCTGAGCGCAACCTTCTGACATCCTGAATTTTCCCTGAGTTTGGCCGATGGCCGGTTGCGAGTTTTCGCACTCGGCGCGCTTGCGTACGCTTGACGGAGTGAACGTTCTCATTTAGGTGAACGTTCACAATAGGCGCGAGGCGTCGAGTCCCGAACAGTGGGGGGAGAGGAAGTATGAGGTCAAAGCGTTCCATGATCGTGCGTGCGTCGAGCTTCGGCGCAATGGCACTGGCGCTCGCCAGCCAGACCGCATTGGCGCAGGAGGTGGCTCCGGCTGAGGGTGAGGGCGAGGCGATCGTCGTGACCGGCATCCGCGCCTCACTCGCACAGGCTCTCAACATCAAACGCAGCGCGCAGGGCGTGGTCGATGCGATCTCTGCCGAAGACATCGGCAAGTTCCCCGACACCAACCTTGCTGAATCGCTGCAGCGCATCACGGGCGTCTCGATCGACCGTTCCAACGGCGAAGGTTCGACCGTGACGGTGCGCGGCTTCGGGCCCGACTTCAACCTCGTCCTCCTCAACGGCCGCCAGATGCCCGCATCCAGCCTCGGTGGAAGCAGTGGCGCTCCGGCCTCGCGCTCGTTCGACTTCGCCAACCTTGCCTCCGAAGGCATTGCCGGGGTCGAAGTCTACAAGTCGGGCCGCGCATCGCTCGCCACCGGCGGCATCGGTTCGGTCATCAACATCAAGACTGCCAAGCCGCTCGATCGTCCGGGCTTTCACGGCAGCATCGGTGCCAAGGGTGTCTATGACACGTCGCTCTTCGAAGGCACCAGCATCACGCCGGAAGTCTCGGGCATCATCAGCAATACTTTCGCAGATGGCCGCATCGGCGTGTTGCTGACCGGGTCGTATCAGGATCGCAAGGCCAGCCAGGCGCAGTTCAATGCTGGCTGGCGCGAGGGCTATCTCGGTTCGGAAAACAACTGGGGTTCGCTGGCGATGCCGGGCAGCCCGGGCTTTGCCAACATCGAGAACCGTCCTGGGCCAAACGATGTCTATCAGGTCACGCAGAACGCGGGCTATGACTTCACGACATTCCGCCGCAAGCGCATCAACGGTCAGGCCGTGGTGCAGATCAAGCCGACCGACACGCTGACAGCCACTGTCGACTATACCTTCTCGCAGAACACGATCGACGCGCGCACCAACTCGATCGGCGTGTGGTTCAACCACGGCGACACCTCCAGCAGCTGGACCGATGGGCCGGCGGCCGGCCCGAACTTCTATGCCGAGAACTTCGGCCCCGGCAAGGACCTCGCCATTACCGGCGCGGTCGCAGCCAACCGCTCGCGCAACCACTCGATCGGTGGCAATCTCAAGTGGGATGGCCCCGGTGGCCTGCGTCTCGAGCTTGACGGCCACCATTCGACAGCGGAAAGCAAGCCGACCAAGCCTTATGGCTCGGGCATCGCGGTCGGCAGCGCGATCTTCGGCGTGAAGTCGCAGAAGGTCGATTACACTTCCGACATGCCGGTCATCAGTGTTCAGATGTACCCCGGTGCGGAAATCCAGGCTTCGAACATCCGCCCGGCAGGCAACGCCTTCCGCACGGCCTACATGCGTGACGAGATCAACGAAGTTGCGTTGCGCGGCGGTTACGATTTCGATGCCTCGTTCATCGATAGCCTCGATTTCGGCGTGACCTACACCGAGAACAAGGTGCGCTCGGCCTTCGGCGTTATCCAGAACGACACGTGGGGTGGCACGCTTTCGGCAGCCGATACGCCGGACGATCTCTACCAGATCCGCAACCTGCCCAAGGATCTTTCGGGCATGTCTGGTTCGCAGGATGGGTCGATCATCCCGAACTACTTCGAGATCGACACTGACGGCCTGATCAAGTTGCTCGACAGCAAGCTCGGCATTTGCAGCAGCGCGGTCGCGGCAGGCACCTGCATCGCCAAGTACACCACGGACCGCAGCGTTCGCGAACGCACCGTGGCGCCCTATCTGCAGACGACCCACTCGTTCGATCTGGGTGCCGGCACCGGGCACCTGCGCCTCGGCCTGCGCTATGAGAAGACCAAGGTCGACTCCACGGCACAGGTGCCGATCCCGGTCCGCACGATCTGGACCGGCGGCAACGAAACCGCGATCGATTATGGCAACCCGCAGCAAGTTGCCGCAGCCTCGCTCAAGGGCGAGTACGAGAACTGGCTGCCAGCGATCGACTTTGACATGGAGCCGGTCCGGAATGTCCGCCTGCGCGCATCCTACAGCCAGACGATCACGCGCCCCGACTATACCTCGCTGCAGGGTGGTACCACGCTTGCCTCGCCAATCCGCATCGGTGGCAGCACGGCATCGAGCGGCAATCCGGGCCTGCTGCCGTACAAGTCGAACAATGTCGATCTTTCGGCTGAGTGGTACTACGCGCCGACCAGCTACGTGTCGGTGGGCTTCTTCCACAAGGTGGTGAAGAACTTCATCAGCCAGACCCAGGTGAACCAGCCTGCGTTCGGACTGACGAATGCCGCAGCGGGTGCGAATGCGGCAGAGGCCCGTGCGGCGCTCGGCCCGAACGCCACCGCACAGCAGTTGCTCGACTACATCGGTGCCAAGTATCCGTCGACCGTCACTCGGGACAGCAACGGAGTCGTTACCGGCGTTGTTGGTCAGAGTTCCGATCCGCTGGTCAACTTCATTACCACGCAGCCGACCAACAGCGATCAAAAGGCCAAGCTGTGGGGTTGGGAATTTGCGATACAGCACAGCTTCGGGGACAGCGGCTTCGGCACGATCCTGAACTACACCGTGGTGAAGAGCGACACCAAGTTCGACAACGCCGTCCGCTACACCGTGCCGCAGTTCGCGGTGACCGGGGTCAGCGACAGCGCCAACGCGGTGCTGTTCTACGACAAGAACGGTCTGCAGGCGCGCGTTGCCTACAACTGGCGTGATGGTTTCCTCTCGGGCTACGGGTTCGACCCGTACTACGTGAAGGCCTATGGCCAGTTCGACGTCAGTGCATCGTACGAAATCCGCAAGGGCGTGACGGTGTTCGTCGAGGGCATCAACATCACCAATGCCGACCGCAAGGGCTATCAGCGCAACACCCAGACCGTGTTCTTTGCGGCACCGGGCTATGCGCGCTATGCTGCCGGTGCACGGTTTACGTTCTGATGCTGGCGGGGTGATCCGCTTGTGTTGAAAGACCCGGCGGCCCGTACTGCTTGCTGGCAGTGCGGGCCGCAGGGGTCTCAGCCAGGCGTAACCGATTGGAATTACGGGTCTTCGGATCAACCGATGGCCGGATTGGGTGAGCGATGATCGGGTCGGTGCAACAGGTTGTCATCGTCGGCGGGGGCACCGCGGGATGGCTGTCGGCTTGCCTGCTGGCAGCGCGACGGCCCGAGCTTGGCATCACGCTGGTCGAAGCGCCCGACATTCCGACAATCGGTGTGGGCGAGGGCACATGGCCCACCATGCGCGAGACGCTGGCCACGATCGGAATTACCGAGACCGAATTCCTTGGCCAGTGCGATGCGTCATTCAAGCAGGGCTCGCGCTTTGATGGCTGGGTCGATGGCTCTGCGCAGGACAGTTACCTCCATCCCTTCACTCCACCACCTCCGGGCGACATGACTGCCCTGCTCGGTGCGTGGCAGACCAATGCGCCCGAGCAGCCTTTTGCTGCAGCAATGACCTCGCAGCATTCGGCATGTTTGCAGAACCTTGCGCCACGCCAGCGGACCATGCCGGATTACGCGGGCGCGCTGAACTACGGCTATCATCTGGACGCAGGAAAGTTTGCCGCGCTGCTGATGCGCCACGCCACCACGCGGCTTGGCGTGACACACGTGGTTGCGCAAGTCACGGGCGTGGCAGCCTGCGAAAGCGGCAACATTGCCGGGCTGCACCTGCATGACGGGCGCACGATCGCGGGAGACTTCTTCATCGATTGTTCGGGGCAGGCGGCGGTTTTGATCGGCGGGCATTGCGCCGTGCCGTGGATCAACCGGTCCGACGTCTCGTTCAACGACAGCGCGCTCGCCGTGCAGGTGCCGGTTGCACCGGGTAGCCCGATTGCCTCGCAGACCATCGGCACCGCGCACGAAGCGGGCTGGATATGGGATATCGGGCTGCCAACCCGTCGCGGCATCGGCTGCGTCTTTGCCTCGCGATTCATGGAGGATGGCCGGGCCGAGGAAATCCTTCGCGACTATGTTGCAGCCAAGGTCACAGGCGCGGATGTCGCATCACTGCGCCCACGCAAGCTGTCGTTCGCCACCGGCCACCGCGCCCGGTTCTGGGAGCGCAATTGCCTCGCCGTTGGCCTGTCAGCAGGGTTCATCGAGCCGCTCGAGGCTTCAGCGATCGTCACCATCGAACTGTCGATCAAGGCGTTGGCCGACAACTTCCCGCGCCGGGCGAGCACGATGGCCATGCTGGCCGAACGCTTCAACGAGCTGTTCCGCTATCGCTGGGACCGCATCGTCGAATTTCTCAAACTGCATTACGTGCTCAGCCATCGGACCGAGCCCTATTGGCTGGCGCAGCGCGATCCCGCGAGCGTCCCGCTCCGCCTTTCCGAATACCTCGAACTCTGGCGGGATCAGCCCCCTTCGGTGTGGGACTTTCCGCGCATGGACGAACTGTTCTGCGCGGCAAGCCAGCAATACGTCCTCTATGGCATGGGGTTTGCGGTGCCGGAGGTTGCAAGAACCCATTCAGGTGCAGCGACAGATCGCCTGGCCGACGTGAACCAGCGTTCGCGCGCGCTCGCGGCGGCTTTGCCCTCGAACCGGACGTACCTCGACGCAGCAATCAAGGGCGCCACGAACCCGCCACCCGAACAGTTCGCCACGCAAGGAACGGCAGTGATATGAGCAACCACGCTATTCTCAATCCTGCCGACCATGGCGAATTGCGCATCCACACGGCCGCCGGTGCCGAGATGGGCGACAATGTCATGGCCTGCCCAACCGTTCCGGCCGAATTCCGCCAGGTCCAGGCGCATTATCCCATTGTCCTGCGGCGCGATCTTGCCAGCGGGCAACTGGGCGCGCTCGCGCTGTTCGGCTTCGAGGCGGGCGAGAACCTGTTCCTGCGAGATGGGCGCTGGGACGCGACATATCGCCCGCTTGCCATGGCAATCCAGCCATTTCTCGTCGGCCGACCGGCTTCGCAAGATGACGTCGGACAGGTTCACGTCGATCTTGATCATCCGCGCATCAGCACCAACGGAGAAGGCGTTCGCGCGTTTGACGCAGAAGGCAAGCCGACGCCCTTCCTCGAGGATATTGCGGGCAAGCTCGGCGATCTCGACTTTGCCCACCGCGAAGCAGGAGACTTTTACGCCGCGCTGGACCGTTACGAATTGGCAGAACCTTTTACTCTCGAAGTCACGCTCGACAACGGTTCCACCAACTCGCTCGTCGGTTACCATACCATCAACGAGGAGAAGCTGACGGCGCTGGACGGGGACGCTCTGGCCTATCTGATGGCGAGCGGACATCTGCTGCGCATCACCATGATCCTCGCCTCGCTTTCGCATTTTGCCGATCTCGTGGCGCGCAAGAACCGGTTGTCCCACAGTGGCTGACGCGGACGGCTCGTTCCACGCAAATCTTGCCGCAGTGCCCGAGCGCACGCTTTGCGACAACGCCGAACGGGACACGATCCTGCGTGACGCAACCTCGCCCATCGTGCTTCGCGGACTCGTTTCGGACTGGCCGCTGGTCCGCGCCGGACTTGAGTCCGCCCGCGCGGCCCGCGCCTATCTTGCCGCTCATGCGCGGCCTGTGGACCTGCCGGTCTCGATTGCGGAGCCCGGGCAGGGCGGGCGCCTTTTCTATGACGAGGCGATGACGGTAAACTTCCGCATGGGCAAGGGCCGCTTGCCCGACATCCTTGCCGGTTTCGACAAGGCCGAAGGGATCGAAGGCGCGCAAGTGCCGACGGTCTATCTGGGATCGATCGACATGCGCCAGTTCTTCGACGGGTTGCATGAGGCAAACCATGTGGACTTCGGGCGCGAGGATGCGCTTGCCTCGATCTGGATCGGCAATGCCACGCGGATTGCTGCGCACAACGATTTCCCGCGCAACCTGGCGTGCTGTGCCGTCGGGCGGCGGCGTTTCACCCTGTTTCCGCCCGATCAGTTCGAGAATCTCTATCTCGGGCCTATCGACAATACGCCCGCGGGGCGGCCGGTTTCGATGGTGGATTTCGAAAGCCCGGACTTCGCGCGGCATCCGAAGTTCCGCGAAGCGCAGAAGCACGCGGTGGTTGCAGAGCTGGAGCCCGGCGACGCGCTGGTGATTCCGCCGCTGTGGTATCATCACGTCGAAGCGCTCGCGCCATTCAATGTGCTGGTGAATTACTGGTGGCGGGATACGCCGCGCTATCTCGGCCAGCCCCAGAATGCCTTGACGCACGCGATCATGGCGATCCGCGATCTGCCCGAGGACGAGCGCGCAGTCTGGCGGCTGATGTTCGAGCATTACGTCTTTTCGGGCGGCGAAGCGGCGCGCGCACATGTTCCCAAGGCCGGGCAGGGGGTCCTCGCTCGGCTTGACGCCAAGGGCGCGCAACGCCTTCACCAATTCCTGCTGAGGAGCCTTTCGCAATGAGTGCCGCACAGCAACTTCCGCGCCGCATCGTGATTGCAGGCGGCGGCACGGCCGGGTGGATGACCGCCGCCGCGCTGTCGCGCACGTTGGGGGCGGTTGCCAGCGTGACGCTGGTCGAGAGCGAAGAGATCGGCACGATCGGCGTGGGCGAAAGCACGATCCCGCCGCTGGTCGCCTACAACCGCATTCTCGGCATATCCGAGGCCGAGTTTATGCGCGCGACGCAGGCGACGTTCAAACTGGGCATCAACTTCGAGAACTGGCGCGTGCCGGGCGAGGCCTACTTCCATTCGTTCGGCGGGACGGGAAAGGACCACTGGTCGGCGGGATTCCAGCATTTCTGGCTGAATGGGAAAGCCCGTGGGCATCTCGAGGCCTATGGCGAATATTGCCTTGAACTGAAGGCAGCAGAAGCCGGGCGGTTCGCGCACTTGCCCGACGACCGCATGAATTACGCCTATCAGCTCGATTCGGGACTCTATGCCAGGTTCCTGCGCCGGATGGCCGAGGCCGATGGCACTGTGCGTATCGAAGGCAAGATCGCGCAAGTGGATCTCGATGCCGAAGGCGGCGACATTGCCGCGCTGACGCTGGAAAGCGGGAAGCGGATCGAAGGCGATCTGTTCATCGACTGCACGGGCTTTCGTGCGCTGCTGATCGAGGGCGCGCTGCGGGTCGGTTATGACGACTGGACCCATTGGCTGCCATGTGACAGCGCGATTGCGATCCAGACCTCGAGCGTGAGGCCGCCGGTCCCTTATACCCGTGCCATCGCTCACGAGGCCGGGTGGCAGTGGCGCATCCCGCTGCAGCACCGGCAGGGCAATGGCGTGGTCTATTGCAACGCCTACATGGATCACGAAACGGCGCTGGAAAAGCTGCTCTCCACAGTGGAAGGCGACAAGCTGGTAAAGCCGAACCCGATCCACTTCCGCACTGGCGCGCGGCGCAAGCAGTGGCAACGCAACTGCGTGGCCGTGGGGCTTGCAGGCGGGTTCATGGAGCCGCTGGAATCGACCTCGATCCACCTGATCCAGCGCGCAATCCTGCGGATCGTGCGAATGCTTCCGGCGGGCGCAATCAGCGCGCACGACGTTGCCGAGTTCAACGAGCAGCAGATGACCGACATGGAGCAAATCAGGGACTTCCTGATCCTGCACTACAAGGCGACCGACCGTCGCGATACGCCATTCTGGCGGCACTGCGCGAGCATGGCGGTGCCGGACAGCCTGATGCACAAGATGGAACTGTTCCGCGAAACCGGTCGCGTCTTCCGCAAACACGAAGAACTGTTTGCCGAGAATTCGTGGGTGCAGGTGATGATGGGGCAAGGGATTGTGCCGCAGAGCCATCATCCGGTGGCGGCCAAGCTGCGGGATGAGGAACTGGCGCACTTGTTGTCCACGCTGCGGGAGCAGGTGAGCCGCACGGTGGCGGGTCTTCCTCTGCACGGGGAATACGTCGCCCGCTATTGCGGCGCGGCGGTGCCGGTGGCGGCATGAGCGTGCTGTTGCTGGCGGCTGCCGCGCTTGCAGCAGGCACACCGCAGGACGAGTGGCACATGGTCTGGGCCGACGAGTTCGACGGATCGACCGTCGACGACAAGCGGTGGACACTGGCCGACGATTGCTGGGGCGGGGGTAACGATGAGCGGCAGTGCTACACCCGCGCGCCGGCAAATCACGCGGTGCGCGATGGCAAACTGGCGATCGTTGCGCGCAAGGAGGCGCAGACCGGCCCAGCCTATCCACAAGATCAGCGCACTTTGCCGGAGAGACAGGCCGCGACGCGGACCAAGCCGTTCACCTCTGCACGCCTGACGACGGCGGGCAAGACATCGTGGCTCTATGGCAAGGTGCAGGTGCGCGCGAAGTTGCCGCGGGGGCAGGGCACCTGGCCGGCGATCTGGATGCTGCCCGAAGACTGGTCCTATGGCGGATGGGCGCGGTCAGGCGAAATCGACATCATGGAGGCGGTCAACCTTGGCGAACCCTGCGCAACTTGCGCAGGCGGCAGGGAGAATCGCGTTCTGGGCACGATTCATTTTGGCGGGGAGCCGCCGCAAAACCGCTACATCGGCGACGAAACGCCGCTGGCGGGCGAAGTGGACGGCTATCATCTCTACGAAATAGAGTGGGACAAGGACGGCATCGTCTGGCGGGTAGACGGGACCGAGTACGAGCGGCGGGTGCCGCACGAATGGCACAGTCTGGGATCGGACAAGCCCGGGGCCCCGTTCGACAAGCCTTTCCACCTGATCCTCAACCTCGCCATCGGCGGGCATCTGCCCGAGGGGCGCAACAGCGGCGGCGTGGACGACAACGGTTTTCCCAAGCGGATGGAAGTGGATTACGTGCGCGTCTGGCAAAAGCGCGCGGGCTCGGATAACGCTGTCAGCGGAACGAGCGGGGGCAATTGACGGACGATGGTGCGCAGGCGGCAGGCGGTAACGATCAAGCACGTGGCGGCAGATGCCGGGGTATCGTTGCAAACGGTCAGCCGCGTCATCAATAACGAGCCGAACGTACGGCCCGAAATGCGCGACAAGGTGCAAGGCTCGATCGACAAGCTGGGCTACGTGCCTTCAATCGCGGCGCAGCGAATGAGTGGTTCGCGTTCGTACCTGATCCTGGCGCTCAACGATCGCGAACGCACGATCGCCGACTGGCGCGCGCGGCAGGGTACCGACTGGGTCGACCAGATGCTGCTCGGCGGGATGCTCGAGTGTAGCGAGCACGGCTATCGGCTGATCTTCGAACTGGTGGACACGCACAATGATCATGTCGAGCGCGAGCTTTCGGCGGCAATTGCTGCGCTTCAACCCGATGGCGCGATCCTGACGCCGCCACACTCTGACAATCCCAAAATCTTGAAAGTCCTCGCCAAGCACAATGTGCCGTTCGCGCGGATCGGCGCGCAGGTGACCGAGAATGGTCTGCCTGTAGGCATCCTCGTTTCAATGGATGACGAAGGAGGAGCGCGCATGGCGACGCGGCACTTGCTCGATCTCGGGCATCGGCGGATCGGGGTGATTTCCGGCCCTCCCGAATACGGGCTGATCGCCAAGCGAGTGCACGGCTGGCGGTCCGAGATGGAGGCCGCAGGCGCGCCCACCGAAGGGCTGCTTGAAGCCGGCGACTTTACCTACCAATCCGGGGTCAGGGCAGCGCGCGCGCTGCTCTCGCGCTCTGACCGGCCAAGTGCGATCATTGCGAGCAACGACCAGATGGCGCTCGCCACGGTAGAGATCGCCGAAGAGCTCGGCCTTGCCATTCCCGACGACCTCTCGCTGGTCAGCTTCGACAACACGCCGTTGGTGCGGTTTACGCGGCCTGCGCTGACCGCAGTGGATCAGCCGATTGCCGAGACGACAGCAATGGCCGTGCGCATGCTGATCGCGGCACATCGCAATCCCGATGCCGACGTGGGGCCGGTGATCATCCCGATGGGTTTTGAGGTTCGCGCCTCGACCGGCCCGGTGTGAGCGGTCTGGACAGCGGAAGGCGCGACCGGCGGTTTCTGGGGCTCTATGCGCTGGCCTGGGCTGGCGCGGCGATTGCCTATACGCCGTTCCTGACGCTGCTTCTGCCGATGCACGTGGAGCGGCTGGCGGGCGGGGATGGCGTGCGCTGGCTGGCGCTGACGACGTTCATCGGCGCGATCGGATCAAGCGTGGCGAACATCGCCTTCGGCTGGTTGAGCGACATTACCGGTAGCCGAAAGTCATGGGTGGTAGCGGGGCTCGTCATTTCGAGCGCGCTGCTTTGTGCCATGCCTTTGATGCAGAGCTTGCAGGGGCTGATCGGACTGATCGTAGCCTGGCAGATCGGCCTCAACATTATGCTTGGGCCGCTTTCGGCATGGGCGGGGGACCGCGTGCCCGATGGCAGCAAGGGATTATTGGGCGGCCTTCTGGCGTTTGCGCCTGCGTCAGGAGCATTGGCAGGAGCCTTCGTGACGATTCCCGGGCTTGCCGACTTGCCGCAGCGCTTTGCCATCGTAGCAGGCGTGGTGATCGCTTGCATCGCCCCGCTTGTGTTGCTGGGTGAGGATGGACGCGAAGAACGACCGGCGCGCATCGGTGCGCAAGCGACGGAAGCGGCGCGCGCGGTTCTGCGGGCGATGGCGACGCGGATGTGGTTTGCGCGGCTGCTGGTGCAGATCTCCGAAGCATCGCTCTTCGCCTATTTCTACCTGTGGTTCAGGCGCGTGGATCCCACCTTCGGGGACGCCGGGATAGCGCGGGTACTGAGCCTTGCCATGCTGATCGGCGCGCCGACGGCTCTGCTGGCGGGACGCTGGGCGGATCGACGGGATCGGCCCGTCGTGCCGCTTGCTGTGGCGGCAGCGGGTGCGGCGGCAGGGCTTGCCGCCATGGCCCTCGCGCAGGGCAGGGCAGAGGCGATTGCAGCCTACCTGCTGTTCGGGCTTTCGACCTCAGTGTTCCTCGCGCTCCACACCGCGCACACATTGCGGGTCCTGCCCGATGGTGCGCGGCGCGGGCGCGATCTGGGACTGTTCAATCTCACCAACACGATCCCGTCGCTGGCCATGCCGTCCCTTACGATCGCGCTGGTCCCTTCGCTCGGTTTTTCCGGGTTGTTCGTGGTTCTGGCAGTGCTGGCGCTGGGCGCGATGACCCTGCTGGCGCGCGCACCCGAGCCTTCAGAACAGAGCTGATTGCCGTTCGTCCCAAGGGGCTTGATTTACGCTTCGGTGCATGACAAACCGCGTTTGAGAACGTTCTCAAACAAGAATCCGGGGTAGTCGATGTCGAAGCGAATGGTGGCACGAGGCCTTGCGGCCATGCTGGTTCTGGGCGTGAGCGCCGGGGCACTGAATGCGCAAGCGCCCGAAGGCGTCGCCAACCCCGCCAACTGGCCAGCAGCCCACAGCCCATCGGCGATAACCGATCCCGCGACCGAACGGGCGATCACCCGATTGATCGCGCGGATGACGCTCGAGCAGAAGGTCGGCCAAGTCATCCAGGGCGACATCAGTTCGATGACGCCGGAAGATCTTGCACGCTATCCGCTGGGCTCGATCCTGGCAGGTGGAAACAGCGGCCCCTATGGCGACGAGCGGGCGGATGCCGCCAAGTGGCTGAAGCTCGTCACCGAATATCGCAAGGCGTCGCGCCAGTCGGGGGCGGGCATTCCGATACTGTTCGGCGTGGATGCGGTGCATGGCCATTCCAACCTGCCGGGCGCCACAATCTTTCCGCACAACACCGGACTTGGCGCGGCGCGCGACCCCGACCTGATCCGCAGGATTGGTGCGGCCACCGCAGCCGAGGTTGCCGGATCGGGCATCGAATGGACTTTCGCGCCGACGCTTGCCGTGCCGCAAGACCCACGCTGGGGGCGCGCTTATGAAGGCTATTCAGGCGATCCAGCGCTGGTCGCGGCTTATTCCAAGGCCATGGTCGAAGGACTGCAAGGACCGTTGCAGCGCGGAGTTCCCCTGGGGCCGGGCAAGGTTGCGGCGAGCGCAAAGCATTTCCTCGCCGATGGCGGAACCGAGGGCGGCAAGGACCAGGGCGATGCCAGGGTTTCCGAAGCAGACCTGGTGCGTCTTCATGCGCAGGGCTATCCGCCCGCGATCGAGGCGGGCGCGCTGACCGTCATGGCCAGTTTCTCCAGCTGGAACGGGATCAAGAACCACGGCAACAAGTCGCTGCTGACAGACGTGCTCAAGGGCCGGATGGGTTTTCAGGGCCTCGTGGTGGGGGACTGGAACGGGCACGGGCAGATACCGGGCTGCACGCCGACGGATTGTGCAGCTTCGATCAATGCGGGTCTCGACTTGTTCATGGCACCAGACAGCTGGAAAGGTCTGTTCGAAAGCACATTGCGCGAGGCGCGCGACGGGACCATTTCCAGGGCCCGGCTCGACGATGCGGTGCGGCGGGTGCTGCGCGTGAAATTCAAGCTGGGGCTGATGGGGCCCAAGCTGATCGAGCGCGGAAATCCTTCGCAGGTGGGTGCGCAGGCGCATCTCGACATCGCCCGCGAGGCAGTCGCCAAATCGCTGGTCCTGCTCAAGAACGAAGACGGGATTCTGCCGCTGCGTCCGGGCGCGAACGTTCTGGTGACCGGGCCGGGAGCGGACAGCATGGCGATGCAGGCAGGGGGCTGGACGATCACCTGGCAGGGCACCGACACGACCGCGCAGGACTTTCCCAGGGGCCGCACGATCGGGGGGGCAATTGCTGACGCGGTCAGCACTGCCGGCGGCAAGGTGCGCGTCGATCCAACCGGCGATGCTCCGGGCAAGCCCGATGTTGCCGTGGTCGTGTTTGGCGAGCAACCCTATGCCGAATTCCAGGGCGATATTCCCAACCTCGTGTTCCATCCACGCATGGGCGAGCTGGACCTGATGCGCCGGCTCAAGGCGCAGGGTGTGCCGGTTGTGGCGGTGTTCCTTTCCGGGCGTCCGATGTTCGTTGGTGCCGAAATGAACATTGCCGATGCCTTTGTGGCGGCTTGGCAGCCTGGATCACAGGGTCAGGGCGTTGCCGATGTGCTGGTGGCTGGCAAGGATGGCAAGCCAGCGCGCGATTTCACCGGCAGGTTGCCCTTTGCCTGGCCGCAGGACGCCCGCGCGCCGATGGTCGACCCGCTGTTTCCGGCGGGGTACGGACTTTCCTACGCTCAGCCTGCAAAAATGGGCAAGGTCAACGAAGACCCGCGCGTGGAGCAGGGACCGGCGCTGAGCGATACTGCCTACATCCGGCATGGCCGGGTGATCGAGCCGTGGCGTCTGGGTCTGGACAGCACCGTAACGATGCGCGCGGTGGACCTGATGGCGCAGGAGGATGCGCGTCAGTTCTCCTGGAGCGGTAAGGGCGACATTGCTGTCGACGGGCCGCCGGTGGACATGGAACGCTATCTCAACGGCGGGTTCGCGCTCCGGCTGGACTGGCGCGTCGATGCGGTCGGGACGAGACCGGTCACCGTGAGTTTTGGCGGCGTGAGGCTTGATGTGACGACGCTGGTTGGCGCGACGGCTCCGGGCAAGGCGGGCACGCTGATGATCGCGCTCAAGTGCTTTGCCCAGCACGGCGCCCCGATCAAGGCGATCGGTACTCCGCTGCGGATGGGTGCGGACAAGGGCTTCGTGATAAGCCTGCGCAATGCCGGGATCGAGGGGATCGGACAGATGCCTGCCTGTCCACCTCTGGCGAACTGAAACCGCTTCAGCGCGCGCAGGCGGCGCGGTCGCCCGAGCGGCAGGCGGCGACTGCGCGGCGCCACGCGGCCATGTCGCGCTCGTAGCGCGCACGGCGGTTGGCGTAGTCGGCCGTAGCTTCACGCGATGCACGGGCTTGCGCTGCGTAGCGCGCGTCCCGATCGCGAACCCGCGCCGCCTCGGCAAGGTTGAGCTGGCGGATCACGGACTTGTCGCGCTCTCGCGCGGCTGACGTGCGCATTGCCAGGTCGCCGGGGTCGTCGGCGCGCGCGGGAAGGGCAGCTAGGAACGCGCCAAGGATAAAGGCTGCGCGCAGAGCTTGCGATTGCATGTCTGTTCCTCCCGAAATCTCCCGTGCGTTGTTAATCATTGAGCCGCGACAAAGCGCGACTTTTGAGATGGGGCGTGTCGCATGCAGGCTACTGCCCTTGCCCGGAATGAGATGTCGTTCGTTTTCATCGCGACAGGCGGCCGATGTCATGCCGCCAGGAGTGATGCGATGAAACATACAGATCAGCCCGGAAAGGTTGCAGGTGGCCTTGCGGCATTGGCCGTGACCGCGGTTGTAGGCGCAGGCGTGGGATTGTGGATGCGATCGCGCGAACGTGGCGGCGGCAGCCATCCCGATGATGCGCCGGGATTCACGGCGCGCCGATCATTCGGCGATTACGCGGTGGTCGGGCGCAGCGTGACAATCGCGCGCCCGCGGGCCGAGCTTTTCGCCTTTTGGCGGGACTTCGCAAATCTCGCCACCTTCATGGAAAATGTCGAGGCGGTACAGCCGGTCGGCACCGAAGGGCACAGCGTGTGGACCTTGCGCGCGCCTGCGGGCCAGACGATCGACGTTGAAACGAAGATCGTCAGCGAAGAAACCGGCAAGCTGATCGCCTGGCGATCGGTCGATGGATCGGACATCGATACCGAAGGCCGCGTCACCTTCGAGGATGCGCCTGGCGAACGCGGCACGCGGGTAAGCGTGCGCGTGGCCTACAAGCCGCCGATGGGCGAGCTGGGCCTGCTTGTCGCCAAGCTTTATGGACGTGAACCTGCACTCCAGGCGCGGCAGGATTTGCGCCGGTTCAAGATGCTGATGGAAGCGGGTGAAATCGCAACATCAGCACGGCGACAGGATCAGACCCGCGCGGCGAAACAGGCCGAAAGGCATGGTTCCAACACATTAGGCAACAGGAAGGCAAGCTGATGCGTGCGCTGACATTCCATGGCACGCGCGACGTGCGCGTCGATACCGTCGACGATCCCGAGATCGTAAATCCGCGCGATGCGATCATCCGCGTCACTTCGACCGCGATCTGCGGATCGGACCTGCACCTGTATGACGGCGTGATCCCGGGCCTGATGCCGGGCGACATCCTTGGCCATGAGTTCATGGGGGAGGTTGTCGAAACCGGGCCGAAAAGCACCCTGACCAAGGGGCAGCGCGTGGTCGTGCCGTTCACGATCAGCTGTGGCTCCTGCTTCCACTGCGCGATCCAGCAATACGCAGCCTGCGACAACTCCAATCCTGCTGAAAAGCAGGACGCATCGGAAAAAATGTACGGCCACGCGGCTTCGGGCCTGTTCGGCTACAGCCATATGACCGGCGGCTATTCCGGCGGGCAGGCGGAATATGTGCGCGTACCGTTCTCGGATGTCGGGCCGATTGTGGTGCCAGATCATCTTTCGGACGAGCAGGTGCTGTTCCTTTCAGACATCCTGCCAACCGGATGGATGGCCGCAGAGAATGCGCAGATCCAGCCTGATGACACGGTGGCGGTCTGGGGATGCGGCCCGGTAGGGCTGTTTGCCGTGCAGAGTGCGCTGGCCATGGGCGCGGCGCGCGTCATTGCCATCGATCATTACCCGCACCGGCTGGAATTGGCCCGCGGACTTGGCGCGGATGTGATCAACTTCCGCGAAACCGACGTGCGCGAGGCGCTGATGGAAATGTCGGGCGGGATCGGAGTCGACGCGGTGATCGATGCTGTGGGCATGGAATCGCACGGCTTCGCTGTCGACAACATGCTCGACGTGGTGAAACAGAAGATCGGCATGGGCGCGGACCGGGCAAGCGCGCTGAAGCAGGCGCTGCTTGCGGTGCGCAAGGGTGGCCGTGTCTCGGTGCCAGGTGTGTACGGCGGGTTGACCGACAAGTTTCCACTGGGTGCCGTGATGGAAAAGGGCCTCGAGCTACGCACCGGCCAGACCCACGTTCAGCGCTACATGAAAGACCTGCTCACCAAGATTGAAGATGGAACGCTCGATACGACCTTCCTGATCAGTCACCGCTTGCCGCTCGAGCAGGCAGCCGAGGGCTACAAGAACTTCAAGGAGCAGCAGGACACCTGGACCAAGGTGGTGCTCAAGCCCGGGATGCAGGCCTCGCTGTGATCCCGGAGCTGCGCGGCGGAGGGCAGACTTGGTCCCCGTTTGGGCATCGAGCCGCAATGTTTGCTGCAACCCGTGCAAGGCGGGACCCATGCGGACGCAAGCGAGTTGTGGAAGAGTTCACTTTTTCGGAGTTAATTCCATGGAATCGAATAACAATTACACAGGCGGCGCAGCGGATTCGGATCGCAGCAATGGCGATGTGACCGTACTCAACACCTTGATCGCAACCCTGCTCGACAGCGTCGAGGGGTACCAGAAGTCGGCTGAGGATCTCGACAACGAGGCGTTCCGCACGATGTTTCTCGAGCGCGCGCGTGAGCGCCAGAGCGCGGTGACCAAGTTGCAGGCAGCAGTTGCGCAGCTTGGTGGCAATCCCGAGGATGATACCTCGGTCATGGGGTCGATCCACCGCGTGTTCGTGGACTTGAAGGCTGCGGTTACCGGACGTGATGACAAGGCCATCGTCAACGAGGTCGAGCGCGGCGAGGATTACCTCAAGGGCAAGTTCGAGACTGCAATGAACAATGCCGATCTTTCGGCAATTGCGCGAAATGCGGTGAACGAGGCTTGGGTTTCGGTCCGTGAAGGACATGACCAGATGAGCGCGCTCAAGCACGGCATGCAGGGCTAAGTCGCTCTTATAGGGCCGTGGGCGCAATCGCGCTCACGGCCCGATGGGGGCGGATATCAATCCTCGATCGCATAGTGGATGGGCTTGAAGCTGCCCCCATTCGACGCGCCGGCTGAGCAGGCGGTCAGACCGATAATGAGATCTTTCAAGGCGCGAAGGCGGATGAAGTCGCCAGCCTTGCTGATTGGCGGGAGCACCTCGATCCTGCCGGTCGCGCCATCGACGGGCACGTTCATGAACACGTTGAACGCCACGGGTATGGTGTCGGGTTCGATCCCGTAAGGCGCCAGCGCTTCGGCCAGATTGCCGAAGCAGCCGCGGTGAACGGGCTCTTCGGGATAGAAGTGGCGGAACGTCGCCTCGCTGCACGGTGTCAGCAGGAAATCGTGGCAGCCCACCGTGTCTTCGATCATCTCGAGCATCGGGTTCGACCGGTTCGACCATAAGACATTACCGGTGGTCAGGCGGATGGTCTCTTCGTAATCGAAGGTACGGCCGGCAGAGATCACTTCACGAACGTCATTCGCATCATATGCGAGCAGATCGCTGACCTGTACGCCACGCGGATCGATCACGCGCAGGACCTTGCCCTTTTCAAGGCGGAAGGCGGTGCCGCTGCGCGGCATTATTTCGTGAACGGTCATGCCGCGTTCGCGCGCTTGTCGCTGAAAGGGCAGCGCCAGCTTTCGTCGACCAGGCGGCCACTGTACTGCGCGGCCTCGCTTGCCTCGCCATGGCGCGCCAGCATGGGATTGATGTCACCGGCAAGCGCCACGTCGCGATTGAGGATGGTTGTCCGCATCTTGTCATAGCGCCCTTCATCGCGAAGACGCTCGAACTGATCATGCAGGTTGAAGACCAATGTCGGTCGTGGGAAGCGCCGGGCCGGGCGCGACGCGTTGGGGTGCAGGCCGACGACAAAGAACGCCTCGCCCCCGAAGCTCAAGGAGAAATGCGGGTCTGACGGATCGGCGCTGACCCTGTGATCGTATGGGTGGCCGAGCCACGCGTCCTTGTCGGCGAATGACTGGATGCGTTGCCACATCAGATGCTCGAACCGGGCTTCGTCGATGTCGCCCGGACCGGCGAAGGTCACGGCCAGACTGCGCAGGCCCTCAGGGTCGGAGCGATACTCTGCCGCCCAGTCCATGAGGGCCTGATGAATGATCAGGTCGTCCCACGAACTGTCAAGGCCGTGGCATGCAAGGACCTTGAGAGTACCCCGAGCCATGGCGGATTTCGCGCCGACGCACGGGAATGCGGCGTCGGCAATAGTCTCAAACAAGGCGCTCTCTGCATGGGCTTGCGTGCGTTGGTCGATCAGCATTCGTCATGGTTCCTTTGGCCCCGTCGAACGGTTGGGCGGGTCCAAGGTTCCTCTGCAAGTCAGTTCCGCGATCTGAGGTGGCGTTCGACAGCGTCAGCGCTGCTGCCCACGTCGCGAACTGCCTGCTCGAGCTCGTGCCGGGTAACGCCGAATTGTCCTGTCCAGTATTCGACTTCGTAATCCTGCCCCACGGCAATGCGCGAGGCGTCCGGGGGGCCGCGGCTGGTCCTGTCGTCTGGCATTTTTGCTCTCCGAATATGGTCTGCGCGACGTAACGCATTGAGCCACGGAGAGTTTCGGCCCGAGACAGGCCTATCCGGTGGAATTGGCGAGGTGGGTACCGAGATGGCGGCCCGCGATATAGCCGAAGGTCAGGCCAGGGCCGAGTGTACCACCTGCGCCGCCATAGACCTCGCCCAGCACCGCGGCCATCACGTTGCCGGCAGCATAGAGGCCGGGAATGGCATTGCCCTGCCAGTCGAGAACCTGCGCATCGGCATTGGTGCGCGGCCCACCAGACGTGCCCAGCGCGCCCGATTCCATCTTCACCGCGTAGAACGGGCCGCGGTCTATCGGCCCGAGCGTGCGGTACGGCGGGTCGAAGTCCATGTCGCCCCACATGTAGAAATTGTCGTAGGTGTTCTCGCCGCGATTGAAGTCCTCGTCGCGACCGTTGCGGACCATCGTGTTGAACCGCTCGACCGTAGCTTCGAGGCCATCGGCATCGATCCCTGCCTTTGCGGCGAGCTCGGACAGCGTGTCAGCCTGGATCATGTAGGACGGGATCGGGGAGCCAGGGGGCGAGGTGAAAGTCGGGTACTTGTCCTTGTAGCGCTGATCGATGACCAGCCAGTAGGGCAGATTGGGGTAGCTGTGCGTTCCTGCGTCAAATGCGACCACGGCCTTGCCCATGGCGTTATAGTTGGCAGCCTCGTTCACGAAGCGTTTGCCTGCGCTGTTGACCAGGATTGCGCCGGGGCGTGCGCGTTCATCCGAGCCGAGCATGTAGTTGGGCTTTGCGGCGCGATGCTGCGGCTTCATCTCGAGCACGCTCTGCTGCCAGAAGGCGTTCTGCATGTTGCCCAGCTGCGCGCCCGCTTCGATGGCCATGATCAGGCCATCGCCCTCATTCTCGGGCACGCTGACCGGGCCGGTCATCGGGCCGCGCAGGAAGGTCTTGACCAGCGTCTCGTTCCATTCGAACCCGCCGGTTGCGATCACCACGCCGCGCCGTGCGCGAACGCGGAAATCGCGGTTGCTGGCGTCTTCGGCGACCACACCGACCACGCGGTCGCCGTCCTTGACCAGCTTGCGCGCGCGCTTTTCGAACTCGACCGGAATGCCGCGATCGATCACCGCCTTGAACAGGGCACCTGCCAGCGCCTGGCCCAGGCCGCGATAATCGCCCGCTTCGCGCTCGGCGAGGGTGGCTTCATCGAGCGTGCCGCGCGTTGCCTCGATCAGGCTGCCGCGCAAGGGGTAGGCCATCTTGCTGGGGTTGACGCGCGCAGCCCATTTGCCGAGCCGCTCGAACGAGAAGGCCTCGTTATCGAGCGAGCGGCCGCCATCAGGCTTCGCGCCGGGAGAGTATGGCTGGTAGTCGGGGAAATCGGCGAACGCGCGCAGCCGGACCGGTGTCCTGTCGGCAAGATAGCGCACCATTTCCGGGCCGTTCTGCATGAACGCCCACAAGGTTTCCGGATCGAGCTGGCCCGGTGCGAGTGAGTCAAGGTAGCTTACGATCGCCTCGTCGCTGTCCTCGATGCCTTCTTCCTGCTGGTGGTGGTTGTTGGGGATCCACAACATGCCGCCCGACATGGCGGTTGTCCCGCCGACCATTCCCGTTTTCTCGAGAATGACGACATCTTTCGCACCGAAATCGTGAGCTGCGATGGCTGCGGTCATGGCGGCACCGCCAGAGCCGAGCACAACGACATCGACTTCGAGGTCCCACTTTGCTTCAGTCGTCATTACCCATCTCCAGACAAAGCAGGCCGACCATGTCCCGGACAGCCTGCGGCGCTAGTGCGCTCTTGTCCGGGATTATGGTTTGGCAGCGGGGCGAACCGCCACTCTGACAAGTCCTAGAAGTGGCCTAGGCGGCCCCGTCGGCAAGCAGGGCTTCAGGCACGGGGTATCCCCATCCGGCGTACTGGCTGGCGATCACCTCGGACATGAGGCGCAGTTCGTCCGAGGTATCGTTGATGCGCTGGCTCATGATGATCGGTGATGTCGCGGGCTCGACAAGCTCGCGATAGACGACATCGTGGCTGCGCGAACGGCTGATCGATTCAGGTATGATCGCGAGGCCTTCTTCTGCCGCCACAAGGCCAATGGCGATCTGGAGTTCGCGGGCCTCGTGCGCGATCCGGGGTTCAAGGCCGTGATCACGAAACAGCGAAATGACCTGGTCTGCGTAGCTGGGCCGGGGTGCGCGTGGATAGAGAATCTGGGGTTCTGCCGCCACCTGCTTGAGCGAGAGCGCGGCATCGCCCTGGGCCAGTGCATGGCCGCGCGGCAGCGCAACCGCGAGGCGTTCGTTGCGCAGCACCGTGCGCTTGATCGCCGGGTCTTCGAGGCGGATGCGGCCGAAGCCGACATCGATGCGGCCTTCCTTCAGCGCGGATATCTGATCAAGCGTGGTGCTTTCGACAAGCGACAGCTCGACGTCTGGTGCGCGCTGGCGGAAGGCGCGGATAAGTTCGGGAAGGCGAGCATAGATAGTTGAAGCGACGAAGCCGATGGTGAAGCGCCTGCGTTCCATGGCAGCAGCGGTGCGCATCATCGAATGCATGTCGTCCATCCGATCGACGACCTGGCGCGCCTGCTCGTGCAGCAGTTGTCCGAGCGGCGTCATGACCAGCGGTCTTGCGGTCCGGTCGAAGAGGGGGCCGCCGACGTCCTGTTCGAGCTGGCGGATCGTCCGGCTCAATGGCGGCTGCGCGATGTTCAGCTGTGCGGCAGCGCGCGAAAAGCTGCGCGCATTGGCCACGGCGAGGAAATGCCGGAGTTGCCTTAGATCCATCCTTATACTCTAAAGGTATGGCGGGTGGACCGCAATGATCATTGAGCCTTGGCAGTTCCGCCGGTATTCCATCGAAAACAAGACGTGTTTTGGAGAGTCGATGACATGGCGGCACTGGACAGGATCGATACCTTCATTGTCGACGTGCCGACGATCCGTCCGCACGTGCTGGCCATGGCCACGATGTATGCCCAGTCGATGGTCATCGTCCGCCTGACCGACAGTGACGGCGTCGAGGGCATCGGCGAAGGCACGACGATCGGGGGGCTCAGCTATGGCGAGGAAAGCCCCGAAAGCATCAAGTCCGCGATCGACACCTATATCGCGCCGATCCTTCAGGTCTGCGATCTTTCGAGGGTGCGCGACACGATGGCACGGATCGGCCGCAGCGTGCGCGGCAACCACTTTGCCAAGTGCGCGGTCGAAACCGCATTGCTCGACATGGCGGGCAAGCGGCTTGGCGTGCCGGTATCGGAACTGATCGGTGGTGGTCGCGTCCGCTCTTCGCTGCCCGTGGCCTGGACGCTTGCCAGCGGAAACACCGCTCGCGACATCGAGGAAGGCGAGGCCATGCTCGAACAGCGCCGCCATCGCATCTTCAAGCTCAAGATCGGGAAGCGCGAAGTGGCAGACGACGTCGCCCATGTAGGCGCAATCTGCAAGGCGCTTGCCGGACGGGCGAGCGTGCGTGTCGACGTCAACCAGAACTGGTCTGAAGCGCAGGCCGTGCGCGGCATGGCGATGCTGCACGACGTGGGCGTCGAACTGGTCGAGCAGCCCGTGGCGCGCGATGCTCTCGATGCAATGGCGCGCCTGTCGGGAACGCAGGCGGTGCCGCTGATGGCCGACGAAGCTCTGAACGGACCGCGCTCGGCCTTCCGCATCGCATCGGCGGCGGCTGCCGGCGTGTTCGCGGTGAAGATCGCGCAATCGGGCGGGCTGCATCCTGCAAGCGAAGTTGCCGCAATCGCGACGGCTGCGGGTATCGGCCTTTACGGCGGTACCATGCTTGAAGGCGGGGTCGGCACCGTTGCCTCGGCGCACCTGTTTGCAACGTTCCCGGAACTCGCGTGGGGTACCGAACTCTTCGGGCCCCTGCTGCTGACCGAGGAAATCCTGGCGGCGCCTCTGCGTTATGCCGATTTCGAGCTTGCGGTTCCCGACGCGCCCGGCCTCGGCATCACGCTCGATGAGGACAAGATCGCCCGCTTCCGCCGCGACAGCGCGGCTCCCGTAATTCACGCCGTCGCCTGAGAGGACGCACGCATGTTGTTCATGGTCGAAATGCAGGTCAACATTCCGCTCGGGTTCGATGCGGACGAAGCAGCGCGATTGAAGGCTGAGGAAAAGGCGCGGTTCCAGGAGTTGCAGGCTGCGGGCACCTGGCGGCACATCTGGCGCGTGGCGGGGCAGTACGCCAACGTCAGCGTGTTCGATGTCGAGAGCAATTCGCAGCTGCACGACATCCTGATCGGCCTGCCGCTCTACCCTTTCATGACGATGAAGGTGACCGCGCTCTGCCGCCATCCCTCGTCGCTGCACGACGATGATCGCTGAACCGGACATTCGATAACAGGTAATTCAAACAGTATCTTGGGAGATTGACGTCATGCAAGAATCCTTCGTTGATTCCGCTCCGATCCGCAACCTGCTCGACCGCGCGGCCGGCCTTGACGGTGATGGCGGTGACGCCCGCCTCAAGGCCATCATGCGCGACCTGCTGGAGGCTACTGCGCGCGTGATCGTGCGTCACGACGTGACCGAGAGTGAGTTCTGGGGTGCGGTCAAGTACCTTCAGGACAGCGCCGGTGAGATCGGACTGATCGTTCCGGGCATCGGCCTCGAGCACTTCATGGACCTCTACATGGACGCCAAGGATGCCGAAGCAGGACTTTCCGGAGGTACGCCGCGGACCATCGAGGGTCCGCTCTATGTTGCAGGCGCGCCGCTTGTCGAAGGGCCGGACGTCAACCTGACTGTCGATCCCGACGACACCACCAGCCTGTACATGACGGGCCAGGTGCGTGGTCCCGATGGCGAGCCGGTTCCAGGCGCGATCATGCACGTGTGGCATGCGGACTCTCAGGGCTGGTATTCGCACTTCGACCCGACCAAGGAGCAGACGCCGTTCAACAATCGCCGCCGCATCAAGCTGGGCGACGACGGCCGCTATGCCTTCCGTTCAAAGATGCCCAAGGGCTACAGCGTGCCCCCCGGCGGTGCGACCGACGTTCTGATGCAGGCAGTTGGCCGCCACGGCAACCGTCCGGCCCACGTCCACTTCTTCATCGAGGCACCGGGCTATCGCCAGCTGACCACGCAGATCAACTTCGGCGACGATCCGTTCGCGCATGACGACTTTGCATTCGGCACGCGCGAAGGCCTGCTGCCTGTGCCCATGCGCCAGGGCGACAGCGCCTCGATCACATTCGACTTCGAGATGCAGCGTGCCGCCCACCAGGAAGACGAAAAGTTCTCGACGCGCGCGCGCCTCGAAGCCTGACGCAAGAACTTAGGGGAAATGAAGATGTCCGGTGCCATCAGGACTCGCATTGAAACGGCCGTTGTCGATGACGCGGATACCGGGCAGTTCCGCTGCCGCCGCGACATCTTCACCGACCCCGACCTTTACGAACTCGAGATGAAGCACATCTTCGAGGGGAACTGGGTCTATCTGGCCCACGAGAGCCAGATTCCTTCCTCGAACGACTGGTTCTCGATAACGGTGGGCCGGACCCCCGTCGTCATTACCCGCACCAAGGATGGCGCGCTCAACGCTTTCATCAACGCCTGTTCGCATCGCGGCGCGATGCTGTGCCGGCGCAAGCGGGGCAATGGGCGCGTCATGGTCTGCCCGTTCCACGGCTGGAGCTTCACCAACGACGGCAAGCTCCTGAAGGCGAAGGACGAGAGCACCGGGGCCTATCCGGAATCGTTCAACCGTGATGGATCGCACGACCTTGCGCGGCTGGCGCGCTTCGAAAGCTATCGCGGGTTCCTGTTTGGCAGCGTCAATCCCGATGTTGCGCCGCTCGAGGAGTATCTCGGCGAAACGCGGGTGATCATCGACCAGATCGTCGACCAGGCGCCAGACGGCATCGAGGTACTTGCGGGCAGTTCGTCCTACATTTTCGAGGGCAACTGGAAGTTGCAGATGGAGAACGGCTGCGACGGGTATCACGTCAGCTCGGTCCACTATAATTACGCCAAGACAATGGGCCGGCGGGCCGAGGGCGGCACAAAGGCGGTGGACGCCAACGGCTGGTCCAAGGCCGTGAGCGGAGTCTACGGCTTCGATAACGGGCATATCCTGCTATGGACCAAGGTGCTAAATCCCGAGGTGCGGCCCGTCTGGTCGCACAAGGAAGAACTTGAGCAGCGCCTCGGCAAGGAGCGCACGCGCTTCATCGTGGAGCAGAGCCGCAATCTGGCGCTCTATCCCAACGTCTTCCTGATGGACCAGTTTTCGACCCAGATCCGCGTGGTTCGACCGATTGACGCAAACCACACCGAGGTGACGATCTACTGCTTTGCCCCCAAGGGCGAGAGCGCGGAGCTGCGGGCGATCCGCATCCGCCAGTACGAAGACTTTTTCAACGTTTCGGGCATGGGCACGCCCGATGATCTCGAGGAGTTCCGCACCTGTCAGGCGTCCTATGCCGGCGCGGGCGAGCTGTGGAACGATCTCAGCCGCGGCGCAAAGCGCTGGATCGCCGGGCCGGACGAGAACGCCCGCGAGATGGGCATGAATCCGCTGCTCAGCAGTGAGCGCAGTGAAGACGAGGGGCTGTTCGTGCGCCAGCACGAATACTGGGCCAAGGCCCTGCTCAACGGCCTTGCGCAGAGCGACCAGCAGGCGGAGGAAATGGCGTGAGCGTGCTCATCGAAGTTACCGCCTTCCTCAATCGCGAGGCGCGACTGCTCGACGACCGGCAATGGGACGCGTGGCTCGAATGCTACACGCCCGACTGCACTTATTGGATGCCGGCCTGGACCGATGACGACGAACTCGTTACTGACCCGCAGAGCCAGATTTCGCT
Source organism: Novosphingobium sp. HNCC26DJ243 (assembly GCF_057180545.1). Taxonomy (NCBI): domain Bacteria; kingdom Pseudomonadati; phylum Pseudomonadota; class Alphaproteobacteria; order Sphingomonadales; family Sphingomonadaceae; genus Novosphingobium; species Novosphingobium sp. HNCC26DJ243. Next base: position 668,364 of record NZ_JBXUGN010000001.1, on the reverse strand, counting down.
CATCTACTACGCGAACAGGCAAGGTCTGGAAGATCGAGTGTACAGGCTCGAAACCGAGCGTTCGAGCGCGAGCACGCCGGAGCCGCGCACCACGCACATGATTGCCAACATCGAACTGATGGACGATCGCGGCGACGAGCTTGATGTGCGTTACAACTGGCATACGCTCAGCCATCGGTTCAAGATGACCAGCCAGTTCTTCGGTGCAACGTTCTGCACGCTGCGCCGGGTAGGGGGCGAACTGAAGATTTCAGCGAAGAAGATCGTCCTCAAGAACGATTACATCAACCAGGTGATCGACGTCTATCATGTCTGATCCGGTGGGGCATTTCGCGGGACGGTTCGCCGGCAAGGTGATGGTCGTGACCGGCGCGGCGCAGGGGATCGGACGCGGGGTGGCGCTGCGGGCTGCGGCAGAAGGCGCGCAGGTCCTGCTGGTCGACAGGGCAGATTTCGTTGCCGATGTGGTAGCCGAAATCGGGCCATCGGCGCGTGCATTCATGACGGATCTCGAAACGCACGAAGGCGCAGCAGCAGCCATGGCGGAAGCGGTAGCGCAATTCGGCCGGATCGACATCCTCGTCAACAACGTCGGCGGCGCGATCCGCATGCGGCCTTTTGCCGACTTCACGCCCGACCAGATCGACGCGGAAATCCGCCGCTCGCTCATGCCGACGCTTTATGGCTGCCATGCAGTTCTGCCTGCGATGCTGGCCCAGGGATCGGGCACGATCGTCAACGTGTCGTCCAACGCCACGCGTGGTATCCGGCGCGGGCCCTATTCGGCGGCCAAGGGCGGGATCAATGCGCTGACGCAGAGCCTCGCGATGGAGTATGGTGAACAGGGTATCCGCGTGGTGGCGACTGCGCCGGGCGGGACCAGCGCGCCGCCGCGCAAGGTGCCGCGCAATGCCGCCGGGGACAATGCGCAGGAACAGGCGTGGATGGCGCAAGCGGTCGAACAGGTGACGGAATCGACGTTCTTCAAACGCTACGGCACCTTGGACGAACAGATCGCGCCGATCCTCTTCCTTGCCTCGGACGAGGCGAGCTACATTACTGGAACCATCCTGCCCGTTGCGGGCGGTGACCTGGGCTGAACGCAAAGGCCAAGCAATGTCGAAGATCTATTCAAGTCCCGCATCTGCGCTGGACGGCGTGCTGTTTGACGGGATGACCGTGATGTCGGGCGGGTTCGGTCTGTCCGGCAATCCGGAAAGCCTGATTCCCGAGATCCGCGCGGCGGGCGTGAAGGACCTGACGGTAATTTCCAATAATGCTGGCGCTGATGGCTTCGGTCTGTGGATGCTGCTGCAGAGTCGTCAGGTGAAGAAGATGATCTCATCCTATGTGGGCGAGAACAAGCTGTTCGAGGAGCAGTACCTGTCAGGTGAGCTCGAACTCGAGCTGACGCCGCAGGGAACACTGGCCGAGCGCATCCGGGCAGGGGGCGCGGGTATTCCGGCGTTCTACACCCGCACCGGCGTGGGCACGGTCGTCGCCGAGGGCAAGCCGGTCGAAGTGTTCGACGGCGAGGAATATGTGCGCGAGAGCTGGCTGCGCGCCGATCTTGCCATCATCAAGGCGTGGCGTGCCGATCCCGAGGGAAATCTGATGTACCGGCGCACAGCGCGCAACTTCAACCCGAACATGGCGACGGCGGCAAAGGTAACCGTGGTCGAGGTCGAAGAGATCGTACCCGAAGGCACGTTCGACCCCGACTGCATCCATACGCCCGGAATCTATGTCGACCGTATCGTCCTCTCGACCATCAACGAAAAGCGCATCGAAAAGCTGACCGTGCGCGAAAGGGAGAGCGCCTGATGCCCTGGAATCGTGACCAGATGGCCGCGCGCGCCGCGCAGGAACTGCGCGATGGCGACTACGTCAACCTCGGCATCGGCATCCCGACGCTGGTGGCAAACCACGTGCCCGAAGGCATCAAGGTCACGCTGCAGAGCGAGAACGGCATGCTTGGCATCGGTCCGTTCCCCTATGAGGGCGAGGCCGATCCGGACCTGATCAACGCGGGCAAGCAGACCATCACCGCGCTGCCCACGTCGAGCTTCTTCTCCTCGGCTGACAGCTTCGCGATGATCCGGGGCGGCCATATCGACATGGCCGTGCTGGGCGCGATGGAAGTTGCCGCAAACGGCGATCTCGCCAACTGGACCATTCCCGGCAAGATGGTGAAGGGCATGGGCGGGGCGATGGACCTCGTCGCCGGGGTCAAGCGCATCGTCGTCGTGATGGACCACGTTTCGAAGTCCGGTGCGCCCAAGATCCTCGAGGCATGCAGTCTGCCGCTGACGGGGCGGCGCGTGGTTGATCTGATCGTGTCCGACCTTGCGGTGATCGCCGTTGACCGCAAAGTGGGCGGGCTGACGCTTGTCGAACTGGCGCCGGGACTCACGGTTGCGGAGGTTGTCGCCAAGACTGGCGCGCCCCTCGATGTTTCGGCATTTGCCGAAGGAGCGCAAGGCTGATGCCGTTCAGCGGGAAATCGGGAAGCCGCGTCTACTGGAAGCTAGAAGGGCGAGACGATGCGCCCGCGCTGGTGCTGCTCAATTCCATCGGCACCGACATGGACTTGTGGGACCGGACGTTGCCCTTGCTGCGGCAGAGCCACCGGCTCTTGCGCGTGGATACGCGGGGGCATGGCGCTTCGGATGCGGCAGGCGGCGATTACGCAATGGCAGGCCTTGCCGACGACATCTTCGGTGCGATGGATGCCGCCGGGATCGCGGTTGCAGCGGTGGCGGGTGTGTCGCTGGGGGGAATGATCGCGATGGAGATGGCGCTCGCACGGCCCGATCGCGTTGTTGCGCTGGCCCTGATCTGCACGTCTGCAACGATGGACAAGGTGGCGTGGAGCGACCGCGTGGCAAAGGTGCGCGGCGAAGGCATGGGGGCCATCGCCGAACTCGCCATGGGACGGTTCTTTTCGCCCGAATTCATCGCCGCCGAGCCTGCGGTGGCGCAGACGATCCGCCGCCAGCTGGTGAGCATGGCTGCGTCCGGGTACGCCGGATGCGCTGCAGCCATCCGCGACATGGATCTGGCATCGCGGCTTGGCCAGATCAGTTGCCCGACGCTGGTGGCGACGGGCGAGCGTGACACCTCCACTCCAATTGAGGGTCACGGGGAATACATCCTTGCCCAGATCCCCGGGGCGAGGCATGCGGCTTTGCCCGCTGCGCATCTGGCGCCGCTCGAGGCACCGCAGCTCCTTGCCGAGACCATGCTCGAATTCCTGAAGGATTGAACCGCCCGATGACCGACGCTTTCATCTGTGATGCCATCCGCACCCCTGTCGGGAAGCTCAACGGATCGCTTGCCAGCGTGCGCGCCGACGACCTTGCTGCGCTGCCGTTGCGTGCACTGGCGCGGCGCAATCCCGGCCTCGACTGGAGCCGGGTGGATGACGTCATCATGGGCTGCGCTAACCAGTCGGGCGAGGATAACCGCAACGTCGCACGCATGGCCGCGCTTTTGGCCGGGCTACCTGAGACGGTTCCCGGCGTCACCGTCAACCGCCTCTGCGCCTCGGGCCTCAACGCCATCGGAATTGCCGCGCAGGCGATCCGCTCGGGCGATGCCGAACTGATGGTGGCCGGCGGCGTCGAGAGCATGACTCGTGCGCCATACGTGATGGGCAAGGCAGGCAGCGCGTTCGATCGCGGCCAGAAAATCGAAGACACCACGCTCGGCTGGCGCTTCATAAATCCCGCGATGAAGGCGGCTTATGGCGTCGATACGATGCCCCAGACAGGCGAGAACGTGGCCGACCAGTGGCAGGTGAGCCGCGAGGATCAGGACCGCTTCGCGCTGGCAAGCCAGGAAAAGGCTGCTGCGGCCATTTCATCGGGCCGCTTCGATGTTGAGATCGAGCCGGTCGAGGTTCCCCAGGGCAAGGCCCCGCCCAAGCTGTTCGAACGCGACGAGCATCCGCGTGCGACGAGTCTCGAGGCACTCGCCAAGCTCAAGCCGGTCGTGCGTGCAGATGGAACCGTGACGGCGGGCAATGCCTCCGGCCTGAACGATGGTGCTGCTGCGATGATCATTGCATCGGACGCTGCGGCCAAGGCCAATGGGCTGACACCGCGCGCACGCATCATTGGGATGGCGGCAGCCGGCATTGCTCCGCGCGTCATGGGGGCAGGCCCGATCGAAGCTGCGCGCAAGGTGCTGGCACGCGCCGGGCTCGGCGTTGCCGATCTCGACGTGATCGAGCTGAACGAGGCTTTTGCCAGCCAGGCAATTGCCACGTTGCGCGATCTCGGAATCGATCCGCTGACAGACACGCGCGTCAACCCCAATGGGGGCGCGATTGCACTGGGCCATCCGCTCGGAATGTCGGGTGCACGCATCACGATGACTGCGGTCGAGGAACTGCAGCGCACCGGCGGGCGCTATGGCCTGGCTTTCATGTGCATCGGCGTTGGCCAGGGTCTCGCCCTGTTGTTCGAACGCGTCTGACCTCAAGTCTCTCAAAGGAAATATCGTGAAGCAGGGCGACCTCTACTCCATCTATCACTGCGCGATCGAACCGGGAGACTTTCCGGCATTCGAAGCGCTTGTCGCGAATATCGTGGCCGAAACGGCAAAGGAAGCCGACACGCTGACCTACGAGTACGTGGTCAATGAGGCCCGCACCGAAGTCCACATCGTCGAGCGCTACCGCATCGAAGGCCTCCTGCCGCACGTGCAGCAGACCTTCGCGCCTTTTGCCGAGGCATTCCTTGCGCTCGTGCGGATCGAGAAGCTTTACGTCTACGGCGAAACGACGCCGGAAGTTCGCGCCGTGCTCGACGGGTTCGGCGCAATCTATCTGACGCCGTTTTCCGGTTTTACCCGCTGATCTTGGTCTCGGAGCGCGCAGGCGGTCATTCGCAGGCAAAGCTCGCGGCACGTTCCGGGTCACCGCCGCGATAGCGCGCGATCTTCGGCCAGGCGCAGACCGGGCGTGTACGGCCCGGCCATGGCGTCCGCGCGTCGGCTGTGGCGAGCAGGCTGTCCGGAACCTTGCGCTGTTCGACCCAGTCGACGAGCGCACCCAGAGCATCATAATGGCTCGTGGACGGTCCCCCCATGCAGTGCGCCATGCCTGAGACGGGAAACACGCGCATGCCATCATCGGTACGCGCGCCGTAGCGCTGCACGACGCGGTCGTGCCATGCCAGCGTGTCCATGACCGAAAACACCGGATCGGATACGCCGTGCGGCACCATCAGCTTGCCGCCATGCGCAAAAAAGCCGTCAAGATTGGCCGAGTGCATTGCGATGTCCTGCCAGGCGCTCGTCCTGAACGGTCCTGCGCGACGGTAGATCGCCGCCTCGGTATCGGGAAAGCGATAGCGCAGTTGCATGGCGAGGATGTCGTCAGGTGAGGTACCGACCTGCGCGGGCGGTACCGAGAACACCGTCGGCAGGGAAGCTCCGCCCAGAGCGACGTCGAATGCGGGCAATTGCTCGCTACCGGTGCGCCACATCGACCACATCGGGCTGCCGATGCCACCGTCCCACGTCCATTCCGCATAGATCGGACGCCCGGATGCATTGCGCGTACCGGTCATCACGCGCGCCAGAGTATCGACTTGCGATGCCGTCAGGCAGTCGGCGGTCATGCCGGGGCGGCAGATCTGCGCCTGGAGCCGGTTGAGGACGCGATCGCCTCGGCATTGGCGGAAATCGGACGTGATGCCATCGGCAAGGCCATCTGCCGCGTCGCAGGCATCAAGCACGGCCTTGCGCACGAGCATCATGTCTGCAGGCGTAAACGTGCGCGCGAGCGCAGCGACCGTGGCGGGTTTGCCGGTCTGTTCCTGCGCCAGTGCGGCGAATTGCTGCACGCTCCATGCCTGGTTTAGCGCGGCGCGGGGCAAAGCGAATCCGGGCGCTGCCGCCACGATGCCATCGAACAACGTGGGGTAACGCTGCGCTGCGGCCATCCCTTCCTGCCCGCCCTTGGAGCAGCCGAGGAAGTAGCTGTGTTCGGCGCTCTTGCCATAGTAGCGGGCGATCACCGCCTTGGCTGCCTTGGTGACAAGCGGCAACGAGGCATGGCCGTAGTTGGCGCGCGCGATGGGATCTGTGCCGAAAACGGTCTGTCCGCCCCATGCGGGATCGAAGTTGACCTTGTTGTCGTGGCCACTGTCCTGCGCGACAACGGCAAAGCCACGGGCAAGAGCCGATGGGCCACTGGTGTTGTCTGCGCCCACGGCGTTGCCGACTTCGCCATTGGTGCCGCCGCCACCCTGGAACAGGAACCGACCGTTCCAGTTCGCCGGCAGACGTAGGCGGTAACGAATGGCGTAGTGCTGGCCAAGCCGTCCAAGGCGTTCCTGCATCACGCCCTGAACTTCGCAGTGCGGCGCAAGGGCAAGCGCGGGCTGCCCGAAAGGGCCGGGGGGAAGCTCGGCGGGTCCGGGGGCCGCCGACGTGATCCGCCCCAGACCGGGAAGGTGGAGCCCCGCAAGGGCTGCGCAGCGATCGGCATTGGCGCGGACCGTTGCTCTATTTCCGGTCCCGGCATCGGCGCTGCTCCAGATGAGCGCGCTGCCGACGCAGGCAAGCAGAGGGGCGACCTTGCGGAGCGATGCCATGGTTCAGATTGCCTTGTAGAAGCGAATGCGGACGGCCGGAGCTCCGGCCTCCTGAACGGGTTCGAGCGTCCCGACGAACGCCGATTTGCCCAACCATTCGTACTTGCCGAGCGGTGCCTCGAATACCGGCTGCGTGCGCAGCGGAACGGGCTTGCCGTCGGCACCCCTGCAGGCAACGCCCTTGTTGATGACGTTGATCACGACGCCATCATCGGTCTTCAGCATGTAATCGGCCTCGATCTGCAGGCAGCCATCCTGCCGGATCAGCTGCCAGTCCCAACCTCCGGGAATGATCGTCCCCTTGATGCCGGGGCCTTCGAACCGGCCGCCGGTGATCGGAATGATGTTGCGGCCGCCCAGCGACGTCGGCCCGACCCTTATGTCGGGCGCGAGAGTGACGATCTCCTCGAAGGCGAACTCGAGGCGCGGGGCATCGGCATCTTCGGCGGCAATGGCCGTGACGGGCGCGCCACCCGCGCTTGCCAGGACAAGCGAGAGGGCGGCGTAACGTTCGATGTTTCGCATTGGCATTCCGATCAGAATTCGAGGCCGACACGCACGCCGTACTGGCGGGGGGCACCGTACAAGGTGTTATCGCCATCGTTGCCCGAGCGGTAGGTCTTGTCGAAGATATTGGTGCCGTAGACGGAGAGCGTCCAGCGATCGCGGCGATACTGCAATTGCGCGTTGGCAAGCGTGCGCGCTTCGAGAACATCGACGACGGGGCGTTCAAACAGACTGGTAGTCTGTTTGCCCAGGTACGCGACGTCGATGCGAGGAATTATCTGCGCCTCGCCGAGTTCGATTGTGTATTCTAGCCCGGCACTGGCAGTCCATTCGGGCGAATAGAGATTGTTTCGCCCGTCCAGCGTGGTCACGAAAGGCAGGTAATCGAAGCAGCCGGCAGGCGTCGGTGGCGAATTGGTGACACACTGTCCCCCGAGATTGTTCGCATTGCCGCCCGGCAGCGCGCGCGTGTCGATCAGGCTGAGCGCACCGACCCGCGAATTGACGTAGGCCACACTTCCATCGAACCGCAGGGCGCCGGCACGGGCCTGGATCTGCGCTTCGAAACCGTAGATTCGCGATTTGCCCGCGTTGGTGATCGAGCTTGCGCGGGTGTTCGGATTGAACACATTGAGCTGCAGGTTCTTGTAATCGATGTAAAAGCCATTGACCTGAGTGGTGATGTGGCCATCGGCAAGCGTCGATTTCCAGCCCGCTTCGTAGTTGGTCACGGTCTCTGCAAGGAACAGCCCGGCCGGAAGGTTGACCCCTCCCGGCTTGTAGCCCGTCGCAACGAAGCCGTAGAGCAGGTTGTCGTCGTCGACCTTGTAGTTGAGCGCCACCTTTCCGGTCACGCGCGTGTCGGAATAGCGCGGGCTGGAGGGATCAATGCCAAAGCCGCCAACGGCAAAGGTGCCGCTCTGGGTTTGCCTGTCGTAGCTTACGCGCACGCCCGTATCGAGCGTGAGCCCTTCCGTGATCGGCCAGGTCACCTGTCCGAACCCGCCGAGCGAGAGCTTGGGATTGACCGTGTTTATGCCGATCACGAAATTGCCGCCGACGAGATTGATCCCGAGATCAAGATCGGCGGTCTGGTAAGCCGCCGAAGCGCCCAGTACCCACTTGATTGCGCTGGCATCGGACGAGATCAGATTGACTTCGCCGCTGTAGACGTTGTCGTGGATCTTCTGGTCGTTCCACGAGAATGGCACGGGCGAGGCATCCGTGTCGTTGGTGAAGTCCTGCTTGCCAAACTGATAGCCGAACACTGCGCGCAGCTGCGTGCCGCTGTCGAGCGTGAAGACCGTCTCGACCCCGGTGCGGAGGCTGAACTCCTTCTGCTTGGTCGGATGATCGTAGTTAATCACGAAAGGCGTCGACGGGGCAGCAGCCGCAAAGGCCGTGCCGGGCAGCGGGGCATAGGGGTAGCCACCGCCGCTGTTGGCGTTGACTTCGGTCTTCCATTCAACCTTCAGGTTGGTCGAAGGCTCCCACAGCACACTGAGGCGCGCGCCCTGTGCATCGACCTTGCCCGGTTCGGAGCGGTTGGCCGGGTTGATCTGGTCGTAGAAGCTGTTGCGATTTTCGAAATGGCCTGCGAGGCGCACCGCGAGCGTCTCTCCCAGCGGCACGCTGAAGCCTGCGTCGGCGACGATGGCGTTGTAATTGCCGTAGGACACTTCAGCATTGCCTTCGCTTCGGCCAAGCTTGGGCGAACGGGTGCGCTGGATGATGGCTCCTCCGGTGGAATTCTGGCCGACAAACGTGCCCTGCGGGCCGCGCAGCACTTCAATCGAGGCGATGTCGAACACGCCTTCGTTGAGGAAGATCGGGCTGGGCGCAAATAGCGAGTCACGATAGAGCGCGACGCCCGAGACGACCGTGGGCGACTGCAGGTTGAGGCCGATGCCGCGGATGTTCGCGAACTTGAGGATGCCAGCGTCGGCGAACGAGAATGCAGGTGTGACGTTCTGAAGATTGGTAAGATCGCGGATGCCGCGGTCCTGCAGTGCGTCTCCCGGGATCACGGTTACGGCGAGCGAGGTATCCTGCTGGTTTTCTGCGCGGCGTTGCGCGGTGACCACGATTTCCGAAAGTGCGGCATCCGTGGCAGCGTCCTGCGCGAAGGCGGGCGTCTGAAACATCGCGACGAAAGTGGCGCCCGCCATCAGGCGAGCGAAAATGCGGCTGGTCATGCATCATCCCCAATTTTCGTGCGGCGCCTCCCTGTGGGCCGCTCCGATATTTCCGCTCTAGGGGTTGTCTTCGGGCATAAAGAGAGCCCAAAATAGATGGCACCACAAAGCATCTCCTGCCGGCCATTCCAGATGTTTCCCCCACGCCTTCAGCGCGCGACAGAAATCCCCATCAGCAAGGGCCGGACGGCCGCGCTGGCGCTTGCCGACAGGTTCGAGGCCGATATCGTTCGTCTGGACGGCGCGGGCGGCAAGGTGTTTGGGCCCGAGCACAGGTTGCAGGTCGAATACAAGGCATCAGGCAACGTTGTGCGCCAGGCCTTGCGCATCCTCGAAGCGCGGCGGATCGGGTCGATGCGGCGCGGCGTCGGTGGTGGCCTGGAACTGCGGGTCCCTGACCTCGCCGAAACCGCCCAGCTCATCGCGCTGTATCTCAACGCCATCGACGCCGATTGCGGCGATACGGCAAGGGCGGCTGTCCTGCTGGAACGTCACCTTGCCGGACGCAACAGTCCGGTCTTTGCCTGGACGCGCGACCTCCTGGATGGGGTAACGAAGGCTCTCGACATGCCTGTGCAGCCTGCGGGAATAGCTGCGGGCAATCGGGCCATGGTAATCGCTCGCAGGATCATCGTGGCGGCGCGCGACAGCGTGGGGCTGATCGACGGTGCAAGGCTTGGATCGCTTGATGAACTCGTCGAAGCGCATTCTTCTGGCAGGCCGGTCATCTTGCAGGCCCTGCGTATTCTCGAAGATCTCGAGATGGTGCGCGTGCAATTGGGGCGAGGGGGTGGTTTTGTCCTGCGGCGGCCCACTCCGGGCGCGATCGTTCGCGCTGTCTTCCCGCATTTCCAGTTGAATCGATTGCCGGAATCGTGGCTTGGCGACCTGATCTGGACGATCAACGCCATCAATGCTCAGACCGTTGCCGAACGTTTCGCCGGACAGACGTACAAAGGGCTCGAAGCGGCAATGCGGACTTTGCGCCCCGATCAGTTCGAGCGTGGCGATTATTCGCACCAGCTGAGCATATGGCGGATTCTCGCGGACCTCCACGGCAATGACGTGCTGCACGTCATCATCAGGACGCTGTTCTACTTTCAGGTGCAATCAGGCAGAACGATCCTGCCACCCATGGCAGCAGCCGACGCACAGATGATTCATGACCTGACTATCAGGCTGATCGAGGCAATAACCTCCGGCTCAGTTGACGAAACTGCCCACTTGATGCGCACTTATGAAAGCGCATCAAGGATGATGCAGACCAGTTGACTGCCTTAACCGGCCGAGCGCGCGGGCGTGATCCTGATTTTGCGGTAGTGCGCGATGGTGCCGCTCTCGATCCACAGCCCGACCTTGCCCCGGCGGTCGGCACCTAGCTTGAGGTCGTTCACGATCAGGGTCGGGTTGGAGCGGCGGTCGAGATACAGCTTCGCCTTCGCGCCGGATACTTCGATCCTGACGTGAATCCATCGGCCGGGTGCGATGTCTGCAGCGGTTTCATAGCGTTCAGGAGATTCGGCGCGCAGGCGATCGAAACGATAGTCGGGAAAGGCCGCGTACTGGATCGAATGATTGCGGCGGACCTGGTCATCGGCGACGCCGTTTGTAGGTCGAAGGTAGATCTTCTCGAAACGACCATCCGCGACACGGAACGCAAAGCCCACAAAACCGCGGGCAAAGGCGGGTGCCTGCGGATCGACGGTGCTCATGATTTCGGCCTCGATCGTGCCGTCCGAGAAGTCGACCGGGAGCAGCGCCATGAAGTCACGGTCGGAAAGCTTTTCGCGCGCCGGGTCCTGCCAGAACTGGCGCGGCATCGAGACTCGCAGCCCGTCCTTGTCCTGTGCGACGTCGACATTGTGCGGCGTGATGTCGGCAAGGGCGAATTGTCCGACCGGCGGCCTGGCAAGCGCCGTGGTCGCACCCAGCACCAATGCGATACCGGCGATCCGGCGAGGATCAAGAAGTCCTGCCGGGTGTGGCTTCGATTTGGTGCGGAAGATTGCCATGGAAACCTCAGGAATGGATTGGTGCCGCTCCGACGAGACCGACGGGCGATGCATTTGGATCGCGCGCCACATTTACAGATGTTTGTAGTTGACGGAATAGGGCCTTCGCGCGGAACAGAGCGGACATGATGTCTTCAATCGCCAGCGTCGAATCCATATCCGGTCTCACCGCATTTGTCGCGACCGTCGAGGCTGGGGGATTTGCCGCTGCGGCGCGAAGGCTCGGTCTTTCGGCCTCGGCTGTGGGCAAAGCGGTTTCGCGGATGGAGGCCCGGCTTGGGGTGCGCCTGCTCACGCGGACGACGCGGCAGGTGATGATGACCTTCGAGGGCGAGCAGCTCTACCATCGCGCGAGCCGCCTGCTGGATGATCTGCGCGATATCGAGGGCATGCTGGCCGCGCAACGCGCGGCACCGGTCGGTAGGGTGCGGGTCAGCCTTCCGGCAACACTGGGACGCATGCTGGTCGTGCCGAACCTGGGCGAGTTCATCGCCGAGTACCCGGGGATCGAACTTGAAATCGGCCTTGACGATCGCAAGGTCGATCTCGTCGAAGGTGGCTACGATCTTGCGGTCAGGACCGGGGTTCTCGAAGACAGCGGCCTGTTTGCGCGCAAGCTGGCGCAGCACCGCTTTCTGCTCTGCGCCTCGCCCGCATATCTGGCCGAGTGCGGTATGCCCGCAACGCTGGAAGCACTCTGGCAGCACAAAGTCATCCGCTTCCGCTATCCGACCACCGGCATGCTTGAGCGATGGTCATTCGACGGCGTGGAGTACGATCGCGAGATACCTGCCGGCCTTGTCTTCAACGATGGCGAGGCAGTGGCCCGCGCCGCGATGGCTGGACTCGGGATCGCGCAACTGCCCGATTATGCGGTGGTCGATGAAGTGGCGGCGGGACGATTGGTGCCCTTGCTCACCGACTTGCGCTGCGTGCGCGGCGACCTCTGGCTGGTTCGGGCATCGCAGCGCGCCGAGGCGCCGCGGGTCAAGGCCTTTGCAACGTTTCTCGAGGGCTTCATCGCGCGGCGCGCGGGGTCATGACATGAAAAAAGGGGGACAGCCGGCTGGCTGCCCCCCTGCTATCTCGAAGGGTCTGGTCCTGCGAGGATCAGACCGGGTAGGGCTGGTCCGAGGGCTCGACCGTAACCCACTTGAGTTCGGTGAATTCGTCGATCACGGCGCGGCCGTCAAACCGTCCGTAGCCGCTGTTCTTCATGCCACCATAAGGGGCCTGCGGCTCGTTCTGGACGGTCGCGCCGTTGACGTGAACGTGACCTGCATCGATCTGGCGCGCGACGTTGAGCGCGCGCGTCGCGTCGCGTCCGAAGACAGCGGCGGCGAGGCCGTACTCGGTGTCGTTGGCGACGCGGATCGCTTCCTCGACGCCCTTGACGCGGACGATCGTGGTGACCGGGCCAAAGGTTTCCTCGTCGTAGATCGTCATGCCCGGAACGACGTGATCGACGATCGTGGCGGGCATCACCGCACCATTTGCCGACCCGCCGACGACGATTTTCGCACCCTTGGCGAGGGCATCGTCAAGCATGGCGTTGATGCGCGTGCCCGACGAGGCGTCGATCATCGGGCCAATCACGCAGGCGGGATTGACCATCGGATCGCCGGCCAGCAGCGCCGCGGCGCGGGCGGCGAATGCTGCAACGAATTCGTCGGCAACAGCCTCGTCCACGACGAAGCGCTCGGTCGACATGCAGATCTGGCCCTGATACAGGAAAGTGCCGAAGATTGCGGCATTTACCGCGCCTGCAATGTCGGCATCGTCAAGCACGACAAACGGTGCCTTGCCACCCAGTTCGAGCAGGCAGCGCTTGAGATTGCGGCCCGACTTCTCGGCGATGATGCGGCCGATGCGGGTGGAGCCAGTGAAGTTCACGCGGCGGATGGCCGGGTGCGAGATCAGGCAATCGATCACATCTGCGGCATCTTCGGGCGCGTTGATCACGAAGTTCAGGACGCCTTCGGGCAGGCCTGCTTCGACAAACGCGTCGGCGATCAGCGCGTGGGTCTTCGGGCTCATCTCCGAGGCGCGGAAGACGACCGTGTTGCCGCATGCGATAGGGTAGGCGATGGCGCGGCATGCAAGGATGACCGGGCCATTCCAGGGCACGATGCTAAGGATCGCACCGACCGGCTGGCGCAGCGTCATCGAAAGGGTGCCGGGCTTGTCGGTCGGGATCGTCTCGCCCTGGATCTGCGTGGTCAGCGATGCGGCTTCGCGGATCAGGTTGGCAGCGGCCATGACGTTGAATCCGCCCCACAGGCCCGATGCGCCGACTTCTGCGGCCATGGCCTGCGAGATATCGCCGATCTTGGCTTCGAGACGGTCGGCAGCGGCCATCAGCACGCGGCGACGTTCGGTGGGGCCGGTCTTGGACCACGACTTGAAGGCCTCTCCTGCGGAAGCCGCGGCCCGCGCTGCGTCGGCAACGCCGGCAGCGGCCGAGCGCGTGACTACTTCACCGCTCACAGGGTTGCGGCGTTCGAAGGTCTTCCCATCGCCCGCAGCGACCGCTTTGTTGTCGATCAGCAGCTGCACTTCCATGTTACTCTCCCCAATCGGCTCGGGCCGTTTTGCACAGACAAAGCAGCGCTTGGCCAACCTCTTACGGCCGGTCAACGCTGTCCATGAGCCATTTGTATAATATAAAAAGGATTGCGCCAAATAAAAATTTCTGGCAGCGATAACATCATCTGGTGGCGACTCCCGATCAAACCGGGAGCGCTGCGGGGCGCGAGTCCTGCAAGCCGGGACAGTGTATACGGGAGAAGATCGTTGGGCATTCACGACAGCAGGATCATCAAGGCAGCCATCGTCCGCGAAAAGGGCGGAGCGATGTCAATCGAGGACGTTCGCATTGGCGAGCCAGCCGATGATGAGGTGCTGGTCCGGATCGTTGCCACCGGCATCTGCCATACCGACCTTTCGGTTCGCGACCAGTTGCTCCCCATGCCGCTACCCGCAGTACTCGGACATGAAGGCAGTGGCGTTGTCGAGGCGGTCGGCCGTTCGGTAACCAATGTCGTCCCCGGCGATCACGTCGTGATGAGCTATGCCTGGTGCGGTAGCTGCGATCTGTGCCATTCGGGCCACCCCGCTCACTGCGAGAACGTGCTGCCCCAGTGCTTTGGTGGGAGCCGCGCCGACGGTTCGACCGGTATCACCGATTCGACCGGCGCGCCGATCCATGACCACTTCTTCGCGCAGTCCTCGTTCGCCGAATATGCGCTGGCCAACATGCGCAATGTGGTCAAGGTGCCCAAGGACCTGCCGCTCGACCTGCTGGCTCCGCTTGGTTGCGGCCTTCAGACCGGTGCGGGTGCTGTCCTGCAGGCGCTGAAGGTGAAGCCGGGTTCGTCGTTCGTGGCGTTCGGCATCGGTGCCGTGGGACTCGCCGCAATCATGGCAGCCAAGGTTGCCGGCGCGACCAAGGTCATCGCTGTCGACATCAATCCCGAACGTCTTGCCCTTGCTGCAGAAATCGGTGCGACGCACACGATCAACGGCAAGGAAGTCGATGCGGTCGCCAAGATCCAGGAAATCACCGGCAAGGGTGCTGACTTCGCACTCGAAGCCAGCGGCGTCGGCGCGGTGCTTCGCCAGGCAATCGACTGCCTCGGCATCTTCGGGACCTGCGGCATCGTCGGTGCGCCGCCGCTCGGCTCGGAAGTGAAGGTCGACGTCATGGGCGTGATGATCCCCGGCAAGCGCGTGATGGGCATCGTCCAGGGCGACGTCATCTCTGCAACGTTCATCCCCACTCTGATCGAGCTCTATCGCCAGGGGCGTTTCCCCTTCGATCGACTGATCAAGCAGTACGATTTCGCAGACATCAATCAGGCCATCGCCGACAGCGAAACGGGCAAGACGATCAAGCCCGTCCTGCGCATCGGCACGGTCTGAAGCCTTTAGTCAGACTGGGACAATGCTATGACTTCTAACAGGCGCGAAGGCCTGGACGGGCAGACCTTGCCCGCGTGGGATGGGGAAGGGTCCAGCCGGATCCCTTCACCCGTCTACACCGACGAGGGAATCTACCAGCGCGAGCTTGAGCGGATCTTCTACGGCCCGCATTGGAGCTATGTCGGGCTCGAGATCGAGGTGCCCGAGGCGGGAAGCTTCAAGCGGACCTCGGTCGGTGAGCGTTCGGTCATCATGATCCGCAACCGCAAGGGCGAGATCAACGTGCTCGAAAACCGTTGCGCGCACCGCGCAATGCGGTTCTGCCAGGAGCGCACCGGCAAGGTGAAGACGCTCGTCTGTCCTTATCACCAGTGGAACTACAACTACGACGGCAAGCTGCTGGGCGTGCCCTTCCGCAATGGTGTGAAGGGCAATGGCGGAATGCCCGAGGACTTCAGTCTCGATGATCACGGGCTGAATCGCCTCAAGGTCGCGGTTCGCAACGGGGTGGTCTTCGCCTGCTTCGATCACGATGTCGAACCGCTCGAGGAGTACCTCGGCGAGGACATCCTGGCCTGCTTCGACCGCACGTTCAACGGTCGCAAGCTGACCCTGCTTGGTTACAATCGCCAGCGCATTCCGGGCAACTGGAAGCTGATGATGGAGAACATCAAGGACCCCTATCATCCGGGCTTGCTGCATACCTGGTTCGTGACGTTCGGCCTGTGGCGCGCCGATAACGAATCGCGCCTCAAGATGGACAAGCACCATCGCCACGCCGCGATGATCTCGCGCCGCAGCGATGCAGTGACAAAGAACATCGAGGAAGGCGTCACCAGCTTCCGGAAAAACATGCAGCTCAACGAACCGCTGCTGCTCGATATCGTGCACGAACCGTGGTGGGGCAACGATACAGTCTGCATGACTACCGTGTTCCCCAACGTGATTTTCCAGCAGCAGGTGAACTCGCTTTCTACCCGCCAGATCATTCCGGCAGGGCCCGACAAGTTCGACTTCGTCTGGACGCACTTCGGGTTCGAGGACGACGACGAGGAAATGGTCGAGCGTCGCCTGCGGCAGGCCAACCTCTTCGGTCCGGCCGGCTTCGTGTCGGCAGATGATGGCGAAGTTATCGAGTTCAGCCAGGAAGGCTTCGTGCAGGACCAAGCGTTCAGCACGATTTGCGAACTCGATGGCGTGGGCGTGGGGCCGAGCGACCACATGGTCACCGAGACCCTCATTCGCGGCATGTACCGCTATTGGCGGGAGGTGATGGAACTGTGAGCGTCGACATCCAACTCCGCCACGACGTGGCCGACCTCTATGCTGCCTATGGTGCCTGCATCGACGGGGCCCACTACGACGAGTGGCCCGAGTTCTTCACCGAAAACGCGTGGTACCGGGTCGTGCCCCGCGAGAACTTCGATCGTGATCTGCCGCTGAGCACGCTCTCGCTCAAGGGCAAGGCGATGATGAAGGATCGCATCTACGGCGTGGAAAGCACGATCTTCCACGCGCCTTACTACCAGCGCCACGTCATCGGCCTTCCGTCCATCACTGTGAGTGAAGACGGGATCATCAATGTCGAGGCAAACTACGCAGTATTCCGGACGAAGCGGGATTTTCCGGCCGAAGTATACAGCGTGGGACGATACATCGACCGTGTGGTCTATGAGGGAGATAAATTGAAATATTCGCAGAAGTTCTGCGTTTTCGACAATGATATCATTCCGAATTCGCTGATCTATCCAATTTAAGTCTTGGGCAAATAATCAAATAGGGGAGATTAACATGAAAAGGACATTCCTGTCCGGCACTGCGGTGCCGGCGCTGCTTTCTGTTGCGTGTTTCGCAGGCGCCAGTGTCCCTGCCTTCGCGCAGGAAACTGCAGCTGAAGAAACTTCCGGCATCGGCCAGATCGTCGTTACCGCGCAGAAGCGCGCGGAAAACGTCCAGAATGTTCCGATCGCCATTTCCGCGTTCGCCGGTGACTCGCTGGCAGAACGCAGCGTTGGCAACGTCAGCCAGCTTGCGGCGCTTTCGCCCAACGTCAACCTGGACTCGGGCGTTTCGTTCACCGCTTCGACCGCGGTTCTTGCCGCCTCGATCCGCGGCATCGGCGCCAGCGACTTTGCATTCAACATCGACCCCGCCGTGGGCGTCTACGTCGATGGCGTCTATCTCGCCCGTTCGGTTGGCGCAAACCAGGACCTGCTCGACGTCGAGCGCATCGAAATCCTCAAGGGTCCGCAGGGCACGCTGTTCGGCCGTAACACCATCGGTGGCGCGGTCTCGATCGTCACGCGCGATCCGGGCAAGGAATTCAGCGTTCGCGGTGACGTGACCGTCGGTCGCTTCAACCTGTTCCAGGCTCGTGCGTCGGTTGACGTTCCGCTGGCCGAGAACCTCTATTCGATGGTCACCGTCGATGTGAAGACCCGCAACGGCTACATGAAGCGCCTGCCTTTCCCTGGCTCGCTTGCTGCAAATTCGCCACCGTACACGGTCTATCCCGCCGCCGGTTATGAATCGCCCTCGCGCGAAGGCGACGAAGACAACCGCACGATCCGCGGCAAGGTCAAGTACGACGGTGGCAACTTCCGCTTCACCCTCGGCGGCGACTATGCCTACACCAAGGGCACGGCGCCGACGAAGCTGCTGCAGACGACCAATGGCGATCCGGGCGGCCTGTTCGGCAACCTCTACAACCTTTGCATCAGCACGCCGGTTGACACGCTGACGGCCATCGGCCTGATCAACATGTGCAACTCGTCGGGTACGCAGCTGCCGTCGATCCACCGCAACGAAACCTTCCCGGTGAATCGTCTCTACACGCTCGCCGGCGTGAACGCAGACGCAAACCCGAACAACGACCTGCTGCCGTGGGACAACCGGTTCATCACCAACAACCGCGACACCACCTACGCGACGGGCAACAACTTCTCGCACCTGAAGAACTGGGGCTTCACGGGCGTTCTTGAATTCGACGTCAGCGATGACGCGATGCTCAAGTCGATCACCTCGTTCCGCAAGAGCCATTGGGTCAGCGGCCTCGACGGCGATGGTTCGCCTATCAACATGTCGACCTACAGCTTTGAGCAGAAGCAGAAGCAGTTCAGTGAGGAACTGCAGCTCGTCGGCAGCGCGCTTGATGGCAAGCTGAACTACGTGCTTGGCGGCTACTACTTCAACGAAAGCGGCTATCTTGCCGACTACGTGATCTCGGGTGAAGGCATCTATGTCATCGACGGTCCGAACTGGCTCGAAACGAATGCCTATGCGGCATTCGGCCAGATCGACTATCGCTTCAGCGATCTCATCGGGATCACGCTGGGCGGCCGTTACACGCACGAAAGCAAGAGCTTCGAAGGCGGCCAGCAGGAGCTGAGCGGGCTGTTCTACAAGCTTGCGGGTGCCCCCTGTTCCGACCTTGCCGGCAACATCTTCCCGAATGCAACCATCGGTGGGGTGAGCTGCCGCGTGGCCAACAACTATCCGGATCCCAGCAACCCGCTGCGCATCTATCCCGGTGGCATCAACCACCTGAGCTTCAATGACTTCTCGCCCAAGGTCGGTGTGCAGATCCACCCGAACGACGACGTGATGCTCTATGGCTCGTGGTCGCAGGGCTACAAGACCGGCGGCTGGACGACGCGCTACTCGACGCCGCAGACCTTCGTCAGCAGCTTCAAGCCGGAAGAGGCAGAGACCTTCGAAATCGGCCTGAAGTCGACGCTGCTCGATCGTCGTCTGCAGATCAACGCTGCGGTGTTCCAGACGAACTACAACGCGATCCAGCTGAACTATCAGGTGGGCGGTTCGCCGACCATCGCGAACGTCGGCGACGGCAAGATCAAGGGCGCCGAGCTCGAGGTCGTGGCCCAGCCGGTGCCCGCACTGACGCTGAACTTCGCTCTTGGCTACACCGACGCCTACTACACCAAGCTTGATCCCGCCGTTGCCGTCACCAGCGGTCCGAGCGCGCTCCAGGCTGGTGCAGTTGTAGGTAGCGTGCTGCCCAAGACGCCGAAGTGGAAGGTGAACTTCAGCCCACGCTACGAGATCGGCTTGGCCAATGGCGGGACTGTTACCCTGCTGGCGGACTACACCTACATCTCGTCGCAGACCAACAACGTCGAGCGCACGTTCGTGCTCAATCGTCCCGGTGTTTCGCTGCTCAATGCCAGCATTGCGTATCGCGATCCTTCGGAACGCTACACGCTGACCGTCGGCGGGACCAACCTGACCAACGAACGCTTCGTGACCTCCGGCAGCGCCATTCCTGCGTTCGGTGCGATCGTCGGCTCGTACAACCGTCCGGTCGAATGGTTCACGCGTCTCGGCTTCAAGTTCTGAGCCGGGCCGTAGCCTGAAAGAAAAGCCCCCCGGAGACATCTCCGGGGGGCTTTTTCATGTCAGCGTCCCGACAGGCGTTGACGGTACTTCAACGCTTGGGGCGAATGCAGGTGTAGCTCGAGGCCTGCTTTGCATCGCCACTCACGTAAGTGATCTTCTCGGGGTAGGGGCAGATCGGCATGCTGCGTGCGGCCGCGCCTTCACCAGCCTTGAGCGTCAGTGCGCCGGGAGCCTGAGTCTTCTGTTCGACCCACGCGGTCAGGACATCGTACATCTGCCCTGGCGCAAAATTGGGAATGACCGCCGCGTGGTTAGACGTGCCATTCGGCGTGCCGTGGCCGAGGCCCGGAACGAGGTAAAGCCGGTAGAAATCACGCAAGCGGTCGACGCCGCCCATCTGGCGTGCTGCGGCGTTGTAATAGTGGATCGAGCCCTGGACGGGGATCACCTCGTCAGCGATGCCGTGCCAGGTCAGCAACTTGCCGCCGCGCTTGCGGAAGGCGGTCAGGTCGGGATTGTTGGTGTTGATATTGCCGAACTTGGGCTGGAGCGCGAGGCCGCGCGCATAGGCACCGGCGAGTTGCGCGTAGGTCAGGTCTTTCCACTTCGACTGTCCGCTTCCCGCCGCGCTTTGGAACATCGGTTCGGCGATGGCAGGGTTCTGCATCTCGAGGGCCACGACGTGCGTGGCGATCGAGAAGGGGTGGTCGGGGTTAACCAGCCCCTCGAAGCCGGGGTAGTTGAGGTAGAGCGTGGTGCCGCGCGCAAGGCCGAACCAGTGACGCCGATTGCGCTTCGTGGCGAGATTGCGATCGGTCCGGTTCCAGCCATTGTCGACGGCGGGATCGGGCACGCTGCCGTCCGATGTCATGCCGTACCAGACCTTGTTCAGGGCCCGTGCCTCCGCAACGCTGACGCAGTCTCCGGTTGAGTTGGTGCCGCCTTCGGACGCGCAGAGCACGGCCTTGTCCTTGCTGGGGTCGTAGCGGCAGGTGGCTATGTCGACGATATATCCAAGATGCTCGCCGCCAACGCTGTCGCAGGCAGCAATCGCTGCGTTCGATACGAGGTCGAGTTGGCTCTTGGTCAGCGCACGGCCACCAAGATCGCGTTGAATTACGACCTGGGGATAGAGCTCCGCGGTGATGAAGCGGGTCCAGTTCAGCGCCGGAAACAGTGCGATGATCCCGTCGAAATCCTCGGGATGGTTCTGGGCGAGGTTCAGTCCCTGCCGGCCACCGGTGGAGCCACCCTCCCAGTATGAATATTTCGGCGCCTTGCCATAGTAGAATGCCGCAAGTGCCTTGGACTTGACCGCCTGCTCGTGGATCGCACGTGAGGCGAAGTCGGTCCAGAGACGGCTGTTGATCGAGCCATCGGGCAGAACGGCGAAGCTGCCATTCATGACTGTATGACCCGTGTCGGTTGTCGAGGAGACCGCGCCTTCGGTCATGGCAACCATGGCTGCCATCGGATTGGCGACTGCGCCTGCAACGCCTGCAGGTCCGCCCTGCCAACCGCCACCGCCGAGCGCGTGCAAGCGGCCGTTCCAGTTGGCGCGATCGGGCAGCCAGATCTCGATGCCGATGCCTTCGGAGGTCGATGCCGCACCGGCCGGGCCTGGATTGCCGGGACCGACGATCAGCTTGACCATGCAGACGTCCGCGGCGGCAACAGAAGCGCCTGCCGGTTGCGCGGTCCCGAAGCCTATCGTGTCGCCCTTCCTGAAGTGTGCGACCTGGACAATCCGTGTCGCATCGTCGGGCTTGAAGGTCTGTGCGATCGAAGCGTCGCACTGCGGCTGGCCACTGGGAGCAACGGATTGCCCCCATGCCGGTGCCACCAGCGCGATTTGCGCAGCCGAAAGGCCTCCGATGGCGAACAACCTGGACGCGAAGCGCTGGCGCGAAGGCTTATCTGCTTGAGACATCTGTTTCTCTCCTGCGCCACGCCTTCTGCCGGGGCGGCGCCAAATAGGGTAGGGGCACTTGATGCTGGGTGTTTGGGCCTTCGCCCGCCCAAGGCCGTGCGTTGCATTTTAGGCAACGTGTTCGATGATTTGCAAGAGAAAGGCTCTTACCAAGTCACCGAATTCACAACAAAAAAGGGCCCCCGCAAGGGGACCCTTTTGTGCTCGCTTGATCTGCGCGTCAGAACTTGAGGCGCACACCGGCAGTCATGTAGCGACCGATGATATCGTCGCCAGACACGGCTGGGAACGAGAAGGCCGGCGTGCCCGACGTGCCCGAGGTCAGATAGACCGGCGGGTTCTTGTCGAACAGGTTCTGGACCGACAGGAAGAACTGCTTGTCCTTGCTTTGGCCGAAGTATGCCGTGAACGTAATGTCGGTATAGGCAACCGAAGGCACATCGGGGATGTTGAAGACCAGCGTACGGTCTGCGTCCCACTTCAGCGACGAGCGCCAGCGTTCTTGGATGTCGATCGCAAAATCGGGTGTGCTGTAACCGATGAAGCCGGTCAGACGGAGCTTGGGAACACCACCGGTCGACTGGGTAGCACCCGCGCCTGCACCAAGCTGCGGCGTAGCGCCCGGGACGAGGATCGTGGTGTACTCTGGCTGATAGCCAACCAGACCGCGAAGATCGATCTTGCCGTCGGAACCGACGCCAAAGCTGTAGTTGATCTCGCCATCGATGCCCCAGGTTTTGACCGAAGAGGCATTAAGCGTGGTCAACTTGACCAGCGACGGGAAGTTGGCCGCACTGCGATCGCTGAACGGCAGCGGACGCTCATAGAGCGAGCAGAACGGGCTGGTGCCGTTGCTGTCTTCGCACAGCTTCTGGATCGATTGCTGACGACCATCAATCAGCGAAATCGCGTTGTTGATCTTGATCCTGTAGTAGTCGATCGCGATGCTGAAGCCGGGAAGGCTGCTTGGACGGAAGACGCCACCGAAGGTGAGCGTATCAGCCTTTTCGGGTACCAGATTGTCATTGCCGCCGGTTTCGATTGCCACGGTTCCCGAGCCGGACGTGCCGGTGTGAAGATCCTGGTAACCGCTGCGAGCGTTGGTCGCGGGCTGGAACAGTTCATAGAGGCTGGGTGCACGAATATCGCGCGAACGCGTCCCGCGGAAGCGCAGGCTGTCCGTCAGCTGCCAGTCGCCGCCGATCTTCCAGGTGGTGACGCCACCGCTGATCGAATAGTCGGTGTAGCGTGCAGCACCGCTGAGATTCAACGAGCCGACGCTGCTGTCCTTGAGCAGCGGGAAGTCGAATTCGAACGCGGCTTCCTTGACGTCTTCCTTCACGCTAATCGGCGTGATCTGCGCGTCACGATAGACCGGCGTCGCACCGGGGGTGCAGAGGAACGGCGACAGGCCAGTGCAATCGGCAAAGACGCCGCTCGGCGAGTTGGTGGTCACGTCGAGCTTCAGCGAGCGATATTCGGCGCTGAGAGCGAAGCGTACCGGGCCTGCCCAGTTGTCGAACGCCGTGCCGCTTACGCTGGCTTCGACATTGTCCATTGTGAACTCGGGTCGGTTGAAGTTGTCCCCGGTGATGTAGTCGAGCGCAGCCGACTGGCTCGCCGCCGAAGCACCAAAAGCGTTAAGCGGAACGCAGCCCGGATAGACGCCGGGGTTGGTCACGCTTACGCGGCAGACGATGTTGCCATTCGCAGCGCCGCCCTTGGCTAGACCTTCGTCCACTGCATCAAGCGATGCCGCGAGGTTGCCCGGCAGGACGTTGTTGACCTGCGTGTTCACGGTCGCGCTGACGCCGTGCTGATAGTGCAGGTTCCAGTCGAGACCCAGTGCCTTGGCGTTAAGGCCGCCTGCAGCCAGCCAGCTTTCCGACTTCGCGCGAACGCCGAGGGCATACTGCGAGGAATCGAACACGCGGGCGAAAAGGAACACGGGCCCGCCCAGCTTGGCCTGTGTATCGGCGGGCAGGAAGGCGTTGCTGGTCGGCACCAGCATCGGGAAGAGCAGATTGGGGTAAAAGTTGTTGAACGTGCGGGCCTGGGCATAGTTGCCCTGGACATAGACGTTGACGTCGTCGGTCAGGTCATAGTCGAGACGTGCATAGGCCTGATCGGTCTCAAGATCGGCGGTAGCCGACGAACCCTTGCCGTAGAAACCGTCGCCGCCGCTGAACAGCGCGCCGCCCTGCGGGGTGCCAAACGTGGGGAAGCGCAGGCGGCCATCTTCGGTAAAGATTTCGCCGACCGGCGATGCCGGAGTGTAGGCGTTGCCCTGGAAGCTGATGAAGGCGTTGCGGGCATTGGTGATCAGGCGGAACGGATCGGCCGAGGTGCCGCTGCCGGCAACCGCATAGATCGCACGACCGTTCCTGCGCGATTCCTTGTCGTCGAGACCGTCCTGCTTGAAATGATCATAGCTGGCCATGAAGTGGCCGCGGTCATCGGCAAAATTGGTGCCGTAAGCCGCGCCTGCGCGCCACGAGAAGGCGTCGCCACGGCTGGAGATGCCCGACTGGCCTGCAACCTTGAGCCCGTTGAACTTCTTGTCGAGTACGAAGTTGACTACGCCGGATACGGCGTCCGAACCGTAGACGGCCGACGCGCCGCCGGTCACGACTTCGACCCGCTGCACGAGCATCTGGGGAAGCGTGTTGATGTCGACAGCACCGGTGTAGCTCGTGGGAGCCATGCGGTGACCATCAAGCAGAACCAGGTTGCGGTTGATGCCGAAGCCACGCAGGTTCAGATAGTTACCGGTGAAGTTATCGGTCGGATTGTTGAGATTGGCCGTGCCGCGCGACAGCGCGAAGATCGGCATCTTGTTGAGGCCGTCCGGCAAGTTCGTCGGGCTGGTCTTGAGCAACAGGTCGGTCGGCGCAACCGTCACCGGCGTGGGCATGCTGTCACCGTTAGCGGTGATGCGGCTGCCGGTCACGACGATCTGAGGTTCGGCGGCCGTTGCCGCGTCCGCCTGTGCTTCCTGGGCGAACGCAGGCTGTGTCATTGCCGCCAAGCTGATGCTGGCGAGCAGGGTCATCTTTGTCTTGTCCATGGTAACCTC
Organism: Novosphingobium sp. HNCC26DJ243; assembly: GCF_057180545.1. NCBI lineage: Bacteria > Pseudomonadati > Pseudomonadota > Alphaproteobacteria > Sphingomonadales > Sphingomonadaceae > Novosphingobium > Novosphingobium sp. HNCC26DJ243. Next base: position 643,762 of record NZ_JBXUGN010000001.1, on the reverse strand, counting down.
CCCTGGTTGTCGGACATTAAGCCGTTTGCACACGATGCAAGGCGTTACGTATTATAAAAAGTGAGATTCTGCTAGGTGTTTCAGGTGTGAAGTGCACATTCTGCTGGTAGCGGATCGTGTTTACGCGGCAGGTGCGGCAAATCTGCAACGTCCGGAATGGCGGCGAGGTCAGTCACATGAAACGGATCAGGCGAGCGCAAATCTCCGCGATCGGTCCGGGAAGAGGATTCGGGATGAGCAAGATTCACGGGACGCTTGCAAACACACTGGCTCTCGCCGCATTGCTTTTGGCGACAGGTGGTCCGTTGAATGCCGAGGCACTGCAACCAAGGGTCGTTGCTCCGGCAGGTACGGTAGAAGGCACTGCCTTTGCCGGAGGCGAGGCCTTTCAGGGCATCCCTTACGCTCAGGCGCCCGTGGGACCACTTCGCTGGCGCGCGCCAGAGCCGACGCCGGCATTCACCGCAGTTCGCGATGGGAGCAAGCCTGGCAATGCTTGCATGCAGCCCGATCAGGGCTGGAACTCTATCGATGCAGCCCGCGCCAGCGAGGACTGTCTGAACCTCAATGTCTGGAGGCCCGATCACAACGGGACGTTGCCGGTCATGGTGTGGTTTCATGGTGGCGCATTTCTGGGAGGTGCCGGAAACTCCCCACTTTATGACGGTGAGAAGCTTGCGCGGGGCGGGGTCGTGCTGGTCACCGTCAACTACCGGCTGGGCGTTTTCGGATATTTCGCGCATCCAGGGCTGTCATCCGAAAGTCCTCAGGGCATCTCGGGCAATTACGGCCTGCTCGATCAGATTGCCGCCTTGCAGTGGGTGCATGACAACATCGCCGCGTTTGGCGGTGATCCCGGTAACGTGACGATCTTCGGCCAGTCCGCAGGGGCGGCAAGCGTGGGCTTCCTGCTGGCTTCTCCGAAAGCCCGGGGACTTTTCAGCAAGGCGATCCTGCAAAGCGGGGCGCCTTATGGGACCGTGCTGGGCCGGCCCGAGAACCTGCAAAAAGCGCAGGACGCGAACCGTGCATTTGGCACCGTGGCGGAGTTGCGCCAGACAAGCGCCAAGGAACTGATGGCGCGCTGGAACGCATTTGCCGACAGTCCAGGCGAAGATATGCTGCGGCTCTCGCCAGTGGTCGATGGCGTTGTGCTTCCCGGCGTGCCCGCAGATATCTTCGGCCAGGGTGGGCTCAAGGGACGGTCCATTCTGCTGGGCAATGCCTCGCGCGAGATGCCGATGGCGTTGACCGACGAAAAGGTCCGGACCGTGGCAGGGCAGAACTTCGGAAAGAATGGGCCCAAGGTTCTGCAGGCTTACGCAAGGAAGACAGACACCGTGCGCCACGGCAGCCTGGGCGAGCAGCTGATGACCGATCTGATGTTCGGTTGCCCATCGCGTAAAATGGCCGATGCAGCGGATCGGGCATGGCTTTATGAGTTCGCGCAGCCCAGTCCGGGCGAAGCGGCGGTCCGGCATTCGTCAGACCTGACGTACACTTTCGGAAATCCGGACAGGGACGGGGGCGTATTGTCGACGCGCCCCTTCAATGCCGACGAGGCGCGCCTGTCCGATACCGTCATCCGATACTGGACGAACTTTGCCCGCACGGGTAACCCGAACGGGATGGGCCTTGTGAAATGGCCGGTCTATTCAGCAAAGCGACGGACCGGCATCCGCTTTGGCGAGGGCAGGGCAACCCGGGACCGGATCGGCTCGAGAGCCTGCGACGATTTGCTTCGCGGCGGCGGCTAGATGCTCAGGCGGCGAGGCGGGACGAGCGCGCCAGAGTTTTGGAACGACGCGCCGAAATCTGCATGACCACCATGGTAACGAGGGCGACCGTCCCTGCGGCCATGAAGGCGGGATCATAATGGCCAGTGACCTGACGGGCAAGGCCTGCGCCATAGGCGGCGCTGGCCGCGCCCAGCTGGTGGGCGACCTGGACCCAGCCGTAGACGATGGGGCCCTCGGCCTCGCCGAACTCCTCGTTCGCGATCTTCACGGTGGGCGGCAGCGTGGCGATCCAGTTGAGACCATAGAGCAGGGCGAAGATCGCGAGGCCCGGGGTCGTGAAATCCAGAAACGGCAGCATCAGCAGCGATAGCCCGCGGACGCCATAGTAGAGCGCGAGCAGGTGGCGCGGGTTGTAGCGATCCGTGAGCCAGCCCGAACCGGTGGTCCCGATCAGGTCGAACATGCCCATCGCCGCCAGCAGTCCGCCAGCTGCAACCGGAGCAATGCCGTGATCACCGCAATAGGCAATCATGTGCGTACCCACCAAGCCGTTCGTGGTCAGGCCGCAGACGTAGAATGATCCAGCCAGCAGCCAGAACGTCGGCTTTCTGGCCGCGCGCTTCAGCACTGCCAAGGCCATCCAGCTCTCGCGCGGAGCCGAAACTGTTTCGACTGGCGCCTCATTCTCTCCGAAGCGCCCCACGCCCTTGTCCGCAGGGCTTTCCGGCACCAGCAAGGCCACGACCGGGATCAGCACGGCGCAGCAGACCGTCACGAACACGGCTACCGGCTTCCAGTCTCCCTCGGTCGAGAGCCATGCGAGGATCGGCACGATCGCCAGCGAGCCGGTCGCGGTGCTGGCACCGAGCAAACCCATTGCAAGACCCCGCCTTGCGGAGAACCAGCGATTGACGATCGCGGCGCCGAGCACGGACGCCACCGCCCCGGAGCCGACGCCCGACAGCAGCCCCCAGGTGAGCATGAACTGCCAGTATTCGTGCATCCACAGGCTGGCGAAGGACGAGATGGTCATCAATGCCAGGCCGCAGAGCATGGTCTTTCGGATGCCTACCTGATGCATCAATGCGGCGGCGAAGGGGGCGGTAAGGCCATACAACAGTATGCCCGAAGCGGCGCCGAACGACACCGCTGCGCGCGACCATCCGAAATGCATCTCAAACGGCAGGATCAGCACGGCCGGGGCAGAGCGCACCCCGGCTGAAACCAGCATTGCGAGGAATGTTACGGCCAGAACGAGTATGGCCGGATGAATGCGGGTCTGGCGGCGGATCATTTGTACCTGATGGCTTTGCGGGGCTGCGGGAATGGTCAAGAAGGACCTGACAACCGCCAAAGGAGCTCGGCGACAGGTTAGTTCTTTCGCATCCGGCGTCAATCATTTACCTGTGAATGAGTCATGGTCTGTCGCGCGCATTTGCAATTCCATTTGCGCGCCGAACTGACGGAAAAAGATAGAAGAAGGCAGTTCGGGAGAATGCCAGTGTCGGAAAAAAATCAATCGCTTGACGTGCAGGCCATGATCAACGGCATGCCGGTTTCAGCCTTGCAAAGACTTGTCTTGACCATCTGCTTTCTGGTGGTTGCCATTGACGGATTCGACACCGCCGTCATCGGCTTTCTGGCACCGGCCATTCGCGCCGAATGGGGCGCAGGCCCCACTGAACTGACGGTCCTCATGATGGCCGGGCTGGCCGGACTGCTGGTCGGATCTTTCGTCTTCGGACCTCTGTCGGACCGCTTTGGCCGCAAGCCGATCCTTGTTTTCACGTGCACGCTGTTTGGCGCCATGTGCCTGCTTTCGGGTTTTTCGGGCACCATGACCGGCCTGACCATTCTGCGGTTCATGACCGGGCTGGGACTTGGCGGCGCTATGCCCAATGCGATCACGCTGGCGTCCGAATACAGTCCTGACCATCGAAGGGGATCGCTGGTCACGCTGATGTTCTGCGGGTTCACTGTGGGCATGGCATCGTCGGGCCTGATTGCTGCGGGCCTTATTCCGACGTTTGGCTGGCGTTCGGTCCTGATCGCGGGCGGCATCGCGCCCTTGCTGCTTGCGCCTGTTCTGCTGCTCGTACTGCCCGAGTCTATCCGGTTTCTCGCGCTCAAGGGCGATGCGAACAGCCGCATCGCGGCAATCGTCGCGCGGATGAAATCCGCACCGGCCGCGGAAGGTGCCCGCTTCGTGGCCAGCGAGGCGGCACCCGGTGCCCCGATTACGCAACTCTTCACCGGCGGCATGGCCGCCGGCACGGTGCTGCTGTGGACGACGACGTTCATGAGCTTGCTGGTAATCTACCTCGTCGGCAATTGGCTGCCGCTGATCCTGACCGAGTCAGGGCTGGGCAAGTCGGACGCCGCCCTGATCACCACGGGATTTCATGTCGGCGGTGCTGTCGGTGGCGTCCTGCTCGGGCAGTTGATGGACCGGTTCGACGAGAACGTGGTCCTGACCGTCGGTTACCTCGGTGGAGCTGTTGCGATCGCCCTGCTGGGCGGCGCGGCCGAGAGCGTAGGTGTAAAGGCCTTTGCTGCCTTTGGCGCAGGACTATGCGTTTCGGGTGGACAGATCGCCGTGCAGGCGGTTGCTTCGGGCTTCTACCCTACGGGCAGCCGCGCGACCGGGGTCAGCTGGATGAACGGGGTCGGTCGCTCCGGGTCGATCGTCGGCAGTCTTGCGGGTGGACTGGCCATGGCCCACGGCTGGGCAGCCTCAAACACGATCACGCTGCTTGCGATCCCGGCGGTATTCGCAGCGATTGCGATTTTCGCGATGGGGAAACTGCGGCCTCGCTAGGCAGGGCATTGCATGCATCCCGACCGCCATCGCATCAGGCTTGATGGTGGTCCGGTGCCCTGGTCTTTCGTCTGGGCAGGATCGCGATGAACTCCTTTCGCATGGTGGCGAGCGGCTCAAGGAAGAAACCTCTCAGCGTGTTGTGCGGATTTGCGTCGCCCAGTTCGTCGTCGTTCAGGCCCCAGCGCCAGGTCTCGCCCTTCGCCGGGACATAGAGCGTGCCGAACATCCAGTCATACAGGTAACCGGCACCTGCCATATTGACGTCGCGATGATGGTCCTCGGCGCTGTGATGGACCTGATGCATGATCGGCGATCCCACCAGAACGTCGAGGACCTTCCCGTAAGACACCGGGATGTGCAGGTGATCGACCGAGCGGAATCCGATCAGGACATAGGCGACGTTATACCAGAAGATCGTCGCGGCAGTCTCTGGCAGGAGCTTGCTGCCGGTCAGATAGAGCGCAAGGCCGATGCCCGCAGCCGTTCCGGCAACCCGCGTCGATCCATTGATGAAGTGCTCAAGCGGATGGCTGCGCAGAAACGCAAAGAGATTTGCCGATTCCGCCGAATGGTGCGCCCGGTGGACGGCCCAGAGGACGGGGACGCGGTGCAGCGCCAGATGGCCGGAATATTGGCCGATCCCTTGTCCGAACCAGAAGCCCAGGAACTGCACGACCACAATGGCCCAGAGGCTTGCAAAGAGGCTGGGCCCGGGACCGAACCAATCCTCGAACAAATCGACAAATCCGATACCTGCCGCGAGGCCGAAGATGATCACGCAGGCTTCGAACAGGGGGATGAACAGGAGGCCGTTGAGAATCCAGACCTTCAGATCGACGATGGCAGAGCGGCTCGTGTACATCTCACGCGGGAACAGATAGGCGATCCAGCCGCGCAACGAGCGGTCCTGCATGCTTGGCCTGACAAAGCACAAGTAAAACAGCGAGCCGGTCAGCGCGATGCCGCCAAGCACCAGTGGCACGCTGAAAAACAGGCCCCAATAGGCTTCACGAATTGCCGAGAAGACCTGATCGATTGCGCTGCCGTCCATTGTGCCGTTCCTTCGTTCCGGATCGTTTCAGGCTATTTGCCTAGTGGATGTGACTACCGCCATTAACGTCCATGGTTGCACCTGTAACATAGGCCGAGAGGTCTGACGCGAGGAACAGGCAGGCGCCGGCGATGTCGATCGCCCGACCGGCACGGCGCAGCGGAATATCGGCGACGACGCGCTCGTGCATCTCGGCGCTGACCGTATCGTCCAGCATGCCTGTTTCGGTCATCGACGGGCAGACGACATTCGCGCGCACCCCCTTGGGGCCGAATTCGCGGGCGAGCGACCGGGTGAGGCTGATCATGCCGCCTTTGGATGCAGCATAGTGGCTGCCGCCAACGAGTCCGCCGCCGCGCTGCGCCGCAACCGAAGCGACGTTCACGATCGATCCGAAACCTTGTTCGGCAAACTGCTTCACGAAGGCCTGGTTGAGAATGAAGGCGCCCTTGAGATTGACCCCGAGCATGGTGTCGAGACTTGCGGCATCTATGTCGAGCGTGCCGCGTGATTCCACGATCCCTGCGCAGTTCACTACGCTGTCGACGTGCCCATGGCGCGCAGTCACTTCGGCGACGACGCGGGCGCAGTCATCGGCGCTGGTAATGTCACAGCCCATGAAGTCGACGCGACCCTCGGCGACAATCGCCGCATCGAAGCCTGACAGCAGGCCCGCCTTGCGCTCGTCATCCATCTTGCGATCGCAACCAATGACGGTGGCGCCGTGATCGAGGAATAGCTGCATAGCGGCGTAGCCTATGCCTCGTGGCGATCCGGCTCCGACAATAACGCAAATCTTGTTGGTCAAAAGCACTTGGGTACTCCGAAAGCTAGTTCGTGGCTGAGGGCGCGCAGGACGCGCTCAGCGCGCAAGGTCGTAATCCTTGGTCTCGGGGCTCGCGAGCACGCCGGTGGCCGAGATGATGATGACACCGGCAAGATAGGCCGTGATGGGCCAGGTCTGGCCCTCGCCGATCGATTGCAGCCATGATGCAACGAACGGCGCTGGCCCGGCCGCAATCAGGTTTGCACCGGTATAGGCCACCGCCGAACCGGTATAGCGTACCGAAGTCGAGAAGGGCTCGGCGAACATGGCCGGCTGCACGCCCGACTGGATCTGGAGGCTGCACACGAAGAAAATGATGCCGAGACCGATGAACAGCCAGTTGGCGGTGTTGAGCAGAGGGAAGTAGGCCAGTGCCGCACAAAGCGTGAGCGCCGATGAGAACAGCATGGTGCGGCGGCGACCGAAGCGGTCGCTGGCAGTGCCCCCCACAACGATCGATCCCATCGCGAGAACGTTGGCAAGTGTCATGCAAAGGAAGGCGGTCTGCCCAGATAGCTGCAGCGTGCCGGTCAGGTAGCCCAGCGTGAAGACATTGATAACGTGGAAGCAACATGCCGGACAAAGCCACACGATGATCAGGCGGGCGGTGGTCAGCACGTCGGCACGGGACATGCGGCTGCGTGGAGCCTTGGTCTCGGCCAGCGCGGCTGCAGCCTTCTGCTCCTTGAGCTGCTCGAAGGCCGGCGTCTCGCTAACCCGGCGCCGGATGTACAGGCCGAGAAGGACCAGGACGAAGCTCAGCAGGAACGGAATCCGCCAACCCCAGCTTTCGAACGCAGTTTCGCCGAGCATCGCGTACAGGACAAAGAGCGCGCCGTTGGCGACGGCGGCACTTGCCGAATTGCCAAGGTTGATCAGCGAGCCGAACAGGCCGCGGCGATGCTGCGGGGCGTGCTCCATGGTGAGCAACTGGGCACCGGTCGCTTCACCGCCCAGGGCCACGCCTTGAAGAAAGCGGAGCAGGATGAGCAAAGCCGGGGCATAGTTTCCGATGCTGGCGTAACCGGGCAGGCAGCCGATCAGGAAAGAGGACAGGCCCATTAGGGTGAGGGTGTAGAGCAGGACAGACTTGCGCCCGATGCGGTCCCCGAGCGCTCCAAACAAGATTCCACCCAGGGGTCGGGCAAAGAAGCCGACGCCAAACGTTGCGAACGCCGCGAGCAGACCAGACTGCGTGCTCAGTGTGGGAAAGAACAGCTTGGGAAAGACTGTGGCAGCAAGCGCACCGTAGGTCGTGAAATCAATCCATTCGAGGATGGACCCCATCGAACTGGCAACAGCCGCGCGCGTTGCCATGCGGGTCTGCCCGCCATTTTCCGTTCGGGCCGCCGTGCCCGGATGCGCAAGATCCATCAAACCATCCCCGCTGGCGCGCGATGACCTCGCTGCCATTTATATGGAAATCTCAAATTCCATATTTGAAGGGGCGTGTCAAATGGCGCGCTGCTGCTCCCGGCCATGATCGACCGGGTGCGCAAATGGACCGTTCTGGATTCAGGCTAGTCGCGTTTACCCGCGATGCGTTCGGAGACGCGCAATGCCGCTTCCTGAAGCGCCGCCTCGACGTCGGGTATCGATCTTCGCGAAGCGAGATCGATGCGGTCGGCATAGGGCACGGTCAGGGCTGCAATCGCGTGGCCCTGGGTGTCCAAAATCGGGCAACTCACGGCATAGAGTCCGCGAATCTGGCTGCTCGGCGCAGACTCGAAGCCGCGCGAACGGATGAAATCGAGCACCGTGTCGATCTGCGGATCGACTTCCTGCGCATGGCGCTGCAGTGCTTGCTGGATCCACAGCTTGCGCGTCTCGGCTTCCTGAAACGCCAGAAGGATACGGCCAGATGCCGAGACCAGCAGTTCCAGTTCAGCACCGACGCTGACGCTGAAGCCCATGCCGCTCGATACGTCGACCTTTTCGATCACGATCTGGCGGCCCCGGCCGTAGATTGTAAGGTGGCAGGACTGTTCGAGCTGGCTTGACAGGCCCTGCATGATCGGGCGGGCCTCGATCAGCAGGCGCTGCATCGGGGGATGCTTGTGAGCCAGTTCGAACATCTTGCTGGTGAGATGATAACTGTCGTCCGCGACGCCGACGTAGTGGCGCCCGACCAAGCAGGCGAGCATGCGGTAAATTTCACCCACGCTGCGACCGAGACTGCGGGCGATGTCCTTTTGCGACATCGATCGTTCCGTGCCGGACAGCAGTTCGAGAATATCCAGCCCCTTGTCGAGCGCCGGCGCCGAGTAGGTGCGAGGCTGCGAAGGGCTGGCCGTCTTTTCCTTGTCCGTCACTGATCGAAATCCCGAAAACGTGTGATTGGCTCTGGTTGGCCAATGCGCTGGCGGTTGCATATTCACTCGATCCGCTCTGCACAAGGTTTCCGCGATGCAGCCGTTTGATCCCCGTCCACCGGGTTGGGAATAATCATTCTCTTGCCCCGCCACTCGCGTTCGCTTATTAAATGATCAGTTTTACTGATAAAACACGGGAATAGCGATGGTGATGGGCGCGCTTGCGGACAGGGCGGGGCAATGACAGCAAACGCACAGGCTCGCGTCGTCGAGGAATCTATCGATTCCGCCGTGCTGGCGAAGATCGCGGCAATGCTCGATCTCGCGACGCCGGGGTCGCAGGCTTGCGACAATATTCCGCGCGGCTGGCACTTCCCGGCGTTGGGCGCTGCGACGCGCCGTTCTGATCTGCGGTCTGACGGATATCCCGGCCTCGGCGTGCCCATGCCTGATCTCGGGCTTCCGCGCTTGTTGCAGGCGGGGCGCGAAGTGCACTTCCTTGGCAATATTGCGGTTGGTGAGCCTCTCCTGCGGATCAGTTCGCTGGCTGATCTGCGCCAGAAGGGCGAAGCCGACGCCGCGCGCGCCATCGTGACCGTGCGGCACGAATTGCGATCGGCAAACCGCGACGAAGCCCTGGTTATAGAGGACCAGATCTTCGTGCTGATGGCACCTGCGCGCTACCAGCATCGCAATCAGGAAAAGATTGCAATCAACGCCGATGTGATGCGGACGGTCACTCCCGACGCCATCATGTTGTTTCAGTATTCGGCGCTCGGGTTCAATTCGCACAAGATCCACATCGACCGCGCGCACGCTACCGAGGTCGAGGGCTTTCCTGACCTCGTCGTCAATGGCGGGCTGGTGACGCTGCTCATCACCGAATTCCTGCGTTGCGATCTTGCCGTCACGCCGAGCCGGCTGAAAATCACGAATCGCCTGCCGCTGTTCTGCGACCGGTCCCTTACACTTGCCGCGACCGCAATCGACGGTGGCTGGCAGGTTAGGGTTCACGATGATGCCGGGCAGGTGGCTGCCGAAGTTGAACTGGAGATCTCATGACCTTCGCCCCGCTCAAGGGAATGCGCATTCTCGACCTGACCAGCGTTGTAGTCGGGCCGGTCACGACTGCCCGTCTGGCGCAATATGGCGCGGAGGTGATCAAGCTCGAGAACCCCGAGGGGGACCTGATGCGGGGGCTTGGCGGGCAATCGCCCACCGGCGAGCATTCCGGCACCTACCTTCATCTCAATCGCGGCAAGCGCAACATCTGCTGCAATCTCAAGACGCCAGCGGGTCGTGAAGTGCTCGACCGGCTGGTCGCTTCGGCGGATGCGGTCATCGCCAATCTGCGGCCTCAGGCGCTTGACCGGCTCGGCGTCGGTCCCGACCAGGTCTGCTCGCGCTATCCCGACAAGGTCTATTGCCTGATCACGGGCTATGGTTCGCAAGGCCCCTACGCCGGGCAGCCGACCTATGACAGCGTGATCCAGGCGGCATCAGGGGTTACCGGGCTGTTCCTGCAACGCGACGGCGCCCCGGCCTATGTGCCGATGCTGGTCTGCGATCACGTGGTCGGGGAGATCGCGTCCGGCGCTGTCGTTGCCGCACTGATGCAGAAGCAGGCGACTGGCGTTGGCTGCAAGCTCGAGATTCCGATGTTCGAGACGATGTCGGCGTTCATGCTGCAAGAGCATCTCGCGCAACATTCGTTCGATCCGCCGGTAGGCCCGGCAGGTGACCGGCGCCTGCTGAGCCCGCATAACCGGCCTGTGCAGACCGCCGACGGCTGGATTTCATTCACCGTGAATACCGACAAGCAGGTGCGGGCGTTTCTGCAGGTTTCCGGTCGGGGGTATCTGGTCGACGATGCGCGCTTCAATTCGGTGTCGGCACGCGCCGACAATGTCGTGGCATGGTTCGAGGTCCGGGGGGCCCCGCTGCTCGAGCGTACGACATCCGAATGGCTCGAACTGATGCAGGCTGCCGACATCGCCTGCAAGCCGTGCCACACGCTCGATACCTTGCCGAACGATCCGCATCTGACCGCCGTTGGCCTCCTTCGTGAAGACGATCACCCGACCGAAGGGCGCACGATCGCGATCCGGCCCTCGATCCTCGTCAACGAAGCCAATCTCCCGATGGGCTCCCCCGCACAACCCAAGGGGTGGGAGAGCGCTGCGGTTCTGCGCGAGATCGGCTACGACGATGGCGCGATCGAGGCAATGATCAAGGACGGCGCAATAGTTTCGCACCAATGATTTGATATTTCATATGTGCAGGAAAGCGTGTGCATATGATAATTTGGTTTGAATTGTGCCAGGTTTGGCGTAATCCCTCGAGGAACGCTGCGCGGTGCGCTGGGAACAGCCTTGCTGCAGGCCAGATGGTTACATCGGACCGCCAAAAAGACGCTTTGGACAGGAGAGACAGACGTGAAGTTCAAATTCCACCATATGAACCTGTGCACGGACAACCTGCCGCGCCTCACGGGTTTCTACACCCGCCTGTTCGAACTGGGGGCGATCAAGGATGACGATCACACCGTCATCAGCCGTGAGCGCGAAGACCGTGCCTACACCGGCAAGGTTGATTTCCTTACCGACGGCGACATCGAATTTCACTGGGCCGAGCGCGACGTCGACACCGGCTTCAAGATGAAGCAGTCGGTCAACCCGATGTCGCACGGGCACTTCTGCTTCCGCACCGATGACATCAAGGGCTTCATGCGCCGCTGCGATGAACTTGGCATCCGCTATTCGGACTATGGCTGCTGGGCCATTCCGGGCTGGTATCAGGTGTTCCTGAACGATCCGGACGGCAACGTGATCGAAGTCCACCAGCCCGGCGTGTTTTCCGGTCTGTAAAAATTTGGCAGGCGCAGGGCGACGCCATGCCTGCCTTGCCTGACTTCCGGGGCCGACCGACGCAGTCGGCGGCCCCTGTCTGCATGTGAGAGGAATGCCAATGGCAACGATCGTGCTTGTTCCCGGGGCCTTTCATGGCGCCTGGTATTTTTCGCCCATCCTTCCGCAGCTTCGCGCTGCCGGCCATGACGTTCATGCGCTGTCCCTGACCGGTCTCGGCGGGCCGGAGGGACGCCAGACCGCAGCCATCAATCTCGACACGCATATCGAGGATGTGGTCAGCTATATCGAGGCCGAGCGCCTCGAGAACGTGCTCCTGTGCGGTCACAGCTACGCCGGGCTGGTCATTGCCGGAGCCGCCGATCGGCTGCCCGGACGTATTGGCACCCTGCTGTTTCTCGACGCGCTCGTTCCAAACGACGGGGATTCGGTCTGGAACACTTGGCCTCCGGCAGTGCGCGACATGTTCATAGCCGCTTCGGCCGATGGACTGGTTACTGCCGCGCCGCCAGGAGTCGATCCGCGGGCACGCGCACATCCGCTCGCAACCTTCCTGCAGCCGGTTCGATTCTCGGGCGCGCCTTATGATGTAGAGCGCAAGGTCTATGCGCTTTGCGCCGCAGACGAAAACAGCCCGTTTGTGGCCATCCACGAGCGCGTTGCCGGCCAGGACGGCTGGCAGACTCACAAGCTCGGCTGCGGGCACGACATAATGAACCAGGCCCCGCATCTCCTGCTCAATCTGTTGCTCGAGACCGCCGCGAACTGACTTGGCGAGCGCGAGCGCGGTTGACGCCCGCCTCGCGTTCGGCTCAACGTCGCGATCGAACGCGTCCGGCGTGGCGCATCAAGGTGACGGAGTTGGAATGGCTGAGACGGGCCCCAAGAAGCGCGCAGGAATTCAGTCAGTCGAAATCGGGATGCATGTGCTCGACACCCTGGCCAAACTGGGTGGAGCAAAGCCCCTGGCCGCGATTGTGAAAGGTTGCGGACTTTCGCCTTCCCAGACGCACCGTTACCTCGCCAGCCTCACCGAGGCAGGGATGGTGCAGCAGGCCGCCAACGGCACTTACGATCTCGGACCGGCCGCACTTCGGCTCGGCCTGAGCGCTCTGGCGCGGATCGACGTCTTCCGCATTGCAGATGAAAAGCTGGGCGACTTCTGCGCGTCGTCCGGCTCGACCGTGCTTCTTGCCGCGCTCGGGCCATCGGGGCCGACAATCGTGCGCTGGCATATGGGGCGTCCACCGATCGTAACGGCGCTTTCCCTGGGTTCGGTCCTGTCGATCGTGAATTCGGCAACGGGACAGGTGTTCCTGACCTTCCGACCCGAGCAGGAGACCGAGACGTTCATTGCCGACGACGTCGCCCTGAACAAGGCAATCGACGCCGCGCGGATTGAAGCCATAAAGGCGTCCGTACGCAGCGAAGGCAGGGCGCATGTGGGTGGTACGCTGATCCCGGGGCTCGATGCCAAGGCGTTTCCGATCTTCGACCTGCAGGGCAATGCGATCCTCGTCGCGACATTGATCTCGCTCGCCGGATCGGACGAGAAGCGTCACGCTGCGTCCGAAAGCGGACTGCGTCAGGTTTGCGAGGAAATCAGCGGGATGGTGGGCATTTCGCCGCTTGCCAAATAGTATTGCGCAATATCCAATATGTTTGACAATGCGCAAAGTCTTGGGGTAACCCGCGTTCACGGATGAACCGATCGCCCGCCAGCACTGCTGTCCGGCCGACAGGGGTCCGACCACGGCGGGTCCCGGATTTGGCCCACGCCGTGGGTGATTCTGGGGAGAGCGACGGCAATGGCCCATGATGGCAGCAACGAGCAGCGCGCCTTGTTGCAGGATCTCTATGACAAGATGGCTCCGGAAGGGCTGACTCCCTTGTGGGAGGTTCTGCATGATCTCGTGCAAGTCACGCCGCGCAGCCCCGCGCAGGTCCATAAATGGGGCTATGACTCCATCCGTGATTTCCTGATGCGGGCGGGTGACATCATCTCCGCAGAGCAGGCCGAGCGCCGCGTTCTCATCCTTGAGAACCCCGGTATCGCTGGTCAGTCGGCAATCGTGCCGAGCCTCTATGCCGGCATGCAGCTTATCCTTCCGGGCGAGATCGCACCTTGCCACCGCCACGCACAATGCGCGCTGCGCTTCGTGATGGAAGGCGAAGGCGCCTACACGACCGTGGATGGCGAGAAGGCGATCATGCGTCCGTTCGATCTCGTCCTGACGCCGGGCATGCAGTGGCACGACCACGCCAATCCCACTGACAAGCCGATGATCTGGCTCGATGGCCTCGACATCCCCACCGTGCGCCTGTTTGACGCCTCGTTTGCCGAGCGCCTGCCCGAAAAGGTCCATGCCGAGACGGCTCCGGCGGGCGACACCCTGCGGCGCTACGGCGGCAACATGCGTCCGATGCGCGGCTCCGTGGCTGACCGCCGTCCGGCGCACCAGCCACTGTTCCATTATCCCTTCGCGCTTTGGCGGGAAAACCTGATGTCGCTGGCGAGTGGTTCGGAAATCGATCCGCACCTCGGCCATGCGCTCGAGTTCATCAATCCAGCCGACGGCGGTTCGGTCATGCCTACGATTTCGGCGCATGTCCGGTTCATTCCCAAGGGGTTTGAAACCAGCCCGCGCCGGTCGAGCGATGGCACGGTCTTCGTTGTGGTCGAAGGCGAGGGCGTGGCCAATGTTTCCGGCACCGATCACCCGCTTGCCGTCCGCGATGTGCTGGCCGTCCCGTCGTGGAACGAACTTCGCATCCAGGCCAATTCCGATCTCATCCTGTTCGCCTTCTCGGACAAGGCCAGCCAGGAAAAACTGCATCTCTACAGGGAGCTTCGTGCGTGACTTTGCTTTTCCAGCCCCAGCCTGCCGTCCTTGCCAAGACCAGCACCGGCGACGACTTCCCGGTTCGCCGCGTATTCTGCGTCGGCCGCAACTATGCCGAGCACGCGCGCGAAATGGGCAAGGATCCCGATCGCGATCCGCCGTTCTTCTTCACCAAGTGGGCTGAAACCGTCGTTCCTTCGGGCCAGCCGATCGCCTATCCGTCGAGCACCGCCAACTTCCACTATGAGGCAGAGCTCGTCGTTGCGATCGACAAGGGCGGCCGCAACATCAGCACCGAGGACGCACTCAGCCATGTCTATGGCTATGCGACCGGTCTCGACATGACGCGCCGCGATCTCCAGCTCAAGGCGCGCGAGCAGGGCCGTCCGTGGGATTCGGGCAAGAACGTCGAGGAATCGTCGCCGCTCGGACTGATCCATCCGGTCAGTGAAGTGGGCCACGTGTCCACCGGTGCGATCACCCTCACGGTCAACGGCACCACGAAGCAGTCGGCCGACATCGCCGATCTGATCTGGCCGGTCGAGGACATCATCCGCTTCCTGTCCGAACTCTATCGCCTTGAGCCGGGTGATCTGATCTATACCGGGACGCCCGCCGGAGTTGGCGCGGTTGTGCCGGGCGACGTGATCGTCGTTGCCATTGACGGCCTGAGCGCAACCGAAGTCACGGTCGCGCCGGCGGCGCAGGACTGAGACAGAACGGACAAGGCAATGATTCTGCACGGCTACTTCCGCTCAACTGCATCGTACCGGGTCAGGCTTGCCCTGTCGCTCAAGGGGTTGGGATACGAAAACGTATCCCACCACTTGCGCAAGAAAGAGCATCGGGCGCCCGAATACCTCGCGCTCAATCCGCAAGGGCTGGTGCCGACGCTCGTCGTGGGCGATGAAGTGCTCACGCAGTCGCTCGCGATCTGCGAATATCTCGACGAGACGCATCCCGAGCCAGCGCTTCTGCCGGCAGATCCCTTGGCGCGGGCCAAGGTGCGGGCTGCCGCACAAGTCATCGCCTGCGATATTCACCCGGTGCAGAACCTCAAGGTCCTTGCCCGCCTGCGGGCGAGCGGGTGGGATGAGGATGCCGTAAATGGCTGGGCACGCGACGTAATCGAGGAAGGTCTCGCTGCGTTCGAAGCGCTGCTGCCCAACAATGCCGGGCCTTTCTGTTTCGGCGACACGCCCGGACTGGCAGATATCGTGCTCGTCCCGCAACTCGTGAATGCCAGGCGCTTTGGCGCCACTATCAGCGCGCGGATTTCCGGGATTGAAGCCAGCTGCCTCGCGCTGGACGCATTCCAGCGCGCCCGCCCGGAGATCCAGCCTGACGCGGAATGAACGCGTTCCGGATATCAGGCAGAATCAACCTTGGCGCGGTGCGGATGCAGTCCTGCCCGGCATGGCGCGTAGCAGCACAAGGCCCGAAACTGTTGCAACGATTGCGATCATGATGCCGGGGGTGCCGCTCGCCCCCGACCACGTCTGGAGCAGATAGGCGGCATAGGGCGCGGCCCCACCGAAGATCGCCGTGGCGGTCGTGGCCCCAAGCGCCAGGCCGCTGAGTCGGGCGTGCGCGGGAAACTGCTCCGTCGTGGCGACCGCACCAACCGCACTGACGCCACCGGCAAGAGCTGCGAGCACCATGACGGCGATCATCGCCGTTGTCCTTTCGCCGCCCGCGATCAGCGAGAACATCGCAAATGGCAGAGCCGCACAAGCGACGCAGAGCGCAATCAGCACTGCCTTGCGGCCTATCCGGTCCGACAGCCAACCGACGCAAGGCGTTACGACGATCACCACCAGCGCGGCTATGGTCGAAAGGCCAAGTGCGACCGCATCGTCCGGCCAGCCGACCAGCTTCATGAACGACGGCACATACGTGATGCCGACGTAATAGGAGATCGACCCCAGAGCCGAGATGGCAAAGCCAATCCCTATGCCCTTGCGCTGGTGGATGAGCGCATCGCCCATCGGGGACGCCCGTCGCGGGCGCGAGACCTGATCCGACAGGAAGCCGGGCGGCTCGGGGATGATCCGGCGCGCCAGCCAGATTGCGGCAGCGAGCAGGGCACCGAAAACGAATGGTATGCGCCAGCCCCATGTGTCGAGCGATTGGACAGGAAGCGTTGCGGTAAGCCAGGCACAGAGGCCAACCGCCATCAGTCCGCCGACCTCGCTCGCGGCCGCTGCGCTCGAGGTAACGAGCCCGCGGCTGTGGGGCGGTGCGGATTCGAACAGATAGGCCACGACCGCCGGATATTCGCCGCCCACGCTGAATCCCATGAGGCAGCGCATGACGATCAGCAGCCAGCCCGCCGCTGGGCCGATCTGGTCGTATGTGGGCAAAACCGCAAGCGCGAGCATGGCGATCGTCATCAGCGACATCGACAGCAGCAGAGTCGGCCTGCGCCCGCGCCGGTCACCGAACTGGCCAAACACGATCGCGCCGAGCGGCCGCATAAGATAGGCGATGGCAAAGCCGCCCAGCGTCTTGCCCAGGCTTTCCTGGTCCGCGCCGAAGAACACGCGCGCAAGCGTCGGAGCGAAGTAGAGGCAAAGCGTGAAATCGTACCACTCGACGATAGTAGACAGACCGACCGCGATCATCGCACGCCTTTGCGGCCAATGGCTTTGGGCGGTCACGCGACGTCCCTTGCGAGACGAAGGCCCATGAATTGCCAGCGGTGATGCGGGTAGAAGAAGTTGCGGTACGACGCGCGCGAATGGCCGCGCGGGGTGGCACAGCTTGAGCCGCGCAAGACCGACTGCCCGCTCATGAACTTGCCGTTGTATTCGCCAATGGCGCCCTCTGCTGCACGGAAGCCGGGGTAGGGGCGGTAGGCGCTGCCGGTCCATTCCCATACGTCGCCGAAGAATCCCGCACCGTCACGCGCTGGGCGTGGACGGATGTCGCCGCCTGCATCAAGCTGGTTGCCGCCAAAGGAATCGTGCGGCCGCGCGGCGCACTCCCACTCGGCTTCGGTCGGCAGGCGAGCGTTGGCCCATGTCGCAAACGCGTCCGCCTCGTAAAAGCTGACGTGACAAACCGGTGCCGCCGGTTCGACCGTATGGCGGCCTGTGAGAGAGAAGCTGGACCAGCCCCCCTCATCCCCGCGCCAGTAGAGCGGGGCTGTAATGCCGTGCGATTGCCGCCATGCCCAGCCGTCGGACAGCCAGAGGCGGGGATCATCGTAGCCACCATCCGCCATGAACTCGAGCCATTCGCCGTTAGTGACGGCCCGATCCGCGATTTCGTGCGGCTGCAGGAAAGTGGTGTGGCGCGGACCCTCGCAATCGAAGGCAAAGCCGGCATTGCCGCCATCGAAACCGATCTCGACAAGTCCATCGGCACCTCTGTTCCAACTGACAGGGTGCGTCGGATCAGGCACCGATGCGCGGGGCCGCTGCCACACGGCGCATTCGAGGGGGTTGGTCGAAAAGGCATGGAGAATGTCGGTCAGGAGCAGTTCCTGATGCTGCTGTTCGTGATGGCAGCCCAGCTCCACAAGGGCGAGCACGCTCTGGGGCAAGTCATCGATGACGCGCAGCAGCGCTGCGCTGACAGCTTCTCGATAGTCGATGATGTCTGCCAGCGACGGGCGCGAAAGCATTCCTCTCGCGGCGCGCGTCATGCGTGCGCCCTCGGCTTCGTAATAGCTGTTGAACAGGAACGGCCACTGCTCGCTGTGCAAGCGGTAGCCGGGCACATGATCGCGCAGGATGAACGTTTCGAAGAACCACGTGGTGTGCGCCAGATGCCACTTGGCAGGAGAGGCATCGGCCATCGACTGGATCGTCGCATCGGCGTCGGACAGCGGCGCCGCCAGACTTTCGGTCAACTGCCGGACGGCAGCGAAGCGGTCGTGCAAGGTCCCGGTCGTCGGGATTGAAGGAGCTTCAAGTGGCATTGGCTGCGTCACGGGATCACCACGATCTTGCCCATTGCATGGTTGCCTTCCATGCACCGGTGCGCCTCGGCGATATCGGAAAGACGGAAGGTCGGTCCAAGAGGAGGCACAAGTTCGCCGCTTGTGACGGCGTCGAGCAATTCCTGCAGCGGCATCGCCAGAAAGTCCTCCACATCGCCCGAATAGGTCGTGAGACGCACGCCCGAGGGAATGGCCATCATCGGCTCGAAATCGGGCAAGGTCCAGTTGTCGCCTACCATGCCCGCCATACAGACGGTGCCGCCCTTGCGAACGCAGTTGAGGGAGTCGAGCAGGGTACCGGTCCCGACGAGTTCCAGCACCTTGTCCGCACCATCCGGCCAGATGCAGCGCAAATCTCCGGCAATCGTCCCCCGATCGAGAAGCGGATGATGCACACCTCTTTCGGCAAGGAATGCGAGCCGGTCGGGCTGGCGGGTCGTCGATGCAACGACAAGGCCCTTGCGGCTGGCCAGTTGCGCAGCGACCAGTCCCACCGAGGTCGTGCCACCGCGGATCAGGATGCGTTCGCCGGGTTGGCAATCGAGCGCGGTGAACAATGCGCCCCAGGCAGTCTGGAGCATCTCGGGCAAAGCGCCCATGACAGGCCAGGGCAGAGCCGTTTCGATGCGCCGCACGTTGTGCGCTGGCACGCAAACGTACTCGGCATATCCACCGTCGAAGGCGCGGCCCATGCCGCCCATCACGCTCATCACCTTGTCGCCCGGAGCGAGATCCGGATTGCCCGGTGCCGCCGCCACGATGCCGGTCGCTTCGATTCCGAGCACACGCGGCAGCTTCACGCCGGGAGACTGGCCACGCCGGGTAAACAGTTCGGAGCGATTGATCCCGAACGCCTCGACCTTGATCAACACCTCGCCATCTGATGGATCTGGAACGGGCAGGGTTTCCACTTGCAGGGCTTCAGCTGCGCCGGGACGACGCAACACCGCTGCGCGCATCGTGCGGGCCCCCTCCATCGCCACGGTCAATGCGTCGCGCGCAGCAGGTGCACGCTGAAAAGGTCATCGTCGTCGGTCCAGACGCCTGCGCTGGCAAAGCCCGCCCGACGTGCAAGGTTCTTGAATTCATCGATGCCGTATTTGTGAGAATTCTCGACATGGATCGCCTCGCCTTGGGCGAAATTGAACGACTTGCCGCCAAGGCTCACGGTCTGGAGCCTCTGGCTGACAAGCGTTATCTCGATATGGCCGGGTTCCCCCATATAGCGGGCGCGGTGGCGGAAGTCCGAGAGGTCGAAGTTGGCGCCCAGTTCGCGATTGGCGCGCCGCAACAGGTTGAGGCTGAACTGCGCGGTGACACCCTGGGCATCGTCATACGCGCGTTCGAGCACCGCGACATCCTTCTTGAGGTCGACACCGATCAGCATCATTCCACCGGGCCCGAGACGGTCGCGCCACCGCGCGAGAAATGCCTCCGCGTCGGCGCGCTCGAAATTGCCGATCGTCGATCCGGGAAAGAAGCAGACGTCGCGCAGGTCACCGCCCGAGGGGAGGACGAGTTCCCCCAGATAGTTTCCACATACATGCCGGACGTCGATGGCGGGATAGCGACGGCGAACCCCGGCTGCCGCATGTTCAAGCGGGACCGGCGAGATATCGACGCAAACATATCCTCGCGCCCCCGGCATGGCGTCGAGCAGCAGTTCGGCCTTGCCGCCCGACCCTGCGCCGAGTTCGATGAAGCGCACGTTGTCCCCGATGGCGGCCGCGATATCGGCAGCATGATCCGACAGGATCCTGCGTTCGGTGCGGGTCGGGTAGTATTCGGGCAGAAGGCAAATCTGGTCGAACAGCGCCGAGCCTGCCTGATCGTAGAGGAAGCGACAGGGAATGGCCTTCTGGCTGGCCGAAAGCCCGGCCAGCATCTCCTGCAGGAAGTCGTCGTGGGCGTCGCTGCGAGCAGTGTCGAAATCATCCCGCTCCGCGCCATCGGGTGCAAGGTCCGGGCTTGTGGTCAGTTCCATGCTGAGGTCCTGTAGGCTTGGAGGGCACCGCTGGTCCTGCTGTAGGCTGTAGCGACCGAAGCGGGAATGGGCACGCCTGGACGATCTGTCAGGACAAAAAGTCTTCTGCGCAGGCAGCAGTGCTGGTGGATGGTCCGGAACTCCATGATCGCCTGCCGCCAACGATCCGTGCGACTTCGCGTTCCGGGATGTCGTCTAAAGGGCAGGAGGAACAAGGCGCTTGGCCTGTCCGCGCAAGCCCTCGACGATCGTGTCGATCACCAGCCTTATCCGCGGCACATGACGCGTGTCCTTGTGCACCCCCAGCCAGATGCCACGGACGAGCCGCTGGTTGGGCGCCGTCAGTTCCCGAAGGCCTGGTTCGTCAAGGGCCAGATAACAGGGCAGGGCGGCCACGCCGTATCCCGAAGTAGCCGCCTGCAATTGCGCGTCGCGACTGTTTGTCTTGAGTTGTACTCTGGCCTGCGGGGCCAATTGCGCCAGCCAGCGCGCCTCGGGCAGGAGCGCAAGGTCTTCCTGCAGCGTCACCAAAGCATGGCCCAACGCGCCGCGCTGGAAATCGGGAAAGCCGTGCGCCTCAAGGTACGACAGGCCCGCATAGGCGGCAAAGGCCATGTCACCAATCCTGCGCACGACGGCTTCGTGCTGTTCGAAAGGGGCAAGGCGCAGCGCGATATCGGCCTCGCGCCGCGACAGCGAGAGCGATCGCGTTGCGGTGATCAGTTCGATGCGCAAGTCAGGGTGCATCGCCAGCAATGGTTGCAGCAGCGGCGTCAGTATCCGTGCGCCAAACGTCTCGACGGTGGTGATCCGGACTTCGCCGGCAATGCGCGCGTCCTCGCCGGTAATCGAGCGTTCGATCGCAAAGGCCTCGGCCTCCATCCGCTCTACGCTCGCAAGCACGCGCTCGCCCGCCGGGGTCAGGACATATCCGCTTGGCGTCTTCTGCAGCAGCCGCACGCCGCTGCGCTGATGAAGCGCCTCGAGCCGTCGCCCCATAGTGGACTGCGTGACCTGCAATGACCTCGCCGCCGCCGACAGGCTGCCATGACGCGCAACGGCAAGAAAGCTCCGCAACTCATCCCAATCGAGCATGGGTAATGTCCTCACGCGGCGGAGACAGCGCTCGTCGGTAGTCTCGCTGATTATGCAAAACTCATACACGCACGGCTCGATAGTTCAATCCACCTATGCGTTTTTGCATAGCTAACAGGCGCAAACAGGGAATGTGCGAAGGCCGTAAAAGCGTGCAGTTAAGCCGGGACACAACGAAGCATACATTCTCACAAAGGATTTGAACGATGATCGATACACGCCTTGCTCCCTACGGTGCCTTCATCCTGCGGGCCGTATCCGGAACCTTTTTCCTCGCACACGCAGGCCTCAAACTGTTCGTCTTCACGCCTGCAGGTACGGCGCAGTTCTTCCAGAGCATCGGCCTACCCGGTCCGCTTGCCTACCTGACCATCGCCGCCGAAGTTCTCGGCGGTCTTGCTCTCCTGCTGGGCGTATTTTCCCGCCATGCTGCCGTCGCACTCGCATTCGTGCTGCTGGGGACGATTGTGACCGTCCACGCTGCCAACGGCTTCTTCTTCGATGCGCCAAAGGGCGGCTGGGAATACCCCGCGTTCTGGATCGCTGCGCTGGTGGCACAGGCTCTGATCGGCGAAGGTGCATTTGCTCTGCGTCCTAGCGTCGGAAAGTCTGCGGCCTGAACAGGTTTACCCCAAATCGGGCAGGGCGAAAGTCCTGCCCTCAAGGAGACAGATCATGCTTCCCACCTTGTTCGTAAGCCACGGCGCACCGACGCTGCTGTTGTCGGACGCGCCGGCAAAGGGTTTCATGGCCGGTGTGCCGGCCGGGTTGCCCGAGCGGCCGCGGGCCATCGTGATGGTTTCGGCCCACTGGGAAACGCAAAGTCCCATGGTCACCGGGCCAGGCGCGCTTGAGACGATCCACGATTTCGGCGGCTTTCCCCGCGCGCTCTACGAAATGCGCTACCCGGCACGTGGCGATGCCAACTTGACCGAGCGGGTCGTCGAAGTGCTTGCTGACGCTGGTTTTCCTGCCGGGATCGATCCACGCCGGGGTCTGGATCACGGCGCCTGGGTGCCACTGATGCTGATGTATCCCGAAGCCGACGTGCCCGTGGTCCAGGTGTCGGTGCAATACGGACAGGGTGTCGAGCACCATCTCGCTTTGGGCCGCGCTTTGGCACCCTTGCGCGAAGAAGGCGTGCTCATCGTGGGCTCGGGCTCGTTCACCCACGATCTGTCCAGCTTCGGCGCGCATCGCGGGTTCGAGGACTATGCCGAACCCGAATGGGTAACTTCGTTTGCGGACTGGTTCGACGCGGCTTTGGCGTCATCGCGGATAGACGATCTTGTCGCCTATCGTGACCTTGCCCCCAATGCGCGCCGAAATCATCCGACCGAGGAACACCTCCTGCCGCTGTTTGTCGCGCTCGGCGCAGCCGGTGAGGGGCCCCATTCCAGGCGGCTCCATGCCAGCACCACCCACGCGGTGCTGCGCATGGACGCCTATGCTTTCGGAGGAATCGAATGAACACGATCACCCAAGACTTTGCCGGCTTGTTGCGTCTGCCCACAGGTCGCGCCGAGGCACTGGTTGTGATCCTCCACGGCGTCGGCAGCAGCGCCGCAGCCATGCAGCCACTCGTGGAGGCGATCGCAAAGGCCATGCCCGATGTGGCGGTCGCCGCACCCGATGGCACCGATCGCTTCGACATGGGCCCTTCTGGGCGGCAATGGTTCAGCGTGCGCGGGGTCACCGAGGCCAATCGCGGCGGGCGGGTGGATGCGAGCATTCCTGCGATCACCGCGATGGTCGACAGCATCCGCGCGCCGCTTGGTCTTCCTGCCGATCGCGTCGCACTTGTCGGGTTCAGCCAGGGTGCGATCATCGCCTTGCAGATCGCCGCAACGCGTGAGCCGCCTGCGGCAGTGGTTGCATTTGCCGGGCGTCTTGCAACGCAGATCACCTCCGACGCAGCGCGCAAATCCCCGGTTCTGTTGAGTCACGGAGCACAGGACGCGGTCATACCGCTGGCCGAAGCTCGCCAAGCGTTGCAGGCGTTCGCGGCCGCCGGATACCCCGTAGAACTGCGGGTCAGGCCAGATCAGGGGCACAGCATCGATGCCGCACAGATCGAGGACATGGTCACATTCCTGATGGCAAACCTAGACACATCTCAGGTCGCGCGGCCATGAGGCGCTTGCATCCATCCAACTGGCATCCGCGCGCCGTGCAAGTCATTCTGGTGTGGCTCGCGGCTTGGCCGACGCTCTCGCTGATACTGTCGGTCATCTCGCCTTTTACCTCGAACTGGTCGGTTCCCGCCCGCGCGCTTGCGAGCGCGACGGCTATGGCACCGACCATGAACTTCGTAAGCGTCCCATTGCTCAAAGCGATCCTGCGAAGGGTTCGCAGCGGCCTCACGCGAACGAGGGGCGACAAAATGTCCGTGAAGAGCGGACGTTTGACGCCCTTCACGCTTCCACGGAAACAGTGCAAGCCGCAGCACGAGAAATCAACCCGGCGCTGCGCCCTAGCGTTGTGACAAGCACGCCATAGGGGCCGCGCGGACAGGAGAATGACGATGAAGTCACTTCATTTCGGACTCGCCGCCATGGCATCTGCAATTGCGCTAGCCCAGGCCCCGGTGCGCGCCCAGGCGCCGGTCGTGTTCGGGCCCGCCGCCAATGCCGCTGCAGAAGCCATTGTCGCAAAGGGTATTTCCGGACTGACTGTCTCTTATGCATCGGTCGGCGGGCCCACCGTCCGCGCGGATGTCGGGGCCATCTCGTCCGATACGCAATATCCGATCGCTTCTGCATCGAAGTGGCTGACGGCAGCCGTTGTCATGTCGCTGGTCGATGAAGGCAAAGTCTCGCTCGACAAGCCTATCAGCACCTGGCTGCCGCAGATCAAGGGAGATGCCGGAAAGCTCACGCTCCGCCAGCTCCTGTCGCAGACTTCGGGCATCGCCGGCGGGCTCGGCGATCTCTATGAGCTCAAGCAGGATCACCGGGTGACGCTGGCGCAGTCGGCGGCCGAAGTGCTGGCGCGCCCACCGATTGCCAGACCGGGCACCGACTTCCGTTATGGCGCGCCGGGGTTCCAGGTCGCAGGAGCTGTCGTCGAAGCGGTAACCGGCCAGCGCTGGGAGGAAGCCTTCCAGTCGCGCATCGGCCGTCCGTTGGGCATGAAGGACACCTACTGGACGTTCATGAAGTTCGGGGCTGCTCCGCCGCCGCCGGCCGAAACGAACAATCCGACGTTGCAGGGCGGCGCGGTCAGCACCGCTGACGATTACATGCGCTTCCTCAGGATGCTCGCCCAGAAGGGAAGCTATGATGGCCGTCAGGTGCTCTCGTCCGCTGCCGTGGCCGAAATGCTGAGCGACCAGACTGCCAATGCGACGATGCACCCGACCGGCGCTGCCTTGCTGGTCAATGCCCACTACAGCCTTGGCAACTGGTGCGAAGCCTGGGACGCTGCGCACAATTGCACGCGCAATTCGAGCATCGGGGCGTTCGGCGCTTACCCATGGCTCGACAGCGCCACAGGCCGCTACGGCTTCCTGTTTCTGTTCAAGCCCAAGGACGCCTTTGCCGTCTGGCCGGAAATGATGGCGCTGCAGGCGGCCTTGACCGACGGCAAGTAGAACGATGGGCACCGCGCCTCAGCGCAGGCTCGGTGCCATCAACTGCATTATTTCCGCGCTGGGCACACTGCGAATGATTCTGCCGGTCACGCGCCAGCCATTGCTGTCCTTGGCCAGCTCCCACCGATTGGCCGTCAAACGCCATACCGCAAGACCAGCGGTCTCGCCGTAGCCGTCAAGTGCCAAGCGCTGGCCCTGTTCGACAGGTACGACGATCTGGAGATAGCCGGTGGCGACGGCGCGATCGCCTTCGATCCGCACGAGCGGAAGTCCGGCGAAATGGACCATTCCCGCCTGAATCGCCTTGGCATGTTGTTGGCCACCGATGATCGCGACGATCGCTTCGCGGCCGATGATGGGGTCGGCGGCGTCGTTCCGGTCCATCACGCAATCGTCGTGGTAAGCGTGGTTCTCAAACGCCTGGTCGGTCGTGTCCGAACTGTACGCGAGCCCTGCCATGAGGTTGAGGATTTCGAGCCGGTCTTCAAGTTGCGTCAGGCGCGCGTCGAGTGCGGACAACTCGGCAATCGCCGGATCGGTCACGATTGAGCCCCGGCACCATCTGCAACGGCGCGGATAAGCCGTTCTGCCGCTGCAGGATTGTCCTTCATGAAATCGTGCCCGCTGTCGAGCTCGTGGACGTCCCAGCCACCTTCGTCGTTCACGCGCTGGTGCACGGCGCGGTAAGGGCCGTCATGCCATGCGCTACACCATGCAAAGACGCGATCACGGACGCCGTAATCAGTGCTGGTCAACGACAGCGGTTGCAGGAAGCATGCAAGCGGATGGGCCCGCGCGCGAGGATCGACACCAGGCGGAGGTCGGGTCACGATTCCGTCGGGAGAATTGGCGATGAAAGCCTCGCGCTGCTGCGTATTCCACAAGGACCACACCGAGTCCCCGTCGTGTGGCACGATTGCGTCGAGGAACAAAAGGGTGCGGATGCGGCCGTGAAGGCGATCCGCCGCACCGGCAATTACAAGGCCCGCATAGCTGTGCCCGCACAGCACCACATCATCCAGCTTCTCGTCCTCAATCAGCGCGACGACATCGGCGATGTGCGTCTCGAGATTGATCGCTGGCACTTTCGGCGTGGTTGTGCCCCCAAGTCCCGATAACGTTATGGTGTGCACGCTATGCCCGGCGGACCGAAGCCCGCCGAGCATTGGTGTGAAGTACCAGCCACCGTGAAATCCGCCAGGTACGAGAACTACGTTTGCCATGTCTTGCGGATCATCTCGGGTGATGCCGGTTGCGCGGTTGGTCAGTAGCGGTACGTTCCCGTCACGCCAATCGTGCGCGGGCGAATGGTGGTGGCGGTGAACAGATCGTCGAACGGACCGAGCGATCCACGCGTCCGGCTAATGATCGGTGCACTATCCAGCAGGTTGGTGGCAAAGGCTGAGATGTCGAGACCTTTGACACGGAAGCCCGCGCGGATGTTGAGCTGTTCGAACGAGTCGGAACGGCGCGCCTTCGGATCTGCACCAAAGAGCGTGTAGTCGATTTCGGGACCGCTACTGACGTGCTGGAAGTCGGTGTGGAAATAGACACTGCGATCGTCGCCCACCGGCTGCTCATAATCGCCCGAGACAGTCGCGGTAAGCGGCGGACCGCCGACCCGATCACCCTTGCGGGCGAAGTATGTTGGCGCACCGCCTGCACCGGGCGTTCCCTGGAAGTCCTGCGTCAGATGGGCATCCGAGTAACCCACGCTGGTACCGAGGCGGAAGTTGGAATTCACCTGGAAATCGACTGCCAGATCAAATCCGACGCTCCGAGCCGCACCGACGTTGACGATGAACGAGCCTTTGCACGCGGCGATGCTTACCAACTGCTGGATGTTCTTCCAGCGAATGTCGAACGCGCTGGCCGATACATTGAGGCGGCCATCGAGCATTTTCGACTTTGCACCGACCTCGTAAGACCACAGACTGTCCGACTTGTAAGAACCCGGGGTGGACTTCAGGCCGATCTGCGCAAGCGTTGCGTCGCAGAACGAGAGCTGCGGGCCGTTGATCCCGCCGATGCGGTAACCCTTGCCGGCGGTGGCATAGAGCAGCGTGTTGCTGCTCGCCTGATAAGAGATGCCGAACTTGGGCGTGACCGGCGTTTCCGAGGTCCTGGCGGAATAGCTGGCATTAGCGCCCGCGATTGGTCCGATAGCCTCGCGGAAAGCGGACACGTCGACCTTGGCAATGCGAATACCGGCGGTCAGCTTCAGGCCATCCAGGATCTCGTAGTCGGCTTGGCCGAACCCGGCCTTTTGCACGTCGGTTGCGCCCAGCGTCTGCTCCAGAGCATGGTCGCCCGGCAGCAGCGGAAGCGGCGGCACGCCAAATGTCGCAAGAAGCGCATTGAGATTGGGGTCATTGTTGAGCTGGTAACTCGTCTGCTTCGAGTGACCGTAGAAGCTGCCGATCACCCAGTTCAGACGGCCGCCGGGGTGCGACTGGATACGGACTTCCTGCGACCAGTTCTTCTGATGGTCCTCAAGGTTCGCGGATTCCAGGCTGCCCTGTGGGAAGATGTAGGGGAACCCGAACAGCACGCTCGAGATGAAGTGGGTGTAGTCCTGGTACAGGTCGGCGCGACGATTGAAGTACGAAGTGGACGAGATGATGTCGAACGAGGGCCCGTTGTACTTCAGGTCGAGGCTGGAGAGGACAAACCTGTCGTGCGACGGCGAGGGGAACAGGCGCGTCGCATTGAAATCGCTTTTGCCGGGGTTGGAAACCGTCGTGTAGAACGAGTTGTTATCGTCGCGTTCTTCGTTCTGGTAGGTCGTCGAAATCGTGGCCGAGAAGTTTTCGCTTGCCTTCCAGGTCAGGGCGCCGCGCAACGCGTAGCTTGAATGCGTGTTGGCATTCTTGGCCGTGATCTGGTTGGTGAACTCGTTGATTTCGTTAATATAGCCGCCTTCCTGACGATACCAGGCGCTGACTCTGAACGCGAGACGGTCTTCAACCAGCGGTCCTCCGAAGGCGTTGCCAAGCTCATACGTCGGCGCGCCGCCGCGCGTGAACGCAAGTTCGCCGCGCGCATAGCCCGAAAAGCTGTCGAGACCGGGACGCGGCGTGATGAAGCGGATGGCGCCGCCTTCGGCGCCGGCGCCAAACAGCGTGCCCTGCGGTCCACGCAGAACTTCCACACGTTCAAGGTCGAAAAGCTGCGGATAGACGTTGTTCGCGCTGCCAAGCGGGCGCGACTGGATCGGCGTATCATCGATGTAGATGCCGGTCGTCGGCGAGCCGACCACCGAGCTGATCCCACGAATTGAGATGACCGTATTGGTACCCGCGACGCCGCCGCCATTGGCGGAAGGCGTAAGAGCGATGCCGGGTGTGACGCGCGTGATATCGTTGATGTTGCGCAGGCCCTGCTTGTCCATCTGCAGAGGCGTGATTGCCACAACGCTCATCGGGACCTTGCTTAGCGATGTCGCCTGACGCGTTGCCGTCACCAGGATTTCGCCGGTTGTGGTGACTTGGCCATCGGCTGAGCCCGTGTCTGCCTGCTCTGCAGGCTGCGAAGCCTGGGCAAGGCATGGGGTCGCTGCTGACGCCAGCAGGCATGCCATCACGCCAAAAGCGCCCTTTCCTGCTCCCGCCTGACGCGGAGCACGGACCGATGCAAGCTCGGTGAACGCAGAAGTGTGGCGCAGGAGCCCGTGAATTTTGCTCATATCTGAAATCCTCTCCATGTTTGCCGGAAAGCTTATGTTTTCGTTTCGCACCGGTGCGTTCCGCGGAAGCCATTTGATGCACCTGTTTCACAAGCGGATCAACTTGGTCATCTGTGAAACAGACTTGCTCCTGCCGTTGCATAATGTCAAAACATTTCTTTATGCAGGAACGGCCTTTGGAGCGTGGCTTTACTGCAAACGATTGCCGCGCGGTGATGAGGTGAGATCGAGATGAGCCACGGCTATACTGGTGCGAAGTTTGTTGCGCTGCCTAACAGTGAACACACTTGGTAAGCACTCTTGGTCATTATTTCGGATATCAATCTGCTCAACTACATCGGCCCGCATATCTATTTTGTTTATACTTGAACCGATGTAGCGCGAATTCGTGCTGACTGACGGTCAGGTGAGGCTGCTGACGGGGTCGCGTTCTCCCTTTTCTACGCGATGCTCGGAGTACCCATCGGTCGTATCGCAGATCGTGCCATGAATGCGTGGCTTATGCCGATCGCGTGTTCCTCTGGAGCCTGATGACGATCGCATCGGGCCTTCCAGGCACATTCGCCGCGCTGATTGTGGCAAGGATGCTGGTGGGAGTAGGTTAGGCGGGCTGTTACCCCGCAAGCTTCTCGATCATTGCCGAGAATTACGCCGAGCGAAATCGCGACGGCGTTCAGCATTTTCCAGACTGGCGGATTGTCGGGCGTTGCGCTCGGGATGATGCAAGCCGGATTTGCAGCACAAACATTCGGGTGGGGCGTTGCAATGAAGATCGTGGTAGCGATCGGCATTCCGGTTGCTCTTGGCGCGCGCGTGATCGTGCGTCGCATTCCCGAGGCACCGCGTGCCATTGCAGCCATTCCCGATGTTCAGCGACATTCAGCACTTGCTGGCGCAAAAGCTGTTCCGCAAGATCGTACTCGGCATCTCGCTGGCGGCGTTCGGCTCCGGCAGCGCGCTGCTCGTTGTGGCGCTCGTGCGTGCCCCGACGCGAGAATAGCCAGGGGTTGGAACAGACGCTGCATCAACGCGCGCCATAAACAATATATTTTTCTGTGATCTAGTTGGTAGCGGAGGAGGGACTCGAACCCCCGACACGCGGATTATGATTCCGCTGCTCTAACCAGCTGAGCTACTCCGCCCCTTGATGCAGATTGGTTATGTCTGCAAGACAGGGCGCGCTCCTAACCGGAGGCGGGGGAGTGGTCAACCGGGTTCGCGGGATTTTTTGCGACAAGTCTGGCTCACGAACTTTTAATGCGTGCTGGCGGTGACAGGCGCGCGCCAAGCGGCTAAGCGCGCGGGCATCATGGGGGCACTACGGAACTTCCTGGCGGCGCGGCGCGGCATGGCCTTTGCGGTCATCGTGCTTGCGCTTGCCATCAAGGCGCTGGTGCCGGCGGGCTTCATGATCGAGACCGGCAACCGGGTGCTCACCGTCGCCATCTGTGCCGACGCCAGCGGCGATCATGCCGTTTCGCGCGAAATCGTCATTCCGGCAAAGCAGGTTGAGCGCGGATCGTCGAAATCCAAATCCGGTGAAAGTTGCTCGTTCGCAGGGCATTGTGCTGCGGGGGTTTCGGGCGCTGATCCGGTGCTGCTGGCGCTGGCACTCGCGTTCATCGCCCTGCTGGGTTTCCTGCCTGTAACGCTGCCCTTGATTACGCCAGGGCGGCGAATTCGCCCTCCGTTGCGCGCACCGCCCGTCTTCTCCTGACAGCACAGCCTGCCGCTATCAAGCGGCCTTGTTGAGCAGCCCGCGCGAGCGACCGGCGCGGGCCGGAAGACGGATACGACCTACATGAAGATTTCCCTGACTGCGCTGGCCACTGCGCTTGTCGTCACCACGCCAGCACTTGCCGAGGAAGAGACCGCCGAAACCCCCGCAATATCGATCCTTGTGGTCGGGCAGCGCGATGCGCCGATCGAGATCGAGCCTCGCGGCCTCTCTGTCAGTCTTGGGCAGGAGCAGTTCGCCGCGATCAACGCGTTCAACACCGAAGACCTGATGAAGTATGCGCCCGACTTCTTCGTGCGCAAACGCTACCCGGGCGACAGCAATGGTGTTCCGGGCTTTCGCGGAACCCATTCGACCCAGAGCGCGAGGACGCTGGTCATGGTCGACGGGTTCGTCGTTTCCAACTTCCTCGGCAACAGCTTCGGGTTCGCGCCCAAGTGGGGCGTGGTAGGGCCGGGTGAGGTCGAACAGTTCGATATCGTCTACGGTCCCTATAGCGCGCGTTATGTCGGCAACTCGATGGGCGGGATCGTCAACATTTCCACGCGTGAACCCGAGGCTACTGAAGCGTTTGCGACCGTGCAGGGCTTCGCTCAGCCCTATGACGAGTTCTCGACGCATGACAGCTACTGGGGCGGTTCGGCTGAAGCGGGGTTCGGCCTGAAGCAGCAGGATGGGCCATGGTCGGCGCGACTGACCGGCCGCTTCTTTCGCAACACCGGTCAGCCGATGACGTTCCTTGGCCTGTCGCCCGTAAACGGCACCGGTGGTACGGCGGTCTCCGGCGCTATCGTCGATCCTGAACATGTCCGGGCCGCCGCCGCCGGCACCGGCATACCCGCTGCGCCAGGCACCGCCTCCAACCCCTATTTCGCCGCGCAATCTCCCGCGAGGATCACGCAGGAACAGGCCAAGCTCAAGATCGGCTATGACGATGGGGCACTGAGCGGGCAATTGCTCTTTGCCTATTGGCATAACGAGGACAGCCAGACGGCGCCTGACTGCTACTTGCGAGATGCGGGCGGCAACGTGGTCTGCGAGGGTCGGGTCATCATCGGATCGCAGGCCTACACGGCATCAGGCGTGACATTCTCGAAAACGCTTCGGGACGAATTGCTGGCCGGGCTGAAGCTTGCAGCACCGCTGGGCGAAGACACGACCGCGCGGCTGGGTGTCTCGACCTACCAGATCCTGCGCTCTGACGGTTTCACGTCAAACGGCTATGCTACCGGAAAGACCAACGGCGCAGGAACGCTTGCGGGGCAGGGACCTACCGGCTGGTGGACCGGTGACCTGACGCTCGAGAACAAGACCGACAGACGTGAACTGGCCTTGGGTTTCACCGCAAATGCCTACCGCACCGATCAGACGCGCTACAACCTTGGCAACTGGCAGAGCGCAGCGGGCAAGACCTTCGCGACCCGCACTTTGGGACGCACCCGCCAGATATCTGCCTGGGCCGAGGCCCGCCTGCTGTTCGATGCTCTGACCGTTACTGGCGGGGTGCGCTATGACAACTGGCGCGCCTATCGCGGGGGTCTGGCCCGGATTGGCACGGGGGTGCTTGCCGGCCAGACAATCTCCAACGTCTACGTTGCGCGTACCAAGGATTCGGTTGATCCCAGCCTGTCGCTTGAATACCGCCTTGCGGATGGCACTTCAGTGCAAGTGAGCCTTGCCACGGCGACGCGCTATCCGACGGTCGGCGAACTGTTTCAGGGCAGCCTCAATGGCGACGGCACCTTCAACGTCAACAGCTTCGATCCCAACCTCCGTCCGGAACGAAGCCGGGATGCCAATCTGCTGGTGGGCCATGATTTCGGGCGCATCAAGCTGACCGGATCGGCCTTTTACCAGCGCGTGCGTGACACGATCTTCGCCTTCACCGGCTTCAATCAGAACGGCGTGACCACCGGCAGCTTCAAGAACATCGCCCTGACCCGGCAATACGGTTTCGAGCTGATCGGCGAGATGCGCGACTGGCCGATAGATGGCGTGGACATGGATATCAATGGCGCGTGGATTGATTCAAGGACGTTGCGCAACCCGTCCAATCCGCTTGCAGAAGGCGTGCAATTTCCGCGCATTCCGCGCTGGCGGATCAACGGCAATCTTCGCTACGCCCTGTCCGACACGGTCGTCGCCTCGCTCGGCATGCGCTATGCGAGCCGGCCCAACACCGACCTGTTCGGCCTGCAGCGCGGCGATACCTTCGGCTTCACCTCCGAATTGTTCGCACTGGATGCGCGGGTGAACTGGAACGTAACCCAGGCGCTGCGCGTGTCGGCCGGTGTCGACAATCTCACCAACGACAGGGCCTGGGTGTTTCACCCCTATCCGCAACGCACGTTCATTATCGAAGCCGGGTGGCGGCTGTGAGCGGCGCGTCGCTCTATCGCGCGATCTGGCGCTGGCATTTCTATGCCGGGCTGTTCGTGATGCCGATGGTCGTCCTGCTGTCGGTCACCGGCGCGATCTACTTGTTCAAGCCCGAGGTCGAGGCATGGGAGGAGCGGTTCTATGCCGACTATCCGATGTATCACGCCGTCTCGCCTGACGATCAGGTCGCTGCCGCACTGAAGGCATTTTCCGGTTCGAGCTTCCATTCCTACCGCTTGCCCCGGGCCGAAGGCGATGCGGCCATGGTACACATCGGATTGCGTGACGGCACGATGCGTGACGTATTCATGTCTCCGCAAGGCGACGTCATGGGATCGCTCGATCCACAGTGGCGGATCATGGCCGTCGTCCACGACATCCATGGGCAGTTGCTGCTCGGTCCGCGCGGTAGCTGGATCGTTGAGCTGGCAGCAAGTTGGGCCATCGTGATGATCGCAAGCGGACTGTACTTGTGGTGGCCAAGGGGCAGGGGAGGCGCAGGCGTGGTATGGCCGCGTCTGCATCTGGGCGCCCGCGCGGCCTGGCGCGACATGCATGCCGTGACCGGCTTCTGGGTTTCCGGTCTCGCTCTGGTCCTGCTGGTAACCGGCCTGCCCTGGGCCGATGTCTGGGGTAGCGCGTTCAAGGTCGGGCGTGCCGAAATGGGCTGGCAGAAGGGCGCACAGGACTGGACGATCGGCGGGCGCGCCCCGGATGCGGGCGAACACGCAGAGCATGATCATGGCGCGATGATGGCCGGAGCTGCGCATTCGTCACACGCGGTGCCCGGCCACGAAGGCCACGGACCTGCGGGCCCATTCCTGACGGAGATCGTGGCAAAGGCGCGGGGCGAACACCTCGCATTTCCAGTCGTGGTGACGCCGCCCGGCGCGCCCGGACGGTTCGGCACCAAGGCAGCGCCAGGCTGGGCTGTCCGGTCCGAAGCGCCAAACCGGCCCTTGCGCGTCTCGATCGTCTACGATGCCCGGACGGGGCGCGAAATCTCTCGCGAGACCTTTGCCGACAAGCACCCGATTGACCGGGTCGTCGGCTATGGGGTGGCCTGGCACGAAGGCCAGCTGTTCGGGCTGTTCAATCAACTCGTCGGGGTCGCTACCGCGTTGATGCTGGTCACGATGAGCGTCACCGGCTTCGTGATGTGGCGCAGGCGCAGACCGTCCGGAACGCTTGGCGCACCGCCACCGGCGCAGGGGAGGAAGGTCGGCCGGGGGGTATGGGGGGGGCTGATCGTCCTTGCGGCGTTGCTGCCGATGCTGGCGATCTCGCTTGTCGGGATGTTCCTGATCGAAAACCTGATCCTGCGGCGGACGCCGCGCCTGAACCACTGGCTCGGGTTGCAAGCTTGAGGCGAGAGGCGCGTTGCCATCGCGCGCCTCCCTGTCTCAGGCGTTGTCTCAGGCGTTGTCTCAGGCGGTAAGCCGGTATCCGAACCCGCGCACATTCTCCACGACAGGCGGCCCGAGTGCGTGGAGTTTGCGGCGCAGGCGGCTGAGGTAGACCTCGACGATATTGGTCAAGGGATCGTCCTCGATGCCCCAGACCGCGCGCAGGATTTCCGCACGCGAGATGACCTTGCCGGGCGATTCCATCAGCAGGCGCAGCACGCCCATTTCCTTGACTGTAAGCTGCACCGGGGTGCCGCCCCGGGTAAGGGCCATCGTGCGGGGATCGAAATGCAGATCACCCACCGAGACGCTGCCGTCGGACTGGATCGAACTGCCGGCAGGTCGCTCGATCCGGCGCTTGACCGCATCCATGCGGGCAAGCAGTTCCTCGAAAGCGAACGGCTTGGGCAGATAGTCATCCGCGCCGCCCTTGAGACCGCGAATACGGTCCGCGACGTCGTCACGCGCGGTGACCATGATGATCGGCGTGGGCAGGCCCACTTCACGCAAGCGCGCGCAGACGTCGAAACCGCTCATGTCCGGCAGCGTCACGTCGAGCAGGATGAAGTCAAACCCAACGGTTGTCGCAAGCTCCAGGCCGGTTGCGCCGTCTGTGGCCATCGTGACCTTGAAACCCTCCTGGGTAAGGCCGCGATGAAGTGCGCCTGCGAGTTCCACTTCGTCTTCAATGATCAGTATCTTCATGCGCAGTTCTCGTCATGCGTCACAGCGACCGGCATCAGCGGAAGGCTGATCGACACCGTTGTTCCCTCCTGCAAGCGGCTTTCGAGGCTGATGGTTCCTCCCAGCGCTTCGGTAATCGAGCGCGCGATCGAAAGGCCCAAGCCTTGTCCGTTGCCAACTTTACGGCTGCCACGCCGGAACCGTTGGAAAAGGTGGGGTATTTCATCGGGAGAGATGCCGTCTCCCTTGTCGGAAATTGCGATGAGCGCCTGCCCTTCGTCTTCCCGGATTGCGATCTCGACTTGGGGGGCGTGATCGGAATAGCAGACGGCATTGTCGACCACGATGCGGATGACCTGATCCAGACGGGTCCTGTCACCCTCGATCATCAGCCGTGACGGTGCCTCGACAAGTTTGATGCTTCCGTCGTCTGCCTCGATCACGCGATGGAAATCGTCGATGCATCCGCGCACCGCTTCGACAACGTCCACAGGTTCGATGCTCACGTGCAGCATGGGCTCTTCGGCGCGCGCCACGCGAAGCATGTCCTCGATCATCTCTCCCATCAGAGCGGCCAGCCTCACCACACGATCGAGGCCTGAACGCAGATCGATGATCTCAGCGTCGCTCTTGCGAAGCGTGATCTCGGCCTCGCTGCGCATGATCGAAAGCGGCGTGCGCAATTCGTGGCTGGCATCGGCAAGGAACTGCTGGCGCAGGCGGTTTGCGCGTTCGAGCGAGCGGTTGGTGGCGGCAAGCTCCATGGTGCGGCGGGATACCGCGCGTTCGAGTTCCTCGTTGGTCTGCTGCATCGTGCGCGCCGCATCTTCGACGCGCGCTGCCATCGTATTGAAGCTGCCGGCAATCGTGCGAAATTCAGTGGTGCCGATCTCGGGCACGCGTTCCTCATAGCGCCCGTCGGCCATGGCTTGGGTGCCCTGCCACAAATTTCCCAGTGGGCGGATGATCTGGCGCTGTCCCCACACGATCGCCAGCAATCCGCAGATGCTCATGATCGTCAGAGTGAAGGTCAGCGTGTCGGTGACGCTGGCGAATGTCTCGATCGAATCCCGCTGAAATTCGCGGGATTCGCGTTCCTCGTTCTTGATCGCCTCGAACGTGAGATCTTCCCAGACCGTATCGGGTTGTCCACCAAGCGTTTTTTCAAGGCTGGCACCGATCTTCTGCAGGTTTTCCCGCTGCCGCAGTTCCTGTTCGATCCGTTCGGCCCGCTTGGTACGCTGCAGCGAGGCTTCGCTGATCAGGCGGATTTCGGCATTGATATAGCGCTCGGTATTGGTCACGTGCGAACGCACGCCGTCGATATAGAGCTGGAAGTCACGTTCGAACGCCTTCGGATCGGCAGACCGCTCCTGCTGGAGGGTATAGCCCAGCACGGCCAGACGCTGGTAGGCGCTCAGGCTTTGCGACGAGGCTTCCGCGCGCGCGTATTGCGCACGCACGATCTTGATGGCGTGACTGGCGATCACGCCGGGCACCGCCACCATGAACAGGACGAAGACGAGCGCCATCCACAGCTTGAGCCGCAATGCGTTCACGCGTGCAAACCCCGAGACAAGGTTGCCCTCGCGCTCACCCGTTCGGTCCTGCCGCCGCATGACGCTGTGCTGCGCGTAGTTTCCGGCATTGATGCGATAATCCCCCGCCCGACCATGACCGCCGATCCCTTGCGACGTCGAGGCAGGCATTCTTCTACGTTACATTGTCGTGCCGTTGCCCAGCGATCAACGAACCGGCGGATTAATTTTGGATGAATTGCCACGTGCCAGATGGGCAAGGCACAGGCCAGCAACTCTGCGGATGACAGCCCTCTTGCGGGCTGGCATGGCCTGGTCATGCGTACGACCTATCACGATGCCACGGTCCGTCTCTATTATCTGGGCGATGGACCGGATGGCGGTTCAGCCGAAACCTTGTGCTACGCCCCTTTGGCACAGGCGCTGGCCATGGCGGCCGCACAGCCTGAAGAAGTCCAGGCGGGTCTGTTCATCGCGACTGACAACGACGTTGTGGCCTACCTCGATCTTATCGACTGACGATCAGGCAGCTTCGCCTGCTGCCCGGCCACTCGCCCAGGCCCACTGGAAGTTGTAGCCGCCAAGCCACCCCGTCACGTCGACAGCCTCGCCAATCGCATAGAGACCCGGGACCTTGATCGCTTCCATCGTCTTCTGTGAAAGGGCACGTGTGGAAATTCCACCAGCAGTAACCTCGGCCTTGGCATAGCCCTCGGTGCCGTTCGGCGTAAACGCCCAGCGCGCCAGCCGGTCCTGAACGGTGCGCAAGGCCGCATCCCGGCAATTGCCAAGTTCCCCCTCCATGCCGAGCCGGTCGGCGAGCGTTTCGGCAAGGCGCTCGGGCAAGCGGCGCGCAAGGGTCGATCGCAAGGTTGCGCGAGGGCGGGAGCGCTTCTCCTCCAGCAG
Organism: Novosphingobium sp. HNCC26DJ243; assembly: GCF_057180545.1. NCBI lineage: Bacteria > Pseudomonadati > Pseudomonadota > Alphaproteobacteria > Sphingomonadales > Sphingomonadaceae > Novosphingobium > Novosphingobium sp. HNCC26DJ243. The sequence goes on along the minus strand of NZ_JBXUGN010000001.1, from coordinate 606,350 downwards.
CCATTCGCCATCCGCATCGGGCAGGAAATCCACATGGATCGGCGTGCGATGCTGCCAGTAGGACGAGACCTGCAGCATGGCGGGGCCCGACATCCCGCGATGGGTGAACAGCGCTGCTTCGCGGAACGCCGTCTTTCCGGCGCTTGCGACTACGTCCAGCGAAACGCCGGAAAGCGAGCGGAACAGCGCCTCGTCTTCGCCGAGCGTGAACGGCACCAGCGCGGGGCGCGTCTGCACCACAGGCAGTCCGAACCGGCGCGCGATGTCGAGCGCGAAACCTGTCGCGCCCATCTTGGGGATCGAGAGCCCGCCGGTGGCAAGAATCAGCGAGGGTGCTTCACGAATGAGTCCGTCCAATGTGATCCGAAACAGCCCGTCGGAATGATCCAGTGCCGAGACCCCCTGACCGAAAGCGAACATGACGCCGCCGTCTCGGCATTCCTGGACCAGCATCTCGACGATGGCCTTGGCCGAACCATCGCAGAACAACTGGCCGAGGGTTTTCTCGTGCCAGGCGATGCCGTGTCGCCCGACCAGATCGATGAAATCGGCAGGCGTGTATCGGGCAAGCGCAGAGCGCGCGAAATGCGGATTTTCCGAAATGTAGCGGTCGGCCGCCGTGTGGATGTTGGTAAAGTTGCAGCGCCCCCCGCCCGAGATCAGGATCTTTTTGCCGGGTGCATCGGCATGATCGACAAGCAACACGCGCCGCCCGCGCTGTCCGGCGGTAAGCGCGGCCATCATCCCTGCCGCGCCCGCGCCGAGCACGATTACATCGAAAGCCTGCTTGTTCACTTGAGGATTTGCGCAGCCAGCGCCTCAGCCACCTTGATCCCGTCGACGGCTGCCGAAAGAATGCCGCCAGCATAGCCCGCGCCTTCACCTGCCGGGTACAGGCCTTGCGTGTTGAGACTCTGGCAATCGGCGCCGCGTGTGATCTTGACCGGGGAGGAGGTCCGCGTCTCGACGCCGGTCATTACCACGTCGGGATGATCGTAGCCGGGGACCATGCGGCCGAAAACCGGCAGTGCTTCGCGGATGGATTCAATCACGTAGTCCGGCAGGCATGTCTTGAGTTCGGTCAGGTGCACGCCGGGCTTGTAGCTCGGGATCACGCTGCCGAACTCGGTCGAAGGCCGATCGGCCAGAAAATCTCCGAGCTTCTGCCCGGGCGCCATGTAGTTGCGCCCGCCGGCCTCAAACGCGAGGCTTTCCCAGTGGCGCTGGAAAGCCATGCCCGCCATCGGTCCGCCGGGATAGTCGCGGCTCGGGTCGATATCGACCACCAGTCCCGAGTTCGCATTGAACTCGGCGCGCGAGTACTGGCTCATGCCGTTCGTCACGACGCGGCCCTCTTCGCTCGTGGCGGCGACCACGCGTCCGCCCGGGCACATGCAAAAGGAATAGACAGTACGTCCGTTGCTGCACTTGTGCGAAATGGAATAGGCCGCAGGGCCAAGGATCTTGTTCCCTGCACTCGGACCATAGCGTGCGGTATCGATCCAGCTTTGCGAATGCTCGATCCGCACGCCGATGGCAAAAGGCTTGGCCTCGATGTGCACGCCCCGATCATAAAGGACCTGGAACGTGTCGCGCGCAGAATGACCCACGGCCATGATGACATGGCGTGCGGGCAGAAACGAACCGTCCGACAGGTGCAGACCCACCATTCGGCGCATGCCATCAGTGCCGGTCTCGATCTCGAAGTTCTCGACGCGCGTCTGGAATCGGTACTCGCCGCCCAGCTTCTCGATGGTCTCGCGCATCGACATCACCATCGTCACCAGACGGAAGGTGCCGATGTGGGGATGGGCTTCGGTCAGGATATCGTCGGGTGCCCCGGCTTTGACGAACTCGACCAGTACCTTGCGTCCAAGATGGCGCGGGTCCTTGATGCGGCTGTAGAGCTTGCCGTCCGAGAAGGTGCCTGCGCCGCCTTCGCCGAACTGGACGTTCGATTCAGGCGTCAGCACCGACCTGCGCCACAGGCCCCAGGTGTCCTTGGTGCGCTCGCGCACAGCCTTGCCGCGTTCGATGATGATCGGCTTCAGGCCCATCTGGGCGAGGATCAGGGCGGCCAGTAGTCCGCATGGTCCCGCGCCGATGACCACCGGCCGTTCGCCCTCCCATCCGGCAGGCGCCATCACGGGAAACTTGTAGGACGTATCCGGCGTCGGCCTGACATTCTGGTCGGCTTCGAAGCGCGCCAAAACCTCGGCCTCGTTGCGGATCACGCAATCGACCACATAGGTCAGCAGGATTGCGTGCTTCTTGCGAGCGTCGTTGCCGCGACGGAAAATCTGGAAGCGCTCGAGGTCACTCGCCTCGATGCCAAGGCGCGCGCAGATCGCCACCGGAAGGTCTTCGGCGGCGTGATCCAGCGGCAGTTTCAGTTCATTGATGCGAAGCATGGCGCCGCCCTAGCGAAAACGCGCGGGCGGCGCCACTCGTGCGTTAGGCCGTGAATGGACCGGAAAACGCGATCTCGCTCACCGGCTTGCGGTCGCTCACCACTTCGCGTTCGCGCAGACCCTCGGGAAGCTGAGCAGCATCGCCCTGCTTGCCGATGACGAACGCCATTTCCACGCGGAAACCTTCGGGCAGGTTCAGAACTTGCGCGGCCTTTTCGAAGTCCACACCGGTCATGCCATGGGTATGATAGCCCATCGCGAATGCCTGAAGTGCGGCGCTGGCCCAGGCGGCTCCGGTGTCGAAGCTGTGGCTGTGGTTCGGGTTGTTGCCCTTGTCCGAGCGCATGAATTCGTCGGACACCGCGAAGACCAGCACGCCTGCATCCTTGGCCCATGACTGGTTGAACGGCACCAGAGCCGACAGGAACACATCGAAGTTCGCATCGCCCTTGTGCGCGTAGGCAAAACGCCAGGGCTGGTAGTTGTAGGCGCTCGCGGCGAGTCCTGCGGCCTCGAAGATCACGTCGAGATCGGCCTGCGGCACGGCCGAGCCGTCAAAAGCGCGCGGGCTCCACCGCTCGACGATCAGCGGCACGATCTGGGGGGAAGCGGTACGGGTCATCGGGATACTCCAGTTGTGAAATGATGTTGGGTCAGGCGGCATCGACGAGGACGAGTTCGGCATCTTCGATGGCGGTAACGACGATTTCGTTCGCGCCCGTGATTGCCACGCCATCGCGAGCGTTAGCTTCGATGTCGGCAATGCGGATGCGGCCGGTCGCAGGAACCAGATAGGCGTGGCGCTCGGGCGTCAGCACATAGCGGATGGTCTCGCCGGCCTTGACCGTCGCGCCCAGAACCCTGGCATTGGCATTGATCGTCAACACGTCCTGATCCCCCGTGATCCCGGAAGCCAAAGGCACGAAACGCCCCTCGCGGCTGTCCTTGGGGAAGGGGCGCGCACCCCAGCTTGGCGCGTGGCCACGGCGATCGGGAATGATCCAGATCTGGAACAGGCGGGTTTCCTCGTCCTCCACGTTGTATTCCGAGTGCTGGATCCCGGTCCCGGCCGACATGACCTGAACGTCGCCCGCCTCGGTGCGGCCCTGGTTGCCCAGACTGTCCTTGTGCGTGATCGCGCCCTTGGTCACGTAGGTGATGATTTCCATGTCGCGGTGCGGATGTGGCGGGAAGCCGGTACGCGCAGCGATCCTGTCATCGTTCCACACGCGCAGCGCGCCCCAGTTGACCCGCTCGGGATCGTGGTATTCTGCGAACGAGAAATGGTGATGGGCATCGAGCCAGCCGTGGTTAGCAGCGCCGAGCGTCGCGAAGGGGCGCAACTCGATATGGGCCGTGGTGGCGGTGGTCTGGGTCATGGGATTTCTCCGGTTCGGGACAATGTCGCCCTGTTGGAGCGTAGATAGGGTTTGCTTTGCTATCGGAATATCCCGATAAATTGGTTCAGAATGTTCTAGAGAGTTGAAAGCTAATCGCATGAACATCGGCCAGCCAACTCTCGACCAGCTTCGCCTGTTCCTCGCGGTTGTCGATGAGGGCAGCTTCAACGGGGCTGCGCGCAAGCTCTCGCGCGCGATCTCTGTGGTAAGCTACGGAATTACCATGCTGGAGGCGCAGCTGGGTGTGTCATTGTTCGATCGGGAGGGATCGAGGAAGCCAGTTCTTACCGAGGCAGGAAAGGCGGTCCTGGCGCAGGCGCGTGCAGTTGCCGACGATGTTGACGCGCTCATGGCGGGAGTTCTCGGCTTCAACCAGGGGCTCGAGGCCGAACTCGGCCTTGCGGTGGACGTCATGTTTCCCACCAGCCTGATCGCCGCCGTCCTGCGCGAATTCCAGCAGCAGTTCCCCACGGTGCGGCTGCGACTGCACGTCGAGGCACTGGGCGCGATTGCCGCACTCGTCATCGATCGTGAGGCCGATCTCGGCATTGGAGGTCCCGAACTTCTACCGCAGACCGAGCTCCAACGCATAGCCATAGGCGAAGTCGAAATGGTCCCCGTTGCGGCACCGGGCCATCCGCTTGCGCGCATGGCCGTGATCCCTCCCGGCGAAGTCCGCAAGCACCGCCAGCTTGTGCTGACCGATCGTTCGCGGCTTACCGAAGGCAAGGACTTTTCGGTCTATTCGGCCAATACATGGCGTCTGGGTGATCTCGGTGCGCGCCATGCGCTCATGCGCGAGGGCATCGGCTGGGGCAATATGCCGCTCCATGTCGTAAGCGGCGATCTGGCGTCGGGCCGCCTTGTCCGGCTCGCCGTCCCCGAGGCTCCTGGTGTCAGCTACCGGTTCCATGCACTTTGGCGGCGCGATTGCCCGATCGGACCAGCCCGTGCGTGGCTGCTTGATGCCTTGAAGGCAAGACTCGCAGATTGTCCGGATGCGCAAGCGCCCCGCCAGACGGGCTGACGAGGCGCAAGCTTGGGTTATCGGGCTATTGTCAGGTGCCGCGGCTCTTGCGCTTGAACGCGGCGTTGTCATTGGCCTTGATCTGCGCGATCGAAAGACCGGGTGTCGAAGGAAATCCGCCTTTCGGCCCTTGTGCTTGGCTCGATGCAGCAGGGGCCGCGGCCGGAGCGGGATAGATCACCTTGTTGTCGTCGGCGCGTGTGCCAGCCAATGCTCCCTGCGAGCCGAAGCTGACCATCGCCACGGCTGCCGCCGCGGCCAGATACTTCCTTGCAATCATGAATGCCCCCCGAAGTGCAGTTATCGCCGCGGGAGAAAGCACCAGAAGCTTTCGCGCCCCGCACAGGGGTTTTTGCGTGTCCGCAGTTTAACGAATCGTAAGATTTGTAATTAAGTCGAACTTAACCATAAGAGTTATATCCATAATGACTTAATTCCGGACGAGCTGGTGCCTCCTTCGGCCGGCGCGAACGGGGAGTGAGCGGTCTACTTCGTTGCGAAGAGGAGGCGGCCTTCGCCCAGTCGGTCAAGCACGCTGCCGATGTCGCCGCTCGAAAACGCAAAGCAGCCCTGGCTGCGGCCGATGCGGCCTTGCGTGCGCGCCATGTCGGGATCGACATAGGACGCGGCATGAATGACGATGCCGCGTTCCAGCGCGGCGCTGTTCGCGTCTTCAAGGCCGATCAGGCGACGCGAGCGCCCGTGCTTCCCGTAGTAGGCGGCGCCGGTAAGGAAGGCGCCCGGGCTTGAGGCGTTGGACCCCATTTCGTTGGAAAAGCGCTGTACCCAACCGCTGTTGGCCGGGTCGGAGCCGCTGCCGTGGGCAACGAGATGCGAGGAAATGACCTTGCCGCCTTCAATGTCGATCAGGTGGAAACGCGCCTCGCGCGAAGCCTGCGCAAAATCGACGAGGCCGACGAGGTCGCGGTTGCGGATATTGCGGCCATGCGCATCGAGCGCAGCCAAGGCGCGCTGCACCATCAGCGGCGGCGTCGGCTTGGCGAACGGCGTCGGTTCGATCGGCTTTGGAGGTGTCACCGCCAGCGCAGGCTGGCCGGATACGGCCATGCTACCCACAGTTGCGGCAAGGGCGCCCAGAAATCGGCGCCGATCAGGAACCATTATGCGAGACCCCGGTTTTTGTTCATTGGCCGGGAAATTGTATGCAAGGCACTGCTTACGCAAGTGCTGGCGTTTCGTCATTGCGACGAGTCGTGCATGACCCGCCGCATCCCGAGCCTCCGTGCCGGATCAGGTGTCCTTTTTGAGTCTCAACGCTTTCGGGCTGCGGAAGTTTGACGACGATACCCATTCGAGCCGATCGTCGATGCGGGCAAACTCCGGAACGACCCTCAGCAGTTCCTCATAGGCAATCTGGGTCGCCACCCTGCCGATCGCCGATCCCAGACACGCGTGGACGCCGCCGCCAAATCCAAGGTGACGCTTGGCCTTTCGCGTGATGTCGTAGACATCGGGATTGGCGAACATGCGCTCGTCGCGATTGGCCGCTCCATAAGCCAGGATAACGGCGTCTCCGGCCTTCATAACTTGCCCATGAAGTTCGACGTCACGCGTGAGCGTCCGCTTGAATCGCTGGGCCGACGTATTGAACCGCAGCGATTCCTCGATCGCATCGGGGATGAGCGAGGGATCGGCCACAAGCGCCCGTCGTGCCCCAGGGTGATCGGCAAGGTTGAGGCCGAACATTGCCATGAAGCCTGACAGGCTCTCGATTCCGGCCATGATCAGCGTCGTGACAGTGAGTTGCACTTCCTTGTCGAGCAGCTTCTCGCCGTCGATTTCGGCCGTGATGAAGTTGGAAAGGAGGTCCTCGCCTGGAGCGCGCTTGCGATCGGCGACGAGCCTTTCGGCATAGTCTGCCATCCAGTGGAAGGCCGCGAGATGCTCTGTCGCTTTCTGGCGCGTGACGGGATCGGTCTGCACCATCAGTACGGCATTCGCGCGCACCTCGTCCGCACCTTCTTCTGGAAGGGCGAACAGGTAGAATAACAGGTCGACCGTCAGGCGCGAGGTATAGTCTCCGACGAGGTCGAAAACCGGCTTGTCGGCCAGAGCGGCGAGATGGCGTCGTGCCGAGGCCCGGGCCGGCTCGATGATGTGCTCCAGCGCCCGCTTCGTCACGGCTGACTGGATCAGCGCCCGCAGTCTGTCATGGCGCGGCGGATCGCTCGACCCGAGCGTTGAGCCTGCACGGCCGGGAAATTCGTCTACCAGATTACCTTTGGCGGACGAATAGGTGCGCCAGTCCTGCAAGGCGGCAAGCACGTCATCGTAGCGCGAAAGCACCCACTTGCCGGCCTCTTCCGACCAGAAGCAGGGGTATTGGTCCCGCAAGGTCCTGTATGCCGGAAAGGGATCGGCGTCGGTTTCCGGGGAATAAGGGTCGAAGCGGAACGCTGTCCGTTCGATGACATTTTCTGCCATTTCGTTTCCTCTCGCTCAGTCGCCCGATCATCGGCTGAAGTGGCGGCTGGTGGCCATGCGAGAGACAGGCGAATGCTTGCACATTTCACGCATGGCGTGCACGATCGCCTCATGAACGGAGCGTCGCTAAGGCACTATGCCCTCTACGGTGAGGCCGGCGTTTCGCTGCCTCCCGAGTTCATCCATCTTGAGCGGATTCGCGATCGATCCATTCTGCATGATTGGACAATCGACCCGCACGTGCATCCGCACATGATTCAGTTGCTCCTGCTTGAAGGCGGTGAATGCCGCCACGCTGAAGGATCTGCGTCCAGGACGCTGCGCGCACCCGCCCTGATCCTCGTTCCGCCGTCGTGCGCCCATGCATTTCGCTTCGCCAATGGGGCGCAGGGCTGGGTTCTGTCTCTCGCCGCTGATCTCGTCAGCGATCCCCGGCTGGCCCATCTGCTTTCCGGCTTGGGCAAGTTGCAGGGGCAATCTCTGGCTGTAGATCTGCCCGGTTCATCTTCATTCGTCTCGCGCCTCGCCTGGCTCTTGCAGGATCTCGACGAGCAATTGACGCAGGGGGAACTGGTCGGCGATGCGCTGCTGGCGCAAGTCGGGTTGATCCTTGCATCGGCGCTTTGCGTCTCGGCCGACGCCGACCAGCAAACGGTCCACGATCCGCGAGAAAGGCTCGTCGCGCGCCTGCGCAACCTGATCGAAGCGCACTTCCGCGACCGCTGGAGCGTTGCGGCCTACGCGGCCGCCTTGGCCACCACACCGTCGACGCTCACGCGCGCTACCAAGGCCTTGACCGGGCGGGGCCCTGCAGACCTTGTCCATGACCGGATCGTCCTCGAAGCCAAGCGCAAGCTGGCCTTTACCGGTGCCAGCGTGGCGCAGGTCGCCTACTCGTTGGGCTTCGTCGATCCGGCCTATTTCGCCCGCTTTTTCAAAACCCGCACAGGTTTCACGGCGAGCGAATTTCGCGAACGGCAGGCGTGGACGGAGCGGGAATTGCCGGATAGTCGGGAATCATGACGTCTGCCACGCCTCGCAAGCGCAAGATTGACAGCGAACGCCGCGCCGAAATCGGACGCGAACGGCGTGCCCGCACGCGTGCGCGAATTCTCGCCGAAACCTTCGAGATTTACGGGCGCGAAACCGGACTGCACTGTCGCGTCGAAGAAGTCTGCGAGGCTGCCGGCATCACGCGCCAGACATTCTACAATCATTTTTCCGGCATGGAGGAACTGCGCGAGGCACTGACCTACGAAGTCGGTCATCATTTCCTTGCGCGGGTCACCGCTGTTCTCAACACCCTGCCTGTGGGGGCAGAGCGCCTCGCCACCGCCATCCGCTATTATCTTGAAAGGGGCCGCAGCGACCCGCGCTGGGCCTGGTCGATCGTCAATCTCTCCGCAAGCGGGATCGTATTCGGTGCCGAAACCTACTCGCAGGCCAGGCAGACCGTCGCCGAGGGGGTGGAAGCAGGCATTTTCCAGCTGACCGACGATCGCATCGGGCGTGATCTCGTGCTGGGCGGAACCTTGTCCGCCTTGTTCACCCAGCTGCGTGATGAGACTTCCGCCGACTATCCCGCCGAGGTCGCCCGCGCAGTCCTGATTGGCCTTGGTTGTTCGGCCAAGCACGCCTTTCAGGTCGTCAACGCTCCGCTCCCCCCCTTGAGCTGACGCGTGGTGATCCGGCGCAAAAAGCTGGCGGACCGTCGCTTCGCCATTGTCTACTCTTATAGTTGAGTTATCTGGATTCGGCGTCGGGACGTAGACCGAGTCGACCGGCTTTTCCGTTTCAGGAGACACGCAGATGACTCAAGGCAGCAGCCACGATCGCAGCGGCGATCCACTCATCCTCACCGTTCCCGGACTGGGCAACAGCGGCCCCGGCCACTGGCAATCACTGTGGGAAGAGGCGATACCCGATTGCCACAGGGTCGATCTCGGACTCTGGGACGATCCACATCGCAACACGTGGGTCAACAAGATCAACCTCGCCATTGCGCGCGCTGACCGTCCCGTCGTGCTTGCCGCCCACAGTCTGGGTTGCCTCGCGGTGGCTTGGTGGGCCGAGTTCGAACAACCGCGCGACGGCAAGGTCCTCGGGGCCCTGCTGGTGGCGCCTCCCGATGTGGAGGTGCGCCCCATCGACCGCCGCCTCACCCGCTTCGCGCCATTCCCGCAAGGCGAACTGCCGTTTCCCTCGATCGTCGTGGCCAGCAGGAACGATCCCTACATCGGCTTTGGTCAGGCGCAGGAACTGGCTCGGGCTTGGGGAAGCGAATTCGAGGACGCGGGCGAGGCAGGACATATCAACGCGGAGTCCGATCTGGGTGCCTGGATCTTTGGCCAACTCCTGCTCGACCGTCTGCTTCCGCGCCCCCTGATGCATGACGAGACACTACATCCGGCTTCGGTTGGGGAATTCCAACCTGATCGCGCCTTGCGCCGGATCGGGGCGTGAGCGTTCAGACCGGACCTGCCCGAGGGCCGGTCCGGTCGATCACGAAGCCGTAGTGGCCATTGGACCAGGCGAAGCCGGGGGTGTCCCCGCTCTGCCACCCCTCAACCCCCATGCTACCCCCCGACAACTCGCACCATGTGCCGTTTTCCGGAAATGCCTTGAAGTGGGACAAATTCGAGAAACGCCAAGCGGATAGTGCGAAAGTGTAAGCCTCAAGCGCACGATCGCGATTTACCCAGTCGATCCAGGTGATGGCATTGTCCTGCGCATAGGCGTTGTTGTTGCCGCGCTGGCTGCGCCCGAACTCGTCGCCCGCTGTCAGCAGGATTGTGCCCGTCGATACGAACAGCGTGCCCAGCATGGCGCGAGCGAATGCGGCACGCCTAGAAAGCACCTCCTGATCCTCCGTTTCCCCTTCCATGCCGTTGTTCCAGCTGAAGTTTTCGGAATGTCCGTCGCGGTTTTCCTCGCCATTGGCCCAGTTTTGGCGATGTTCGTAGGCAAGACCGTCAGCCAGCGTGAAACCATCGTGCGCTGCAAGGAAATTGACCGAACGGCAGAGCTTGCCGAAAAGGTCCGACGAGCCCGCGATCCGCGTCGCCAACACGTCGACGCCGGCATCGCCGCGCCAGAATCGCCGCACGTCGTCGCGAAATCTGTCGTTCCATTCCAGCCAGTTAGGCGGGAAACTTCCTAGCTGGTATCCGCCTGGGCCAATGTCCCATGGCTCAGCAATCATTACCCGGTCGGCAAGCCAGGGATCGGCGCCAATCTCGGCAAAGATCGGCGCATCGGGCGCAAAGCCGGGGCTGCGGGCAAGGATCGTGGCGAGGTCGAAGCGAAATCCGTCTATCCCGCAATGCCGCACGAAATGGCGCAGCGTATCAAGCGCCAGCGCACGAACGGCGGGATTGCCGAAGTCGAGCGTGTTTCCGCATCCGGTATCGTTGATCAGGCTGCCATCGGGATTGCGCGCGTAGGCCGCATCGTCGAGGCACCGCAGGCACAGCACCGGGCCAAGGACGTCGCTCTCGCCCGTGTGGTTGAGCACGATGTCGAGAATGACGCCGATACCCTGGGCATGAAGTGCGGCGACAGTATCGCGCAGCTCCGCCACGCCACCTGGGCAGAGCCGGGGATCGAGCGCCATCGGGGCGACCGGGTTGTAGCCCCAGGCGTTTGTCAGCCCGAGTGGAGGCAGATGTCGTTCGTCAATCCAGGCGACGATCGGCATGAGTTCGATGGCGCTGACATGCAGGCGCTTGAGATGCGACAGAACCGCGGGATGGGCGAGCGCGGCCACCGTACCGCGCAGGTCTTCGGGCACTTCGGGATGAAGCATGGTGAAGCCGCGGACGTTGACCTCGTAGATCAGTCCGCCGGGCGTGAAGAATGGCGTTTGGCGCGGAGCATCCTGGGGGGTGCCGACAAAGGCGCGAGGCACTAATTTAGAAGTATCAATGCCATAGGTGGACAATTCAGGATCGTATGTGAAGGTTCGGTCAAGTTCGATGGCGCAAGGATCGACCAGCAGCTTCGCCGGATCGAACCACAGCCCTTCCGGCGGATTCCACTCACCGCTTGCCCGGTAGCCATAGCGAGCACCACGCATTTCTCCCGGGATCGCGGCAGTCCAGAAGTCGCCTGACCGTGCCATGGGCACTTGCTGCTCGACCTCTCCCTCAAACAAGCACAGCGTGAGCGCTTCCGCCCGGGGGGACCGGACAGTGAAGCGCGTGCTGCCGTTCGCTATCGTTACGCCGGGTGTCACGTCACCACGTCGGGGGCGGTACGGCCTGTGTGACGAACGATGCCCGCGATTGCGTCTGCCGCAGCGATGAGGTCGGCCAGCATGTCCGGTGTCTCGCGGTCGAGATCGCCGCCTGCTGGTTCATAGCGCTCGAGATATACGCGCAGAGTGGCGCCTTCGGTCCCGGTGCCGGAAAGCCGGAAAACGACACGTGAACCACCTTCAAACAGCACGCGCACGCCCTGATTGGCGCTGGTCGAATCATCGACGGGGTCGAGATATGAGAAGTTGTCGGCCGTCAAAACCGTGAGTGATCCGAATGACTTACCCGGCAAACCTGCGAGCGATCCGTTAAGTTCTGCCATCAGCGCATCGGCCTTGTCAGTGGGCAAGGCTTCGTAGTCGTGGCGCGCGTAGTAGTTGCGCCCGAACTGTGACCAGTGCTCGCGCGCCAACTGGTCGACGCTGATCTGGCGCACGGCGAGGATGTTCAGCCATAGCAGGACCGCCCAAAGGCCGTCCTTTTCGCGGACATGGTCGCTGCCGGTCCCTGCGCTTTCCTCGCCGCAGATCGTGGCCATTCCGGCATCGAGCAGGTTGCCGAAGAACTTCCAACCTGTGGGCGTCTCGAAGCAGGGGAGCCCGAGCGATTGCGCGACGCGGTCCGCGGCGGCGCTGGTGGGCATCGATCGGGCGATACCCTTCAGCCCTGCGGCGTAGCCCGGTGCGAGATGGGCATTGGCTGCCAACATCGCGAGGCTGTCGGACGGGGTGATGAAGCGGTGGCGGCCGACGATGAGATTGCGGTCACCGTCGCCGTCCGATGCCGCGCCGAAGTCGGGAGCGGCTGCACCGAACATCGTTTCGAACAGTTCATGGGCATGAACCATGTTGGGATCGGGGTGGTGCCCGCCGAAGTCCTCAAGCGGTACGCCGTTGCGGACCGTGCCCTTGGCAAAGCCGAGGCGACCCTCGAGAATTTCGGTCGCGTATGGGCCCGTGACAGCGCTCATCGCGTCGAAAGACATCGTGAAGCCTGCCTGAACATTGGCGCGGATCGCGTTGAAATCAAACAGGGATTCCATCAGTTCGGCATAATCTGCAACAGAATCGATCACTTCGACCGTCATGGTGCCAACAGACGTAGTGCCCACCACATCGAGATCGATGTCGACCGCTTCGACCGTGAACCAGCGATCGATCGTCTGCGTCCGCGCGTAGATCGCATCGGTCACGCCTTCGGGGGCAGGGCCGCCATTGGCAATGTTGTACTTGATCCCGAAATCCTCGTCAGGCCCGCCCGGATTGTGGCTTGCTGAAAGGATCAGTCCGCCTGACGCGCCATACTTGCGGATCACGTTGGACGCGGCGGGCGTCGAGAGAATGCCGCCCTGACCGACGAGGACGCGGGCGTAGCCATTGGCCGCGGCAATGCGGATCGTCTGCTGGATGACCGTACGGTTATGATACCGACCGTCGCCACCCAGGACGAGCGTGGACCCGGGCTGCCGTTCGACTACGTCGAAGACGGCCTGTACGAAGTTCTCGGCATAATTGGGTTGCTGGAAGACCTTGACCTTTTTGCGCAATCCCGATGTGCCGGGCTTCTGGCCGGGGTAGGGCGTGGTAGCGACAGTCCGGGTCATTGTTCCTCCGCAATCAGTCTGGCGTAAAGTTCGGCATAGGCTAGGCCAGAGCGGCTCCACGAGAAATCGGTCTTCATTCCCGCGCGCTGGATCGAGCGCCAGCTAGCAGGTTGTCCGTAGAGCGCGACCGCGCGGCTGATGGCATCGGCGAGCGCGGTATAGTGAACGCCGTTGAACTGCACGCCGGTAGCGACGTCGCCCATCAGCGCAGCCAGGTTCGCGTCGATCACGGTGTCGGCCAGGCCGCCGGTGCGTGCGACGACGGGCACGCAGCCATAGGCAAGGCCATAAAGTTGGGTGAGGCCGCAAGGTTCGAACCGGCTAGGCACAAGGATCGCGTCGCCGCCAGCCTGCATCCGGTGCGACAGCGCCTCATCATAGCCGGTGCGCACCGCAATCTTGCCGGGGTGACGCATGGCCGCGGCATGAAATCCGTTTTCCATCGCCTTGTCACCCGAGCCAAGCAGGGCCAGCCGACCACCGATGCCGACCATGTGATCGAGCACCTCAAGCAGGACGTCCATGCCCTTCTGCCAGGTCAGACGCGAGATCACGACGAACAGCGGACCGTCGCCTGGTTCAAGGCCGAACTCCGCTTCAAGTGCGCGCTTGTTGGCGACGCGCTTTGCCAGAGTTTTGAGGCCGAACCTGCTGGCGAGCGCGGGGTCTGTCTGTGGGTTCCACTGCGCGGTATCGATGCCGTTGACGATGCCGCTGACCCGATCCCCGCGGCTGACGATCAGGCCCTCAAGCCCCATGCCGAACTCGGCGGTGCGGATTTCGCGCGCATAAGTCGGGCTGACCGTGGTGATCGCGCTCGCGGCTTCCAGCCCCGCTTTCAGGAATCCGATACCGCCGTGATATTCGACGCCATCGAGCGACCACGCCTCCGGCGGAAGCGCCAGTGCGCCGAATTTGTCGGCACCGTAGAATCCCTGGAACGCCATGTTGTGGATGGTCATCACCGAGGGCACGCGCCGTCCACCCTCGGGCGGGACGAAGCGCAGATAGGCGAGCGCCATGGCCGCTTGCCAATCGTGTGCATGGACGAGGTCGAACCGGCGACCCTTTACCGCACCACCGGCAATATCGGCGGCTGCGCGGCCAAAGGCTGCGAAGCGCCGCCAGTTGTCAGCCCAGTCATGGCTGGAACTGTCGACGTAGGGGCCACCATCGCGCTGGAAATAGGCGGGTGCGTCAACCACTAGCAGCGGATGCCCGTCGATCTTGCCAGCAACGAGCCGCGCCTTTTCGCCCAGCAGCGAATCCCACGAATGGATTGCGCGCGGACGGGAAAGAGCCTTGAGCACGGCAGGATAGCCAGGCAGCACCGTCGTCATTTCCACGCCGTGCGGGGCGACGGCCGAGGGGAGCGCGCCGGCCACGTCGGCCAGGCCGCCGGTCTTGACCAGCGGCACGGCTTCGGAGGCGACGGACAGGACCTTGATCGTCATGCCAGCCGGTCGATCATCCGCTTCGTGATAAGGCATACGCCGCTGTCTGTCCGGCGAAAGCGCTGGGCGTCAAGCTCCGGATCTTCGCCGACAACCAGTCCTTCGGGAATGCGGACGCCGGAATCGAGTATGACGCGGGTGAGGCGCGCACCACGGCCGATGTTGCAATAGGGCAGAATCACAGCTTCCTCGCATGACGAGAACGACCCCATCTTCACACCGGTGAACAGCAGGCTGCGCTTGGCCACGGCGCCCGATACGATGCAATCCTGGCTGATCAGCGACGAGATCGCCATGCCGCGGCGACCGTCCTCGTCGTGCACGAACTTGGCCGGTGCGGCGATGATCTGGTCGGTCCAGATCGGCCAGTCGCGGTCATACATGTTGAGCTTTGGCACGACGTCGGTCAGGTCGAGGTTGGCTTCGAAGTAGGCATCGAGCGTGCCGACGTCGCGCCAGTATTCCTCGATCTCTTCGGCTGCGCGAATGCACGACGCGGTGAAGCGGTGGGCGACCGCCTTTCCGTTCCTGACAATCTTGGGAATGATGTCGTTGCCGAAATCGCGGCTCGAATTCGGATCGTCGGCATCTTCCTGCAGCATCTGGAACAGGAACTTGGTGTCGAAAACGTAGATACCCATCGAGGCCAGTGCCATGTCCTCGTTGCCGGGAATACCCGGGGGATCGGCGGGCTTTTCAACGAAGGCGGTGATCGTGTCGGCGGTATCCACCGCCATAACGCCGAAGCCGGTTGCCTCCATCCGTGGCACCACGAGGCAGCCGATGGTCACGTCTGCGCCGCTCTCCACATGCTGGCGGAGCATCAGCTCGTAATCCATCTTGTAGATGTGGTCGCCCGCAAGGATGACCATGTACTTTGGCGCGTAGGAGGCGATGATGTCGATGTTCTGGAAGACCGCGTCGGCGGTGCCTTCGTACCAGTGATCTTCCGACACGCGCTGCGATGCCGGCAGGATGTCGAAGCTCTCGTTGCGTTCCGGGCGCATGAAGTTCCACGCGCGCTGCATGTGGCGGATCAGCGAGTGCGCCTTGTACTGCGTGGCAACGCCGATGCGGCGGATGCCCGAGTTGATCGCGTTCGACAGGGCAAAGTCGATGATGCGAGACTTGCCGCCGAAGTACACCGCCGGCTTGGCGCGATTGTCGGTAAGTTCCTTCAACCGGCTGCCGCGCCCGCCTGCCAGCACGTATGCCATCGCGTCGCGCGCCAGCGGCTGAGAGTATGATTCCCGCATCCCAAAATCCTCCCGTTTTATCCTTCGAACTCGAGCATGATCGTTGCCAGCGGTGGCAGGACCACGAACGCGGCTCCCTCGCTTGCCATAACCGTGCCGAGATTGCCGATACCGCTGCCGCCGTAGTCCTGCGCGTCGCTGTTGAGCACCTCGCGCCAGTTGCCGTCATGCGGCAGCGGCAGGCGATAGTGATCGTGGACTTGCGGCGTCATGTTGCAGATCACCGCCACCGGCTTTTCGCCCGGCGACTTGCGCAGCCAAGCGAAGATCGATGCCTGTGCATCATCCACCACAAGCCATTCGAAGCCTTCGCCCTCGCAATCGCGCGCGTGGAGGGCAGGGCGGGTGGTGTAGATGCGATTGAGATCGCGGACCCAGCGGCGCACGCCTTCGTGTGCCGGGGCACCGAGCAGGTCCCAGTCGAGCGAGCGGGCTTCGCTCCATTCGCGGCGCTGGGCGAACTCCTGGCCCATGAACAGCAGCTTCTTGCCGGGATAGCCCCACATCAGCCCGTAGTAGGCGCGCAGGTTGGCAAACTTCTGCCAGTCGTCGCCGCTCATCTTGGTGAGCAGCGACCCCTTGCCGTGAACGACTTCGTCGTGGCTGATCGGCAGGACGAAGTTTTCCGAGAAGGCGTAAGTCAGGCCGAAAGTGATTTCGTTGTGGTGGTAGCTGCGGTGGATTGGCTCACGCGCCATGTACTGCAGCGTGTCGTGCATGAAGCCCATGTTCCACTTGAAGCCGAAACCCAGGTGTTCACGCGGGGCCTCGGCAAAGGCGGGCTTGCTGACGCCGGGCCATGAGGTTGATTCCTCCGCAATGGTGAGGAAGCCGGCGTGCGCCTCGTAGACGGCGCGGTTCATCTTTTTGAGGAACTCAACCGCTTCCCAGTTCTCGCGGCCCCCTTCTTCGTTGGGGATCCATTCGTCGCTTTTGCGCGAGTAATCGCGGTAGAGCATCGAAGCGACCGCATCCACGCGCAGGCCATCGACATGGTAGCGCTCGGCCCAGAACAGCGCGTTGTTGACCAGAAAGCTGACCACCTCGTGGCGGCCGAAGTTGTAGATCAGCGTGTTCCAGTCCGGATGGAAACCGAGGCGCGGATCTTCGTGTTCGTAGAGCGCGGTGCCGTCGAAGCGGACTAGGCCGTGTTCGTCGGTTGGGAAGTGGGCGGGCACCCAGTCGATCAGGACCGAAATGCCGGCGCGATGCGCGCCATCGACGAAGCGGGCGAAGCCCTCGGGCGGTCCGAAGCGCGCGCTGGGGGCGTAAAGACCCGTGGTCTGGTAGCCCCAACTGGGATCGTAGGGGTGTTCGGAGACAGGCAGAAACTCGATATGGGTAAAGCCCATCTCGGTGACGTAGGGGATCAGGCGTTCGGCCAGTTCGTCCCAGGTGTAGAAGCCTTCATCGTGCGGCCTCTGCCATGAACCGGGATGGACTTCGTAGATCGACATCGGCTCGCGACGGGCATCGACCGTGGCCCAATGCGCGCGGTGGCCTTCATCGCCCCAATCCATCTTGACCGGATGTGCCGTGATGGACGCGGTGCTGGGGCGGAATTCCGATGCGAGCGCGTACGGGTCGGCCTTGAGCGGAAGGACGGTGCCGTCAGCCGCGACGACGCGGAACTTGTAGGCGCGGTGCTCGCCGATCTCGGGGATGAAGATTTCCCAGACACCGATATCGACCCGGCGGCGCATCGGGTGACGGCGGGCGTCCCAGTCGTTGAAATCGCCGACCAGGCTGACAAGGCTCGCATTGGGCGCCCAGACCGCGAAGTGGACGCCGCTGGCTCCCTCATGCTCTATCAGGTGTGCGCCCATCTTGTCGAACAGGCGCAGGTGCGTTCCCTCGGCAATGAGGAAATCGTCCATGGGACCGAGAACCGGGCCGAAGGAATAGGGATCGGTCACCAGCCACTCGTGCGCGCCCGCCTTGCAGGCATAGCGCACCGGCTGGCGCGGTCCCTTGACCTTGCCTTCGAACAGGCCGCGACCGTCAACGCGGGCAAGCTTTCCCAGTTTCTTGCCGGAAAGCGACCATGCGACGGCTTCTTCCGCGCCGGGCAGGACGGCGCGGGCAAATGCGCCATCCGGCCCTTCGTGAATGCCAAGCAATGAGAAAGGATCGGCGTGCGTCCCGTCCAGAAGGGCTTCGATTGCGCGCGCCGATGGTTTCATGCTGGCTGTCAGACCCCCCAGATGTCGCGGGCATACTCGCCGATCGTGCGATCGGATGAGAACCAGCCTACATTGGCTATGTTGCGTATTGCCGAAGCGCGCCAGCCGGGCTGCTGTTCCCAGCGCTTGTCGATGTTGCGCTGCGCGGCGTGATAGGCGTCGAAGTCGGCCGCGACCATGAACCAGTCGTGGTCGTAAATTCCGCCGATCAGGCCCTTGTAGCGGTCCGGGTCGTCGGGCGAGAATACGCCGGTGGCGATTGCCTCGAGTGCCTGGCGCAATTCGCGCGAACTTTCGATGACCTCACGCGGGACATACCCGTTGGCGCGCTTTTCCTCGACTTCGTCGGCAGTGAGGCCAAAGATTTCGATATTGGCGTCGCCGACGTGATCCTTGATCTCGATGTTCGCGCCATCGAGCGTCCCGATGGTGAGCGCACCGTTGAGTGCAAACTTCATGTTGCCCGTGCCCGAGGCTTCCATGCCTGCGGTCGAAATCTGTTCCGAAAGGTCGGCCGCAGGAATGATCTTCTCGGCAAGGCTGACATTGTAGTTCGGCACGAACACGACCTTGAGCAATCCGCCCACCGAAGGGTCGGAATTGACGCGCCGCGCGATGTCGTTTGCGAGTTTGATGACGAGCTTGGCGTTGTGGTAGCTCGAGGCTGCCTTTCCGCCGAAGATCTTGACGCGCGGCACCCAGTCCCTCTCTGGATGGCTGCGGATCTGGTCGTAGAGCGCGACGGTCTCGACCAGGTTGAGCAACTGGCGCTTGTATTCATGGATGCGCTTGATCTGCACGTCGAACAGCGCATCGGGATCGAGGCGAACGCCCGTCAGGTCCTTGATGTGCTTGGACAGCGCAATCTTGTTGCTGCGCTTTACCTCGGCAATGCGTTCGCCAAGCGATGGGTCGTCGGCCAACGCGTTGAGATCGGACAGCCTGGCTGCATCATCGAGAAAACCGTCGCCAATCGCATCCTTGAGAACTGCGGTCAGGCCAGGGTTGCACTGCTGCAGCCAGCGGCGCGGGGTAACCCCGTTGGTCTTGTTGTTGATGCGTGTCGGGTAGAGCTTGTGGAGGTCCGAAAAGACGGTCGATTTCATCAAATCGGTGTGGAGAGCCGCCACGCCGTTGACGCTGTGCGCACCGGTGAAGGCAAGGTTTGCCATGCGAACACGGCGTTCGCCACCTTCATCGATCAGGCTGATCGCCGAGATTGCGGCATCGTCGAGCCCGGCCTTGCGCGCTTCGCGAAGAACGCGGCTGTTGATCGCGTAGACGATCTGCATGTGGCGCGGCAGCAGGCGCTCGAACAGCGGCAGCGGCCATGATTCGAGCGCCTCGGGCAGGAGCGTGTGGTTGGTGTAGCCGACGGTTGCCTTGGTGACTTCCCACGCTTCGCTGAATTCGAGGCCGTGGACGTCGACCATCAGGCGCATCAGTTCGGCAACAGCAACCGCAGGGTGCGTGTCGTTGAGTTGGATCGCGGCCTTGTCGGGCAGGGTGCGGATGTCGCCATGGAACTGCACGTGGCGGCGCACGATGTCCTGAATCGAAGCCGAGGTGAAGAAGTACTCCTGGCGCAGGCGCAATTCCTGTCCGGCAGGGGTCGAATCTGCCGGGTAGAGGACGCGCACGAGGCTGTCGGCGCGGACCTGTTCGGCCAGCGCGCCGAAGTGGTCACCTGCGTTGAATGCGTCGAGCCGGAGCGGATCGAAGGCATGGGCGGTCCACAGGCGCAGCGTGTTGACGCGCTTGCCGCGCCAGCCGACGACGGGAGTGTCGACAGCACTGGCCTCTACCTTTTCAGCCGGACGCCATTCCACGCCATCGCCGGTTTCGACGACTTCACCACCGAACCCGACGATATAGGCGCTTTCGCGACGGTCGAATTCCCAAGGGTTGCCGTGACTCAGCCATGTCTCGGGCAGCTCGACCTGCCAGCCATCGTCAATACGCTGGCGGAACATGCCATTCACATAGCGGATGCCGTAACCGTAAGCCGGAATGTCGAGGCTGGCGAGGCTTTCCATGAAACAGGCAGCAAGGCGGCCGAGGCCGCCGTTGCCCAGAGCCGCATCAGGCTCGAGGTCTTCGAGCGCGGAAAGGTCAAAGCCATGTTCTCGCAGCGCCTTTTCCATGTCGCGGGTCATGCCCATGTTGGACAGCGCATCGCGCAGCAGACGGCCGATCAGGAACTCGAGGCTGAGATAATAGACGCGTTTGCCGCTCTCGGCGTAGGTCTTGCGAGTCGATTCCATCCAGCGGTCGATGATCGCATCGCGCAGCGTCAGCACGGTGGCCGTGTACCAGTCATGCGGCTTGGCGGCGCGTTCGTCCTTGCCGACGCGGTGACGCAGGACGTCGATGATGTTCGCATCGATTTCTGCCGCTTTGGAATTCGTTTGAAGGCTCATGGTACACGTCCCACCCTGTTGCATCCGGCTGGCCGCACTGCCGTGCCAACTTGCCGCCGGAATGCGCTGCACCGGCCCTTCATCACCCTCGGCTCGCGCTTTTGCGGACATGGACAATGGCCGTATCCCGCGATTCCCGGAGGCGTTTCATCGTACTCCCAGGCAGTCGGGTATGACAGCGCGCGGGATGTCGGCAAGCGATGAATTGCGTGACCGAGCAATATGCCCCGTGATTTGCCAGATCTCAGCTGATGGGGGCGCAAGGCGGCGATGACGCCAACTGCGTCACCAATTGCCTCGCCACGCACTCGAAGTTCCAGCATGCCCCACCCGTCTTGTACGACATGGAGGCATTAGTGTGCCGTAACGGAATTGTCGGAGAGAATACGTCTGCGCGTCAGAGCATGCGGCGCAGCACGTTGTCCTTGATGACAAAATGGTGATGCAACGCTGCTGCCACATGCAGCACGACAAGGCCCGCCATGAGGAACCCGAGCACCTCATGCCCTTCGCCCGCAGCTTCAGCGAGCGGCGAGCCTTTGGTGACGGCAAGCTTTGGCCAGTCGAACAGTCCGTAAATGGTAAGCGGGTACTTGCCCGCAGAAGACATGATCCAGCCTGTGATCGGCACGACCAGCATCAACGCATAGAGCGCGAGGTGCGTCATTTTAGCGACACGGCGTTGCAATCCACCCATCGCCGTTGGCCAATCAGGCATCACCCACGTCAAGCGCCAGCCGATGCGTGCCACCGACAGGAGCAAGATCAGGATACCCGTGGACTTGTGGAAGGGAATCGGGTTCCAGATGTCCTCGATGGCTTCACCGCCGATGCCGCTGATCAGGTTGAAAATGACCATGGCCGCAATGATGGCGTGGAATGCCCGGGCAACGCCGTTATAGCGCACAAGCTCTTCAGAACTCGAAATTGAAGCCATGATTTGCCCTTCCTCCCGACCGCATTCCGGACGCTTTCCGCAAATGGCCGCCCGCCAACCATAGTTCGCTGACCAGGCGAAGTCATCACATCCACGCCGATTTGCGTGCCCTGAACCTAGCCGGTTTGATTCGCCGGTTACGCAAAGCACAATCAGAACTCGTGGGCTGGACCAACAAACCTTTGTAATGTTTGCGGGAATTATCCTGTGCTTGGCCCTGGTACCGAACGCGCCTGAACACAAACACGCCAATATACTGTCCCTGCTCGAACGTCACATGCGGGAAAAGGCGTATGCCAAGTGTTGCGCTGCAAAATATGCTCTGGGCAAAACCTGAACCTGCGAGGGAAAATGACTGCCCAGCGCCTCACCCATCTTGAGCCGGCCGTGGTTCACAAGATGGCGTCGATTCTCAAGAGCCAGAAGCCCGATGTGATTCAAAATCACTTCGGTATAGGCCTGAATACATGGGTTAAATTGCGTGAGGGGCGTGCCATTCGGCATTCGGTTGCAGAACGGCTCATGCAGCGGTTGCAGCGCGATCAACTAATCTGAAGGTTTCTGCCGCAACTTGAACCCATACCATTGGGGGGTTGAGTAGCAAGGCGTTGCGGTGCACAATCTTTCCTGCGCCCGGTGACGGCCAATGGGTGCGCGGGGTCAAAAAATGATCAATCTCATGGCGATTGCGGCGCAGGCTGCAACGCGGCAATGCGGACTTTTCGAATGAACCCGATGGGGCGTTCGGCGGGTCTTGCGAGGACGCTGGCTGGCGCAAGCAGGTCTTCGGTGCCAGAGTTGGCGACGGTCGTCGTAGCTGTGGCCTGTGGCTTGACGCTGATGGCGCTTGCCCTTGTCGCCGTAGACGCCATCGAACCCGGCGATAGCCTGATCCTTCATGGCATAACTGCCGTCGGCGTCGTCGGGCTTGCCGGTTGCGTCATGCTTGCTCGCATGGTCAGGCAAAAGAGTTCCCCGGACCTGCGCCAGCTTACCCATGATCGCGATGCGGCCCGCGCCGCGAGTGCGGCCAAGAGCCGGTATCTCGCAAGTGTCAGCCATGAGATTCGATCGCCGCTCAACGCCATTTACGGCTATGCCCAACTCGTGGAGCAGGATGCTTCGATCGCGCCGCAGGACGCCGCGCGTGTCATTCGTCGCAGTGCAGAACACCTGACCAATCTCGTCGAGGGACTGCTTGACATCGCGTCGGTCGAACAGGGCGTCGTGCGGATCGACAATACTGTCGTCAGGCTGGGCCAGGTGGTCGAGCAGGTCACCGACATGTTCGAGCCGCTTGCAGCCCAGAAGAAGCTGGCGCTGCGCTGTGAACTGCCCGACCGACTGCCGGAATTCGTCCGCATGGACGTGCGCCGGGTCAGACAGGTCCTGATCAACCTGCTGTCAAACGCAGTGAAGTTCACGCAGGCCGGCGAGATTGTCGTAACACTGCGGTGGGAAAGCCAACTGGCAACATTCGAGGTGCGCGACACCGGCCCCGGCATCACACAAGATTGCCAGGAGCAGGTGTTTGCTCCTTTTGCGCGCGCTGAAGGCGAAGGTGAGGGCGGTCGGAACGGCGCGGGCCTCGGGCTCGCCATTACCCGCGCCATCGTGCAGATGCTTGGCGGGGACCTGCAGGTCGAAAGTGTCTCCGGCAAGGGGTCGTGCTTCCGCGTGCGCCTCATGATGCCGCAGGTTTCGGGCGTGATCGAGCGCGCCGAGCAGGCCCGCCGCCCGACCGGGTATCGCGGAAGGACGCGTTCGATTCTGCTTGTCGATGATACGGCTGATCACCTCGCCTTCCTGCGCACGGCGCTCGGAGAACTCGGGTTCGAATTGGCGCAGGCAAGCGACGGACAGACCGCGATTGCCATGGCCCGGCGCGGAGAGTTCGATGCAGTAGTGCTTGATGTGAGCATGCCGGGCATGACCGGCTGGGACGTCGCTGCGCATTTGCGGGCGGTTCATGGCAACGGCCTTGCGATCCTGATGCTTTCTGCCAACGCCGAGGAACGCAATGGTCTGGACGGACAGGCGCCCGACCATGACGAGTTCCTGCTCAAGCCGATCGATCTGTCGGTCCTGATCGATGCGCTCGGGCGACGGCTGTCGCTCGAATGGATCTGGCCAGAGCGCGTGGACCAGGCCCTCGCTGGCCCAACCTCCGATGTCCTGCCGCTGTCCGCCAAGGCGCTCGAACATGTCGAGCGTATTCGTGCGATCGTCAGGACCGGGCACGTGCGTGCGCTGGAAGGCGAAATCCGCAGTCTGGAACTGGCCGATCCCGGGGCGGCGTCTTTGGTAGCGCGCCTCTACGATTGTCTCGACCGATTCGATCTCGCCGCAATTGCGCGCATTCTGGAGGAAATCCGATGACAGGCGCTGAAGCGCGGCGGGACACGGTCCTTGTCGTCGATGACGAGCCGGATTCGCTCAGGTTCCTGACCGACACGCTGGAGAGCGCCGGAATAACCGTGCTCGTCGCGATCTCGGGTGCGGCGGCGCTCGATCTGCTGGGACACGTCATTCCCGACCTGATCCTGATGGATGCGGTCATGCCCGGGATCGACGGGTTCGAAACGACGGCGCAAATCCGGCAGCGGCCAGTGCTCGCCCACGTGCCCGTGGTGTTCATGACCGGCCTGACCGAAAGCGAGCATGTCATCGAAGGGTTCGAGGTTGGCGGCGTCGACTATCTGCGCAAGCCGGTGAACGTGCACGAGTTGCTGGCACGGGTCCGCGTCCACATCGGCAATGCGCGTGCGATCCAGGCGGGCGCAGCCGGTCTGGATGCGACGGGTCGCGCCATGATGGCGACCGACACGCGCGGCCTCCTGCTGTGGTGCACGCCGCTTGCCGAACAGGCGATTTGTCGGGTCAGCCCGGATTGGTCTGGAGAAAAAGGCGCGCTGCCAGATGCGTTGCGAGGAACTGTCGAGCGTCTTCTGGGTCGCAGTTCGGCACAAGGCGCTTCGGCCCGGATCGACCGCGGTGAAAGCGCGGTGGAGCTTGTGATCATCTCGCAGTATCGCGAGAACGAGGTGCTGATCCGGCTGAACGAGCTGAACCCCAAAGCCGATGTGCTCAAATTGCAGCAGCGCCTCTCGCTGACAGATCGCGAGGCGGAGGTGCTGCTGTGGATCAGCTATGGCAAATCGAACGGAATGATTTCGGAAGTGCTCCTGATCAGCCCGCGCACTGTGCAGAAGCATCTTGAGCGGATTTACGAAAAGCTCGGGGTGGAAACGCGGGCTGCGGCTGCGGCCATGGCGATCAAGGTGTTGGGCGCCTGACGATCAGCTGGCAGTCAGGCAACCGGTAGTCAATCGATCGGCAAAGCCCTATCGCAGGGCGTCATCGGACGAACTGCAGGATTATCGCAATGTCTTCCCTGTTACCTGCCCCAGAACTTCGCGCTCTCGGCCGATCGGGCATTCAGGTCTCGCCGATCGGGTGGGGTATGTGGCGCCTGATCGAGAGCGGACTGAACGCTGGTGAGATCGAGCGGCTTGCCCGTGCCACACTCGAGGCAGGAATAACGCTTTTCGATACGGCCGATATCTATGGCTTTGACGGCAGTACCGGATTTGGAGACGCGGAAGCCGCTTTCGGCGAAGTGCTCCGCCGTTGTCCGGACCTGCGGACTGCGATGATCCTTGCGACCAAGGGCGGGATCTGTCCGCCTGTCCCGTATGACCAGTCTGCCGCATATCTTCGCGACGCCATCGACGCTTCGTTGCGTCGGCTGCGTACGGACCGGATCGATCTGTGGCAGGTTCACCGGCCCGACATCCTGACCCATCCGCAGGAACTGGCCCGCACATTGGAGAATGCCGTCGCTTCGGGGAAGGTGCGTACGGTTGGGGTTTCGAATTTTACGACCAGCCAGATCGACGCCTTGCAGCACTTCCTTGGTTGCGAGCTTGTCTCGACCCAGCCGGAAATCAGTCCCTTGCGGATCGACTGCTTCGAGAATGGCGAACTCGATCAGGCGATGGTGCAGGGGCTGGCGGTTCTGGCGTGGTCGCCCTTGGGTGGCGGGCGGATCGTTTCGCCCACAACTCCGCGCGAGATCGCGGTGGCTGCCGCACTCGATCTTGTGGCCAAGGCGCAGGGTGTGTCGCGGACGAGCGCTGCCCTTTCGTGGCTGATGGCACATCCGACAGGCATCGTTCCCATCGTCGGAACGCAGAAAGTCGAGCGGATCGTCGAGGCCGCGAAGGCCCGCGATGTGCGGTGGACCCGCGAGGCTTGGTATGCGGTGCTGGTCGCGGCACGGGGCGAACCCTTGCCTTGACCGAAGGAGTACGCCGCGAATGCCTAAGTTGATGCGCGCCCTGCAGGTTCGGGAGTTGACTCCGGATCTCTCCGGCGTGGCAATTGTCGAGTTGCCTCGGCCCGTGCCCATGGCAGGCGAGGTGCTGGTTCGCATCGATGCAGCCGCGCTTGGCTTCCCCGATCTGTTGATGACGCAAGGCCTTTATCAGGCAAAGCCCGCGCTTCCGTTCGTGCCGGGCATGGAAGGGGCGGGCACGGTCGTCGTGGCCGGTGAAGGAAGCCGGTGGAGTCCGGGTGACGAGGTGATCTTCGGCGGGAAAACCGGGGGCTTCGCGCAATATGGCTGCTTTGCCGAAGGCACGCTGATCGCCAGGCCCGGAAACCTCAGCATCGCACAAGCAGCGGCCCTGCGCACAGCTTACATCACCGCGTGGGTGGCTCTGGTTCGCAAGGGACGGGCCGAGGCGGGCGAATGGCTTCTCGTCCAAGGCGCTGCGGGCGGTGTCGGGCTGGCAGCAGTAGACCTCGGCCTTGCGCTGGGTCTGCGCGTCATTGCCGTGGCCTCCAGCGTTGCCAAGCGTGGCGCAATTGCCCATGCCTGCGCGGCACATCACGTAATCGATGGCTCGGACGGCTTTCGCGACCAGGTCATGGCCATCACCGGAGGGCGTGGCGCCGATCTGGTGTTCGATCCCGTAGGCGGAGACGTCTTCGATGAATCGACGCGCTGCGTCGCGTTCGATGGACGCTTGCTTGTGGTCGGTTTTGCCGCAGGCAGAATCGCCGAGGTCCGCACAAACATTCCCTTGATCAAGGGGTTCTCGATTGTGGGCGTCCGGGCCGGTGAATATGGCCGCCGCTTTCCTGATCGCGGTTCGCAAGATTTGGCCCGCCTGTGCGCAATGGCCGAAGCCGGTGCCATCCATCCGAATGTCGGTGGCGTGTTCGGGCTTGATGAGTGGCGCAAGGCCTTTGCCGCGATGGAAGACCGCACCGTTGTCGGGCGAAGCGTCATCCTTCCGCATAGCTAGGGATCGCGCGCAAAAAAAGGGCCGCACCGTTGCCGGGGCGGCCCTGAATAGTTTGGGAGAGGATGCCTGAAAGGCAGTGCCAAGATGGGTTGGCGAGTCCTATCTCGCAAGTGCGAAATACGATGACATGATTGCATGTTTTGCAATTTCCGTTTCCATGCATGGGCAAGTCTCTATGCAATTTCGAAGATTTCTCTTTCGCACGCGATGCTTGCGCCTTCTGCTTATACGAATGCGTTGAGTAACGATTTGCGTTGCCTGTACCTAAGGACAGGTCCCGGCTTGTCTCAGATGCCGGTTGCGCGCTCAATTCGAGATTGCTATATCCCATAACATAATGGGAGAGCGACATGATGTTCGAACGCATCAATCCAATGACTGGCGCCGTGGCTTCGCAGGCAGAGGCCATGCAGGCTTCCGACATGCCGCAGATCGCTGCACGCGCGGCAGCTGGGTTTCCTGCATGGTCGGCGATGGGCCCCAATGCCCGCCGCGCCGTTCTGATGAAGGCCGCCTCTGCGCTTGAGGCTCGTGCCGACGCTTTCGTCGAAGCGATGATGGGCGAGATTGGCGCGACCAAGGGCTGGGCGCTGTTCAACCTCGGCCTTGCCGCATCGATGGTGCGCGAAGCTGCTGCACTGACCACGCAGATCTCGGGCGAGGTAATCCCCTCGGACAAGCCTGGCTGCGTTGCCATGGCGCTGCGCGAACCGGTAGGCGTGATCCTTGGCATCGCACCCTGGAATGCACCCATCATCCTTGGCGTGCGCGCGATTGCCGTGCCGCTGGCATGTGGCAATGCCGTGATTCTCAAGGCGTCCGAGCAGTGTCCGCGCACGCATGAGCTCATCATCGAGGCCTTTGCCGAAGCCGGCTTCCCCGAAGGCGTGGTCAATGTCGTGACCAATGCACCTGCCGACGCGGCGGAGGTTGTCGGCGCACTGATCGATGCCAGGGAGGTGAAGCGCATAAATTTCACCGGGTCGACCGCTGTGGGCCGGATTATCGCCAAGCGCGCGGCCGAACACCTCAAGCCCTGCCTGCTCGAACTGGGCGGGAAAGCACCGCTTATCGTTCTCGAAGACGCCGACCTTGACGAGGCAGTAAAGGCCGCAGCGTTTGGCGCGTTCATGAATCAGGGCCAGATCTGTATGTCGACCGAGCGGATCATCGTGGTTGAAGCCGTCGCTGCCGAATTCGCTGCGCGCTTCAAGGCCAAGGTATCGGGCATGGCCGTGGGCGATCCACGCGAAGGTTCGACCCCGCTTGGCGCAGTGGTTGACGCAAAGACCGTGGCGCACTGCCAGAGCCTGATCGACGATGCCCTTGCCAGCGGCGCGCAGCTCCTCACCGGCGGCGAGACCACGCACAATGTACTGATGCCCGCGCATGTCGTCGACGGCGTCACGCAAGACATGAATCTGTTTCGTGACGAGAGCTTCGGCCCGGTCGTCGGCATCGTTCATGCGCGCGACGAGGCGCACGCGATCGAGCTTGCCAATGATACCGAATATGGCCTGTCTGCCGCCGTGTTCACCCGCGATACGGCGCGTGGCCTGCGCGTGGCGCGCCAGATCAAGTCCGGCATCTGCCACGTGAACGGGCCGACTGTGCACGATGAGGCGCAGATGCCGTTCGGCGGCGTCGGCGCTTCGGGCTACGGTCGCTTTGGCGGCAAGGCCGGGATCGACAGCTTCACCGAGCTGCGCTGGATTACGATGGAAACCCAGCCCGGGCACTTCCCGATCTAACGCCATTTTCCAATCTGAAATTGCAGATCATCCAAGAGGACAGACCATGACTGAACAGAAGATCGAGCGCGCGGAAGAAGATACCGTCGCATTCACCGTCGAGAACGGCATCGCCTGGGTGAAGTTCAACCGCCCCGAGAAGCGCAACTGCATGAGCCCCAAGCTCAATCGCCAGATGGGCAAGGTCATCACCGACCTGGAGTTCCGCGACGACGTGAAGGTGCTCGTCCTCTCTGGCGAAGGCGATGCCTGGTCGGCGGGCATGGATCTGCGCGAATACTTCCGCGAGACCGAAGCCGAGGGCCTGTGGTCGATCCGCAAGGCCCAACGCGAAGCCTATTCGTGGTGGGAGCGCCTGCGCTGGTACGAAAAGCCGACGATCGCCATGGTCAACGGCTGGTGCTTTGGCGGCGGCTACGGTCCACTGTTCGCCTGCGATATCGCAGTCGCTTCGGAAGACGCGCAGTTCGGACTTTCCGAAATCAACTGGGGCATTCTTCCGGGCGGTGGTGCATCGAAGGTCGCAGCAGACCTGATGCCGCTGCGCAAGGCCGTCTATCACGCGATGATGGGCGAAAACCTCACTGGCAAGCAGGCCGAGCAGCAGGGCCTCGTCACCGAAGCGGTGCCCGCCGACAAGCTCCATGCCCGCGTCCTCGAGATTGCCGAAGCGCTCTGCAAGAAGGACGGCCATGCCCTGCGTGCCACCAAGTGGGCCGTGCGCCGCGTTGCCGAAATGACGTATGACAATGCCGAGGATTACCTGATCCGCACCCAGGAAGCGCTGCATAACTTCGGCGGCGTCGAAGCCCGCAAGGAAGCGACCCGTCAGTTCCTCGACGAGAAGAGCTTCAAGCCCGGCCTTGGCACTTTCGATACGAGCAAGATCAAGCGCTGACCTCAGGCCAGCTTGACGTAGCGTAAAGACCCCGGTCGCAAAGCGGCCGGGGTCTTTTGCATGCAAAAGTGGTTGCCACGCAAACGCGGTCGGGCCAGCTTTGATGGATCAGGGAGTCGCACCATGAAGCTCAAGACCTTGTTTTGTCTTTCTATTGCCACGTCGATGGCCTTTGCTGGAGGCGTTTCGGCGAAAGGGACAGGCTCTCCTCAGGCTGAGGCGCAAGTGCTGGACCTTGCGCAGAAGGCCATCGCGATCCGCTCGGTGCGGGGCGAAGGCAACCGCACGATCGATGTCGCAAAACTCTTTGGTGATGCGCTGATCGCAGGGGGCTGGAACGCCTCGGATATCGAGATCACGCCTGTCGACGATACGGCCTATCTGATCGCCACGTGGAAAGGCAGCAATGCCGCGCTCAAGCCGCTGGTGATCTCCGGCCACATGGATGTAGTGGAAGCCAAGCGTGAGGACTGGGAGCGAGATCCGTTCGTGCCGGTCGTCGAGAACGGCATGCTGTTCGGCCGCGGGGCGAGCGACATGAAGTTCGAAGGCGCGCTGGCCGTCTCGTCGCTGATCGAGTTGCGCCGTCAGGGTTACAAGCCCAAGCGCACCATCATCATCGAGTTTTCCGGCGATGAGGAAACGACGATGAAGACCAGTGCGATCATCGCCGAGAAGCTCAAGAACGCCGAACTTGTCATCAATATAGACGGCGGCGGCGGCGCGCTTGACGAGGCCACCGGCAAGCCGGTCTACTGGACATGGCAGGGTGCCGAAAAGACTTATGCCGATTACAGGCTCGAGGTCACGAATGCGGGAGGGCACAGCTCTGCACCGCGTCCAGACAACGCCATCGTCCAGCTTTCGCAGGCCCTCGTGAAAGTCGGCGCCTATCGCTTCAAGGCCGAGCAGAACGAGATCACGAAGGGCTATTTCGAAAAGGCGGCGGCCTTTACCGATCGTCCCGAGACTGCCGCCGCGATGCGTGCCTTCGCTGCCAATCCGGCGGACGATTCGGCACTGGCAACGCTTCGGGCCGATCCGTCGATGGTGGGCAAGGTGGGCACGACCTGCGTTCCGACCATGCTCGGCGGCGGCCACGCCGAAAACGCCCTGCCGCAACGTGCCTTTGCCAACATCAACTGCCGCATTTTCCCGGGTCACTCAAAAGAGGCGATCATGGCAGAGCTGGCGGAGGTCGTGGGCGATCCGGCCGTGAAAATCAGCGACGTGACCGAAGGCTCGGTCGCTTCACCTGCGTCGCCGTTGCGGCCAGATCTGATGAACGCGGTGACCAGGGCAATGGGCAAAGCCCATCCCGGCATTCCGTTGATCCCGTCGCAGGCATCGGGCGCTTCAGATTCGATGTGGTTCCGTGCCGTCGGGGTGCCGAGCTACGGTTTGAGTCCGTCGTTCTCGAAGGATTCGGAAGACTTTTCGCACGGGCTCAACGAACGCACCCGCCTTTCCAACATCCAGCCTGGCATTACCTATTTCCTGAGCCTGCTCACCGATCTTTCGAAATGATCGTTGCGAGGAAGTCGCGGGCGATGTCCCGCGCTTCCTCGGGCGAAAAGCAGCCGGGCGACAGGCACAGTTCAAGCCACAGGCCGTCGACCAATGCCGTGACCGCAATGGCAGCCTGACGGCGACGCGCGACCGGCAGGCCGCAATCGCCCAGCAGTGCTTCGAGCCGCGTGCGGTAGCCTGCATATTGCTCGTCATGCTGACGGGCAATGTCCTTGCGCGCCGTGACCAGACTCCAGAAGGCGATCCAGGTGGCGAGCAGCGCAGGGTCTGCGATTGGCGGTGCAAAGCTGGCTGTGACAAAGGCTTCCAGCCTTGCCGCCGCTTCGTTGCGGGCACTGGCGACCGCTTTGTCGAGCGCTTCTGCCACCTGTCCATCGACATGATCGTAGGTGGCGGCAACCAGCGCATCGACCCCGCCGAAATAGTGCCCGACCAGCCCGACCGAGACGCCAGCCTCGTGCGCGATGGCTCTTACGCTGGTGCCTGACGCGCCTGCCCGGGCCAGAACGCGCGCGCAGGCTTCGATCAGGCTCTGCCGGCGCGCGTCGGGCTCGGCCCGGCGATAGGCAGGGGAAGGGGCGGCAATCGTCATCACTTGAACATTCTGCCCGTTGTTGTACGATCGTTCAACAAGCAATCTTGGATTCGGCAACTATGGGCGATCTTTCCGGCGCTTTCCGGCACATCTCATCGGACGAAGTCGATCCGGATGCGGACTGGAGCCTGCCCGGC
The DNA here is from genome assembly GCF_057180545.1 of Novosphingobium sp. HNCC26DJ243. Taxonomy (NCBI): domain Bacteria; kingdom Pseudomonadati; phylum Pseudomonadota; class Alphaproteobacteria; order Sphingomonadales; family Sphingomonadaceae; genus Novosphingobium; species Novosphingobium sp. HNCC26DJ243. The sequence continues at coordinate 574,735 of NZ_JBXUGN010000001.1, read as the reverse complement.
TGGCTATATACTGATCCAGAATATTTCGCGGTCGAGATGGAGCGGGTTATCCGCCCCTCCTGGCAGATCGTCTGCCACCAGAGCGACATTGCCCTGGCTGGTGAATACCGCACGCTCGACTATCTTGGCGAAAGCATCGTCGCGATCCGGGGCGATGACGGCGTCATCCGCGCCTTTGCCAACGTCTGCCGCCACCGCGCGATGCGGCTGGTTGAAGGGCCAGCCGGTTGCGCACGCAAGCTTGTCTGCCCCTATCACGCCTGGACGTTCGAACCGGACGGGCGGCTCTCGGGCGTGCCGATGAAGGCGGACTATCCGGCGCTGAAGCTTGAGGAAAACGGCCTCGTTCCGGTCTCCGTGGAAGTCTGGCAGGGCTTCGTTTTCGTGCGCCTGGTCGACGGTGGTTTCCCATCGGTTGCCGAGATGATGGCGCCGTTCGACGAGGAAGTCGCGCCCTACCGTTTTGCGGACATGCGACGGATCGGCGAGGTGCGCGAGCGGACGCGGGCGGTAAACTGGAAGAACGTTGGCGACAACTATTCGGACAACCTGCACATTCCAGTCGCGCACGATGGGCTGACGCGCATCTTCGGCAAGTCCTACGAGATTTCCGATCACGGCTGGGCCGATCGCATGAAGGGGGATCTCGTCGACAAGCCCTCGGCCAATTTCTGGGAGCGGTTCTATCAGGCGCATTTGCCCGAAGTCCCGCACCTCTCGCCCGATGCGCAGCGCCGCTGGCTCTATTACAAGCTCTGGCCGAACATGGCGTTCGACATATACGCCGACCAGATCGACTTCATGCAGTGGCTGCCGCTGACGCCGACCACGACGGTGCTGCGCGAAATGTGCTTTGCGCTGCCCGATGCCTTTACCCCTGACGATAAGCGGCGGGAGATGAAGCTGGTGCGCTACGCCAACTGGCGGATCAATCGCGTGGTCAACAAGGAAGATACCTGGCTGATCGAACGCATCCAGCAAGGCATGGCTTCGCACAGCTATGGCGCGGGTCCGATCGGTCGCAGCGAGGTCTGCCTGCGCAACTTTGCCCGCAAGATCCGCGCGATCACACCCGAGGCACGGCTGCACAAGGCACCGCCTGCGGGTTGGTCCAAGAAGTAGGCACAAGAATTTCCGGGGAGTTACCGCATGTCCAATCGTTACGACGCTCTCATCATCGGCGGTGGCCACAACGGCCTTGTATGCGCGTTCTACCTTGCCAAGGCAGGCATGAAGGTTCGCGTGCTCGAACGCCGCGACATCGTCGGCGGGGCGGCGGTTACCGAGGAGTTCCATCCCGGTTTCCGCAACTCGACCGCCAGCTACACCGTGAGCCTGCTGCGACCGAAGGTCATCGCGGACATGAAGCTGCACGACTACGGCTACCGCGTGATCGAACGGACGATCAGCAACTTCTTCCCGTTCCCGGATACACACCTGAAGCTTGGGGGCGGTCCGGGCCGCACCGAGGCTGAATTCGCGCGGTTCTCGAAGAAGGACGCCGCGGCCTATCCGAAATACGACGCGGCGCTTGAAAAGGTCGCTAACGTCTTGCGCGACATCTCGTTGCAGACCCCGCCCAACGTCGGCGGCGGGCTGGCTGCGTTGAAGTCGGCCGCGATGCAGGGCTGGCCTATTGCCAAACTCGACATCGCCACGCAACGCGACCTGCTCGACATCTTTACCAAGTCTGCCCGCGACTTCCTCGACGGGTGGTTCGAGGACGATCACGTGAAGTCGGCCTTTGCGTTCGACGCGGTGGTCGGGAATTTTGCAGGCGTCTCGACACCCGGATCAGCTTACGTCCTGCTGCACCACGTGTTCGGCGAAGTGAACGGCAAGCTGGGCGCTTGGGGTCATGCGGTTGGCGGCATGGGTGCGATCACGCAGGCGATGGCCAAGGCCTGTGCTGATGTGGGCGTGGAGATCAGCCTCGAGGCGCCGGTTTCGAAGGTGCTGGTCAATAACGGCAAGGCGGCGGGCGTGAAGCTGGAGGGCGGCGAGGAAATTTATGCACCGATCATCGCTGCCAACGTGGGGCCGGCGCTGCTCTATCGCCAACTGGTCGATTCCTCGGACCTGGATGAAGACTTCAACCGCCGGATGAAGACATACAAGACCGGCTCGGGCACGTTCCGCATGAATGTCGCGCTGTCCGAACTGCCCGATTTCACCGTCCTGCCGGGCAAGACCCAAGCCGAACACCACACCGCCGGGATCATCATCGCGCCGGGCATGGACTACATGGATCAGGCCTTCATCGACGCGCAACAACATGGCTGGTCGAAAAAGCCGATTGTCGAGATCAAGATCCCGAGCACCGTCGACGACAGTCTCGCGCCTCCGGGACAGCACGTGGCCAGCCTGTTCTGCCAGCAATTCGCGCCGCAGCTTCCCGACGGAAGGTCGTGGGATGACTGCCGCGAGGAAGTGGCGGACCTGATTATCGATACGGTCACCGAAAATGCCCCCAATTTCAAGGGGGCGGTCATCGCGCGGCAGATCCATTCGCCGCTCGATCTGGAGCGCAAGTTCGGGCTGATCGGGGGCGATATCTTCCATGGTACGATGGGCCTCGATCAGCTCTGGGCCGCGCGGCCGGTGCTGGGCCACGGCGATTACCGCTCGCCGATCAAGGGGCTCTACATGTGCGGATCGGGCACGCATCCGGGCGGCGGGGTGACCGGTGCACCTGGCCACAATGCTGCGGCTGAGATTATCCGAGACCGGTCGGTGGTGTGGAAGCTGCTGCATCGCGCCTGATCAGCAGGTATACCGGCAGGCCCAGCACGACGAAGCCGGTGCCGTAAGCGAGCGCTTCCATTCCAAGGCCCCAGGCCGCCCAGACGATGAAGGCGGCGCCCACCAGCGCCGCCGCCGCCAGCCATCGCTCACCCGGCAGCAGGCGCACCGCTGCCAGCATTGCGATGAAATAGGACAGCATTCCCGCAGCAAGGCTGACCGACGCGATGAAGGCGAACAGGTCGCCCATGCCGCGTCCGTAGTTGAGCAGCGTCACGATGCTGAGAAGGACACTGGAAACGACGTGCGATCGCACGGGCGTGTCGTGGCGACCTTCGGCGGCGAACCACCTCGGAAATACGCCGCCCCGCGCCATCGCCCACGGCACCTCCCCCTGCAGCAGAATGAAGCCGTTGAGCGTACCGAAGGCACTGATTGCAGCAAACACCGCCACAACCTGGCCCATGTTCGAGCCGAAGAAGCGGGCCAGGAAGTCTGCAATCGGGGCAGGGGAGGCAGCCGCCTCATCAAGCGGCATGTAGAGCGCGAAAGCGCCCGAAATCCCCATGTAGACAAAGCCCGTAAGAACCACACCCAGAAGGGTGGCGCGCGGCACGACCACACGGGCGTTCTCCACCTTGTCGGCCGGGACGGTTGCCGATTCCAGGCCGAGGAAGCCCCAGAACGTAAGCCCAGCAGCTGTCGCGACCATGCCGCCGGTTATGGCAACAGGTGTCTGCACGACGGTCGGCGTTCCGGTGACCAGCAGCCACGCCGTCAGGCCGATGAGTCCGGCCAGCGGAACGAGTTTGATCGCCGTGGTCACCATCGACACATCGCCTGCCGCGCGAACGCCACGGATGTTGACGAACGTCAACAGCCACACGAAGCACAGCGACAGCAGAGCGGGGACGCCCGGCGTCGTCCCGATCCACGGCGCGATCAGGCTGAGATTGCTCACTAGCGCCACGGCAATTGCGCCGTTCCCGGCCCAGCACATCGTCCAGTAGGACCACGCGGTGATGAAGCCCGGGATCGGGCCGAATGCAGCCTGCGCATAGGCATAAGGCCCGCCTGCAAGGGGCAATCGGGCCCCCATTCTCGCGAAGCTGGCGGCGAGGCAAAGGGCACCGGCAAGCGTGATGGCCCACCCTACAAGCTGGTTCATTCCCAAGGGGGCAAGTGTCGCGGGAAGGATATATATCCCCGACCCGATCATGTTGCCGACGACAAGCGCGAGCGTCATCCAGAAGCCGAGGCCACGTGGTTTGCCTGACATTCCCGCTGTCTCCTCGATCGAAGAATGCAGACTAGCGCTTGATTGCGGCGCGTCACCATGTTTGTGATGCGGGCAATGGCCAACGTCACAACGCCCGTCCGCAGCATCGCCGCGCCCTCCTATGATCCACGCCTGCTGCGCGCGGCGGTGGCAATGAACGAGAATGATCTTCCCACAGCCGAGCCACTGTTGCGCGCGCTGCTCAAGGACGACCCTTTCGATGTCCGCGCGATCCGTCTCTTTGCCGAACTGGCCGGTCGGATCGGACGCTATCAGGATGCGGAAAACCTTTTGCGACGCGCGATCGAACTGGCGCCCCGCTTCACGGCAGCACGGGCCAATCTGGCGCTGGTGCTTTATCGTACCAACCGGACGGCCGAGGCACTGGCGGAACTGACAAAAGTCACGGCCGACGACCCTGACAATGTCGGGCACGCCAATCTCCAGGCAGCGGCTTATGGCCGCATCGGCGAGTTCGACGAAGCGCTGGCCCTTTACAGGCTGGTCCTGGAAAAGGCGCCCAACCAGCCGCGCGTGTGGATGAGCTTCGGCCACATGCTGAAAACGGTTGGCCGGCAGGATGAGGGCATTGCCGCCTACCGCCAGGCCATCGCCCTGCTACCTGGCCTTGGAGAGGCGTGGTGGAGCCTTGCCAATCTCAAGACCGTACGCTTCGATGCTGCAGACATTGCCGCCATGAAGACTGCACTTTCCGGGGGCAATCTTGAACCGGAGGATCGCTGGCACCTCGATTTCGCATTGGGCAAAGCGCACGAGGATCGTGGCGAGGCAGAAGCGGCGTTCAGCCACTATGCTGCAGGCAACGCGCTGCGAAAGAGGCGCATGCCCTATCAGGCAGCAGACACGACGGAGCAGACCGAGCGCGCCATCGCCAGCTTCACGCCCGCGATGCTGGCGGCATATGCGGGCAAAGGCTGCGACACGCCGGGACCGATCTTCGTGCTTGGTATGCCGCGCGCCGGATCGACGCTGGTCGAGCAAATTCTTGCCAGCCATTCGCAGGTGGAAGGCACGAGTGAGCTTGCCGACATCGGTTTTCTTGCGCGCTCTGTCGAGAACTACCCTGCAGGACTTTCGGATCTGGCGCCTGATGCCCTTCAAGACCTTGGGCAGCAATATCTCGAGCGCACCCGCATCCAGCGCCACACTGACCGCCCGCTGTTCGTCGACAAGATGCCGAACAACTGGATTCATGTGCCTTTCATAAAGCTGATCTTGCCCAACGCGCGGATCGTGGACGCGCGCCGCCATCCGCTGGCCTGCTGCTTTTCGAATTTCAAGCAGCACTTCGCGCGCGGGCAGGGGTTCAGCTATTCGCTCGAGGACATGGGGACTTACTATCGCGATTATGTCCGCGCGATGGCCCATTTCGATCGTGTCCTGCCGGGCGTGGTGCACCGGGTGATCTACGAGCGCATGGTCGACGAGACCGAGGCTGAAGTGCGCGCGCTGCTGGCGCATTGCGGGCTCGATTTCGAGGAGGAGTGCCTTGCGTTTCACCAGAACGAACGTGCAGTTCGCACAGCCAGTTCCGAGCAGGTTCGCCGCCCGATCTATCGCGAAGGCACTGAGGGCTGGAAGGCGTATGAACCATGGCTCGATCCGCTCAAAGAAGCATTGGGCAATGTCCTTGATCATTACCCTGAAGCGCCGCCGCAATTCTAAACTCACAGCGTTGTAAATTGGCCACGGATCGCGCCTAACAGTTCGTTCATTCTGCAACTGGCTTGACGAGCACGGCCACCGCAGCGCAGCATTGAGCGGCACGCAGAGTTACATGAGGGTGGGGTTTGCAATGCGTTTGAAAAATGACCGGCTGTCGCGGCTTCTGTTGCTTGCAGGCACGGCAATAAGCTTTCCGGCCATGGCGCAGGAAGCGCAGACCGATGCTGCGGAATCCGATCCAAATGTGATCATCGTGACCGCGCAGAAGCGCAGCGAAAATCTGCAGAATGTGCCGATCTCGATCCAGGCTCTGGGGACGCAGAAGCTTGAGCAACTAGGCGTCGCCAGCTTTACCGACTACGCGCAGCAATTGCCTTCGGTCACCTTCCAGGCACTGGGCGGAACGCCGGGCACGAACGTCGTTTACATGCGCGGCGTTGCTTCGGGCGGCGACGGCAACCACTCGGGTTCGCTGCCTTCGGTAGGCGTCTATCTCGACGAACAGCCGGTGACCACGATCGGCGGCAATCTTGATGTCCATGTCTACGACATCGCGCGCATCGAAAGCCTGTCGGGCCCGCAGGGCACCCTTTACGGTGCTTCGTCGGAAGCAGGCACCATCCGCATCATTACAAACAAGCCCGACACGACCGGTTTCTACGGCAGCGTCGATGCCGAGCTGAACACCGTCAACAAGGGCGGGCAGGGCTACAAGCTCGAGGGCATGTTCAACGCGCCGCTCGCGTCCATGGCGGCGCTGCGCGTTGTGGGCTGGTACCAGCGCGATGCAGGCTTCATCGACAATGTGCCGGGCACGCGCACCTTCTGTGGTACGACGACTACCGATGCGGAAGGCAATACCAACGGCTGCAACCTCGACGGCATCAGCGTAAACAACAACGCCTTCGTCAAGGAAGATTACAACTACACCGACACTTACGGCGGCCGTGCTGCGTTGAAGGTCGATCTGGACGAGAACTGGACGGTCACACCGCAGTTCATGTATCAGGAGACCAAGAGCCACGGCTCCTATGGCTTCGACGCGTCGGTCGGCGACCTTCAGGTCCAGCACTTCTTCCCGGAATTCCGCAACGACAAGTTCTGGCAGGCCGCGCTGACGATCGAGGGCAAGCTCGGCAACTGGGACATGACCTATGCCGGCGCCTATCTTGATCGCAAGACTTACCAGTCGAGCGATTATACCGACTATTCCGAGGCTTATGATTCGCTCTACCAGTCATACGGCGGCCTTGCGAACTACTTCTACTATCAGGATTCGCTCGGCAACACGATCGACCCGCGCCAGAAGGTGATCGGTACGGACCATTTCAAGAAGGTCAGCCAGGAACTGCGCGTCGCATCGCCATCGACCGATCGCTTCCGCTTCGTCGGTGGCCTGTTCTACCAGTATCAGTCGAACCTGATCCACCAGGACTACCAGATCGCCAATCTCGGCCCGCTGGTTTCGGTCAACGGGCAACCGGGCACTCTGTGGCTCACGCAGCAGAAGCGTGTTGACCAGGATTACGCCGCTTTCGGCGAATTCAGCTACGATCTGACGCCGACGGTCACCCTCACAGCGGGCGGACGCGTGTTTGTCTATGACAACACGTTGATCGGCTTCTTCGGGTTCGGTCGCAACCCGGCCTTCATTCAGGGCGCGGACGACAATCCGCCGCCGAATGCTGCCGGCTCGTCACGCACCGGCGTTGCCGCCTGCTTTACCTCGAGCGGCGCTCGCTTGCGCGACGCGCAGCTTGCGGGCGATACCGGCGCAACCTTGCTGCCGCCTGCAGTCGATGGCTCGCCGTGTACGAACTTGGGCGTCTACACCAACAGCGGCGTGAAGCCGGTCAAGGCTTCGGGCACGGGCGGGACTTACCGCTTCAATGCCACGTGGAAGCCGAACAGAGACCTGCTGGCATATGCCACGGTTTCGCGCGGTTTCCGCCCCGGCGGCATCAACCGTCGCGGGGATTTCGGTGCCTATGAGCCCGATTATCTGACCAACTATGAAGTGGGCTTGAAGACGACGCTGGCCAATGGCCTGCTCCGCCTGAACGGTGCAGTCTACCAGCAGGACTGGAAGGCCTTCCAGTTTGCCTATCTTGGCCCCAACAGCTTCACGATCATCACCAACGGTCCGAACGCGCGTATCCGCGGCTTTGATATCGATGCCTCGGTTTCGCTCGATCGTCTCTCGCTGAACTTCTCCGGCGCTTATACCGATGCCAAGATTCAGCAGAACCTGTGCGCAGCCGTCGATCCGACTTTTGCATGTTCGGACCCGGACAACAGCGTTCAGGCCCCGGCCGGAACGCGGCTCCCGATCACGCCGAAGTGGAAGATGAGCGGGACCGCGCGCTATACGGTGCCGATGGGCGAGGGTAAGGTCTATGGCCAGATCAACGGCACTTACCAGACCTCGGCCAGTTCCGACCTGCGCGTCGATTTCGCGGCGGCCCAGGGTAAGCTGGAAGGGTTCGGTCAGCTGAACCTGTCGGTCGGTGCGGAATGGGCGAGCTATTCGATCGAGGCCTTCATTCGCAACCTTACCGACGAACGCGGGCAGCTGTCGCGCTTCGTCCAGTGCGGTGCCTGTACTCAGCGGCCCTATATCGTGCCAACCACACCGCGCATGTTCGGCGTGAGAGCGGGCGCGAAGTTCTGATCTGAAAAGGCCCGGCCGGAACATCCGACCGGGCCTTTTTTCAGCACCTGTACCGTTCAGGCGAGGATGTCGGCGACTGGCACGTAGTCGTAGCCGAGTTCGCGTGCGACGGCCTCGTAGGTGACTTTGCCTTCGTGCACATTAAGGCCGGCGGCGAGGTTCCTGTCGGCCAGCAGCGCGTTCTTCCAGCCCTTGTCCGCAATGCGCAGGGCGTGGGGCAGGGTCACGTTGTTGAGCGCGTAAGTGCTGGTGCGCGCCACCGCACCGGGCATGTTGGCAACGCAGTAATGCACCACACCATCGACAACATAGGTCGGTTCGGCGTGGGTCGTGGCGTGGCTGGTTTCAAAGCAGCCACCCTGATCGATCGCAACATCCACAAGCACGGCGCCAGCCTTCATCGTGGACAGCATGTCGCGCGTAACCAGCTTGGGAGCTGCCGCGCCCGGGATCAGCACCGCGCCGATTACGAGGTCGGCTTCCGCGACGAGGCTCGCCAGGGCAGCCTTGCCCGAATAGAGCGTGCGCGCGCGACCTTCGAAGTGATTATCGAGGCGTTCGAGCACGTCCGGGTCGCGATCGAGAATGGTGACATCCGCGCCAAGACCGACCGCCATCTGCGCTGCATTGACGCCAACCACACCGCCACCGATCACGACGACCTTGCCCGGAAGAACGCCAGGCACGCCGCCCAGCAGGACGCCGCGCCCGCCATGCGCCTTTTCAAGGGCAGTGGCACCCGCCTGAATAGCCATGCGACCTGCGACCTGGCTCATCGGCTTGAGCAGGGGCAGAGCATTGCCCGCGCCGGTGACGGTTTCATAGGCAATGGCAGTAACACCCGATTTCACCAGATCGGCAGTCTGCTCAGGGTCGGGCGCCAGATGCAGGTAGGTATAAAGAATCTGGCCCTTGCGCAGCATGGCCCGCTCGACTGCCTGCGGCTCCTTGACCTTCACGATCATCTCGCAGCCATCGAACACGGTCCGGGCGTCTGGCTGGATCATAGCGCCGGCGGCACCATAATCGGCATCGCTTGCGCCGATCCCGTTACCCGCACCTGTTTCCACCCAGACTTCATGCCCGTGAGCGACAAGTTCGCGCGCGCTTTCCGGCGTCAGGCCAACGCGATATTCGTGGTTCTTGATTTCACGGACGGTTCCGACGCGCATGGCGATGCTCCTGAACTGGGACAACTTTCGTTGGGACGAGAATATCCCGGCATAGTTGCCAATATTTGCCTATTTTGCCCTTTGCCGCCCATCGCCGTGGTGATATTTCCCGATATTATTTAAAAAGTCGGGAAATCTTCCATGGATCGTGCCGATCTAGCCCTGCTTGAAGCGATCCAGTCCGACTCAGCGCTTTCGATCGCTGAACTTGCCGAGAAGGTAGCGCTCTCCCCCTCTGCCTGCCATCGGCGGATCAAGGCACTCGAACAGTCGGGCGTCATCGCGGGCTATGGTGCAAGGCTCGCGCCGCGAAAGCTCGGCCTGACAGTCGAAGTCTTTGTGGAGATCACGTTGACCAGCCAGACCCGGGAATCGATGGATCGCTTCGAGCAGGCCGTTGGCGATTTCGACGACATTCTCGAGTGCCATCTGATGTCCGGGTCGGGTGACTACCTTCTGCGCGTGGCCGCGCGCGACCTTGAGCAGTATGACCGCATCCACCGCGATTGCCTCGCGCGTCTGCCGGGTGTCTCGGCGATGCGCTCAAGCTTTTCTCTTCGCCGCATCAAACAGATGAGAGGGTACCCGGTCCGTTAAGGTGGGCTGATGAGATCAGCCGTCGCTTGACTGTCAGGAGGGCCGCTGCGCTGACAAGATCAGCCAGATGCGTCCGGATGGCCCACGCTCAAGCATTGGCTCGGCTCTGGCCGACTAAACGTCCGGTTCCGATGTATCAGTCGGATGTTTAGTCCGTTTCCAACCTAACACGATTCACCCAATCTTCAGATAGTGGTCTAAAAGGTTTCCAACAGATTAACCATTTTTGACGCATTGCTTGTAATACTTGTCACCGGGCATTCGGCTTGAACGCACTGCGGGATTGAATCTTGCAGTTTTCAGGCGAATTTCGGTTGATGATGTGCGCCCTTGTTTATCGGGGTTCGCAAATTGCGGCGACGCGTCCTCGGGGCCGGTTACGGTCAGTGGGGTGTTCGCATGTTTTTGCATCGCCTATTATGCTGCGCGTCATTGGTGACGCTAGGCCTTCAGGCCGAATCCGCTTCAGCGCAGTCCACGATTGCCGGTCCCACCGCCTATGTGGGCGGGAGCCGCCAACTGCCCCCAATCCCGGTCATCGCTTCTGTCGGTGGCCGCTGTACGTTCGCGCTTAACGGGGCACCGTCGGGAAGTTTCGACGCAGGCCAGATCGATCAGTTCGGCTGGACCAACCAGTTCCCATTCGTACTTGATTGCAATGGCGCGGCCCGTGTTGCGGTCACCTCGCTCAATGGAGGCCTGCGCACGCCCGCACAACCGACAGAGCAGGGCTACCTGGGTATCGCTCCCTATAACGTCAGGCTCAATCTGGCAGGCGAAGGTGGTGCGAATGCCAGCGGACAGTGCGCCGTCGCCACCCTTGCGACGGGCACGAGCAGCCCGTGCTCGTTCATTGGTCCGGCCACACAGACGCAAGGACTGCGCATCGCGCCCAGTTCGAAGAGCCTGTCGGGCTCATATCTCGAAGTGAGCGCGGCGGCCTACACCGGGCCCGGCGTGCTGGTCCAGGGCACCTATTCCGACACGCTGACGGTCACGGTCTCCGCCGCGATCTGATGCTTTTTCCGGCCCCGGCGATGCCGGCCATTCGAAGTGCATGCCGAAAAAATCCGGCGAAAAATTGGAAAGGAATTGAGGATGAACAAGCTTCTTCTGGTTTCAGCTGCGCTCGTTGCTGTCATCGCCTCACCGGCCATGGCGCAGAATGTGACCGGGCAGGTCAATGTCACCGGTAATGTGCAGGGACGTTGTGCGGTGGTCGCAGCCGGTGGCGCTGCGGTACAGTCATTTGCAGGAACGATTGGCCTGGGTCAGCTCGACGAGGATGACGGCACGCTGAAGTCCGGGCTCGAGGGTACGACGAGCGCCGCATCGGGAGGCACGCCGATCACCACGCGGGTCGTCTGCACTTCGGCGACCGTCAACATCGATGTTGCCGCTGACACGCTGGCTTTCGGCGATCGCGGGACGGCACCAGCCTCCGGCTACGCGAACGAGATCAACTACACGGCCGAAATGGAGGTCGCGCTTGCCGGTGGCACCACTGACAAGGTCACATATGCCACCGCCGCAGCGTCGAACGCGTCGGCTACGAAGACGGTCGGCCGTCTTGCAGCAAGCGGAAACAATGTCACCGTTCGCGCCTATGGCTTTGCCACAAAGGGGGCGAGCACCAACTTGCTCGTGGCAGGTGACTACTCGTCCACGATTACAGTCCACGTCGCTCCCGTCGCTTGAGCAAGCCATTGGAAAGGCCCGACATGAGAACGCAAGGCTTCGTCGGAGCAATGCTCATGGCAGCATTGTCCACACCCGCGCTCGGCCAATCGGCGACCGGCACGGTTGATTTGACAGGATCGGTGGAGGGGCGTTGCCTCTTCACCGTACCGAACGAAACGATCAGTCTGGGAGAACTAGCGCTTTCCGGCGCGGACGGCTTGGCAGGGCGGCTGGACACCGCGAAAGTCGATAACCAGTCCGCAACGCTCGGCGGATGGTGCAACCACGCGGCAGCGACGATGAAGGTCGAGGCGCTGCCGCTGCTCAACACGGCTGCGGCCAACGATGCAGCGTTCACCAACCGCATCGATTTTCTAGCCACGGCAGACGCAAATGGCGCCACGGCCAGCGACACCACCATCGATACGGTCGCAGGCAGCGAAGAGAGCGTCGGCATGTTCGCGGGCGATGTGGTCGTAACGCTGGCCAGTGCATCGGCTGCCGGAAAGCTCCTCGTCGCCGGGGACTATTCGGGCCAGGTGCTCGTCACGCTCGCTCCCAACTTCTGACCTACCGCCCGCCTGGCCACGCGCTTGCGAGAGGCTGCCCATTTCGGAGAACTTCCATGAAGTCACTCAAACATCTTGCAGCATCGGCTCTGACACTTCTGCTGCTCGCCCCGACGGTCGCCGCGGCTGCGGACGGGCCCTCGGACCAGGATAGCGCTCAGGTTGCTGTGAACGGCCGGGTTGCCCGGCTTTGCATTCTGGGCGAACCTTCGCGGTCGGTCGTGGATCTGGGCCAGATGGCACAGACATCGGGTGCTAACGTCGGCCGCATTTCCGCACTGCCAGCGCAGACCGTCACTTTGCCATCGAGCTTCTGCAACTTTGCGGGCTCGGTCGTCTCGGTGACGGCGAACGCCTTGGTCGGCGATGCTGCCGGCACGCCGCCGGCCGGATTTGCCAACGCCGTAAACTATGCCGCAACGGCCTCGGGATGGGGCGATGCCGTTGCCTCCGCCACGACGAACGCGGCCGCAGATGGCAGCGATGGCGAAAGCTTCGCCTTAGGCGGCACGCAAGCCGATCCCCGGCTCGCGGATATCGATCTGCAGCTTGCGGCCTATAGTGTCCCGGGCAACGCTTTGCTCATTGCCGGAGGATACACCGGTCAGGTGACCGTCACGCTCGGCCCCGTGCCGATTTCGGAGTGACGGGCCATGATGCGCATCAGTCTTGCGAGCCTTGCCGGATTGGCGTTGCTGCCCATTACGGCAAACGCTCAATCTGTGTCGGATACCAAGGAGTTCGCTGTAGTTGGCACGGTCCCTTCCATCTGCGTCGGCGGATCGGTATCGGAAACGGGCGGTATCTTCGATCTCGGTGTGCTGACCAACACTTCGACCGGACTGCTCAGGTCTGATCTGAGCGCGCCGGTCCAGGTGTTGAGCGGAAGCTTCTGCTCGTCACGCAGCACTATCGCGATCGCCGCGACGCCGCTTGCCGCTCAGAACTTCGCTGGGCCCACACCCAGCGGTTTTTCAAGAAGCGTCGATTATGTAGCGACAGCATCGGGCTGGACGGAAGCACCCGCCGTTTTCGGCACTGCCAACGCAACGAATGCCGCGGCGCTGCAAACACGTGACACGGCCTTCAGTGGCGCGATCACCGTCAGCCTTTCGGACTTTGCCACTTCTGGCGGTTCGGCGCTGCGGATGATTGCCGATGAGGGCTACCGTGGAGAAGTCACTGTAACCTTGACGCCGGAGAGCTGAAGATGGTGATGTTTCCTTCTCTCCCGTTCGCGCGCGCTGCAAGTGCTGCGTTAATTGCAGCGGGCTGTGTTCAGGCCGCCCTTGCCCAGGCTGCCCCTGATTCGCGATCGATACCCGTAACGGGATCCGTGCCACAGGTCTGCACGGTAGGCGAAGGGGACCTTCAAGCTGGTCAGCTGATCAATTTCAATGGGCTTTCCGGAGATACGCTTCAGGTCACCCAACTGGTCGACGACCAGACACTTGCCGCCCGCGCCGCAAGCGCCACTGTGTCCTTTGATGCGGTCTGCAACTATCCGCACCAGATACGCATAGAGTCTGAAAACAACGGGCTGTGGCCAACCGACGGGCGCACTGTCATCGTGGCATCCGGCTTCGCGACTGCGTTGCCCTACGATGCCAGCGTTACCTGGTCCGATCGGTCCGGGCGACTGCAAACCGATGCGCTCGTTCGCAGCAGCAGAACTCGGCTGATCACGCTCGATCAGGCTGCTTCTGGCACGCTGACGCTGAAACTCGCCATCGCTGCGGGCGCGTCGAATGTCGGCACCAATGCACCGGTACTTGCAGGGGCCTACGGCGATACCTTGCGCATCTATCTGGAGCCACGCTGATGCGCTGCGCACTCCTTTGCGCCCCTGCGGCCATGATTTTTGCGCAGCCGCTGGCCGCGCAAGACGCGGATCGGGCGTCGCAGGCGCTGGAACTGAGCGCTACGGCGCCGCCTGCCTGTGTCATCAAGTCAGCGCGTGCGTTGGTCACAAGCAACTCCTCGTTCCAGGCCAATGGTTCGTCGGGCGGGACGGTCACGATCACCCGGCTGGTCGATCCGGACACGGCCGAGCCGCGCGCTGCAACGACGGAACTGGTGATCGGCGCGACATGCAATTCGTCACACAGCGTGTCCGCCATTTCCGGGCGGGGCGGGTTGCGCCGTCTCGGCACCACGAGTGGATCGGGCAACGGCTTTGCCGAGTATCTCCCCTATGCGCTCAGACTGGTGTGGGCCGGCAATACGCGAGACCAGGCCAGCAACGTCGGTCCACTGGCGCTTGCGGTCGGTAATGGCGCGACCGGAGACCTCTTGCTGCGCATTGCCACGCCTTCAGGCGGAACGCCCCTTGTCGCGGGCGAATACGACGATTCCATCGTGATCCAGTTGCAGCCGGCCAGTTGAGTCGCGCTGCGCCGACAAGGAGGCTTTCCATGAAGCCATTGCATTCAATCCTGCTAGCGGCGTCGGCCATTGTCGGCGTCTGCAGCAGCCCTCTTTCTGCGATGACGGTCCAGCCTGTGGTGATCGACCTGAAGACCTCGGGACGCGAAATGTCTCAGGTTGTCACGGTCGAGAACACCTTTGCCAATCCTCTGCCGGTCGAACTCACGGTTCAGGACCTGGCGCTCACCGACACCGGCGTCGTGGCCACTGGGAAGGATGCCGGGGACCTGCTGGTCTTTCCTCCCCAAGCGATGATCGAGCCGGGCCAGACCCAGTCTTTTCGCGTGCAGTATGTGGGCGAT
The DNA here is from genome assembly GCF_057180545.1 of Novosphingobium sp. HNCC26DJ243. NCBI lineage: Bacteria > Pseudomonadati > Pseudomonadota > Alphaproteobacteria > Sphingomonadales > Sphingomonadaceae > Novosphingobium > Novosphingobium sp. HNCC26DJ243. Next base: position 559,610 of record NZ_JBXUGN010000001.1, on the reverse strand, counting down.
CCCGCACTGGCGAGCAGCAAGCACTATTACATCACCGTTGCGCAGTTGCCGGTGAAGTTGCCCGAAGGTCAGTCGGCGATCCAGATACTCTACAATTTTCAGGTTCTTGCCAGCGTTGCACCAGTCGGTGTGAAGCCGTTGATCGAGGTGACATCGGCTGAAGTTGGAAAGGATGGACAGGGAAAGCCGGTTGCCGTGCTGACGGTTGCGAACGGCTCGCCGGTTCACGGGTACCTGAGCGCCAGCAAGCTGCGTTTGGTCGAGCGCGACGCTGCCGGGAAGGAACTGTTCCGCCGCACGCTGTCGGGCCCGGAGATTCAACAGACAATGGGCTTTGGCCTCGTCGGCGGCAACCAGTCCCGCAAGGTCACGGTGCCATTGGAACTGCCTGCGGCCGATGGCACGGTCGAGGCGAGCGTCAGCCCGGAGAGATGATATGAGGTCCGGGGCAAAGCGGGTATGTGCGCTGGGCGCGAGCATGTTGATCATCGGTCGCGGGTCGATCGATTGCGCGCTCGCTGCGAGTCCGGGGTTGGCCAGCGATGGCGTAGCTTTGGCCGCTGCTTCGGCTGCAGGTAGCGGCCAGCAACTTCCGGCACCGGCCTTTCGCACGCAAAAGCTGAATCCGACGGGCCGCGTCGTGGTGCTGACCGTTCCCGCCAAGGACGGTGGCACGTTCCTTGGCGATATCCCGTTGCAGATCGATCCGGATGATCGCCTGACTTTTCCCGCGACGCGCGCGATCCAGGTTCTCTCGTCAACACTGGCTCCAGATGTTCTTGAAAGCCTTCGCACAGCGTTCGGCGGACGCGCGCAGATCGGGCCTGAAGACTTTGCGCCAGCCGGGATTGTCGTCGGCTACGATCCGCGCACGCTCGAACTGCAGTTTCAGATCCCTACTGAACGCCGTGCGTCGCGCAGCGTCTCGGTTTCGACGCTTGACCGCTCGCAGATCGGCGAACTCGCTCGCCCGGCGAATTTCAGCGCCTACATCAATATGCGAGGGTCGCTCGATCTGATCGAGGATGGCGCTGCTACCGGGCTGCAATCGCCCGTCATGCTGCTCGACGGCGCGATGCGGATGGGGCCTGTTGTCGCGGAGAGTGATGCCATCTGGCAGCCGGGCGGCTTTGGTGCAGATTTCCAGCGTCTCGGCAGCCGCCTTGTGTTCGATGACATGAAACACCTCGTGCGGATTTCGGCGGGCGACCTTGAAACGCAGGCGCGCGGATTTCAATCAGCACCCGATATGGCCGGAATCTCGCTGTTTCGATCCTACGGCACGCTCAACCCGCAGCAGATCGTACGCCCACGCGGCGACCGTGCCTTCCGCCTTGATCGCGCGTCGACGGTCGAGGTCGTGGTCAACGGCCAGCAGGTGCGCCGCCTTCAACTGGCGCCAGGCAATTACAACCTTCGCGACTTTCCCTTTGCGCAGGGCGCGAACGACATCCGCCTCAACATTCTTGATGATGCTGGCCGATCGGAGGTAGTGCGGTTCAACATCTTCGTCGATCAGACGCAACTTGGCAAAGGCCTGAGCGAATTCGGGCTCTATGCCGGGGTGAAGGCACCGCTGGGCCTGCGCGGACCTAGCTATTCGAACGACTGGATCGTCTCCGGTTACTATCGCCGGGGACTTTCGGACGCCGTGACGCTCGGAGCCAATGTCCAGGCAGACGCGCGCAGTCGCATGGGCGGGTTTGAGGCAGTGTTCGGGACGCCAATCGGTACGCTTGGCGCAAACCTTTCGGTCAGCAAGGTTGATGGCATTGGCTCAGGGCATGCGTTCAACGCAACGTTCCAGCGTCTGATCCAGCGGCCAAGCGGACTTGGAGATACCTTCAATCTGTTTTTTGAGCGCCGGAGCCGTCGCTTTGCGCCCGTCAGCTTCTTCCTGCCCGACAACCCCTATCGGTTCGAAATCGGTGGGGGCTATACGCACTCCTTCACGACAAGCCTTTATGGGGGCGTGGACGCGCGCTTCTCGAAAGGCCGCAATGGTCGTCGCGATGTGCACAACTACCGCATCAGCGCGGGCTGGCGCCTTTCGGACCGCGCTACGCTCAATGCCGAAACGCGCTTCCAGCAGGATTCGCTCGGCAGGGATGTGAGCGGTTTCATCTCGCTGATCGTCCGCCTCGGTCGCTATTCGACCATCCGTTCCGAGTTTGACTCGCGCGACAATCGCTTCCGCTCATCCTACCAGACGCTCAATGGCAGCGGTGTGGGAAGCTACAACGTGACCGCCGACGTCGAACGCTCGGACAATGGCGCAGGCGTCAGCATGAACGCCAACTACTTTGCCAATCGCGGCGAGCTCGGTTTCAGTCATTTCGGCACCTACACACGCGGGTTTGGCGAAAGCCTGAACCAGCGCAGCACGTTCCGCCTCGGCACATCGCTGGCCCTTGCTGGTGGTGCCGTTTCGGTGGGGCGCCCGATCTATGACAGCTTCGCGATTGTCAAACCGCACAAGAGCCTCGGGAAGGCCGACGTGATTGTTGACGCGTCGCCGTTTGGCGACGCGGCCAACACCGGGGCGCTGCGGACGGCCACGATGCCGAGCCTTCCGTCCTACTCCGAACGTACCGTACCGCTCGACGTCAAGAACGCTCCGGTCGGCACAGACATCGGACAAGGAACGTTCCGGGTTTTCCCCAAGTATCGCAGCGGATATCTCGTCACGGTAGGGTCGGACTACAACGTTACCGCACTCGGCACGCTGGTGAACATCGACGGTGAGCCCGTTTCGCTGGTGACCGGCACCGCCACCGAACTGGCGCATCCCGATCGTTCCGCCCAAACCGTCTTCACCAACCGTCAGGGACGCTTTGGCATCACCGGCCTCGCCGCCGGCAAATGGAGGATCGAAATGCTCGATCCGGCGAGATCGATCTACGTCATTGATATTCCGTCGCAGTCCACTGGAATCGTCAGGCTTGGCGAGATCAAGCCGAAAGAGGGAAGCCGCTGAAATGAAGCCTGTGCTCGGCCTTGGTGCATTTGTCGCAGCATGCGTCGCAATCCTCGCTCCGGGGGCAGCCCAAGCTGCGCGTTGCGGTCTGACGACAGTCAGCGGGGGCAATACGACCACGGTCTACGATCCGTTCAATCCCGCCGCGACGACCGTAAACGTCACCAATCTCGTACTCTCGCGAGTAAATGGCGCAAATGGCGAGAAGACGTCGTCGATCAACTTCTTCATTCAGGGGCAGAGCCCGGCCCAGAACGGTTCGACCATCGTCTTCAGCAGTGGCAGCGGCTCGGGCAGCGGCACCGGCTACAACCAGAATCTGTTTTTCAATTACGGATCGACGGGTCCGTCGCCTCTCAACAACTCGAGCAGCCCGCCCGCTGGGGTCTTTCGCTGGGAGTTTTCGGGCAACAATGCCCAGTCTGACACTTTTACGGTCAGCGCCTCGATCACCCTGCCACAGAACCTTAACCTCACCGCGGGCACACAGCTTTCGTTCGATATCGTCTACAGCTGTGCCGGCACGGGCGGGGGTGGCCAGTTCAGTGAAACCGGGACGGTTCCCGGAGCGATTACAGCCAACATCGAAGTGCGCAGCGCGTTGCGTGCCAGCTTTGTCGGCACAGCCCTCGATTTTGGCGAACTGGCGCAAATTTCGGACGCTCAGGCATCCGCTATCAAGACCTCGACGTCGAACTATGTCCGGGTGCAAAGTTCGGGGCCCTATTCGGTTTCCCTTGCCGTCGATTCAACCGACGCCAACCCCTTCACGCTCACTCCCGGAGCGAGCGCGACGACCGACCCTTTGCAGCGCATTCGCTATTCACTCAAATTTCTCGGACAGACGCGCTCTGCCACAGCCACCAGCGCGATCACGCAGACCTGCGCGCGCGCCGGGGTGGGCGATAGTGTGGAAGACCGATTGCCCCTTCAGGGGACCCTGATCGATGGAGGCTCGAACAAGGCGGTGTCGCCCAGTTATTCCGAGTACCTCATCGTCACGGTCACCCCTCTGGCCGTCGGTACGTCCGCACCCGTGGACTGCGGCAATATCGCACTCTGACGCTCAGCGCGGCTCAATGCGGAATCGGATCGAGCCACCCTTCGAGCCATTGCTTTCGATCTGGATAGATCGGGTTGCCGATGCTGCGTGATTGCTATCGCTGACAACCACTTCACCCGATGTTCCAAGATTCAGGACCTGACCATCGATGATGAGCCGACCAGAAGCGAGCTGCGGTGAATAGCTGGCCACGACGCGGTAGCCTGCGCCATTATTGCAGAATTCGCGCAACGTGCCGCGGGCCTGGCTGGCCGAAACAGTCCCGCTAGCGCCGTTTTCGATCGTGACGCGACACACCACGGGTACCGTGCCATGGATGCGCAGAGAGGACATCACATCGGAAGCGGAAACCGCTCCGCCGGATATGAGCATTGCCGCCCCTGCAATGTAGAAAAGCGTAGTGATGGATTTCATTGGCCGAACTCCGTTAGGATGTCCGAACTGTGCATGCCGGTTCCCCAACAGCAGGTTTTCCCAACTGGTTAACGTGCAGCGGCGAAATGGAAGGAACTACGGTATTCTGCGGTTTTTCAGGGATAACATCGCTTAGTATGAACACGTAGAGTGGCTTTAGCCGCGTCGGCCAACCGTGCAGGCGGGAACCTGCGAGGACGTCGCGCATAGACCCTTGCGGCAGCACCAGGCGGTGCACCGGACAAAGGATCTATGACAATGGCCGCGCGCGCATTCTGGCAGGGACAGCTTCGCCTCGCGCTGGTCTCGATCCCGGTGGAAGTCTACCCGGCAACACGCAGCGCGGCGGCAATCAGTTTTCACCAGATCCACGAGCCAAGCGGCAAGCGCATCCGTTATGAAAAGACGGCTCCCGGCATCGGCGCAGTCGATCCCGAAGAGATCGTAAAGGGCTATGAAGTTTCGAAGGGCAACTACGTCCTTCTTGACGACGAGGAGATCGAGTCCGTCAAGATCGAGAGCCGCAAGACGCTGGAGCTTGTCCAGTTCGTGGGGGCGGACGAGATCGACGTGCTCTATTACGAAAAGCCCTACTTCGTCGTCCCGGCGGACGATCTTGCCGAGGATGCCTACATTGTCCTGCGCGAAGCACTTCGGCAAACCCGCAAGGTCGGGTTGGGCCAGCTGTCGGTGCGCGGGCGCGAACAACTCGTATCGCTGAAGCCCTGCGGTCGTGGCCTGATCATGGAGGTGTTGCGCTATGCCGATGAAGTGCAGCGTGCCCAGAACTGGTTTCGCGACATCCCCGCGCGCGATGCCGACCCCGAACTGCTCGACCTTGCGGCAACGCTGATCGAAAAGAAGACCGCCAAGTTCGAGCCCGACAAGTTCCATGATCGCTATGTCGACGCGCTCGAAGCCCTGATCGAGAAGAAGGTCAAGGCCAAAGGCAAGCGCATTGTCGAAGATCCTGACGCCGATGAAGCACCCAAGGGCGGCAATGTCATCGATCTGATGGCCGCTCTCAAGAAATCGCTGGGCGATGACGACAAAGCTGAAGGTGCGCCCAGGAAGCGCGCTGCTGCCAAGACGCGGCGGAGGGCCTGACAGTGGCGGTCAACGATCCGTTATCCGCCTATAACGCCAAGCGCGACTTCAAGCGCACTGCAGAACCTGCGGGCAAGCGCAAGTCGAGCGCCAAAGGCAATCTTTTCATTGTCCAGAAGCATGATGCGACGCGGCTGCACTGGGATTTCCGGATCGAGGTCGATGGCGTGCTCAAAAGCTGGGCCGTGACGCGCGGGCCGAGCCTTGATCCCGAGGACAAGCGCCTCGCCGTGCAGACCGAGGACCATCCTCTCGAATATGCCGAATTCGAAGGCACGATACCCGAAGGCGAATACGGCGGCGGCACCGTCATGCTGTGGGATCGCGGAACCTGGGAGCCTGTACCCGGCAAGAGCGCGACGGACCTCGAAAAGGGGCATCTGCATTTCAGGCTCGATGGCGAGCGAATGAAAGGCGAATGGCTGCTCATCCGCCTCAAGCCTCGTGGCAACGAGAAGCGCGTCAATTGGCTGCTTCGCAAGATCGATGACGAGTTCGCAAGTCCTGGCGCAGGGCTGGTCGAACGCGCGCTGACCAGCGTCCTGACTGACCGCACGATGGCTGAGATCGCCGCAGACAAGCAGGGCTCGCACTCCCTGAAAGGCAAGAACGGCGCGTCGTTTGCGCAGGAGATGAGTTCCGCAGCCCGGCACAATGCAAAGAAAGCGCGTCCGAAGGCGCGGGCCAACGCCCCGCTGCCGGAATTCAAGCCATTGCAGCTTGCGACACTTGTCGATGACGTTCCCGCCGGGAGCCAGTGGCTGCACGAAATCAAGTTCGACGGTTATCGTGCCCTGATCGCGGCGCGAGGTCGGGAGGTGCGTGTGTTCACGCGCAGCGGGCTCGACTGGACCGAAAAATTCGCGCCGCTAGTCCGCCACATGGCGAAGCTTGACCTGCCAGCTTGCCTGATCGACGGCGAGATCGTCGCGGCCGACAGCGACGGCAATCCCGATTTCTCCCGCCTGCAGACCGTCCTCAAGCGCGGTCATGGCGAACAGGCTGAAAGCGACGCGCTGTCGTTTCACGCCTTCGACCTGCTCGAACAGGAGGGCGAGGACTTGCGCCCCTTGACCAATATCGAGCGCAAGCAAAGGCTTTCTGCGCTTCTTGCAGGGGCACCGGCCCCGATACATGTGGCACAACACATCATCGGTGGCGGGGAAAAACTGCTCGGCGCACTATGCGGCGCGGGACAGGAAGGCATCATCTGCAAGCGCGCTGACGCTGCCTACGTCGGAAAACGGACGCAGAACTGGCTCAAGGTGAAGTGCATTCTTCGCCAGGAATTCGTGATCGTCGGACACACCAGGTCGTCGGCGCGCGCGCGTCCGTTCGCCTCGGTGCTCCTCGCGCAGAATGAAGGCGGTGCGCTGGTCTACAAGGGAAAAGTCGGAACGGGATTTGACGGCAAATTGCTCGACGATCTTGCCGCACGCTTCGCCAAGCTTGAGACCGCCAAGGCACCTGTGGACGTTCCCAAGCCTGATGCGCGCGGCGTTACGTGGCTCAAACCGAAGCTCGTTGCGGAAATTGCCTTTGCCGAGTTCACGGGCGAAGGGCGTGTGCGCCATGGCAGCTTTGTCGGCTTGCGGGAAGACAAGAAGGCATCGGAGATCGTGCCCGAGCGTGCGGTCCATCTCGCCGACGCGCCCGAGGCTGTCGCGATCAGCAATCGCAATCGCGTCATCTTCCCTGAGACCGGCCAGACGAAGGGCAACCTCGCGGATTACTACTCGGCGATCGCGCCTGCGATGCTGCCGTTCACGGCAAACCGGCCGATCAGTCTGGTTCGCTGCCCGCAAGGGCGTGCGAAGCAATGTTTCTTCCAGAAGCATGACAGCGGATCGTTCGGCGACCATGTCGGCCAGGTCCCGATCCGCGAGAAGGACGGGACAACCGAGGATTACCTTTATGTCACTGACGCTGCCGGTATCCTGACCTGCGTCCAGATGGGCACGATCGAATTCCACGGATGGTGTGCCCGAGTTGACGACGTCGAAGCACCTGATCGGATGGTCATCGACCTCGACCCCGACGAAGCGCTCGATTTTGCCGACGTCAAACGCGCGGCAAAGGACATCCGCGACCGTCTTTCCGACCTCGGCCTTGTCAGCTTCGCCATGCTGTCAGGCGGCAAGGGCGTTCACGTGGTCGTTCCTCTGCGCCCAGATCACACTTGGGCCGAACATGCCGACTTCGCCGAGCGCTTCGCCAAGGCGATGAGCCTTGCGGAGCCTGAACGATTTGTAGCGACGATGAGCAAGGCCAAGCGCAAGGGCCGCATATTCATTGATTGGCTCCGCAACCAGCGTGGCAGCACCGCGGTGATGCCCTACTCCGCCCGAGCGCGCGAAGGGGCGCCGGTGGCGGTGCCGATCACCTGGGATGAGCTCGAAGGCTTTGACAGTGCCCACCCCTTTTCTATTGCAGACGCGGAAGATTTGCTGAAACGCGCTTCTGGCAAAGCGCTGGCCGGCTGGGGCGTGGCAGCCCAAGCCTTGCCGGAATTCTAGACAATGTCTTGCGGTCGCACGAGGCGATCGAATGTTGCTTCGTCGACAAGGCCCAACGCCAGCGCCGCCTCACGCAGGCTTGTATCATGCTCATGCGCATGCTTGGCGATCTTCGCTGCGCCGTCGTACCCGATTTCCGGCGCGAGAGCGGTGACCAGCATGAGCGAGCGTTCGACAAGCTCGGCGATACGCTTGCGGTTCGGTTCGATGCCTTCGATGCACCGCGTGGCGAAACTCGCCATTCCAACCGACAAGAGATGCACCGAACGCAGCACTGCCGCGCCGATCATTGGCTTGAATACATTGAGTTCGAGATGTCCCTGCAGCCCGCCGATGGTGACAGCCTGATGGTTGCCGATGACCTGCGCGGCCACCATCGTCAACATCTCGGCCTGGGTCGGGTTGACCTTGCCCGGCATGATCGAACTGCCGGGCTCGTTGGCGGGCAGATCCAGTTCTCCAAGTCCTGAACGCGGCCCCGAGCCGAGCAGCCGGGTATCGTTTGCAATCTTGGTGAGCGTCACAGCCAGCGTCGCCAGCGTCGCCGAGAACTGGACCAGCGCATCGTTCGAGGCCAGCGCCTCGAACTTGTTGGGTGCGGTGACGAAGCTGTGACCGGTGAACTGCGCGATCTGGGCGGCGATATCTTCCGCGAAACCCTCGGGCGCATTGAGGCCCGTGCCGACCGCCGTCCCGCCCTGAGCCAGACGCAGAAGATGACGCTCCGCATCCTTCAGACGTTCGGTCGCGTCGCTCAATTGCTGTGCGTAGCCCGAAAACTCCTGACCGAGCGTGAGCGGCGTCGCGTCCTGCAGATGCGTGCGTCCGATCTTGACGATGTCCGACCACGCCAGCGCCGCCCCCGCCAGAGCGCCGCGCAGACGGCCCAGCGCCGGCAGCAGGGTGTCGTTCAGCGCTTCTACCGCGGCGATGTGCAGCGCGGTAGGAAAGGTGTCATTCGACGATTGACCCATGTTGACGTGGTCATTGGGGTGAACCGGAGACTTGCCTCCGCGCGCGCCCGTCAGGATTTCGTTCGCGCGTCCTGCGACCACCTCGTTCACGTTCATATTCGATTGGGTACCGCTTCCGGTCTGCCAGATCACAAGGGGGAACTGGTCGTCGAGCTTGCCTTCGCACACCTCTCTGGCGGCCTCGCCAATTGCCTCGGCAATCGAGCTGTCCAGACCATGCTTGCGGTTCACCGTAGCTGCCGCCTGCTTGATCAAAGCCAATGCTCGAACGATACCGAGCGGCATTGCCTCGGTCGGACCGAACGGGAAATTTTCGATGCTGCGCTGCGTCTGCGCGCCCCAATAGGCGCCGGCAGGCACGTGCACGGTGCCGAGGCTATCGGATTCTGTGCGGTACTTCATGGGGCCTCCTGCCGCCTTTGGGTCAGGTTCGGTTTAGCAGAGCTTCGACGGTATCGTCTGCAGTAGCCTGCTTGTCCGTCATCTGGCCAACCTCGACTTCAAGGGCCGTGCGCAGGCGGCAGATCTGGTCGTCGGTCAGATGCTCGATGCCGACAAAGCCTTCGCGCGCCTTGTCGACCGCGCGCAGCAACTCATCGAGCTTGGCCTGCATCGCAGCGGCATCGCGGTTCTGGCTGTTCTGGATCAGGAACACCATCAGGAAGGTGATGATCGTAGTGCCTGTGTTGATGACGAGCTGCCAGGTGTCGCTCCACTGGAACAACGGCCCGCTCACCGCCCAGATGATGATTACCAACAGCGCCGTGATGAAAGTCGCCGGGCGGCCTGCCCAGCCGGAAACGCGATTTGCGACAGATGTGAAGAAGCGATCCATCTCTCCGTTCAAGCCTTGCGCTTGTGGTCGGGCTTGCCCTTGCGGCTGGTCGATGCGAGTTCCTCGAGTTCCTGCTCGGTCATCGATTTCTCCATCGATTTCGAAGCGCCCTTGAGGTCCGACTTCGCGGTATCGCCGCGCTTGGCGGAAAGAGCGGCTCCGGCAGCCTTCTGCTGCGCGGCGGATTTTGCGGGCATGGTTGCTTCTCCTTGCAGCAACAAACGCAGGCATCGTGCCAGCGTTCCGGTGCCTTAAAAGGGTGTGACGAAACCTTGGCCCCGGCGCGCGAAAGCGGTTAGCTTCGGGACATGATCTCGACAGCACCGCTCCGCCGCCTTCCCATCGTCCTTGCCGCACTTTCGGCAGTATCGGCCGGGGCCGTCGCGCCCCGCGACGTCACCATCACCCGCGACGATTGGGGCATTGCACATGTGAGCGGCCAGACCGATGCCGATGCTGTCTTCGGCGCAATCTATGCGCAGGCCGAGGACGATTTCCCGCGCGTAGAGGCCAATCTCCTGACGGCGTTGGGCCGCACTGCTGAAGCTGATGGCGATGATGCGGTTTGGCAGGACTTACGCCAGCGCCTCTGGATCGATCCCGAAGCGCTCAAGCGCGATTATGCTGCTTCTCCGCCATGGCTACGCACATTGATGGATGCCTGGGCCGATGGTCTAAATCATTACATTGCCACGCACCCTGCCGACAAACCACGTGTGATCTCGAAGTTCGAACCGTGGATGGCCCTTTCCTTTACTGAAGGTTCGATCGGCGGCGACATCGAGAAGGCCGCGATCAAGCCGCTCGCCTCGTTCTACGGCGGCGAGGCAGGACCACTTGCACTGCTCGACGAGCAGAGGCGCGACCGCGAACCGCGCGGCTCCAATGGCATCGCGATCGGGCCAAAGCTTTCTGCCAGTGGTCAGGCCATGCTGCTGATCAACCCGCACACGTCTCTGTTTTTCCGCTCCGAACTGGCGATGGAAAGCGGCGAGGGCCTCCACGCCTATGGTGCGTCCACTTGGGGGCAGTTCTTCTTTTATCAGGGCTTCAACGAGAACCTTGGCTGGATGCACACGACCAGCGGCGCGGACAATGTCGACGAGTTCGCCGAAACCGTCCGTAAGCGCAACGGCAAGTGGCAATATCGGCATGGCGGGAAATGGAAGCGTGTCGCAGAGCGCACCATTGTTCTTGGCTATCGCAAGGCAGATGGCACGATGGGCCATCGCACTTTCACGACCTATGCCACGCACCACGGACCCATCGTGCGAAGCGATCACAATCGGTGGATCGCGATGTCGCTGATGAATCGCCCGATCGCCGCACTCAGCCAGTCGTGGCTGCGGACCAAGGCGCGCAGCCAGAGCGAATATCTCGAAGTCGCGGGTTTCAATGCCAATACGTCGAACAACACGCTTTACGCTGACGGCAAGGGCAACATCGCGCTCCTCATGCCGCAATTCGCGCCCCGCCGTTCCGATCGCTTCGATTATCGCGATCCGGTTGACGGCACGAAGCGGGCCGCGGACTGGAAGGGCCTTTATACGTTCGCGCAGGCACCGAAGGTGGTGAACCCGGCCTCGAGCTGGATCTACAATTCAAACGATGCCCCTTGGCGCGCAGCGGGCGAGGGCACGCTGAACGAGAAGGATTATCCCGCCACGTTTGACCGCGTCGGCGCGAACCCTCGCGGCGATCATGCCATCGATTTGCTCGGCAAGGCGAAGGGGCTGACGCTGGAGTCGCTCCATGCGCTGGCCTACGATCCGCGCTTGCCGCTGTTCGAAGACCTCATTCCCGGTCTCCCTATGCCTATGGCGGACGATCCCTTGGCCGGGCCGGCTGCCATGCTGAAAGCGTGGGACAGGCGCTGGTCTGCGGATTCACAGGCGATGAGCCTTGCGAACTATTGGGGGGATGAACTGGAAACGGCGGTTCGGGCCAAGATGCCGCGAAACGCCAACGTCTTCGACGAAATGCGCAAGACCTCGCCCGCCGAAAAGGCAGAGGCGCTGCGCAGTGCTGTTTCACGCATGGAAAAGGATTGGGGTACCTGGCGCGTGGCATGGGGCGAGGTCAATCGTTACCAGCGCACCACCTCTGCCATCGTCCAGCCCTTTGCCGATGACAAGCCAAGCCTTCCAGTCGTGTTCGCCTCCGCACGCTGGGGGTCGCTTGCTTCATTCGGCGCGAGGCAATATCCCGGCACTAAGCGATGGTATGGGACCAGTGGCAACAGCTTCGTCGCAGTCGTGGAGTTCGGTCCGCGCGTGAAGGCGATGGCGGTCTCATCTGGCGGGGCCAGCGGGCGCGAAAGTTCGCCGCATTTCAACGATCAGGCAGAGATCTATGCCTCAGGACGCCTCAGGCCGGTCTATTTCTATCAGAGTGATCTCGAAGGCCACGTAGAGCGGACCTACAAGCCCTGAAGCCTGGCGGCTGCCCGGGCAAGATCGTCTGCGGTATCAACGTCCAGCGCAAGGCGCGGATCGAGTTCCACTGATGGTGCTCGCTGCAAAAGCGCACCTGCGCCGCGATCCCCTTCGAGAGCCAAAAGTGCGGAGAAGTGCCTCGCGCCGAAAATGGCCGGCACCATCGTCACACCGCCGACACGCGTCCCGATGCAATCGGAGTCGAAGCGCTCAAGCAACTTTGCAAAATGCGCGCCGGGGACAAGCGGCATGTCGGCCAGCGCGAACAGCACCGACTGATGCCGGGTCGCAGCAGCAGTGCCCAGAGCAATGGAGCGCGAGAGTGGCGCGCCGGTCGGCTGCAATGGTATTCGCCTGTATCCCGGCAGGTCGGGCGTCTCGTCGCAGCATAGCACGATCCGTTCTGCTAGCGGTAAATCGGCAAGGGCCTGCGCTGCGTGGTTTATGAGCGGCTTTCCGCCAAGATCAGCCGTGAGCTTGCCACCACCGAAGCGTGATGCGCGTCCCGCTGCCAGCAGGACCAGTGCCGTCACCCCTCAACGCTTTCGGCGAGCGGTGCGCCCATCCATTCCTGCCAATGTGCCAGCGCGTTGTAGTCCGCAACGATCTCGCCGAGGATTGAGAGCGCCAGCGTTGCCGGATCGCGCGTAGCTGGGATGAGGCCGATATGACCGCGCAGGTTCGCGATGCGCGCCGCCGGAACCCCTGCGGCCTCGAGCGCCGCAACTCGTGCTGCATGGGTGCGCCGACTGCCGATGGCTCCATAATAGAAGGCCGGCAGCGCCAGCGCTTGAGGAAGCAGAAACTCTTCCCAATCCCGGCCGTGGAACAGAAACAGGATCGCGCACCACGGGTCAGTCGCGATTGTCGGCAGCGTGTTGCGGGTTGGGAGCGGGGTGTACGCGATGCCTGACGCGGCGAGCACTTTGCCAGTCGTATCGTCCGGTGTCAGCGCAAGCACGCTTGCGCCGAATGCACTGGCCAGCCTGGCAATGGCGGTAAGGTCTTCGCCCTGACCCAAGGCAATGATGCGCAACATTGGTTGGTAGCTGATGGTAATGTGCTGACCATCCCAGCGCTCGGTTCCCGTGTGAGGTGATCCTGCAATCACATCGCACCCGATCTTCAGCGAAGCAGCGCCACGCGCATCGAGCGCTTCAAGCACTTGCGCAACGATCGCGGCGCTCGGCCTGGGGGTGAACAACAGGTCGATCCCGCCGCCGCAGGGCAGGCGCAGATCGATGTAGGGCGAGCCGATGCCGTAGCGCACGACCCGGCCCCAGCCTTCGGCAAGCGTCTCGATCGCTTCGGCAGCCACGGCATCCTCGATGCAGCCGCCGGAGAACGATCCGACCCGCCGGCCATCGGCGGCGACCGCCATCTGCGCGCCGACTGCACGAGACGAGCCGCCCTCTATCCCGACAAGAGTTACGAGCGCGCAATCCACGTCTTCTGCAGCGCGGGCTGCGACAAAACGAAGGATATCGATAGGGGTAGTGGCGATCATGCGTCGCGCGCTATAGCATCTCCAGAGGCAGACGGCGATGCCGCTTTCCGGTTGTGGCGTAGATCGCGTTGGCCAGAGCGGGGATGACCGGCGGTAGCGCCGGTTCGCCCAGGCCAGTTGGCGGGAAGTCGGTCTTGACGAATTCGACCATAATCTCGCGCGGGACGGTATTTATCCGCATCAGATCGAAGTCGCCGAAGTTTCCTGCGGTGATGGCGCCTGCTTCCTGCACCAGCTTCTGTCCGAGCATGGCCTGTCCAAGCCCTTCGATTGCCGCGCCTTGCGATTGGTGAACGGCGTTGATCGGATTGATGATGTGCGATCCTACGTCACCGGCCATCCACACCTTGTCGACCTTCACCATGCCATCGACGATGGAAATGTCGACCACCTCGGCAAAGTAGCCCAGATGGCTGAAGTAGAAGCCGAACCCGCGGCCGTTATTGCGCCCTTTCCAACCGGACATCCTGCACACGGCATCGATCACGCCGCGAGCCCGGCCAGTATGGAACGCCACCCTCTCGCCCGGTATCTCGCGGCTGTCGCCAAGCGTGCGGCGCATCAGGTCGGGCAGGTCCAGACCAGCAGCTTCCGCTACCTCGTCAAGGAAGGACTGGAACACGAACGCCATTGCATTCGAACTGGGCGCGCGCAGCCAGCCGGTTGCCAGATTGCTTGCCATATAGCTGACACCCAGATCGACATTGGGTACGACCGGCGCGGGAAATTCGGTGGGTGCCATTTGCGCTGCGCGCAAGGGCTTGCCGTCCTTACCGAAAGTGACGAAGTGGTCCTTGAACGCGACCAAGGCGCCCTTTTCATCAAGCCCGGCAGTGAAGCGGTGCCATCCGGCCGGGCGGTAGAAGTCATGGCGGAAATCGTCGGTGCGATCGAACAGGACCTTCACCGGCCTTCCCGGAAGTGCCTTGGCCGCTTGGCCTGCGATCACCATATAGTCGTTCATCAGCCGCCTACCGAAACCGCCGCCGATGCGCGTCAGGTGAATGGTCAGAGCATCAGGTGAAATGCCGCAGAACTTGGCCGTATCAGCCCGGCCTTGACCGGGATTCTGGCTCGGCGCCCAGATTTCGAGCTTTCCATCCCGGAACAGGGCAGTGCAGTTCTGCGGCTCGAGCGTGGCGTGAGCGAGGAAGGGGTAGTTGTAGTCCGCCTTGACGACCTTTGCGGCCCCCGACAGTGCCGCATCGGCATCGCCCGCCCTGAACGCGGATGACTGGGGTGCGGTTGACATCAGCGCTGCGGCGTCCGCTTCGTACTTTGCGGACGAAAAGCCGCTCACCTCGGCATCCTCCCACTTCACTACCAGCTTGTCGCGCGCCTTGCTCGCCTTCCACCAGCTGTCGGCGATGACGAGCAGAGTGTCGGCCTTGCCTTCGGGCACGAAGCCGCTGTTTACAGCAACCACGGCGAGGACGCCGGGGATGGCCTTCACTGAGGCATCGTCGAACGAGCCGACCGTGCCGCCGTGCGCCGGGCATTTCACCACGGCAGCGTGCACCATGCCGGGCAGGCGCGTGTCGATGCCGAACAGGGACTCGCCCTTGACGATCTTCGGAACGTCGATGCCGGGGCGGGACTTGCCGATGATGGTGAAGGTCGCAGGATCCTTGAGAGGAACCTGGGCCAGATCGGGCGGCGTCTGTGCCGCAGCGGCCTTGGCCAGCGATGCATAGGTCATGCTCCGGCCGCTTGCTGTGTGCAGCACGGCACCGCGCGCCGTCGTCAATCCTGCAGCATCGACGCCCCACTGCTCGGCAGCCGCTGCGACCAGCATCGCGCGTGCGCCCGCGCCGACCTGACGCATCGGCAGCCAGTTGCGCGGCGTTGCGGTGCTGCCCCCGGCCACTTGCGGGCCATAGCGCTTTTCGTCAGCGTCGGTCTGTTCGATCCTGACCTGCTCCCAGGCCAGATCGAGTTCCTCGGCGATCAGCATTGGCAGCATGACCTTCACGCCCTGGCCGATCTCGGGATTCTTCGCGCCGATGGTCACGGTGTTGTCGGGATTTATGCGCACGAAGGCGTTGAGGACGTCCGCTTGTGCGCTCGCCGATGGTGCCGCGAGCACGATTGACGCATCGAGCGTCAGTGCCGCGCCACCGGAAAGCGAGGCAATCATGAAAGATCGGCGATTGAGGTTTGGCGTGCTCGTCATGCCATCTGCTCCCCGGCGGCCTGATCCGCTGTTGCGGCCTCGGCGGGAAGACCAGCGGCCTTGCGGATCGCTGCCCGGATACGCAGGTAGGTGGAACAACGGCAGATGTTGCCGCTCATCCAGCCGTCAATGTCGTCGGCGCTCGGCTTCGGATTCTGTTTGAGCAGGGCGGTGGCCGACATGATCTGGCCGGCCTGGCAATATCCGCACTGCGGCACGTCGAGCGCAATCCAGGCTTCGGTCACGCGCTGGCCGATCGGGCTGGTAGCTACGCCCTCGATTGTCGTGATCGACCGACCGGCGGCATCCGCAATCGGCGTCTGGCACGATCGCACGGCTTCACCGTCGAGATGGACCGTACACGCCCCGCACAGACCTGCGCCGCAGCCGAATTTCGTGCCCGGCATGTCGAGATCTTCGCGCAGGACCCAAAGCAGGGGCTTGTCCGCCTCCGCGTCCACCACGCGCTTTCGACCGTTCACTGTGAAGGAAACGCTCATCGATTTGAATCCTCGCGAGAAACTGGAATTGTCCGGGGCATTTGAGGCCTGCGCACGATGCGCCACCGCTGAAGCGTGAAGAGCCATCTCGCGCGGGTCAAGCACCTTGTTGGGCAGGTGCGAAGGGCCAGCGGGCACATGACACCCAAAGGTCGCGCGACCGTTCTCTTTGTATGGTGCCGCACGAACCTGCGTGTTGTGCCAGTTGGCGGATCAAGGCATCCCCCGCAGGGACCAATGCCGATGTATGCGAAGGCAAAAGCCAGCGCAGCCCGTCCGACGGTAGAGGAGAATTTTCATGGATCATGGCATCGGCATGGACGCCGCGCTCGACATCGCGGATCGTGTTGAACGCTTCGTTCGCGAAGTCGTCGTTCCATTCGAAAATGATCCACGCCGTGACGATCATGGCGCGCCGCTCGATGAGCTAGTTCAGGAACTGCGCGGGCTGGCGCGCGAGGCGGGCGTTCTCACACCGCATATCCTGTCCGATGGCCGCCATCTCAACCAGCGTGAGACAGCGGTCGTCCTGATCCGCTCGGGCCTCTCACCGCTCGGCATGCTCGCCTGCAACACCCAGGCGCCCGACGAAGGAAACATGTACCTGCTTGGCAAGGTCGGCAGTCCCGATCTCAAGGAACGCTTCCTCAAGCAGCTCGTCTCGGGCGAGGCGCGTTCGGCTTTCTTCATGACCGAACCGGCAAGCGAAGGCGGGGCCGGGTCCGATCCCTCGATGATGCAGAGCACTTGCCGCCGCGATGGCAACCACTGGGTGATCAACGGGCGCAAGGCCTTCATCACCGGAGCGAAGGGCGCCAAGGTCGGCATCGTCATGGCCAAGGACGAGGACGGGGGTGCCTGCATGTTCCTGGTCGACCTGCCTGATCCCGCGATCCGTATCGAGCGCGTGCCAAATACGATCGACAGCTCCATGCCCGGAGGCCACGCGGTCATCGCCATCGACAACCTGCGCGTCTCGGCAGACCAGATGCTGGGCGAACCGGGCGAGGGATTCAAGTACGCCCAGGTTCGCCTTTCTCCGGCCCGTCTCTCGCACTGCATGCGCTGGCTCGGCGGCTGTATTCGTGCGCAGGAAATTGCCACCGACTATGCCTGCAAGCGCATGGCATTTGGCAAGACCCTGATCGACCATGAGGGCGTGGGCTTCATGCTGGCCGAGAACCGCATCGATCTCAAGCAGGCGGAACTGATGATCGACTGGTGCGCCGGCGTGCTCGACACCGGATCGCTCGGCACGGTCGAGAGCTCGATGGCAAAGGTTGCCGTCTCCGAAGCGCTGATGCGCGTGGCCGACAAGTGCGTGCAGGTCATGGGTGGATCGGGCGTCACCACCGACACGATAGTGGAGCAGATGTTCCGTGAAGTGCGCGCCTTCCGCATCTACGATGGTCCAACCGAGGTTCATAAGTGGAGCCTTGCCAAGAAGGTAAAGCGTGACTGGCGGGATTCGCAGGCGGCGATGGCATGACGCAGTTTGCGCGCCGGAAGGGCGAGAAAGTCCACCAAGTCCCTCGTTCAAACGGCTGACTGTTCAGTTTCGGAAGATTTACGTCCGCGGGCTTTTCGGACCCCGGTTCGGGCCTGAACAGTCGGTTGGCCTCGCCGCCGCCGGTGATCCGGCGTTGCCAGGGAAGGCGCGAATCACGCAATGATAGCGGAGCAGGGCGTGCTGGATTTGAGCCGGGAAGGCGGGCAAATCCGGCGTGCGCAGTGATGGTGCCAATTCGGTCTCATCTTCGTGGGCACCCACATGGTGCATAGTGTCCTCACTGCCTGACGCATCCGGAAAGCTAACTATAGGGCGTGTAAGTAATTTGGGTGCGGCTCGTCTGCTGGCCTCGCTCAATGCCGCCTAATTCGATCATAAGCGGTGCAATTTCCACTTGGGATCGATCGTTTCGCAGGTAGGACGATGCCCCATGGCCGCACGACGAATGATGCGGCTCCTGCCTGCAACGATGCTGGCAGGTCTGACGGGGACTGCACTGTAGCCATGCATGCATCAGCAAGACCTATTCGCGACGTGTATGACAGCCTCTCCGTCGCGCTCGACGATCTCGACAGCCACGGGCATGCCATGGCGGCGTTGCATTTGGCTATGGCTGTGGATTGCCTTCGCTCTGCGATCGACGGCCCTGATGAGGTGGATCGTGGCCCAGTCTTTTCCTCTGCAGGTCCAAGGTTGCGGATCGTTGCATCCTCGTCCTGAAGGCGTTTGAGCGCATTGCTTTAGGGGACAGGGGGCTTTTGCCCCCTTTTTTGCGACCGTGGCAATCGTCGACAGATCAGACCGCTTCGTCGCAATCCTTATTGTCTATCGATCCAATTGAGTTTAATCGCTCATGGATCGGACGGCGGGTGCCAAACGCCGGGCTCAGCAATCTCAGAGGCATTGATAGCTGAACTTGACCACGGGACAGTGCTTCTTTAATGTCTATTAAAACAGTTGAGTATAAGAGGTTGCGGCGTACCACGAATCGCCGGCCGGAAACATCTCGGGGCGACATTGCTCGAACATTCGCCTCAACGGAGGACAGGAACAGGACAAGACTTGCGATGACCGGACAGACTATCCCTCGCGCTGCCACTTCCCTCGATGGAGAGCAGCAACTCGAGGAAAGCATCGCCAGCGTGCGTGAAGCTCTCACCGGGCTGCGCTACGGCAATGTTTCCCTCACCGTCCACGAAGGGCGGGTCGTGCAGATTGACGTGACTGAAAAGCGACGGCTCAAGCCGAACTGATCATCACCGCAAAACAATAAAAAACCAGAACTAAACACCGCACCGCTGACCGGACCACCGGAAGCATCGTTCGGAACACCCATGAGGTCCTACGATGAACTTCCGCGTCTTACTCGCGGCGGGGGCTGCGCCTCTCGCCTTGGCTTCGCATGGCGTCCACGCCGTCGAAGCGCCCGTTACTCCTGCCGAGACGGCTACGGCCACGTCTGACGTCGCTCCTGTTGACCCGCAGACCACCTCGGTGGGCACAGGTGCCAATGACAGCGGAGAGATCGTCGTCACCGCTCGACGTCGCGCCGAAACCGCCCAGGACGTGCCGCTTGCCATCTCCGTGATCGGCGGCGAACATATCGACAGCACCGGAAGCTTCAATGTCGGGCGTTTGCAGCAGCTTACGCCGACGCTTCAGTTCTACTCTTCAAATCCCCGCAATACCGCCGTGAACATTCGTGGTCTCGGGGTGCCGTTCGGCCTCACCAACGATGGCATCGAACAGGGCGTCGGCATCTATATCGACGACGTCTACAATTCGCGCGTTGCTTCGGCCACGTTCGATTTCCTTGACGTCAAGCAGATCGAAGTCCTGCGCGGTCCGCAGGGTACGCTTTATGGCAAGAACACGACTGCGGGCGCGATCAATATCACGACCAATCAGCCGACCTTCGATTTCGAAGGCAAGGCCGAGGTCAGTGTCGGCAATTTCAACTATGTTCAGGCAAAGGCAGCAGTCTCGGGTCCGATCACCGATACGCTGGCCGCGCGTCTCGCGGTCTCGTCGACCAACCGCCGTGGCACGATCTACAATGTCACATCCAACCAGTGGATCCAGAGCCAGGACAACCTCGGCCTGCGTGCACAATTGCTGTTCCATCCAAGCGACGCGCTCAGTATCACGCTGGCTGGCGATTACAGTGAACAGGATGCCGTGTGCTGCGGTTCGGTCTATGTCCGCACCGGTACCACGCAGCGCGCGCTGAACCGTCAGTTTGCAGCGCTTGCCGCCGCGCAGGGCTATGCCGTGCCGAGCACCAACCCTTTTGACCGCCTGACCGATCTCGATTCGCCCCTTCAGGCGGGCAACAAGATCGGCGGTGCATCTCTGCGCGTGAAATGGGACCTTGGTGCTGGCACCCTCACTTCAGTGACCGCGTGGCGCTTCTGGGACTGGAAGCCTCAGAACGACCGCGATTTCACTGGTCTTCCGATCGTGGCCAAGTCGCAGAACCCGTCGCAGCAGGACCAGTACACTCAGGAACTGCGCTATAATTACAGCGCTGATCGTCTGGATTTCGTGATCGGTGCGTTCGGCTTCTATCAGCGCATCGACACGCAAGGCACAGAAGCGCATGGCAGCGCGTCGACCAAGTGGAATCTCTCGCCATCGAACGCACTGTACAATTCCAACGTGCTCGATGGCCTGACCGCGCTCAACACGCAGTATCTCAAGAACACCAGCCTTGCGCTGTACGGCCAGGCGAGCTTCAAGGTCACGCCGGAACTGACCCTGCAGCCGGGCCTGCGCGTCAACTACGACAAGAAGGACGGTTTCTACCAGCGCCGGGTCTTCACCGCTGCCGGCAATGAAGTGCTGCTCGACGGCACGACGAATCCCACGAAGACCGCGCAGCTTGGTATTTTCACGCCGCAGACGATCTCGCCCAAGTTCAGTGACTGGAATTTCAGCTACGATTTCACCGCAAGCTACAAGGCTGCCCAGGGCATCCTGTTCTACGCAACTTACGCCAAGACCTTCAAGTCGGGCGGCATCAACCAGAACGGTGTCCCGACCGATGCCGCCAACAATCCGATTCTTGCCGCCGCCACGGTGAAGCCGGAGTCTGTCCGGCACTACGAGGCCGGCATCAAGACCGAGTTCCGCGACATCGGTGCGATCCTCAACCTTTCGGTGTTCCGTACGGACATCAAGGATTACCAAGCCAACGTGAACAACGGCCAGTTCGGTGTTCTTCGCGGCTATCTCGCCAATGCTGGCGCCGTGCGCTCGCAGGGTGTGGAAGCGGATTTCTCGATCCGCCCGACCGAGCGTTTCAACGCTTACGTCAACGGTGCCTACACCGATGCCACATACCGCAAGTTCGTCGATGCGCCTTGCCCGCCAGAACTGTCGGGCGGCACGGTGGTTACCGGTTCGCAGGTCCCCGGAGCGGCAGGCACGCCGGGCGCGCTCAGCCCTGCGAATTGCGATATTTCCGGTCAACGTCTGCCGGGCGTGTCGGAATGGTCGTTCTCATGGGGTCTCGAAGCCAATGCGCCGGTCAAGTTCATCGGGCGCGAGGGGCAGGTCTACTTCGGCTATGACGGAAGCTATCGCTCCAAGTTCTCGTCCAACCCGTCGCCTTCTGCCTATACGTGGGTAGATGGCTACTCGCTGTCGAACTTCCGCGCCGGCTTCCGGACGGACAGCGGCTTCGACGTCTATGGCTGGGTGCGCAATGCCTTCGACGCGAACTACTTCGACCAGTTGTTTGTCGGACCCGGCAACACTGGCCTGATCGCAGGGCTTCCCGGCGATCCCCGTACCTGGGGCTTCACCATCCGCACTGCATTCTGATCGACCACCCCGCACCGTGTGCGGCACCTGGGGCCGGTGGAGCGATCCACCGGCCCTTTTTCGTCAGTTGTTTCCGCCGATGAAGTCGCCAAGCGCGCCCAGAGCCGAACCTTCGCCGCGGTTCTGCCCGCCGCGCGATCCCGCCGCTGCCAGCATGCGCCCGGCAAGACGCGAGAAAGGCAGAGACTGGATCCATACCTTGCCCGGGCCACGCAAACGCGCAAAGAACAGGCCTTCACCGCCGAACAGGACTGAACGCACACCGCCTGCGGTTACCAGATCGAAATCGACCGATGGCGTATAGGCGGCGAGGCAGCCTGTATCCACATGCAGTTCCTCGCCCGGGGAAAGTTCCCGCTCGACCACGGTACCGCCCATCTGGACGAAGACCCAGCCATCGCCATCAAGCTTCTGCATGATAAAGCCTTCACCGCCGAACAGGCCGGTCATCACCCGGCGCTGGAAAGCGATTCCGATCGACACCCCGCGCGCAGCGGCAAGGAAGCTGTCCTTCTGGCAGATCAGCGTGCCGCCCACGTCCGAAAGCTTGATCGGCAGGATCGCGCCAGGTGTAGGAGAGGCGAAAGCGACCCGCGCCTTACCGCCGCCGTTGTGAGTGAACACGGTGGTGAACAAGCTTTCTCCGGTCACCAGCCGCTTGCCCGCGCCCAGAAGCTTGCCCATGAAACCACCATCACTGCCACCGCTGCCGTCGCCGAAAACGGTCGTCATGCCGATCGCGGCGTCTTTCCACACCAGCGCTCCAGCCTCGGCCACGGCGCTTTCGCCCGGATCGAGCTCGATCTCGACGAACTGCAGTTCCTGCCCCTTGATCTCGAAATCGATGTCGTCGGCGATGCTTTCACGGCGCTGATGGGCCCATGGACTGTTGGACATGCAAGTGATCTCCCATGAATTACTGCGACAGACATAAGCATGACCCGTCGCGATGCGAGAGGGCATACCCAGCTTTCGTCGACGCTGGTATGACGCTCGTCATGGCAACGATGCAAGACGCTCTGACAACTCCCGACCGCTTGCTCGCGGGGGCCGAACGGCTGGTTGTGCGCGAAGGTGTGCGGGCGCTGACCGTGCGCCGGATCGCCGAAGAAGCGGGCGTCAATTCTGCCCTTGTTCGTTACCACTTCGGCGATACCGACGGCCTGCTCGGAGAACTTGCTCTGCGCAACGCCGCATGCCTTTCCGATGCACGCACGCGCCTCCTTGATGGTTTGTCCCCCGGCGATTTCGCAGGCGCGGTTGAGGCACTGGTCGTTCCTCTGTGGGCCCGCGCAGCCATGAACCCGCGGTACCGGGCGATCGTCGTGCTGGACGAGGTATTCTCGCGATCCGGGCAGGATCTCAATGCCCGGATCTGGGCGGTCTTTGCCGATGGCGTGGCGCGTGTGCAGGCAGCGTTCGAGGCGTGCCTGACGGGCGTGGACCCGCAAGCGCTTGCATGGCGCATCCGCTTCGTGACTGCCGCTGCACTCGACGTTCCTCCGCGCGGGTTGCCCGATGGTCGCGAGGGCACGCGCTCTGCCTATGGCACGGACAGCGACGAGGCGCGGCTTTCCCAGTTCCGAAAGTTTGCCGCAGATGCTCTGGCAATGGACAGAGCAGACTGTTCCAGTTCATAACCGAGCCGTCGAACGGGAGACATCTGAATGACTGACCTGCGCCCGGCACGCTATTCGCTTGCCGCTGTCATCCTCCATTGGTCCATTGCCGCGTTGCTTCTCCTCCAGATCGGTCTGGGCTGGGGGTTGGAAGACCTTCCCAAGGGCGTGGCGCAGTTTGCGGGGTACCAGTTCCACAAGTCGGTCGGCATCACGATCCTGCTGCTCAGCCTAGCCCGCGTCCTTGTGCGACTGATCAAGCCGCGTCCGGCGCCGGTGCTGGCAAGCAAGCCACAGATGGTGCTGGCGTCGGGCGTCCACCTGCTGCTTTACGGCGTGATGATCCTTGGTCCGCTGACGGGCTGGATCATTGTCTCGACCGCCAAGGTACGGCTCCAGACGATGCTGTTCGGTACCATCCCATGGCCCGATCTGCCTGTCGGTCAGGCGCTGCACGAGCCGGCAGAGGGGATTCACGGACTCATCGGGACCGTCGGTTTCCTGCTCATCGTGTTGCACATTGCCGGCGCACTCTATCATCATTTCAAGCGCGAGGACGTGATCGGGCGGATGCTTCCGGCCTCGATCGCCAGCCAGAAGGCTATTGGCGTTTCAGCGGCTATCGCGATTGTGGGCGGCCTCGGCCTGATGATTGCCGGCCGCACGATGTCGTTTGCATCCCCCGCCTCGACAGCGGCTCCTGTGGCCTCCGAATCTGAAGCCGTTGCAGCCCCCGATGCCTCGGAGCCTGCCGCACTGCCGAGCGAGGCCCTGCCCGGCGTTGCGGCGTCGGAGCCAGCCGCCTCGGCCAAGGCAACGCCGTGGACGGTCGAGAAGGGCGGCCGTCTCGGCTTCACCGCCGACTACACCGGTGAAGCGATCAAGGGCACCTTCACGCGTTGGGACGCGGCAATTGTCTTCGATCCCGAAGACCTCCCCGGATCGTCGATCAAGGTCACGGTCGATCTCGCTTCGGTCGAAAGCGGCGACGGTCAGCGCGATGACATGCTCAAAAGCGACAGCTTCTTCGGGGCCGGTGCCAATCCGAAGGCCGTGTTCCGCTCGACCTCGATCCGTGAGAGCGGCGCGGGTCGATACATTGCTGCGGGCACGCTTTCGCTACACGGCAAAGCGCGGCCGCTGGCCGTGAGGTTCGCTCTCAAGATTGACGGTGACAAGGCCATGGCCACGGGCAATGCATCCTTGCAACGCCTGTCCTTCGGCGTCGGCGAAGCGGAATGGTCGGCCACGGATCAGCTCAAGGATGCGGTCGGAGTCGATTTCGCTCTCAAGGCGACCCGCAAGGCGGACTGATCAGCCGCGCAGTCCGGCGAAGAAGAAGTCGGAATAGCTGCGCGCCCAGCGTTCGGTTTCTGCGTGGTCGTAAACGTGTGCGCTTCCTACCAGACGCGCATGCCCGAGAATACCTTCGAGCCAGAAGCGCGCGGCGAGGCCGAGGTCGGCAATGACGACGCCTTCCTCAATCGCTGCCGTGCGCAGTTCGGATTCGATATCGGCAAGGGCATGCGCGAACATGGCGTGACGATAATTGACATCGCCATCACCGAATTCCTGGTCGCACCAGTCGACCAGCCGCTCCATCATGATCCCGTCGGGTGAGAGCAGCAGTTGCACTACCATCGCGGCGCGCTGGCAGAAGCTCTCGACGAGCGGGAGTCCGGCGCCTGTGGCGAGGATCGAGACCCGGCGCTGGTCTACCTTGTGCCGAAGCAGGGCTTCCAGAAATTCGCGCTTGCCGGGAAAGCGGTTGTAAATCGTGACTTTTCCGATCCGCGCATGGCGGGCCAGTCGGTCAAAAGTGAAGCTGTCGAAGCCATGTTCGACAAGTATGTCCCATCCAGCCTCAAGGATGCGGACAGGCAGCTTCTGCGCTTCTTCAAGCGACGGCCTGCCGCGCCGTCCCATGCTGGCAACCTCGGGAAGGCCGCAGTGGTCCTCAGTGCATGGTGGGTTCGGTGTCCTTGACGATCCGGGCGGCGGTACGGGTGGCGTCATGCGTCTCGTCCCGCGCGCATGCCAGCCACTGATCTACCCGCTGCACCGGGCACGACATCTCCAGACCCTGGCAATAGGCCTGCCACAGACGGCGGCTCGCGTCCGTTATCCAGCTCATCCATCCCACCTTTCCGCCTTTGCGGCGTTTTGTGGGTTGAGAGTGCCTCAGCCATCGACAGAGTCAATATGCTATAAAATGGACGAAGCCGGCTCATTTTGCAGGCTCCGGCGCCTTCCAGCCAAGGCCGAGCGCTTTCTCGATGGCCACGAAAGCCGTGGTCAGTTCGGCGCGCGCTCCCGCTGTCGCCATCGCGGCCTGAAGGGCCTGGCGCTCAGCGCTCAGCTTGTCGGTTCTGCTCGCCGTGCCCGCCGCAAGCCGCTGGGCTTGCAGCGCGACGTTTCTCTGCGCGCGCTGCTCGGCGTCAACCGTGCGTGCGAAAGCGATGCGGTGCGCACCGAACCGGGCAAGCGATCCCTCGGCGTCCTGCAAGGCCGCAAGCACTGTCTGGCGATAGCGGGCCTCGGCCTCGGCAAAGGCGCCCCTGGCTGCATCGATTTGCCGCTCGCCGCGACCGCCATCGAACGGCGACCATCTGATCTGGGGCAGGGCGAGCCCGACGATATTGCCCGGATCGAACACGTCGCCAATGGTCTGGCCACCAAGTCCGAGAAGACCGAGGAAACTGATCTTCGGGAACTTGTTGGCGATCTGCACGCCGATTTCGGCATTGGCTGCGGCGAGTTGCCGCTCGGCCACCCGGATGTCGGGGCGGCTGCGCAGTAGCAACGCCGGATCGCCTACAGTTACGTCGACCGGGGGAAGGGGAATCGCAACCGGTTTGCCAAGCTGCGCATCCAGCGCACCGGGCTCCTTGCCGGCCAGAACCGCGATCTGGTCCATCAGAACAGCAATTTCCGCGCCGGTGCGCGCAAGGTCCGCCTCACTGGCAAAGGCTTGAGCCTCGGCTGCGTTCAGCGGTTGCGCGGGCGCGGTACCGGCCTGCAGCCGTTCGCGTGCAAGACCTGCCTGCGCACGGTCGATCTCGACCTGCCGTTGTTGCAATTGCAGCATCGCCTGCCTTGCGCGGAGACCGACATAGGCGCGGGCAACCTCGGCAGAAAGCGTCACGCGCGCATCGGCAACTCCGGCCTCTGCTGCTTCGGCCCTTGCCGAGGCCTGTTCGATCTTGCGTCGCGTGCCACCGAACAGATCGATTTCCCACGCCGCATCGAAGCCGAGATTGAAGGCGTTGATCTCGTCACGACCGCCACCGCTGCCGCCCAGAAGGTTTCCCGGCACATTGATGTAAGGCGCTGCAAACGAGGCGTTGAGCGTGGGCAGCACCGCCGTCTTGTTAGCCGCAAGCGCGGCGCGCGATTGGGCCACGCGCGCATTTGCGATGGCCAGCGAAGGCGAGTCGGAAAGGGCCTCGTCGATCAGAGCGTCGAGCACCGGATCCTGCAGCGCGGTCCACCAGCGGGCATCGGGTGCCTGCGTTGACAAGCCTTGCGCGCGGACGAATGTGCCGCGCGATGCGGCCTGAGGCGCAGCGTCCGGCGCACCCGCATAATTCGGGCCTACCGTCGTGCAACCGGCAAGCAGCGTCGAGGTAACCAGGGTAACGCCCAGAGAGCGGAAGGAGCGGAAAGCAGTCATCAGTGCGAAGCCTTAGCGTGATAGCCCTTGGGTAGCGGGCGCAGGAGCAGGACCAACGGCGCGACGAGCAGGATGCCGATCGTCAGCGCCATGAAATCATCGTTGAAGGCCATGACCAGCGCATCGCGCATGACCATGCTGTCGAGCGAACGCAGCGCCGCCGCCATGCCGTCGGTCCCGCCGCCGTAATTCATGCTTTGCTGGCCCACCCAGTCCTGAATGTTGAGGTCGTTGGCACCCAGCGCGCCGTGAATCGTCCAGCGGTGATACTCCCAGCGTTCGTCCTGGAGCGTTGCAAGCAGGGCAAGGCCGATCGAGCCGCCGAGGTTGCGCCCGGCATTGAACAGGCCCGCTCCGTCGCCGGCATCGGCGACGGGCACCGAGCTGATCGCCGCCTGATTGAGGAACAGCATGCAGAACACCGTGCCAAGGCCGCGCAGCAACTGCGTCACCACGAATTCACCGCCCCGCGATTGGGCAGTCAGGTTGACGTCGAGATAGCATGACAGCGCGAGCAGCATCACGCCGGTGCCGACGATGACGCGCAAGTCCACCCTTGCTACCAGAATCGGGAAAAGCGGCATCATCAGCATGGCCGGAATGCCTGACAGGAACACGATCTTACCCGCCTGCATCGCGTTGTAATCGGCGATCGCTGCAAGGAACTGCGGGATCACATAGGCCGTGCCGAACATGACGCCGCCAAGCACGAGCGAAAGCCCGAAGACGGCGGCAAACTCGCGGTTGCGCAGAAGCGCCAGCTTCACGACCGGACGCTTGGCGTAGATCTGGCCCGCAGCGATCATCAGGAAGCCGAGCAGGGTCACGGCCGAGAGCTTCCAGATCAGCGCGGATTCGAACCACTGTTCGCGATGGCCTTCCTCGAGCACGACGGTGATGCCGCCAAGGCCAAGCACCATGCCGATCACGCCCAGCCAGTCGGCGTTGACCAGTTCGTCCAGCTTCATCCGGCCCTTGGGCAAGCCGACGAGAAGGAGCACGATAAGCACGATGCAGATCGGCACGTTGACGAAGAACGCGTAATGCCAACTGAAGTTCTCGGTCAGCCAGCCACCGGCAAGCGGCCCCATGACCGGCCCCATGATCACTGTTGATCCGAACAGTGCCGTACCGATTGGCTGCTGCCTTGGGGGCAGGCGGGTGGCGATAATGGTCAGCGCGGTCGGGATCATCGCGCCGCCGGTAAAGCCCTGACCGATGCGGCCGATGATCATCATGGTCAGCGACGTCGACAGGCCGCAAACGACCGAGAATGCCGTGAACAGCGCTGCCGCGATCAGAAGGAACCGGCGCAGGCCGAACACGCGTTCGAGCCAGCCCGTCAGCGGAATGATGATTATTTCCGAGACGAGATAGGCCGTCGCGATCCATGTTCCCTCGGACGAGGACGCGCCAATCTCGCCCTGGATCGTCGGGAGCGAGGCGTTGACGATCGAAATGTCGAGCGTCGCCATCAGCGAGCCGATTGCGCCCGCTGCTACGCCGAGCCAGGCCGTCACGTCCGCTTTGTCGCTCGCTGCGGGCAATGGCGGCGGCAACACCTTGCCGTCGTCGAAGGATGTGGCGGCGGCGCTCACTTGGCCACCTGTTCCTGCTCCTTGCGGATTGCCTCGACTGCCGACTTGGCCGAGCGGGTGTCCACCTCGACGGTCAGCGACAGGCCGGGGACCAGCACCTTGCGCGATTCAGGACCAGCATTGATGCGGATGCGCACCGGCACGCGCTGGACGATCTTGGTGAAGTTGCCAGTCGCATTCTGCGGCGGGATCAGCGAGAAATTGGCTCCGGTCCCGGGGGTAATGCTCTCGACCGTGCCGTGGAAATCGACGTCGGGCAGGGCATCCACGCTGATCGTCACTGGCTGGCCCGGTCGCATGAGTCCGATCTGCGTTTCCTTGAAATTGGCCTCGATATAGAGCGCCTGGGTCGGCACGATGGTCATCAAGCGTTGGCCTGGTTGCACGAACTGGCCGACGCGCACGGTCGAATTGCCGATGCGACCCGCGGTTGGTGCGATGATGCGCGTCGTGCCGAGATCGTTGTCGGCAGCCGCACGTTGCGCCTGTGCAGCCTTGATCTGGGCGGCAGACTGACCCGCCTGAGCGCGCGCGCTGTTGACCCTATCGTGCGCGGCGGCAAGCATCGCCTGTTTGGCGTTCACGTCGGCTGCCGCCTTGTCGCGATTGGCGATCAACTGGTCGAGCATCTGTTTCGGTTCGGCACCCGAGGCAACAAGCGGGCGGAAACGTGCGACTTCGCCGTTGAGGTAGGAGAGTTCGCGCGCGCTTGCTTGCATTGCGGCGCGGGCCTGCCCGACTGCGGACTGGGCCTCGCTGATCGCGGCAACGGTTGCCACCTCGGTTGCGCGGGCGACGTCCACTTGCGCGCTAGCCTGGGCAAGTCGCGTCGTGAAATCGGTCGGGTCGATCTGCACGAGCAAGGCGCCTGCCGCGACCGCCTGATTGTCTGCCACGGGCACCTCGCGGACATAGCCCGCCAGCTTCGAGCTTACCGACACGCCATCGGCCTTGACGTAAGCGTCGTTGGTCTCCTGCATGTAACGGCCGACTGTTTCGTACCCGTAGAGCGCGTAGGCACCATAAGCCGCACCAAGCGCTAGCACTCCGAGCGCGATCCGCCCCGCAGCTTTCTTGCGACCCCCATTCGCAGCGGTCCGTTCGTTTTCGAGGGAGGGGGAATCAGCGGTGGCGGCCATGGATCATCCAGTCACGACGTTAATTGAACGAAATCGTTTCGTTGCAAGTTGCCACTTGGTTTGGCCATCGCGTTTTGGCAAGTGCGGAATTTGCCCGGCAAGGTGCAAAAAATGCAGCCTTTTGCAGAGCAGCCCGCTTTTATGGGCATTTCCAAAGGACCATCCGCTTTTTCGACACACCCAGCAGGGCAGGGTCAGACCAATATCTCATCTAAGATGCCGACCATTGATCGACACACTCAATCAATGAAGGCGGAATTGCTCGTTGGAAAAAGCGAAGGCTGTGTCCTATCTCGCCATTCGTACAGAGTTTCCCAACCGACCAATCAGAAGGATTTGAGTCTATGTCGATCGTCGGAACCAAGCTGAAGCCGTTCCAGGCTACCGCCTATCACCAGGGCAAGTTCGTCGATGTCAGCGATGCCGACGTCACCGGCAAGTGGGGCGTGTTCTTCTTCTACCCTGCCGACTTCACCTTCGTCTGCCCGACCGAACTCGAAGACCTCGCCAACATCTACGGTGAACTGCAGGGCCTCGGCGTCGAAGTGTACTCGGTCTCCACCGACACGCACTTCAGCCACAAGGCATGGCATGACAGCTCGCCCGCTGTCGGCAAGATCAACTACTACATGCTCGGTGACCAGAACCACACGATCTCCAACAACTTCGGCATCCTGCGCGAAGGCGTCGGCCTTGCCGATCGCGGCACGTTCGTGACCGATCCGGATGGCACGATCCAGCTCGTTGAAATCACCCCCGAGGGCGTGGGCCGCAATGCAACCGAATTGCTGCGCAAGATCAAGGCTGCCAAGTACTGGCGCGAGAACCCCGGCCAGGTTTGCCCTGCCAAGTGGGAAGAAGGCGGCGAAACGCTGGCTCCCTCGTTCGACCTCGTCGGCAAGATCTGATGTTCCCCTGAGGAGGCGTGCCGCGTGGGGCACGCCTCCCCTAAAGCCCGCCGGTCGGGCCGTGCCGCTTGAGGGCTGCCCGCCGGCTCCACGCCCCAGGAATTTACCATGATCGCGATCCCGCGCGCCGACCCTTCGGTGACGCGCGGCCGCGCTCTGTCCGAAAGGTTTGCATGATGCCCGTTCTCGACGCCAACGCCACGGCCCAGCTGAAGGCCTATCTTGGCAATCTGCGCCGCCCGATCGAACTGGTCGCGACGCTCGACGCTACACCCAAGTCGGCCGAGATGCGCGCGTTGGTCGAAGAGATTGCGGCGCTGTCCGACAAGGCTTCGGCGCGCTTCGATGGTTCCGACGAACGCACTCCGAGTTTTGCCATTCGCGCCGATGAAGGCCGCGCTCAAGCCGTTTTCGCAGGCCTGCCGATGGGCCACGAATTCACGTCGCTGGTGCTTGCTCTGCTCCACGTCGGCGGCCACCCGCCCAAGGAAGACCCTGACCTGCTTGATCAGGTGCTTGGCCTTGAAGGTCCGCTGCACTTCGAAACCTTCTTCTCGCTGACCTGCCAGAACTGCCCGGATGTGGTGCAGGCGCTCAACATCATGGCCGCGCTGAATCCCAACGTGAGCCACGTCGCCATCGACGGCGCGCTGTTCAAGGACGAAGTCGAACGCCGCCAGATAATGGCCGTGCCGACGGTGTTTCTCAACGGTCAGCCTTTCGGCTCGGGCCGCATGGACCTCGCGCAGATCGTTGCCAAGCTCGATACCAATGCTTCGGCCCGCGCCGCCGAGAAGTTGGCGGCCAAGGAACCGTTCGACGTCCTCGTCGTCGGCGGTGGCCCTGCCGGTGCGGCTGCGGCGATATATGCCGCTCGCAAGGGCATCCGTACCGGCATAGTGGCCGAGCGCTTCGGCGGTCAGGTGCTCGATACCATGGGCATCGAGAACTTCATTTCGGTGCAGCACACCGAAGGCCCCAAGCTGGCCGCGCAACTCGAGAACCACGTCAAGGAATACGAAGTCGACGTGATGAACCTGCAGAAGGCGACCGGTCTGGTTCCTGCAGGTGATGATGGCCTGCATGAAATCAAGCTCGAAAACGGGGCGAGCCTCAAGGCGAAGACGCTGATCCTCTCCACCGGCGCGCGCTGGCGGCAGATGGGTGTGCCTGGCGAGGACGAGTATCGCAACAAAGGCGTGGCCTATTGCCCGCACTGCGACGGCCCGCTGTTCAAGGGTAAGCGGACGGCAGTGATCGGCGGTGGCAACTCGGGCGTCGAAGCCGCAATCGACCTTGCCGGGATCGTGGCACACGTCACCCTGATCGAGTTCGACAGCGTGCTGCGCGCAGATGCCGTGCTCCAGTCGAAGCTGCGTTCGCTGCCCAACGTCACGATCGTCACATCGGCACTGACTACCGAAGTGCTGGGCGATGGCGCAAAGGTCACCGGCCTGGTTTACAAGGATCGCGAGACCGAGGTTCTGCACACGGTCGAACTTGAAGGTATCTTCGTCCAGATCGGTCTGGTGCCGAACACCGAATGGCTCAAGGGCGCGATCGATCTTTCGCCACGGGGCGAGATCGAGGTCGACCCGCGTGGCGCGACGAGCATCCCTGGGATCTTCGGTGCCGGTGATGCGACGACCGTGCCCTACAAGCAGATCATCATCGCGATGGGTGAGGGCTCGAAGGCTGCGCTGTCTGCGTTTGACCATCTTATTCGGCAGGGCTGATTCAACAGCCCTTCGGGTCGCAGAACGGCGGCGTGGCTCTGAGCGGCCACGTCGCCGTTTGCATTTCCGGGGCCATGCCGGTAACTTGACGATTGTCTAGCGCTGTCAAGGCGCATGCCGGGAGAGATTCGATGACCAGCCACTCCGTCACCATCCGTCGCAAACTTGGATTGGCCGTTCTTGCGGGCAGCGTCGCATGCCTCGCGGTGTCCGCGTCGGCATCTGGCAAGACCGGCTATCGCGATCTCAACCGCAACGGGAAGCGTGACGCGTACGAAAATCCGACGTTGCCGGTCGAAAAGCGCGTGGCGGACCTGCTCAAGCGCATGACGCTGGAAGAAAAGGTCGCGCTGATGCTCCATGGCACGCTGCAGGCAGATAACGGCCGCGGCATCGGCGTGGGAACGGCATACGACAAGACGGCTGCCCACGACCTTCTGGCAAGTGGCGTGAACAGCTTCATCACCCGCCTTTCGCCCGACGCGCGATCGTTCGCCGAAGAGAACAACGCAATTCAGAAGCTCGCCGAGGCGACCCGTCTCGGTATTCCTGCCACGATCAGCACCGATCCGCGCAATCATTTCCAGGTTACCGTCGGCGCAAGTACTGCCAGCGGCGGCTTTTCGCAGTGGCCAGAAACACTGGGCATGGCTGCGATCGGCGATGAGAAGTTGGTCGAGCGCTTCGGAAGCCTCGTGGCTGCCGAATATCGCGCGGTCGGCATTCAGATGGCCTTGAGCCCCCAGGCCGATCTCTATACCGAACCGCGCTGGCCGCGCGGCAACGCAACCTTTGGATCGGACCCGGCCACCGTCTCTCGCCTTGCTGGCGCCTATGTCCGCGGATTTCAGGGAAGCGCCAACGGTCTGGTGAAATCGGGTGTCGCCACTGTCGTCAAGCACTGGGTGGGCTATGGCGCGCTGCCTGAAGGCTTTGATGGGCACAACTACTACGGGCGCAGCGCAAGGCTCGACAACGAGAGCTTTGCCCAGCACGTAGCGGCTTTCGAGGGCGCACTGGCAGCCAGGTCGGCAGGCGTGATGCCGACTTACGTAATTGCCGACGGCGTCACGATCGATGGCAAGCCTGTCCCGCAGGTGGGAGCCGGTTTCAGCAAGCCCCTGATCGAAGGCCTGCTGCGCAAGACCAAGAAGTTCGGCGGTATCGTGATTTCCGATTGGGCGATCACGAACACTTGTCCCGAGCAATGCATGAACCCGACGGCCGAAAAGCCGCAGGGCTTCGCCATCGCCATGCCGTGGGGCGTGGAAAACATGGCGGAAGAAGATCGCTACGCGCTTGGCGCGAACGCCGGCATCGATCAGTTCGGCGGTGTTGACAACCCGGCGCCGCTGCTTTCGGCGGTCAAGGCCGGCAAGGTTCCCTTGGCTAGGGTAAACGAGGCCGCGGCCCGTGTCCTGCGCCTGAAGTTCGAACTCGGGCTTTTCGAAAATCCTTTTGTCGACGTCGCCAAGGCAACCGAGATCGTCGGTAGCAAGGCGACCCAGGCCGAAGCTGATGCGGCGCAGCGCGCTGCGCAGGTGCTGCTTGAGAACAAGGGGGGGCTTCTCCCCCTGCAAGCCGGGCGCAAGGTATGGCTGTCGGGCGTTTCGGCCGAGGCTGCGCGCGCGGCCGGGCTGACGGTCGTCGACTCCGTCGAGCAGGCCGACGTCGCGCTCGTGCGCGTGGCGACGCCCTACGAGAAGCTGCATCCCAACCACTTCTTCGGCAGCCGCCAGAACGAAGGTCGTCTCGATTTCCGTGTCGATGACGAAGCGACCAGGGCTATCGCCATGGCATCGGCCAAGGTGCCGACAATCGTTGCGGTCGACCTCGATCGTCCTGCGGTTCTGACTTTGCTCAAGGACAAGGCGAGCGCGCTGTTTGGCCTGTTCGGCGCAAGTGATGCGGTGCTGCTCGATCTGGTTACCGGCAAGGCGCGGCCAAAGGGCAAATTGCCCTTCGAACTGCCCTCATCGGCCAAGGCGGTCGAGGACCAGCACCCCGCGCGGCCCGATGACAGCGCCAATCCACTCTACCGGCGTGGCGACGGGATTACCTATCCCTGATGCGGGATCCTAAAGGCCGGGGAAATCCGATAGCCCGGCCTTGCCGACTCCCGAACGCTCGGCCACAGACGCCAGCGTGAGTGCAACAATCGTCATCGGCGCCGACCGATCCGGCGCCCCAGTCAGGATCGACGTCGAGGAACTGCTTGCTACCCGCCTGCTGGTGCAGGGCAACAGCGGGTCTGGCAAGTCGCACCTGTTGCGCCGCCTGCTCGAACAGAGCGCGGGCATCGTCCAGCAGATTGTGATCGATCCCGAAGGCGATTTTGTCACGCTGGCTGATGCCTTCGGTCATGTCGTGGTTGATGGCTCGGCCTACGACGCCGCCGAGATTGCAAAGCTTGCAGCCCGCATCCGCAAGCACCGCGCCTCGGTCATCCTCACGCTCGACGGTCTCGAACTCGAGGCCCAGATGCGCTGCGCCGCCGTGTTCCTCAATACCCTGTTCGATGCCCCGCGCGAGGAATGGTATCCCGCGCTGGTGGTGGTCGACGAGGCGCAGATGTTTGCGCCGGCTGCCGCTGGTGACGTGACCGACGAGGTCCGCCGCCTGAGCCTTTCGGCGATGACCAACCTGATGTGCCGTGGCCGCAAGCGTGGGCTGGCGGGCGTGATCGCAACGCAGCGCCTTGCCAAGCTTGCCAAGAACGTCGCCGCCGAGGCCTCGAACTTCCTGATGGGCCGCACATTCCTCGACATCGACATGGCGCGTGCGGCGGATTTGCTCGGCATGGAGCGCAAGCAGGCCGAGACGATCCGCGATCTCGAACGGGGCCACTTTCTGGGCCTTGGTCCTGCGATTGCGCGCCGACCGGTCGGCGTGCGGATCGCCGATGTCGAAACACGGGCGCGCAATGTCATACAGGGCCTGATGCCACTGCCCAATGCGGGCGGGGCGGAGATGGAATCGTTGCTGCTTTCAGAGCCGCTGGCGATGGAGCCGCTGCCACGAGCGTCCGAGCCCGACGTGGTTCCGGTCGAGAGCGAGGAATTGCTCGGCCAGATCGCAGGATTCGTGCCTCCCGGCGAGGATGTCGAGCCTCCGGTTGAGCCGAGCCTGTTCGCCGCCGAGGAGACTGCATCGAGCATCGCTGCTGTTTTGGCCGAGATGGCGCTAGAGCCCGACTGCACGTTTCAGCCTGCGGCGCAGCTCTACCAGGACTTCACGGTCCGTTGTCGCATGCTGCGCATTCTGCCGGGCATGGATCTTGTCGCCTTCCGCCGCCGCTTTGCCATGGCCGTGGCCGGGATTTCCGACGATGCCGAGCCGCGCTGGCAGGAACTCCTGCGCATCGGGCGTGAAGTGCCGGACGATCTCCTCGCGCCGTTCCTCGTGCTGGCGCGCGCAGCGGTCGAGGGCGCTGCATGTCCTGATGATGAAGCACTGGCCACCATCTACGGCACGCGCTCTTCGGGCCGCATCCGCCGACTGCTCGAGCATCTTGAAAAGAGCAATCTCATCGTCGTGCGCACCGATTATGGCGGTCGTCGCTCGGTCGGCATTCCGGCACTGGGGATGACAACGGCGCCGGTAGAGGCCTGACGCTTACTCCACGGCGTAGAAGTCGATCACCACGCTGTCCGGCCGACGAATCCCGCGCGCGACAAAGACCTTGCGGCGCAACCAAGCGTAGGGGCCATCCTTGACCACGAAGCGCGGTGTCGTGCGGAAGTAGTAGGCGGACGGATCAACCGGCTCGCCCTTGGCAAGCTTCTCGATCACCTCGGGCGCTGCCGTGCGCACGCCGGGGTTGGTGACTTCGATGACTGTACCGTCGGCTGTCTTCAGGAAATAGCGAGCCTCGATGCTGGTCAGGCCGCCGGGCATGATGACTTGCCAGTCACCGCCTCCTGCCAGCACTGTTCCGTTCAGGGCAGGGCCGCCGACTTCGCCGCCGGTAATGGGGATGAAGCGCCTCCGGCCGCCGTCGACCTCGCCTTCCTCTACCGCTGGGGCCAGCGTGGCTCGGACGGAGAAGGCGTAAGTCAATGATGGCGCCGGGGCAGCGGGACCCTCTGCAGCCAGTGCGCAACCGCCGAGCGCGAAGGGTGAGGCGAGGAACAGAACCAGGCTCTTGATCGACAATCTTACTCTCCCGAAATCCGCTTGACCATGAAAGCAGCGCAATTTCATGGCATATCGCTCGTCCGGACGCACCAACCCCGGCCGTGGTTTTCCGGATATATGCAGCGCACAAACGCTTTGCAGAAGATGGAATCTGTAACTAATGACCTTGCCTTTGACTGCCCCGGTCAGCGCGTGTCCGGCAGGGGTGGGGCAGACATGACATTGCGTTGGAAGGACTACCCTTGGCCACGGCTGTAATCACGCGGCAAACCGTCGTCCCCGAGCTTGATCTCGACGGGATCGATTCGGTGCTCGGCTTGCATATCGGCACGGTCAACACGTTGTTCGTTTCAAGGCTTGAGCGCCAACTGGATCCAATTCGTGTTACGCCCAAGCAGGTGGCGATCCTCTGGCTGGTGAACGCCAATCCAGGCGTGAAGCAAACCGATCTTTCGCGGTTTTTCCAGATCGAACGTCCGACCGTGCACCAGTTCGTGCGGCAGCTGATCAAGAACGGCTTCCTGCTTAACGAACCCTCCAAGCTCGACCGCCGCGCCGGCGGCCTGTGGTTGACCGACGAAGGGCGCGAGGCGTTGGCCGAGGCGCGCAGGCGGATCGCGGAGCACGAAGACGAATTGACCGGATGCCTGACCAGCCGTGAAAAATCGGAACTCTTCCGCATCCTGATGAAGTTGTATCTTCAGGCGCCGGCCAGGGATTGAAATTATTCAGCACGGTGAAAGCAGGTATCGGCTACAACTGACGCCAAGTTCAAAGGAATTCGACCGATGAAGCGTCTTGCCATTGCCTCTGCCATTTTGCTCACTGTTTCAGGTGCGGGGCTTGCCAGCGCCCAGCCCGCAGGCGATCCAGTGCGCGGCAAGACGGTCTATGCCCGTTGCGCAGCGTGTCACGACCTCAATACCGGCGCAACCCGGCTCGGCCCTTCGCTCAAGGGCGTGGTTGGCCGCACATCTGGCACGATGCCCAACTTCAATTATTCGCAGTCGATGAAGGATAAGGCCGTGACCTGGAATGCAGCCTCGCTTGACGCCTATCTGGCGGGGCCGGCGCGGTACATTCCCGGCAATCGCATGGCATTTCCGCCCCTCGCAAATGCGCAGGATCGGGCGGATCTGATTGCATTCCTGCAGCAGTCTGCGCGTTAAGGGAATTCGCCAGAACGGCAAGCGGAGGCCCTGCACCCCGCGGTGCGGGGTCTTTTTCGTGGGATATTAAATTAAAACGATCAATAACGATCATTCTTGATCGTTTTTGGGCAAAATGCTAGCGACTCCTGCAACCGGCCCCACGCCGATGATTTGCCTTGCAGGGATGCCATGAACGCGCAGACGACTATCACCTCCGCCGCCCTACCTTTCGCTGTGCCGACGAGCCGCTGGGACGATGCGGTCGCTGCCAAGCTCAGCCCGGCCGAACTTCTGCTCTACCGTTCCAACCTTCTGGGTTCAGACCTGACGGTTACAAACTTCGGCGGCGGCAACACATCGGCCAAGCTGGATGAAATCGATCCGCTGACAGGCGAGAAGGTCGAAGTCCTGTGGGTGAAAGGTTCTGGCGGAGACATCGGCTCGATGAAGCTCGATGGTTTCGCGACCCTCTACCAGACCAGGCTTCTCGGCCTGGAGGCGCACTATGCGGGGCCTGAGGATGACGACAAGATGGTCGGCTTCCTGCCGCATTGCACCTTCAATCTGAACGGCCGTGCGGCTTCGATCGACACCCCGCTGCACTCGCTTCTGCCGTTCGCCCATGTCGATCACGTTCATCCCGATGCGATCATCGCGCTTGCGGCGTCCTCCGGCGGCGAGGCGGCGACGCTGGATATCTGGGGCGGCCGTATCGGCTGGCTGCCATGGAAGCGCCCCGGGTACACGCTGGGCGTGATGCTGCGCGACTACGTGCAAGCCAATCCGGGCGTCGAGGGCGTCATGCTCGCGGGCCACGGCATCATCTGCTGGGCCGACAGCGCCAGGGCCTGTTACGAACACACCGTTCAACTGATTGCCGATGCCGCGAACTATCTCAATGCCAAGCTGGGCGACAGGCCAGCATTCGGCGGCCAGAAGGTCGCGCCGCATCCGGACCGTGTCGCGATTGTGGCTGATCTCATGCCCCGCCTGCGAGGCTTCATGACCGGCGCGCGCCAGAAGCTCGGGCATTTCTCGGATGATGCCGAAGCACTCGAGTTCGTCGGCAGCGTCGATTTCGAACGCCTCGCCGCGCTTGGCACATCCTGCCCTGATCACTTCCTGCGCACCAAGATCGCACCCCTGCCGCTCGATCCGGCTCGGCTGCAGGACGATGGTTACCTTGAAGCGCGGATCGCCGCCTATCGCGAGATGTACCTGGCCTATTACGAGCGCTGCAAGCGCGGGAATTCGCCGGCTGTGCGCGATTCCAACCCGGTCGTCGTGCTGGTTCCTGGTGTTGGGCGCATCACTTTTGCC
Organism: Novosphingobium sp. HNCC26DJ243; assembly: GCF_057180545.1. Taxonomy (NCBI): domain Bacteria; kingdom Pseudomonadati; phylum Pseudomonadota; class Alphaproteobacteria; order Sphingomonadales; family Sphingomonadaceae; genus Novosphingobium; species Novosphingobium sp. HNCC26DJ243. Next base: position 520,493 of record NZ_JBXUGN010000001.1, on the reverse strand, counting down.
ACGGACAAGACAACTGCACGGCTTGCCGGCGAGTTCTATGGCAACGCGATCAACGTGATGCGCGGAGCCGAGGCCATCGGCGATTACATTGCGCTTGATGAACAGGAAGCCTTCGACATCGAGTACTGGCTGCTCGAGGAGGCCAAGCTCCAGCGTATGCCTGCGCCCAAGCCGCTGGTCGGCAAGATTGCGCTGGTCACCGGCGGGGCGGGGGGCATCGGTGCCGCGTCCGCCGCTCGGCTGCTGCGCGAAGGGGCCTGCGTTGTTCTGGCAGACCGCGACGCAGACGCGGTCGAAGAAGTCCGTGCAGGCTTTGCGCGACTGTTCGGCAAGGACGTCGTGCGCGCTGCCGTTTGCGATGTGACTGACGAGCATCAGGTCCAGGCTGCGTTCGATGTCGCCGCGCGCGAATTCGGCGGGCTCGACATTCTCGTCGCCAACGCCGGCATCGCCAGTTCCGCGCCGCTCGAGGAAACCACGATCGAGCTGTGGAACCGCAATTACGATGTGCTGGCACAAGGCTATTTCCTTACCTCTCGCGCAGCATGGCCGCTGCTGAAGCGGATGAAGGCGCAGGGCGGTGCCTCCGTCGTGTTCATCGGTTCAAAGAACGGTGTCGCCGCAGCAACCAATGCCAGCGCCTATGCCTCGGCCAAGGCTGCGGCGAACCATCTGGCGCGCTGCCTGGCACTTGAAGGCGCGCCGCAAGGCATCCGCGTCAACGTCGTCAACCCCGATGCGGTCATCAAGGGCAGCAAGATCTGGGACGGCGACTGGCGCAAGGAGCGTGCAGGCGCGCACGGTATCGACAGCGGCAAGGAGCTCGAAGAACATTACCGCCAGCGCTCGATGCTCAAGCGTGACGTTCTGCCCGAGGATATCGCCGAGGCGGTCTATTTCCTTGCTTCGGATATGTCGGCAAAGTCGACCGGCAACATGATCAATGTCGATGCTGGGAACGCGCAAGCTTTCACACGCTGACGACTTTGGAGAGGATAACAATGAAAAAGTCTGCACTGTTCGCCGCCGTGGCACTTGCCCTTTCGGCTCCCGCAGTGGCGCAGAATGGAATGCCTGTGCCTGTGCCTGTGTCTGCCGATGCTCCGGCAGAACCTGCCGCGATCGCTCTTTATGGCGACAAGACTCCCGGAAGCGCGAGCACCGAGCAGTGGGCCCGCTTCAACGGAACGACGCTGATCGTCCGCAACGTCTCGCGCCCGACAATCACGCCGGTCCTGCCCGATCCCGCCAAGGCAACCGGGGCTGCGGTCGTGGTCGCGCCGGGAGGAGCGTTCATGCTGCTCGCCATGGACCACGAAGGCTGGGCGGTTGCGCGAGCGCTCGCCGATCGCGGGATTGCCGCCTTCGTCCTGAAGTATCGCCTGAACCCCACGCCAAAGGATGAGGCGGCCGCCGGCAAGTACATGGGCGAACAGGTCATGCAGGAAGTCGGCGACATCATGGGCGGCAAGTTGCTCGCGCAATCGATGGCGCCCGCTGACGGCAAGGCAGCTGTCGCATGGGTGCGCGCCAATTCTGCCAAGTATGGTGTCGATCCGGCGCGCGTCGGCATGATGGGCTTTTCGGCAGGGGCAATGACCACTCGCCGGGTCGGGCTTGATCCCGATGCCTCGGCGCGTCCCGCGTTCCTTGGCTATATCTACGGCCCTCAGGACGCCTCCGAGGCCATTCCCGCAGATGCGCCCCCGCTGTTCAATGCCATTGCGCTGAATGACAGTCTTTTCCCCAACAAGGGCTTCCCCTTCGCCCAGGCCTATCTCGCTGCAAAGCGGCCTGTCGAGATTCACGGCTACCAGACCGGCGATCACGGCTTCGGGCTTGGCGCGCCGGGCACCACGAACGCACTCATGATCGACGAATTCACCGCTTGGCTCTCGATGCAGGGCTTTCTCGCGCGAAAGGATGCCAAGTGACCTTTCCCATTTCTGCCGACCTGATCGCCGAGCGCAACGCCGTCCATGCCGAGGCGCTGGCCGAGGACTATGAAGCGCTCGGCCGCAAACTTGCGCGTACTGGCATCGACATTGACGCGATCAAGGAACGTGTTGCAGGCTTCTCGGTCGCGGTCCCTTCCTGGGGCGCAGGGCGCGGCGGCACGCGCTTTGCCAAGTTCCCGATCCCGGGTGAGCCAACCAACATCCACGAGAAACTTGAAGACTGCGCGGTCATCCAGCAACTCTCGCGCGTTACTCCGCGTGTCTCACCGCACTTCCCTTGGGACAAGGTGAGCGACTTCATTGCCCTGCGCGAGAAAGCAGCGGCGCTTGGTCTCGGATGGGACGCGGTCAACTCGAACACCTTTCAGGATCAGGTCGGGCAGGCCCATACTTATGCCAACGGCTCGCTTGCCGCACAGGACGCGGCAACGCGCCAGCAGGCCGTCGATCACAATATCGAGTGCATCGAGATCGGCCGCCAGCTCGGCTCCACCGACCTGACCGTCTGGGTCGGGGACGGCACCAACTTCCCTGGCCAGCAGGATCTGGGTCGCAGCCTCGATCGCTATCTCGAGGCGGCTTCGAAGATCTATGCCGCCCTTCCCGAAGACTGGCGCATGCTGCTTGAGCACAAGATGTTTGAGCCGGCCTTCTATTCTACGGTCATCAGCGACTGGGGTTCGTCGATCCTGGCCGCGCAGGAACTCGGGCCCAAGGCCAAGTGCCTCGTGGACCTTGGCCATCACGCGCCCAACGTGAACATCGAGCAGATCGTGGCCCGGCTGCACCGCTTCGGGAAGCTTGGAGGCTTCCACTTCAACGACAGCAAGTATGGCGACGACGACCTGGACAGCGGCTCGATCAATCCGCACCAGTTGTTCCTGGTGTTCAACGAACTGGTCGAGGCGGAACTCGACCCGAAAGACGGCTTCAACCCCAGCTACATGATCGACCAGTCGCACAACGTGACCGACCCGATCGAATCCATGCTCTCGAGCGCCGAGACGATCACCCAGTGCTTCGCCAAGGCGCAACTGGTCGATCGCGCCGCGCTTCATGGGGCGCAGGAATCGAACGACACGATGATGGCTTTTCAGGCGCTCCGCCGCGCCTACAACGTCGACGTCGCTCCGATCCTGGCGAAGGCGCGGCTCGAGGCGGGAGGCGCAATCGACGTGCTCGAAGCCTATCGTCTCAGCCAATACCGCCAGCGCAAGGCGCAGGAACGCTCGGCTGTGGGGCTGGGCGCAGGTATCGTCTAAACCGGCGCAAACGAACAGAAAAATTCCGGAGAGAGAGCATCATGAGCATTCGCAAGGGCCTGTCGGTCGCAAGCCTTATAGTCAGCACAACCCTGCTGACGCCTGCTGTCTTTGCGGAAGAGATTGCTCCTGCAACTGCCGAACCGACACTCGAAAAGCAGTTTTTGGATCCGCCGAATGAGGCTCGCCCGCGCGTCTGGTGGCACTGGATGAACGGCAACGTTACCAAGGACGGCATCGCCAAGGACCTGGCGTGGATGAAGCGTGTCGGCATCGGGGGCCTTCAGAACTTCGACGCCGGCCTCGATACGCCCCAGATCGTGGACAAGCGACTGGTGTACATGACTCCGGAATGGAAGGACGCCTTCCGCTTTGCCGCAACCGAAGCGGACCGGCTCGGGCTCGAACTGGCGATTGCGGCCTCGCCGGGTTGGTCGGAAACAGGCGGCCCTTGGGTGAAAGGCGAGGACGGCCTCAAGAAGGTCGTGTGGAGTGAGGTGCTGGTGAAGGGCGGCAAGCCCTTCAAGGGAAAGGTGCCAATGCCTCCGGTCAACACTGGCCCGTTCCTTGACATGCCGGATGTGGATCCTCTGGCCGCCCTCGCTGGCGGGCATGGCTTCAAGGCGCCGGAACTTTACAGCGATATAGCGGTGCTTGCCATCCCGGATGAGGGCAAGCCGTTGCCTCTTCCCGCATATTCGGCAGGCGGCAAGCCACTCGACGCAGCGGCCTTGTCGGACGGCAGCCTTACGTCGGGCGTATCGCTTGCCCGCGGTTCCGCTGATTCACCTACGGTTGTTGTTGCCAGCTTTGCTGCTCCGCAGACGGTCCGCTCCGCCACCGTTTCGATCCCGGGCGCCAAGGGCACGTTCTCGGGTCCGACCGTGCAGATGCATCTGGAATCCAGCACCGATGGTCAAGCCTGGAGCAAAGTCGCCGACTTCCCTGTGACCGCTGCGCCTTCGACAGTGGGCTTTCCTGCTGTGACCGCGAGCCAGTTCCGGCTGGTTCTTGTTCCGCTGCCGTTCAACGGTTCGAACATGGGCGACCCGACGCCCGGCCTTGCTCCAATCGGCGGATTTCTCGAGATGATGGCGGCTGCCGCCAAGGCACCATTCGACGTTAAACAGTTCCGTCTCTCATCCGATGTCTCGGTCGACCAGTTTGAAAGCAAGGCGGGCTTTGCTGTCGTTCCCGATTATTACGCGCTCGGCACGCCCGATGCTGCCGCTGCGGGCGTTGATCCCAACAAGGTGATCGATCTTACGGCGCGCATGAAATCTGACGGCACGCTCGATTGGACCCCGCCAAAGGGCAACTGGCGGGTCGTGCGCCTAGGTGCGAGCCTGCTTGGTACGACCAACCATCCGGCACCGCCCGAGGCGACCGGCCTCGAAGTCGACAAGTTCGATGGCGATGCGGTGCGGCGCTACCTCGAACACTATATCGGCATGTACAAGGATGCGGCGGGCGCGGACCTCGTCGGCAAGCGCGGCGTGCGCGCGATCCTTACCGATTCCATCGAGGTGGGTGCTGCGAACTGGACGCCCCGCATGGTCGAGCAGTTCAAGCGCCTGCGCGGCTACGATCCCACGCCCTGGCTGCCCACGATCGCAGGCGTGCTGATCGGAAGTCGCACGGACTCCGACCGCTTTCTGCATGATTACCGCCAGACTCTGGCCGATCTCATGGCGTCCGAACACTATGGTACTGTCGCCAAGGTCGCGCACGAGAACGGCTTGAAAGTCTATGGTGAGGCGCTCGAGGACAATCGCCCTTCGCTGGGCGACGACATCGCAATGCGCAGCCATGCCGATGTGCCGATGGCAGCGTTGTGGACGTTTTCGCGCAAGACCGGTCCAAATCCCAGTTACGTCGCCGACATGAAGGGCGCGGCCTCGGTGGCGCATATCTACGGCCAAAATCTGGTCGCAGCCGAATCGATGACCTCGGCGCTTGCACCCTGGGCCTATGCGCCCAACGAGTTGCGCCGGATCATCGATCTGGAGTTTGCCAGCGGCGTCAACCGTCCGGTCGTCCACACATCCGTACACCAGCCCGTGGACGACAAGGTGCCCGGCCTGTCGCTGATGATCTTCGGCCAGTACTTCAACCGCCACGAAGCCTGGGCAGAACTCGCCCGCCCTTGGGTCGACTACATGGCGCGCTCTTCGCTCCTGCTCCAAGCCGGCCGCAACGTCGCCGACGTCGCCTATTTCTATGGTGAGGAAGGGCCGTTGACGGCACTGTACGGCAAGGCTCCGATTTCCGATGCGCCCAAGCGCCACGCCTACGACTTTATCAACCGCGATGCCCTGTTTGACGCTGTCGAAGTGAAAGACGGCGAGATCGTGAGCAAGGGCGGTGCGCGCTACAAGGCAATCCAGCTCGGCGGTTCCTCGCACAAGATGACACTGCCGACGCTCAAGCGGCTGGCAGCCCTTGTCGAAGCCGGCGCTACCCTCGTCGGGCGGCCTCCAGCCGGTTCGCCATCGCTCAAGGACGATTCGGCCGAGTTTTCGGCGCTGGTCGGCAAGCTTTGGTCCGGCAAGGGAACAACCAGCATCGGTGCCGGAAAGGTCATCGATTCAGTGGCAATCGACGAGGCGCTGGCCGGATCGGGTGTCGCGCCTGATGTCGTTCTAGGAGGCATGAGCGATGGAGGGCAGGTCCTGTTCGTTCATCGCGCGCTGGCCGATGGTGATGCATGGTTTCTCAACAATCGCAAGGCAGCGCCCGAGATGCTGGAAGCCCGCTTCCGCGTTGCCGGCAAGCAGCCTGAACTCTGGCATGCCGATACCGGCGAAACCGAAGCGGTCTCCTATCGCATCGAAAACGGGCAGACGATAGTGCCACTCACGATCGACAGCGAGGATTCGGTTTTTGTAGTGTTCCGCAAACCGGCGAAGGCGGATTCTCTGTCGATCAAGAAGATCGCGCCCGTCACCGCCGCCACTCTGACAAAGCCCTGGCACGTCGCGTTCCAGCCAGGGCGCGGGGCTCCGGCCTCGGTCCCCATGCCACGGCTTGGATCGCTCAGCGAACAGGCCGATCCGGGCGTGAAGTACTTCTCGGGCCTTGCGACCTATACGAGCACGTTCACCCTGCCCAAGGGGGTGAAGGTGGGCCAGCCGCTTTGGCTCAACCTTGGTGAAGTGGGCGAAATTGCGGAAGTTTCCATCAACGGAAAGCACGCAGGCTATGCCTGGCACAAGCCTTACCGTGTCGACATTTCGCGCGCCGCTGCGAAGGGCGTGAACCGGGTCGAGGTCAAGGTGGCCAATCTCTGGGTAAACCGGCTCGTGGGTGACCAGCAGCCAAATGCGATGAAAGTCACCTGGACCGCGCTGCCGACCTACAGTGCCGACGCACCTTTGCGGCGTTCCGGCCTGATCGGTCCTGTCACGCTTGAGACAGCGTCGGCGGGGGAGCGGTAGAGTCCCTGACCACGAGGTGGAAATCCATCTCGTGGAGAACGTTTTCAGGATCGTCGCGGCGAAGCAGGAGCATTGCCGCGGCGCGCCCCATTTCCTCGATTGGCTGATAGACGGTGGTCAGATAGGGCCAAACCGACTTGGCGATCCAACTGTCGTCGAAGCCGCAGACGGAGACATCGCGCGGCACGTTCAGGCCGGCCTGCGAGCAGGCCACCATGACACCCGCAGCGGAGTCGTCGTTGGCGGCGAAAATCGCGGTGGGGCGGGGGTTATGCGCCAGCAGTTCGGCACCGGCGGTTATGCCGCGCTCGAACGAGAACCCTGCATCGGCTTCCAGCACGGGATCGCAATGACCGAGGCGGGTCAATTCGTCGAGGAATCCCTGAACACGCTGACCGGCCGCGCCATGCGTGTCCGGGCCACGCACGATGGCAAAGCGTCGATGGCCAAGCTCCCAGAGGTGCCGCGCGACAGCGGCAGCGCCTGCGGCGTCATCGATCCCCACTCCGGGCGAGCGTCCAGGATCAACGTTGGGCGCGATCCGCACATAGCGCACACCTACGCGGTCGAGGTAATCGAGCACGACTAGATTGTCGGTCAATGGGGGGGTGAGCACGAAACCGTCGCAGCGACTGTTGCGCAGCATGGCGGAGAGTTGCGCTTCGAGGACGTCGCGCGGGACCACGGAATCGATATTGTCGATCCGAAGGTGAAACTGGTTGAGGCTGCAGGCATCGTACACGCCCGACTGAATCTTGATCGTGTAGTTCGGGCTGGGGTTGTCGAACAACAGGCCTATGATGAAAGCCCGCGAACCGGCAAGAGAGCGCGCGGCCGTGTCAGGCACATAGTTCAATTCGGCAATCGCCACCTCGACCTTGCTGCGCAGCTTTACGGAAACGTGCGGCTCGCCGTTGATCACGCGCGATACGCTCTTGAGTGAGACACCTGCCATATTGGCGACGTCTTCCATCGTCGCGTGAGCGGTACCCCGACCTGTCGCTGCCAAATTCATCCTGTCCGTGCCGTTTGTCATATTCGCGGCGTTTTAGCCGATCTTGCGGTTTAGTCATCAGCCCTTGTTAAACCGGGCCGCAAAAGAGGCGTGCCAAGCATCCAGCCACCTTGACAGCGCTGACAATGATGTTCAACCTTTATCTCGACGAGTCAACGGACTCGATCGGGAGAGTGAAGACGGTTGATGGTCGAATGCGTTGCACTTGGCGTGCACGCCGTCACTCGTTTCGCACGCTCCCGCATCTGTACGAAACACGGGAGCAATTGATGACCTTCGCCAGCCGCCTGACCTTTGCCGCCTGCTCGGTTCTTGCACTTGCTGCAAGCGGTGCCCACGCACAACAGGCGCCTGCCGTCGATGTGGTCAAAGCCGATGCACGCGCAGCCGCCACGGTCAAGCAGATGACTGCTGACGAAAAGGTGATCCTGACCAACGGAATCATGCCCCTGCCGTTTTTCCCCGGCACCGTGATCCCTGAGGGCGCGATCTATGGCGCGGGCTACATCCCCGGGATTCCGCGCCTTGGTATTCCTGCCTTGACCGAAACCGACGCAAGCCTTGGCGTTTCATGGGTTGGCGGCATCCGCAAGGATGGCGCAACTGCCCTGCCATCTGGCCTTGCCCAGGCAGCTACCTGGAACCCACAGGTGCTTTACGAAGGCGGCGCAATGGCCGGTGCAGAGGCTCGCGCCAAGGGCTTCAACGTGCTCCTTGCAGGTGGCGTCAATCTTATGCGCGATCCGCGCAATGGCCGCACATTCGAGTATCTCGCCGAAGATCCCTACCTGTCGGGCATTCTCGTCGGCGCTGCGATCCGCGGGGTCCAGTCGAACAACATCATTTCAACCATCAAGCATTTCGCGCTCAATGGGCAGGAGACTGGCCGCAAGTACGTGGACGTGAAGATCAGCGAAGGCGCGGCGCGTGAAAGCGACCTGCTCGCCTTCCAGATCGGTATCGAGCAGGGCAAGCCGGGTTCGGTCATGTGCGCGTACAACCGCGTCCACGGCGCGCAAGCCTGCGCCAACGACTGGCTGCTCAACAAGGTGCTCAAGCAGTCATGGGGTTACAAGGGCTTCGTGATGTCCGACTGGGGAGCGGTTCCCGGTGTCGAGGCGGCCCTGGGCGGTCTCGACCAGCAGTCGGGCGCACAGCTCGACAAGGGCGTATTCTTCGGTGACGTTCTCAAGGCGAAGGCGGCAAGCGATCCGGCCTACGCCGCCAAGCTCGACGACATGAACCGCCGCATTCTGACCGCGATCTATGCTTCGGGACTCGACAAGAACCCGACAAAGGCTGGCGGGACGATCGACATGGCCAGGAATGCGCTGGTCGCGGAAAAGACCGCCAAGGAAGGCATCGTCCTCCTGCGCAACAAGGGTGTTCTGCCCCTGGCCAAGACCGCGAAGTCGATCGCCGTCATCGGCGGCTATGCCGACAGCGGCGTCGTTGCAGGGTCTGGCTCAAGCCTCGTGCACAGCGCCGACGGTCCGGGCGCGACCCGCTCGCTGGGCGGAGACAGCCCGTTCGCGTCGCTGATGCAGCAGACCTACCATCGCTCGGTGCCGCTTACCGCCATCAAGGCAATGGCACCGCAGGCTACGGTAACTTTCCGCGACGGTCGCTACATCGCCGACGCGGTTGAGAAGGCAAAGCAGGCCGAAGTGGCGATCGTCTTTGCTACCGAATGGCGGACCGAAGGGCAGGACCAGCCCGATCTCTCGCTTCCCGATGGTCAGGATGCGCTGATTGCCGCTGTTGCGGCTGCAAATCCCAACACGATTGTCGTGCTGGAAACCGGCGGGCCGGTGGCCATGCCTTGGCTCGACAAGACGGCCGCCGTTCTGGAGGCATGGTATTCTGGCGCTCGCGGTGGCCAGGCAATCGCGTCGGTCCTTTTCGGCGAGACCAACCCAGGTGGTCGTCTGCCGGTAACCTTCCCGGCGAGTGTCGATCAGCTTCCTCGTCCGAAGCTTGATGGCGCGGATTGGGTCGAGCCCAACTTCACCGGCGATCCCGAGCCGGGCAAGGACAAGCTCTACAGCGATTACGATATCGAAGGGTCGGATGTGGGCTATCGCTGGTTTGCCCGCAAGGGTCAGAAGGCCCTGTTCCCGTTCGGACATGGCCTGTCCTACACGACCTTTGAAAGCACTGGCCTCAAGGTGAAGGGCATGACCGCGAGTTTCTCGGTCAAGAACACCGGCAGCCGCTCTGGTGACGAAGTCGCGCAGCTTTATCTGATCAGCCGCAACGGTGAAACCAAGCAGCGCCTTGTCGGCTTCCAGCGCGTGACCCTCGAGCCGGGTGCCACCAAGTCGGTGAGCGTGACCTTCGATCCGCGCGTTCTGGCGGACTGGAAGGACGGGGGCTGGATTCTGCCTGCTGGCGAATATGCCTTCGCCCTTGGCAAGGATGCCGAAACGCTGTCCGCGCCGGTCAAGGTCAGGTTCGCTGCCAAGAAGTGGAAGGATTGAACATGCGCGCAGGCATCGCAACTCTGCTTTTCGGGGCAAGTCTCATGCTGGGTTCGGCACAGGCCCAGACGGTCGCGACCGGTTCGGGCGCGGTCAAGGGCGTGACTTCGGGCGCAGTCAGCGCGTTCAAGGGCATTCCCTATGCAGCCGCTCCGGTTGGTGACAACCGCTGGCGCGCGCCGCAGCCCGTCGCACCGTGGAACGGGGAGCGCGATGCCTCGGCCTATGGTGCGGACTGCGCACAGGCGCCGTTCCCGCCAGACGCCGCGCCGATCACGACGACCCCATCGGAAGACTGCCTCTATCTCAACGTCTGGAAGCCCGCGGCCGCCAAGGCCGGCGCGAAGCTCCCGGTCATGGTGTGGATTCATGGCGGCGGGTTCGTCAACGGCGGGTCCTCGCCCGGCGTCTATTCCGGCGAAAACTTTGCCCGCGACGGTGTGGTGCTCGTCAGCCTCAACTACCGCCTCGGTCGTTTCGGGTTCTTCGCGCACCCTGGGCTTGCAGCTGAGGGGTTCGGAGGGAACTTCGGCTTCCTCGACCAGATCGCTGCGCTCAAGTGGGTACAGGCCAATGTGGCAGCCTTCGGCGGCGATCCGGCCAATGTGACGGTGTTCGGTGAGAGCGCAGGCGGCATGTCGATGCACATGCTCCTCCAGTCGCCACTCGCCCGTGGCCTTTTCAGCAAGGCAATTATCGAAAGCGGCGGTGGGCGTGATCGCGCTCTCCCGATGCCCACGATGGCCGTTGCGGCAAAGTCGGGCGACACTTTTGCCCCCGGACTCGACGCGGCCGGCCTGCGGGCCATCCCTGCGGAAAAGGTCACTGGCGACCTCTCGATGATGACGATGGGCAAGCCTGATTATTCGGGGCCGATGGTCGATGGCAGGACAATTCTGGGCGAAGGCATTTCTGGCATTCAGGCTGGACTTTACGCCAACGTCCCGGTCATTGTCGGCGCCAACTCGGCTGACGGTTTTCCCTTCGTCACCGACAAGGACAAGATTTTCGCAACCTACGGCGACAAGGCCGGTGAGGCGCGCAAGCTCTATGATCCTGCGGGCACCGAATCCGGTCTAGTTGTGGGCACGATGACCAGCGCGGATCGCACGTTTATCGAGCCAGCCCGTGCCGTCGCGCGCAGTCTCGCCAAGCGCGGCCAGCAAGCCTATCTCTATCGCTTCGCCTATGCCCACCCGGAACCGCGCAAGGCCATGGGCGGCGCGCCGCACGCCAGCGAACTGCCCTACGTGTTCGACACCGTTCCTGCGCGGACGCACCCGGCAATGATTGCCGAGGAAGCCGCGGTCGCCAGGACGACGCACAAGCTCTGGGTCGAATTTGCCAGGACCGGCAAGCCCGGCGCGGATTGGCCGGCGGCAACGGCAGAAGACACGCGGGTCATGGTGATCGATGTCAAAGGCGCAAACCATGTCGAAGATCCATATCGCGCGCGACTCGATTTCGTGGAAAGTCTGATCGCGAACGGAAAGTAGAGCCCGACGGGTCGCACCGAGGGATTTTTATGTTATGCCTCCGTCTTCACGGGCGGAGGCATAACGATTCCGTTTCGACACACATCCGATCCTGAACAGGTAATTCTACCGGACGCGTTGACTTTCGCGTCCGAGCGTTCATCTATTTTCCATGCTCTCGCAAAAGACGCGTTACACGATCCGTGCCCTGCAACACCTGGCCGACACCTGGGGTCAGGGCGCGATCCGGCTCGATGCGATCGCCGAAGCCCAGAACATTCCCCGCAAGTTCCTGACAGTCATTCTCTCTGAAATGGCGCGCGAAGGTATCGTCGTCTCGCATCGCGGGCGGGACGGGGGATATGAACTTGCCTTGCCTCCGGTCGATATCCGCTATGGCGACATCATCCGGCTGACGCGCGGAAGCCTTGCGCTGGTGCCTTGCGCAGCCCGCAATGCGCACGAACACTGCAACAATTGCCTCCCCGAGGCCGAGTGCCGCCTGCGCGGGCTTATGCTCCAGTTGCGTGACGATACCGCCGCGATTCTCGACCGGATCACCCTTGCCGATCCGATTGCGGTCGAGCCACCGTTCGCAGAAGTGTGAAACCCTGCAACCTTCACTTGGCGTTCAGGAACCTGCTGGCTATAGGGTCGGCATGACGCTTCTTGTCCGCCGCCCTGTGCGCCTCGCCGTTTTCGCTGCCGCCACCGTTGCCATGGGGCTTACCGCGGGCTGCTCGGGCAGCAAGGGCAAGAAGGATGTTGCCTATGTCGCGCGTGACGTGGACACGCTTTATGCCGCCGCAAAGGACCGTCTTGACCGTGGCGATGCCAAGCAGGCAGCAGCGCTGTTCGACGAGGTCGAGCGCCAGCACCCCTATTCGCCCTGGGCCCGCCGTGCCCAGTTGATGAGCGCTTTCAGCTACTACGCAGCGCGCGATTACTCCAAGTCGGTCCAGTCGGCACAGCGCTTCCTTTCGATCCACCCAGGCAACAAGGACGCGCCCTACGCCTACTACCTCGTCGCGCTCTGCTATTACGAGCAGATCAGCGACGTGACGCGCGACCAGAAGATCACCCAGCAGGCGCTGACCGCGATGAACGAACTGGTCCGCCGCTATCCCAACACCGATTACTCCGCCGACGCCCGCCTGAAGATCGACCTGATCAACGATCACCTTGCCGGCAAGGAGATGGAAATCGGCCGCATGTACCAGCGCAGCGGAAAGTGGCTTGCCGGTACGATGCGCTTCCGCACCGTTGCAGAGAAGTACCAGACCACAAGCCACGCGCCCGAAGCGCTCTATCGCCTCGTCGAAAGCTATCTCTCGCTTGGCCTGCCGGTCGAAGCACAGAAGGCGGCAGCAGTGCTTGGAACCAACTACCCGGGCAGCAAGTGGTACGAGCGTTCGTTCGAGTTGATGAACAAATACGCGCCCGGCACACAGGCCATCTGAAGCCCGCATTTCCCAACAATTCGAAAGGCGCTCCTGAGAGGGGGCGTCTTTTTCTTTGTTTGGCATCATAACAATTGCCGGGAGCGGAACCGGCATTGCCCCATACCGTTGATGGGCGACCCCGTGGTCGGCGAATCTTTGCCGACCCCACCGGAGAGCCCAATGACCACGCCGAAACCCACTCCCGCCACCGAAAATGCCCTTCGCGATCACCAACCAGGCGCAGGCGCGTTTCCTTTCGAGACTACTGAAGGCAGTGGCGGCGAAACCCATCAGGACCTTGGTGCCGATGCAGATCGCAAAGCCGTTTTGACCGATAACTTCGGCCACGCGATCGCCGACAACCAGAACAGCCTCAAGGCTGGCGAGCGCGGGCCGACGCTGCTCGAAGATTTCATCCTTCGTGAGAAGATCTTCCACTTCGATCACGAGCGCATCCCAGAGCGCATTGTCCATGCGCGCGGTTCGGGCGCACACGGCGTTTTCGAATGCACCAACCCCATCCCCGAACTGACCAAGGCGGGAATCCTGCAGGAAGCCGGTGCCACTTGTCCTGTGTTCGTCCGCTTTTCGACCGTCGCCGGTGGTGCAGGTTCGATCGATACGCCGCGTGACGTGCGCGGGTTTGCGGTCAAGCTCTACACGCAGGAGGGCAACTGGGATCTTGTCGGTAACAATATCCCGGTGTTCTTCATCCAGGACGCAATCAAGTTTCCCGACCTCGTGCATTCGGTAAAGATGGAAGCCGATCGCGGCTATCCGCAGGCGGCCAGTGCTCACGATACCTTCTGGGACTTCATCGGCCTGATGCCCGAATCGATGCACATGATCATGTGGGCCATGTCCGACCGCGCGATCCCGCGCACCCTACGCACCATGGAAGGGTTTGGCGTTCACACGTTCCGCCTCGTCAATGCGGCGGGCGAGGGCAAGTTCGTCAAATTCCACTGGAAGCCGGTGTTGGGAATCGAATCGCTTGCCTGGGACGAGGCGGTCAAGATTGCCGGAGCAGATCCCGATTTCCACCGCCGCGATCTGTTCGAATCGATCGATTCAGGCAGCTTCCCCGCCTGGGATCTGGGCGTTCAGGTCTTTGACGAGGAATGGGCGGCAAAGCAGCCTTACGATGTGCTCGACGCAACCAAGCTCATCCCCGAAGAGGAGGTCCCGGTGCAGATCGTCGGGCGCATGACGCTCAATCGCAACGTCGACAACTTCTTTGCCGAGACCGAACAGGTGGCGTTCCTGCCCACCAACGTGATCCCCGGCATCGATTTCAGCAACGACCCTCTGCTTCAGGGTCGCCTGTTCTCCTATCTTGATACGCAGAAATCGCGTCTGGGCACGACCAATTTCCATCAGATCCCGATCAATGCACCCAAATGCCCTTTCCACAACATGCAACGCGATGGACTGATGCAGACGCTCGTTCCCACGGGCCGCGCGAATTACGAACCGAACAGCCTTGATGAGGCGGGTGAAGACTCCGGTCCCCGCGCCATGCCGGAAACGGGCTTCAGCACCTTCGGCGAAAATACAGAACGCAATGATCCGACAGAGAAGGTTCGCGTTCGTGCAGAGCTGTTCGCCGATCACTACAGCCAGGCGACGATGTTCTACCTGTCACAAACCGCCAGCGAACAAGCGCATATTGCATCGGCACTGGTGTTCGAACTGTCGAAGGTGACGCTCGAGCATGTCCGCCTGCGCGTGCTTTCACGCTTGCGGAATATCGATGAGGATCTGGCAGGCCGCGTCGCTGCAGGTCTCGCGATGGACCTGCCCGCGGCAGCTCCTGCCGCGCGCGAGCCGGTCGATCTGCCCACTTCGGATGCGCTCTCGATCCAGAAGCAATCGATGAACACCTTCGAAGGCCGCAAGGTCGGCATTCTCTTCGCCGAAGGTTCGGACAAGGCGATGATCGACACGCTGACAAAGGGCGTTGAGGACGCCGGTGGCACCGTGTTTCTGGTCGCGCCCAAGGTCGGGGGCATTCCGGTGAAGGGTGGCACGCTCAAGGCGCACGGCAAGCTCGACGGCTCGCCATCGGTCCTCTTCGACGCCGTCGCCTCGGTGCTCATGCCTGACGCTGCAGCCGAACTGGCAAAGCAGGGCGCAGCCGTTCAATGGTTCATGGATGCCTATGGCCACTGCAAGACCATTGCCCACTGCAAGGGCACGCAGATCATTCTCGACAAGGCCGGCGTCCTTCCCGACGATGGCGTGGTCCCGAACGAGGAACTGCTCTCCACAGGCCCCGTGCGCCACTGGGCCCGCGAGCCGAAGGTCCGCGATCTGGCGTAGGCAATCAGGCCGGCAGATCAATGATCTGCCGGCCTTTGTTTGCGTGCGTGCTACGCGAAAGCAACTTCGTGAACCGGCGCTATCGCACCGCTAACGGCCTCGAGAAACTGGTCAGTTGAGCGTTCCCAGTTGAATGAGGCGCCATGGACGGCTGCGCCAAGTGGATCGCAACGCAGGGCTTTGCGGATGGCGAGCGCCAGATTTTCGTTAACCGCGCCTACGCACATGGGCAACATGTTCGCCGGGCCATAGCCCTGCAGGCCCACTACATCGAGGGGGCCAGGAACGGGAAATCCCGCGATAGGCACGCCGCAGGCCAGCGCCTCGATCATCACAAGGCCGAACGTGTCGGTGCGGCTCGGGAACACGAAGACGTCAGCCGAGCAATAGGCGCGTGCCAGGTCCGTGCCGTGCAGGGCACCGAGGAAGCGAATGTCCGGGTAGCGCACCTTGAGACGGGCAAGATCCGGCCCGTCACCAACGACGACCTTTGTGCCTTCCACGTCGGCATCCAGAAAAGCGCCGAGGTTCTTTTCGACCGCAACGCGTCCGACGCTGAGCAGGACCGGGCCGGGGAGTGCCGCCAGTTCGGGCAGGGGGTCGTGCCGGGGGTGGAACAGGTCGCGGTCGATCCCGCGCGTCCACTGACGGGTTTGACCGATGCCCTGTGCAGCCAGCTCGTCGGCAAGCGTTGGCGTCGATACCAGCACAGCGCTGCTCGGGCGATGGAATCGACGCATGAGCGGCCAGAAGTGTTCGGGCTTCAGCCCGGTGCGTGCGGCGGCATATTCCGGGAATCGCGTGTGGAAGGCAGTGGTGAACGGCACGGCGTTGGCTTTGCACCAGCTGCGCGCGCTCCAGCCGATCGGGCCTTCGGTCGCGATGTGCACGATGTCGGGCGCGAAATCTGCTAGGGTGCGCCGCGTGCCGAAGCGTGGTGCCATCGCCAGCCGGATTTCGCTGTAGCCAGGGAGCGGCATCGTGCAAAACTGGCCAGGCGTAATCAGTTCAACCTCGTGACCGCGCGCGATCAGCCGATCGACCGTGGTGGCTAGCGTGCGGACCACGCCATTGACCTGAGGGTGCCAGGCATCGGTACAGATCGCGATTCTCATGCCGGTTCCTCCTCAAGCGCGGGTATCGGTGCGAGCGCGGCTTTGAGCGCTGCGGCGCGGCGGGTTTCCTCGGCCCAGTCGAGGATCGCCATCGAGCCGTCCCGTTCCTCGATCAGAGCGGTGCAGCTTTCCACCCAGTCACCGTCGTTGTAGTAGGTGACATCACCGATCTGGCGGATTTCGGCGCAGTGGATGTGCCCGCAAACCACGCCATCGACACCTATGTCGCGCGCGGCGTGGGCCACGGCCTCTTCATAGTCGCAGACGAACTGGACCGCGTTCTTCACGCGCTTCTTGAGATAGGCCGAGAGCGACCAGTAAGGCATCTTGAGGTGGCGTCGCACCACGTTGAACCAGCCATTGGCCCGCAAAAGCAGCGAGTAGGCCTTGTCGCCAAGGAAGGCGAGCCAGCGGGCGTAGAGCACCACGCCGTCGAACCCGTCGCCATGCGTTACCAGCAGGCGTCGGCCATCGGCGGTCTCGTGGATTGCCTCAAGCGCCAGCTCGACACCGCCGAACTCCATGCCGGCATAGGGGCGGAGCATTTCATCATGGTTGCCCGCGATCAGCACCACACGCGTGCCGCGATGCGCCATCTTGAGTACGCGCCGCACCACCTCGTTATGCTCGTCGGGCCAGTACCATCCCTTGCGTAGCCGCCATCCGTCGACGATGTCGCCAACCAGATAGAGCGTCTCGCATTCGATCGAGGCGAGGAAATCGAGCAGAAGCGCCGCGTTGCAGCCGCGCGTGCCAAGATGGACGTCGGAAATGAACACCGTGCGCAGCTTGCGCTTGGGGCGAAAACCCCGCGGCTCGGGCATGTCCAGCCAGGCCGGGATCGACGAGAGCAGCTCCGAGGAGGACTTGAAGGACGACGAACCGTCCCATTTCGCGCGGAAAGCCATGATGCGCACCTTTCTCCAGTTCGGAGGCAGCAATGGCGGATTCGCGTTGCGGGCGTGTGGCAGGGTGTCACGCCGATGAAACAAGTGGGGAACGTTGGTGACGAAGCGCGTTCAAGGCGCTAGAGAATCGGTCGCGATGCTCACCAGCCTGTCGATCCGCAATGTCGTGCTCATCGAAGCACTGGACCTTTCGTTCGACAGCGGGCTCGGCGTGCTGACGGGCGAGACCGGCGCGGGCAAGTCGATTTTGCTCGATGCGCTGGGCCTCGTTCTGGGTGATCGTGCCGACAGCGGCCTTGTCCGCGCGGGGGAAGACCAGGCCAGCGTCGTCGCCACATTCGAGTTTGATCGCCTGCCCGATCCTTTGCGCGGCGCGCTTTCCGAGGCTGAGGTCGATATCGAGCCGGGCGAGCCGCTGATCGTCAAGCGCCGTCTCAAGGCCGATGGCGGATCGAAGGCCTTCATCAACGACCAGCCCGTCGGCGTCGCCCTGCTGCGCGACCTTGCGCGCAGTCTTGTCGAACTTCACGGCCAGCACGACGATCGCGGTCTGGTCAACGCCCGCGGTCACCGCGCCCTGCTCGACCGCTACGCCGGTGCCGATGTCGCCGGCGTCGAGCAGGCGTGGAGCAGATGGCGCAAGGCTGAAGACGCGCTGGCGCAGGCCCGTTCTGCGGTAGCCAGGGCTGCTGAAGAACAGGACCTCCTTCTCGCTCATCTTGCCGAACTCAACGCGCTCGCTCCTGTAATAGGCGAGGAAGACGAACTCGCCGGCCAGCGCGCCGACATGCAGAAGGGCGAACGCCTGTCGGGCGATCTCGTCGAACTCCAGCGTCTTTGGGAAGGGTCGGATTCCGCGCTCGCCACCTTGCGCAGCGCCGCCCGCCGGCTTGATCGGATCGCCTCTGAACACCCCATGCTTGCCGAAGCGCTCGAAGCGCTTGACCGCGCCGTGATCGAGGCGGGCGAGGCCGAAGACAAGCTGGCCCGTGCGGCCGAACTGCTCGCCCACGATCCCGCCTTGCTCGATCGCATCGAGACGCGCCTGTTTGAATTGCGTGCGGCGGCCCGCAAGCACGGCTGCACGGTCGACGAGCTCCCGCACAAGATGCATGAGATGCGCGACGCGCTCGACGCGATCGAAGGTGGGGAGGCGCAGGTCGGCAAGCTCGAACGCACTGCGCGCGAAGCGGCGCTGGATTATCAGGCCAAGGCCGAGACGCTCTCGGTCGTCCGTGCCGAGGCTGCCCGTCGCCTCGACAAGGCGGTCGCCGCAGAACTGGCGCCCTTGAAGCTCGATTCGGCAAAGTTTCACACCGCCGTCCTGCGCCTGCCCGAGGACCGCTGGGGCGCAGGTGGCATGGACGCGGTCGAATTCCTCATCTCGACCAATCCCGGCGCCGATTTCGCGCCTTTGGGCAAGATCGCTTCGGGCGGCGAACTTTCGCGGTTCATTCTCGCGCTCAAGGTTGCGCTTGCCGAGGAGGGCGGGGCTGCCACGATCATCTTCGACGAGATCGACCGCGGCGTCGGCGGCGCCGTCGCCAGCGCCATTGGCGAGCGCCTTGCGCGGCTTGCCTCGGGCGGCCAGCTCCTCGCCGTCACGCACAGCCCGCAGGTCGCGGCGCGGGGGGACCGGCACTACATGATCGCCAAGTCCTCCCAGGGCACCGTCACGCGCACCTCGGTCGGCCTGCTCGATGCCGCCGCCCGCAAGGAAGAGATCGCGCGCATGCTCTCGGGCGCCGAAGTGACCGCTGAGGCGCGCGCTCAGGCCGACCGCCTGCTCGAACAGGCATGATCCCGGTCCAGATGATCGGGCGCCGCACATTCATCGGCAGCACCGCAGCCGCGCTGCTGCTCGCCTCGAAAGGGCACACCATGGAAGAAGTCGATCCCGCCAAGGTCTATGCGATCATCGGCCAGATGCTGTCCGCTCCGGGCAAGCGCGAAGAACTGATCGGCTACCTTGCCGAAGGCATCCGGGACATGCCCGGCAACCTGTCGTACGAGATCTGGCGCGACAAGGCCGACGAGAATTCGATCTGGATCACCGAGGTGTGGAAGGACGAAGCGTCGCACAAGGCCAGCCTCGGGTTGCCGCAAGTGCAGGAGGCCATCCGCAAGGCACGCCCGATCATCGCCGGGTTCGGTGCGCGGGCTGAGGTTGAGAGAGCAGGGGGCAAGCGTTGAACCAGAACCACCCCTCGGCCCCATACTCTGAGGAGGAGGGGCGGGAAGGCATGAGTGCGTTGACCGAAGCGGATGCCGCCAATGAACTGATGCGGCTTGCGCGTCAGATTGCAAGGCACAACCGGCTCTATCATGCCGAGGACGCGCCCGAAGTCTCCGACGCAGAATACGATGCGCTTGTTCGCCGCAACGCGGAACTCGAGGCTGCATTCCCGCATCTGATCCGGCCCGACAGCCCAAGCGCACAGGTTGGCCACGAGGTTGCGTCATCGCCGCTGGGCAAGGTCGCGCACGAGGTTCGGATGATGAGCCTCGACAATGCTTTTTCCGATGAGGAAGTTGCAGAATTCGTCGCGCGCGTCCGCCGCTTCCTCGCATTGCCTGATGCTGTGGAAGTGGCGATGACCGCTGAGGACAAGATCGACGGTCTCTCCTGTTCGCTCCGCTATGAAAACGGCAAGCTCGTCCGTGCGGCCACGCGCGGTGACGGGCAGGTGGGCGAAGACGTCACCGCCAATGTCGCGCATATCAAGGATATTCCGCAGGAATTGAAAGGCGAGGGGCTCTTCGACATCCCCGCCGTCTTCGAGATCCGCGGCGAGGTCTACATGGCCAAGTCAGATTTTGCCGCGCTTAACGATGCGCAGGCGGAAAAGGGTGAGAAGATCTTTGCGACCCCGCGCAATGCCGCCGCCGGTTCACTGCGCCAGAAGGATGCCAGTGTCACGGGTAGCCGGTTCTTGCGTTTCCTTGCGCACGGATGGGGCGCAGCCAGCGAAGTGCCCGCCGCGACGCAGTTTGAGATGATGCAGAAGATTGCGCGCTGGGGCGTGCCGGTCTCGCCGCTGCTGGTGCGCTGCACTTCGACTGAAGACTTGCTGGCCCACTACCGCAGCATCGGAGAGCAACGCGTGGATTTGCCGTACGATATCGACGGCGTCGTCTACAAGGTCGACCGGCTCGATTGGCAGGAGCGGCTCGGTTTTGTCGCGAAGGCGCCGCGCTGGGGCATGGCGCACAAGTTCCCCGCCGAGCGCGCCGAAACCACGCTCGACGCCATCAACATCCAGGTGGGCCGCACCGGCAAGCTGACGCCGGTCGGTCGGCTCAAGCCCGTTCTGGTCGGCGGCGTAACCGTCACCAACGTCACGCTTCATAACCGCGACGAGATCGGCCGTCTCGGGCTTCGCATCGGCGACCGCATCGTCCTGCAGCGCGCGGGCGATGTGATCCCGCAAGTGGTCGAGAATCTGAGCCGCGATGAGCCGCGCGATCCTTATCACTTTCCCAATCGTTGCCCCGAATGCCAGTCCGAAGCCGTGGCCGAAGAAGGCGAGGTCGATGTCCGCTGCACCGCCGGATTGATCTGTCCGGCCCAGCGTGTCGAACGTCTCAAGCACTTCGTCAGCCGGGCCGCGCTCGATATCGAGGGGCTGGGCGAGAAGACCATTGTCGAATTCTACCAGCTTGGCTGGCTCGGGAGCCCCGCCGACATTTTCCGCCTGCGCAAGCGCCGTGCCGACATCGTCGGGCGCGAAGGCTGGAAGGACAAGTCTGTGGACAACCTGTTGGCAGCGATCGAGGCCAAGCGCACGCCCGATGCCGCGCGCCTCCTGTTCGGTCTTGGCATCCGCCATGTCGGCGCGGTCACGGCGCGCGATCTGATGAAGCGCTTCGTCACGTTGCCCCGGTTGCGTGAGGCAGCGGAAGCTGCCCATACGGTATCGAATGACACGGATTCAGACGCGCACCGTGATGCGACGGCTGAACTCCTGTCGATCGATGGCGTCGGTCCGGTCGTCGTCGAAGCACTCGCCGACTTCTTCCACGAGCATCATAACGTGGAGGTCTGGGAAGACCTGCTCTCGGAAGTTTCGCCCCCCGATTATGTCGTCGAAACCAAAGCCAGCGCGGTAGCTGGCAAGATCGTGGTATTTACCGGCAAACTTGAAACCATGAGCCGTGACGAGGCCAAGGCGCAAGCCGAAGCCCTGGGCGCACGCGCCGCCGGCTCGGTTTCCGCAAAAACCGGCCTCGTGGTTGCAGGTCCCGGCGCGGGATCGAAGCTGAAGCAGGCGGCCGCGCTCGGGATTGACGTCATAGACGAAGCCGCATGGGCCGAAATCGTCAGGAACGCAGGGTAGGGGCGCGATGGATCTTCATACCTGGTGGGTGTTCGTCGTCACCGTCTTCTTCATTTCGGGTTCGCCCGGCCCCAACATGCTTCACGTCATGACCCGGAGCGTAGAACTGGGCTTGCCGCGATCGATCTTCGCGATGGCGGGTTGTTTTCTTGCGGTCGTCAGCCTGCTCACGGCTTCCGCACTCGGCTTGACCGCGCTGCTCTCGGCGCTGCCGGGCGCGTTCACGGTCCTGCGCGTGGCGGGCGCGGCCTACCTGCTGTGGCTCGGATACAAGTCCTGGACCGCGCGCGATGCTGAAGTCGATCTCGAAGGCGGTCAAATCCCACCGACGATCTCGAACGTGCGCGTGTTTCGAACCGCGTTCGGCGTTGGCATTTCCAATCCCAAAGCGCTGCTTTTCGCCGCAGCCTTCTTGCCCCAGTTCATAGATGCCAGCCGCCCCGAACTGCCGCAGTTCGCGATCATGGTCCTGACCTTCGGCGTCGTCGAGATTTCCTGGTTCTTTGTCTACGCAGTCGGCGGTCGGTCGATCGCGGGCGCGCTTAAGCGACCGTCGCTCAGAACTCTGTTCAATCGGGTGACCGGCGGGGTGTTCGTCGCTTTCGGCCTCGCCATGCTCGGCTCGCGCACCTGATGCTGGAGGCACTTGCCGCGATCGGAGCAGAAGCCGGTGCGCTGCTCAAGGCGCGCGGCCAGACGATCGCGGTTGTCGACGGCGCAACCGGCGGGTTGATCTCGGCGAGCTTGCTGGCCATGCCCGGAGCCTCGGCATTCTACCTTGGTGGCGGGGTAATCTACACGCTCAAGGGGCGGCGGGTCGTGCTCGGGCATCCACCGGGATCGCTGCGCGGGCTGAACTCGGCAACCGAAGCCTACGCCATCGCCCAAGCCGAACTGATCCGGGAGCGTTACAGCGCGGACTGGGGAATTGCCGAAACCGGCGCCGCGGGAGGCAAGAGCGTCCACCCGCTCGGTGTCGCTTCTGGGACGAGCGCCGTCGCGGTCGTCGGGCCTGACGGTCTCAAGGCATCGAGCCTTGTCGCCACGGGCAGTGACGACCGGTTAGCAAATATGGCGGCGTTCACCGGAACAGCGCTGCGCTTGCTTTGCGATACCCTGCAAACCCGCTGATGCGGCGGCGTGCAAGCTGAACGGGAGTTACCAGCGCTTCGACCAGTCCGGCAGTGCGCCGACCCTGCTCGAACGTACCCGGCCTCCGCTGCGGCGACGCAGCCACAGGATCGACCAGTCGCCGCGCACCATGCGCGCGGCAAGACGCAGTCCAGCCTTGCGATAGGCCGCACGAACGCCTGCTTCCTGCGTTTCGAGCAGGCCTGCCAGCAGCACGCTGCCGCCCGGGACAACCGCTTGTGCAAAAGCCGGGGCGAGTTCGACCAGAGGGCCGGCAAGGATGTTGGCAATCAGCAGATCATAGGGGCCGGCCGCCTGCAGGAGCGGATGATCCATGCCCGCAGCGATAACCATCGCCATGCGGCCGGCACCATCGCCGAGCGTGATGCCGTTGTTCTCGGCGTTCTCGGCAACGACCGGCCCGCATACGGCGTCGATATCGCTCGCCACAGCGCGTGCGCCGGGCCAGAGGTGCAGGCCGGCAAAGCCGAGCAGGCCCGTGCCTGTGCCAATATCGGCGAGATTCTTCACTCGCACGCCCTGTCGTTTCATGTGCGTGAGCATCGCCAGGCATCCCGCCGTCGTCGCGTGCTGTCCGGTGCCGAAGGCCTGACTGGCCGGGATCACGAAATCGCGCACACCGGGTTGATCGAGCGGCGGGTATTCAGGCGTATGAACGTGGAATGCGCCTTCGCGGATCGGTTCGACTCCCTGCTGGCTCAACGTCACCCAGTCGGTTTCGGGCAGCCTGGCGATCTGCAGTTTCGGCGGCTTGCCTTCGAACAGGTCGGCGATCATGGTCTGGTCGGCCCTGGTCGGCTTGCGATCCAGCCAGGCTTCCAGCTGCCAATCCTCAGGCTTGTCCTCGGCGATCTCGCTCCCGGCGATGACGATATCGTGGTCCCAGTTCCACGCATCCTCATGTGCCACGAGTGCAGCCTGCACGATGTCGCGCGGGGCGAATATGGTGACTTTCCAACTCATGGCAGCAACGCCGTATCGAGCCGCGCACTTGCGCCTTTGGCAATCACGCGGCAGTCCTCTGGCTCGCGCAGCGGCTCGGTACCCGCCATCCGCTCCACCATCGCGCTGACCGAGGGATGAGGGGTCAGGACGATGCCGCAATCCATCGCATCGATCATGTCGAAGGTCTTGCGGAACATGGCGACGCGATCAGGGTGATCGGCAAAGCGATACGTGCCGAGCGGCAGGGCAGATATGCTGTCGAGGTAGGTGAACTTCTCGCACGTCGCGCCATCGCAGCTCGTCCACGACCAGCTCGTCGATCCTTCCGTGTGGCCCGGGGTTGCAATCATGGTGAGTCTCTGGGGACCCGCCTTCAGAACTCCGCCTGCCTTCATCACCTTGTCCGGCCGGACCGGGGTAAAGCCATGGATCTCCTGCGCTTGAGGATCGGCCGGGCTTACCTTGCCGCTACGCAGGACCGGCACGGCCTCGGCGCGGGCGACGACCTTCGCGCCGGTCGCCTGCTTGAGCAGGGCGAGGCCGCCGACATGGTCGAAGTGCTCATGGCTCGATACGATCCAGCGCACGTCTCTGGGGTCGAAGCCCGCAGCGCGAATGTTTGCCAGGACATGCGGCACTGCGCCTTCAGTTGCTGCATCGACCAGTACGTGACCCTTCGGCGAAGTCAGCAGCAGGACCGTCACGGTGCAGGTGCCGACGTACCATACATTGCCGAATATGTGCACGGGCGGGGCGGGATCGTCGAAGCTTTCCTTGCCGGCACACTGCTCGGCAAAGCGCTTGCCCGCCGCAGGGTCAGCGGCTTGTGGTGCGGCTGCTGCCAAGGCGGAGTTGCCGAACACCAGCGCGGCACACGCGAAAATCAGGGATGGACGAAAGGTCATGGCCGCTGTCTAGGAGCGCTTGCAGGTGCGCGCAACGGGCTGTCCTTTTTTACATCCCCGGCGCGCTTGCACGGTCGATCAATTCGACTAATACGAATCGCATCCCGGTCTGGGCGTTTGCCCGACCCATGCTGACTTCAAGGGGGTTTGTTCATGGCGCAGGCGCGCAAAGCACGGCCGATCTCGCCGCATCTCCAGATCTGGCGCTGGGGCCCGGCGATGCTGGTTTCGATCCTACACCGCGTCACCGGAAACGGGCTGGCCTTTGCAGGGCTCGGTCTCCTGCTGTGGTGGATCGGTGCTCTGGCAAGCGGCCCGGAAAGCTACCAGTCGTTCCTCGACTATACGTGGACGGGCGCTGGCGGCGGTCTGCAATCTGTCACAGCGATCCTCGGCAAGGTCGTGCTTGTCGGCCTAAGCTGGGCATTCTTCCAGCACGCCGCTTCGGGCATCCGTCACCTGATCCTCGACATCGGTGCAGGCTACGAGCTTGAAGCCAATGCACGCTGGTCAATCGCGACGCTGGTCTTCTCGATCGGCGCCACCGTCCTGTTCTGGGCTTTCCTGCTGCTGCGCTGAGCGCCGGCGGGACATGGCAATTCAAGAAAAGGCAAAGCCTCATGGGTAACGGCACTTCCATCGGCCGCGTGCGGGGCCTCGGCTCCAGCCACCACGGCACGCATCACTGGCTTACCGCGCGCCTCACGGCTGTCGGCAACCTCGTTCTGATCACCTTCCTGATCGCCAGCCTCGCGCTGCTGCCGGACTATTCCTACGCCACCGTGCGTGGCTGGGTTGCACGGCCGCTGCCGTCGATCGCGCTGATCCTGATCATGATCAACACCTTCACCCATGCGCGCATGGGCGTGCAGGTCATGCTCGAGGATTACGTCCACGAGGAAGGCGGCAAGATCGCGGCCTGGCTGCTGGTCAACATCGTGCCTTTCGCCGCTGCCGCGTTCGGCATCCTTTCGGTTCTTCGCATCGCTCTGGGGGGCGCGTAAGTCATGGCTTCCACTTCCGCTCAGCCGGCATACAAGATCATCGACCACACCTACGACACGGTCGTCGTGGGTGCGGGCGGATCGGGCCTGCGCGCCACGATGGGTTCGGCCCAGGCAGGCTTGCGCACGGCCTGCATCACCAAGGTCTTCCCGACCCGTTCGCACACCGTCGCGGCGCAGGGCGGCATTGCCGCATCGCTCGGCAACAACAGCCCGGACCACTGGACCTGGCACATGTACGACACCGTCAAGGGGTCGGACTGGCTGGGTGACCAGGACGCCATCGAATACATGGTGCGCGAAGCGCCTGCGGCGGTATACGAACTCGAGCACGCGGGCGTTCCCTTCAGCCGCAATGCCGAAGGCACGATCTACCAGCGTCCTTTCGGCGGTCACATGCAGAACATGGGCGAGGGCCCGCCGGTCCAGCGCACTTGCGCCGCTGCCGACCGTACCGGCCACGCCATGCTTCACGCGCTCTATCAACAGAGCCTGAAGTACGACGCCGACTTCTTCATTGAATATTTCGCGATCGACCTGATCATGGAGAACGGCGAATGCCGTGGCGTGATCGCGCTGTGCATGGACGATGGCTCGATCCATCGCTTCCGCAGCCACGCGGTGGTGCTGGCAACCGGCGGCTATGGCCGTTCGTACTTCACCGCAACCTCGGCCCATACGTGCACGGGCGACGGTGGCGGCATGGTGCTGCGCGCGGGGCTCCCGTTGCAGGACATGGAGTTCGTCCAGTTCCACCCGACCGGCATCTATGGAGCGGGCGTGCTGATCACCGAGGGTGCTCGTGGTGAGGGTGGCTATCTGACCAACTCCGAGGGCGAGCGCTTCATGGAGCGCTACGCGCCTTCGGCCAAGGACCTCGCCTCGCGCGACGTGGTGTCGCGTTCGATGGCGCTCGAAATCCGCGAAGGTCGCGGCGTCGGTCCGCACAAGGATCACATCTTCCTGCACCTCGATCACATCGACCAGAAGGTGCTGGCCGAGCGTCTGCCGGGCATCACCGAAAGCGGCAAAATCTTCGCCGGCGTCGACCTGACCCGCCAGCCATTGCCGGTGGTTCCGACCGTTCACTACAACATGGGCGGCATCCCGACGAACTATCACGGCGAAGTCGTGACGATCGGCGCGGATGGCAATCCGGAAACGATCATCCCCGGCCTGTTCGCTGTCGGCGAAGCGGCCTGCGTCTCGGTCCACGGTGCAAACCGCCTCGGCTCGAACTCGCTGATCGACCTTGTCGTGTTCGGACGCGCCACGGGTCTGCGTCTCAAGGAACTGATCAAGCCCGGCACTGCGCACAACTCGCTGCCCAAGGACAGTGCTGACCTCGCGCTGACCCGTCTCGATCACTTCCGCCATGCCAAGGGCGGATCGCCCACGGCAGAAGTGCGCATCGAGATGCAGCGCACGATGTCGGCCCATGCGGCGGTGTTCCGCACCGACGAACTCATGGCCGAAGGCAAGGTCAAGCTCGCCGAGACCTACAAGCGCATGGAGGACATCAACGTGTCCGACCGTTCGCTGATCTGGAACTCGGACCTGGTCGAAACGCTCGAACTCGACAATCTGATCAGCCAGGCTGCCGTGACGATGCATTCGGCGCACAACCGCAAGGAAAGCCGCGGCGCGCACGCACACGAGGATTTCCCCGATCGCAACGATGCCGAGTGGATGAAGCACACCGCGGCCTGGTTCAACGGTTGGGGCGGAAAGGGCGGCGAAGTGCGCATCGACTATCGCCCGGTCCACGAATACACGCTCACCGACGACGTCGAGTACATCAAGCCAAAGAAGCGCGTGTACTAAGCACCTGACGCCCGTCCAGCAGGACCGGTGGTTCGTCGAACACCGAAACAGCTTGTGCCGGGACATGTGTATTCCCGGCACAATGCTTTTTGGGGCCGGCAGCGGCCCCTTTCGGGAGTCGGTTCGATGACCAAGAACACCGTTACGAAGTTCGCCCTGCTAGCAGGGGCCGTGCTGGCAGTGACCGCCGGGTCGATTGCCTATGGCGCTGTGGATGCGCCCATGCCACCCACACCTCCCGCGCCGCCTGCACCTCCTGCGCCGCCAGCGCCTCCCGCTCCTCCCGCTCCTCCGGAGATGGCGCGGCAGATCGTGATCGTCGAGAAGCACGGAGGCGAGGACGGCAAGGAATACGTCCGGACCATTACGCGCGACGGCAAGACTTTCGTGTTCCAGACCGCCCGACCGCTGAGCGATGCGGAGGTCGAGCAGCGTGTAGCAGCCGCCGATGCGCGCATCCCTCCGATCCCGCCCGTTCCGCCTATGGCAGGTGATGACCATCGCATGATGAAACAGCGCGTGATCGTTCTCGACGACAGCGGCGAAGGCATTACCGACGTGGTTACCGAGCATGGCGGCTCGCACTGCACGGACAAGGACGCAATCTCCGACGTCGACACCACGGCAGAGGAAAACGGCAAGCTGACGCGCGTCCGCATCCGCATGTGCGGCACGCCGGGGGACATGGAGAAGCATGCCATGGCGCAGGCGCTCAAGGGCGTGCGCGAGGCGCGTGAAGAGATAGCCGGAGACAAGAGTCTGTCGAATGAGATCCGCAAGGACGTTCTTCGCGAACTCGATGCCGAGATTGAGCGGCTCAGCCGCGAAAGCTGAGGTCTGCCGTTGTGACGGGAAGGTCGGTCGACCTTCCTAGTTGCCGGAGTTGTTCTTCGAGTCCTTTTCGGATTTGGAATTTGATTTGCCTTCCGACGACTTGGAAGAATTATCCTTGGCGGCCTTTGCGGCAGCTTCTGCCGCATCGCGCTTGGCCCAAAGCTTTTGCGCATCGTTAGCGGTGGCGGTGCGGGCAGGGTACTTGCACCCGCGCTGCTGGCCTACACCCTTGAGGAAGGCGCGCCGGACCGATCCGGCATAGATCGCCTCGTTCCATTTGCGCTGCTGGGCATTGGCGCCGCTGATCTCGCGGATCACCCCTCCGAACGGGATCAGCGAACTGACTACAGACTTGGCGATATTGCCCATCTTGATTGTCGAATTGCCATCATCGCGCGCGATGTCGATATCGTCGCCCAGCACCGCGTCGAGCTTCGCGACTTCAGCACCGATTGCGGGGCAGCGGCTGAGACCTGATAGGTCATACGGCTTGGCCCGTGCGCGTACGAGCAGCTCAGGAACCTCGTCCTTCTTGATGTTGAGATCGCTGAGCGGTGTGGTGACGACGTCACCAGCGGTAACATTGTCCTGCGACACCGCCGTCTGCCCGAAGGCAGGGACGGCGATGGCACAAGTACAAGGCAGTAGTGCGAACCGAAGAGCCTTGGTGAAAGTCATAGTGTGCCCCCTTTTGCCAAAAGAAGCATCTGGAAGCCGTTCGGTTCCGGAGAGGTTTTTCAGATGTCCTTGAAAGTGTCGCACTGATCCTCGTCACCGGTTTCTAGGCCCTTGCGCAGCCACTGCATGCGTTGAGCTGCGCTGCCGTGGGTGAAGGCGTCCTCGACCGGGCGACGGCCGGCAGCTTTCATAAGGGTATCGTCACCGATCTGGTGGGCAGCACGCATGCCTTCCTCGATATCACCCGCTTCAATCCGGTCGCGATTGCGGCCTGCCCATACCCCCGCGTAGCAATCGGCCTGAAGTTCCAGGCGCACCGAGAACTGGTTGGCCTGGCTTGGGTTGCGCTGCTGGAACTGGCGCACCTGGTCGGATGTGCCAAGCATGTTCTGGATGTGATGGCCGTATTCGTGCGCCATCACGTAAACGCGGGCGAAATCGCCGCCCGCGCCCATTTGCTTGTCCATATCGGTATAGAAATCCGTGTCGATGTAGATCCCGGCATCGCTCGGGCAATAGAATGGTCCCATCGCGCTTTGTGCCGCGCCGCAGCCCGACTGGCCTGCCTGGGAATAGAACACCAGCTTGGGTGCCTGGAAATTGATATTGGCCTGCGCAAACAACGGCTGCCAGGTCTTGTTGAGCGAGGACAGGGCGTTGCAGCTCTCGCGGCTGAATTCGTTGACCGAGCAGCTCTCGGCCACCGAAGCGCCGCCCTGCTGCTCGACCGGAGCGCTGACCTGACCCTGCTGGAGCGAGCCCAGCATTTGCGCGGGGTCGACGCCAAAAACCACAGCCGCGATCAAAGCGATCACGATCGAACCGCAGCCGAGTTTGCCGCCGCCGCCCATCGGGAAGCGGCCTCCACCGCCGCGCTGGTCTTCGACATTGATGGAACCGTCGAAATCGTCGAGCCGCATCGGGCATCCCCTTTTTGCACTGGCCACTGGACAAGCGCGGTGCGGACCGCGATGCCAGTTGGCTACTGGTACCCAGAATCTCCGGAGTAATTGAATGTTCCTGAAGGGCAAGTGCGCGCTTGTGACCGGCTCGACCTCGGGCATCGGCCTGGCTTACGCAAAGGCGTTGGCGGCCGAGGGTGCCGATATCGTACTAAACGGGTTCGGAGACCCTGCGCAGATCGCCACTCTGTGCGCGGAACTTTCCGCCACCAGTGGCGGCCGCGCGATCTACGCCCCGGCCGACCTGACCCGGCGCGAAGGCACTGAAGCCATGGTGGCCGCCGCCCTGGCCGAATTCGGGGCAGTCGACATTCTCATCAACAATGCAGGCATGCAGCACGTCGCGCCCGTGGAGGAGTTTCCGGTTGAAAAGTGGGACGCAATCATCGCGCTCAATCTGACCTCTGCCTTTGATGCCTGCAGGCTCGCCATTCCCGGCATGAAGGCAAAGGGGTGGGGCCGGATAATCTTCACCGCATCGGCGCATTCTCTTACCGCATCGCCGTTCAAGGCGGCCTACGTTTCGGCGAAGCACGGCATCGCCGGGCTTGCCAAGACGCTGGCGCTGGAACTGGCGACTCACGGCGTGACCGCCAATTGCATCAGCCCGGGTTATGTCTGGACGCCACTGGTCGAAAACCAGATTCCCGATACGATGAAGGCGCGCGGCATGACGCGGGAGCAGGTCATCAACGACGTGATGCTGGTGCGTCAGCCGACCAAGGAATTCGTGCAGCCCGAAGACCTTGCGGCTCTGGCGCTGTTCCTGTGCCGACATGAGGCGCGGAACATCACCGGCGCGAACTACAACATGGACGGCGGCTGGGTGGCCGAATAACCGCTCTAGGGGCGCTTGTGTAAACTCCCGTTCATGTGATTTGGCCCAATTGGGAACTTGCGCGTCGTTGCTGCTTTTGAGAGCAAGGGATTGCGACGAAGCGTTTGAGGGCGGCGATGAAGCGTGCGGGGGGCTGGCGACTGACGATGACGGGGGCGCTGGTTTGCAGCGCGCTTCTGCTCGTCGCCGCCAAGCCTGCACCCCGGAAACCCACTCCACTCGAAACGGCGCTTCAGGCCCATGTTGAAACGCTGGCCAGCGATGATTTCGCAGGGCGCGAGCCCGGTACGGATGGCGAGACCCAGACCCTGCGCTACCTCGCGCGACAGTGGTTCGACATCGGGCTCGAGGCGGGCACGAATATTCCTGGCAGCGGGTGGTTCGCGCCGGTCGAATTGGTCGAACGCGAACCCGTGATGTCCCGCGCCAGTTTCATGCGTGGCCGCAAGCGGCTTATCCTTCCGGCGGACAGCGTATTCGTGGTGACGTCGGGGCTGCGCAGCCTCGTGCTGGATGCGCCGCTAGTTTTCATGGGACATGCCGCTTCACCTGTCGTACCCCGGGCAGAACTTGCCGGTCGCGTGGCGGTGATGCTCGACAGCCTGCCGGCAGGTATCGACGGGCAGGCCGCCGGCGACCGGGCAGGGCGCTTGCTGGATGCAGGGGCTCTGGCAGTCGTCACGATCCTTGATGACGATCGGGGGCTGGAAGATGTCATGTCCCGGCGCAGGCGAGCGGGATATGCCGTTGCGGGCGACAAGATCGGAAACGAGATCGAAGCCTTCATGACACCTGCCACGGCGGATTTGCTCCTGAGCGGCTCGGCCTATCCGACGACGGCGAGGCTGAAAGCCGATGCCGCCAGCCCGGCCTTTGCGCCCTACGCTCTGGGTGTTTCGGGCACCCTGGAAGCGACGAGCCGGGAGACGCGGATCAAGACCCACAATCTCATCGGGCGCATTCCAGGCCGCAATCCCGGAGCGGGCGCGGTCTTGATGATGGCGCACTGGGATCATTTCGGCGAATGCGCCGAACCGCCTGCCGAAGACCTGATCTGCAACGGCGCGGTCGACAATGCCAGCGGTCTGGCCGTGGTGACCGAAGCGGCGCGGCAGCTTGCCAGGGGCAAGGCGATGGACCGCGATGTCTACTTTGTGGCGACGACGGGCGAGGAACTGGGATTGCTTGGCGCGATGGCTTTCGCCGAAGATCCGCCGATCCCGCTTGACCGCGTCGTTGCCGCGTTCAATGTGGACAGCACGGGGCTTGTGCCTCCGGGTGGCGCAATCGGGATCGTCGGCAAGGGTCTGACGCCGCTCGATCCGCTGATCGGCGATGTCGTGCGGCGAATGAAGCGCAGGCTCGCGCCGGGCGACGGTCCGAATGCCTATATAAAGCGGCAGGACAGCTGGGTCTTGATGCAGCACGATGTGCCTGCGGTCATGGTCAGCAGCAGCTATGGCGACATGGATCGCATCGAGCGGTTCATGGAGGATACTTACCACAGGCCGGGGGATCAGGCGGGACCGTCGATCGACTATCGCGGAATGGCCGACGACGTCGCGCTGCAGGTCGAACTTGTCCGCGCCTTCGCCGATCCCAGGCGTTATCCGGGACCCTCGCAAAAGCGGGCCCAAACCCCCTAGCGGAACCGGGCCTTCCTGTTTACATGGGCCGCCACGAATCTCCCCGGACACATGGAAGTGGCGCGCATCATGGATATCCCTCTCGGCCTTACCTTCGATGACGTGCTTCTGCGTCCTGCCGAGTCGGACATCGTGCCTTCGCAGGCCGATACGCGCACGCGCCTGACCAAGGGCATCCACCTCAACATCCCGATCCTGTCGTCGGCAATGGATACGGTAACCGAGGCGGACATGGCCATCGTCATGGCACAGCTCGGCGGAATCGGCGTGCTCCACCGCAATCTTTCGATCGAAGAGCAGTGCGCCGCAGTCCGGGCGGTCAAGCGCTTCGAAAGCGGAATGGTCGTCAACCCCATCACGATCACGCCTGATGCACCGCTGGGCGAGGCTCAGGCCTTGATGCGCCAGCACAAGATCAGCGGCATCCCCGTTGTCGAGGCATCGGGCAAGCTGGTCGGCATTCTCACCAACCGCGACGTCCGCTTCGCCGACAATCCGCAGCAGCCCGTCCGCGAGCTGATGACGCATGAGAACCTTGCGACGGTAAAGCTCGGGGCAAGCGGGGACGATGCCCGTCGCCTCCTGCACCAGCGCCGGATCGAGAAGCTGCTTGTGGTGGACGATGCGTTCAAGTGCATCGGCCTGATCACGGTCAAGGATATCGAGAAGGCGGTCACTTTCCCCAACGCGACCAAGGACGCCGCGGGCCGCCTGCGCGTCGCCGCCGCGACGACCGTGGGAGAAAAGGGCCTGCTCCGCACTCAGGCCCTGGTCGAGGCCGAGGTCGATGTCGTTGTCATCGATACCGCGCACGGTCACAATCGTGATGTGGCGCGCGCTGTCGAGGCGGCCAAGAAGCTTTCGAATTCCGTTCAGGTGATCGCCGGCAATGTCGCCACCGCAGCGGCCGCGCGCTCGCTGGTCGATGCAGGCGCCGATGGGATCAAGGTCGGCATCGGGCCGGGATCGATCTGCACCACGCGCATCGTTGCGGGTGTCGGCGTGCCGCAGCTCACCGCTGTCATGGAATGTGCCGAGGAAGCCGAAAAGTCGGGCGTTCCGGTGATCGCAGATGGAGGCCTTCGCACTTCGGGCGACGCGGCCAAGGCACTGGCCGCAGGCGCAAGCACGGTGATGATCGGCTCGATGCTGGCCGGAACCGAGGAAGCGCCGGGCGAGACATTCCTTTACCAGGGTCGCGCCTACAAGTCGTATCGCGGCATGGGCTCGGTCGGGGCGATGGCGCGCGGCAGCGCGGACCGCTATTTCCAGCAGGACATCAAGGACCAGATGAAGCTGGTGCCCGAGGGCATCGAAGGCCAGGTGCCGTTCAAGGGCCCGGCCAAGGACGTTGTCCATCAGCTTGTCGGCGGCATCAAGGCGGCGATGGGCTACACCGGCAGCGCCACCATCGAGGATCTGCGCAAGCGTGCGCAGTTCGTTCGCATAACCAATGCGGGCCTTCGCGAAAGCCACGTCCATGACGTGACGATCACGCGCGAGGCGCCAAACTACAAGGTCGGCTGAGGCTGCAAGGGTGACGCCTTCTGCGCGCGTACAGGCGGCGATCGACATCCTTGATGCGGTGATCGCTGCGGCGAGAGGGCAGGGCGCTTCGGCGGACCGGATCGCGGCGGAATGGTTCAGGGCGCGGCGTTTTGTCGGCTCGAAGGACCGTCGCGCCATCCGCGATCTGGCGTGGAACGCCATCCGGGCCTGTGGCGACGTGCCTGAGAATGGGCGGGCGGCAATGCTGCGCCTTGCCCAAGGCGACGCCGCGTTGACCGCTCTGTTCGATGGGTCGAGCTATGGGCCTGCGCCGCTGGTCGAGGGGGAACCGGTTGCCGGTGGCGGGATTGCGCCGCAGTGGCTGGTCAGGCAACTCGAGGCCTCCGGGCTCGATGGGCATGAGCAGGCGGCGCTTCTTGGCCGCGCTCCGCTCGACATTCGCGCAAACGCTATCAAGATTTCCCGCAACGACCTGCGCGAGCGGCTCGAGACAAAAGGTGAGTTCGTGGCTGCGCCGCAGGGCTTGCGCTTTCCATCCGGGACTGCAGCCGAAAGCTGGCCCGAATTCTCCGAAGGCCTGTTCGAAGTACAGGACGCAGGCAGCCAGATCGCCTGCATTGCGCTTGACGCCCAGCCGGGCGAAGCGGTGGTTGACCTATGTGCAGGCGCCGGGGGCAAGACCCTGGCGCTCGGGGCGGCGATGGCCAACCGGGGCAAGCTGATTGCCTGCGATATCGACCGCGCGCGGCTTTCACGCCTGCCCGATCGCGCGGCTCGCGCGGGCGTGCTGGTAGAAACGCGTCTGCTCGACCCCGGCCGTGAGATGCAGGCGCTGGCGGATCTCGAGGGCAAGGCAGATGCGGTGATGATCGATGCGCCCTGTTCCGGCACCGGCACATGGCGACGCAATCCCGAGGCCCGCTGGCGGCTCGACGCCAAGGCGCTGGCCCGCTATCATGCGATGCAGGCCAATGTGCTCGACATCGGCTCGCGCCTGGTCAGGTCGGGTGGCAGGCTGACCTACATTGTCTGCTCGCTGCTCGATGCCGAAGGGCCGGACCGGATCGGGAGCTTCCTGCGGGCCAACCCCGGATGGGACGTGGCAATACCACCATTGCCGGCCGGGCGCGCCCGCGGGCATGGATGGCGGCTCACGCCCCTGTCCGAAGGGACCGACGGGTTTTTCTTCGCAACAATCGTCCGGCGTGTTAACTGAGCGCTCATGCAAGCCGGTTCATTCAGCAGTGGTCGCCGGCTCAAGGAGTTGTTGATGCGTTACGCCCCCGTGGCTCTTGCCTTGTCCCTGATCGTTGGCGTTACCGGCAGCATGAGCACGGCCAAGAGCTCCGCTCCTGTTGATCCGCGTGTCGAAGCTCTCATCAGGGATGGCCGGGCCGCGATGGCAAAGGGCGATATCGGCACAGCGACCGACAGTTTCGAAGCCGCGCTGGCTATCGAGCCGGGAAGCCCCGCACCGCTTGTTGCACTGGCCGATGCCGCGCGACGCGATGGCCTGCAGGGCAAGGCGATCCACTATTACCGTGAGGCGCTGGAGCGCGACCCGAACAATGTCGCCGCGATCTCGGGCGAGGGCGGAGCAATGGTCGAAAAGGGCGCGCTGGAGAAGGCGCGCCGCAATCTGGCCCGGCTTGAAGGCCTGTGCGGAAAGGGCTGCACTGAAACTGCGGACCTTGCCGCCGCAATCGCCCGCGGACCTGCGCCGCGTGTCGTCTCGGCCGAAGCCGTGAAGCCCGAGCCCAAGATCGAGAGCAACTGACCGGTCAAATCAGGTCGCGGAATTCCTCGACCACCTGACGATAGACCCGCTTCTTGAACGGCACGATCAGGTCAGGCAGTTGCTCGGGCTCGACCCAGCGCCAGTCGAGGAATTCGGCCGGGTCATGGGCATTGAGATTGATGTCCTCGTCATTGCCGCCAAATCGCAGCAGCAGCCATTTCTGGCGTTGCCCGCGATAATTTCCGCCCCACAGTCGCCCGAGCAGTTCGTCGGGCAAGTCATAGAAATGCTCTTCGCGGCTTTCGGCAATGATCGTAACCAACTCTGCCGAAACGCCGGTTTCCTCGGCGAGTTCGCGCAGTGCGGCAGGATGAAGCTCCTCGCCATCATCTATGCCGCCTTGCGGCATCTGCCAGGCGTCGCCTTCCTTGTTGTCGATCCGCTTGCCGACGAACACGCGCCCGGCGCCATTTACCAGCATGACCCCGACACAAGGGCGATAGGGAAGCCCGGCAGATTGATCGTTCATCTTGACCTTTCCAGCAGCAGCCGCACGGCTGCGAAGATCGATTGCATGTCTGCCTGCGCGCTCGGGATCGCCTTGCGCACCTGCGTGAAGCCGTGGATCGTGCCCTTCATCTCGAGGAACACGACCTCCGCCCCGGCCCGGATCAGTTCCGCGCCATAGACCCGACCGCTGTCGCGAATCGGATCGAGCCCTGCCGTCACTAGCACTGTTGGCGGCGCGGTCGAATGGTCGCCGTAGATCGGATAGGCGCGCTTGTCGCCGATGACGGCCTTGTAGGCGTCGGCGAACCAGGTCATCGTCTCGGCCGTCAGCAGGAAACCCTCGGCAAAATCGAGGAACGATTTGTGGTCGGGCTTGTCATCGCTGAGCGGATAGATCGGCACCTGCAGGACAACCGGAACGGCAGCGGGCTTTTCCATCAGCGCCTGTGTGACGACGATGGTGAGGTTGCCGCCGGCAGAATCCCCCATCGGGATGAGGCCGGTGATCTCGCGGCCCAGAGCGGACGAGTTTGCGGCGATCCAGCGGCTCGCGGCTTCGCAATCGTCGGGCGCGGCGGGGAAGGGGTGTTCGGGCGCGAGGCGGTAGTCCACGGCGATGACCGGCATGTCCAGCTCGGCGGCAATCTCCGTGCACAGGCTGTGGTGGCTGTCGAGGTCACCGATGACGAAGCCACCGCCGTGCATGAACACGACTGCCGGTCCCGGTTCGCGAGCTTCGCGCAGGTCATAGAGGCGCAGCTTTATGTCGCCCCCAGGTCCGGGGCAGGTCAGGTCGCGGATCACGTCCAGTTCGCGCGGCGGCTGTTCGGCCAGTTCGCCCATCGCGATATAGCTCGCGCGGGCCATCTCGAGCGGGAGTTGGCTCATTGGCGGAGCCTGCGTGCCGTTAAGGAAATCGAGGAAGGCCTTCACGTCGGGGCGCACGAAATGGTCGGTCATGGTCTCTCCTCGTTATCCTGCCGGGATAGCCTGCGGGAATCGTTATCGACATCGGGGTAAGTCCGTCATTGCAACTTGACTAGCCTTCGCAGACAGAATCATCATCGTGTGCCGATTTTTCTCTCGCAGGAGTTTTTCTTCTTTGCGATTGGAACGGGAGGGGCATAGGCGCGTGGTTCATTGAGACGCGGCTTATGGCGGAAGGCACGTTCCTTCCGCACGCAGCAGAGGACGATATGGCGACAATAGTTGAAGGACCGGACGCACTGACCGGCGGCAAGGACGAACTGACCCCAGAAGCGGTGGTCGTGCGCTTTGCAGGTGACTCGGGCGACGGCATGCAGTTGACCGGCGGGCAGTTCACGCTCTCGACCGCGCTCGCCGGCAATGACCTGGCGACCTTCCCCGATTTCCCCGCTGAAATTCGTGCGCCGCAGGGCACGCTGTTCGGTGTTTCGGCATTCCAGATCAACTTCGGCTCGACCGCGATCGATACGGCGGGCGACCAGCCCGACGTTCTCGTGGCGATGAACCCGGCGGCGCTCAAGACCAACGTCGGCGCATTGAAGCGCGGCGGCCTGATCATCGCCGACACCGGCGAGTTCAACAAGCGCAACCTCGAGAAGGCCAAGTACACGGTCAACCCGCTCGAGGACGGCAGCCTCGAGAACTGGCAACTGCTGGCGTTCGACATCTCGGCGATGACGCTCGAGGCGGTGAAGCCCTTTGGCCTTGGCAACAAGGAAGCGCTGCGCTGCAAGAACATGTGGACGCTGGGTCTTGCGCTGTGGATGTTCGACCGCGACCGGCAGCCGCTGATCGACTGGCTCAACGCCAAGTTCAAGAAGAACCAGGTGCTGGCCGATGCCAACATCGCTGCTCTCAACGCCGGCCACGCCTATGGCGAGACAGCCGAACTGGCTGGACCGCTCAAGCAGTATCACATCGCTCCGGCAGAGAGCGAGCCAGGCCTCTATCGCACCGTGACGGGCGCCGAGGCGATCAGCCTTGGTCTGGTAGCGGGTGCGCAACTGGCCGAGCTGCCGATGTTCTTCGGCGGCTATCCAATCACGCCCGCCTCGGCGATCCTGCACAACCTTGCGCGGCTCAAGGAGTTCGGCGTCACGACCTTCCAGGCCGAGGACGAGATCGCGGCGATCGCATCGGCCATCGGCGCGTCCTATGCGGGCCAGCTTGGCGTCACCTCGTCGTCGGGACCGGGCATCGCGCTGAAGGGTGAGGCGATGGGCCTTGCCATCATGACCGAGCTGCCGCTCGTCATCGTCAACTCGCAGCGCGGCGGTCCGTCGACCGGCCTGCCGACCAAGACCGAACAATCGGACCTCTATCAGGCGATCTATGGCCGTAACGGCGATGCGCCGATGCCGGTCATCGCGGCGCGTTCGGCAGCGGATTGCTTCGAAGTCGCAATCGAGGCCTGCCGCATCGCGGTGGAATACATGACCCCGGTCATGCTGCTCACGGACGGCTACATCGCCAATGCGGCAGAGCCGTGGAAGGTGCCCGATCCCGCCAGCTTCAAGCCGTTCCCGGCGAAGTTCCTCACCGAGAAGAACGGGCCGGACGGCGAACTGCTGCCTTTCGCGCGCGACGAGAAGGGCGCGCGTCCGTGGATCAAGCCAGGCACTCCGGGCCTTATGCACCGCATCGGCGGCATCGAGAAGAACCCCGGCACCGGCAACATCGATTACAGTCCGGCCAGCCACCAGACCATGACCGACGCCCGCAAGGCCAAGGTCGATGGCGTTGCCAACAGTATTCCCGATCAAGACGTGATCCTTGGCGAGACCTCGGGCAAGCTCGCGGTTGTGGGCTGGGGCAGCACCTACGGTCCGATCCACCAGGCCGTGCGCCGTGCGCGCCGCAAGGGACAAGATGTGGCACAGATCCACGTTCGCCACGTCTGGCCGCTGCCGAACAATCTGGGCGAGCTTCTCAAGGGCTACGACAGGGTGCTCGTGCCCGAGATGAACACCGGCCAGTTCAAGACCGTCTTGCGCGACCAGTATCTGATCGATGCAAAGCCGCTCAACAAGACCAGCGGCCAGCCTTTCACGATCGCGGAAATCGAAGCCGCAATCGACGACGCACTCGGTGGTCACGCCGGGGGCGAGGTCGACGCCGACAATACGCAGCTGCCCAGCATCAAGAGTGTTAACCCATGAACGAGATGACCAAGATCGCGGTCCAGACCACGCTCAAGGACTGGGAAACCGACCAGGAAGTACGCTGGTGCCCGGGCTGCGGTGACTACGCAATCCTCAAGGCCGTGCAGCGCACGCTGCCCGAAATCGGCGCCGATCCTTCGAGCACCGTGTTCGTCAGCGGCATCGGTTGCTCGAGCCGCTTCCCCTACTACGTTGAAAGCTACGGCTT
The DNA here is from genome assembly GCF_057180545.1 of Novosphingobium sp. HNCC26DJ243. Lineage (NCBI taxonomy): Bacteria > Pseudomonadati > Pseudomonadota > Alphaproteobacteria > Sphingomonadales > Sphingomonadaceae > Novosphingobium > Novosphingobium sp. HNCC26DJ243. The sequence continues at coordinate 480,840 of NZ_JBXUGN010000001.1, read as the reverse complement.
CCACACGATCCACGGGCGCGCACCGGCGTTTGCCACGGGCATCAAGCTTGCCAACCCTGAACTCGACGTCTGGCTGGTGACGGGTGACGGTGATGGCATGTCGATTGGCGGCAATCACACGATGCATATTCTGCGTCGCAATGTGAACGTGCAGATCCTGCTGTTCAACAACGAGATCTACGGCCTGACCAAGGGCCAGTTCTCGCCGACCAGCCGCGAAGGCACCAACAGCCCGACTTCGCCGCTCGGCTCGGTCGATCGTCCGGCAAGCCCCTGCGCTTTTGCGCTAGGTTCGGGTGCGCGCTTCATCGCGCGGGCCTATGACGTATCCAAGAACCTGTCGGGCGTGCTCAAGGCCGCGCACGCGCACAAGGGTGCCTCGTTCGTCGAGATTTTCCAGAACTGCATCGTCTACAACAAGGACCGCTTTGACGACTTCGTCGCCAAGGGCGCGGCCGACCAGAACCAGCTTTGGGTCGAAGATGGCCAGCCGATGCTTTTCGGCAGCGAGAAGTCGGGCGGCATCAAGGGCATCGCGCTCGACATGGAGACGCTCAGCCTCAAGGTGGTCGATGTCGTGGATGGTGACTGGCAGGCCGCCGGCGTTATCGTGCACAACGCAAAGAACCGCGCGATTGCACACATGCTGGTCGAAATGCCTTTCGGGCCGTTCCCGATGGCACTGGGCGTAATCTATGACGATCCCCGCCCGACCTACGAGGACGCTCTGCTCGGACAGGATGCCAAGTCGCGCGAAGGCAAGGATGCGAATCTCGCCAAGCTGCTCGCCAAGGGCCAGACCTGGACGGTAAGCGGAACGGCAGCCGACCCGGTCTGACGACCGGGTTTGCAATGGTCTTCGAAGGCCGCAAGGATGCGACATACTCGCGCCCTTGCGGCCTTTTCCTGTTTGAGGTCACCGATTGGACAACCTGACTCACAGCCTTGTCGGATGGGTTCTTGCCGAAACCGGGCTAAAGCATCGCACGCGCAAGGGATTGGCGGCGCTGGTGCTCGCGGCGAACATGCCGGACATCGACATCTTCTTTGGCTGGGTGCCCTGGGCGCCGCTGGCGATGCATCGTGGATTCACCCATGGGCTGGTCGGTGGCGTCGTACTGATGCCGCCGTTGCTGGCGGGTCTGCTGTGGCTGCTGGACAAATGGCAAGTTTCGCGCGGCCGGATCGCGGTCGATGCGGCCCCCTTGCGCTTCGGGTGGCTGGTGCTGCTGAGCTACATTGGCGCAATCTCGCACCCGCTGCTCGATTTGCAGAACGTCTATGCAATTCAGTTGCTCTCGCCGTTCAGCGACCATTGGTTCCACACCGACGGCCTGTTCATCGTCTCACCTTGGTTGCTGGCGATGCTCGGGCTGGGAATCTGGCTGGCGCGGCGAAGAGAGAAGGGTGTGCCTGCCGTGGCGACGCTTGCTGGGTGCGTTCTGTTCATTGCGGTCAACATCGCCATTTCGGCGCTCGCCCGCGATGCCGTGGTGATGAGCGAACCTTACCCGCAGCCGGACCGGCTGTTCGCATCGCCCTCGCCGGTGAAGTTCTGGGAGCGGGACCTGATCTGGCGCGAAGCCGGACGGATCACCTTTGCCAGGTTCGATCCCACCGTCAGCCTGTCACATCCTCTGGATCGTGGGCAGCCGTTTGCCGACAACATGAGCCTGCCGATCGTGAAGCGCGCGGCGCAATCGGGGCCAGAGGTCCGGAAATTTCTCGCATGGTCGCAGATGCCGGTCGCAGAAATCGAAACCCACGGTTGCGAAAGCGTCGTAACGTTCGGCGATGCGCGATTCACCGGCCCCGCGATGGCACGAAACTTCAACACCGTGGTCCGGCTGAGGACCTGCTAACTGCCAGGCGTGATCTGGGCGAGCGCATCGTCGGCCTGCTCGGCAACCGCCTTTGCCGGGCGATGCAGGATGGCAGTGGCAAGGAAGGCCCAGCCCGCGCCGCCGAACCAGCCAGCAGCAACATCGCTCGGGAAATGCACACCAAGCCAGACGCGACTGATGGCGACGGCAACGCTCAGCACGATCGCGAAGCCGACTAACGTCCATCGCACGCTGCGGCGCGGGCTCATTGCGGCAAAAGCCAGTGCGATCGCGATGTAGACAACGGCTGAATTGAAGCTGTGGCCGCTGGGAAAACTTTGTCCGCCAGCTTCGGTCAAATGCGGCACGATCATCGGTCGAGGCCGCCCCACTGCCAGCTTCACTAGGGTATTGACGATCCAGCCGCCCGCAATGGTGGCCGCCAGCAGCACGGCTTCACGGCGAAGCCGCAAGAACAGCAGCGCGGTCAAGGCACCCAGCGCGATCATGTTCCTCAACAGGACGCCGCCAAGCCCGGTCATATCACGCACGGCTTCGAGCAGCCATGCGGGTCCCGCCGGAAGCAATGTTGCACCTCTTCGCCAGAACATCAGGCCGGCGCTGTCAATCGCCTCGCTGCGGCCCGTGGAAACGGCGAACGTCACGAACGCGAAGCCCAGCCAGCACACTGCGGCCGCCAGAAGAGCGTGTCCGGACGCGATGCGCCAACCATGTGTCCTTTGGGACAGGTATTTGTCCGATGCGTTGTTCATCATGCGATGCAGGGGAACGGGTTTAAACCGGTGGTGTTCCCCCACGACTTCGCCATTGCAACAGGAAATGCCGATTGTGACGTCTTCCGCCGGGGCTCCCCCGTCCATTGTCTGGTTGCGACGGGATCTGCGCCTCGCGGATCAGGCAGCAATTCTGGCGGCTGCAAGCGACGGCCCGGTCATCCCTGTCTACGTGCTCGATGATGAGGCTCCCCGGCACTGCCGCATGGGCGGAGCTTCTCGCTGGTGGCTGCACCATAGCCTGGCCAGCCTCGATGCCGATCTGCGCAGGCGCGGTTCACGGCTGATCCTCAAGCGCGGCAAATGCCATGAAGAGCTGGCTGCGGTGCGGAGAGAGACAGGGGCACGAACCGTCCATGCCTTGCACCATTACGAACCTTGGTGGCGCAATGTCGAACGCGCTGTCGCCAAGGCGTTCCAATTGGTCCTGCATCACGGCAACTATCTCGCGCCGGCGGGGTCTGTTGTGACTGGCGCAGGAGCGCCGTACAAGATCTACACGCCGTTCTGGCACGCTCTGCGCCAACGGATGCCACCGGGGGCGCCAACAGCGGCACCGGACAGGCTTGATGCCCCGGAGGTCTGGCCAACCTCCGAGAACCTTGAGGACTGGAACCTGCTGCCATCCAAGCCGGATTGGGCTGGCGGCATGCGCGATGAATGGACGCCCGGCGAAGCCGGTGCGCTTGACCGACTGGAAGAATTTGCCGAGCGCGCCAGTCGCTACGGCGAGTGCCGCAATCTGCCATCGATCGAAGGAACGTCACGGCTCTCGCCTCACCTGCATTTCGGCGAGATTTCGCCCGCGACAGTTTGGCATCGCGTCGCAGAGGCGCGCGGATCGGTGGACGTCTTCCTTGGTGAACTGGGTTGGCGCGATTACGCCCAGAACGTGATTCTGCAGTTTCCGGACTACGGATCGCGCAACGCTCGCGAAGCCTACGACCGGATCGAGTGGCGCACTGATCCGGACGGTCTGAAGGCGTGGCAGCAAGGGCGGACGGGCTACCCCATCGTGGACGCCGGCATGCGCGAACTTTGGCAAACCGGCTGGATGCACAATCGCGTGCGCATGATCGCGGCAAGTTTCCTGGTGAAGCATCTGCTGATTGACTGGCGCGAGGGTGAACGATGGTTCTGGGACACGCTCGTCGATGCCGACTATGGCTCCAATGCGGTCAACTGGCAGTGGACGGCGGGTACGGGCGTCGATTCGAACATGTTCGTCCGGATCATGGCGCCGCTGACCCAATCGCCCAAATTCGAGGCCGCCCATTACATTCGCAAATGGGTGCCTGAACTTGCAAACCTTTCCGATGACCGGATTCATGACCCGGCCGTGCCCCCGCGCGGATATCCATCCAAGATTGTTGCTCATGCCGAAGCGCGCGCACGGGCGCTTGCTGCCCATCAGTGCATGAAGCAAGCCTGACCTTGCACCGTATGACCTGCCGACGCATATGCGGCTTATGAACGCGCAGACGCCAACGAGGGGAGGGCATCTGGTCGCCGGGGGACGGAATATTTCCGCACTCGGCGGTTGGATCGGGCATCTTTTTGCAGGATCCTTCACCGGTGCGGTCGAACGTATCGACAAGGGTCTTGTCCAGGGCACGATCATAGCGACTTTGCCGGATCGCTCCACGCGCAAGGTCGGGGGCAGGGGCGAAGGCCCCGTCGCCCGGATAGAATTACGCAGCTGGAACGCGCTCGTTCGGCTGGCGACGGCTGGTTCGATCGGCTGGTACGATGCCTGGGTTGCAGGCGAATGGGACAGTCCCGATCCGGTCCAGATATTCGACCTGTTCATGCGCAATGCCGACACGTTGGGCGATGTCGGCCGCGCCAAGGGGCCGTGGCGGTGGGCAGGACGATTGCTCAATCTGGCACGGCGAAATTCCAAGGCGCAGGCCCGCCGGAACATCGCTGCGCACTACGACCTCGGCAACGATTTCTACCGCCAGTGGCTCGACGAGACGATGAGCTATTCGAGCGCCATGTGGCACGGCATCGATCCTGGCGCTTCCCTTGCCGAAGCGCAGGCGAACAAGGTCGACCGGCTCGGTGAGCGGCTGGATCTGACGCCCGACAGCCATGTGCTCGAGATCGGATGTGGCTGGGGCTATCTTGCCCGCCGTCTGGCCGAGACATCGGGTGCGCGGATCACGGGGATCAGCCTCTCGGACGAACAACTCGAATGGGCCCGGCGCGAGCTTGCGACCACGGCACTGAGCGGCATCGAATACCGCCATCAGGACTATCGCGATGTCGAAGGCCAGTTCGATGCCATCGCCAGCGTCGAGATGGTCGAGGCGGTCGGTCGCGAATACTGGCCGTCGTACTTCGATTGTCTCGCGCGCTGCCTGAAGCCAGGAGGGCGCGCAGCCCTGCAGTACATCTCCATCCGCGACGAGTTGTTCGATGCCTATGCCGCAAGCGCGGATTTCATCCAGGCCTACGTCTTTCCCGGCGGATTGTTGATCAGCGAGCGCGAATTCCGTTCGCTCGCCGCCGAGCGTGGTCTTGTGTGGGAAGAACCCGAAGCATTCGGGCTGGATTATGCTCGCACGCTGAAACTTTGGCGTGAGGCGCTTGACCGCGCGGTTGCCGAGGATCGTCTTCCTATCGGCTTTGATCGCAGGTTCATCGACTTGTGGCGCTATTACCTGATGTATTGCGAAGGCGGTTTTCGCGGGGGCGGGATCAACGTGAGCCAGGTGACTATCGTGAAGCCGCTACGTTGATCGGGGCGCGGGTCGTCGGTTCGTACCCCAGCTGCTCCAATGAGCCAGCGAGGGCCTCTTCACACCGCCGGATGCAATGTTGCGGCAGCATTTCCAGGAAATTGTAGGACCGCCGCTTCCAGTAGAAACGTCCGTCAACCTTGGTCTGTGCGTCAGCCATGCTGACGATTTCGTCGATGCGGCCGTGAGGGGGCTCGATCTCGAGAAATTCGAAGATTTGCGTGATTGCGGCGGCCGGGTCGCTGAACATTTCCTCATAGCGTATCGGCAGGAACGGCAGACCAAGGTCGCGAGTGCCAAATTGCCAGCCGGAAAAGTGGTCGGTCAGCGGCCCGGATACATCTGCAAAGGTGGCAACGCCGCGGTCGGAAATGAACTCTTCGACATAGTGATCCATCTCGCCGTCTTTGAGGATTTCCTCGACGGTCTTTGGCACACCACCGATGAACCTCTCGGCATGCTTGCGGACTGCGGAATAGTTGAGCGCCGATAGAAAGACATCGATGGGATGGCGATAGATGCTGATCGCTCCCATGGAGAGATGATCATAGGGAGCGATGCGCGAACTGCCGAAGTGGCAATGCGTCCGAAAAAGGCGGGATGCTTTGCCATGCAGGTGAAGAATTGCCGTGCTTTTTGGGGTAGTCTTCTTCTGAACCGAGGGAATAATGTCCGGATCCTCTGATCCCGGAGCAACAATCTCGCGAAGTATGATCCGTAGCCATGTACTTCCCGACTTTGGATAAGACGCCAGCCACATTATTGGCAGATTAGTTTCATCCGCAATCTTATTGTCTGCTGCCGTCACTCGCTCGCCCCTAGCGAATTGAATTACAGAACAGCAGTAGGTGTGGCCTAGGGCTTTGGCAACAATTCAGTCATGTTACGTTCATAATGGATCAGCGGGCTCGCTCAGATTCGCCTGAACACCCCGTCGCCGCGATAGCGGGCAAGGATATTGTCATGCACGATCGGGCTCAGCAGGTTGGCAAAGGCGCAGCCCACCCGGCCGCTGTCCCACCAGACCACGTCGGCCTGCAGCGCTTCCATCCCCGGCATGGTCAGCCAGCAGCGGTTGCCCGGATACATGCGCTGAAGCGAATTGGCGCAGAAGCCGCCCAAGGACAGATCGGTCACCACGGTCTGAAAACCGCGGCCCCCCGAGGGGCGCAGCGAGGCCGGGATACTGACGCGCAGGCGCGGTGCACAGCGGTCTTCAAGCGCTGCCTGGCTGTATGTGCCGGTGTTCCAGTCCCCGGTATTGCTGTCGGTCGTGCTCATGCCCGAACGTCCTCGCCCGATTTCGGCTTGCCTGAAGGCACATGCCTGCAGACTTGCCCGAGAATCACTCCGAGTGCGTTAATTCGGGCTGATCAGACGTGGTTAACCCGGGCGCGGTGCGGGCTGTCGAATTGTTCACCAAGAATCGTCACGATACGATCCGCGACAGCTTCGGGCGCCTTGACGCTCTGGGGATCTTCGCCGGGATAGGCCTTGGCACGCATCTTGGTGCGCGTCGCGCCCGGATCGAGGACGCAGACGCGGATCGACGACGTGTTGCGCACTTCTTGCGCATAGCTGTCGAGCAGGGCGTCGAACGCGGCCTTGGATGATCCGTAAGCGCCCCAGTATGCCCGCGGCTTGGCGCCTACGCTGCTGGTCACGCCGATCACCCGGGCATTGCGGCTCTTGCGGAGCATCCCGTCAAATCCTGCGAGCAGTGCCTGCGTGGCAAGCACGTTGAGAGTCAGGGCATTGTTGAACTCTCGCGCGTCGATCTGCCAGACCGGCGTCAGGGTGGGCAGGACGGCGGCATTGATCACCAGAACGTCAAGTGCGTCCCAACGCCCGCTTATCGCCGTGGCGAGGCGGGCAATGCCGTCTGCTTCGGTCAGGTCGACCGGCGCGATCGTGGCACTGCCGCCAGCGTCGAATATCTCCTGCTCGACCGTCTCGAGTTCCTTGGCGTTGCGGGCCACGAGGATCACGTGGGCCCCCGCTGCCGCAAGCGCCTTGGCCGTGGCAGCGCCAATGCCCCGGCTGGCTCCGGTGACCAGCGCGAGCTGCCCTGCCAGTGCGCCTTCGCCGCTCATTCAGGCGACCTTTTCAACCGGGAAGGAAAGCTGATCCGGGCTTTCCCGATCGGCAAGGTCGGTAAGACGGGTCGGGTAGTCCCCGGTAAAGCATGCGTCGCAGTACTGCGGGCAGGCATTGTTGCGCTGCGGTTCGCCAACGGCACGGTAGAGGCCATCGATCGACACGAACGCCAGGCTGTCGGCGTGGATGAACTCTGCCATCGCGGCAACGTCCATTCGGGCGGCCAGGAGCTTCGAGCGCTCGGGCGTGTCGACGCCGTAGAAGCAGGAATGCTCGGTCGGCGGGCTGGCGATGCGCATGTGGACTTCGGCGGCACCGGCATCGCGCATCATCTGCACGATCTTGAGGCTCGTTGTTCCGCGCACGATTGAATCGTCGATCAGGACGATGCGCTTGCCCGCGACAAGCGCACGGTTGGCGTTGTGCTTTCGCTTGACGTCGGCATTGCGCGCACCGTCGGAAGGCTGGATAAACGTCCGCCCGACGTAGTGCGAGCGAATGATGCCGAGCTCGAACGGGATGCCGGATTGCTGAGCGTAGCCCAGCGCGGCAGGCACGCCGCTGTCGGGAACCGGGATGACCAGGTCGGCATCTGCAGGGCTCTCGATTGCCAGCTGCGCGCCGATTGCCTTGCGCACCTGATAGACCGAGCTGCCGCCCATGACCGAATCCGGACGGCTGAAGTAAACGTGCTCGAAGATGCAAGGACGGGCGTCGGGCTTGCCGAACGGGCGATGGCTGCTGAGATTGCCGTCAAGATCGACCTGTACGAGTTCGCCCGGTTCGACTTCGCGCAGGAAATCGGCACCGACAACATCGAGGGCCACGGTTTCCGATGCGAAGACGAAGGCGTCGCCCATCTTGCCCACGACCAGCGGGCGGATGCCAAGCGGATCGCGGCAGGCAATCATGCCTTCCGGCGTCATGCAGATGAGCGAATAGGCGCCTTCGACCAGGCGCAAGGCATCGACGAAGCGGTCCAGCAAGGTTGGATAGCGGCTTGTCGCGACGAGGTGGATGATCACCTCGGTGTCCGAGGTTGACTGGAAGATCGCGCCCTTGCGCACCAGATCGCGCTTCAGGAACATCGCGTTCGAGATGTTGCCATTATGCGCGATGGAGAACCCGCCAGAAGCGAGATCGGCGAACAGGGGCTGCACGTTGCGCAGGCCGGCGCCACCGGTTGTCGAATAGCGCACGTGACCCGAGGCCATCATTCCCGGCAGTTCGGCAATGGCCGAACCGGTCGAGAAGTTCGCCGCGACATGGCCGATGCCCTTGCGCGAATAGAACTCCTGCCCGTCAAAGCTGGTGATGCCCACCGCCTCCTGGCCGCGATGCTGAAGCGCATGCAGGCCGAGTGCGACTGTCGCCGCAGCGTCACGAACGCCGAGTACGCCAAAAATGCCGCACTCTTCGCGCAGCTTGTCGCCGTCGTCATCGCTTGCGTCCGATCCGATGTCCCAAGGGGTGGAGTCGGAAATCTGGTTCTGTGAAATCATGGGTCCCGTGGACTCGCGTGGGCGCACAAGCGCCGGCCAAACGTGGCGCTCAAATGGCGACGTTTGTGCACATTGGCAAGTGCAAGCTTCGGAACCGGCAACGGGACTGGCGCGTAGTCGCATCCTGTGGATGGGCAAAACGGAGCAAGCACGGTGCATATGATCAGAAACGCGATCCTGTTGCTTGTGGCATTTGCGGTTCTGGCCGCAACACTTTCCTACCTTATCGCCGTGGTTTTGCGCTGATACAGGCGCTAAATCTTAACTAATTTCGTTCAGGAACAGCAGGATGCGGCTGTTCCGTTGTCTTGCGAGTCCACTCGGAGTCGGTCTGGCGTTCTTCGTCATGGCGGTTTTCACCGTGCACTTTTCCCGGTTCTCCGGGGGCATTGCAATGGTCTGGGTTGCAAATGCTCTTCTGGCCGGCCGACTGGTGGTCACACCCGAAAAGCGTTGGGCATCGTTCCTTGCAGCATGCGGCGCGGCAAGCGCCGTCGCGACTGGTGCGTTCGGTCTGGGCTGGGCGGCAGCAGGGCCGATGGCGATTGTGAATGTCGGTGAAGCCGCCGCTGCGGCAATGGTCATGCGTCGCATTTCGGTCGCTTTCTGGCCCGACGACACGCTGGAATGGATCGCGGCCTACTACATCGGAATCGGTCTCATCATCCCGCTCACCAGCGGCGGCCTGGCGACACTGGTCGCGTCCGTGGTCGGCAGCGGTGATCCGCTCGAGAATTTCACGCACTGGATCATCGGCCATTCGCTCGGCCTCATGTCCTGCCTCCCGATCTTCAGGTTCGTTTACTGGCGGACGTCGCGTGGGCGCAGTTTCTTCCCCGGTGGCGAAAACTGGCCCTCGGCGCTTGTTATCCTCGTGGCATACACCTTGCTGACGGTGGTCGTTTTCTCGCTCGACATGCGCGTGCTGCTCGTCTTTCCGTTGCTGTTTCTGGTCGTGGGCGCGGCGGTTCTCGAAGAGGCGATGATCGCTGCGCTTCCTGTCCTATTGATCATCATCGGCGGAACGATGACCGCGCTTGAAATGGGGCCGATTGCCTTGATGGATGTGGACTACGGTGACCGTATCCAGTTCTTTCAGCTCTATGTGGGCGTGACTGTGCTCGCCGGCTTGCCAATCTCGTGTGAGCGATCCCGGCGCATGGCCGAGCTTCGCCGCATGCGGGAACGCGTCGCACGGCTCGAAGGCGGGGAACCAACCCACGCTTGAGCCATTGCCGTTTGCCGCGCGTGGTCCTACATCCGGGCACGCCGCACTGGCCAATCGCTTCCAAAGGGCTGCTGCTTGATCCTGTCACCGTTCGAATGGACCATCGCCAAGCGCTATATGCTGCCGGGCCGCGGGGAGGCGTTCATCGCGCTTGTCGCCGGCATCAGTCTGATTGCCGTGATGCTGGGCGTCGCTGCGCTCGTGATCGTCATGAGCGTGATGAACGGCTTTCGCGCCGAGTTGCTTGACAAGATCGTGGGGCTCAATGGCCACGCCATCATTCAGGCTTATGGCGGGCGGTTGGACAACTGGCAGGACATCCTCAAGCGCGTGCAGGCAACCGAAGGCGTGACGCATGCATCGCCGCTGATCGAACAGCCCCTGCTCGCGAGCTTCAATGGCCGGGTCGAGGCAATCCTCGTGCGCGGCAATACCGACGAGGACATCAAGCGGCTCGAGGACAAGCGCGTCGACGGGGTCATTGGCTCGCTGCGACCCGGGACGAGTAATGTCGCCCTTGGCGCAAGGCTTGCCGAAAATCTTGGTGCGCGTGTTGGCGACACGATCACGATCATCAATCCGCAGGGACGGTCAACGCCATTCGGTACGGTCCCGCGCGAAATCGCCTATACAGTGTCGGCACTGTTCGAGGTCGGCGTGTACGATTACGATCAGGCCTATGTGGTAATGCCTATCCAGGATGCCCAGACGCTCCTGCTCACGGGCGATACCATCGGCATGATCGAAGTCTCGACGACCAATGCCGACACGGTCATGGACACCCTGGGGCCGCTCAAGCAGCAACTGGCGGGGCAAGCCGTGATCACCGACTGGAAGACGATCAACGCCAGCCTGTTTGAGGCACTCGCGGTCGAGCGCGTTGCGATGTTCATCGTGCTGTCGATCATTGTGCTGGTGGCGGTGTTCAACATCCTGTCGTCGCTGATCATGCTGGTGCGCGCAAAAACGCGCGACATCGCGATCCTGCGGACCATGGGGGCAACGCGCAGATCGCTGCTAAAGGTCTTCGTGACGATCGGCTTCGTCATCGGGGCGCTGGGCACGCTGTCGGGCCTGCTACTCGGTTTCGTGTTCCTGTTTTTCCGCCAGCCTATCGTCAATGCGATCCAGTTCGTGACCGGACAGAACCTGTGGGACCCGTCGATCCGCTTCCTTACCGAGTTGCCGAGCCGCTCGGACCCCGTCGAGATCACGACGATCTGCCTGATGGCGCTGCTCTTCAGCTTCCTGGCAACACTCTACCCTGCGATGAAGGCGGCGAGCACCGATCCTGTCCAGGTGCTGCGTTATGAGTGATCCGATGTCCACCAGTCCCGTCGTTCGCCTCTCCGATCTGCGCCGCTCGTTCAGCCAGGGCGGGGTGACGATCGACGTCCTGCGCGGCGTGAACCTCGAGGTTCATCCGGGCGAGATCGTGGCGCTGCTTGGCCCTTCGGGCTCGGGCAAGTCGACCATGCTTCAGGCGATCGGCCTGCTCGAGGGCGGCTTTTCCGGTCTGATCGAGATTGCCGGGACCGACGCGTCTAAGCTTTCGGGAGACGACCGGACCGCGCTTCGCCGCGACCATCTCGGGTTCGTCTATCAATTCCACCACCTGTTGCCCGATTTCAACGCGCTCGAGAACGTGGTCCTGCCGCAATTGGTGGCGGGGACCGAGCGCAGCGCAGCCGATGCGCGGGCGAGTGAACTGCTCAGCGCTCTAGGCCTTGCCAAGCGCCTCGATCACCGTCCCAGCCAGCTTTCGGGCGGCGAGCAGCAGCGTGTCGCCGTGGCGCGCGCCCTGGCCAATCGTCCCGAACTTGTCCTGGCCGATGAGCCCACCGGCAATCTCGACGAGGCGACCGCCGACCGCGTGCTGGAGGAATTCCTCAAGCTGGTGCGCGGCGAGGGCAGTTCTGCCTTGATCGCAACGCACAACGAGCGACTGGCGCTGCGGATGGACCGCGTGGTGCGCCTCCACGAAGGCGTGCTGGTCTAGGGATACGAGTTTCGACTGATGCGTTTTACCGCGCAGAAGGAGATCGGATTCCCATGAACACCACGATCCGCGCTGAAGCCGCCGGCCTCGAATACTGGCAGGACCATGCGACCATTCTGCGCCGTGAGGCGGCAGATGGCGTATTCCACGGATTTGCCTCGCTGCATTCTGGCTCGTTTGCTGAGATGGTCCGCCTGTTCACGCGTATGCCCGCCGACGATCGCGAAAACATGGTCATCGAGAAATCTGGCGACCGCCAGTACTCGCCAGCCGAAATTGCCGCACTTGCGAACCGGACCGATTTTCCCGGCTGACATATCCGCCATTTGCCGTTGATATACTTCCCTTGTCGTGCGACTTCTTCGGGCGACAAGGGGAGAAGTCATGTCCGGTCTTGATTGGAATGCCGAGGCGACGCTGCACGAGCGCGATGATGCCGGCTCGGAAATGCAGTACAATTTCAACGTTCTGAGAAAAGCTCCCTTGCGGGATTTGGTGGCACAGGTTGTCGCCATGTCGACTGATGAACGTGCTCGGCTGGTGATCGATGTCGCGGGCGGCAAATCACTCAACGTTGTCGAGATAATCGAGATTGCCAAGGCCGAAGGTCTGGAATGATGAACCCCCGCACAATTGCAGATTTCAAGGCGCGCAAGCCCAACGGCGAGATGATCGATCTCGCCGAAAAGCAGGGCAAGGTCCTGCTGGTGGTCAACACCGCGTCAAAGTGTGGCTTCACCCCGCAATATGATGGTCTTGAAGCGCTTTGGAAGCAGTATGGCGAGCGCGGTTTCGAAGTCCTTGCGTTTCCTTGCAACCAGTTCGGCGGGCAGGAGCCGGGCACGGCAGACGAGATCGAAAGCTTCTGCAAGGTGAACTTCGGTCTGAGTTTCCCGCTGATGGCCAAGATCGACGTCAACGGCAGCAGCGCGGACCCGCTTTACGACTGGTTGAAGGCCGAGGCTCCGGGCCTTCTGGGCACCAGGGCAATCAAGTGGAACTTCACCAAGTTCCTGATCGGTCGCGATGGCAAGGTTGTGCGTCGCTATGCCCCGACCGACAAGCCCGAAAGCATCGCCAAGGACATCGAAGCGTTGCTCTGATCCCGCTGCATTTGCGGACACAAGCGATCGGCGCGCTTAATCGAGAGTGGATAAAGCCGCCCCAACGCCTCGCAGAATCGGGCTGCTGATCCTACCTTGGCAGCCATGCCCCACGCCTCCTTCGTTCCGCTGCGCATCTTCTCGTCCTACACGATGCTGGACGGCGCGATCGATCCCAAGGCTATCGCGAAGACGGCAGCTGAACGTGGTTTTCCTGCCGCCGCAATCACCGATCGCAACGGTCTCTACGGCAGCGTCGCCTATGCCAAGGCGTGCAAGGACATGGGCGTGCAGCCCGTCATCGGCACGATGCTCGCAGTGGCCCGGCCTGACCGGGAAGGCGCGGCGACAGGCTTCGGTCCGGCATCGCCCACGATCGACTGGGTGGCGCTTTATGCGCAGGATACGGTGGGCTACGACAATCTCTGCCACCTTGTGAGCCGCGCGCACCTCGATCGTCCGCTCGAATTCGATGCCCATGTCGTGCTGGCTGACCTTGTCGGGCACACCGATGGCCTGATCTGCCTGACGGCGGCCGGAGAAGGGGCGCTGGCGAGGTTGCTGGCCGGGCAGCAGCAATCGGCCGCGGAGACCTACCTCGACCGGTTGCAGGAACTGTTTCCGCAGCGCCTTTACATCGAGATCTGCCGCCGCAACGATCCTGTGGAAGAAGCGTCGGAAGCTGCGCTGATCGACCTGGCCTATGCCCGCGATCTGCCATTGGTTGCCACCAACCCTGCGTGCTTTGCCGACCGGGCCTTCTACGATGCGCATGATGCGATGCTGTGCATCGCCAGCTCGACCCACGTCGACAGTGCCGACCGTCCCCGTTCGAGCAAGGAATGGTGGATCAAGCCTGCAGAGGTGATGGCAGAGCTGTTCAAGGATCTGCCCGAAGCTCTCGCCAATACCCTTGTCGTGGCACAGCGCTGCGCAGTCATGCCGCCCAAGCGCAAGCCAATCCTGCCAAGCCTTGCTGGCGATCAGGAAGGCGAAGCCCGGATGTGCGCTGTGGATAGCCGCAAGGGTCTCGTGCTGCGCATGCAGCCCTATTATCCCGCCGAAACGCATGGCGAACTCGATCGCGTGCTCTGCCTTGGACCCGATGCCAAGCCCGATGCGCAGGATTATCCGCTGCTGGCCGAGGCCGGGGTCTGGGACGAGGTGCTGGTCTATCGCGACCGGCTCGAGTTCGAAGTCGGCATCATCAACCGCATGGGCTTTGGCGGCTACTTCCTGATCGTTGCCGATTTCATCAAGTGGGCCAAGGATCAGGGAATTCCGGTGGGTCCGGGACGTGGTTCGGGCGCGGGCAGCCTCGTTGCATGGGCGCTGACCATCACCGATCTCGATCCGATCAAGCTGGGCCTGCTGTTCGAACGCTTCCTGAATCCCGAACGCGTTTCGATGCCGGACTTCGACATCGACTTCTGCGAAACCCGGCGCGGCGAGGTCATCCGCTACGTCCAGCGCAAGTACGGGCTCGACCACGTCGCGCAAATCATCACGTTCGGCAAGCTCAAGGCCCGCGCTGTGTTGCGCGATACCGGGCGCATCCTGCAGATGAGCTATGGCCAGACCGACCGGCTGTGCAAGATGGTGCCCAACCATCCCACCGACCCCTGGCCGCTGCCGCGCGCGCTCAATGGCGTGCTCGAACTCAAGCGTGAGTACGACCGCGATCCTGAGGTCAAGCGCCTGATCGATCTCGCGATGCAGCTCGAAGGCCTGCCACGCAACAGCTCGACTCACGCAGCCGGCGTGGTGATCGGTGACCGGCCGCTGGCTCAGCTCGTCCCGCTCTACCGCGATCCACGTTCGGACATGCCCGTCACGCAGTTTGACATGAAGCATGTCGAAGACGCCGGGCTGGTCAAGTTCGACTTTCTCGGCCTCAAGACGTTGTCGGTCCTGCGCAAGGCGGTCGATCTGCTGGGCAAGCGCCAGATCGAAATCGATCTGTCGGCGCTCGCCTGGGACGACGTGCAGACTTACAAGCTGCTCCAGTCGGGCGACACGGTGGGCGTGTTCCAGCTGGAATCAGAAGGCATGCGGCGCACGCTGGCGGCAGTTAAGCCGACCAACTTTGGCGACATCATCGCGCTCGTCTCGCTCTACCGCCCCGGTCCTATGGACAACATTCCGCTGTTCGGTCGCCGCAAGAACGGGCTGGAAGCGATCGAATATCCGCACGACAAGCTCGCGGGCATCCTGTCCGAGACTTACGGCATTTTCGTCTATCAGGAACAGGTCATGCAGGCCGCGCAGATCCTGGCCGGCTACTCGCTCGGAGACGCCGACCTGCTGCGTCGCGCGATGGGCAAGAAGGTTCAGGCGGAGATGGACGCCCAGCGACAGCGCTTTGTCGATGGTTGTCGCGAGGTTTCTGGCATTCCCGCGCCCAAGGCGAACGAGCTGTTCGACCTGATCGACAAGTTTGCGGGCTACGGCTTCAACAAGTCTCATGCTGCCGCCTATGCGCTGCTCGCCTACCAGACGGCGTGGCTGAAGACGCATTACCCGCATGAGTTTTACGCTGCCTCGATGTGCTTCGACATGCATCAGTCGGAAAAGCTTTCGGTCTTCGTCGACGACATGCGCCGCAACGGCGTTGCATTGGCAGGGCCTGACATCAATCATTCAGTGGCCGAATTCACGGTCGAGCGGACTCACGACGGATATGCGGTGCGCTATGCTCTGGCGGGTCTGCGCAACGTGGGCGAAAAGGCGATGGAACAGATCGTCGAGGAGCGGGACGCCAAGGGGCCGTTCGCCTCGCTCGACGATCTGTTCCGCCGCATACCGGCAGGATCGATGAACCGGCGGCAGCTCGAAGCGCTGGCGGCAGGCGGCGCACTTGATTGCCTCGAGCCAAACCGTGCGCAAGTGATTGCCAATGCCGAACTGCTGATGGCCGTGGCTGACGAAGCCTCGCGGTCACGCACCTCGGGCCAGGGCGGTCTGTTCGGTGGCGACGATCATGCTGTGCCCGCAACCCGCCTTGCCGAAGCCAAGCCCTGGTCGCGCGCCGACCAGATGGCAGCCGAGCGCGAAAACTTCGGGTTCTATTTCGCCGCACATCCCGTCGAGGAATATCGTGCGGTTGCCTCGGCCAATGGCGCACGCACCTATGGCAGCCTGATGTCGGGCACCGGCGAGCCCGGCGGACGCTCCGCTGCAGTCATGGCCGCGCTGGTCGAGAACGTGCAGAAGCGAAAGACGAAGAAGGGCAAGGACTTCGTCATGGCCGACTTCTCGGACAGCTCGGGCCTGTTCTCCGCCTCATGCTTCGAGGAAAGCCTTGTCGAACCGTTCCAGCAATGGGCGCGCGAGGGCACTTGCGTGTTGCTCAACGTTGAACTCGATCGGCCCAACCCCGACGAGCCACCGCGGGTGACCGTACGCGGCGCCCGCCCTCTGGCATCGGTTACCAGTGCGTCGCGCATGCAATTGAAGCTCGACGTATCGAGCACTCAGGCAATTGCCGAACTGGCAATGCTGCTGCCGCGCGATCCTGGCGGCAAGGGCGAAGTGCTGGCCCGTTTGCGCACGGGAGGCCCGAAGGAGCCGCTGATCCGGCTCGGCAATGATTTTAAACTGGACAGCGACTTAATCGAGCGATTGATTTCGATAGAAGGTCTTGCCAATGTGGCGCTGTCGGCTCGGCCCGAAAGGCACCTGCGGCTGGTAGAATAGAAAAGCATGGAGAGCGATGTGACGGGTCAGCTTGGTGCGATGCAGGATTGGAAGCTGCGGGTAACGCATCTCGTCGATCACGCCGCCCGCGAACATGGAAAACGCGAGATCGTCACCCGTTGGGCGGATGGATCGGAAACACGGACCGATTGGGCCGGAATTCGCCGCGATGCCCTCAAGATGACACAGGCACTTCGTCGCCTTGGCGTGAAACCGGGCGACCGGATCGCGACGCTGGCGATGAACCATTCCCGGCATCTGGTCAGCTGGTACGGCGCTGTGGGTGTGGGTGGAATTCTTCATACGCTCAATCCCCGCCTGTTCGACGATCAGCTCGAGTACATCGTGAACCACGCGGAAGACCGCGTGATGCTGTTCGACCGCCAGTGGGCTCCGATCGTTGAGCGCATGAAATCGCGCTGGCCGACCGTGGAGCACTACATCTGCTTCGACGGCAGCGAGCCGGCAATTCACTTTGAGGAGTGGATCGCGGCCGAGGACGGCAATGCGGAATGGCACGACGGCGACGAGCGCGATCCGTGCATGCTCTGCTACACCAGCGGCACCACGGGAAATCCCAAGGGCGTGCTTTATGAGCATCGCTCGACCATGCTTCATGCGCTGACGGCGATCAGCCCACCCGTATTCGGAATGGACTGCCGCAGCGTGATGTTGCCGATCGTGCCGATGTTCCATGCCGCCAGCTGGGGTTTGCCCTGGGCCGGCGCGGCAGCGGGGGCCAAGTTCGTCTACTCGGCAATCAATGATGGCGCGGTGCTGTGCGAGTTGATGAACCGCGAGCAGGTTACCTGCTCGGCCGGTGTGCCGACCGTCTGGCTGGCGCTTCTGCAACATGTCGACACGACGGGAGGGGAAATTCCGGCAAGCCTCAAGACTGTGGTCTGCGGGGGATCGGCGATGCCGCGGGCCATGATCGAGCGCTTCATGCGCAACGGCATTCGCGTCGCCCATGCCTGGGGCATGACCGAGACTTCGCCGATCGGGACGACCGGCGCCGAGACCTGGAACTGGGACGACCTGACATTGGACGACCAGGTGAGCGTCAAGGTCATGCAAGGGCGTCCGCCATTCGGGGTGGAAATTCGCTGCGTCGATCTGGGCGATCCGGACAAGGTCTTGCCCCGCGACGGCAAAACATCCGGTGCTTTGCAGGTCCGCGGTCCGTGGATCGTCAAACGCTATTTCAAGGCCGAACAAGACGCCGTAGTCGCGGGCCAGTGGTTCGATACCGGCGATGTCGGGCTGATCCATCCGGACGGTACGCTGCAATTGACCGATCGTACGAAGGACGTGATCAAGTCGGGCGGTGAATGGATCAGTTCGGTCGAGCTTGAGAATGCGGCCGTGGGCCACCCTGCCGTCGCCGAGGCGGCTGCGATCGGTGTTCATCACCCGAAATGGGACGAACGCCCGCTTCTGGTGGTGATCTGCAAGCCGGGCATGGAGGTCTCGCAGGACGAACTGCGCAAATACCTGCAAGGCCATGTGGCGAAATGGTGGATCCCCGATGCGGTCGCCTTCGTCGACGAGATCCCGCACACCGGGACAGGCAAGATCAGCAAGAAGGATTTACGCGAACAGTTCCGCGATTGGGTCTGGGCCGCCTGACATGGGCGAAGTCTACATCGATCCCGGCCGAGAGAACTTCGACAGGTTCAAACAGCTTCCTCGCGATACGCCGATACACATGCTGAACCTGATAAAGTTCAAGGATCTGGCAGATTATCCCGCCGACCATCCCAACCACGGCAAAGGACTGACCGGGCGCGAGGCATACGCGATCTACATCGCGGCGCTTCAGGCAATTGTTGCTGGTTCAGGGGCGGCGATGGTGTGGGAAGCGCCGATGGAATGCGTCGTTACCGGGCCCGAAGGTGAATGGGATGAAGCGTTCGTCATGGGCTATCCCGATGCCGACGCGTTCTTCGCCATGGTCAAGGACGAGGCCTATGCCCGCGACGCACTGCCGCACCGGACTGCCGCCGTGGCGGACAGTCGGCTGATACGCTTTCGAGGCTAGAACAGGTCAAGCTGACCTCCCCGGCCAGGCTTCCTGAACTTCGAGCAGTCGAGGTCGACATGGGCCTTGCCTATCCCAAGCCTGCGGCAGGCTACGCGGAAACGGGTGCGAAAGAGATCTGCCCAGACTCCGGTCGGCTTCATCCGCGTGAAGAATGACGGATCGTTGTCGCGTCCGGCGCGAACGGACTGCACGATAGACATGACCTTGGATGCGCGGTCCGGGAAATGCGTGTCCAACCATTCGCGAAAGAGTGGAGCGACCTCGTGCGGAAGCCGGAGCATGATCCAGCTAGCCGACGTTACCCCACGGCGGGCGGCCTGTTCGAGAATGGACTCGAGATAGGCATCCGTGATCGAGGGGATAACGGGGGCTACCGACACGTGGGTCGGTATGCCGGCATCGACCAGTCGCGCAAGCGCGTCGAGCCGCTTGGCGGGCGACGATGCCCGTGGTTCAAGTAGCCCCGATAGCCGCGCATCTAAGCTGGTGACGGAGATGCCGACGGCAGTTAGGTTGTGGTGCGCCAGTTCGCTCAGCAAGTCCAGATCGTCGAGCACACGTGCCGACTTGGTGGTGATAGTCACCGGATGGCGAAGTTCCAGGCAAAGTTCCAGCACGCTTCGGGTTATGCGATAGCGTCCTTCGATGGGCTGATATGGGTCAGTATTGGTCCCCATCGCGATTGGTGCCGGGCTGTACGAAGGCTTGGCCAGCGTTTCACGCAGGAGCCTGGCGGCGTCCGGCTTGGCAAACAGCTTCGATTCGAAATCCAGGCCCGGCGAGAGATCGTGATAGGCGTGCGTCGGTCGGGCATAGCAATAGATGCAGCCGTGCTCGCAGCCCCGATAGGCGTTCACTGATCGGTCGAACGGGATATCGGGCGACTTGTTGAACGACAGGATCGAGCGTGGATGTTCGATCGTTACCGTTGTGCGCAGTCGCGGGCCAGGACCGTCGACCCCTTCGCGCTCGTCGAGCCAATCCAAATCGCCCTCGCGCGCGGGCAGGCCCAGCCGGGTAGGGGCCTGCCCGGATTGCGCACCTCTGCCATGAACCGCCATGACAGGTTTAGAACATAATGAGAACTTTTGCGCAAGAGCGCGTGCTATTTTTCCAGCAGGCGCGGCATCAGTTCGACGAAGTTGCAGGGCCGGTTACGGCTGTCGAGCTGTTCCAAAAGTATGCCGTCCCAGCCATCCTTCACGGCTCCGTTCGAACCGGGAAGCGCAAAAATGTAAGTTCCGCGCGCCACGACGGCGCAGGCGCGCGACTGGATCGTGCTGGTGCCGATGGTCTTGTAGCTGAGCCAGCGGAACAGTTCGCCAAAGCCCGGAATGTCGCGCGTCTTCACTCGGTCGAGCGCTTCGGGTGTTACATCGCGCCCGGTCAGGCCCGTGCCGCCGGTGATGATCACCGCATCGACCGCGCGATCATCTATCCAGTTGTTGAGGCGGCTGGCGATACGGTCGGCATCGTCTTTTTCCAGCGCGCGCGCGGCCAGCTTGTGGCCTGCGGCCTTTACGCGCTCGGCCAGAATGTCGCCCGATGTGTCCTCGGACGGTCCGCGCGTATCGGAAACGGTGAGCAGGGCGATATTGATCGGCTTGAATGTGCGCGAAGTATCAATTGCCACGCGATGCGATCCTGACGTTCTCTGCACCCGAAAGGCCCGGGAATTTCGGCCACATGCCCTGGACGAGCCCGAGGCGGCTTTCAGATGCGCCACCGGCCTGACGTTCATACATCCAGTAGTTGCGCATCACGATGGCAACGTAGCCGCGTGTTTCCCAGTAGGGGATGGATTCCATCCACAACAGCGGATCGCTGCCGCCCCGAATTTCGGTGTTCCAGCGCGAGATGGGCAGGGGACCTGCATTATATGCCGCCATGACCTTGGGGAGCAGCCCTTGCGTGGCTTCCGAATCGCGCAACTGCTGCAGATACTGCTGGCCGAAAGCGAGATTGACGTCCGGCAGATCAAGCTGGCGTTCGCGCCCGGACATCGCCGGATCGACCCGCGCCATGTCTCGCGCCGTACCCGGACGGACCTGCATCAGCCCCTTGGCGCCAGCGGGACTGGTAACCGCGGTGCGGAAATTGGATTCCTGTAGCGAGTGAGCAAACAGCAGGGCCGGATCGACCTTCCAGCCTGTGGCCGGAACCCACTTGGGAGCGGGAAAACGCGCCGCAGAATCTGGTCGCGCGCCCGACGGCGAATTGTAGGCCATCCACAATTGCGTCGAAGGCAGGCCGAGATCGCGCGCAAGGCGGGAAAGCGGCGCATACTGGCCCGGCTCGCCGATACGGGCCTGATGGCGCAAAACTTCGTCGGCCAGCCCGTCTTCGCCAATTTCGGCAAGTTGCACGGCGGTTCGGATATTGGGGACGTTGCGCAGCATCTGCCAGTCAGCTGCCGAAAAATCGGGAGCTGCGGGCGCCTGGCTGTCACGCAGGCCCAGCGCTTCAGACGCCATCATGCCGTAAAGCGTCTCGCCATATCGCGCTGCCGAACGCAAGGCCGCAGAAACCTTTTCCGGCTTGCGGCATCGGACCCAGGCGCGGCTTGCCCAGTAGTGCGCAGCCGACGCGAGTTCGTCGTTGTGGGCAGAGCCGGCGGTCTTTTCGAACGCGTCGGCAGCCGAAAGACAGTCGCCCAGGCGCCAGCTGGCTAGACCTGCCGTCCAGTAGGCTTCGGACACCCACGGGCCCGTGCCCTCTGCCGCCGTCAGTGCAATGGCCCGCGCGGTGGCATCGTCATTCTCGATATAGAATGCCCAGCCGATTTTCTGGCGCCATTCGGCACGCGCTTCGGCCGAGAGCGTTGCGTCCACGCCGTCGAGCAGGACACGCGCGCCAACCGGATCGTCGAGCTTGATCCGTTCGGCAATGGCATCGGCCACGGTTGTCGGCATCGTGCCGTCGCTGACCGAGCGCGGCCGAATGCGCTTGGAAACATTGGGAAGTGAAATGAAGCGCTGCGATTGCGGCAACGTTGGCACGTCGCTTGCGCCGC
This sequence comes from Novosphingobium sp. HNCC26DJ243, assembly GCF_057180545.1. Classification (NCBI taxonomy): domain Bacteria; kingdom Pseudomonadati; phylum Pseudomonadota; class Alphaproteobacteria; order Sphingomonadales; family Sphingomonadaceae; genus Novosphingobium; species Novosphingobium sp. HNCC26DJ243. Next base: position 458,797 of record NZ_JBXUGN010000001.1, on the reverse strand, counting down.
GCTTGAGGGCAAGGCGGCCAAGCTGTTCGGCCCAAGGCAAGTCCGGCGCGGTGTTGAGCACGTCCGAGATCGGCCCGAGCTCGGCCTTGGGCGAGGTCGCAGCAAGGATGTACTGGGAACGGGCTACCGTGTGAAGCGGACCGTCTACACGCTGGGCGAACAGCGATTGGACCTGCGTCCAGTCTTCACGCTCGATCGCACCGAATAGCGATTTGTAATAGGTGCGGTCGTCCTGGCTCAGCAATGAGGGCACGGCAGTTCGATCTGCGCGGCCACGGAAATAGTCCGCAGCGGCGCTGTTGGCCTGGGCAGGCACCGCAGCTACGACTGCGGCGGAAGCCGCAAGCGCGATCAGCGTGCATCGTGCAGCGCGAGCGATAGTCACTCTTGTGTCCCCGTCCAATCGAGCCAGCGGCTCCAGAACCCTGCCTTCAGCGCAGGGCGAGCCAGCATGGCGTCGAGATCCCAGGCCGGCATGACGGCCATACCTGCAGTCTCTTGATTAATTGCACGTAAACCGTGAGCCAAATTCGGCGGGTCGTGTCCAAGAAGCGCTGAAACGCCCGATGCGCCAAGAATGAGCATGCGCTTCGGGGCCGCCAGCGCGATGTGGTGCAGGAGCACGTCGCCAAGGCCGATGGTTTTTAGCGTCGACCAATCGGGCATCGGCACATGCGCGGGCAGCGCCGAGGCAAGATAGGTTCTAGCCCGGTCGATGCCCATTGCCGACAGCATGGCTTCCAGCAACCGGCCTGCCCGACCTGTCAGCAAAGCCTCGCCATCATCTGCGGCGGGCATTGGAACCAGCACCATAAGATCGGCGCGGGCAGGGCCGACCGGGCCCAGGCGTCGCAGTCCAGTCGGGGCGAGCTTTTTCTCTGCCAGCCACCACGTCGCGAAATCCTCGATCCGCGCGGGCCAATTCGAGCGGTCGAGTGCCTCTGGCGCTGGGGCCGAATCCGTGGCAACCATGAGGTCACGCAACGGCTTCAGCGGCAGGGTGACTTGATCCGCCGACGCCACTTGTGCTGCCGCCAGCCAGTCCTGCGGATCGTCAACGTAGGTGCCGTCCACGCCTGCATCGCGCCACCAATCCAGCGCTGCCGTAAGGGCAACCTCCCAATCATGGGGTCTGGCGTCGCCAGTGTCGGGCAAGCTGTCACTCCTCACAGTCAGATTTGCGGTCTTGACCTTCAAGGCCCGCTCTTTCAAGGCAATTGGTGAAATCAAGCGTGCAATTAATCGGGAGTGCAGGGCATGAGCGAACGGGAGTCGATGCCGTATGACGTCGTTGTGGTCGGCGGTGGGCCGGCCGGGCTTGCGGCCTCGATCAGGCTGAAGCAGGCCAATGCCGAGCTTTCGGTCTGCGTGCTCGAGAAGGGCTCCGAAATCGGCGCGCACATCCTGTCAGGCGCGGTGGTCGATCCCAGGGCGCTGGACGAACTGCTGCCTGACTGGCGCACGATGGGCTGTCCGATGGCTGAAGTGCCGGTGACCGACAACTGGCACTGGGTGCTCTCCAAGACGGGCAAGACCAGCATTCCCCACTGGCCGATGCCTCCGTTCATGTCGAACGAGGGTAATTATACTGGCTCGCTTGGCAACCTGTGCCGGTGGCTCGCCGATCAGGCGATGGAACTGGGCGTCGAAATATTCCCCGGCTTCCCCGCCGCCGAAGTGCTGTTCGACGTGAACGGCGCGGTTATGGGTGTCGCCACTGGCGATATGGGCGTCGGTCGCGATGGCGAAAAGAAGGGCGATTACCAGCCCGGTATGGAGCTCCACGCCAAGTACACGCTGTTTGCCGAAGGCGCGCGCGGCCACCTGACCAAGCGTCTAAAGGCGCATTACGATCTCGAGCGCGATTGCGAACCTCAGGTCTATGGCATCGGCATCAAGGAACTGTGGGACATCGATCCCGCCAAGCACGTTCCCGGTCGGGTACTGCACACGCAGGGCTGGCCGCTGTCGGAATCGAATTCCTGGGGCGGTGGCTTCCTTTATCACCAGGCCAACAACCAGGTGGCGCTGGGCTTCGTCACCGCGCTCGATTACGCCAACCCTTACGTCTACCCGTTCGAGGAATTTCAGCGCTGGAAGCAGCATCCCGCGATCCGCGAGATACTCGAGGGCGGTCGCCGCGTGTCGTACGGTGCGCGCGCGATCAATGAAGGCGGTTGGCAGTCGGTGCCGCGCCTGTCGTTCCCCGGCGGCGCACTGATCGGCTGCTCGGCAGGTTTCGTCAACGTGCCACGCATCAAGGGCAGCCACACCGCGATGAAGAGCGGGATGCTGGCAGCCGACTCCATCGTGGCCGCTATCGCTGCGGGCCGCGAGAAGGACGACATGGTCGAATACGACACCGCCGTCCGTGAAAGCTGGATCGCAAAGGAACTCAAGAAGGTCCAGAACGCCCAGCCGCTCGTCGCAAAGTTCGGCGGTGAACTGGGCACGGTGCTTGCGGGCGCGGACATGTGGCTGCGCACGATTGGCGGCTTCGGTATCTGGAAGCCGATGAAGCATCATCGTGACAGCGAGGCAACCCAGCGTGCCGACCTCTACAAGCCGATCGCCTATCCCAAGCCCGATGGCGTGATCACGTTCGATCGCCTGACCAGCGTGGCGTTCTCCTACACCAATCACGAGGAAGACCAGCCGTGCCACCTCGTGCTCAAGGACCCGACTGTCCCGACACGGATCAACCTTCCGATCTATGCAGGCCCGGAAACGCGATACTGCCCGGCAGGCGTCTATGAGTATGTTGGCGTCGAAGAGGGCAACCCGCGCCTGCAGATCAACGCCCAGAACTGTGTCCACTGCAAGACCTGCGACATCAAGGACATGACCCAGAACATCGAATGGGTCACGCCCGAGGGCGGCGGCGGCCCGAACTATCCGAATATGTGATCGGTCTGGCCCGAAAGGGTTGGGGAAGGCGAAGCGCCGGGGGTTGCCTCGGCGCTTTCGTCGTTTCAGGGTTTCACAGCCATGACCTTGTCCGAAACTGCCTACGCCAAGATCAACCTTGCTCTGCACGTACGGAGACGGCGCGATGACGGCTACCACGAACTGGAAACGCTGTTTGCCTTCGTCGATGCGGGCGACGAGCTGACGGCGACGCCCGCCGCCCGGGACAGCCTCCATGTCGTCGGCGAATTCGGTGGCGCATTGAACGATCCTTTCGGCAACATCGTTGCCAAGGCGCTTTCCGGTCTTCCGCACGGACCGGGCTGGGCGGTCACGCTCGAAAAGAACCTGCCTGTCGCTGCAGGGCTTGGTGGAGGTTCTGCCGACGCGGGCGCGATATTCCGCATGGTGCGCGCGGCCCATGGCCTGCCCGACAATTGGCAGGAGAGGGCTGCCAGGTTGGGCGCCGACGTTCCTGCCTGTGTTGAAAGCCGTGCCTGCATCGGGCGTGGTACGGGGACCGACCTCGAGATCGTCGACAACGATCTCGCCGGATGCCCGGTGCTTCTCGTCAATCCCCGCGTCCCGCTGGCGACAGGGCCGGTCTTCAGCGCGTGGGACGGGATCGATCGCGGTCCCCTCGAAGGTGCCGATCTCAGAGAGATGGCCCTGCAGGGGCGCAATGATCTCGAAATGCCGGCACTGGCACTCGTTCCACAGATCGCCGAAGTCCTTGACGTTTTGCGCAGCACGGGGTCATGGCTGGTGCGCATGTCGGGATCGGGCGCAACCTGCTTTGCGCTTTATGACTCGGCCGACCAACGCGATCGCGCGCAGGCATCGATGCCCGAAAACTGGTGGACGATGAGCGGAGCCCTGCGATGAGCGAAGCCTACCGCATTCTTGGAACGCCGTGCTTCGGTGGCATCCTTGTCGTTTCTGATCACGCTTCCAATCTCGTGCCCTCAGACATCGATCTCGGGATAGCGCCGGAACTGCTCGACCAGCACATCGCGGTGGACATAGGCGTCGCGGAAGTCGGCGCGCTGATGGCCCAGCGTGCCGGTATCGCAGCATTTCAGGGCAACGTCAGCCGGCTTGTGTGCGATTTCAACCGCGACGAACACTTGCCCACGGTCGTTCCCATCGCCAGCGACGGCCACGCCATACCCGGCAACGCGCTTGACCATGCGGGACACGAGGCGCGGTTGGCGCGCTTTTTCCGCCCATATCACGAGGCGCTGGCCGATCTTCTGGCTGAGACGCCGCAAGCGCTGATCCTGTCGCTCCACAGCTTCACGCCGCAACTGGCTTCGAGCGACGCGCCGCGTCCTTGGCACGTCGGCGTGCTCTACAACGAGGACGATCGCGCGGCGCGGATCGCGATTCCCCTGCTTGCAGCCGAGGGTCTCTGCGTGGGCGATCAGCAGCCCTATTCGGGGCGGCTGCTCAACGCGACGATGAACTGCCACGCCGAAGCGGAGGGCCGGCCCTATCTCGGCATCGAGATCAGGCAAGACCTTGTCGGCCATCCCCAGGGACAGGCCGAGTGGGCGGAACGACTGGCCCGGATCGCCAATCAGGTTGCCGTTGAAATCAGCTAGGAAGTTTCCCGTCGATTACTGCTGACCTGGTTGTAATTAATACCTTCGACACGGGCGGTCGCATTGGTTTAGGGCACTTGGCAAGTCGCAAAAAAGCCTGATTCCCTGTCCGGAGTTTCCTCATGCCCGCCTATCGTTCACGCACTACCACCCATGGCCGCAACATGGCAGGCGCGCGTGGCCTGTGGCGTGCAACCGGGATGAAGGATTCCGACTTCGGCAAGCCGATCATCGCGGTCGTTAACAGCTTCACCCAGTTCGTGCCCGGCCACGTCCACCTCAAGGACCTGGGCCAGATGGTCGCGCGCGAGATCGAGGCGGCGGGCGGCGTCGCCAAGGAATTCAATACGATCGCGGTCGACGATGGCATCGCCATGGGACACGACGGCATGCTTTACTCGCTGCCCAGCCGTGACCTGATCGCCGACAGCGTCGAATACATGGTCAACGCCCACTGCGCCGATGCGATGGTCTGCATCTCGAACTGCGACAAGATTACGCCGGGCATGCTGATGGCGGCGCTGCGCATCAACATTCCGGTCGTGTTCGTCTCGGGCGGGCCGATGGAGGCTGGCAAGGTCGTGCTGCGCGGCAAGGAAGTGGCGCTCGATCTGGTCGATGCCATGGTCGCCGCTGCCGACGAAGCCTATACCGACGAGGAAGTGCAGAGCATCGAGCGCTCGGCCTGTCCAACATGCGGTTCGTGCTCGGGCATGTTCACCGCCAACTCGATGAACTGCCTGACCGAGGCGCTGGGCCTTTCGCTTCCGGGCAACGGCTCGACCCTTGCTACCCATGCTGACCGCAAGCGCCTGTTCCTCGAAGCCGGGCGCCTGATCGTCGATTTGTGCAAGAGGTACTATGAGCAGGACGACGAAAGCGCCTTGCCGCGTGCCATTGCCGGGTTCGAGGCGTTCGAGAATGCCATGAGCCTCGACATCGCCATGGGCGGATCGACCAACACGGTGCTTCACCTGCTCGCCGCCGCGCATGAAGCGGGCCTTGAATTCACCATGGCCGACATCGACCGGCTGAGCCGCAAGGTGCCGTGCCTGTCCAAGGTCGCACCCGCCAAGTCCGACGTCCACATGGAAGACGTCCATCGCGCCGGCGGCATCTATGCCATCCTCGGTGAGCTTGACCGCGCAGGATTGCTCCATACCCACCTGCCAACCGTTCACAGCCGCACGATGGCAGATGCGCTCAACCTGTGGGACATCAAGCGCACCAACGCGCCATCGGTGCAGGAATTCTACAAGGCGGCTCCCGGCGGTGTTCCCACTCAGGTCGCCTTCTCGCAGGATCGTCGCTGGAACGAGCTTGACCTCGATCGCGAGGCAGGGGTGATCCGCTCGGCAGAACACGCCTTCAGCAAGGACGGCGGGCTAGCCGTGCTGTTCGGCAATATCGCGCGCGAAGGCTGCATCGTGAAGACCGCGGGCGTGGACGAAAAAATCCTCAAGTTCACTGGCCCGGCCAAGGTCTACGAGAGCCAGGATGCCGCTGTAACGGCGGTGCTGACGGGCCAGGTCATTGCGGGCGACGTTGTCGTGATCCGCTACGAAGGGCCCAAGGGCGGTCCCGGCATGCAGGAAATGCTTTACCCAACCAGCTATCTCAAGTCGAAGGGCCTCGGCGCTGCCTGCGCCCTGTTGACCGACGGGCGCTTCTCGGGCGGCACTTCTGGTCTCTCGATCGGCCATGCCTCGCCCGAAGCGGCCGAGGGTGGCGAGATCGGCCTTGTCGAGAATGGCGACGTGATCGAGATCGACATTCCCAACCGCACCATCAATCTGGCGGTTTCGGACGAAGTGCTTGCGCAGCGCCGCGCCGCGCAACAGGCGCTTGGCTGGAAGCCTTCGAAGGAGCGCCCGCGCAAGGTCTCGGACGCGCTGAAGGCCTACGCCGCGATGACCACCAGCGCATCGCGCGGAGCCGTGCGCGACGTTTCGCAGCTGGAACGGTAAGCCAGTGCGGGGGCTTTTCTTCCTCGCAGCCACCGCTGCTCTTGCCGGTTGCTCGGCAAAGGAAGATGCCCCCAAGGGCCGCGTGATCGATTGCATGATATCGGGTGCGGCCAAGTTCGCGCCTGATTGCTTTGTCGAAGATTCGCGCGTTGGCGAGCGCCGTTTCCTGACCGTGCGTCACAAAGACGGTGCATTCCGACGCTTCGAAATGGTCGATGACGGTCGCGGCGTGGTCGCTGCCGATGGGGCGGACGAAGCGGTCGCGAACTGGTCGTCCGAAGGCGTGCTCGAGGTCGTGGTCGGCTCAGATCGCTACCGCTTTCCGGCGCGGATGAAGAGCGATGTCGCGCAGCCGTGAGCGCTGCCTCCGGCAAGTGCTCACTGTGGCGCAAATGCGCCAGGCCGAAGAGCAACTCGTCGCAAAGGGAATTGATGTCGATAATCTGATGCAGCGCGCCGGGCGCGGTGCGGGGGAGTGGGTCCGCAGGATTGCTGCCGGTCGCTCGGTGACCGTGCTGTGCGGCCCCGGCAACAACGGCGGCGATGGCTGGGTCATTGCAGAATACCTTCGCGAACTTGGCAACCCCGTACGCGCAATCGCCGCGCGGGAACCAGCGACTGAGGCGGCACGCACGGCGCGAATTCTCTACCGGGGGGAAGTCGTTGCTGCAGAGACGGCTCTGACAGGCGACGTGCTGGTGGACTGTCTGTTCGGAAGCGGGTTGACGCGCGGCCTGCCGCAGGACCTGTACGACCTTCTGACCGGACTGGCAGAACGGCATCCTCATCGCATTGCCATTGACCTGCCGAGCGGGATCGAAAGCGACAGCGGTCTGGCCTTGAATAAGGGACTGCCCGACTGGACGGTGACGATCGCATTGGGCGCATGGAAGCACGCCCATTTCGCGATGCCGGCCTGCCGGTCGATGGGAGCGCTGCGCCTTGTCGATATCGGCGTTGCCGAGCAGGCGGGTGTGGCGCAGGTTCTGACCAAGCCCGCCATTCAGCCACCTTCTGCAGACGCTCACAAGTATCGCCGAGGCTTGCTTGGCATTATTGGTGGCGAAATGCCGGGGGCAGCCATGCTTGCTGCGATGGCAGCTCAGGGAGCGGGTGCAGGCTATGTGAAGCTGGGGACCGGCCAAGCCCCTGTCGCCGCTCCATCCGAACTGGTCGTCAGTGATGTGGCCTCGGTCTTCAAGGACCGGCGCGCTGCTGCCATGCTCATCGGGCCGGGTCTTGGCCGCACCGATGATGCGTCGCGACTGCTTTGGCAAATGTTGCAGGCTGACACGCCAACCGTCATCGACGCCGATGCGCTCGTTCTCCTGCGACCTACTATGCCAACTGGCAAGCGCTGCATACTGACCCCGCACGAAGGGGAGATGGCAGCGCTCGAACGCAGCTATTCCCTGTCTCCTGCCCCATTGCGGCGAGACCGGGCACTGGCTCTGGCCAAGGCAACCGGCGCAGTCGTCGTATTCAAGGGGCCCGACAGCGTCATCGCAACGTCTGCGGGGGAAGTGGTCGTCTCACCTCGTGCATCCTCGTGGCTTTCCGTCGCGGGGACCGGGGACGTTCTGGCCGGAACGATCGCAAGCCGTCTGGCGGTCCACGGTGAGGCATTGCGTGCGGCGCAGGAAGGTCTATGGCTCCACGCCGAAGCGGCGCGGCTTTGCGGTGCTGCCTTCGGTCCGGCCGAACTGGCCCACGCCATTCGTCCCGCCCTTGCAGAGTGCCTCCCATGACCAATCCCGGCCTGATCGTCCGCATCGCAGCGAAGGGCGAAGGCGCGACTGCCGATGGCCGTTATGCTGCTCTGGCCGCGCCGGGCGACATTCTCGAGGCAGATGGCACGCTTACGCCCGGCCCGGATCACGTCGATCCGCCCTGCCGCCATTTTCCCGCTTGCGGCGGGTGTCAGTTGCAGCATCTGTCTGAAAACGCACTTGCCGGCTATGTCCATGATCGCGTTGTCGGCGCAGCGCGGGGGCAGGGGATCGAACCGACTGGCGCCACAGCACCACACCTGTCGCCCCCCAACAGCCGTCGTCGCGCCACGCTCCATGCGCAGGCAATCGGCAAGCGCGTCGTCATCGGCTTTCGCGAACAGGGCTCGCACAAGATCGTCGACATGCGCGAATGCCATGTGCTTGTGCCTGAAATGGTCGCGCTCCTTGAGCCGTTGCGCCAGCTTCTGGAAAACTGGGGCGACCGCAAGCTCGGCGTGGACATCGAACTAGCCATGGCCGATCAGGGGCTTTCGGTCGGCCTCAAGGGATTGAAGGTCGAAGGCCTTGCCCGGACCGAGGCGCTGCTGGATTTCTCCCGCAATAACGGACTGGCGCGGCTCACCATCGACAGCGGCTATGGCGCTGAAGGTGCCTGGGAGCCCGAACCAGTGACTGTGACGCTTGGCGGCACGGCGGTTTCACTGCCGCCCGGTGCCTTTCTTCAGGCCACCCGCGATGGCGAAGCGGCGCTGGTCGAAGCGGCACGGGAATGGCTTGAAGGTTCGGCAACGATCGCAGACCTGTTCTCCGGGCTCGGCACGTTCGCCTTCGCGTTGGCCGGCGAGAAAACCAAGGTTCTCGCGGTTGAAGCGGCGCGCGATACTCATCTCGCGTGCCAGTCTGCGGCGAGAATGGGCGGACGCCCTGTCCATTGCCTGCACCGCGACCTGTTCCGCAATCCGCTGCGTGTCGAGGAGCTGGACCGCTTTGCCGGCGTCCTGCTCGATCCCCCCCGCGCTGGCGCGCAGGAGCAGATCGACCAGATTGCCGCGAGCAAAGTGCCCAGCGTGGTCTATATCAGTTGCAATCCCGCAAGCTGGGCGCGCGACGCCGTGAGGTTGATAGCGGGCGGCTACAGGCTGGCAGAACTCAGGCCGGTCGGCCAGTTCCGCTGGTCAACCCATGTGGAACTGGCCAGCCTGTTCTTGCGAGCTTGAGGTCTTAGAACACGACGCGCGCGGCGTGGTAGATCAGAGCCATGAGCGCGATCGACGAGAGCGCGAACAGGACGAAGCGGATCATCACCTTGTTCACCGTCACCTGCACCAGCGAGTGGACCACTCGCAGACCCACGTAGGCCCAGGCAATCTTGGTACTCATACCGCCACCAACGCCGGCAACGGCAAGCGTCAGGCATACGGCATAGAACAGTGTCGGCGCTTCGTGCAGGTGGTTGTAATTGTGCGCTTTCCACTGCACGGATGCCGGAAGAAGGTCATCCAGCGTCTTGGTCGGGTCCTGCGCCAGTCCGTCGGGATCCACTTTCGCCGCGTTCATTGCCGGAATGCGCGTGGCGTACATCCACAGCCACATCACCATAGTCCAGATCATCAGCGCGACTGTCGGTTGCAGGATAGCAGCCATCTTCATTGCACTTCTCCCCCGTTGTTGATTTGGTTCAGCCGTGTCCGAGCGTCGCTCCCAAAGCGCGGATTGCCAGCACGGTCAGGCATATGGTCGATGCCAGAAACAGGGCAAAGCGCACTGGTACCCGGTTCACCGTCGCCTGCCAGATCGAATGAACGATGCGGACGGCGGCATAGCCCCAGGCCAGAGCGACATCGAATGAACTCGGTCCCATCAAGGCAAGGATGGTGATCGTGGCATAGAACAGCGTCGGCTGTTCCATCAGGTGGCTGTAGTTGTGCGCCTTCCAGTTGATCTCGTCGGGCAGTACGCCTTCCAGATCCTGCCCGCGTCCACCCGGCTTTGCCTTGCCCAAGCCGCCAAGTTTGCCCAGCGCCGGAAGGCGCGTGAAAGCCATCCAGAACAGCATGACGATAGACCAAAGCACCAGCACCGCTGCCGGTGTCAGGATTTGCGCCTGCATCGCATTGTCTCCCCAACTCTCCGCGGGAAGAGTGCGGTCGTCGCGTTAGATTGTCAAATGCAACTTATAACGTGCGTTCAACCACTTCCTGCCCGTTTTTATGGCAGACGTCGTCCGAGGCGTGGCAAAGGGGACTTGGGTTTGTCATTCCGATCCCCTACAGGCGCTATCCATGTAGGGCGCGACGCGTTCGGAACGCGCGGCCGATGAAGGCATTTTGGAGACATCATGGCAAAAGTTCTCGTCATCGGCGCAGGCGGCGTCGGCTCGGTCGCGGTTCACAAGATGGCGATGAACGCAGACATCTTTACCGGCATTGCGCTGGCCAGCCGCACCAAGTCCAAGTGCGACGCCATCGCCGCTTCGGTGAAGGAGCGCACCGGCGTTTCGATCGACACCTATCAGATCGATGCCGACGATGTCGCGGCTACGACTGCGCTGATCAACGAGGTCAAGCCCGTCCTCGTCGTCAACCTCGCGCTGCCTTATCAGGACCTCAACATCATGGACGCCTGCCTTGCCGCAGGCGTCAATTACATGGACACCGCGAATTACGAGCCGATTGACGAGGCCAAGTTCGAATACAAGTGGCAGTGGGCCTATCAGGAGCGCTTCAAGGAAGCAGGCCTTATGGCGCTGCTCGGCTCGGGCTTCGATCCGGGCGTGACCAGCGTTTTCGCCACGTGGCTGCGCAAGCACAAGCTCGACACGATCCGCACGCTCGATATTCTCGATTGCAACGGCGGCGATCATGGCCAGCACTTCGCCACCAATTTCAATCCGGAAATCAACATCCGCGAAGTCACCGCGCCTGCGCGCCACTGGCTCAAAGGCGAATGGGTGGAAACGCCCGCGCTGACCATCCGCGAGACCTTCGACTTCGAAGACGTCGGCCCGAAGAACATGTACCTGATGTACCACGAGGAGCTCGAAAGCCTCGCGCATCACATCCCCGAGATCGAGCGCATCCGCTTCTGGATGACCTTCGGCGATGCCTATATCACGCACCTCACCGTGCTGCAGAACGTCGGCATGACCCGGATCGATCCGGTGATGTATAACGGGCAGGAAATCATCCCGCTCCAGTTCCTCAAGGCCGTTCTGCCCGAGCCTGCCTCGCTGGGGCCCACGACCAAAGGCAAGACCAATATCGGCGACATCGCCACCGGCCTCAAGGATGGAGTGGAGAAGACCTTCTACATCTACAACATCTGCGACCACGAAGACGCCTACCGCGAGACCGGCAATCAGGCCGTCAGTTACACCACCGGCGTGCCCGCCATGATCGGCGCAGCGCTGATGGTTCAGGGCGTGTGGAGCGGCGCAGGCGTGTTCAACATCGAACAGCTTGATCCCGATCCCTACATGGACATGCTCAACCAGCACGGGTTGCCGTGGCAGGTCAAGGAACTGGCGGGCCCGCTGGCGTTCTGATCTCTCACCGCATTTTCCAACCCCGCTCATCCTAAGCCTGTCGAACGATGCGCAGAACGGAAGTCCAATATGGAAACCAGAGCCGGCGATCCGGGCGCGTTTGCGCAATTTGACCTGAGCCGCGTTGATAGCCCCGCTTTCGTCGTGGATGAGGCGAAGTTGCGCGCCAATCTGGCGGTGCTGGCCGACGTCCGCGACCGCGCTGGGATCAAGGTTCTCGCCGCGCTCAAGGCCTTTTCGATGTGGCAGGTCGCACCGATCGTCGGGGAATATCTCGACGGCGTCTGCACGTCAGGCCTGTGGGAAGCGCTGCTTGCCGCCGAGCACTACAAGGGCGAAATCGCGACCTATTGCGCAGCCTACAAGGCTGAGGATCTGCCCGAAATCCTGCGTCTGTCCGACCATGTGATCTTCAATACGCCCGGTCAGCACGCACGCTTCAAAGGCGAGATCGCCGCAGCGCAATCGCGCGGTGACGTCTTCGACATCGGCCTCAGGGTCAATCCACTCCATGCCGAGGGCGAGGTGCCGCGCTACGATCCGTGCGCGCCGCATTCACGTCTGGGCTTTCCGGTTGACCAGCTTCTGCCCGAGCATTTCGATGGCGTCTGCGGAATTCATTTCCACACGCTGTGCGAACAGGATTTCGAGCCGCTCCAGCGCACCTGGAATGCCCTTCTGCCCCGGATCGAACCCTATCTCGGCCAGCTCAAGTGGCTAAACTTCGGCGGCGGCCACCACATCACGCGCGCCGACTATCAGCGCGCCGATCTGATCGAATTTCTCAAGGCGGTGAAGGCGCAGACCGGCTGCGAGGTCTATCTTGAACCGGGTGAGGCGGTGGCGCTGGATGCTGGCATTCTCGTCGGCACCGTGCTCGATACGCACTGGAACGGGATGCAACTTGGCATCACCGACATTTCGGCGACGTGCCACATGCCCGACGTGATCGAAGCGCCCTATCGCCCGGCGATGCTGGGCGAACTGCCGATCGACGAATACGAGGACGGCGGGGAGGGTGGCGCGCCGGTGCGTCTGGGCGGACCGTCGTGCCTCGCAGGCGATGTCATCGGCGATTATCGTCTGCCCAACGGCTTCACGCCCGGAACGCGTTTCGCGTTCCTCGATCAGGCGCACTATTCGATGGTAAAGACCACGACCTTCAATGGCGTGCCTCTGCCTTCGATCTGGCTTTGGGACAGCGAGAACGACGTGCTCGAGAAGGTGCGCGGCTTTTCCTACGAGGACTTCCGCGACCGTCTTTCCTGATGCATGCTGCCTGCTGACAGTAATGTAGGCGGGAGAGTGTGATGGCTGGCGATTTGCTCGATGGCGTGACCAGCGATCCCTTGGTGATGGGCTGGATGCAAGGATCGCCACCACCGCCCGACAAGCTGCTGCTCGCCTCGCGCGCCGATCACATGCGCTTTCCGATGATCCGCTGGTCGTACTCGAACATGCGCCAGTTCGCGTCCTCTCGACGTGTCGCTGCTGGGCAGCGGCCAAGCTTCGCAAGGGCGCTGAATGACGATCTGGCCGAGATCGCTTTCGTTCCGCTTGGTGCAGAACGCCCCATGACTTTCGGAGAGTCGCTGACGCAGGCCTACACCGATGGGATCCTGATTCTGCATCAGGGAAGGATCGTGTTTGAACGCTGGTTCGGCGTGACCAGCCCCGAGACGCGGCACATAGCCTTCTCGGTCACCAAGAGCTTCGTCGGTACGATCGCCGAGATGCTGATCGAGGAGGGTCGCCTCGATCCCGGTGCGCTCACCGCAGCCTATCTTCCCGAACTGGCAGGCAGCGGTTTTGCCGACGCAACCGTGCGCCAGGTTCTGGACATGACTACCGCTCTCGATTTTTCGGAAGACTACGCCGATCCGAACTCGGGGATCGGCGCCTACAGCGCCGCGCTGGGCCTGACCCCGCGCCCCGCGAACTACGCCGGCCCGCCTGACCTGTGTTCCTACCTCCCGACGATTGCCAAGGCGGGCGTGCATGGGCAGGGGTTCACCTACCGCACCCCCAATACCGACGTTCTGGCGTGGATCATAAGCCGGATCGAAGGGCGGCACTTTGCCGACGTCCTGTCCGAGCGTCTCTGGCAGCCGCTTGGCATGGGCGGCGATGCGGACCTTATCGTCGACCATTCGGGCAATCCTTTTGCCGGTGGCGGGCTGTGCCTGCGCCTCGAAGACCTGGCACGGTTCGGCGAGGCGATGCGCCTGGGCGGCGCAGGAGTCATCCCGGAAGCAGTGGTGGACCGTGTCCGGAGCGGCGGCGATCCCGCCCATTTTGACAAGGCACGCTATCCGCAATTGCCGGGCTGGAGCTATTCCAGCCAGTGGTGGATCAGCAACAATGCGAACGGATGTTTCTCCGCGCGGGGCATCCATGGCCAGACCTTGTGGGTCGATCCGGCGGCGGAAATGACGGTTGCACGATTCGCATCGCACCCCATGGCGGCCAACGGTGCGAACGACCCGCTCTCCTTGCCCGCATGGGCAGCGCTGGCCGAGGTGCTAAGTCGCTGATAAAATGCGATCTGTCTGGAATTGTTTCATTTTCCTGACGCCCGTTTTCGTGTGTGAGTTTTTCACTTGATGTTCAGCGTGGGGGCCTTATTACGCCCCTCTCGCTGCCCCATGGGGACTTCCAAACCGCAAGGCAGCCTTGTTCAACGTTCCGTTTGGGGGTCCCTTGAGTTGCACATCCATCCTGACGCACTGGCTGTAGTCGGCGCTTGCGCGCCTGACCAACCCGCCATTTTGAACCGTCCGCACGCTGCCGCGCGCGCTGCCCGCTTCTTTGTCGAGAAGTTTCCGGGCAAGTCGCTCTATGCGGTAAAGGCAAATCCCTCGCCGGATCTGCTGCGCGTGCTCTGGGATGCAGGCGTGACGCATTACGACGTCGCCTCGATCGTCGAGACGCGCCTTGTGCGTGAAACGCTCCCTGACGCGACGCTGTGCTTCATGCACCCGGTAAAATCCTCGAGCGCCATTCGTGAGGCCTATCTCGCCCACGGCGTACGCGTGTTCAGCCTCGATTCGCTCGAGGAACTCGAGAAGATCACCGAAGCGACCGACGGTGCCGAGGATCTGACGCTGTGCGTGCGCCTGCGCGTCTCGTCGGAATATTCGGAGTTGAGCCTCGCGTCCAAGTTCGGCTGCGATCTTACCAATGCGGCGGAACTGCTTCAGGCGACCCGCCAGGTGGCCGACTCGCTCGGCGTGTGCTTCCACGTCGGCAGCCAGTCGATGAGCCCTCACGCCTATGTCCAGGCGCTCGAGCGCGTGCGCGCGGCCATCGTCGATGCCTCGGTCCTTGTCGACATCATCGACGTCGGCGGCGGCTTCCCGTCGATCTATCCCGGTATGGAGCCGCCGCCGCTCGAAGACTATTTCGGCGTCATCGACCGTACCTACGAATCGCTGCCGGTGTCGTACTCGGCCGAACTGTGGTGCGAGCCTGGCCGTGCGCTCTGCGCCGAATACAATTCGATGATCGTGCGCGTCGAACGCCGCCGCGGCACTGAACTGTACATCAACGACGGTGCCTATGGCGCGCTTTTCGATGCGGCCCACGTAGGCTGGCGTTTCCCCGTGCGCGTGCTGCGCAACGAGGTCGCCAATGACGGCGCCGAGATCGAGCTGGAGCCGTTCAGCTTCTACGGCCCGACCTGCGACGACATGGATCACATGGACGGTCCGTTCGAACTCCCGGTCGATATCAAGGCGGGCGATTTCATCGAGATCGGTATGCTCGGCGCTTACGGCGCCGCGATGAAGACCGCCTTCAACGGCTTCGGCGCAACCGAAGTGTTCGAAGTCACGGACGAGCCGATGTCGAGCCAGTATCGCGGTGACCGTCGTGACCCGCGCGTTTCGGACAACGTCGTATCTCTGCGCTGATCGGATTGGCGTCTCGCTGAAATGGACGAAGGCCCTGCCGCAAGGCGGGGCCTTTTTCCTTTGGGCCGGTCGCTGCGTTAGCTCATCGGCACCATCACGTGATACGAGACGAGCGCCAGGGCGAGCCATATCGCAATCACCATGCAAATGCCTGCAATGGAACGCGGGCGAGCGACAGCATTCGCGCGGTTGCGCAGGTCCTGCATGACTGGCGGCGGGATAAGCCGCACAGCCAGCGCGATCCCCAGCGGCACGATTATCAGATCGTCGAGATAGCCGAGGATGGGAATGAAGTCCGGGATCAGATCGACCGGCGAGAGCGCATAGGCCGCAATCACGCCGGCGATCACCTTGGCGGCTACCGGGACGCGCGGATCGCGCGCGGCAAGCCATAGCGCCAGAACGTCGCGCTTGATGGTCTTGGCCCAGACCTTGAGTTGGCGGATGATGGACGGCCTTTCCATCGGCTCAAGGTGGCGATGAGCTCAGATGTCTGCAAGCGGGATCAAGGCGGCCGGGAAGGCATGCGCAACGAAAAAGCCCTCCCGGTGATGGGAGGGCCTTGTCATCCTGACCTGTCAGCAGAGAACGGACGCTGCCTTCAGGCGGCCTTGCGCAGTTCCAGCTCCATGCGCTGCCAGATTTCCACCAGCGCCTCGGTCAGTTCGGTCATCATTGCTTCGGTGTGCGACGGGCCGGGCGTGAAGCGCAGGCGTTCGGTGCCTCTTGGGACTGTCGGGAAATTGATCGGCTGCACATAGACGCCATATTCGGCGAGCAGAATGTCGGCGATCTTCTTGGCGCGCACCGGATCACCCACCATGAGCGGAACGATGTGCGTCGTCGATGGCATGACCGGAAGGCCCGCATCGGCAAATGCCTTCTTGAGGAACGCGGCGGAGGCCTGCTGGCCTTCACGTTCGATGCTTGAGGCCTTGAGGTGACGCACGCTGGCGAGAACGCCTGCCACCAGCACGGGCGAAAGCGAAGTCGTGAAGATGAAGCCCGGTGCGTAGGAGCGGATCACATCGATAATCCGCGTGTCGGCGGCGATATAACCACCCATCACGCCGAAGGCCTTGCCAAGCGTACCCTCGATGATGTCGATCCGGTGGGCAGCCTCGTCACGATCGGTAATGCCACCGCCGCGCGGGCCATACATGCCGACTGCGTGAACCTCGTCGATGTAGGTCAGCGCGTTGTACTTTTCTGCAAGGTCGCAGATCGCGTGGATCGGGGCGACGTCGCCATCCATCGAATAAACGGATTCAAAGGCGATCAGCTTGGGCACTGAAGGATCGGTCTCGGCCAACAGCTCTTCGAGATGCTCGACGTCGTTGTGCCGGAACACCTTCTTTTCCGCGCCCGAATTGCGGATGCCCGCGATCATCGAGGCATGGTTGAGCTCGTCCGAGAAGATCACGCAACCCGGCAATATCTTGGCCAGCGTCGACAGCGTGGCATCGTTCGAGACATAGCCGCTGGTGAACAGCAGTGCGCCGTCCTTGCCGTGCAGATCGGCCAGTTCGGCCTCAAGCTCGATATGGTAGTGCGTGTTGCCACCGATGTTGCGCGTACCGCCGGAGCCCGCGCCGACATTGTGCAGCGCTTCTTCCATCGCTTCGATCACCTTGGGGTGCTGGCCCATGGCGAGATAGTCGTTCGAGCACCAGACCGTGATCGGCTTGGGGCCATTGTGACCGGCAAAGCAGCGCGCGTTGGGGTAGGCGCCCTTGTTGCGCAGGATGTCGATGAAAACGCGGTAGCGGCCTTCGGAGTGCAAGCGCTCGATGGCTGAATCGAAAACCTGGTCGTAGTTCACCCCGCCGCTCCTTCCTGCAACAAGGACATGTTTGCCCTTGAGGCCCGATCCCTTGGGCCCATCGGCGAATGGGCGGCTTCTACGCCTGTTGTCTCGGCAATTCCAGCATCATTTAGAGCAACTGTCCGAAAGTCGTAGCTATTTTGCGACCGCAGGTCCGACAGCCGTTCTTGCTCGGACGAAACCATCACGGGCGGCGGTTGCGGCGATCCAGTTAGGATCGTGTGATGGCACGACGATGAGCTTCAAGTCCTTCTTGCGCAGCGCGGCGATGCCCTTGAGCCAGCCAATGACGGCAGGCCTGTCTTCCTTGACCAGCCAATCGGCCAGCAGGCGTGACCGTGGGGTCATCTTCATGATGTTGTCGGCAAGTGACCCGGTGTCCCCAGCAAAGAGGTATTCGCGCCGGTCCGCCGTCTGGACGAAAATCATTTGCGAGGCCGGCGTATGTCCCGGAGTCTGGATGAGCACCACGCCCGGCGCCACTGGCATGATTGGAGGGAAGGGGCGCGGCTGAGGGATAAGGCCCGTGCTCTCCCGCCAATGCGAGGTCATTCCGCGCAGCAGTTCCGGCGAGATCATGGCCTTGCGTGCGATCGTCTCGAACGCCCGATGATCCAGAAACCCGCCGACATGGTCGATGTGCTCATGGGTGAAGAGAATCAGGCTTGCCTGGTCCATCCACTCCCCGACCAGCGCTGCGGCGCGCTTGTCATAATGGCCCATTTTCATGGCCTTGGCGTCAGCCGGCATCAGCCCGCTGTCGATCACGATCCCACCGCCTGGCGTGACAAGGTGCCATGCGATCACACCCGAAGTCACCTGACGAAGCCCAATCCCCGCTGCCAGTGCTCCGCCGGGAATATCCCGCCTCGCGATGACCACATATTCAAGGCCCATGGGCTTCTTGCCCGGCATCGCATTCGCTGCAGCGCGCAACTGGGCAAGGTCGATCCTGCGGATTGGGGCATCGGCAGGGCCAGCGTTGACCATCAGCCAGTAGTAAGCAGCCCCGACAAGCAGCAACATGCCCATTAACGTCTTCGACAATCGGCTCACTTCGTGGCCCCCCACGCCATCCGGATCGGCACCATCCGCCAGTCCGGATCAGAAAACGTCAATTTGCTTCAGGCCATATGTGGACAGGACGGGTGCCAGAAGGTCCACGTCCTTTCCGCCACGGGTGAAAAGCGCGATATCGTCACTCGAGCGCTGCCACGGTTGACCCTCTGTCAGATAGGCTATCCGTCGGGCGATGCCGTCGGAACCATCGATGAAAGACACGCCCGGGCCAAACGCCTCAGTCAACTCGTCGGCAACCAGAGGAAAGTGGGTGCAGGCAAGGACCACCGTGTCGATATCGGCACCGCTCGGCATGGCGCGCAATGCATCTGCCGCTCGGGCATAGACTGCCGGATCGACCTGTTCGCCCCGCAGCTTGGCTTCGGCGGCGGCGACCAATTCGGGAGCGCCGTGCCGCAGCAACCTTTTGTCGGCAGCGAATTCCGTCTCGAGCCGGTCAACATAGGCCTGACGAATCGTTGCCTCGGTCCCGAGCAGGCCGATCACACCGGTCCGGGTCATCGCGGCTGCAGGCTTTATTGCCGGGACGGTGCCGACGATCGGCACTTCCAGCACTTCGCGGACAGAGGCAAGTGCGATCGTCGAAGCCGTGTTGCAGGCGATGCAAACGAGGCGTGGGCGCAGTCGCTCGGTCAGTCGGCCCAGTAGCCCCGAAACCCGTGCGGCGATCTGTGCCTCGCTCTTGGCTCCGTAGGGAAGTCCGGCGTTGTCAGCGACATAAATGACCGGCGCGTCCGGGAGAAGCTGGCGGACCTTTCCGAGCACCGAAAGTCCGCCCACACCTGAATCGAACAGCAGGATGGGGGCCGCAGGATCGATCGAACCGGGTTGACTTGAAACGGGGGCGGCAAAGCTCATGCGCAGGCTTGTATCGGGATTGGCTGCAAAATGGAAACTCGCCTCTTTCGCTTTTGCATAAGGATTGGGTATGAGCAGCGCCGTGAATACGTTTCTTCCCCTTGTTGTCGGCTATCTGCTGGGCTCGGTCCCCTTCGGCCTCATCCTCACCCGCCTCACCGGCGCAGGCGATCTGCGCTCAATCGGCTCGGGCAATATCGGCGCGACCAACGTGTTGCGGACGGGCAGGAAAGGCCTTGCAGCCGCAACCCTGCTGCTCGACATGGCCAAGGGCCTCGCCGCCGTGCTCATCGCCCGCCACTACTGGCCCGGCAATGAGGCTGTTGCAGCCCTCGCTGTCGTTCTGGGGCATTGTTTCCCGGTCTGGCTCCGGTTCAAGGGCGGGAAGGGCGTGGCAACGCTCATGGGCGTGTCGCTCGGGCTCGCATGGCCGATCGGCCTTGCCTACGCAGTGACCTGGCTAGGGGTGCTGGCTGCAAGCCGCACCTCCTCGCTCGGTGGCATGAGCGCGGCCATCGTGGCGCCGGTCGTCGCGGCGGTGTTCGGGCATTACCCCTATCTTCCCGTTCTGGCGCTGCTCGCGCTGCTGGTGGTATTCCTCCATCGTGAGAATATCGCCCGCCTGCGCGCCGGGACAGAACCGAAAGTCGGCAGCAAGAAGTGAACGCGGGCGCTGCCACGCTTACCCGGGACGAGGCCTTCGCCCGCATTCGCCTGTTGCGATCACCAAATATAGGTCCGGTCAGCTACAATCAGTTGTTGCGCCGGTTCGGCACGGCGAGCAACGCGCTCGAAGCGCTTCCCGATCTCGCGGCACGGGGTGGAGCGCCTTACAGACCCGCCTCGCCTGAACGCATCGAGGCCGAAGTTGCGGCAGTCAGGGCCGCCGGAGCCCGCTACCTGTTCCATGACGGCGCAGATTACCCTGCACTGCTCGCGGCACTTGAAACACCGCCTCCCATCCTCACGGTCCGCGGCGACGCAGGGCTGCTTTCGCGACCTTCGATTGCCATTGTCGGTGCCCGCAACGCCTCGGCCGCTGCGGCAAAGCTGTCGCGCGATTTTGCGACCGCGCTTGCAGGGCATGGTTACGTCGTCATGTCGGGTCTGGCACGGGGCATCGATGCAGCGGCCCATCGCGGAGCGCTCGCCGGAATGGCGCAAGGCGGAGGCACGGTTGGCGTGATCGCCAGCGGGATCGACATCGCCTATCCTCCCGAAAATGCCGCGCTGCAGGAGCAGGTGGCCAACGAAGGCCTGCTTATCGCCGAGATGCCGCCGGGGACCGAGCCGTTGGCGCGCCATTTCCCGCATCGCAACCGCATCATCGCAGGACTCGCCACAGGGACGCTGGTGGTGGAGGCCGCTCCCCGGTCGGGCTCGCTGATTACCGCTCGCCTCGCCGCTGAAGCCGGGCGCGAGGTCATGGCCATTCCCGGTTCTCCGCTCGACAGCCGGTCGCAGGGATGCAACCAGCTGATCCGCGAGGGCGCGATCCTTGTGCAATCTCCGGAAGATGTCATCGAGCTTCTGGTGGGGTTCGAGGGCAAGCCCCGATCGACCTTCCGCGAAACCACATTGGCCTACGCGCCTGATCTTGCAGACCAGCCGGCAGACGTCGGCGAATTGCTGGGACTTGCGCCAATCGCTGTGGACGAACTCATCCGGCAGAGCGGGGCCGCGGCCGGCGCAGTACAGATGGCCTTGCTCGAACTCGAACTGGCGGGCAGGCTCGTGCGACATGCCGGCGGACGCGTATCGCTGGCTGGCTAGACGAATCGGGGGAATTTGATGATCGGGCAGAACAAGGTCAGCGTGGGTTCGCTGTTTTCAGGCATCACAGACCTCGCGATTGGCCACGCCCGCATCTGGGTGGTCGCCGCAGGGTTCATTGCCACCTTCACGACCGTGCTTGACGTTGTGATGGGCAGTGGCGCTGGGGCACCCGTGGCATCGCTGCTGGCTGCAATCGTGAACTTCTTCGTCACCTACCATGTCACCGAGGCCATCCTGCGCGGCGAATCGCTGATGGTTACCCCCAGCCGCTCCTACGGCTCGCTGTTCGGCGCATCGATCCTCACCGCGCTCGGCGTGGGCCTGGCCTTCGTCCTGTTGATCGTGCCGGGCCTATATCTGATGGCCCGGTGGTCGATGGTTTCGCCGCTGATCGTTGCCGAAGGACGTTCGGCATCTGATGCACTGTCGATGAGTTGGGAGCGTACGCGCGATAGCGCCTGGGCGATCGCCGTCGTCTACATCGCCTATATCGTGGCTTTCGCGGTGATCGTCGCCTTCGCGGCAGGCTCAGGCGTGCTGGAAGCGGTGGATGGCGAAGCGGCATCGGCACCGCTCACCATCCCCACGCAAGCAGTTATCAACCTGGCGTCGAGCGCGCTGGGCATGCTCGGCGTGCTGATCGGCGTGGCAGTCTATCGCGCGCTGACCGGCAACGGCGCGCAGTACGACGATGTGTTTGCCTGAAGTCCAAGGGCGGTTGTCCGGACGAGCGGACCAACTAAGTCGCTTGACGAACCTGCTTTGGGGCCGCCACCCTCGCGTACACGTACACGTAAGGACTGCCTTTCCAGATCATGCAGCTTGTCATCGTAGAATCCCCCGCCAAAGCGAAGACCATCGAGAAGTACCTGGGCCCCGGCTACAAGGTCCTCGCCTCCTATGGCCACATCCGCGATCTTCCGGTGAAGGACGGCTCTGTCCGCCCGGACGAGGACTTCGCGATGGACTGGGAACTTTACGGCGACAAGGCGTCGCGCGTGAAGGCGATCACCGATGCGGCCAAGGGCGCAGACCGACTGATCCTCGCAACCGACCCTGATCGCGAAGGGGAGGCAATTTCTTGGCATGTCAGGGAGTTGCTCAAGAAACGTAAGGTGCTTCCTAAGGAAGTCGAACGCGTAACCTTCAACGCAATCACCAAACAGACGGTGACGGACGCGATGAAGCGCCCGCGCGAACTCGACCAGGATCTGATCGACGCTTATCTCGCCCGCCGCGCACTTGATTACCTGTTCGGCTTTACGCTCTCGCCGGTCCTTTGGCGCAAGCTGCCGGGTGCAAAATCTGCCGGACGTGTCCAGTCGGTCGCGCTGCGCCTGATCGTCGAGCGCGAGCGTGAGATCGAAGGATTCCGCTCGCAGGAATACTGGTCGGTTATCGCTCGTCTCGAGCAGACTGGAACGGAATTTGCCGCGCGCCTCGTGCGTTTCGATGGCCAGAAGCTCGACAAGCTGACGCTGGGCGATGAAGGCGCCGCCATGAAGGCCAAAGCGGTTGTCGAGGCTGCCACGTTCCGGGTTGAGGAGGTCGAGACAAAGCCGACCCGTCGCAATCCCTATCCACCGTTCACCACCTCGACCTTGCAGCAGGAGGCCGCCCGCAAACTGGGTTTCTCGGCGAGCCACACGATGCGTGTCGCCCAGACGCTCTATGAGGCGGGTGCGATCACTTACATGCGTACCGACGGTGTACAGATGGACCCAAGCGCCATCTCGGCTGCGCGCAAGGCGATTTCCGATCGCTATGATGGGCATTACCTTCCCGAAAAACCCCGTCATTACGAGACGAAAGCCAAGAATGCTCAGGAAGCACACGAGGCCATTCGTCCGACCGACTTCTCGAAAGACCGCTATGGTTCGGGCGACGAGGCGCGGCTTTACGACCTCGTCTACAAGCGCGCCATGGCCAGCCAGATGGCCTCGGCCAGCATCGAGCGCACCAGCGTCACGCTGCGCGATGGCACCGGCAAGCACGAGCTGCGCGCGACCGGCCAGGTCGTGAAGTTCCCCGGCTTCCTTGCCGTCTACGAAGAAGGCCGCGACCAGAAGGCAGAAGGCGATGACGAGGAAAGCGGCCTGCTTCCCGCCATGGCAAAGGGCGATACGCCTGCCAAGCGCGGCGTCGATGCCACGCAGCATTTCACCCAGCCGCCGCCGCGCTATTCCGAAGCCAGCCTCGTCAAGCGGCTCGAGGAACTGGGAATCGGACGCCCCTCGACTTATGCAGCGACCTTGCAGGTCCTGAAGGATCGAAATTACGTCAGAACCGAGAAAAATCGATTCTTCGCAGAGGAATCCGGTCGTCTTTTGACAGCATTTCTCGAGCGCTTCTTCCCGCGCTACGTGGCCTACGAATTCACCGCAGGGATGGAAGACGAACTCGACAACGTCTCGGGCGGTCGGGCCGAATGGAAGATCGTGCTTGCCGATTTCTGGCGCGATTTCAAGCCAAAGTCCGACGAGGTGATGGAGAAGAAGCCAAGCGAGGTGACCGCCGAGCTTGACGAGTTTCTCTCGGACTATCTGTTTCCGCCCCGCGAGGACGGGACCGATCCCCGCGTATGCCCGAAGTGCGAGGCCGGACGCCTATCGCTTCGCGGCGGGCGCTACGGCGCTTTCGTCGCCTGCTCGAATTACCCCGAGTGCAAGTACACCCGCAAGTTTGCCCAGCCGGGCGGGGCGGGTGAGGGCGCCGAGGGTGAGGACGGCGCACTGGGCAAGGACCCGGTGACGGGTCTCGACGTGTCTCGCAAGACCGGCCGTTTCGGCCCTTACGTTCAGTTGGGTGATGGCAAGGAGGCCAAGCGCGCCTCTATCCCCAAGGACATCGGCGAGCTTGATCTGGAGTGGGCGCTGAAGCTGCTCGGACTCCCGCGCGAGGTTGGCCAGCATCCCGAGACCGGCAATCCCATCACCGCCAGCATCGGTCGTTATGGTCCCTACCTGGCGCATGACGGCAAATATGCCCGCCTCAAAAGCACTGCCGAAGTCTTCGAAACCGGCATGAACGCCGCCGTCATGTTGCTCGCAGCCGCCGCAGCGGGGGCCGGGGGCAGGGGCAATCGCGCCGCTGCAGAACCGCTCAACACCTTCGGCCCCCACCCGACTTCGGGTGGCGAGATGAAGCTCATGGCGGGCCGTTATGGTCCCTATGTAACGGACGGAACGACCAACGCCACCTTGCCCAAGGACAAGCAGCCCGAAACTCTGACGCTGGAGGAAGCGATCGCCCTGATCGACGAACGCGCAGCCAAGGGCCCGGCGAAAGGCAAGAAGGGCGCGAAGAAAGCGCCCGCGAAGAAGGCAACTGCGAAGAAACCTGCTGCCAAGAAGGCAGACGCCAAACCTGCAACGGCCAAAAAGGCCCCAGCCAAGAAACCGTCCGCCGCCAAGACCGCCAAAGCGGCTTCGGCATGAAATGATGTGATCGCGTGCTGACGACGGCTCCCGGTCTGATCGGGCAGGGAGCCCGTCTCGGTACAGGGCTGCGTCGGTCTGGTACGCGCCCGATCAGGTTAATCTGGCGTCATTTCGTCAATAGTATTGCCAGAGCCTCTGCCGCAGCACGGTGGCCTGCCTGATTGGGGTGGACGGGAATGCCGTCCCCCTGCGGCGCCGTCAGCCCGTTGCTCCACGGCATGGCCGAACATGGTGCGTGGGTCTTCGACAGGCGCGAGAACTTCAGCACTTCGGCACGCTCATCGCGCGCAACCTTGGCGGTCATCCTGGCGAGGCGCTTGGCTACGCCTCGGCTGTAGGCCATCCGCTCGGGCGTGATCGGCACGGCCTCGCACGTCCCTTTTGGCGGCAATACTGTGATGTAATCGACCAGCACGATTCTTGAGTCAGGTGCACGCTTGCGCACCTCGCGCACGATGGTGCGCATGCGCTGCTCGTCATCGCGCCATTCCTGCTCGCTCACTGCGCGCCATGGCTGGCAGCGCGGCTCTGGCACTGTCATCCCCTCGCAGGCGGCTGCGAAGATGTTGCCGACAAAGGCCACGTCGTTGCCGCCGATGGTGATCGTGACCAGCCGCGTCGTGGCATCCACGCTGTCCAATTGCGGCGGCAGTTCCTTCCATGGCCCCAGCACATGTTCCGTGGTGGCGCCACTGCAGGTCGCGTCGACAAGGTCGAGCTTCAGCTTCTGCGCCAGAAGATTGGGGTAGTTCAGTGTGCCCCGGCCGCAGCGTGGCGGCGTTCCGGGCGTAACCGGACCGACGCCCGGCCCGGCGGCAAACGAACTGCCCATGGCCACGTAGCGCGCGCCTTCGGCCAGGCCGGCGGGCTTTGCCAGGGCGGATGGCCCCGCAAGTGCCCCCGCGAAGGCCAGCAAGGCCCAGAACGGCTTCACTTGACCCATTCGAGCCCAATTTCCTCGTAGATTTCCTTGGCGTCAGCCCACCGCTCGTCCACTTTCACGTGCAGAAACAGATGGACCTTGGTCTCGAGCAGAGTCGAAAGCTCCTTGCGCGATGCCTCGCCGATCGACTTGATCTTCGAACCGCCCTTGCCAAGCACGATGGCGCGCTGCGTTTCGCGCGTGATCACGATCTGCTGGTGAATCTCGATCGATCCATCCTTGCGGTGAAGGTACTTTTCCGGGCGAACGGTGCTGTCGTAAGGCAGCTCGTCATGAAGCTGGCGGTACAATTGCTCGCGTGTGATTTCCGCAGCCATCAGGCGCTCGCTGGCATCGGAGACCTGATCCTCGGGATAATGCCAGGCGGTCTCGGGCATCAGCGCGGCAAGGCGTTGCTTCAATTCAGGCACGCCATCGCCGGTCAGCGCCGAAATGAAGAATACTTCGTCGAAGGCTGCATCGGCCGAGAGTTCCTCGGCCATAATCAGCAGCGGTTCCTTGGCGGTGGAATCGACTTTATTAAGCACCAGGATCTTGCGCTCTGGCCTGCCTTTTAGGCTTTCAAGGATAGGTTCGAGGTAATCGCGCTTCTTCTTGCGCGCATCGACCACCAGCAGGATCGCGTCAGCTTCCTGCGCACCGTCCCAAGCGGCACTGACCATCGCCCGGTCCAGCCTGCGCTTGGGTTCGAACAGGCCGGGCGTGTCCGCCAGTATGATCTGGGCCTCACCCTCCAGCGCGATGCCCATCAGGCGCGCGCGCGTGGTCTGCGCCTTGGCCGAAACGATTGCCACCTTCTGCCCCACGAGCGAATTGACGAGGGTGGATTTTCCGGCGTTCGGCGCGCCAAGCACGGCCACGAGGCCACATTTTTCGGTCATCTGTGAAAATCTCTGTCAGTGTATCGGGGGAGTATAGGCCAATCGGCCTTCAGGCATAAGCCTGCATGAATGCCAGGGCAGCAGCGGTCTCCGCTTCCTGCTTGCTCGATCCGCGCGCGCTTGCCTCGCCCACGCCCTTGACCTCGACCGAAACGGTGAAGGTTGCGGCGTGATCGGGACCTTCGCGAGTGACCATGGTGTAGACCGGCGGCTTGCGGCGGTTGCCGGCCGCCCATTCCTGCAGCGCCGCCTTGGGGTGCTTGCGCTGGCCGGTGCCCGAAACCATGGGCTTTTCCCAGACCTTGCGCACGAAATCGCGTGCGGCTTCGAAGCCGCGTTCGACGAAAAGCGCCCCGATCAGCGCTTCCATCACGTCGCCCAGGATGTTGTCGCTTTGCGCGCCGCCATCGTCACGCGCCTGCTTTCCGAGGCGGATGTGGAGAGGCAGTGCAATTGCGCGCGCCACGTCGGCGCAGGTCTCGCGGCTGACCAGCGCGTTGAGCCGTTGCGAGAGCTTGCCCTCGGCAGCGTCGCTCTTTTCGTGCAGCCATTCGGCGATCACGAGCCCAAGCACCCGGTCGCCAAGGAATTCCAGGCGCTGGTAATCGCGCTTTTCGCCCATAGAGCCATGCGTGAGCGCCTCGGCCCAAAGGTCCGCGCGGGCAGGGGGCGCGCCGGTCAACTCCGCGACATAGGCGGAGGCCTGTGCGGCCAACGTGCTCAGAACGTGCCTCCGATCCGGTTCCAGCGTGCGGCGGTGAACCAGGTCCACGGCAGGAACCAGTTCGCGCTGCCATCGGTAGACCACATCATCACGGTTGCGCGGCCGACGAGGTTCTCCTGCGGGACCAGGCCGATCCCGGCGCCTTCCATGGCAGGGAACCGGCTGTCCATCGAGTTGTCGCGGTTGTCGCCCATCAGGAACATCTGGCCTTCGGGCACGACTACCGGCGGGGTGTCGTCCTGCGGGCGATAGCCGAGGTCGAGCACGTTGTAGGTTTTGCCTTCAGGCAGCGTCTCGCGATACTGCGGGTAATGGCAGGTCGCCTTGCCGTCCTTCTCGGTCGCCTCGAATTCCGGCGAGAGGCAATCAGTGTTGGGCGTGACGGCGATGACAAAGTCTGCAACGCGCTGTTTTGGCACCGGCTTGCCGTTGAGGTGCAGCGTCCCGCCGATCATCTGGACGGTATCGCCCGGCAGACCGATCACGCGCTTGATATAGTCGACATCGTTGCCGGGAGGCGCCTTGAAGATCACCACATCGCCGCGCGTTGGCTGATTTGCCAGAATCCGACCGGGGATCAACGGCGCGCTGAACGGCAGCGAATATTTGCTGTAGCCGAAGGGCCATTTGGCGGCGAGCAGGTAGTCGCCGTTCTCCAGCCGAGGCAGCATCGATTCCGAAGGAATGTTGAACGGCGCAAAGATGAAGCTGCGGAAGATTGCCACGACCAGCACGAGCTTGATCAGGAAGACGGGAAAACTGTCCTCCTTCTTCTCCGGTTTTGCCGGCGTAGGGTGGGCCGAGGCCGACTGAGCGGGCGTGGGCGAGGCTTCGGGCGTGTCGTTCATCGTCGCGGTCATGTTGCCACAGGTGCCCTTCGTCAAGTGTGTTGTTTTAATAATACAGTCCCGAAATACGTCTGCGAAGCTTGCCGGCAGGTGAACAGCGGCTTGGCGCGAAGCCAAGCAGCGGGCATAGGTCGGTCTCGCAGTTGCGAAACGAAAGAGGATTGCCATGACCGTAGCCGAAGCGGAAACTTATTGGACGGCGCTCGATGGCCTGCCCCGGCCAACGCTCAAGAGCCTGTTTGAAGATCCCTCGCGGCTCGATACCTTTGCGACCACGCTCGATCTTCCGGGCGGCGCCATCCGGTTTGACTGGTCAAAGACTCACCTGTCGATGGAAGTCATGGCGATGTTCGGCGCAATTGCCGCAGCGATGGACGTCGAAGGCCGTCGCGCCGCCTTGATCAATGGCGAGAAGATCAACAATACCGAAGGCCGCGCCGCTGAACACACCGCCGAGCGCGGCATTGGCAAGGATGCCAGCGTCGAGGAGGCCGAAGCCCTTCACGCGCGCATGCGCATGCTCGTCGATGCCATCCATGACGGCGCGCTCGGCGAAGTGAAGAGCCTGATCCACATCGGCATTGGCGGTTCGGCCTTGGGCCCGGCGCTGGCGATCGACGCGCTGACGCGCGATGGCGCCAAGGTTGCGGTTCATGTCGTCTCGAACATCGATGGCTGCGCGCTCGAGGCGGCAATGAACGCTTGCGACCCGCAGAGCACGATCATCGCGCTTGCGTCCAAGACATTCACCACCACCGAAACCATGACAAACGCCGCCTCGGCGCTGGAATGGCTGAGCGAGAACGGCGTTGCCGATCCTTATGGCCGCGTCATCGCCCTTACCGCCGCACCTGAAAAGGCCGTCGAATGGGGCGTCGATGAAACCCGCGTTCTGCCGTTCTCCGAAACGGTCGGCGGACGCTATTCGCTATGGTCCTCGATCGGCTTCCCGGTCGCCATCGCCCTTGGCTGGGAAGGCTTTGCCGAATTCCTCGACGGTGCCGCCGCGATCGACCGTCATTTCGTCGATACTGACCTTGCCGAAAACGTCGTCGCGCGCGCGGCCTTCGCCGATCTCTACTATGCGCAAGTGCGCGGTTGCCAGACCCGCGCGGTCTTCGCCTATGACGAACGGCTCGCTTTGCTGCCCGACTATCTCCAGCAGCTCGAAATGGAATCGAACGGGAAGCGCGTGCTGGCAGATGGCACGCCGCTCACCCGGCCGAGCGCGCCGGTGACTTGGGGCGGGGTCGGCACCGATGCCCAGCATGCCGTGTTCCAGCTGCTCCACCAGGGTACGCACCTGATCCCGGTCGATTTCCTCGCGGTCAAGGCGCAGGGACATGATCTCGATCCGGTGCATCACCAGATCCTGCTGTCGAACTGCTTTGCGCAGGGTGCGGCGCTGATGGCAGGCAAGGCTTCGGGTGCCGGTGATCCGCTAGGGGGCGCACGCGCCTATCCCGGCGATCGCCCTTCCGCCACGATCCTTTGTGACGAACTGAACCCGGCAACGCTCGGTGCGCTGATCGCGTTTCACGAACATCGCACGTTCGTCTCGGCTGCGATGCTCGGCATCAACCCGTTCGACCAGTTCGGCGTGGAGCTGGGCAAGGCCATCGCCAAGCAGATCGATGCGGGCGGAGGTGAAGGTTTCGATGCCTCGACCGAGTCCCTGCTCGCGCTCGCCGGAATCGGTGGCTGACGGTTTGGGTCACTAACAATTTGCCCTGAAATGCCTCTGGTCTTGCGCAAGGCCAGAGGCCATATGCGCTCATCGACAAGGAGCGCATGATGGCTGAGCAGGACTTCGACTACGATCTCTTCGTGATTGGCGCAGGTTCGGGCGGTGTCCGCGCCAGCCGCATCGCCGCCAGTCATGGCGCGCGCGTGGCCGTTGCCGAAGAGTATCGGATCGGTGGTACTTGCGTCATTCGCGGCTGCGTTCCCAAGAAGCTGCTCGTCTATGGTTCGCACTTCGCCGAGGAATTGCAGGATGCGGCCAATTATGGCTGGACGGTCGAGAAGATGTCGTTCGACTGGCCGACGTTACGTGACGCTGTCCTGAAGGACGTCGATCGGCTCAACACCGCCTACACGACCACGCTCGAGAACAACAAGGTCGAGCGCTTTCTCGAGCGCGCCACGATCACCGGCCCCAATTCGGTCAAGCTGGCCGAAAGCGGGCGCGAGATCACCGCAAGGTACATCCTTGTCGCCACAGGTGCCTGGCCGCTCATGCCCGAATTCGAAGGCAATGAGCATTGCATTACCTCGAACGAGGTTTTCCATCTCGAAAGCCTGCCCAAGCGCGTGGTTATCTCGGGAGCGGGCTACATCGCGATGGAATTCGCGGGAATTTTCAATGCTCTCGGTTGTCATGTAACGGTCGTCAACCGCAGCGAGACGCTTCTGCGCGGCTATGATGAATCGATGCGCGATCGCTTGCTGCAGATCACCATGGCACGCGGCATCCAGTATCGCTTCAACTGCCCGTTCGAAAAGGTCGAGAAGCAGGAAGACGGCAGCCTCAACGTCTTTCTCGCTGGCCAGCCGGACCCCATCCCCGCCGATGTCGTACTTGTCGCCACCGGCCGCCGCCCCAAGACCGAGGGCCTCGGGCTCGAAAGCGCAGGGATCACGCTTGGCGAACGTGGTGAGATCGTGGTCGACGACACCGGCAAGACATCATGCGAAAGCATCTTTGCTATCGGTGACGTAACGGACCGGGTCCAGCTCACGCCTGTTGCCATCCGCGAAGGTCAGGCCTTTGCCGACCGCGTCTTCGGGGGCAAGGACATCAAGATCAGCTACGATTGCATCCCCAGCGCAGTGTTTTCACAGCCCCCGCTTGCTGGCGTGGGCCTGACCGAGGCGCAGGCGCGCGCTGCTTTCGGTGGCAACATAAAGGTTTATTCGTCCGATTTTCGGCCCATGAAGAACATCTTCGGCCACCGGCCCGAGCGCGGACTCTACAAGATGATCGTCGAAGGCACGTCTGAGAGGGTACTTGGCATTCACATGATCGGCCCGGATTCGCCGGAAATCCTTCAGGCCGCGGCCATCGCGGTGAAGGCCGGGCTGACCAAAGCCGATTTTGACGCAACAGTGGCGCTTCACCCTTCGATGGCCGAAGAGCTTGTGCTGATGCGCTGATTTGCGGCCTGTAACGTGACGAAAAGGGGCAGGGGGATCAGATCCCGGCGTACCACTGGTACCCGGAATGGTCCTCCCAATAGCCGCCCTTGCCGCCGTGAATGCCGGCAAGCGAGGCGACCGCCTCGATCTTCATCACGTATTTGGCCTGCTTGTATCCGAGCTGGCGTTCGACACGCAGCCGGATCGGCGCGCCATGTTCGATGGTAAGCGGAGCGCCGTTCATGGTGTGGGCCAGGATCGTCTGCGGGTGCATCGCCTCGGCCACGTCGATGCTTTCGTAATAGGGCGTTCCTGAGAAATCATCTGCACAATGAAACACAACATACTGTGCATTCGATGAAATTCCTGCGTGCCGCAATAACGGGCCGAGCGGCGTTCCGGTCCACTCTCCGATCGCGCTCCACCCTTCCACGCAGTCATGGCGGGTGATTTGCGTGCGCTGGGGTGCCGATTTCAGCGCTGCCATGCCGATGCTGAGCGGCGTCCGCACCAGGCCGCCGACATCCAGCTTCCAATCGGCAAAGCCATTTTGCATGAGCCTGGCAAATTCAGGAGAACGGGGCATGGCATTACCGTTGACCCGGAAGCGGGGCGAAAGGTCGGCACGCGTGAATTCCGGCGCAAGAGCGTTACGGTCGGTCACTAACTTCTGCCCGCTTAGCGTCGCTTTCTCGCCCAGCGTAAGGACTTTGCGCACTGCAGGTGAGGTGGTGATCCTGTCGCATCCCGCAACGAGCAACCCCGTGGCGCCGATTAGTGCCGACCTGCGTGAAACGAGAGTCATGGTTGCTTCTCCTCACGCGGTGCGGGCAGGCGATACCAGCCGGTAATCATGGAGCGAAGTTCGTTCAGCGGGCCGGCGAGCACCACCATTGCCAAATGGACAAGGATGAACCCGGCAAACCCTGCGGCGCACAGGAAGTGGATCGAACGGGCGGATTGCCGTCCGCCGAAGACATCGAGAAGCCAGGGGAAGGCAGCATTGAGCGTGGGTGACATCGTCATGCCCGTGAGCACCACTAGAGGGATCAGGCAGAAGATCACCGCAAGATAGGCGATCTTCTGCAGTGGATTGTACGATCGCGCCGCTTCGCCCGTGGGGAACCGCAGCCGGGCATGGCTTTTGATGTCATGCCACAGATGCGAAAGCTTGCGCTCCTCGGGCTTGAGCGCAAGATCGCGGTGCAGATGCCTTGACCCGATCGCGTAGATCACGAAAAGCACAATCGATATCACCAGCACCCATGCAAAGAAGAAGTGCCACTGGCGGCCCTCGGCAAGGCTGTAGTAGTTCGGGATCGTGACCAGCGGTGGAAACGCGCGGGTCGATGTTGAGGTCAGGCCCAGGAATCCCGTTGTGGGAATTTCCAGGCCGGCAAGATAGAGATAGCCTTCCTGCCCATGACGGCCGATCACCAGCCAGGGATCGTCGTAGTTCGCCCCGTATGCACCCCAATATAGGCGGGGATGGGCGTTGAAGATCGTCGCACCGCTCATCAACATGACGAAGATCGTCACGGCATTGATCCAGTGCCAGATCCGCACCGGCAACTTCGTGCGATAGACGAGCGGGTCGCTCTTCGCGCTTGGCTCGTCGGGTAACGTTACGGGTGAATCTTCCTCAGTCACGACCGTCTCCCGCCCAATCTGCCAGACCCTGCCATAAATCCGCCGATGAGCAAGGCGAGATGCAGTCAAGTCACATTGCAATGCCCGTCGGCTCCGGACTGCGCTTTGCCAGCGCGATAAGGTCACCGCGCTTGAACCGCCGTTCGCTGGCCATGGCAATGCATGATCGCGGCACGGGACGGATCGAGGCGAGTGCCGCCTTACCGATAAAGCTAATCTTGCGCGCGTTACTAACGACTGTGCGATGGTCCCAGGCATGGTCGCCGCGCCGCTCGACCTCGCGGGCTATTTCGCCGTATATTCCAGCGGCAGACAGAATGGCCCAGCGCTGGCGGCGCGTCAGCCGCGCCGCTCCGATGCGCGCCGAACACTCGTGGACATGCGCGGTATGGCACATACGCTTCACGATCCGGGTAAGAGCGGGCCTGAAATGCGGTTTCATCTGCTCGCCGGGCGGAATGTTCTCCTCGGCCAGCCAGTCGAGCGGAACGTAGCAACGGTCGGCCGCGTCGTCCTCTTCGATGTCGCGCGCGATATTGGCTAACTGGAAGGCAAGGCCAAGATCGCAGGCCCGGTCGAGCGTGTCCTGATCGTCGGGTGAAACGCCCATCACCACCGCCATCATCACGCCTACGGCACCCGCGACATGCCAGCAGTAGCGCATGAGATCGGCTTCGGAATGGGGCTGCCAGTCGGCGGCATCGAGCGCAAAGCCATCGATGACCGCACTTGCCATCTCCAGGGTCAATCCGGTCTCGCGCGCGACAAGTCCGAGAGCGTCGAACGCCGGATCGTCTGTCTCGCGTCCCGCGAAGGCCAATGTCGTCTTCTCGCGCACCAGCAGCAGACGCTCCGCTGCCCCGCTCTGGTCACCCAGCGCGCCGCCGTGGTCCTGTGCATCGATGATGTCATCGCATCTGCGGCACCAGGCGTAGAGCAACCAGACGCGCTCGCGCGTTTCGCGGTCGAACAAGTGGCTGGCGGCGGCAAAGCTTTTCGAGCCCTTCATGATCGACGTTCGGGCGTTACTAACGAGATCCTTCCGATCAAGCATCGGTCAAAGATCGTCCGCTTTCATCGCGAAGATCGGCACGTGGGGTTCGTGCGCTGCCATGCGGGCAAGGAGCAGGTCGAGGCTGGGCTCGGCCAGAATGATGCCGGCATGAGCCTCGCGAATGAAGCCCACCTCGATCATGTGCCGGTTGAAAGCGAGCAGATGATCGTAGAACCCAAAGGCGTTGAGCAGGCCGACAGGCTTTGCGTGATAGCCAAGCTGCGCCCAGCTGACCGCTTCCCACAACTCGTCCATCGTGCCCACGCCGCCGGGAATGGTCAGGAATCCGTCCGACAGGTCGGTAAAGCGCTTCTTGCGTTCGTGCATGCCCGCTACGACCTGCAGGTCGGTACAGTCGTAGTTGGCTACCTCACTACCCACGAGCCCTTCGGGAATGACGCCGATCACTTCTCCGCCGGCATCGAGCGCGCCATAGGCAACCGCGCCCATCAATCCCATGCGCCCGCCGCCATAGACTACGCCAATTCCGCGGCGCGCCAGTTCCTGCCCTACGTCGCGGGCAAGCGTAACGTAACGATGGTCTGCAGGCGTTGCGGACCCGCAATAGACGGCAATTCGCTTCAAGCCAGATCCTCCAGCATCAGTCCCGCCGTGGCCTTGGCCGATCCGACCACGCCGGGAATGCCAGCGCCCGGGTGGGTGCCCGCGCCGACAAGGTAGAAGTTCGAAATCGTATCGTCACGATTGTGCGCGCGGAACCAGGCGCTTTGCGTAAGCAGTGGTTCCAGGCTGAAGGCGCTGCCGAGATGGGCGGAAAGGTCCGCCTTGAAGTCGCTCGGCGCATAGCTGAACTTCGTTACGATACGCGAATGAATGTCCGGGATCAGCCTGCGCCCCACTTCATCGAGAATGCGCTTTTCGAGGATTGGCCCCACCTGGTCCCAGTCGACCGGCAGCTTGCCCATGTTGGCCACCGGCACCAGCGCGTAGAACGTGCTCATGCCTTCCGGCGCCACCGAGGGGTCCGTCACGGTCGGATGATGCAGGTAGATCGAGAAATCCTCGGGCAGCACGCCGTGGGTATAGATGTCGTCGAGCAGCCCTTTGTAGCGCGGACCGAACAGGATCATGTGGTGCGGGATGCCCGGCCAAGTGCCTTCCAAGCCAAAGTGGACGACGAACAGGCTCGGAGAAAAACGCTTTTTGGACAGAGCCTTTGCGCGCCGTTTTGCATGTAGATTATCAGGCATAAGATCGCGGTATGAATGCATCAGGTCGGCATTCGACGCCACGGCATCGAACTGCCCCGACCAACCGCTTCTGGTCTCGACCCCGGTAACGCGCGTGCCCAGCGTAGAGACATGTGTAACTGGATCCCCGATGCGAACTTCGCCGCCCAACCTTCTGAAATGTGTAAGCATTCCTTCGATCAGCTTGTTCGTTCCGCCACGCGCCCACCACACGCCGCCATTCTTCTCGAGCTTGTGGATCAGCGCATAGATCGCGCTTGTGGTCATCGGATTTCCGCCGACCAGCAACGAGTGGAAGCTGAATGCCTCGCGCAGCTTCTCGTTCTTCACGAAAGACGAGACCATCGAATAGACCGAGCGCCAGGCCTGATAGCGGGCAAGCGCAGGGGCCGCCTTGATCATGCTCGCAAAGTCGAGGAACGGGACTGCGCCGAGCTTGACGTAGCCTTCCTCCAGCACGCCTGCCGAATAATCGAGAAAATCGTCATAGCCCGCAACATCCGCGGGATTGAGCTTGGCAATCTCGGCCTTCAGGCTGGCATCGTCGTTCGAGTAGTCGAAATTCGTGCCGTCGGCCCAGTTGAGACGATAGAACGGCATGACTGGCATGAGGTCGACGTCATCGGCCATGCGATGGCCTTTGAGCGCCCAGAGTTCCTGCAAGCAAGACGGATCGGTGATGACCGTCGGCCCGGCATCGAAGGTGAAACCATCCTTTTCCCAGAC
This sequence comes from Novosphingobium sp. HNCC26DJ243, assembly GCF_057180545.1. NCBI lineage: Bacteria > Pseudomonadati > Pseudomonadota > Alphaproteobacteria > Sphingomonadales > Sphingomonadaceae > Novosphingobium > Novosphingobium sp. HNCC26DJ243. The sequence goes on along the minus strand of NZ_JBXUGN010000001.1, from coordinate 422,977 downwards.
GTAGGCCCGCCCGCCGGGCTTGTCGCGCGCTTCGATCAGCGTGGTCTGCACACCGCCGGATTGCAGCCGGATGGCAAGGGCGAGGCCGCCAAATCCGGCACCGATGACACATGCACGCTTCATGCGCGATTTCCTGCAAGCGAGAGGGGTTGCGGCCTGGCGCCGAGACCGGTCAGCACACCTATGGCCTTGCCGATCGGCACAGGCGGTTTGCCGATGAGAATGCGCGCCTTGTCGAGCGCAGTGAGGCGCCCGGCATAGAAGCGCTCGATCAATCGGCGGTCGAGCCGATAGAAGCGTTCGAGAACGCGATAACGCACATCGGGCTCTGCTGCGGCAAACAACATGGCAGCCAGCGATCGCATGTAGGCCGCACGTTTCCAGTGCTTGCGCGACCATTGCTCGCTGAACGACGCCAGCGCCGGACCGCTCAGATCATCCTGCCTTGCCAGAGCGAGCCCGAAGCGCACCGCATCGGGAAGCGAATAGCTGGTGACCGCCTGGAACAACCCCGCCCGGGTTCCGGCGCGCGCCACTGCACCGCCGGTCGAGCGCCAGAATGCGTCAAAGTCGCCCCCGGCAACCACCGGCAGCACGCCATGCTCTTCACTTAACACCTCACGAACCACCCATCCGCGTGCCTTGGCATAGTCGGCAATGCGGGCGGACAATGCCGTCGTGTCCAGCGTGGTGTTGTCGGAATAATAAGTATCCTCGACGAAGACCTCATCAGAAGCAAAGGGCAGGCAATAGACGAAGCGATAGCCGTCATGCTGTTCGACCGTCGCATCCTTGACGAGCGGTGCGTCCAGACCATGCGGCGCTTCCAGCTTCAGACGCTGCCCAAGAAACTTCTGCCATCCCCCTGTAAGATGGCCAAGATTCCGGATGCCTCGCGCATCGACAACCGCACCGGCCTCGATCCGTGTCCCATCCGAAAGGGTCACGTTGGTGGCACTGCAGGCGAGCGCGCGGACTCCGGTCACGATCTCGTCGCGGTCTAGCACTGCCCGCGTTACCGCGTCGAGCCGTTCGGAGGTGATCGAGTAGTAACTCGTGCCCAGCGTCCTGCTGAACGTGGGGAAGCGCACGGTATATTCGGGCCAGGCCGCGACGACCATGTCCTGCAACAGCTCCCGTCCCGCCTTGCCGACATCGGACCCGAAGAACGACCACACATGATTGCCGCCGAGCACTTCTGCCTGCTCGACCAACAGCAGCGAGAGGGCAGGGTGTGAACGCCGCAAGGCCAAGGCCACAAGCGCGCCAGCCAGCCCTCCGCCAAGGATCGCGATGTCGCAACGCCTCGCAGCCACGTTCACGCGTCCGTGGCCTGATGGCGCGGCCTGCGTGTCTTGAGCGGAACAACGCGGCAGTCGGTTCGGACCGAATTCATGGCGTCAGGCTCTAGGGACATGCAGTTGCCCGTGCAACCATGCCCTTGTGCCCGGACAAGGCACCCGTCAGAAAGGGCAGGGAGTTTGGAGGGGAAACCAATGGATGAGGCGAAGCCAGCCAGGGCGCAATCTGCGCTGCTGCCCGATCGCGCGGGGAAGATTGCCGCAATCGGCGTGGCGCTCGGTATCATGATAATCCTGCTGGGGATGCATCGTCCGCCGATATGCCCGTGCGGAACGATCCGTCTCTGGCAAGGCGTGGTCGAATCGGCCGAGAACAGCCAGCAGATTTCCGACTGGTACAGCTTCAGCCATGTCATACACGGCTTCCTGTTTTACGGCGCGGCGCACCTGCTCTGGCGGCGCTTCGGCCTTTCCGCCGTTGCTCCGGTCTGGGCTCTCGCGCTTGCTGTGCTGGTCGAAGGATCGTGGGAAATCCTCGAAAACTCTCCAATCATCATCGACCGTTATCGTGCCGTCACTGTCTCCTACGGCTACTCGGGCGACAGCGTGCTCAATTCAGCGGCAGATATGGGGTTCATGGCGGTCGGCTTCCTGTTCGCAGCGCGTGTGCCTGCGCTGCTGACTGTCGCCATTGCGATCGCATTCGAACTGTTCACGCTCTATAACATCCGTGACAACCTGACGCTGAACGTCCTCATGCTGGCCACCCCGGTGGAGGCCGTGCGCGAATGGCAGGCAGCGGGGTGAACTGCTTCGCGTTTCGGTGATTGTCAGGTTGCGGCGATCCGCCAGTGCGCCTAAAAGGTGCGCGATACCCCGGGGAGCCAGTGCTGGCTGAGAGGGGCAGGTCACGCTGCCCGACCCGTCGAACCTGAACCCGTTAGCACGGGCGGAGGGAGGGCCGGCCCGAATCCGCGCTCCCGTTCCGTCCATCAAAGGAACGCGCATGGCCGACATCAACAGCAAACTCGAAATCGGCGTGACCACCGGCCCGATCCGCGGGAGCCGCAAGATCCATGTCGAAAGCCTGCGCTTCCCCGATGTGCGCGTGGCGATGCGCGAGATTTCGCTTGAACCTTCGAGCGGCGAACCGCCCGTGCGGGTCTACGACACGTCTGGCCCCTATACCGATGCGACGTCGACGATCGACATCGCCGCAGGCCTTCCGCAGCTGCGTCGCGACTGGATCATGGCGCGCGGCGATGTCGAAGACTACCAGGCGCGCGAGATCAAGCCGGAAGACAACGGCCTCAAGGGTCCGGACCGGTCGGCCGGCGTCCCGGCTTTCCCCAATGTTGTGAAGCGCCCGCTGCGCGCCAAGGCCGGGCAGAACGTCAGCCAGATGCACTATGCCCGCAAGGGTATCATCACGCCCGAGATGGAATATGTCGCCATCCGCGAGAACCTCGGCCGCAAGCAGGCCAAGGAGGCACTGATCCGCGACGGGCAGGACTGGGGCGCGTCGATCCCCGATTACGTCACACCCGAATTTGTGCGCGATGAAGTCGCTCGTGGACGCGCGATCATCCCCAGCAACATCAACCATCCCGAATCCGAACCAATGGCGATCGGGCGCAATTTCCTGGTCAAGATCAATGCCAACATCGGCAACTCCGCCGTTGCTTCCGACGTGGCGAGCGAAGTCGACAAGATGGTCTGGTCGATCCGCTGGGGCGCCGACACCGTCATGGACCTGTCGACGGGCCGCAACATCCACGACACCCGCGAATGGATCCTGCGCAACAGCCCCGTGCCGATCGGCACCGTGCCGATCTATCAGGCGCTTGAGAAGGTCGGCGGCGTTGCCGAGGACCTGACCTGGGAAGTGTTCCGCGATACGCTTATCGAACAGGCCGAACAGGGCGTCGACTACTTTACCATCCACGCCGGCGTGCGCCTCCCCTACATTCCGCTTGCCGCCAAGCGCATGACCGGGATCGTCAGCCGTGGCGGGTCGATCATGGCCAAGTGGTGCCTCGCGCATCACAAGGAATCGTTCCTCTATGAACGCTTCGACGAGATCACCGAGATCATGAAGGCCTATGACGTCGCCTATTCGCTCGGCGACGGCCTGCGTCCGGGCTCGATCTACGATGCCAATGACGAAGCGCAGTTTGCTGAACTCTACACGCTGGGTGAACTGACCAAGCGGGCGTGGGCGGAAGACGTGCAGGTCATGATCGAAGGCCCCGGCCACGTGCCGATGCACAAGATCAAGGAGAATATGACCAAGCAGCTCGAGGCTTGCGGCGAAGCGCCGTTCTACACACTCGGGCCCTTGGTCACCGATATCGCGCCGGGATACGACCACATCACCAGCGGCATCGGCGCGGCGCAGATCGGCTGGTACGGCACCGCGATGCTCTGTTACGTGACGCCCAAGGAGCACCTCGGCCTGCCCGATCGCGATGACGTGAAGGTCGGCGTGATCACCTACAAGCTCGCCGCACATGCGGCCGATCTCGCCAAGGGCCATCCGGCCGCGCAGGTGCGCGACGATGCGCTCAGCAAGGCGCGCTTCGAGTTCCGCTGGCGTGACCAGTTCAACCTCTCGCTCGATCCGGAAACCGCCGAGCAGTATCACGACCAGACGCTTCCGGCCGAAGGCGCGAAGACTGCTCACTTCTGCTCGATGTGCGGACCCAAATTCTGCTCGATGAAGATCAGCCAGGAAGTCCGTGAATTCGCCGCCAAGCAGAATGCCGGGATCGAGACCTTCGTTGCCGCTGAAGGCGTGGCTGACGAGGCAGAGGCCGAAGCCGGCATGAAAGCGATGAGCGAGAAGTACCACGAAGGTGGTCGCGAACTCTACATCGGTGCAGGCGGCCGCGAACACGATTGATAGGTGGGTCTGCTCGCGGATTGCGATCAGAAGAATGAGTAATGCGACGCCCCTTCCTCATTCGAGGGGGGGGCGTCCGTTTTTCGATGACCCAATCGGTTGCAACTGGGCTTGCGCGGCCTGGCAGCAATCTGCACCATCATGACGTCACTCAGTCAGGGAGGTGTTCAAGATGACTGACCCCAAGGCCATGATCCAGACCATGATCGCACTCGCATCCGCCTCGCTCGGCCTTGTGGCCGCATTGGCATGGAACGAGGCCATCAAGGCAACGCTCGCGCTGCTCGGCATGGGCGACAATCTCGCCGGCCTGTACAGCTACGCGATTGTCGCGACATTGCTCGCCGTCGTGGTTCTGGCCACACTCGGCCGGATCAGCGCGCGCATTGGCGGTGCCGCCGCTTTCGAGCGCGAAGCCGAGGGCTGAGGTTCGCGGGCTGGATGCAGCGGCATCCAGCCATTCGGAACGGAACCGACTGGCCACTCCTTCATTGCCTCTGCGACGGGTAAAGTCGCAGGAGGCACTGGTGGCAATTGGCAATGCGCTCGCCGTTATCGTGGCATGTGGAGTGGGGCTGGGTGCGATCACTTCGCAGGCAGTACCCACACGACTTGTAGAAGGTGCCCAGCGGCCTTGGACTGCGCCTAGCGCCGAGGCCTATCCCGAAATCGTCGCAGTGAATTACGATAACGGTGGCGGAGCCTATTTCGCCCCGCACGCCTATTCGGCAGTCGATCCGGTGCTCAGGCACGACCGCCTTGACCGCTTCGATGACCTGCCCGAGGATGTTCCGTTGCCACCCCTGGACGACGAGTACGAACATGGCGACGCCGACGTGGGTGCCGACGATGTGTTTGAGGTCGATCAAACAGACACAGGTCGCCCCGAAGACGACGTCAGTCCGTTTGCCGCAGTCTCGATCGACGTTGCGCTTTAGCGCAGCGTGCGGAGAATTAATAACGAAGCGTAGTGTAGATATTCTGCACTTTGCTTTAGGGCTTCCTCCGCACTCCAAGGGACAACCCGGGAACCCGCATCACGTCCATCCATTCAGGAGACACATCGAGCGTCACTCGCGCGCTCGTCTCATGAAATGGAGTAGGCGCCATGAAAAAGGCCCTGATGATTTCCGCACTTGCAGCCGCGACGCTGACAGGTGCCTGTACCAGCACCGGCTACGATCGTCCGGGCTACGCCAATGGCGACGAATGGGGCTACTACGATCAGGGCTATTACGCCCAGAACGGCAGCTACGACTACAACCGCCCTGACCCGCGCTACGGCAATCGCTACGAGGCAGATCGCTATTATCGCAACAGCAGCCGCTATCGGGAACGTCAACTCTCGTACGATGACCGCGTATATCGTGGCCGCGACAATCGGTACTATTGCCGTCGCTCCGATGGTTCGACCGGTCTGATCATCGGAGGCCTTGGCGGTGCCGCGGTGGGCGCGGCAATCGCTCCGGGTGACAGCAGGCCGCTTGGTGCGATCATTGGCGCCATTGGTGGCGCAGCGGTGGGAGCGGCAGTCGACAGCGGCAATCGCAACAGCCGCAGCAACGTGCGCTGCCGCTAAGCGGAAAAACCGGGGGAGGCGGGCTGGAGCGACGCCCGCCGATCCCTCACTTGTTCTTCATGTTATCAAGACCGGCGACCACGCCGGGCTTTACCGAAGGGTTGGAAGCATTGAGCTTCTTTGGCTTTTCGGCTTTGGGTTTGCGCGCCTCGCGGCTCGACTTCTTCTGGCTCTTCGCCATTATCGTTCTCCAGCGGGCACTTGCCCACAACGGGGCTAGGCCTTTCCGGACAAAATAGCGAACGCTAACGCGAAAGCCTCGCCAGCGCCTCGTCCAGCGCGGAAAGGAAGCGCGATCGGTCAGTCTTGGAAAACGGGGCCGGGCCGCCGACGATGTCGCCACCGGCGCGCAAGTCCGCCATGATTGCCCGCGTGGCGATCTGGCTGCCAATCGAACTGGTCGTGAATGGCTTGCCCGCAGGCGACAGCACAATCGCCCCGGCCTTCAGGCACCGGTCGGCCAGGAGGATGTCGGCGGTAACCACGACCGAACGCACGCCCGCCGCCCCGGCAATCCAGTCATCCGCCGCGTCGAAACCGTCGCTTACCACTACGCGCCGGATCAGCGGATGTACCGGAATGCGGAAAGGCGAGTTGCTTACCACGGTTACCGCGACGTTGCGCCGGAAGGCGACTTTGTAGATTTCCTCTTTCACCGGGCAGGCATCGCCATCGACGAGAATGAGGGCGGACTCGGGGGAAGGGGCTGTCATGGCGGCGGCCATACCGAGATGTGCTGTGCCCGGCTACCTCTACGCCAATGCCCTGGCGTCTACCCGCCTGCACCCCCGATACCCCCCAATTATCCGGAATAATTAGGTAAACCCATTGCCTCATGCTAATGCGCCGCTGCTGACGTTGAACTTTGCAACGGACTTCGGCAGAAAATCTCCGCATTTCCCGGCCTTTACGGCGCCGTGACAGCGGCTTTTGACGACGACTTCCTTTCGAATGACGATCCGACGCACGGCCCGGCCGCGCTCTTGCGTACGGGCAACCATCGTTCTCGAAAGGAACAGCTCATGCCAGTAGGCACCGTGAAATTCTTCAACACCGACAAGGGCTATGGCTTCATCCAGCCTGACAACGGCGGCACCGACAGCTTCGTGCACATCTCGGCCGTGCAGGCTGCCGGCATGTCGACCCTCGAGCGCGACCAGCGCCTGAGCTACGAAGTCGAGACCGGCCGTAACGGCAAGGCTTCGGCCATCAATCTCGCTTCGGCCTGATTGCTCTTCATCCCCGGCGGCAGGGCGTTTCGCTCGCCGCCGGGGATGATCCTCTTTTCATCATTGCGCACGCCTGCCAAGGCTTGCTCCATGACCGCCGAAATCGCCATCCGCCTGCGCCGCGCCGAGTTCAATCGCGCCCTTGAAGCTGCGGATATCGCTGCGATCGGCCCCATCCTCTTTCCCGACGTCGTGCTGGTAACCGGCACCGACAGCGCAGTGATCAGGGGTCGCAAGGCGCAACTGCTTGCCTGGAAGCGGGAATTCGCAGCTTCTGAACGGACGATCTATGTCCGAACGACGCAAACGGTGACCGCTTCTGCAATCGAACCGATCGCGATGGAGATTGGCCATTGGGAAGGCCGACGGGCGGGTGCGCTCCAGCCTCTGGCTTCAGGAACCTACTCCGCGAAGTGGCGAAAGACGGGCGATGTGTGGTTGCTCATCGCCGAGATATTCGTGACGCTCGCCTAAGGTATTTCTACGTAGCCCGTGTTTGCGTGAAATTGACCACGGCAGGCGACGATACCTGCATGCTGATCAAGCCCGCCACCTCTCACACGCTGACCCAGTGCTGGTACACGCGCACCCACGTGCCGGTATCGCGCAAGGAGCGGGGCGAGGGTGATCTTCTGACTTCGACCTGCCGCTATTGTGAGCGCCCGATCCGATCGCATGGCGGGAAGTCATGGGCACTGGCTGATGCGGTCGATCTCGACGAACTCGCAGCACAATCGCGCATCCGATACATCTGCGTGACGAACGTGGCCGACGGCATGGTGCTGGCGCGCTACGTGATCGAGCAGGACGCCGACGATGGTGCGATCAAGGCCAGGATCGATACGATCAAGGAAACCCACGGTGCCAACGAGCCCGGCAGCGGCCTTTCGGTCGAACTGAAAGGTGGGCCAAAGCGATAGTTTGACCCCGCCCTGAATCAGTTTCCGGTCGCTTCGCCTACTGCAGTCGAAGTGTTTTCCCAGGAATTGGCCGTCGTTTCGACCGTGCCGCGAACCTTCGCCACCGTTCCCGTGGTATCGGCCTCGGTCACGAGATCCGCTGCTTTGGCAGCAGCCTTGCCGAACATGGAATCCTTCTGGGCTGCGGGTGCTTCCTGCGCGACAGTCGGGCCCCACGGATCGACCTTTTTCGGCTTTTCGTTGGCCGACATAGCAAGGTAGCCGATAACGGCTGCAACGCACAGAAACGGTATTGGACGGCGCACGACGGCGCGGGCAACTGCAAACATCAGGTCCTCCCCCACGGTGAACTGCGTCGCAGAATAAGGAAGAATGCTTAGAGAACCGTTAGCAACGACGAAGGGGCGCCCTTGCGGAGCGCCCCCTGTCATACTTCTCGTTCAGCGTCTTATTTCCGGTTCAGCGCGAAGCTGGCACGGCTTACGAGTTTCGCACTTCGCGCGGACGAACCATCGGCCAGTTCGCGCGGAAGCCTCGTATTGCTACGCTTTCAGTCAGCGAGCGAAGCGGCCTTGCTGGCGATCGGCTTCACGTCCTTGACGTCGAACGACACCGGACGACCGTTGAACTTGCCCGTGACGGCGCGCTTGCTGACGCGCAGTTCGAAAGGCACCTTGCCGGCGTAGGCGGAGCCCTTGAGCACCTTGACTTCACCCTGCTGCTCGGCGGTGTAGTCGTACTTCACGCCCTTGTAGGTGAAGCTGCCGGCGTCTGCTTCAGCAGCGATGGCTACGACCGGAGCGGCGAGGAAGGCGATGGCGGCGGTAGCGAAAAACTTGATCATGGCAATTTCTCCTGGAAGATAAGGAAAGATTGCCTTCAGCACCCTTATCTTGTTGCGTCGCAGCATAGGTTTTGTGTGCAGCGCCGCAATTGTATTTCAAGACAAGACGGTTGCATGATTTGCACCCACCAAGGATATTCGTTGTTATTCAGCAGCTTAGACGAACATTGACGGACGGGTGCCCCTAGGGACGTATGCGGCACATACGAATTCGCTAGGCTCACGCTGAGGCGGCTTAGCGCTTGCGAACGAATTCGGCTCGAAGCACGAGGCCCTTGATGCCCGGATACTTGCAGTCGATCTCCTGAGCGTCGCCGGTCAACCGGATCGATTTGATCAGCGTCCCCTGCTTGAGCGTCTGTCCGGCCCCCTTGACTTCGAGATCCTTGATCAGCGTCACTTGATCACCATCGGCAAGGATGTTCCCGACCGCATCGCGTACTTCGACCGCACCGGCAGCAGCCTGTCGGGCAGCAAGTTCGGACGCCGGCATCCATTCGCCGCTTTCCTCGTCGTACACGTAGTCTTCGTCCTCAGCCATGTCGGCTTCCCCTCTGGTCTCTGCGGATTTCCGAGGATGCGACTGGCAGGTTGGACGCGCGATTGCCAGCACAAAGCATGGTCAGACAAAGGCGTCGAAAATCAGCTTTGCACCGAGCAGGACCATCAGGACGTAGATGATGGTATAGAAGCGTTCCGGCTTGAGCACCCGGACGATGCGGATCGAAAGCAACGTTGTTCCGACGGCCAGCGGAATGAGAATGGCCGCTGCCACAACCACTTCGTGAGTGAACGCGCCGAGCATGATGTAGCTGGGAACCTTGATCCAGTTGATCGCCGCAAACAGGATCGCGTTGGTGCCAGCGTAAGTAAGATGCGGCAGCTTGCGCGGCGTCACCCACATCTGGAACGGCGGTCCGCCGGCATGGGCGACCTGGCTGGTAAAGCCCGTAGCCATGCCAAAAAACGCTCCGACCCAGCCAGGTGAGGTGGATGCCGCCACTTCGCGACTGCCGCGTTCCACCCACAACCGGTAAAGTCCGAATAGCAAGGTAATCGCTCCGAGCACGCCCATGAGCGCCTTCTCGTCGATCAATGCCGCGAGCGCCCACCCGATCGCGATACCAACCACCGCGCCCGGCAGCATCCAGCCGACGATCCATCTGTCCCAGGCATGGCGAAACGACCACACGCTGATCACGTCCTGCACGATCAGGATCGGCAACAGAATTGCCGCGGCGGTCGAAGGCGGAAGAACGAGTGCCGCAACTGGCGTTCCAAGCGCGCCGAGGCCCGAAAAGCCACCCTTCGCAAGGCCCACGAGGATGACGGCCAGAACGCAAACCGCGACAGTGGCGGGGTCGGACAAAAGCATCGGAATTCAGCCCACCTTTCGCGCGAATGGCCAATCGATGGCCACGCCAGTCCAAAGCGCGAGCCAGACCAGCACGGGCTGAGCGAACATGCGTGGCACATGATAGCCCAGACCGAGCCCATGATCAGCCCGCGCCATGTCGAGGATGAAGTGATTGATGTTGGCCGGGAACACGCACACGGCATAGAGCGCAAGGCCGATTGCCGCAGCTTTCCTCAGCTTTGCCGAGCGCCATTGCACCAGACCTGTAGCTCCGAGCAACTCGGCGATGCCGGTCAGTGCCACGACGGCTTCGGGCATCGGTACCCATTCAGGCATAATCGACAGGAACGGACGCGGATTGGTCAGATGGATGACGCCGGCGATGAAATAGAATGCGCCAAGAACAAGTCTCGGGATCGTGCGGATCATTGACCGGGGGCCCATCTTTCTGGCGCCAGTTCGAATCCGGAAAAATCAAAACCCGGCGCCACTACGCAGGAGACCAATACGTAGCCATGGTCTCCCGCGACAGGCTCTGCGGACTGCCATTGTCCTGCCGGGACGACCGCTTGCAACATCTGGCCTGATCCAATGTCCGGCCCAAGCAACAAGGTTTGTGGCTCGGCATTGTCCGTTGCGGCAATCTGAAGGGCTAGTGGATTACCCCCGTGCCAAAGCCAGATCTCGTCGGCGTCCACTCTGTGCCAGTGCGAGCGCTCGCCTGCACACAGCAGAAAATGGATCAACGTGCTCGCAGGCCGCACATCGCCATGCGAGACCGCACGCCAGGTTTCGCGATACCAGCCACCTTCCGGGTGAGGCGAAAGCTGCAGGCTAGCGATCAGGTTTTGGGCGGTATGCATCACGCGACGATTGCGGGGTGGGGCAATGGTGTCAATCACCACACCGCCGGCCGGATGACGATCTCTTCACCGGCCAGTTGCTGCCAACCCAAGCGCGCGATCACATCGTTGCTTTCGCGAGCGAGGCGGCCGTCTGCGAGCGACCAGGTGATGTGCCAGATCTTGCCATCGGGTCGCGTGGTCGAGCCGTCTATCTCGACGATAAAGGCCTGAACGCCGGTGTTATCGTCGGTTTGCCCGACAATCCGCGCTTTGCCGATTTGCGCTGGCGGTTCGGTCTTGGCAATGGACAGAGTCACGTGGTCGGCAACCACGTTTGCGTATTTGGGAGTGTGGGCGGCAAGCAGGCGTTCGCGTTGGTCCCTGTCGAGCTTCCAGCCACTGGTCACGCTTGCCGCCCCTGCTTTTCAAGCGGGCTTACTGGGGCGTGGTCATTGCCCCGGTTACCCAGATCATGGTCAGCGCGCCGATTGCCAGGATCAGGCTGATGGCCAGAATCCAGCGCAGGACGTTGAGGCCTTCGCCCCCGCGCGCTTCTTCCGTAGTGATATGCGTCTCTTCACCGTGGCGTTCCATGGTGCGTCTCCTTCGGTAAGATACCGTGCTTGGTAGCTCTACGCTCGGGGAGACGCCCTGTTCCGCGCCTGCCCCGAAGAGCAGGGACGGAACACGCCGGGATCAGTCGCGAAGCAACTCGTTGATTCCGGTTTTGCTGCGCGTCTGCGCATCGACCGTCTTGACGATGACGGCGCAGTAAAGCGAGGGGCCAGGGGTGCCATCGGGCAGGGGCTTGCCCGGCATGGCGCCTGGGACCACCACAGCATATGGCGGCACGCGGCCGATGTGGACTTCGCCCGTCGCGCGGTCGACGATCTTGGTCGACGCGCCGAGATAGACGCCCATCGAAAGCACCGCGCCTTCGCCCACGATCACGCCTTCAGCCACTTCCGAGCGCGCACCGATGAAGGCGCCGTCCTCGATGATCACAGGCCCTGCCTGCAGCGGTTCGAGCACGCCGCCGATCCCTGCGCCGCCGGAGATATGGACGTTCTTGCCGATCTGGGCGCAGGAGCCGACAGTCGCCCAGGTATCAACCATCGTACCTTCATCGACATAAGCACCAATATTGACGAAGCTCGGCATCAGCACGACGCCCTTGGCGATGTGGGCGCCCTTGCGCGCGACGGCGCCGGGAACAACGCGGAAACCGGCGTCACGGAAACGGTTTTCGCCCCAGCCTGCAAACTTCGAGGGAACCTTGTCAAACGCGGGCGCGCCGCCGGCACCATGCTCGATCACGGCGTTGTCGTTGAGCCGGAACGACAGCAGCACCGCCTTCTTGAGCCACTGGTTGACCTGCCATTCGCCATCGATCTTCTCTGCGACACGGACCTTGCCGCTGTCGAGCAGGTCGAGCGCGGCCTCGACCACTTCGCGCACGGCGTCGCTTGCCGGGGTCACGTTCGCGCGATCTTCCCAAGCTGCTTCGATGGCGGATTCGAGCGAGGTGGTCATGATTGGTCTCCGTGCGGGATCGGTCTGAAACGAAATTGCGCGCCGCCTAGCCGAGTGTGCCCTGATCGGCAAGGCTCGCCAATGTGTGATCGAGCCATTGCACGACGTCACCAGCCACCAGATCGATGGCGGCATCGTCCTTGGCACGGTCGCCCCATTCGGTTGCGAGATCCAGCCAGATCGTCTGCATGCCCATCGCCTTGGCCGGGGCAAGATTGCGCGCCATGTCTTCCACGAAGACCGCGGTTTCCGGATTGATCTGCAGCGCCTCGATCATGCCGGAATAGGCAGAAGGCTCTGGCTTCGGGCGATATTGCATCGCGTGGATATCCCATAGCCCGTCGAAACTCTGCGCCAGTCCCAGTCCTTCCAGCACGCGCGCGGCATAGGCATCGTCGCCATTGGTGAAGAGGATCTTGCGGCCTGGGAGGGCGGAGAGCCGATCGGCAAGGCGCGGAGCCGAGGCGAGGGGGGCCATGTCGATGTCATGCACGTAGCCAAGGAATTCGTATGGGTCGATTGCGTGGTAGTGCATCAGGCCCGACAGCGTCGTGCCATGATCGTGAAAGTAAAGCTTCTGGACGCGCCGCGCCTCGATCGAGTCGCAACCGAGCAGGTTCTCGATGAACGACCCCATCCGCTCGTCGATCTGATCGAACAGCCGCGTCGACGGCGGGTAGAGCGTGTTGTCGAGATCGAAAATCCAGCAATCGACGCGCCGGGGGTCGAAGGGCATCGGAAAATCCTCACCAAAGCTGTGTCATAGGGCATTTACGAGTACGCGGTTATCAGTAACCCTCTGATTTTGCCAAGCTGCGAGACGACATCATGCGACGCTCATGGACTGCAGGATATGTGACGGTAGCCGTGATGGCCCTGTCCCTCGGGGGGTGCGGCGGCGGGGGCGTTGCGAGTACGCCTTCGCCCGCACCCGCGCCTGCGCCCACTCCAGCGCCCACTCCAGCGCCTACTCCGGCACCAACACCGACACCGACGCCGACGCCGACGCCCACTCCCACACCAACAGCCACCAATTTCGATACATCCGAGTACCGGCGTTCTGACGGCCCATCATTTCACACCGCCATCACTGCCTGGCAGGCGGGGGCAAGCGGCAAAGGTACGACCATTGCGGTCGTCGATTCCGGCATAGACACCAGCAATCCGGAGTTCTCAGGCCGCATTTCCGGCGCGTCGAAAGACGTTGGCGGCAACCGCGGGCTCGTCAATGCGGACGACGATCATGGCACGCAGGTAGCGCTGGTAGCTGCCGCCGCGCGCAATGGGGCGGGGATTGTCGGCATTGCATGGAACGCGACAGTGCAGATGTTGCGGGCCGACACGCCAGGGTCCTGCACAGACACCGATGGCTGCACTTTCACGGACGGCAATATCAGCAGGGGCATCGATGCCGCGATCGCCGCGAAAGCGAAAGTCATCAATCTTTCGCTGGGCGGCGATCCTGCCAATGCAACCTTGCGCGCGGCGATCGGCCGCGCTGTTGCCGCAGGCATGGTGGTGGTCGTTTCCGCGGGCAACGATGGAGACAGTACCGAACCGGGAGTCGATCCCAAGAATCCGGATCCCTTTGCCATATCAATGCTAGAAGCTGGCGGGGGCAATGTCCTGATTGTGGGGTCGGTGAATTCATCCGGCACGGTCTCTGCCTTCAGCAATCGCGCGGGCAGTTCGGCCTCATCTGTGATCATGGCGCAGGGCGAAGAGGTCTGCTGCGCTTACGAGAACGGCCAGATCAAGACGACGGTTACCGGCGGAACCACTTTCGTTACCGTGGTAAACGGGACCAGCTTTTCGGCGCCGCAAGTATCAGGCGCGGTTGCGCTTCTGGCACAGGCCTTTCCGAACCTTACGGCCACGCAGATCGTGAACCTGCTGCTCACATCCACGCGCGATGCGGGCGCCCCCGGGACGGATGCAATCTATGGACGGGGCATTCTGGACATTGCCAAAGCGTTTTCGCCTCAGGGTAGCACAGGCCTTGCAGGCACGAATGTCGCGGTTTCGCTCGACAGCCTGGCCGGAACGACCGGGGGCGCGATGGGCGATGCGGTCACGGCCGCGTCGCTGTCCACGGTGATGCTTGATGGCTACGGTCGCGCCTATGCGCTGAATCTTGCCGCCGGATTGCGTGAGGCGCGTACCCGCCAGCCGCTTTACGAAGCGATGGGCACACCTTCTCAGCCCGTTGCGCTCGAAGTGGATGGCGCATCCCTCGCATTTTCGGTCGACCGCCGCTTTGGTGCCGCCCCGCTGCGCCTTGCGCCGGCAGAGCGGGAGCAGGCGCGGGTGCTGGCATCCAGCCTGGTCACCCGGATCAACCCGAAGCTCGAACTTGCGCTGGGCTGGAAGATGTCGGGCGAGGGCTTGACGGCGCGGCTGCAGCAACGGCGCGAACCGACGTTCATGGTGGCGGGCATGAACAGCGGGATGTTCGAACGGCCCGAGGCAACAATCGCCGCGCGCCATGTTCTTGGTTCTCTGGGATTGACCGCCAGTGCCGAGCGCACTTCCCTCTGGCGCGCCGAGCCTTTGCGCGACCGCCGCATCGATCGCCTCGTCCGGCTTGGACTCGCCTTCGATGGCAAAGGGCAAAGCCTTGATTGGCGTCTGGGGGTCGGCCTCATGCGCGAGGATCGCACGGTGCTGGGCGCGCGCTTTGCCGAGGCGCTTGGCGGCGGGGGGGCAACGACCGTCAACCTCGCGCCGGGTATGTCATGGAAACCGGCAGCAGGCTGGTATCTGGGCGCAAGCGGCGTCTTCGGACTGACGCGGATTGATCGTCGCAGCGTTGCAAGCGAAGGCTCACGGCTTGCAACATCGGCATGGACAATCGACATCGCCCGAGATGGTGCGCTGCTGTCTGGCGACAGACTTGGCCTCCGCCTGTCACAGCCCATGCGCGTTGAAAGCGGCGCTTTGCAGCTGAACCTGCCCGTTGCGTGGGACTATGCGACCAGCACAGCAACGTTCGCGCGCGTCCCCCTCTCACTATCCCCCAATGGACGCGAGATTGATGCCGAGCTGGCCTGGGCAGCGCCGGTCTGGGGCGGTTCGCTGGCGACGAGCCTGTTCTGGCGCCGCGATCCCGGCCATTTCGCGACCCTTCCGGATGATAGAGGGGCCGCATTGCGCTGGAGTGCGGGCTTCTAGGGTTTCGCGGTGATATGGCGCAGGCGTCCGCCTTCGCCGTCCTCGAGAACATAAAGCGAGCCGTCAGGCGCCTGCTCGATTTCGCGAATGCGATTGCCAAGGTCGATACGCTCCAGTTCTCGTGCCTTTTCGCCCTCGACGGCGACGCGGACGATGCCGCCTGCACCGAGCCCCGCGATCAGGACTTGCCCTTGCCACTTGGGGAAGGCGCTGCCGGTGTAGAAGATCATGTTGCCCGGTGCGATCACGGGGTTCCAGCTGATGGCAGGCTGGGCAAGGTCAGGGCGCGTTGAATTGCGCGGGATCGGCTTGCCATCGTAATGATCACCGTCGGAGACCAGCGGCCAGCCATAATTCTTGCCCGGCTCCACGTGGTTTAGTTCGTCGCCACCGGCTGGGCCATGCTCGAGATCCCACAAACGCCCATCCGGCGAGAAGGCAAGCCCGAGCAGGTTGCGGTGTCCGTAGGACCAGATCTGCGCGCTTATCCCGCCCTTGTCGGCAAAGGGATTGCCGGCAGCTGGCGTTCCATCTGGCATGAGCCTGACAACTTTGCCGAGATTCACCGAAATGTCCTGCGCGGGCGTGAACTTCTGGCGCTCGCCGGAGGAGATGAAGAGGTACTTGCCGTCAGGCGAGAAGGCGATGCGGTGCGAATAATGCCCGCGCCCTGACACCTTGGGAAACTGCCGCCAGACAATCTTGAGACCTTCGAGATGCGGTCCTCCTTCAAGCACGAGCCTGGCTGAGGCGACGACTGCACCGCGCGTATTCTTTTCTCCCGCTTCCGCCCAGCTAAGGTAGATCATCCCGCTCGAGGCATAATCGGGCGAGGCGACGACATCGGCAAAGCCACCTTGGCCTCCGTAGTCCACCGCTGGAACGCCAGCCACGTCGGCCGCGGACTTGCCTCCCTCGCGCCAGAGCTTGAGCTTGCCCTTTTTCTCGGTGATCAGCGCTGTGTCGGTGCCGGGCAGGAACGCCATCGCCCACGGCTCATCGAAAGTTGCCACATCGCTTATGGCGATGCCGGCGCTCGCCGGTTCGACCGGGTCACTTCCCTGCGCCGAAATCGGCGAGCCACAGCTTGCCAGGACACTTGCGATGATTGGGGCGAGAGGCGATAGGCATCGCAGGATCGGATTCGTCATGGGCCTTACAATGCCTGGTAACGCCACAAGTGCCACAGCCATTTTCTCCTCGCGCGTCGTGATCGGCGTGGACGAGGCAGGGCGGGGTCCGCTGGCAGGCCCGGTGGTGGCAGCAGCTGTCGTTCTGTGTCGGCCGCGCCCGTCCGGTCTGGACGATTCCAAGAAGCTCACTGCTGTGCGGCGCGCGATCGTCGAGGAAAAGATCAAGCGTCGCTGCCGCTGGGCCGTCGGCGTGGTCGAACCGGAGGAAATCGACCGCCTCAATATATTCGGCGCGACCATGCTGGCGATGACTCTCGCCGTTTCGGATCTGTGCCGCCAGTTGTCAGAGGATGAAGCGGTTCACGAGGTGCTGGTCGATGGCAATCTCACGCCGCATGGGCGCCGTTCCGAATGGTGCTGGCCAGCGCGGCCGATCGTGGGCGGCGATGCTATTGAACCGTGCATTTCAGCCGCCTCGATCATTGCCAAGGAGCACCGCGACCGGCTGATGCGCGAAGCCGCGCGCGAGCACCCCCATTACGGATGGGAGCGGAACGCAGGGTACGGTACGCCTGAACATCTCGCAGCGCTCCGTCAGCATGGGCCCACACCGCTTCATCGTCGCAGCTTTGCGCCGGTCGCGCAGCTTGCGCTGGCGCTCTGATCCTAGCTGCCTGGCGCAAACGCCTTGGCGCGAAGAAGTTCGATGTAGGCGCGTGCGCCCTGTTCTGCCTCCTCGGGGCTGGCGGGGACGATGACGTCGCCGATCGCAGCCTCAAGTTCATCGCGACTGTTGACCCTCGGGAACGGCGCATCCGGTACATCGACACCCAGGAAGTCGCAAAGCGGCTGCCAACCGTCCCTGGGCGCGAATACCAGCAGGCGTGATGCCGGAAAGGCCTCTGCAACCTCGCGGTTACGTCGCACGAACCAGTCGGTCATGAACGCGCGGTCCTCGATCCGGCTGCCGAATGCAGCGAAAATCGTGCCTTCGAGAAAGGCACCGACCGGCGTGCCGGCGACGCCTTCACGCATCGGTCGACTGAAGATCGTGGCGGTGACGGAATCGAACCAGGAGTCCGGATCGCGCGTGGTGAGAACGATCCTTGCGTCGGGGTAATAGGCGGCAAGCTCGCGCCAATAGGTGCATCCAGGGTAATCACAGGTCGATGCATAGCCATCGAAGATCGCATCCCAATCCGGCTTTCCCGCGATGACATCAGCCCAAAATGGAACATTGCGCCGTGCGCCCGCCTGCAGTTCGGACATGTGATAGCATGGCCCGAACCCGATGTGCTCAAGCGCGAACTTCAGCGAGAAAGTCGCGGTCCGTCCAAGGCCCGCACCGATCACCTTCAGTGCCATGTGATCTCCCTCCGGTTGCCGACGCAGTTCTTTCCGGCTGTCTTTGCCGTAAAGCTATCGCATTGAGGGATCGGTCGCCAGCGCCCGATTGCGCGTCTTGTGATCGCTGTTGCGCAAGTCGGTGTCCCTTTGCGACGACACGCAAAATATTTTTGCGTGTGAGTCCGGCAAATCACACCACCACATGTTGAGTCCTGCGTGCGCCGTAAGACTCTATATGTCGATCTGGACTCTTTCCGTTCTCACCTTGTGACACGCGCGACTCGCCGAAATCTGGCGAGTCGCGCCTTGACGCGCAGTCCGCAATGACTCACCAGAGGCCTGCAATTCAGGGGCAAGGACGGGTCATGGCAGTCGCATTGAAGGAACGGGCACCAAAGGCTCCGGCAAAGGCGCTACGCGCGGCACCGGCAAAAGTGCTCAAGAGCGATGTGGCCCTGCCGTTGAACCGTATCCTGCGCGGCGACTGCATCGAGGAGATGCGCAAGCTGCCCGATGCGTCCATCGATATGATCTTCGCCGACCCGCCGTACAATCTTCAGCTTGGTGGCGATCTCGCGCGGCCTGACGGCAGCCATGTCGATGCGGTGACGAACGACTGGGACAAGTTCTCGAGCTTTGCGACATACGACAAGTTCACGCGCGAATGGTTGGCCGAGGCGCATCGCCTGCTGAAAGCCGACGGCTCGATCTGGGTGATCGGCAGCTACCACAACATCTTCCGCGTCGGCACGATCCTCCAGGATCTCGGCTTCTGGATCCTCAACGACATCATCTGGCGCAAGGCCAATCCGATGCCCAACTTTAAGGGCACGCGCTTCACCAACGCGCACGAAACGCTGATCTGGGCATCGAAGAGCGAGAAGTCGAAGTACACCTTCAACTACCGCGCTATGAAGACCCTCAACGACGAATTGCAGATGCGCTCGGACTGGGTCCTCCCCATCTGTTCAGGGCCTGAGCGCCTTCGCCGCAACGGCACAAAGGCGCACCCGACGCAGAAGCCGGAAGCGCTGCTCTATCGCGTCATGCTTGCGACGACCAACAAGGGCGACGTCGTGCTCGACCCGTTCTTCGGTACCGGCACGACCGGTGCGGTGGCCAAGCGCCTTGGGCGCGACTGGATCGGCTGCGAGCGCGAGGCCGACTATATCGAAGTGGCCGAAGAGCGCATCGAACTTGCCTTGCCGCTCGATGAAAGCGCGCTGGTGACCATGCAGTCGAAGCGCTCGGCTCCCAAGGTCGCGTTCGGCGCGCTGGTGGAAAGCGGATACCTTACGCCCGGCATGCATCTCACGGCCAAGAAGGGCAAGTTCACTGCCGTCGTCCGCGCGGACGGTTCGCTGCAGTCGGGTGCCGAAATCGGTTCGATCCACGGACTTGGTGCAACCCTCCAAGGCGCGCCATCATGCAATGGCTGGACGTTCTGGCACGTGGAGCACGAAGGCGAACTCAAGCCGATCGACGCGCTGCGCCAGCTCTATCTGCTCGCGGTGGAAGACTGAGCGGGTAGTATGATGCCGCGCCTCCGCGCAGGCGGGGGCCCAGGTCTTTTGGCGGAACCTTGCGGATAATCGCCCGAGGTCCCCGCCTTCGCGGGGATGCAGGATGCCGAGTGTTTATATCCGCCCGATTTCTTTGGCCGACAGTCCCCAGTCGGAAGAGGGAGAGACCATTCGTCTCGGCGGGGGGCTTGCCTATGCCAGCCGGTTTGCAATCATCGTGCGCGAAGGCGGCAAGGTGGTGTCGCGCAAGCGGATCGGCGCGGCAGACGTCGCCTCCGCGCTGAACGCACTGCCGGACGATCTTGCAAGCGACGCGGCCGAACAGTGGGACAATCTGCGCCGCGTGCACAAACCGCTTGAGTGCGGTTCGCGCATGATCCGGCTCGATCAGCCGCAGACCATGGGCATCCTCAACGTCACGCCCGACAGTTTCTCGGACGGCGGACAATTCCTCGACAAGCCCGATGCTGCGCTGGATCACGCACATGCCATGCTGGCCGCGGGGGCGGCGATCATCGATGTCGGCGGCGAGTCCACAAGGCCCGGCGCCGCGGCCGTATGGGAAGGGGACGAAGTCAAACGCGTCGTCCCGGCAATCGAGCGACTGGCTGCCAGCGGCGCTGCCATCTCTATCGATGCGCGCAGGTCCACGGTGATCGAGGCGGCGCTCGCCGCAGGGGCGCACATCGTCAACGATGTATCTGCAATGCGCCATGATCCCCGAACGGCAGAGATCGTGGCCGCAAGCGGTGCACCGATTGTGCTGATGCACTCGCCGGGAGCCGAGGGCGACCTTCATGCCGACGGCGAGTATGGCGACGTGGTGCTCGATGTTTTCGACGCCCTGCGCGAGCGGCGCGATTTTGCGCTGTCAGCCGGGATCGCGCGCGACAAGATCCTGCTCGATCCCGGCATCGGCTTCGGCAAGTCGCTGGCCGAGAACCTTGCGCTGATCAATGCACTTCCGTTGTTGCATGCGCTCGGCCAACCGATACTGTTCGGTGCCAGTCGCAAACGGATGATCGGTGCGCTCTCGAACGAGGTCCCGGCCCATCAGCGCATGGCAGGCTCGGTCATGCTTGCCATGAAAGCGATGGATGCTGGATGCCAGATCGTGCGAGTTCACGATGTGGCGGAAACCGTGCAAGCCTTCCATGTCTGGCGTGGCCTGCGTGATGCCGCGCTGACCGATTTCAGCCAGTTGCCCTGATCAGAGCGACACACCGCCATCGCTGACAAGGCAGGTGCCGGTAATGGTAGCTGCCGCATCGGATAGCAGGAAGCCAATCTGCGCTGCGACTTCATCGGCCCTGGCAAAGCGGCCGAGCGGCGTCGAATCCTTGCCCATCGCGGCGAGGGCCTCGGCTCGGCCACCATGCTTTTCGACCAGCGGCGCGAAGAATTCGGCGCGATCCCAGATGCCGGTGTCCACGCCGCCCGGGGCGATGGCGTTGACGCGAACGCCGAATGCGGCTGCTTCAGCGGCAGCAACCTTGGTCAGCTGGATGGTAGCCGCCTTTGATGTGGAATAGGCCGCCGTGCTGGCATTTGCCTTGATGCCCGAAACCGAGGCCGTCATCACGATCGAACCGCTGCCCTGGCGCTTCATGGCGCGCATCGCGGTGCGCAGCGAAAGAAACGTGCCGTCGAGATTGACCGAAAGCGTCTTGCGCCAGGTCGCGATGTCTAGATCGACGATGTCGCCGTTGCTGGCAATCCCGGCGTTCAACGCAGCATAATCGAGCCGCGCCAGATCGCGCTCGAGCAACTTCCAAAGCGCCGGATCTGCAATGTCGCCACCGAGCGGACGGGTACGGCAGTTCACGCCAAGCGCATCGAGGCCACCGCGATCCATGTCGATCAGGATCAGCTCGCCTATCCCGCGGTCGTCGAGCCAACGCGCTACGGCAGCGCCAATGCCCGATGCCGCGCCCGTGACCAAGGCGACCTTGCCTGAAAATTCGGAATCATTGCCCATGTGAGCAGGCTAGCGCGGGTCAGGCGGCGTTGTCGATTCCGAGTTCGGAAAGCTTGCGATAAAGGGTTGAGCGACCGATCCCGAGACGTCGCGCAACTTCGGTCATGCGGCCGCGGTAGTGGCCGATGGCGAGGCGGATGACATCGGCTTCGATATCCTCGAGAGGGCGCAGGTTGCCGTCGGGAGCGAACAAGGTCACGCCGGCACCGTCCGTAACACTTGGCGTTGCCCGACTGCCTTCGCCGATCAGGTTCGAAAGGCTTGGGAAATCCTGCGCGGTCAGTGCTTCGCCTTCGCAGAACACCGCAGCGCGGAACAGGGTTGCCTGAAGCTGGCGCACGTTGCCCGGCCAGTCGTATGCGCCCAGCAGGGCCAGCGCGCCATCGGTGATGCCGAGCGGGCGCAGGCCTGGCTGCTCACCGATCCGGGTCAGGAAATGGCGGGCAAGGGCCGGAATATCGGCTGCGCGCTGCCGCAGGGCAGGAAGGAGCACCTGCGTCTGGGTCAGCAGCGCGTGAAGATCGGCGCGGAAGTCGCCGGTCTCGACCAGATCGCGCAAGCCCGCGTTGGCGCAGGCGATCAGGCGCACGTCGACACGGAAGGAATGGCGCGCGCCGATTGGTTGAACGTCGCCGCGCTCGAGAAAGCGCACGAGCCGCTCCTGCATCGCTTCAGGAAGCCGGTCGATCTCGTCGATGACCAGTGTGCCGCCGTCAGCGTGCTGGAGCAGTCCGATGTGGCGTTCGAATGCGCCGGGGAAGGCCCCCTTTTCATGGCCGAACAGGACCGATTCGATCTGGTTGGCAGGAACGCCGCCGATGGTGATGGCGCGCATCGCGGTTTTCGAGCGGGGGCTTGCCGCATGCATGGCTCGAACCAGCATTTCCTTGCCCGTGCCGCTTTCGCCCTCGATCAGCACTGTGCCGTGCGTGCGCGCCGCCTTGGCAGAGACGGCAAGAGCTGCGCGAAACGCGGGTGCGGCACCGATCATTGAATCAAAATCGAGCGTTGCGCCGATCTTCTCGGTCAGTGGTTGCAACTCGCAGGCGTCAGCCTCGCGCGCCGTCGCGCTGCGCAGGGCCTGAAGCAGGCGCTCGGGCGCCACGGGCTTTATCAGGTAATCGGTCGCGCCTGCACGCATCGCCTCGACCGCCAGCAACGGCGAGCTGCTGGTGGTAAGCATGAGGAGGGGAAGGGCAGGCCGGCGGGCCTTGAGTTCGGCGATAAGCGCGCAGGCGTCGTCGCCAGGGACCCACTGATCGAGGATTATCGCACTGAGTTGCATGCCCTGGCGTGTGCCGAGCGTTGCGATGGCGCTTTCCGAATCGCGCGCAATGATCGTGCGCCATCCCTCCCGCGATGCCAGTGCCGAAATAAGGCGGCATTGTGCGGGTTCATCGTCGATGAGCATGAGAAGGCGCTGTTCGGGCTCCTGCATGACCTGTTCTTTTGACTCCCCAACACTTGCGACAGGGGGGAGGATTAGGCCGATAGGGTAAAGACCCGATTAAGCGCGATGCGGTGGTTCCGGCCTTGAGCCCGGACCGCCGGATCGCTAGAGCAAGGCCGTCGCGCCAAGGCGGCGCCTGGTTATGGGGACTAAAATGGCTTCTGCAAACGACATGAAGGCGGCCAAGGCCACCTACGAAGGTTTCGTGAATCTGGTGAAGTGGGCCACGCCGCTTGTCTGCGTGCTGGCTTTCGTCGTCGTCCTGGTCATCCAGTAACCAGTCGGTGGCAGGGGCAATGAAGATCGCCGTTCTTCGGGAACGGGCGATGGGGGAGAGTCGGGTTTCGGCGACGCCGGAGACCGTGAAGAAATTCATTGCCCTTGGGGCATCGGTCGTCGTCGAAAACGGCGCAGGTCTGGGTGCTTCGATTGGCGACGATGACTATCGCGCCGCCGGCGCTGATGTCGTTCCGGGCGATGCGGCCAGGGATGCCGATATCGTGCTTGGTGTGCAGGGCCCCGAAGCGGATCTGCTGACTGCTGCGAAACCGGGCGCATGGGTAGTCGCGGGCCTTGATCCGTTCGGCCGTCGTGACCGGGTCGATGCCTATGCCACCGCAGGTCTCGAAGCGCTGGCAATGGAATTCATGCCGCGCATTACCCGAGCGCAGAGCATGGACATCCTGTCGTCGCAGTCGAACCTGGCCGGGTACAAGGCGGTCATCACCGCCGCCAATATCTACGGTCGCGCCTTCCCGATGATGATGACGGCGGCAGGCACCGTCTCGGCCGCCAAGGCCTTTGTCATGGGCGTCGGTGTTGCCGGTCTTCAGGCGATTGCCACCGCTCGCCGCCTCGGCGCACAGGTTTCGGCAACTGATGTGCGTTCCGCCACCAAGGAACAGATCCAGTCGCTCGGTGCCAAGCCGATCTTCGTCGAGAGCGTCGCCGGGATCGAGGGTGAGGGCGCGGGCGGCTATGCCACCGAAATGTCCGAGGAATACCAGAAGGCGCAGGCGGAACTGGTCTCCAGCCACATCGCCAAGCAGGACATCGTCATCACGACCGCGCTGATTCCGGGCCGCGCTGCACCGCGCCTGATCACGGACGCGCAGATCGCGACGATGAAGCCGGGGTCGGTAATCTTCGATCTTGCCGTCTCGCAAGGCGGCAATGTCGAAGGATCGGTCGCGGATCAGGTGGTCGAAAAGCACGGCGTAAAGATCGTCGGCTATTCGAACACTGCGACGCACCTTGCAGCCGATGCCTCGGCCCTGTTCGCGCGCAACCTCTACAACTTCCTCTCGGCCTTCTGGGACAAGGAACAGGGCAAACCCGTTCTCGACGAGGAAATCGGCAACGCAATCCGCCTTACGCAGGGCGGCAAGGTCGTGAATGAACGACTGCTCGGCTGAGGGGGGCTGACATGGACTTTATCTCTATTCTCTCGATCTTCGTGATGGCCTGTTTCGTTGGCTATTACGTTGTGTGGTCGGTGACCCCGGCACTGCACACGCCGCTGATGGCGGTGACGAACGCGATTTCCTCGGTGATCGTGGTTGGCGCTCTTGTTGCCGCGGCCGCAGAAGGATCGGTCGTTTCGAAGTGGCTGGGGCTGGGCGCAGTAGTGCTGGCTTCGGTCAACATCTTCGGCGGCTTTGCCGTGACTGAGCGCATGCTGGCGATGTACAAGAAGAAGGAGAAGAAGTGATGGAACACGTCACTGCTGTCCCTTCGTGGGCGATGCTCGCCTACCTCGTCTCAGGCGTGCTGTTCATTCTTGCGCTCCGAGGCCTTTCTAGCCCGGCCACGAGCCGTGCAGGTAACCGCTACGGCATGATCGGCATGGCGATTGCCATGGTGACCACGCTCTACACGCACTCCATCGCCAGCCTGCCCGAGATCATCGGCGCTCTTGTGATCGGCGGCGGCGTCGGCTTCGTCACCGCGCGCAAGATCAAGATGACCGACATGCCGCAGCTCGTGGCAGCGTTCCACTCGCTCGTGGGACTTGCCGCCGTGCTGGTCGGCCTTGCCGCGTACCTCAATCCAGTCGCGTTCGGCATCGCTGGAGCTGACGGGGTGATCGAGGTGCAGAGCCGGATCGAGATGGGCCTCGGCATCGCCATCGGTGCGATCACGTTCTCGGGCTCGATCATCGCGTTTCTGAAGCTGGCGGGCAAGATGAGCGGTTCGCCGATCATGCTGCCCGGACGCCATGTGCTGAACCTCGGCACGCTGGTCGCCATCCTCGGGCTGGTGGCGTATTTCACGCAGGACCAGAGCCAGTGGGTGATCGTGGCGATCACGGTGCTGTCGTTCATCATCGGCTTCCTGCTGATCATCCCGATCGGCGGCGCGGACATGCCGGTGGTCGTCTCGATGCTCAACTCGTACTCGGGCTGGGCCGCGGCGGCGATGGGCTTCACGCTTCACAACACGGCGATGATCATCACCGGCGCGCTGGTGGGCTCGTCCGGCGCAATCCTTTCGTACATCATGTGCAAGGCGATGAACCGCAGCTTCATCTCGGTGATCGCGGGCGGCTTTGGCGCTGCGCCCGAGGCCGCAGGCGGCGCGGCGCGCGAACAGCGCCCATGGAAGCGCGGCTCGGCCGAAGACGCGGCCTACATGATGAAGGAAGCCGAAAACGTCATCATCATCCCGGGCTACGGCATGGCGGTTTCGCAGGCACAGCACGCGCTGCGCGAAATGGGCGATCAGTTGAAAGCCCACGGCGTCAACGTGAAGTACGCGATCCATCCGGTCGCAGGCCGCATGCCGGGGCACATGAACGTGCTGCTGGCCGAAGCCAACGTGCCCTACGATGAAGTGTTCGAGCTGGAAGACATCAACAGCGAGTTCGCGCAGGCCGACGTTGCCTTCATCATCGGTGCCAATGACGTGGTCAATCCGGCGGCCAAGACCGACAAGTCCTCGCCGATCTACGGCATGCCCGTGTTCGACGTCGACAAGGCCAAGACGATCTTCTTCGTCAAGCGCTCGATGGGCGGGGTCGGCTATGCCGGTGTCGACAACGACGTGTTCTACATGGACCAGACCATGATGCTTCTGACCGACGCCAAGAAGATGGTCGAGGACATCGTCAAGTCGCTGGGGCACTGATGCGGCACGCGGGCTACCTTGCCATGGCGCTTGCGCTGGCGGCGGGGGGCTGCGCGCCTTCCAAACTGGCTTATGGAAAGGTCCGCTCGGCACTGGTCGACGCGGGCCTTTCCGACAGCAATGCTGCCTGCATGGCGCAGCGGATGACAGATCGCCTGACCATCGGCCAGCTCAAGCGGCTGCAGGCCTTGCAGGGCCCGAAGCGCGGCCTGACCGATTACGTGGCGACCGTGAAGCGGCTGGGCGACGCCGAACTGCTGGGCGTCACCACAAGTGCCGCAGCGCTCTGCGCGACGGGATTCGCGCCCGAGAAGAAGCGCTAGCCCCGCCGGGGGTAAAAACCGCCTGCCTCGCTCTGGACCTCTCCCGCCACCTTTCGTAAGGCCGGTGCCGACAGGGGTACCTGAAGCTCGGGAGTAACGGACTTTGCGCAAGATCGGCCTTATCGGCGGCATGAGCTGGGTTTCCACCCGCACTTATTATGAAGACATCAACCAGCTCGTCCAGGCACGCACCACGAAGGTCGCCAGTGCGCCGCTGCTGATCGAAAGCCTGGATTTTACCGACCTCGTCCGCCTGTCCACGCCCGAACAATGGGCTCACGCCGCCGAGGTGCTCGCAGACAGCGCGCGGCGGCTTGAACAGGCTGGGGCCAGCGCAGTGCTGATCGGCGCCAATTCGATGCACAAGGTCTATGAGAAGGTCGCCGAGACCGTGTCCGTACCAGTCATCCATATCGCCGATGCGGTGGGAGCAAAGATGCAGGCGGCCGGTGTTACCAACGCCACGCTGCTTGGCACGCGCAACGTCGTGATGGAAAGCTTCTACCGCAAGCGCCTGATCGCCCATGGAATCAGCCTCTTGCCCCCGGTGGCCGACGAGGTCGAGGCGATGGACGCGATCATCTATGACGAGCTGATGCAGGGCAAGGCAACCCGCGCGGCCGAGCGCACGTTCAAGACCATGCTCACCAACATGGGCCAGCGTGGCGCGCAGGCGGCGGTGCTGGCCTGCACCGAGCTTGATATGGTGATCGACGTCGATGCCAATGTCCTGCCGATCTTCGACGGCACCCGCATTCATGCAGAGGCCGCGGTCGACTGGATTCTCGGTTAGTCCGATGAACTCCGAGGGCCGCGCCCCTTATGCCAGCGATCCGACGCGCTCGCGTGGGCGTGAGTTCGCTATGGACCAGGGCGCGGCGCGCGGACCGCG
Source organism: Novosphingobium sp. HNCC26DJ243 (assembly GCF_057180545.1). NCBI lineage: Bacteria > Pseudomonadati > Pseudomonadota > Alphaproteobacteria > Sphingomonadales > Sphingomonadaceae > Novosphingobium > Novosphingobium sp. HNCC26DJ243. The sequence goes on along the minus strand of NZ_JBXUGN010000001.1, from coordinate 395,524 downwards.
CAGCGCGTTCCAGCGCGATCGCGATCGCATCATCCATTCGATCGCGTTTCGTCGCCTGCGCCACAAGACGCAGGTGTTCATCGCGCCCGATGGCGATCACTATCGCGTCCGCCTTACGCACAGCCTCGAAGTTGCCCAGATCGGCCGCGTCATCGCAAGAGCGCTGGGGCTGGACGAGGACCTGACCGAAGCGCTTTGCCTCGCCCATGACATCGGCCATCCCCCGTTCGGCCACGCGGGCGAGGACGCGCTGGAAGAGGCCATGGCAAGCGCAGGCGGCTTTGATCACAACGCCAACACCTTGCGTGTGCTGATGCGGCTCGAGAGCCCCTATTGCGGGCACGAGGGATTGAACCTCACATGGGAAACGCTTGAAGGCCTTGCCAAGCATAACGGCCCGATCCGCAGACCTGCCTGGGCACTCGAGGAACTGGACGCGGCTTATCCGCTGGGGCTGTCGACATACGCCTCGCTCGAAGCGCAGGTCGCCGCGATCTCTGACGACATTGCTTATGACAACCACGACATCGACGATGGCCTGAGGGCTGGGTTCCTCAATCTTGACGACCTGATGCAGCTACCGTCGGTGGCCGAGCAATGGCGGAAGATCGAGACCCGGTTTCCCGGTGCGCCGCAGGATCGGCAATTGCGCGAACTGGTGCGCGGGCAGATCGGCCGAATGGTCAACGATGTGATTGCCGAGACACGCACGCGGATTGCGCAGACTGGTGTCGCCAGCGTCGAGGACGTTCGCATGGCGGATCGTCCGCTGGCGACATTCTCCAATGCGATGGGCGAGGAGGAGCGCATGCTCAAGCAGTTCATGTATGACCGCCTCTATCTTCATGAAGAGCAGTGCGCGACGGCGGACCGCGCGCGCGAAGTCATCGTGGCGTTGTTCGCGGCCTATGCCGGCGATCCCTCGCAGATGCCCGTATCGTGGCAGACATCGCTGCCGCAGGCGGAGCCCGGCCGCACGCGCCATATTGCCGATTTCATTTCCGGCATGACCGACCGCTACGCCATCGACAGTTATGCCCGTCTGTTCGGACAGGCGCCCGAAGGATTGCGCAATGTCTGAACAGACGCGGGTCGTGCTTGTCGGTGCCACCGGGCTGATCGGACGAGCGGTGATGGCCGAGGCGGTCGGGCGCTCCGACATTCATCTTGTTGCCGTGGCACGCCGCGAAGTGCCCTTGCCCAAGGGCGCACGGATGGAAATGCTCCTGTCCGAAACCGAGCACTGGCCCGATGCGATTGCCGCTGGCCGCCCGCACGTGGTCGTGATCGCGCTTGGCACCACGATCAAGGCGGTCGGCGGAGACAAGGATGCCTTTCGCGCGGTCGATCACGATCTCGTTCTTGATAGCGCACGGGCGGCAAAGGAAGCCGGTGCGCGCCAGTTGATCGTCGTATCGTCGGTTGGCGCGCAGTTTTCGTCGAAAAACTTCTACCTGTCGGTCAAGGGAGAGGTCGAGGACAAGCTTGCCAAGTTGCACTTCGACCGGCTCGACATTTTGCGCCCTGGCCTGCTGCGCGGTCACCGCGAAGGACCGCCGCGCTTTGCCGAACGGCTTGGCATGACGTTGAGCCCCTTGATTGATCTGCTGCTGCTCGGTTCGCTGCGGAGATATCGTTCGGCGCGCGCCGACGATCTCGCTCGGGTGATTCTCACGCTCGCGGGATCGAAGCAGCGCGGCCGTCAAATCCATCACCACGACGACTTCCGCCGCATCCTGCGCAGGGGATAAGGGCGCGGGCCTCAGGTTGACTTCACGTTGCACTGCAGCGATGAGGAGGTGTCGCTGGTCGCGCGGGAGAGCTCTCTCGATTCGTTCAGTATCGAGAGACGCCGAAGGAGCAACCGCCCCGGAATCTCTCAGGCAAATGGACCGCGTTGGTCGATAGCGACGCTCTGGAAAGTGTCACTCCCGCAAACGGGATGGGCCGCCGAAGGGGTAACCCCGCACAAGCCTCTCTGGAGAGGGAGGTGGGGGAAAGCTCTCAGGTTTCCGTGACAGAGGGGGCGCCGAATGGCGTCTGAACTGTACGGGAAACCAATTTGTGAGCGACACATACGATATTTCTGAAAATGACGAGCCCGAAGCTGGTCCGCTCACCTTGCCGCTCGATGCGTGGCATCGTGCGCGCGGTGGCCGGATGGTGGACTTTGCCGGCTATTGGATGCCGGTACAGTACAACGGCGAGGGCCTTGGCATCATCGCCGAGCACTTGTGGACCCGCGCCTCGGCCGGCTTCTTCGATGTCTCGCACATGGGCCAGCTCTACGTTTCGGGCGAGGGCGTCGAAGCCGCGATCGAAGCGGTCCTGCCGATCGATCTGTCGACACTCCCGGTTGGCGGTGTGCGCTACTCGCTCCTGCTGAACGAGACTGGCGGTATCCTCGATGACCTGATGGTGACGCGCTGGGGCACGGGCTTCTACCTTGTTGTCAACGGCGCGACGAAGTGGGACGACATCGCGCACTTGCGCGAACATCTGCCCGACGATGTCACGATCAACCATCTCGATGACACCGCGCTGTTCGCGTTGCAGGGGCCGAAGGCGGCAGAGGCGCTGGAACCCTTGCTCTCGGGCGAATATCCGCTCTCTGCGCTGACCTTCATGCGTGGCGGGCAGTTCAAGCTGGGTGGCATCGACGCATGGATCAGTCGCTCGGGCTATACCGGTGAAGACGGTTTCGAGATTTCCGTGCCGGCAGAAAGCGCTGCCGAACTGGCCGATCTGATCTGCGCGCAAGCGCAGGTGCGCCCGATCGGTCTTGGAGCGCGCGACAGTCTGCGCCTTGAAGCGGGCCTGCCGCTATACGGTCATGACATGAACACCGATGTCGATCCGGTTAGCGCAGACCTGCAGTTCGGGATCAACAAGCGCCGCCGCAGCGAAGGCGGATTTCCCGGCGCGGACATCGTTCTGCCCCTGCTTTCGAATGGCGCGCCAACCCGCCGCGTGGGCCTTGCCATCGACGGCCGGATGGCGGCGCGCGAAGGCGCGAAGGTGCTCGCAGGCGACTTGGAGATCGGCACCGTCACGTCGGGCGGTTTCTCGCCCAGCCTCGAGCGACCGATCGCCATGGCCTTCGTCGCTGCCGACCATGCCGAGCAAGGCACCCAGCTTTCCATAGACGTGCGCGGTCGCAAACTTACCGCAACCGTCGTTCCAATGCCCTTCGTTCCCCATCGCTACCATCGCAAAGGAGCCGCCTGATGACCCGTTACTTCACCAAGGACCACGAATGGATCGCGGTCGAAGGCAGCGAAGCCACCGTCGGCATCACCGACTATGCGCAGGGCCAACTCGGTGACATCACCTTCGTCGAGTTGCCTGCAGAAGGCGGCGATGTGGGCAAGGGCGACAGCGCCTCGGTTGTCGACAGCGTCAAGGCCGCTTCCGACGTCTATGCCCCCGTTTCCGGCACGGTGACCGTCGCCAACGCTGCGCTCGAAGAGCAGCCCGAACTGGTCAATTCCGATCCCGAGGGGGAAGGCTGGCTTTGGAAGATGACCCTGTCCGACCCGTCCGAACTCGATGGCCTGATGGACGATGCGTCCTACCAGGCGTTTGTATCGGAGCTCTGATACGATGCGCTATCTTCCCCTCACCGACGCCGACCGGAGTGCGATGCTCTCGGTCATCGGCGCGGCTTCCATCGACGAGCTTTTCGCCGATGTCCCTGCCGAGGCGCGTCTTGCCGCGCCCATTGCCGGACTGCCCGCCCATGCCAGTGAAATGGCCGTGGAACGTCACATGGCCCGTCTTTCCGCTGATAGCATCACGGCTGGCTCGGTGCCGTTTTTCCTCGGGGCAGGTGCCTATCGCCACCACATTCCCGCCAGCGTCGACCACCTGATCCAGCGCGGCGAGTTCCTGACGGCGTACACGCCATACCAGCCCGAAATCGCGCAAGGCACATTGCAGGTCCTGTTCGAATTCCAGACTCAGGTCGCACGGCTGTTCGGCACCGATGTCGCCAACGCCTCGCTCTACGACGGGTCCACCGCGTGCTGGGAAGCGATCGCAATGGCCGCGCGCATCACGCGCCGCAACAAGGCGATCGTGTCGAGCGGACTGCATCCGCATTACGTCGAAACCGCAAGGACCATGGCCAAGTTCACGGGTGACGTCCTCGAAACGGCGGTGCCCGAACTGGCGCCCGCATCCGACGATGCTGCACTGGTCGCAAAGATCGATGCAGAAACGTCCTGCGTCGTCGTGCAATATCCTGATGTTCTTGGGCGCATTCCCGATCTCGCGGCCATTGCAGCCGCGGCGCAGGCGAAGGGCGCGCTCTTGATCGCGGTTGTCACGGAGCCGGTCGCGCTCGGACTGTTGAAAAGCCCCGGCAGCCTTGGGGCGGATATCGTCGTTGGCGAAGGGCAGTCTATCGGTGTGGGTCTCCAGTTCGGCGGTCCCTATCTCGGCCTGTTCGGCTGTCGCGAAAAGTTCGTGCGCCAGATTCCGGGCCGCCTCTGTGGCGAGACCGTGGATGCCGATGGCAAGCGAGGCTTCGTGCTGACGCTCTCGACGCGCGAGCAGCATATCCGTCGCGAGAAGGCGACGAGCAACATCTGTACGAACTCCGGGCTGTGTGCGCTGGCGTTTTCGATCCACCTGACCTTGCTTGGCGGGGAAGGGCTGGAGAAAATGGCCCGTCTCAGCCACTTGCGCGCGCGCCAAGCCGCCAGGCGCCTGCAAGCGGTGTCGGGCGTCGAGATCGTCAATAAGCACTATTTCAACGAGTTCGTCGTGAAGGTGCCGAAGGATGCACGGCAGGTCGTGCGTGATCTGGCGGACAGGCAGGTTCTGGGCGGTGTGTCTCTCGGGAGACTCTACCCCCGGGAACAGGCGCTTTCGGGAGGCCTGCTGATCGCGGCCACCGAGTGCACGAGCGAGGAAGACATCGAAGCGCTGGCGACCGCGCTTGCGGAGGTGCTGGCATGAACGACCTGAACCCCTCGGGCTGGCGCCCCGCCATGACTGGCACTGGCCCGGTCGAAACGATCCGCACACACACGGGCAATCGCGCGTTGCAGCTCGAAGAGGCGCTGTTGTTCGAACTCGGTTCGCCCGATCGCTCGGGCGTCGACTTCGACGAAGTGCCCGACTTCGACATGTCGGCGCTTGGCCCCATGGCGCGCAGTGACCGCCCGGACCTGCCGGGGCTGTCTGAACCCGAGACGGTGCGGCACTACACCCGCCTGTCGCGTCAGAACTACGCGATCGATCTCGGCCTGTTCCCGCTCGGCTCGTGCACGATGAAGCACAATCCGCGGCTAGACGAGAAAGTCGCGCGGATGCCCGGCTTTGCCGACGTTCACCCGCTCCAGCCGGTGCATACGGTGCAGGGAGCGCTGGGTGCGATCAACGAACTGGCGCGCTGGCTGATCGAACTGACGGGAATGCATGGCGTTGCGATGACGCCAAAGGCAGGCGCGCATGGCGAATTGTGCGGTCTGCTGTGCATTCGCGCTGCGCTCGAAGCCAAGGGCGATCCGCGCGAGGTGATCCTGGTGCCTGAAAGCGCCCACGGCACCAATCCGGCAACGGCTGCGTTTGCGGGTTATCGGGTGGAGAATATCCCGGCGACGCCCGAGGGGCGCGTCGACCTGGCGGCGCTGACTGCCCGCCTGGGGCCTGACGTTGCCGGTGTCATGATCACCAATCCCAACACATGCGGCCTGTTCGAGCGAGATCTCAAGACTATTGCCGATGCCGTGCACGCGGCGGGCGGTTACGTCTATTGCGATGGCGCAAACTTCAACGCGATCGTCGGACGCGTCCGCCCCGGCGATCTCGGCGTCGATGCGATGCACATCAACCTCCACAAGACTTTTTCCACTCCGCATGGCGGCGGTGGGCCGGGTTCGGGGCCGGTGGTGCTATCGGAAGCGCTCTCGCCCTTCGGGCCGCTGCCGTTCACGGCGCGCCAGCCCGATGGCAGCATCAGATTGATCGAGGAGGAGCAGGCGCACGAGGAGCATCCGCAAGCCTTCGGGCGCATGTGCGCCTTCCATGGTCAGATGGGCATGTACACGCGCGCGCTCGCCTACATACTGAGCCACGGAGCGGACGGATTGCGTCAGGTTTCGGGCGATGCGGTGCTGAACGCGAACTACGTTTTGCGCAGCCTCGAGGACCTGCTCGATGCCCCCTTCGGAGATTCCGGACCGTGCATGCACGAAGCGCTGTTCTCCGATGATGGCTTTGCCGAAGGGTTCTCGACGCTCGATCTGGCCAAGGGCCTGATCGACGAGGGTTATCACCCGATGACCGTTTACTTCCCGCTGGTCGTCCATGGGGCGATGCTGATCGAACCCACCGAAACCGAAAGCAAGGCTGGTCTCGACCAGTTCATCGGCGCGATGCGCTCCTTGGCCGAGCGCGCAAGGGCAGGCGACGAGATGCTGAAGTCTGCGCCCCATCTTGCCCCCCGGCGCAGGCTCGACGAGACGCTGGCGGCGCGAAAGCCGAAGCTGGTTTACAAGCCAGCCTGACGCACAAAGAAAGGGCCGCTGCGGATATCCGGAGCGGCCCTTTTTTAGGTTGGTTCGATCAGATCAGTTGATCGCTTCTTCGGTCGTGTCGGCTGCTGACTGGAGGTCCTTGCCGGCACCCTTTACGGTGTTGCATGCAGTTGCGCCGAGCAGCAGGCCGCCCATCATCGTGGCGTAAATGAACTTGCGGATCATGGTGGTCACCTTTCGAAACATTCGGCGATGCGCACAAAGCGCTTCGCTGGACTGGACGAAAGGGAAAACGCGCGGGTGGCCAGCCGGTTCCGTCAGGTCTGGGCAAGTGCGCGGCGGGTCTTGCCTAGCAGGTGTTCGCGCCATGCGATGACGAGGCTGGCACCGATGATGATCGGCGCGCCGAGCCAGGTCGATGCCGGCGGCAAATGGTGGAAAATCAGCCACCCCCAGAACGTGGCCCATGCAAGCTGGATATAGTCGACGACGATCACGCTTGCCACCGACCCGTAGCGCAAGGACGCCGTCATCGCGATCTGAGCGAACAATCCGGTAAGGCCGATCCCGCCAAGCATGAGCCAACCCGTCAGGTCATGGCTTGCACCCGTCTTGAACAGGAATAGCGCAAGTGGCGGGGCACTGAACGCCGAGAAATAGAACACGATCGTGAGGGGTTCTTCGGTGCGCCCCAGATCTCGCACCTGGATCGTCACCAGCGCGACCATCAAGGCCGCGCCTATCCCCACTGCCACGCCCAGCAATGGCAAATTCGCCGTGTCGGGCCCTGCAATGACCAGAACACCAAGCAGCCCGAGGGTAACTGCCGACCAGCGCCAGACGCCAACCCGCTCCTTGAGAACAAGTGCGGACAGGATCACGGCAAACATCGGCGTGGTGAACCCCAACACCGTCGCCTCGGCCAGAGGCAGCAACTGGACGACGCCGAGGGTCAGGAACATTCCCGATCCGCCGATAAAGGCGCGTCGGGCGTGGATCCAGGGCCTTTCGGTCTTCAAACGGGAGATCTGACCACGAAAGACGAGCCAACCAAGGATGCAGACAGCCGGCACGAACTGGCGCCAGAACATGGTTTCGGTGAGAGCGATCCCGTATTCGCCGGTCAGCTTGACCAGCAACAACATGACCGAGAACAACACTGTGGCGAGCAAGCGCAGCGCGAGTGCGAACATCGGACGATCATGCGAGGACATGCTTTGCCCATAGGCCAAGCCCCCTTGCGATCAACCCCTTAACTGGCCATGTGCGCCGCGATGGAAGACAGGTTCGTGCACATCTGGGAGTTTCACGCAGCGGTGGGCGCGCTTGCCCTGGCCGTGGCACTGATATCCGTTTGGGCCGAGCGCCGCCGGATGCGCCGCACCAACCTTGATGCGGTGGGCTTCATGCCCTGGACCGTCATCTACCTCATCGCCTTCCTCACCGCCGTCATCCTGCTCGGACTGGCGGCAAGGGAGTGGTTTGCTACCTGACCTCGCGACTTAGAGGCAGGCTTCCAGATAGGCCTGGTCGAATCCGAACTGACGCGCCTTTTCGAGCGTGTAGGGGCGAAGGCCGGATGCACGGAACTCGCCGATGATCTTGCCTTCCTCGGTCTCGTCCAGATACTCGAACTTGAACAGTTCCTGCGTCACGATCACATCACCTTCCATCCCGATCACTTCAGTGATGTTGGTGGTACGGCGCGAGCCGTCGCGAAGACGCTTGACCTGAACGATCAGGTCGACCGATTCCGCAATCTGGCGCGAGATGGCCTCCTTGGGGATCTTGATGTCACCCATCAGGATCATGTTTTCCATACGGCCAAGGCATTCGCGCGGCGAGTTCGCGTGGAGCGTACACATCGATCCATCGTGGCCGGTATTCATGGCGGCCAGCAGGTCGAAACACTCCGCGCCGCGGATTTCGCCGAGGATGATGCGGTCAGGACGCATGCGCAGCGCGTTCTTCACAAGGTCGCCGATGGTGATGGCGCCCTGGCCTTCAAGGTTCGGCGGGCGCGTTTCGAGCGGCAGCCAGTGCGGCTGTTGCAGGCGAAGTTCGGCGGCGTCTTCGATGGTGAGCACGCGCTCGCCCGGATCGATCATCTTCGAAAGGGCGTTGAGCATCGTCGTCTTGCCCGAGCCGGTACCGCCCGAGATAACCACATTCATGCGGCAGGCGCCGGCGATCTTGAGCGCGGTTGCCATCTTGTCCGACATTGAACCGAAATCGCGCAGCATGTCGATCGTGATCGGCTTTTCGGAAAACTTACGAATGGAGATCGCGGTTCCGCGAAGGGACAGCGGCGGCACGATCACGTTGACGCGGCTGCCGTCCTTGAGGCGGGCGTCGGCCAGTGGCGTGGTCTGGTCGACACGACGGCCGACCTGATTGACTATGCGCTGGGCGATCTGGAACAGGTGACTTTCGTCGCGGAAACGGATCGGGGCGAGCACGAGCTTGCCCTTCTTTTCGATGTAGGTCTGCTCGGGTCCGTTGACCATAATGTCCGAGATGTCGGGATCGTTGAGTAGTTCCTCGAGCGGTCCGAAGCCCAGCAACTCGTCGATCAGGACCTTTTCCAGCGCGAATTGTTCGCGCCGGTTCAGCGTGACCTTCAGTTCGGCCAGCACTTCCATGATGATCGGTCGGAATTCTTCCGACAGTTCTTCCTTGGTCAGCGTGGCGGCGGCTTCAGGATCAACGCGCTCGAGCAGGCGCGGCAGCACCTGTTCCTTGATCTTGTGGACCGAGGCCTCGAAGCCTTCTGCCTGGTAGTTGCCCTCGTTGACGCCATTGGCACGGTCGGCCAGGCGCGTCAGTGCATCCGCCTTGAGCGAAGCTGCGTTCCCGCTGTCGCCGGTATCAAGGTCTGGCAGGGGGGGGAACTGGTCCCCCCCCATCGGTAGCGGCACGGGAATAGGCGCCTGCCCGCCTGCGGAGGCGTTCTGTTCACCGCTCTTCATTGGGCGCGCAATGCCGAAAGACGGCCGCGCACCACCCGAAGTTCCAGTGATTCCGTTCTTTCGCCCGAAAGCGCTCATCAGCAATTCCCGTCCGATTCAGGAGCCGGTTGCACCAGTTGCGATGCTGCGGTCCATGTTCACCGAAGGGAATTACCTGCGAAACTTTGAAGATTTGCTAACGACGTTCGTGGCTTGCCCGAGCCGCCCAAGGTCTTGCCAAACATCGTTAGTGCTATCTTAACGACGTCTCGGTAATCGACGAGAAAGCGAATGTGACGGGGGTTGAATTCATGCAAGCTGCCAAACAGGTCTATTCGGCATCGGCGCAGGCAATTGCTGGCCTGCCGATCCTTGATGGTTTTTGGCAAGGTGCGTTGAACTCCGATCCGTGGGGTGCGCGCCGCTGGATCGCCTCGCTCCTCGCGATCCATCAGCCTGAACGCATGATACCGCTCGATTGCCCTTGGTGGAATGTTGCCGCCACGCGCCATATCGACGCATTTCTTGCCGCGCGCCCGGACGCACGCGTCTTTGAATATGGCTCGGGTGCCAGCACTGCTTGGCTCTCGCGCCGGGCCCGCGAAGTCATCAGCGTCGAGCATCATGCAGGGTGGCACAAGCGCCTTGGCGAACTCATCGCGGATCGGGCGAACGTCAGGCTGTGGCATCGCGATCTTGCCGGTCCGGGTTATGTCGGCGCGATTGCCGAAGCGGGTGGCGCGTTTGATCTGATCGTGGTCGATGGTCGCGACCGGAATGCCTGCCTCGCCCGTGCGATGCCGTTCCTCAAGGCCGATGGTGTGATCCTGTTCGACGACACCGGTCGTGGACGCTATCGCAATGCCATCAAGTCCTGCGGACTCAAGGAGGAGCGGCACTTCGGCAGGTCCTACTGCGTGCCTTATCCTGACTTTACCAGCATTCTTCATGCCTGAGTCTGAACGGCAGGATTCTCCTGCCGGTTCCGGTTCCCGAAACTGGCGACGGCGAGGTGCCCGTCTGGGCAGCGCCGCCATACTGGCAGTGTGCGTTGGCTTCATCGGCGACCGACTTGTCCGGCTCGACCCGGCGCAACTGCTCGATCATGCCTCATGGCATCTTGGCGCGGCCATGGTGGCTGCGCCGCTTCTTTTCGCGACATCCGACAAGTTGCTGTCTGCAGCGTGGTCCTCGCTCGCCGGAGCCGATGGCTTGCTGCCATCGCGTCAGGTCGATGCGATCTATGCGCGCGGGGGTCTTGCAAAGTACCTGCCGGGTTCGGTCTTCCAGTACGCCAGCCGACAGGTGGACGGTGCAGCGGCCGGACTTGCCCACGGCAAGCTTGCAAAGGCCAGTGCAGCAGAGATTGCGCTCCACTTGCCTTCGAGCATGATTGCTGCCGGATTTGGCGTTGCCCTGACTGAATTCCCGGTTCCCACGGTGGCTTGTGGACTGGGGGCGCTGTTCGTCGCTCTCCGGTCTCGCGATCCTTTGCTGCGTGCAGGCACGCTTCAGTTTGGAGCGTTTCTCTGTTTTGGAGCCGCTGCGGCGGTGGTCGGGGCTGCCCTGCTGCCGGCAACTGCGTCGCTGGGCCTGTTTGGAGGCCTGTTTCTGCTCTCGTGGCTTGCAGGCTTTCTTGTGCCCGTGGCCCCAGGCGGCCTGGGCGTTCGGGAAGCGGCACTGTTGCTGCTTGCCGGACAGCAATTTTCGGCAGGTCCGCTTCTCGCATGCGTCCTGGCTTTGCGCCTGGCCTCTATCCTGGGTGACGTCCTGTTCGGCGTCAGCGCACTGGCCCGTTATCGCAAGCGCGCCTGAAGCGAACCAACATCAAATGAAATCGCGTCATCAAAACGACGTGAAGTGAGGTTCCGCAGGAGCTTCCTGCGCCGGTACCTTCAGGTTGCGGCCCCAGACCAGTTTCGTCGGCCGTGCGCCAACCACGTGCCGACCGCGGTCAAGCACGATGACTTCACCCGGCTTGTGCTCGACCCCGTCAACCGTCGCAGCCGCAAGGCCCGTCACGGTGTAAGGACCGGGCACGCGAACATCGATTTCGCGGCCCGCTGCGCCTGAAGGCAGGTCAAAACCGGCGACCCAGAAAGGTCCCCAGAAATGCAGGTAAGTTGAACGGAGCATCGCGAGATCGGCAGGCAGGAATTCGCCGACTTCCCGCCGGGTTTCAAGCGCATCCTTGAACATGACATCATCGTTGACGACCAGAGGCACCGTTTCGCTACGCATCGTCTCCACCAGGCTCGGCAGCTGACCCGTCAGGTAGCGTTCCGTGCCCCAAGGAGTCATGAAGGCGTTGACCTTGCGAAATTGGCCTATCATCGCGCAGCTGTCGAAATAGGCAACCGGCCCGCCGAATATCCGGCTCGCGGCATCGACAAGCTGGCGCTGCTTGTTGATCGGGCTGGGCTTCTCGAGCGCAAGAACTGCGATCGCGCTCAGGACGAACACCGCGGCAAGAAACCGCGCGTCGTATCTGCGCACGGCGGCCGGGATGATTACGGCAAGCGAAACTGCCACGGGGGCGAGCATGAACACGTGATAGTAAGGCGCCGTGTTATGGTAGAATCCCAGGGTGGTGAGCGGCAGCCAGAAGCCTGTCAGCGCGATCCGTTCCACGACCGGCCGCTTTGACGTCACCAGAAAGACCGGCGCAAGCAGGACGAGGATCGTCACGATCGGAGAGAGCGCCGCGCCCTTGATGTTGTGCAGGATATAGGGGTGGTAGGTGAGGCTGAACATGCGGTCGGCCGATGCGCCCAGCACTTCCTTGCTGCTGCGACCGAACGTCTCGACAATGCCAAGCGAGTGCAGGAAATAGGCCCCCGCAAATGTCGCCGCTGCGACGGCCGCCACTTTGACCAGCGACGCGATGAAGTCGCGACGGTCTTCGCATTCCTGCCAGCGCAGCCACACCAGCCCGGCAAAGGCCGGCGCATAGAGCACCGACTTTATCGTCACCATGGCGGCAAGACCGCCAAGTACGCCGGCAACCGCGATCCAGCGCCCGATCAATGGGCGGCAGGCAAAGACCCACAGGCAACCCATCAGGAGCGCCGTTACCGGCGGATCATAGCGATAAGACGTTCCGTGCTGCATCACGTAGGCCGCGGAAAGATAGGCGAGCGCGCACAGATAACCCGTGGTCCGGTCGGCAAACCTTGTCGCGATTCCGACGATGGCGGCCAGCGTTGCCCATTCGCATGCGGCCATGAACAGGCGGATGATGATCACGTGATCGATCGCGTTCACCGGCAGGCCCGGCACCCAGGCAAACGGCCGGGTAAAGAAGGTCTGGAGAGGTTGGTCGAGCGTGCCGTTGGCGGCGAGCACGGTCAGGCTGTAGTGCCAGAACTCGTCCCAATTGACCGCACGATGGAATACCAGCGGAAGCTGCAGCAGGACCACGAGGACGAGCGCTGCCTTGACCAGGCGGGCAGTCGGGATCGGAGCTTGCTCTACCGGACGAGCATTCATCGGCATCGCGCTCACGCTGCGACCTTGCCCGTCGATCCCTGCGCCTCCGGTACGTTACCTTGTGCGGTTTCGCGCAGAGCAGCCACGTCCTGCTCGAGCCTGCGCACATGGCCAAGCGTTGCTTCCATCAGCTTGCGATTGGCACCGATCAGCTCGGCAAGCACGCCCATGAGCCCGGTGAGGATGCCGAGCACCAGCAAGGCTCCGCCGAGCACAAGTGACTGGATGTGACCATCGCCGTTGCCCATGGCCCAGAGCGCGATGAAGCGGATGACGGGCAGCAATCCGACGAAAGCGATGCTTCCGCCGATCATCGCAAACGTGCGCAGCGGATTGTAGGTCGCGTAGGCCCGACCCATCGTCATCAGCTGGCGCGAGATGAACTGCGGGATCGAGGAGAACAGGCGCGAGGGGCGCATTGTCGGATTGGTGCGGATAGGCACGCTGACAATCTTGAACCGCTTGCGCCCTGCCTGGATCAGCATGTCGGTGGTGTAGCTGAATTCGGTCGTGATCGTGATGCGCTGGGCAACGGTCCGGCTGATCGCACGAAAGCCACTGACCGCGTCGGTTACGTCGGTGCGCGACAGATTGCGCACGACCGCACTGCCGAGGCGCTGCAGCAATTGCTTGAACGGGCCGAAGTGTTCATTGCGGCCCACGCCGCGGTCACCGATGACGATGTCGGCCTCGTTGGCAACGATCGGAGCGACAAGTTTGGCGATGTCCTCGCCAACATACTGGCCGTCGGCGTCGGTATTGACGATGATGTCTGCCCCTGCGGCCAGGGCCGCGTCGAGCCCGCTCTGGAAAGCTGCAGCAAGGCCGCGATTTCGGCGGTGCCGAACGACATGATGCGCACCGAACCGGCGGGCGACATCGGCGGTGCCGTCGGAACTGCCATCGTCGATCACCAGGATTTCGATCTTGTCGATACCCGGGATCCTCCGGGGAAGGGCGACCAGCGTGTCCGGCAGGCTGGCGGCCTCGTTAAGGCAAGGAATCTGGATGATCAGCTTGGTCATTGTGCCCCGTCCCGTCCGCATGGTTGCAGTCCGTCAATCAGGGTTGATAGGCAGTCGTGGTTAACTCCCGGTAAAGACCTTGGATCGGCGCTGGTCTGGCGGATAAAGGCAGGGTAGAGGCGGGGCGCGAACCAATGCGGGTATGCGCGATCTGGAGCAGTTGCATTGCAGGACAGTCACAGATCGGCTCTGCTTTTTGCGCTCTTCGGCTTTGCGCTGCTCTCGGTCGGGGACATCCTCGTAAAAGGCATGGCGGGGCTCTGGCCCGGCACCGCGCTGGCCGCGCTGCGCTATGTGTTCGGAGCGCTGGGACTGGGCGCGACGCTGGCGATCCGCGAAGGCCGGTCGGGCTTCCGCTTTCCCGAGCCTCGCTGGCAGCTGATCCGAGGCGTGAGCGTGGGCACCTCGGCCATTTCGTTCTTCAGCGCCGTGCAACTCATGCCGATCGGTGAGGCGACCGCGCTGTCGTTCACCAGCCCGATGATCACGGCCTTGCTCGCGGCAGTCATACTGAAGGAGCCGCTGCGCAAGGAGACTTGGATTGCCAGCGGAATTGCCTTTGCGGGTGTCCTGATGATCCTCCGGCCCAATTTCAGCGAACTTGGTATCGTAGCGCTCCTGCCGCTGATCTCGGCCACCTGCATGGCAATGCTGATCATCGCCAATCGCAAGGTTGCAGGGAAGAGCAGTGCTTTGTCGATGCAGTTCAGCGTTGCCTTTATCGGCATGATCTTCCTGCTGACAGCCGCCACCCTCGCGCATTTCTCCGGCATCGCGCGCCTCGCGATCGTAACGCCGCCCGCGATCGTCGTGGCGAAATGTGCGTTCATCGCGTTCAGCGCCTCGTTCGCACACGCCTTCATCTACATGGCAACCACGCGCGCCGGCGCTGCAACGATTGCGCCGATGACGTATGTCCAATTGCTCATGGCAGGAGGGTTTGGCTGGCTTTTGTTCAGCGAACGACCGGACGCAATGACAGCGGTTGGCGCAGTCGCCATTGTCAGCGCGGGGCTTTACCTTTGGCGTTCGGGGCGCGGACCGGCCGAGCCCGTGACGACCGACTGATCATGGATCCGGTCAAGCGACGGGTTTGAAGTGCCGGTCCTGAACGAGCCCGCCAACGGCTAGAGCGCCTCCAGAAGAGGGGAAAGGTCCGGAAGTATTACCGAAGGCCGATCCTTCTCCGGCAGGGCCGCATCGGAGGCCATAACGCCTGTCGCCATTCCCAGGGAATGTGCGCCGACCGCATTGGCCATGCGCATTTCGAGGGCGGGGTCATCGCCCACCACCACGATATTCTTCGTCGCAGATCGCGGCAGGCCCATGATCTTGAGCGCGGTCTCGAACGCGACGCGCGCGGGCTTTCCGAGGATGCGCGGGCGCTTGCCGGTCATCGCGGTCAGCATGGCATTGATCGGGTAGCTTGCGCCGATCGCGCGGCCATTTTCGGTGGCGAAGAATGGCACGTTGCTGGCGGTGACAAGCTTGGCGCCGTGCCACAGCGAATGGCACCCGGCCTCGAGCGCTGCGAAATCGAACTCGCGAAACCAGCCGGTGTAGACCGCGTGGACGCCCTCGGCTTCCTCCGATGGACCGATCACTTCCAGACCGGCTTCGATCAGCGGTGCGGCGCAACCCGCGTTGCCGAGAACGCGGACCTTGGACATGCCCGTCCGTGCAAGCCAGACGGCGGCGGAGGATGACGGGGTGAGCATCTGCCCGTCGTCCACCGGAAATCCCGCATTGCGAAGCGATTGCGCGTAGGCAGCAGGGGGCTTTGCCGTGCCGTTGGTGAAAACGACAAAGGGCGTGCCGCTGGACTTGAGCGCTTCGAGAACCGCGATGGCGTGGGGAAGGGCGCGATGCCCGCCGCTTTTGGAATCACCCAGCGCGATCGTGCCGTCCATGTCGAAGATGTAGCCCGCGGCATCCTTGAGACGCGCCTTGAAATCCTGCGAAAAAATCAAAGCGATGCTCCAGCGTGAAGGGCCATGCGGAACGATCCGCGTTCGACCACGATGTCGCGCGCATCGGGTCGCGCGGCGAGTTGGCGCAGCAGGGATATGATCGGTGCGGCCTCGGGGGTGTATGTTGACCGCGATGGCCCCGATGCCAGCATGGCGTCGACCTGCTCGCCCGGCATGACCGCGCGCAGCAGGAACTCCTCGTCCGGCAGGTGCGTGCCGAATTGCCGGCGCAGGTCAGCAAGTGCAGGGAACATCGGCTCGTTTTCAAGCTCGCGCGAACGCGGGCGATCCATGATTGTTGCCAGAACGTCGCTGCTAACCGGTGAGGTCGGCTTGCCGAACTTACCCATGCAGTAGCGGATCACCTGATCCGAAACCTGCGCGTAGCGCCGCTCGCCGATCACGTTGAACAGGGCCTGTGTCATCACCATCTGCGGGAACGGCGTGACCATGATCGGATAGCCGAGATCGGCGCGTACCTGTCCGGTTTCCTCGATGACCGCGCCCATCCGGTCAGACAGTCCGAGTTCCTCGAGCTGGCGTGCGATCGTGGTCATCACGCCGCCGGCAATCTGATGGCGCAGGAAACTTGCGTCGAAGTTCTGTGGGCGACCGGGCGGCAAACCTTCAGCACTGGCGACCTTGTTCCAGTAGCTTGTCAGTCGGGCGAGGGCGGCCTTGTCGATATCCACCGCGAAGCCCGCCTCCTCGAGATTGGCGACCATCCGGTTCGCCTCGGGCAGCGATGATCCGTCGCCTCCCGGCCCGACGCCCACGTGGATCGCCGAAATGCCCAGCTTTGCCGCCTCTAGGCTTGCCATCATGCCGAGCCCGACGGTTGTGTGCGCATGTATCTCGAGCGGCTTGTTGCCGATCGCAGCCTTGATTGCCGGCACCAGGGTCCGCGCACGGTCCATGCTGAGCAGGCCAGCCGGGTCCTTTATGTAATAAAGATCAATGTCCTCGCTCTTGCCGACTTCGCGCGCAAAGTTCGCGTAGAACTCGTCGGTATGGATTTCGGACAGGGTGAAGGTCAGCGCGCACATGACCTCGGCGTTGCCCTCTTCCTTCACCAGCCGCGCCGCCTCGATCACGGCAGGGATCTCGTGCATCGGATCGAGCAGCACGAAGCGGCCGACGCCGTTGGCCTGCAGCGCGCGATAGACCAGGCGCATGAATTCCGGGTCAGCCTGCTGCCATGCGATGAAACGCAAGCCGGTGGTTATGAACTGCAAGGGCGTGGTCGGCATCGCCGCGTGCATCCGTCGCAGTCGTTCCCACGGGTTGTTCTGGAAGTAGCGGACGGCCACGGCCATGTGGCTTGACGATGTGAAGTCGATGGCGCGGAAACCGCAGGCCTCGGTCAGCGCGGCGGCCTGCAGCATGTGCGCGGTGTTCAGGCCAGTTGCCCCCCACAGGCTCTGGTTGCCGTCCCGCATGGTGACGTCCACGAGTCTGATATCGGTCATTGTGCGAGCCCTGCGAGAAAGCCGGTGTCGACGCCACCTGCGATGAAGCGCGGATCGACGGCAATTCGGCGGTGGAGTGGCGCCGTGGTCGGCAGACCTTCGATGTGCAGGCTTGCCAGCGCGCGCGTCAGCCGGTCGACGGCTTCGTCGCGTGTCGCACCGTGCACGATCAGCTTGCCCATCAGCGAGTCATAAAACGGGGGCACTTCGCCGCCATTTGTGATGTGGCTGTCGACACGAACGCCTTCGCCTGCCGGCCATGCCGCGCGGGTGACGCGTCCTGGCGAGGGGCGGAAGTCCGCGTCCGGGTCTTCGGCGTTGATGCGCACCTCGATTGCATGACCGCGCGGGCGGATCATCGCCTGCGTCAGGCCCAAGGGCTTGCCCGAGGCGACGAGCAATTGCTGTTCGACCAGGTCGACTCCGGTGATCGCTTCAGTCACGGGATGCTCGACCTGAATGCGCGCATTGAGTTCGAGGAAGAAGAACGAGAAGTCGTCGGCATCGACAAGGAATTCGGCTGTCCCCGCGCCGCAATAGCCAAGATGGCGCGCCAGACGCACTGCTGCATCCTCGATGCCCGCACGCGCCGCTTCGGGCATGGCCGGGGCGGGGGCTTCCTCCACCAGCTTTTGGAACCGGCGCTGGATCGAGCAGTCGCGCGTGCCGAGGTGGATCGCGCTTGTCCCATCACCCAGCAATTGCACTTCGACGTGGCGACCGCGCGCAACGAACCGTTCGACATAGACAGCTGCATTACCGAACGCCGCCTGCGCTTCGGCCTGCGCCATGTCGAGCGCGGTATCAAGGTCCTCTGCCCGGTCGACGCGCCGCATGCCCTTTCCACCGCCGCCCGCCACGGCCTTGAGCAACAGGGGGTAACCTGTCTGCGCGGCCCGGGTATGGACGTCTTCGCGCGCAGCAGCTTCGCCGCCGGGCAGTACGGGGAGGCCCGCTTCAACCGCCAGAGCGCGGGCGGCCAGTTTGTCACCCATGCCTTCCAGTGTGGCGATATCGGGTCCGACAAAGCGCATTCCGGCAGCCATGACTGCGCGCGCAAAAGCGGCGTTTTCCGAAAGGAAGCCGTAGCCGGGATGAACCGCGTCGCATCCGGCGCCAACGGCTGCGGCGACCACGCGGTCGATATTCAGATAGCCTTGCGACGAAGGGCCCGGGCCGACGATCGCGACATGATCGACGAACTTTGCTGGCAGAGAGCCTGCATCGGCTTCCGACGCGCCCAGCACGCTCTCCATACCCATGCGACTAGCCGTGCGCGCGATGCGCAGCGCGATTTCGCCGCGATTGGCAATGAACAGCTTTCGGATCGGCCTGCCGGTCATGCCACGCGCACCAGCGCATCGCCCTTTGCCACGAGCGTACCGTCGGCGACGATCAGTTCGCTAACGGTGCCTGCCCGTCCGGCATGGACCGGGTTCATCAACTTCATCGTCTCGACGATCCCGATCACCGTCTCCGGGCCAACCACGTCGCCCACCTTGATGAACGCCGGCGCGCCGGGTTGCGGCGCGTGATAGAACGTGCCGGGCAGGGGCGAGCAGATCGCGTCGGGATCGGCCTGTGCCAGGACCGCACTCGTCGCGGCTTCTCCCGAGGCACCGGCCCACTGCCATTCCTGGGTCAGGCCGCCATCTTTGCCATCGCCCTTGGCGACGCGCAGGCGGAAGCGCCGAGTTGCCAGATCGAGTTCGCGATACCCCGATTTTTCGAGGATTGCCGCGATCTCGGCAACGTCTTCGTGATTGAGCGGCAGGTCATCTGTCATGGAATCATCAAGCCTTTGCGGCGAGCATTTCGCGGGCGGCGGCAATTACCGCATCCGAGAAAGCTTCGTCGTTGAAATGGGCGTCGACGGCGGTCACCGGCACGTCTTCCGGCATCACCTTGCGCAAGTATTCGGCAAAGGGACCGGGTACCGACAGGTCGAGCAGGTGGCCTGCATTGCTGTCGTGGCTCGAAAAACCTTGGAGCGGAGTGAACACGCGAACCGGTCCCTTCGCTTCGCGCACGTTCGCGGCAATGTGGTCGGCGAGCTTTTCGAGATCGGCAACATTGGTGCGTACCGCGGTGAGTTGTGGGTTGTGTTCGTGATAGCGCCGTCCGGGGAACTGGACCTCGGACACGTTGATCGGTCCGCCGATGATGAAATCGGCGTTTCCGAACGAAAGGATCGTCGGGATACCCTTGCGCAGCGGCGCCCTTCCGCGATCGGGCCCGGAATCTGCCAGCCCGCCATTGAGGTGATCGAGCACTTCGGTCTGCGACAGGTCGAGGACCAGTGCAGTGTCCTTGTCCGCGGCCAGAGCGTCGAGCGTGGGGCCACCGGCGCCGGAGGAGTGGAACACCATCACCTCACAGCCATCGGACTCCAGCGCTTGCCGGATACGCTTCACGCTCGCCTCGGTCGTGCCGAGCGTCGTGATCAGCACAAGCGGCTTTGCCGCGCTCGTATTGGGCTTGTAGCCCTTGGCCATTCCGGCGACGGCATTGGCTGCGTTGCGGAATACATCGTGGCTGATCGTGTTGATGCCCGAGATATCGGTCACCGCGTTCATCATCGCGATGTCCTTCACACCCATGTACGGCTTGGTAAAGCCCGATGCCATGGTGGAGACGATCATCTTGGGCAGGCCATAGGGAAAGCTCTGCATCAGCGCGCCGGCAAGCGCCGACCCCATCGAGCCGCCAACGGCAAGGATACCGCTCAGCGGCTCGCGCGCATGCCATTCCAGCGCCGCCGCGATCGCACCTTGGATCATTGCACCCTGGCACTTGCCTTCGTGGCCGAGAGCCCGCACGTCCTCAATGGTCATTCCGGCGGCTTGCGCTACCATCTCGGGCGAGATTTCCGCGCCCCCGATGGTGCGTCGCACGCTCGGGTCGAGATGGACGACGCGCACGCCGGCCTCCTCGAGCACGGCCCTCGTGAAGCGCGCTTCTTCTTCCTTGGTGTCCTGCGTGCAGACGAACAGCACGCTCGGCCTTTCGGTCATTGCCTGTGTCATTGTTTTCCTCTCCGTCGTCCCCTTGCTGCGACACTATGGTTGACTTTGCACCAGTCATTCGGGATTTTGCGTTCCATAAGGTGAAACGTAGAATTCACCGGGAGCGGAATGATGCTTGATCGCAAGGTGAAAACAGTGCGTGCGCTCGAACGCGGGCTTGACGTGCTGATCGAGGTGCAGACGCGCAAGGCGGCAAGCCTGCATGAATTGCATCAGGCTACGGGCCTGCCCAAGGCAACGCTTTTGCGGATGCTGGTGACGCTCGGTCAGAAGGGGCTTGTCTGGCAGAGGCTCGCCGACGGTGCCTATCTGCCCCACGTCGAGCGCATCGAGAGGGCGCCGGTGACATCGTCGTCTCACATCGCGGAAGTGGCCTCGCCGCACATGAAGGCGCTCTCTACGCGCGTCGCCTGGCCGTCGGTCCTTGCCGCACCGCGCCTCGATCACATGGAAATCCTCGAAACGAACAGTCCGTTGTTCAAGCTGGACTCTGCAATCCTCGGACCTGTCGGTGTGAAGCTGTCCTACATCCACACTGCCACCGGCCGCGCCTATCTGGCAGCGTGTGGTGATGCCGAGCGCGATTCGATCATCAACCGCCTGCGTCCAAGTAACGCGCCTGATGGCAGTGAAGCCGAACTGCGGCAGATGCTCTCCCAGGTTCGACAGAGGGGATATGCAACGCGCGATCCGCTGTTGCCCTGGCCCGATCGGTCAAAGCAGCTGATCCTGCGTGATGGCCGGCGTTCGATGGCCGTGCCGATCATCGTGTCAGGGGCCCCGATCGCAACCATCAACGTGACCTGGCCGGGCCGGCGCGGCGCCGATGAGGAAGTGGTGCAGCGCCATCTTGAGGCGCTCAAGGCTACTGCGCGCGCGATCGGCAAAGCGCTCGAGATGAATCCAAATTAGTTCCATCTGGTGAAATCTGTTTGTCTGACTGATTAATTCCGAGGCGAGAATGAGGAATGGTGCACGCAGGGAGACAGTCTGAAATGCGCCAGTGGCTTGTTAGCAAAGGTTCGACATCACTCGACGGCCTCCGGCTTGAAGAGGTGGACGCACCAAGTCCCGGTCCGGGTGAAGTGCTGGTGCGTGTTCGCGCCTGCTCGCTCAACTATCGCGATCAGATCATACCACTCGGCTTCTATATGGGCGGCGTCGTTCCGCACGACACAGTTCCGCTTTCGGACGGGGCGGGCGAAGTCGCCGCCGTCGGCGAAGGCGTAACTTCGGTGAAGGTCGGCGATCGTGTCGCGGGCATTTTCTTCCAGGACTGGATGGACGGCCCGCCAAATCCTGCAATGGGCGTGGCGCTTGGCGCACCGCCAGCCACCGGAATGCTGCAGGACTACGTCGTCCTGCCGGAGCACGGTGTCGTGCCGCTGGCGAGCAGTCTTGATTTCACGCAGGCCGCTTGCCTGCCATGCGCCGGCGTCACCGCATGGAACGCGCTGATGGAAGGGCCGCGACCGGTCAAGGCGGGCGAGAGCGTTCTGATCCTCGGTACCGGGGGCGTCTCGCTGCTCGCACTGCAGATCGCCAAGGCGGCGGGGGCACGTGTCATCGCAACATCGTCGTCGGATGAAAAGCTAGAGCGCGTAAAGGCCATGGGCGCCGATCACGTGATCAACTATCGCACCACGCCCGAATGGGGCGCCGAGGCGGCGCGTCTGGCCGGCGGCGGCGTCGACCATGTCGTCGAAGTGGGCGGAGCAGGCACGCTCAAGCAGAGCATCGCGGCTGTGGGCTTTGCCGGCGAGATTGCGCTCATCGGCGTGCTCACACGGGAAGGGGATACCAATCCCCATGGCCTGATGTTCAAGGGTGCATCGATCCGCGGCATCTTTGTCGGTTCTAAAGTCATGGCGCAGCGCTTGAATGCGTTTGTCGATGCGCACGGAATCAAGCCCGTCGTCGATCGCAGTTTTGCGATGGAGGATGCGCGCAAGGCTTGGGAATATCAGTCTTCGACCGGACTTTTCGGGAAAGTTGCAATTAGTCTCTGACCTGCAATCATGAAGCGTCGATCGCCCGATAGAGGCGGAGGCGCCGGAGAGGAAAAGGATGACGATCCAGCTGGGCTTCGGCCAGCCAATGGGGGGCGTTATGCAGACCGCGTTCGTGGTCGCAGACGTTCGTGCGTCGATTGCGCACTTCCAGCGCGACTGTGCAGCGGGGCCGTTCTTCCTGCTGGATAATTTCCTCGGCCCGGATCAGATCTATCGAGGCGCGCAGTCGAGCGCGGACGTGACGATCGCCATGGGTTTTGTCGGCCATATGCAGATCGAACTGATCCAGCCGCTCGATGACAACCCTTCGGTCTATCGCGAGACGATCCAGCAGCGCGGCCATGGTTTCCACCATTTCGGGATCGCCTGCGAGGATGTGGACGCGGCGCTGCCAGGATATCTCGAAAGAGGGTACGCGGTTGCCTTCAAGGCGGCTGTGCCGACCGGGGGAAGCGTCGCTTACCTCGAAGGCGGAGATGCGGCGGCTCCCGGATTCCTGGAGCTCATACCGGCGACGCCGGGAATGGATGCGCATTTCACCGCCATGTGGAAGGCCTCGCAAGGTTGGGATGGACGCGACCCGATCAGGCCTTTCATCTGATCACAAGAACAAGACGAAACGGGAAAGAGGGCAAGGCATGGCGGATACACAGCGCAAGGGCGGAGGTTACCAGGCTTGGGTGGTCGGGCTGCTCAGCCTGAACTTCGGGATCCTGTTCTTTGACCGCAATGCGCTCAATTTCCTGATGCCGTTCGTTCAGCCCGACCTGCAGCTGTCCAATACGCAGGTTGGCATGTTCAGTTCTGCGCTGTCGCTCACGTGGGCGCTGTCGGGTCTTCTTGTCGGGCGCATCTCCGACAAGCTGGGGTCGCGCAAGCCGGTGGTGGTCATCGCCACGATCGCGTTCTGCCTGTGTTCGTTCGTGTCGGGCATGGCGTCATCGTTCATGATGTTGCTCGGCTCACGCCTGTTGATGGGCGCGGCTGAAGGTGGCGTAATGCCGGTCAGCCATTCCATGATCGTGTCAGAGGTCGCCCCCGAACGGCGCGGCATGGCGATGGGAGTGGCGCAGAACCTTGGCTCCAACCTGCTCGGTTCGGGACTGGCGCCGGTGCTGCTTGTCCCTGTTGCAGTGGCCGTGGGCTGGCGCACCGGCTTCTACCTTGCCGCCATCCCCGGCCTCATCACGGCGGCGCTGATCTGGTTCACCTTGCGCGAACCGCCGGTAGAAGTTCACAATGAAGCATCGCCAAAGGTCACGCTGCGCGAGGCCTTCTCGCATCGCAATGTCATCCTGTGCGCGCTTATTTCGATCCTGCTGGTGTCCTATCTGGTCGTCTGCTGGGCGTTCATGCCGCTGTTCCTCACCAAGGGGCGCGGTTTCAGCCCGGACACGATGAGCTGGCTGATGGCGACGCTCGGCATTTCGGCAGGCATCGGAAGCTTCGTCGTTCCGGCAATCTCGGACGCAATCGGTCGGCGTCCGGTCATGATCTTCTTCTCGTTTCTCGGCGTGATCCTGCCGCTTGGCGCCATCTACTTCCAGGGATCGGCCATCGTGCTGGCCGCCATCTTCTTTGTCGGTTGGGGGCTCAATGGTCTGTTCCCGATGTTCATGGCAACGATCCCGGCAGAGTCGGTCGACCCGCGCCTGACCGCGACCCTTACAGGTGTGGTCATGGGTACGGGTGAAGTCCTTGGCGGTGTCGTCAGCCCGTTCATGGCTGGCTATCTTGCCGATATCTACGGCCTTTCCGCGCCACTCTGGCTGATGTTCGGCTGCACGATCCTGGCGGGGATCCTCACGCTCGGTCTGGTTGAATCCGCGCCGCGCGTGGTGGCACGGCGGGCATCGCCGGCACTCGCGCCAAGCGTTTGAAAGCAGGAAAAGAACCATGAGCGCGCTTCTCAAGTTCTATACCAATGACGTTCCGCCGCCCGAGCGGGCACGCTACTGGAACGAGATCGCCGACCGCGCCTTTACCGGCACGTTCGTCAACGTTCCCAGCGAAGATTTCACCGGCAAGATGCTCGCCTGGCGCGTGGGCGACCTCGACATGATCCGTACCAACTCCACCCGGTCTGCCGTAGGACGGACGCCGCTTCCGCAGGATGATGAGCGGCTCATTCTCCATCTGCAATGTCGCGGCACCAGCGAGCATCTGCAGAATCGCGCCGAGTGCTTGCTGGAGCCAGGGGATTTCGTGCTGGCAAGCCCGCACACGCCCTATTCCATCAAACTCACCGGGCACGAGATGCTCGTGGTGGAATTTCCCCGCGCCCCTCTGGCCGAACGTTTCCCCGGCGTCGACGACGCCCTTTTGCGCCGCATGTGCGGCGCCACGCCCGGTGGCCGGGTGTTCCACGATTTCCTGCTGTCGCTGTGGCAGCAGGGCGAGCGTGCGTCACAGGATCCCGAGTGGGAAAGCGGGGTCAATTCTGTATTCTATGATCTGGCTGCTCTCGCCATGCGCGGAGCGCAACGGCCATCGAGCGACGCAGGCGACGCCGATCTCGGGCGTCGTGTGGTTGCCATGGTAGAGGCCAATCTTGAAGACCCCGCCCTGCGGACCGCGTCGATCGCCGATGCCTGCAACATCTCTGTCCGGACAGTGCAAAACGTCTTCGCAGCCATGGGCACAACGCCGAGCGCTCACATTCTCGAGCAGCGCCTGCGCCGTGCTGCGGACCGTCTTGTCGCCAGGCCCGATGCCAGCATCACCGAGATCGCGTTCGAACTGGGCTTCAACGACAGTGCTTATTTCACGCGCTGTTTTCGGCAGGAATTCGGGGCGGCACCACGCGACTGGCGATTGGGGCGATAGAGTTCGGGCAGGGGCGCATTGGGGCGTGCGCTTCTGTCCTGATCAGCTTGCGCACCAGTGCAAGCGGCAAACGAAGTGCCCCGCTAGGTATCATTGACAATGCCGGGCCATAATCAACGGCCCGGTCCGGAATACTTGATAACAGGGAGAGGAAGACCATGAAGTTTGCTTCGGTTTCCGTAGCGGCACTGGCCACGGCCATAGCCATGCCTGCCTACGCGCAGGATCAGGCTGCCGCACCTTCGGGCGGCATCGCCGAAATCGTCGTCACCGCGCAGAAGCGCGCTGAAAACGTGCAGGACGTGCCGATCGCGATTTCGGCGTTCAGTGCGGATTCGCTGCAGGAGCGTGCCGTCAGCAGCGTTGCCTCGCTGTCGAACATCTCGCCCAACGTAACGCTTGACGCCGGCACGCCGTTCTCGGGTTCGAGCGCGGTGCTTTCGGCCTACATTCGCGGCATCGGCGCGAACGATTTTGCCTTCAACATCGATCCGGGCGTGGGCGTCTATCTCGACGGCGTCTATCTCGCCCGCTCGGTCGGCGCGAACCAGGACCTTCCCGACGTCGAGCGCATCGAAGTCTTGAAGGGCCCGCAGGGCACTCTCTTCGGCCGCAACACCATCGGTGGCGCGATCTCGATCGTCACGCACGATCCGGGCGACGAATTCCGCTTCAAGGGTGACGTGACCACCGGACGCTTCGGTCTGATCCAGACGCGCGGTACGGTCGATCTGCCGCTTACCGACGGCCTTGCAGCCTCGGTCAGCTTTGCGACCAAGAATCGCGACGGCTACGTGAAGCGCATCCCGTTCCCGGGTGCCGAGAACTTCGATTCGACCCCGATCACGCAGTACAAGGCCGCCGGATACGGCAACATCGGATACGGCACCGAAGGCGGCGACGACAGCTGGAACCTCCGCGGCAAGCTTCGCTACGACAACAAGTCCAACCTGCGCATCTCGCTTTCGGGCGACTACATGAAAGTCGACCAGTCGCAGCTCGCTAACCGCCTGATCGCCACGACCCCGGCCGTCTTTGCAGGCACCTACAACTGCGCGATTCAGGGCATTGTCGTTGGCGATTGCGGGGGCGGGCCGCCTTCGTTTGCCTATGTTGGCGGCATCGGCGGCCTGAACTCGATCTTCGACAACCCCACCGTGTTCGGCGTGAACGTCGATGCCGATCCGAACAACGATCGCCTGCCTTACGACAATCGCTTCGTCACCAACGACATCGACACCAGCTATGCCAACGGCAACAACTACTCAAAGCTGAAGTCGTACGGTGGTTCGGGCACGATCGAATTCGATCTGTCAGACACGATGATGCTCAAGTCGATCACGGCCTATCGTGAGCTGCACTGGAACGTGGGCATGGACATTGACGGTTCGCCGCTCAACTTCCTGCACACCAGCTTCACGATGAACCAGTATCAGTTCAGCCAGGAAGTCCAGCTCAACGGCTCTGCTCTCGACAAGAAGCTGAACTACGTCCTGGGCGCCTACTTCTTCAAGGAAGGCGGCGATCTCCACGACTATGTGACTTTTGCCGAAGGCCTGTTGCAGGTCGATGGTCCGAACGATCTCTACACCAAGAACTATGCCTTCTTCGGTCAGGTCGACTACCGTCCGACCGAACAGTTCGGCATCACGATCGGTGGCCGTTACACCAAGGAAAACAAGGAGTTCGAAGGATTCCAGTCGGATGCCAACGGCCTGACCTACAAGATCCTCAACCAGATCGGCGTGCCGCCCTGCGCGAGCATCAATCCGATCAGCGAAGCCTGCCGCATTGCTGCCGGCTTCCCCAACCCCGGTCAGCCGCTGCGCTACTACATCGCGGGAACGCAGAAGAAGTCGTTCAGCAACTTCTCGCCCAAGATCGGCCTGCAGTATCACCCCACCGACGACGTGATGCTCTATGCCAGCTGGTCGAAGGGATACAAGACGGGTGGCTGGACCACGCGCCTGTCGAACCCGCTGCCGACGGCGCCGGACTTCGACGAGGAAAAGGCAACCACCTGGGAAGCGGGCATCAAGTCAACCTTGCTTGACCGTCGCCTGCAGATCAACGCGGCAGCCTTCACCACCAACTACAAGGGCATCCAGCTGAACTTCCAGCAGGGCGTTTCGCCGACCATTCAGAACGCCGGCGATGCGCGCATCAAGGGCTTCGAAGTCGAAGTGGTTGCAGCCCCGGTCGAAGGGTTCCTGATTAATGCTTCGGTCGGCTATACCGATGCCTATTACACCTCGGTTCTGGCTGGTGCGCAGGTTGCGCCCAATCCGTTCCAGGCAGGCGTCATCCCCGGTGCAGATCTGCCAAAGACGCCGAAGTGGAAGTTCAACATCAGCCCGCGATACGAAGTGGGTCTTGGTGGCGATTCCAAGCTCGTCATCCTTGCGGACTACACCCACAGCTCCTCGCTGTGGAACGATACCGAGCGGGCCTACCTGCTGCAGCGTGCGGCGACTGACATCGTCAACGGCAGCATGACCTACAAGTCAGGTGGCAACTGGGACCTGACAGTGGGCATGACCAACGTCACCGACGAACGTTACCTGGTGACTGGTCAGGCGCAGATTGCAGGTGGCCAGTTCTACGGCACCTACAGCCGTCCGCGTGAATGGTACGCACGTCTCGGCGTGGAGTTCTAAGCAAACAAGAATGCCGGGCGGGGCACTGCTCCGCCCGGACTTACCCGGAGAGAAAACATGGCAGAAGCCGCCCACACCGAATTCTGGAAAGACCTCAAGCCGGTCGAGAAGGTGTTCCGCGAGGGCGGACTTCCCGAAGTCTACCTGCCCAAGATCGCCGAGGGCGACGAGCGGTACTGGGTGCCGATCTCGGAAACGGTCTTTTCAAAGCCTGTCTGGATCAGCCCTTCCAAGAACATGTGGGCCGACGTCCTGATGAGCAAGTCGGCCGGCCTCGTGAACCGGCATTATCACCCCCATCCGATCTGGGCCTACACGATCAGCGGGAAGTGGGCCTACCTCGAGCATTCATGGACGGCCACCGCGGGCGATTTCGTCTACGAGACGCCGGGCGAGAGCCATACGCTCGTCTGCTACGAGCACGAGGATCCGATGAAGGTGTTCTTCGTTGTGTCGGGCCCGCTGATGTGGCTCGACGAAGAAGGCAACACGGTCGGGCACTATGACGTCTTCGATTACATGAAAGCCGCGCGTGAACATTACGACAAGGTCGGCATCGGTGCCGATTACGTCGACACCCTGATCCGCTGAGAGGATTTTCCAGATGACCGTGATGACCGCTCCGCCTTCGAACAAGGCAGAGATCGTAGACGTGCCCTTCGCGCACAAGGAACTGGTGGCCCGGCTGAGCCCCGGCGGACGCTACATCGACGCACAGAGCGACGTCGACAGCCCGTGGGTTCCTTTCGGTGACAACGCCGCGATCAAGCATCTTGCGTTCGACGTCCGGCAGGGGCTGTTCTCCAACATCCTGTGGGTCAAAAGCCCAGGCGTGATCGGCACGCACTTCCATCGCGGCACGATCACGATGGTCTGCCTCGAAGGGAGCGTGCGCTATCTCGAATACGATTGGGTCGCATCGCCGGGCGGCTTGATCCTCGAAACGCCGGGCGAGAGCCACACGCTCGTCACCGACCATCCGCAGGGCTGCAAGCTATTCGGATGGATGCAGGGACCGATTGACTTCTACGATGAGAACGCGGTCCTGGTCGATACCACCGATGTCTGGTGGTTCATCAATCACTACGAGACCTACTGCCGCGAGAATGGCATCCCCATCAATCCCAAGCTCTATCTCTGAGGCGACCATGGCCAGCACGATGAAGGCGCCCCCGTCCGGGGCATACAAGATTGTCGACGTCCCCGAGCTTTACGGTGACCTGATCCGCGCCAAGGGCGTCGAGGGCACCTACGTCGGGTCGTCCGACGCCGAAAGCCCGTGGGTTCCCTTCGGCGAAAATGCAGCGATCCGCCATCTGGCGTTCGACGTGCGCGAGAACGTCTACGTCAACATCCTGTGGATCAAGAGCCCGGGTGTGATCGGCACGCACAAGCATCGCGGCAAGGTCTGGGCGGTGGGCCTTGAGGGTTCGTTCCGCTACCTGGAGTATGACTGGGTCTGCCGCGCCGGCGATTTCATCACCGAAACGCCGGGCACCGCGCACACGCTGGTGACTGACGATCCGAACGGAATGAAGGCGCTGTTCCACATGCAGGGCGCGAACGAGTTCTACGATGAGAACGGCAATCACGTCGAAACGCTCGACGTGTGGTGGTTCATGAATCACTATGAGAGCTATTGCAAGGAGCACGGGATCGCGATCAACCCCGCGCTCTACCTCTGAAGGCAACTGCGGTGACTGCGGACAGAACCCCGGTTCCGCGCCTTTCCAGCGAGCCGACCGGCACGTATCTGCGCAATGCGTGGTACGTTGCCGGATGGGCTAACGACCTCGGAGAAACGCCGCAGCAACGCACGTTCCTTGAAGAACCGGTTGCGCTTTTCCGCGATGGTGCGGGGACGGCGCGCGCCATCGGCGGGCGTTGCCCGCACCGGTTCGCTCCGCTCGGCCAAGGCTCGGTGGTGGATGGCGCGCTGATGTGCCCCTATCACGGCCTGCGTTTCGATGGGGCAGGCGCCTGCGTGCACAATCCGCATCCCGGCGGGCAAGTGCCGGATGTTCGGCAACAGGTCTATCCGCTGGTCGAGCAGGACGCGTTGCTGTGGATATGGATGGGTGACCCGGCGCGTGCCGACGCCGCGCTGATCCCCGATTTCTCGTGGCTGTCCGATGCGCGGTGGGAAACGGTGCGTGGCGCCACGCTCGCCGAGGGTCACTACGAACTCTACAGCGACAACATTCTCGATCTCAGTCATGCAAACTTCGTCCACCCGGCGCTCGTCGCCAGCGCCTTTACCGAGGGTGAGCGAAAGTTCTGGCAGGATGGCGAGAACGTCTATGCCGAGTACGTGCAACTGGACGACGAACTGTCGGTCGGCATTTCCGCCGTCATGGGGACGGAGGGCCGCCGCCAGGACTTCTATGGCTACGTGAAGTGGCACGCGCCGGCTGTCCTTTATTTCGACTTCCGCGCTGGTGATCCGGGAACCCCGCGCGAGGAATGCACACTGCTGCCATCGCTCCATGCCTTCACGCCCGAAACACCTGACACGACGCATTACTTCTGGGCCACGGCAAGAGACTACAAGCTCGGTGACGCCGAGTTCAGCGCGATCATGCGGGGCGCACTGGAATTCGCGTTCGAGAAGGAAGACATGCCCATCATTCGAGATAGCCACCGTCTGATGCGGGGTGAGGATTTCTGGGCCCTGCGTCCGCTGATCCTCGGTGGCGACGGCGGCGGTGTGCGCGCGCGGCGGATGCTGCAGCGGCTGATAGATCGTGAGAGGCAGGGCCAATCGGCCTGACAGGTATAAAACGACAAGAGGATGCCAATGGGAACGCTCGACAGGTTCGACATCAAGGGACGCACGGCCTTCGTGACCGGCGCCGCATCAGGCATCGGCCTGGCCTATGCCGAAGCGATGGCCGAGGCCGGGGCTGCGGTCACCTTGGCCGACATTGATGCGGAAGGCGCGGAACGCGAGGCCGCCCGCCTGCGCGACCTCGGCTGCGAAGCGCGCGCGGATCGGCTCGATGTGTCCGATTGGGATCAGGTCGTTGCAGCATTCGATGCGCACGATTCAGCATTCGGCGGGCTCGACATCTGCTTTGCCAATGCCGGGATCGATACAGGCGCAGGTTTCTGGAATCCGGCGGGGCATCGCAATCCCGATGGTCAGGTCGATACCTACGATCCCAAGCGCTGGGACCGCTCGATCCAGATCAATCTCAACGGCGTTTTCTACACCGTGAGCAATGCGGTGCGGATCATGAAGAAGGAAGGCCGCGCCAACGGACGCACCGGTGGTTCGGTGATTACAACTGCGTCCAACGCGGGTTTGGTGACCGAACCTATCGTTGGGCTGCCCTACATGCCGGCCAAGGCTGGCGTGCTGCACATGGTGCGCGCTCTCGGCCTCGAGCTGGCGGAGTTCGGAATCCGCATCAATGCCATCGCGCCCGGTCCTTTCGTCACCAACATTGGCGGGGGCTGGCTGAAGAAGGACCCGGTTGCCCGCGCGGCGTGGGATGCCATCGTGCCGCTCGGCAAAGTTGCTGAGACCGACCAGTTGAAGCCGCTTGCGCTGCTGCTCGCCTCGGATGCGTCGGATTACATGACCGGCAGTCACGTCGTGATCGATGGCGGCATGATGCTCGGCAAGTACAAGTAAGGACAGGCCGATGCGCGCCGCCGTCATGCAGGGGCTGCACAAGCCTCTCGCTCTCGAGACCGTCCCCGATCCCACGCCGGAAGAGGGCGACGTTGTCGTCAAGGTGGGTCGCTGCGGAATCTGCGGCTCCGACCTGCACATGACCGAAGACCCCGCGTATGGCCAAGGTGCGGGGTCTATCCTCGGCCATGAATTCTCAGGCGAAGTCGTGGCAATCGGGAAAGGGGTCGAGGGTTTGCGGACCGGGGATATGGTCTCCGTCATTCCGCTCAAGAGCTGCGGCCATTGCCACGCCTGCCGTACAGGTGTGGTCCAGTGGTGCGATACATTCGGCCTTCAGGGCGGAGGCTATGCGGAATACGCGCTGACACGCCCGAACCAGTGCGTGCGACTGCCCGCTAGCGCCAGTCTGGCAGATGGCGCGATCGTCGAGCCGGTCGCAGTGGCTTTGCACGGCGTTGCCCTTAGCCGCATGAAGATCGGCGACAGGGTGCTGGTGCTGGGGGCAGGGCCGATCGGCCTTGCCGTTGCATTCTGGGCGCGACGCTTCGGCGCTGGGCGGGTGGTGGTCCAGGACTTGTCGGAATGGCAGCGGGACCGCGCCTTGCAGATGGGCGCGCACGATTTCGTGGTCGATCCGTCGGACCCCGTGGGCAGCGCCGAACGGGCGCTGGGCGGCAAGGCCGACGTGGTCTTCGAATGCGTAGGCGTGCCCGGCCTGATCGCGCAGGCCGTGGATCAGGTTCGCAACGACGGCACGATAGTGTTGCTCGGGCTTTGCACACGGCCGGATACGTTCAACAGCTTCGCGATGCTGTCCAAGCAGGTGAGGCTGGTGACATCCGCCTTCTTCACCCGTCAGGAATACGAAGCCGCGCTCGACACCCTTGATCGTGGTGCGGTCGAGCCACGCCTACTGGTAACCGACACCATCGGGCTGGCGGCGACGCCCGATGTCTTCGAGAGCCTCAGGAAGCGCACGCATCAGTGCAAGGTCTTGATCAATCCGGGTGAATGACGCCGCGAAACGCGTCGGGGGAAGCTGATGGGCATCGAATCGTTTGGCGGTCGCAAGGCCTTCGTCACCGGCGGCGCTTCGGGCATCGGCCTCGGCATTGCCAAAGCCCTCGCGCGGCGCGGGGCATTCGTCGTCATCGCCGACATGCGCGCCGATCATATCGAAGCAGCGCTGGATCATGTCGCTGCCGAAGGCCTCGCAGAGAGCGTGGTCGCGGTCGACCTAGATGTCACCGATCGCGCGGCATATGCTGAAACCGCAAGGCGCATGGACGAGGAACTCGGCGGTATCGACATTCTCGTCAACAATGCCGGCGTCGGCGTCGAAGGGCCAATCCTTCAGGCGACCTATGCGGATTGGGACTTCGGCATCGGGGTGAACCTGGGCGGGGTCATCAATGGTCTCCAGTCGATCCTGCCGCAGATGATTGCAAAGGGGCAGGGCGGGCACATCGTCAACACGGCATCACTCGCCGCTTCCGTGACCATGCCGGGGCATCTTGCAATTTATGCCGCGAGCAAGGCAGCCGTTCTCAACCTTTCGGAAAATCTGCGCGCAGATCTTGCGGTGAAGGGTATCGGCATGACCGTGCTCTGTCCGGGTTTCGTCAAGTCCAACATCCACGAGGCGGCCAGGAACCGGCCCGCTCACTTGCGCGAAGCTAGTGGCTTTGCCGCATCCGAGCAGGCTCTTTCCGAGCGTGTCGCTGGCGAAGACTGGATGAACCCCGACGAAGTTGGCGAGATGGTTGCGGAGGCGATCCTCGAAGATCGCCTCTACGTCATCACCCACGGCCAGTTCGCCAACAGGATGCGCGAAAGGGCCGAGGCCTTGCTTTCCGCCACGCCGCACAGTGTCGCCCAGTTCTAGCTTCCGACGTGAGGACTCTTGCATTGGGGCTAGGTGCGAGCGTTCTGCAATCGATTGTTGAAAAGTGCCGCGGCTTGTGACAAGGTGATCTCCAAGGGACGCACAAGCCCGACGGGAGAGACCGAGCATGACCGCCCATCGTCCACATCTTCAGCTCTCGCGCATCCTGGAGATGAATCTCGGGTTTCTCGGTCTGCAGTTCAGCTTCGGTCTGCAGCAGGGCAACATGGGCCCGATCTACAGCTATCTCGGCGCAGACGAATCGCAGTTGCCCATGCTGCAACTCGCCGGCCCGATAACCGGCTTGCTTGTGCAGCCGATTATCGGGGCATTGAGTGACCGTACGGACAGCAAGTGGGGCCGCCGTACGCCCTATTTCCTGATCGGCGCGGTGCTTTGCGCCGTGGGCCTGTTCTTCATGCCGCTATCCAGCTCGATCCTCATGGCGATGTCGCTGCTGTGGATTCTCGACGCGGGCAACAATATCACAATGGAGCCTTACCGCGCCTACGTGTCCGATCGGCTCAATCCCGATCAACGGCAGGCCGGATTCCTTTCGCAAAGTGCCTTCACCGGTCTTGCCCAGATGCTCGCCTTCTTGACGCCGTCCCTGCTGGTCGGCCTCGGCATGAATCAGGATTGGGTGGACAGCCACAACATTCCCTACACCGTGCGCGTCGTTTTCATGATTGGCGCGGTCCTGTCACTCTCCACGATCCTGTGGTCCGTTCTGCGCGTCCCGGAACTTCCGCTGACGGTTGACGAACGCGCACACATTGCGGCCCAACCCAAGGGTCTGGGCGCAACCTTGCGCGAGATCGGCAGCGCCATCGTCGACATGCCCGTTGCGATGCGCAAGCTTGGCCTGATGAGCCTGTTCCAGTGGGTCGGCATGTCAGGCTACTGGACTTATGCCGTCTACTCGATCAGCCGCACTGTCTACGGCACGGCTGACGCGCACAGCAGCGCCTTCCACAGCGCCGTTCTGACCAATGGCGAAGTTGCCGCATTCTACAATGCTGTCGCCTTCGTGACGGCCTTCGCGATGGTGCCGCTCGTTCGCCGGATCGGACCCGGACCCCTCCACGCCTTGTGCCTGTTTGCAGGGGGCGTCGGCATGTTCGTCCTGCCCGGTATCACCGACAAGGCGCTGCTCTTTCTGCCCGCTGTCGGCATTGGTCTCGCGTGGGGAAGCATCATGGGCAATCCCTATGCGATCCTGAGCAATGCAATCCCGGCCCAGCGCACCGGCGTCTACATGGGCATCTTCAACATGATGATCGTCATTCCGATGCTGATCTTCGCGGTGGTCATGAGCCGTCTCGATCTCGGCGTCGTCTCGATCGGGTTTGATGCCTACAAGCTCGTGCTCGGGGGCGATCCGCGCAACATGTTGATGTTCTGTGGCGTCAGCCTGATCCTCGCCGGGTTCTCTGTCCTCTGGGTTCGCGAAGGGCGTGCCGACTCCATGCCGCAGGGCGCTGCGATCGCCTGATGATGAAAATGGCAAGCCTTCATGCAGGCGAGGGCAGCCTCGTGCTCGAATCTCGCGTGAATGCGCTGCCTGTCTGGAGGCATTTCGGACCGCGCGTGTCGGCCGTTCCTCCCTGCGCCTTGGCCGAGGTTCGCACCGCAGCATCGTACTCTCTCGACCAGGATGAACCCTTTTCAACCATACCTCCCGCAGGGTTGGGATGGTTTGGTCCCGCTTTGGCGCGCTTGCGTCGTAACGGCCATGAACTTGTGCCGATCTTCTTCAAATCGTCGATCGAAGTCGATGCGTCCAGGATCGCCGTCAAATCGTTGGATATAGTTGCGGGCGTCGAGGTCGAACAGCGCTATGCTTCCACAGGTAGTGCCTTTTCATGCTGCACGATCTTGCGGAACGTCGGCACCGAACCGGTGGAGGTGGACTGGCTGGCCAGCGCCCTCATGCCCTTGCCGGCGCAAGCGCGAGAGATCGTTTCCTGGCGGGGGCGGCACAATGCCGAACTCGTCGAATGCCGCGAGGCCATGCCGCAACAAGCATGGGTGCGCGAGGGACGACGCGGTATTTCGGGGCATGGCGGACCGCCCGGCGTCTACGTCCTCGATGAAGGTGCGACCTTCGGCACCGGAACTGTGCGTGCGCTGCAGCTTGCCTGGTCTGGCGACAGCCACATCGCGATCGAGCGTGACGACGAAGGATTCTGGACGCTGACTGCAGGTGCGGTCCTGCTGCCGGGGGAAATCCGCCTCGCACCCGGTGAAAGCTGGCAGACGCCTGACGCGATTGTTGCCGTGTCAACCTCCGGGCGCAACGGCATCATCGCTGCCTTCCACGAGGCCGTGCGATCTCGCCTGAACTGGCCTGACTGTGTCATGCGCGCCCGCCCGGTTCATCTGAATTCGTGGGAAGCCTGTTACTTCGATCACGACGAAGAGCGCGTCATCGCCCTGGCGGAAGCTGCCGCGTCGGTCGGCGTCGAGCGCTTCATTCTCGACGATGGCTGGTTCCGCAATCGCGACGACGACAGCGCCGGGCTCGGCGACTGGACTCATGACCTGCGCAAGTATCCGCAGGGCCTTGGCCCTCTCGCAAAACGCATCAACGACCTTGGCATGGAGTTCGGTCTCTGGGTCGAGCCGGAGATGATCAACCCCGACAGCGATCTTTACCGCCGCCACCCGGAGTGGGGGCTGGCGCTGGCCGATCGCGCCCGGCCAACCGCGCGCAACCAACTGGTGCTCGACATGCGCCGAACCGATGTTCGCGATTACCTGTTCGAATGCATCGATGACCTGCTCAAGGCGCTCCCGATCACTTATCTCAAGTGGGATCACAACCGCGATCTCGCGCCGGCAGGAGGCGCGGGTCAGGTGCGCGGGACCTACGACCTCATGGCAAGGATCCGCGCCGCACATCCTGCTGTCGAGATCGAAGCCTGCGCCGGTGGAGGCGGTCGCAACGATGCCGGCATGGCAGACTTCTGCCACCGCTATTGGACCAGCGACAACATCGACGCTGTCAGTCGTATCGCTATTCAGCGCGGGTTTCTGGCGTTCCTTCCCCCCGAAGTCATGGGATCGCATATCGGGGCGAGCCCGGCGCACGCCACTGGACGCAGGCACGCGTTGGGCTTTCGCGCAGCAATGGCCATGTGCGGCCATCTCGGTGTCGAGATGGACCCCCGGTCGCTCGACGAAGCAGAGCGCAAGGAACTTGCAGGCTGGATCGCCTTCCACAAGGATTGGCGCGACCTGATCCATGCCGGTCGCGCCTGGCTGGGTGAAGCCGGTGACGGAATTGTCTGGCAGGCGCAGGGCCGCGACGATGAATTCCTGCTGTTCGTGATACGCGCCGATCCACCGCTCGATCGCCGCCCGCAACCTTTGCCGATCGCATTCCTCGCCAGTGGTGATTGGGACGTGTCGCTTCTGAATATCGCCGGAGGTGAGGGCGGACACGCCGCACATTCCGCCCCGCTTTTCGATGCGATGCGCACGGTAGCAGTCACCTTCAACGCTGACTGGCTGTCATACAACGGCCTGCCACTCCCTCCGGGCAAGGCCGAAACCGTCACGATTTTCCATTTGAAGAAGCGTCCGTGAGCCGGGCCGCGCGATTTGAAAGATGAAGATGCAAGAAATTTCGCCGTCAGTCCGGCCGTTCGCGCCCGCAGCACCGGTGCGCTGGGAGCCGACAGGCTATGCCGAGGTTCCTCGCATTCCCCTGATCGGCGCGGGCGATGTGACGCGCATTCTCGGGAACCACGATCTCTGGGATTGCTGGCCACTGGCTCATGAAGACGGTCGGACCGTCACTCATTTAGGCCGGCAATGGTGGTTCTATCTCAGCGCACCCGTGTTCGCCGATCCGGTCGAGCGCCACGGACATGCGCGAATACGCCTGCTTTCGCTGGGCGCGGACGGTTGGGCCGATCACGGCAATGCCTTTCCGGATGGCCTGACTCCGGGCAGTCGCGAGTGGGCGGGCTCGGCCGTGCTGATGGACGATGGCATCACCGTTCAGCATTTCATCACGGCAGCGGGACGGCGCGGCGAAGCGAGCCTGACCTTCGAACAGCGCCTCTTCGTCGTCGAGGGTCGCTTGGGCACGGACGGTCCGGGCGAGTGGCAGCAACCCCGCGAACTGTTCCAAGCGGATGGCGTGCGCTATGTCCTCGACCGTCAGGATCGCGGCGCGCCTGGTCTGATCAAGGGGTTCCGAGATCCTGCTTGGTTTCGCGATCCGAACTCCGGCAAGGCGCATATCCTGTTTACCGGCAGCTCTGCAGCGTCGGACCATGCCTTCAACGGCAATATCGGCATTGCCACCTTCGAACACGACCAATGGCATCTCGGCGACCCGCTGATCGATGCAATCGGCGTGAACAACGAGTTGGAGCGCCCGCACATCGTCGCGCGTGACGGTCGCTACTATTTGTTCTGGTCAACGCAGCAGCACACGTTCGCTCCCGAAGCAGTAGCCGGACCCAACGGCCTTTATGGCATGGTGGCCGACGAGATGAACGGGCCGTGGCGTCCATTGAACACCGGCGGGCTGGTTGCCGCCAATCCGGATTCGGAGCCTGTGCAATCCTACAGCTGGTGGGTGACTGGAGAAGGCGTCGTCTGGAGTTTCGTCGATTACTACGAAATGCGCGGTCGCACGGTGAGCGAGCATCCGGAATTGCTGCGCAGCAATTTCGGAGGGACACCCGCACCCCGGTTCCAGCTTCGCTTCGATGGCGACACAGTCACTATAGCGTAGCCAAGGCGCGCAAATCAGGCGCTTTCGCGCACGATCAATTCCGGCGTCATGATGGTCGGCGGAGCATCCTCGCCATCCATTCGCTGGCGCAGCGCCTGCACCATCGCCCGTGCGCCTGCTGCGATGTCCTGACGCACGGTCGTCAACTGAGGAACCATCAGCGATGCCAGCGGAAGATCGTCAAAGCCCGTCACCGCGACTTCATCGGGCACGGAAACGCCGCGCTCGTGAAGCAGGCGGATCGTGGTCATGGCGATGACGTCGGACGCGCAGACGATGCCTTCGATCGAACCGCCCAGATCATTGAGGTGAGCTGCGATCTGGGTCGGCATCTCCTCGCTTGCCAGATGCGTGGGGAAAGCCCGAAGCGACAGACCTGTGGCATCGGCGACGGACTGTGCGCCTGCCTGGCGTTCGGCAATTTCAGGGCCGTTGGGATCGCCGAAAAAGGCCAGCCGCTTGACACCGCGGTCCACGAGATGTTGCGCGGCCAGTCTTCCGCCGGCAAAATTGTCCACGCCCACCGTGCACTGCACCTGACCTTCATGATGGCTGCCCCAGATGACGAGAGGGCGGTAATTCTGTGCAACGCGTTCGATCGCTCCGGTCTGGTCCGACTGGCCTATGACCAGCGCGCCATCGAGCATGCCAGAGTCGACGATGCGGTCGAGCCAGTCATCGTCGCCGGGAATTACGCGCGACAGCATCAGGTCGTGCCCGCTCTCGGTCAGTTCGTCGGCAAGATAGCCGAAGAGGTTCATGAAGAACGGGTCGGAAATGTGCTGGCGCCGTTCGTGGCCGAGCGGAATGACCACGCCGATCACGCCGGTCTTCTGCGTGCGCAGGCGGCGCGCCATCTGATTCGGCCGGAACCCGTGTTCACGCGCCAGCGCCTGGATGCGTTCGCGCGTCTCCTTGTTCACGAGCGACTTGTCCGCAAGTGCACGTGACACCGTGCCGGCCGATACGCCTGCCATTCTTGCGAGTTCCGCGATGTTCCGGATCTTGCCGGGAGCCTTGCCGTCGCTCATCTAAATTTGAAATCCTGCAGAGGTTTGGCGGTGCTTGTGATGCTTGCCCCAATCGTCGTGATGCGACGAGCGGCCTATTGGTGTCAACCGATTGCAGTGGCTCCCAAGGCCACGAGCGTGCTCTGATGTTGCGGCAAAGCCACGCAGCAAACGCAACATACAATCGATTGCGAATTTCATTGCAAACGATTGTAACCGATCTTATGCAGATAACGACTGATTCCTGCAAATCAATGCAGGGGCTTCTTAATGGGAGGATCTATGAAGCTGTCGCCCCTAAACGCCTGCGTTTCGTTCATCGCGCTGTCGAGCGCATTCATGGTATCGCCGGTCCATGCGCAGGAGGCCGCCCAGGCTGACAGTGCCGATGCCGTTCCCGAGGCCGTGGGTCTCGATGCGATCGTCGTCACCGCTTCGGGCCGTGACAAGACCCAGCTCAACACCTCGGTCTCGGTCAGCTCGATCTCGGCAGAAACGATCCAGAGCCTCAAGCCCAGCTCGGAAGCCGAAGTCTTCCGCACAATTCCGGGCATTCAGGTTGCCGGTACGTCGGGCCCCGGCGGCAACTCCAACATCGCCGTCCGCGGTCTGCCCGTGGCCACCGGTGGTTCGCCGTTCGTGCAGCTGCAGGAAGATGGCCTTCCCACCGTCCTGTTTGGTGACATCCAGTTCGGCAACAACGATTACTGGACCCGTTTCGACGCTTCGGTCGCCAACATCGAAGGCGTTCGTGGCGGTTCGGCCACGACCTTTGCCTCGCAGGCTCCGGGCGCCGTCATCAACTACATCAGCCACACCGGCAAGCAGGAAGGCGGCTTCGTATCGGTCGGCAAGGGCTTCGGCTATGACGAAACCCGCGTCGATTTCCGCTATGGTGGTCCGATCAACGACACGACCTACTTCCACGTCGGTGGCTACTTCAAGAACGGCCGCGGACCACTCCACGCCGATTACACGGTGTCGGATTCGATCCAGGTGAAGGGCAACTTCACCAAGGAGTTCGACGGTGGCAAGGGCTTCTTCCGCCTGAACTTCAAGTATGCCGACACGCAGGAGCCGAACTACACGGGCGCCCCGGCGCTTGCCACGATCACCGGCAAGAATGTCAGCAACATCCGCCCCTATCCGGGCTTTGATGGTCGGGACAGCTCGAACTACTCGGTCTACAATCAGGACTTCCTGATCTACAATCGCGACGGCAATCTCGAGCGCGTCAAGATGGACGGCATCACCACCAACGCAAAGTCGTTCGGCGGTCAGCTCCATTACGAGTTCGACGGCGGCATCACGGTCGACAACAATGCGCGCTACACCAAGATGAGCGGTGGCTTTACCTCGCCATTTCTCAACACTGCCCGCACCTCGAGTGTGCTCGGCTCGAACGTCAATGGTTCGACCGTTGCCGCCATCCGTTATGCCAGCGGCCCGAACGCAGGCCAGCTCTTCACGGGTGATTACCTCGACAACAACGTCAACGTTCGCACGAACATCCGTGACATCGGCAGCTTTGCCAACGACCTCACCCTGGCTGGCAAGTACGAGTTCGGCGCAGGCAAGGTCACCGCACGCGCCGGTGTGTTCTACATGAACCAGAAAATCGCGATGGACTGGCATGTGAACAAGTCGCTGCGCGAACTGAACGGCGACAACCCGTCGCAGCTCGACCTGTTTGACAGCGCCGGCAACAAGCTGACCCAGGCTGGCACTTCGGGCTACAACAACAACTGGGGCAACTGCTGCGCTCGCGACTATGACCTGTCGTACGCCAATACCGCGCCCTACCTGTCGCTCGATTTCGATCACGACATGTTCGACGTCGACGGCTCGGTGCGCTTCGAGCGGGTAAAGGCCAGCGGCTATGCCATTGCCGGTGGTTCGGAGTTCAACATCGTCAGCAACGGCGTGACCATCCCGACGATCACCTCGAACGGCGTGCGTGAGCAGCTGAACTACACCCGCAGCTACACCTCGTACACCTTCGGCGGCCTGTTCAAGGTCTCTCCGAACGTCTCGAT
This sequence comes from Novosphingobium sp. HNCC26DJ243, assembly GCF_057180545.1. NCBI lineage: Bacteria > Pseudomonadati > Pseudomonadota > Alphaproteobacteria > Sphingomonadales > Sphingomonadaceae > Novosphingobium > Novosphingobium sp. HNCC26DJ243. Next base: position 354,293 of record NZ_JBXUGN010000001.1, on the reverse strand, counting down.
CTTTGCCCGCACGTCGCGCGGTGGCCGCTTCAACGGTGACCGCCAGACCCTGGGCGGCAAGATCCGCAACGATGGCGCTCTCTGCACCTCGGCCGATGCTTCGGCAGGGAACGGCGGTTGCTCGGCCGATGGCGTCACGCCTTCGGTGGACTTCGTCAAGCAGCACGAACTCGGCATCAAGAGCCGTGGCGATCTGCTGGGTGGCCGCTTCACGATGGAACTAACCCTGCTCAAGGGCAACTTCAAGCAGTCGACTTTCGAACTCTCGGCGACCAAGTGCCCTGGCGGCGCCGGTGGCTGCGTGATCGACGCCAAGTACAAGTCGAGCGGTGCTGAAATCTTCGCCACCTATCGTAATGGCGGCTTCAGCCTGGTTGGTAACGCTACGTACTCGAAGGCCAAGAAGCTTGGTGCAGGCGCCGCCAATTACATCCGCGCAGACGGCATTCCCGACCTGATCTACACGGTCTCGGCGAATTACGACGTGGGCGAGATCGCAACCCTTGGACTCGCCGTCACCGGCCAGACCAACGCGATCGACAGCAACGGCTTCCAGTACCCGGGCAAGGCGATCTTCAACCCATCGCTGCGCGTCTACCCGATCAAGAACCTCGAGCTTGGTCTGCAGGTGTACAACGTGTTCGACACGTTCGACCTGCGCGGCAATGGCGGCATCGCCGATGCTTCGGTTACCCCGACCGTCATCGGTGGCGCCCCGGCGCTGGGCCGTACGATCTCGGGTTCGGTCCGCTACAACTTCTGATCCATGGCGAGGGGAGCCAATCCACGCGGCTCCCCGGACCGTGGCAGATAAAAGTCCTTCCTTCGGGACGCATGAAGGGGACGCATGTACTGAAGGGCGGTTGCGCATCTTGCGCTGCCGCCCTTCCTTTCCATTATCGCGGCAAGAGCGATATGGGGGGATGAAGATGCCAGGCGGGAGAGCCATTGCATGACGAGGTCTGACCAGATGATCCGCTCGGTTGCGGTGATCGGTGGCGGCACTGCGGGCTGGATGTCAGCCGCAGCCCTCGCGCAGGCGCTGCGTACTGATTGCGCGATCACGCTGGTCGAATCCGACGAGATCGGCACAGTCGGGGTTGGCGAGGCTACTATTCCTCCCATCCGCACTTTCAACGAAACCTTGCAGATCGACGAGCGGGAGTTCGTTCGCGCCACCAAGGGCACGTTCAAGCTCGGCATTGAATTCGTCGACTGGGCGCGCAAGGGCAATCGCTATTTCCATCCGTTCGGTCCATATGGCCGCGCGTTCGACATGGTGAATCTGCACCATTACTGGTTGCGTGCGCGGGACGAAGGCGAGACTGCGCCGCTTGATGATCACGCCATGGCCTGGGCCCTGGCCAAGCAGAACCGCTTTGCACCGCCATCGCCAGACCAGCGCAATGTTCTGTCCACGTTTGATTACGCCTACCATTTCGATGCCGGTCTTTACGCGCGCTTCCTGCGAACCTATTCCGAGGCCAAGGGCGTCACGCGCATCGAGGGCAAGGTTGCCAGCGTCGAGCAGCACGGCGAAACGGGTTTCGTCACCGGCGTCACGCTCGAGGATGGTCGTCGCATCGAGGCTGACCTGTTCGTCGATTGCTCAGGCTTTCGCGGGCTCCTGATCGAAGGCGCGCTCAAGGCCGGTTACGAGGATTGGTCGCACTGGTTGCCCTGCGATCGCGCCATGGCCGTGCCCTGCGAGAACGCCTACCCGCTTACGCCCTATACCCGCTCCACCGCGCGTGAGGCAGGCTGGCAATGGCGCATTCCGCTGCAGCATCGCACCGGCAATGGGTATGTCTATTGCAGCAAATTCCTGTCCGACGACGAGGCAGCCGAAAATCTGCTGTCGCGCCTTGATGGCAAAGCCTTGGCCGAGCCGCGCCCGCTGCGTTTCGTTACAGGCCGGCGCAAGTCCTTCTGGGAAAAGAACGTCGTTGCGGTCGGCCTTTCCAGCGGGTTCATGGAGCCGCTGGAATCAACTTCGATCCACCTGATCCAGGCGGGCATCTCCAAGCTTCTCGCGCTCTTTCCCGACAAGACCTTCGATCCCATCGTGATCGAGGAATACAATCGCATCGCAACCGGTGAGTACGAGCGCATCAGGGACTTCCTGATCCTCCACTACAAGCTCACCGAGCGCGATGATGCTGAACTCTGGCGTTACTGCGCCGACATGGCCATCCCCGATACCCTCGAGACGAAGATCGAGCATTTCCGCCGCTACGGCAGGCTTGTCCAGCGTGACGCCGATCTGTTCGGGCCGCCCTCGTGGCTGGCCGTACACATCGGCCAGCTCAATTTCCCGGAGCGAGCGGACCCGCTGGCCGACTATCGCGGCGTCAACGGACGCGAATGGCTCGGCAAGTTGCGTGCGGCGATGCACCATGCAGCGATGCAGCAGCCAACGCATGAGGAGTTCATCGCGGCGCACTGCAGGGCGTGATGTCTGACGCTGCGAGCCTTTTGCAGAGAGCGGTTGCTGCCCGCGAGGTGCAGGACCTTGCCGAAGCGTTAGAGGCAATCCGTTCAGCGGCGAAGCTGGCTCCGACCGATCCCAACGTTTCGCTTGGCCTTGCCCAGATCACGTTCGAGGCAGGGCTTGATGCCGCCGATCTTTTTGCGCGCGCAGCCTTGCACAATCCCCAGCGGATAGATCTGCAGCGATCGCGCGCAACGGCCCTCGTGGCCGAAGGGCGGCAGGACGAAGGTATAGCGCTGCTCGCCGCATTGCTCGCTGCCAACCCTGCATGGATCGACGGTCACCGCTGCCTTTGCGGGATGCGCGCTACATCGGGCGACGCGCAGTTTGCGCGCAGCTTTGCCTTGGCCGTTGCGCAAGAACCAGACAATTTCGGCTTGCGGATGGCGTGGTTCCACGTTCTGGCCACGGCAAGGCTTTGGGATGACGCGCGCGAGGTGATTGCCGATGCCGAGGCGCGGCTCGGTGAACGCCGGGCATCACTGCTGGGCAAGCTGTTCATTGCCAGCGAAAGCGGAGCGTCCGCCGAGGACAGGGCGTTGTTTGACGCTGTAGAGCAGGTGCAAGACGTCGGCCTCGACCTTGCCCGGGTGCGGCATTTCCTGCGCGGAGGTCAGATCGAGCGCGCTCGCGACGTCTGCCTGCGCCACGTCGGGCAACCTTCAATGCGCGCCTTCTGGTCCTATCTCTCGCTGGCCTGGCGCTTGCTCGATGATCCGCGCGTCGATTGGCTGGACGGCGCGATGCGTGATGTGCGCACGTTCGATCTCGGTTTCGACGTTGCTGAGCTTGCCACGCTGGCCGATACATTGCGCAGTCTCCATACCATGCAGCAACCTTGGCACGAGCAATCGGTTCGCGGCGGTACGCAAACGGAACGACCGCTCTTGCTGCGCATCGATCCGGTGATCGCAAACGCGCGGACCAGGATTGAACATGCGGTGCGCGAATATGTCGATAGCCTCGGCCCTGCAGATTCTTCGCACCCGTTGTTGGCGGCACCGCGTCAAGCGTTCCTGTTTTCAGGTAGCTGGTCCGTACGCCTGCGGCCCGGTGGCTTTCACGCTGTCCACACCCATCCGATGGGCTGGATCAGTTCCGCTCTCTACGTATCGGTCCCCGATGCCGAAGCGCTCGGCGATCCCCCGGCGGGAAACCTGCAATTTGGTGCACCGCCGCCCGAACTGAAGCTGCCGCTGTCCCCATACGGTGAAGTCGTGCCCCGACCCGGCAGGCTGGCCCTGTTTCCTTCGACCATGTGGCACGGCACCGTGCCATTCACCGACGGCGAACGGCTGACCATCGCCTTCGACATCATTCCTGCGACGAGAACCTGAAATGCGCCCCCGATACCACTATGCCCCTGCCGCCAACTGGTTGAGCGATCCCAACGGCCTCATCTGGCACGATGGCGAATGGCATATGTTCTACCAGTACAATCCTTTCGGCGAGGACTGGGGGCACATGTCCTGGGGGCACGCGGTCAGTGCGGACCTCGCCGAATGGACGGAGCTGCCTGTTGCCCTGGCCGAGGCGGACTCCACCATGATCTATTCGGGTTCGGCGGTGATCGACCGCGAGAATACTGCCGGCTTCGGGCGCGACGCCATGATTGCCATCTATACCGGCGCACGCACTGACCGGCCGATCCAGACGCAGCATATCGCTGCGAGCACCGACCGCGGACGCACTTTCAAGAAGTATGTCGGAAACCCGGTTCTCGATCGCAATTTGGCCGATTTCCGTGATCCCAGCGTCTTCTGGCACGGGCCCTCGCGCAAATGGGTGATGGCCGTCGTCCTGTCGGACGAAAACCGTGCGCTGATCTACGGATCAGCTGATCTGGTGCACTGGACCGAACTGTCCGGCATTGCGCAGGATGGCGTGCCCGGTCACCTCTGGGAATGCCCCTACCTTGTCGAATTGCCCGTCGAGGGTTCGAGCGAGACGCGCTGGCTGTTCAAGGTCGACGTCTTTTCCGGTGCTCCCGGTTCGGGCGCGATGTACCGCGTGGGCGTTTTTGATGGAGTCAGCTTCCTGCCCGAAACCGGGTGGCAGCTCGCCGATCATGGTAACGAGTTTTACGCCTCGATTGGCTGGCAAGGCCCGCGCGACAAGAGCGGCCGACCGGCGTGGATTGGCTGGATGGGCAACCACATGATCCAGAAGCACTTGCCGTTGCAGGGCTGGCGCGGCGCGATGAGCGTACCGCGCCGCATGAGTTTGCGGCGCACTGCATCGGGGTATTCCCTTGTGCAGTCGGTCGAGCCGTCATGCCGCGCCCTGTTCGGCCAAGCCGAGGTGCTGTCGCTTTCGCAAGGCTGCCATCCTTTGCCTGCGAGCGCATTGCTCACTATCGAAGGCACCGGGGCGTGGTTGTTCACCCTTGCCGACGATGCTCGCAGAACCGTGCAGTGCAGTCTGCGCCATGGGGTGTTGAGCGTGGTCCGTTCAGACCCGGTCACTCCGGAGCTTGACCGGACGAGCACGATGTCGATCAACGGAACGGGACCGGTCGAGGTTTGGCTCGACAGCGGCAGCATCGAGATCCTTGCGGATCATGGCGCGGCTTGCCTTACCCTGCAGCACCGATTGGCCGGAGAAGCCTGGGCGTTGCGGGGCGAGGGCCAGATTGCCGTTTCCTATATGCTCGCCAAAGCCTGACGCCCCAGCTCGATGGCGCCGGTAATCCCGGCATCGTCGCCCAGACCGGGGATGACGATGTAGTCGGTCAGGCCTTCGTCCAGTCGCCGGTGGCGGACATAGCCGTTGAGCTTGGCCGCAGTCGCCGACCTGACGGCTTCGACCAGCCCGGGAGCCTTCATCACGCCCCCGCCGAAGATGAGCCGATCCGGCATGTGCAAGAGCACCAGAGTTGCGGCAAGGTGAGCGACGTAATCAGCGATCAGTGCGACTGCGCCCGGTTCGCTGCCCAGCTTGTCGAGGCTGCGCCCCCATCTGCGCTCAATGGCAGGCCCACACGCCAAGCCCTCGATACAGCCGCCATGGTAGGGGCAGATGCCGGGGAAGGGATCGGCGGCATGGTTCTGCGGCGGCACGATATGGCCGCTTTCATAGTGCGATATACCCATGAGAGACCGACCGTCGCGAACAACGCCGGTGCCGACCCCGGTGCCAATCGTGGTATAGGCAAGTGTGCGGCATCCCTGACCCGCGCCTGCCATCCATTCGCCAATCGCTGCCCCGTTGACGTCGGTATCGACCTTGATCGGCACGCCGAAGCCCGCCAGCGCATCATGAAAGCGCGCACCCGACCAACCTGCCTTGGGCGTGGTGGTAAAAGTACCATAGGCGTCCGACGATTGGTCGATGTCGATCGGTCCGAAGCTCGCGATGCCAAACGATGCGATACGCCCATGGGCTGCAGAAGCCTGCGCGAAGAAGTCCTGCATCGCAGGCCAGGTTTCGCTGGGCGTGTTGGTCGGCATGCGCGTGCGTGCAACAATCTCGCCGTCAGGTCTCGCCAGCGCGAGGACGAATTTCGTTCCCCCGGCTTCAACCGCGCCGATCAGTCCCTCTTCACTCATTGTGCATCGTCCTTGTGCGTTTCGCGAACCAGCAGCATCGCACCGGCGGCAACAGCCATCATCAGGCCGCCGACAAGCATCGTCCAGCGCGGCTCTCCGGGGAAGAAACTGCGCATGATTCCGCCCATCAAAGTTGCCACCACAAGCTGCGGTATCACGATGAAAAAGTTGAAGATCCCGATGTAGATTCCGTACTTCTGCGACGGCAGGGCACGGGTCAGGATCACATAGGGCATCGACAGCACCGAGGCCCATGCGATGCCGATGCCGATCATCGGCAGCAGCAAGAGATGCGGGTCGCGAAGCAGAAGCATGCCGATGAAACTTGCAGCACCGCACAGCAATCCGATCGCATGTGTGGCGACATTCCCGATCCGGCGCGCCATCAGCGGCAGCACCATGGCCGCCAAAGCCGCGACGCCATTGTAGAATGCGAACATCACGCCGACCCAGTCGGCACCCGCATTGTAGGCGGCTCCGCTCGTATCGGTCGCGCCGAACGCCTGCTCGGCTACGACCGGGGTGGTATAGATCCAGACGATGAAAAAGCCGATCCAGGTGAAGAACTGCACGATCGCCAGTTGCTTCATCTGCACCGGCATTCGCGCCAGATCACTGATGATATGGGCGAGGGCACCGCTCGATCTCGTGGTTCTTACCATAATCTGTATCGCGCCGAATGCGATCAGCGCCGCGCCCAGGACATAGAGTTGCCGATCAAGGTCGAACACCTGGACAAGCCCCAACGTTGCGGCACCGGCCAGTACCCAGCCCGGTCCGGTCTTGGGGTAAAGCAGGGGTTCATCGCGCAGATCATGGCCTGGATCGGCTCGATTTTCGAACGCGGTCATCTCTTCGGGGCTGTATTCGCGCACGCGGTAAATGGTCCAGGCTACCGTCAGCACGATCGCAACCGCCCCCAGATAGAAGCTGTATCGCACGGACGGCGGGATGGTCCCGGCTGGCGCGATGTTGGCGATGCCCAGCCAGTTGAAAAGGGCAGGGGCAAGACTGCCGACGACCGCACCTGCGGCGATAAACCAGGTTTGCACCGCGAAGGCCTGCGCGCGCTGGCTGTCTGGCGTCATGTCGCCAGCAAATGCCCGGAAGGGCTCCATCGCGACGTTGAGCGAGGCATCGAGCATCCACAGGAAAGCTGCGGCCAGAAGGACATAGCCGGCATTCGGCAGGCCCATGAGGGCGAGCGCCGTCAAGACTGCACCGGCAAGGAAATAGGGCCTCCGCCGCCCGAGACGCCCCCACGTTCGATCCGAATGATAGCCGATCAGGGGCTGGACGAGCAGCCCGGTGACGGGTCCGGCAATCCAGAGGAAGGCAAGATCATCGACATCACTGCCGAGCGACTGGAAGATCCGGCTGACGTTGGCGTTCTGCAGCGCGAAGGCGAGCTGGATGCCGAAGTAGCCGAAACTGATGTTCCAAAGGCCCCAGAAGTTCTGTCTTGGTTTCCCGGTCATCCATCCCCCCGACGCCTGCTGACAACCGTCTGACGCGGCCTTCTCAACCCTTGCGCAGCATCATGATATCCCGTCGCAAAAACGGGCCTTTTCTGCAATCGATGCGCATACGAATAACAATGGCTTAGTCTTACGTGGACTTAACCACCGCTGCTGGCGCGAACGATCAATCTGGCGGGAAGAATGCGCGGCATCGGTGGCCGGCCTTCGACTTGCGCCAATACGCAATCCACCAAGGCTTCGCCCGCAAGGCGCGTATCCTGCATGATCGTGGTCAGCGGAGGCGTCGTCAGGCTTGCCGCCGGAATGTCGTCAAAGCCGACGACGGCGACATCGCCCGGAACCGAGAGGCCGGCCTCGGCCAAGGCGCGCATCGCGCCAATTGCAATGAGATCGCTGCCCGCAAAGATCGCGTCGAAGGGCTTCCCGCGCGAAAGCAGCATGCGGGCCGCGTTGTAGCCGATTTCCTCCGATGAAACCGCATCCACCACGAGATCGCGGTCCGGCTGAAGCCCTGCTGTAACGATGGCCTTGGCAAGTCCAGCGTAGCGTTGCTCGAACTCGGGATAGTGCGAATCCGCCTGTCCGAGGAAGGCTATGTTCTTTCGGCCGCGCGCCAGAAGGTGTTCGCCTGCGAGCCGCCCTGCACCGAAGTTGTCGGACCCTACCGTCGCACCGATCGTGGCCTCGTCGACAGATCCCCAGCGTACGAAATGCGTGCCGGACCGCATCAACTGGCGCAGGCGCGGTTCGTAATGCGTGTAGTCGCCGTAACCCAGCAGGATAAGGCCGTCCGCGCGATGGCTGTCCTGGTAGCGCTTGTGCCAGTCGTCATCCAACTTCTGGAACGAGATCAGCAGATCCAGCCCGCGATTGGCGCAATGCCGCGTAATCGATCCAAGCATGGCGAGGAAAAACGGATTGATGTTCGATTCATCGGGGGTCGGATCTTCGAAGAACAGCAGAGCCAGCGTGTTGGAACGCTGCGTGCGCAACGACGAGGCATTCTTGTCGACCGTATAGTTGAGCTGCCGGGCAATCGCCTCGATCTTCTGTCGCGTCGCCAGGCTCACCGAGTTGCTTCCACGCAATGCGCGGCTGACGGTCGGCTGCGAAACACCCGCGAGATAGGCGATGTCGAAACTGGTCGGCTTGTTGGATGGCTTGCGCCCCATGTCCGTCTTTCTCCCGTCGCCCGGTGTGTCCCCGTGGTCAACAGCCTTGGACTGTATGCGTGATCCGCGGCTCATGCAATTGACTCTCTCAGCCCACCGGGCCGGCGGTTTGCCGCGTAACGGCGTGCGTCGGAACGAAGCAGGGGTAGAACTTCGGGTTGCAATCGCAACGAGTCGACGATGGCATACGTATGCTGAAAAAGGGAGTCGAATGCGGCGTCGTGCGGGGTGATCAATCAGTGAACGGCGCAAATGCTCGGGATTGGAGCTAGCGCCCGGACAACACCGCCGTTCGCAACAGAATGAGGCCTCGCCGCTCGGTCTTGCCTGTTGCACTGCACTTTGGCAGCGATTGCCCAAGCCTTGCCTTCTCACCGGAAAAACCGTGCCGATGACGTCCGAACACGCCCAGATGCCAGCCGTGTCCCCTCCTGAATGGTGGCGGGGTGCAGCGATCTACCAGATCTACCCGCGCAGCTATTGCGATTCCAACGGCGACGGAATCGGCGACCTTCCGGGCATCACCGCAAGGCTCGACCACGTGGCCCGTCTGGGCGTCGATGCGATCTGGATTTCACCGTTCTTCAAATCGCCCATGAACGACTTCGGCTACGACGTGGCCGATTATTGCGATGTCGATCCGATCTTTGGCACGCTGGCGGACTTCGATGCGCTGGTGGCGCGTGCGCACGAACTTGGGCTCAAGGTCACGATCGACCAGGTCTTTGCGCACACCTCCGACGAACATGCGTGGTTTGCGCAGAGCCGGCAGGATCGCGTCAATCCCAAGGCCGACTGGTACGTCTGGGCCGATCCCAAGCCAGACGGTTCGCCGCCGTCGAACTGGCAGTCGGTGTTCGGAGGGCCTGCATGGACATGGGACGCGCGCCGCCGCCAATATTACCTGCATAATTTCCTTTCCAGCCAACCGCAGATGAACGCGCACAACCCGCAGGTTCAGGACGCCCTGCTTGGGGCCATGCGCTTCTGGCTCGATCGCGGCGTCGACGGTTTCCGCCTCGATGCACTCAATTTCCTGATGCACGACCCGGCCTTGCGCAACAATCCGCCCGCGCCCGACGACGGCCGCCGCAAGACCCGGCCTTTCGATTTCCAGCTCAAGATCTACAACCAGTCGCACCCGGACATCCTCAGGTTCATCGAGCGGGTGAGGGGGCTCTGCGACGAATATGGCGCGATCTTCACGGTCGCCGAAGTCGGCGGCGATCTCGCCGAGACCGAGATGAAGGCCTATACCGAGGGCGAGAGCCATCTCAACAGCGCCTACGGCTTCGACTTTCTCTATGCCGATTGCCTGACCCCTCAATTCGTGGAGCGTGCGGTCGCCAAATGGCCCGACGAACCGGGCATGGGCTGGCCAAGCTGGGCTTTCGAGAACCATGACGCGCCAAGGGCGCTCTCGCGCTGGTGCGCGCCTGAATATCGCGAGCAATTCGGTCGTATGAAGGCGATGCTCTTTGCGGCCCTGCGCGGCAATATCATCGTCTATCAGGGTGAGGAACTCGGCCTGACCCAAGTCGACATCCCGTTCGAGCAATTGCAGGATCCCGAAGCGATCGCCAACTGGCCGCTGACTTTGTCGCGCGACGGCGCACGCACGCCGATGCCGTGGGAGATCCAGTTGCACGAAGGCGGCTTTACGTCGGGTGCGCCGTGGCTTCCTGTCGGCGACGACAATCTTTCGCTCGCGGTGGATCGTCAAGAGGCCGATCCGGAGTCGATGCTGAACCTCACGACGCGGCTGCTGCGCCTGCGCCGTAACACCCCGGCTCTGCGGATTGGCGACTTCACCGTGCTGATAGCAGACGTATGCCTTCTTGTTGTCCGGCGCGTTTGCGGCAACCAGTCGGTTGCGGGCGTTTTCAATATGTCGTCGCTGCCCGCGCACTGGCCCGATGGGGTTGTGCAAGATGGTGAAGTGATCGCGTCGGTCAACGACGCATGCATGGGACAGCAATTGCCGCCGTTTGGCGCCGTGCTGATCGAAGAGAGGATCTGATGCGTACCATTCCAGCTTTCGCAGCGCCGCTGGCGCTGGCCCTTTCGTGCGCCCTCATTCCGGCCGCTTTCGCGCAGGAGCCCGCTAAGGCAATAACCGCCGCGTCGCCCGACGGCAGTCTCGTCGTCAGCGTCACCGTCGATAACGATGGCCGCCCCACGTATACGCTGACCCGCAAGGGCAAGCTTCTGGTTGGCGCGTCATCGCTCGGCTTTATCGTGGCCGATGGTCCGACAATGGTGCGCGGGAATCGCATCCTCGGCTCCGAGACAGGCAGCGGCAAGGAGACCTGGGAGCAGCCGTGGGGCGAGCGTCGCTACGTCGAGGACAGCCACAACGATCTACTGGTCAAGTTTGAGCAGGTCCCCGAATGGGGCAGCCGTCGCATGAACGTCAGGTTCCGCCTGTTCAACGACGGGTTCGGCCTGCGCTATGAACTGCCCGAACAACCTGCGATGAAGACGATGAAGATCGCCGACGAGCTGACCGAGTTCTCGCTCACGCAGAATGGCACGGCGTGGTGGATACCGGGTGGTGAATGGAACCGCTACGAGCAGGTCTACCAGAAGTCCGCGATCGACGGCGTTTCGACCGCGCACACGCCGATCACGATGAAGTTGGAAGACGGCACACACCTCGCCTTCCACGAGGCGGCGTTAGTCGATTACTCTGCGATGTGGCTCAAGCGCGTGACCGGCACCACGTTCCGTTCGACGCTTTCGCCTTCGCCGAACGGGCCCAAGGTCGTGCGCGATCTGCCTTTCAATACCCCGTGGCGCACGATCCGCATTGCGGACGGCGCCAAGGGTCTTGTCGAGAATGACCTCGAACTCAATCTCAACGAACCCAACAAGTTGGGTGACGTCTCCTGGTTCAAGCCGATGAAGTACATCGGCATCTGGTGGGGGATGATCCGTGGTGACTGGAGCTGGGCCGAAGGCCCCAACCACGGCGCAACGACTGCGCGCACCAAGCAGTATATCGACTTTGCAGCGAAGCATGGCTTTGGCGGTGTGCTGGTCGAAGGTTGGGACAAGGGCTGGAACGGCAACTGGTTCGGCAACGGCAAGGACTTCAGCTACACGCAGGCCACTCCCGACTTCGATCTCGAGGCAGTCACGAAGTATGCCTCCAGGAAGGGCGTGCAGCTGATCGGGCACCACGAAACCGGTGGCAACATCGCCAACTACGAAGCGCAACTCGACGATGCGATGAAGCTTTATGACAAGCTCGGCGTGCGCGCGGTCAAGACCGGATATGTTGCCGACGCCGGCGGCATCCTTGCACCGGGCGAAAAGCCAGACACCTACCGCATGGAGTATCACGACGGGCAGCGACAGGTTCAGCATCACCTCAAGGTGGTGGAGACGGCCGCGCGCTATCGCATCGCGATCAATGCGCACGAGCCGGTCAAGGACACGGGCCTCCGTCGCACCTATCCCAACTGGATCGACCGCGAAGGCGCGCGGGGGATGGAGTACAACGCATGGGGAGCCTTCTCGAACGGACCCGACCACGAACCGACGCTGGTCTACACGCGCATGCTTTCAGGGCCGATGGACTTCACGCCTGGTGTCCTGAGCCTTGAAGGGGCGGGCAAGGTTCCGCTTGCATCGACGCTCGCCAAGCAACTCGGCCTTTATCTTGCGATCTACTCGCCAATACAGATGGCGGCGGACTTTATCGAAAGCCTCGATGCCCATCCCAGGGAACTGGCTTTCATCAAGCAGGTGCCGGCCGATTGGGCCGAAAGCCATCTGGTTGCAGGAGAAGTGGGCGATTACGCGATCTTCGCGCGCAAGGATCGCAACAGCCAGGACTGGTATCTTGGCGGCGTGAACGATGCGACCGCGCGTGACCTCTCGCTTCCACTCGACTTCCTCGAAGCAGGCAAGACCTATACCGCCACGATCTGGAAGGACGGCGAGGGAGCAACCTACGAGACCGAGGCTCGCCATCGCATCGCCTACGAGACGCGCACGGTGCGCAAGGGCGATGTGCTGCCGGCCTGGCTTGCGCCGGGTGGTGGCCTTGCGGTTCGGCTGCATCCTGCGAAGTAGCAGAGCCATCGGCACCACATTGCGGTCGGCGTTCGGACGGTCCACATCGGGAGCCGACCGTGCCACAATTGCTTATGGTCGCGCATAGCTATCCTGCATACTTATGCGTGCTGTAAGGGGCGGTCTTAGGGTCTAGGACGGTGCGCAAGGGCGCGCCGTCCGGCCTGTTTTTGCCGGCCCGCAACGCCAAAGGGAGATTTGCGTCGATGATCGAGACAAGCTGTTCCGCGCTGCTGCTGTTCGGCGCGACCGGCGATCTTTCGCGCCGAATGCTCCTGCCATCGCTGTATGCGCTACACGAGGACGAGCTGATCCGCCCGGATTTGCGCATCGTCGGTACCGCCCGGTCCGAGCATGACGATGCCGGTTTCCGCGAATTCGCGCGCGAAGCGCTGGCGGAATTCCTGCCTGAAGATCGCCGCGACGAGGCCAAGCTCGCCTCGTTCCTCGAAAGGCTTGAATACCAGACGCTCGATGCCTCGAACATCGACGGCTTCGGCGAACTTGCAGCCAAGCTGGGCGATATCTCGTGCGGCCTGTCGATCTTCCTGTCGACCGCGCCGTTCCTGTTCGAGCCGACGATCGAAGGGCTGCGCCGCGCAGGGCTGGCGCATTCAAACGTCCGCATCGGTCTCGAAAAGCCGCTCGGCAACGACCTCGAATCGTCAAACCGCATCAACAATGCGGTCGCTGCTGCCTTTGCCGAGGAACAGATCTTCCGGATCGACCATTACCTCGGCAAGGAAACGGTCCAGAACCTCATGGCGCTGCGCTTTGCCAACATGATGTTCGAACCGCTGTGGAACGCAGGCGGGATTGACCATGTGCAGATCACGGTCAGCGAGACGGTCGGGCTGGAAGGCCGCAAGGGCTTCTACGACGATACCGGCGCGCTGCGCGACATGGTGCAGAACCACATGCTCCAGCTGCTCGCGCTGACTGCCATGGAACCGCCCGCCAGCCTCGATGCGACCTCGATTCGCGACGAGAAGGTCAAGGTCCTGCGCGCCCTGCGTCCGGTCAAGCCGGACGAGATGGTGCGCGGACAGTACCGCACTGGCGCGGTCAAGGGTGTGGCCGTGGCAGGCTATCAGGAGGACCTGGGCGATGCCTCGGACACCGAGACGTTCGTCGCGATCAAGGCCCATGTCGATAACTGGCGCTGGACTGGTGTTCCCTTCTACCTGCGCACCGGCAAGCGCCTTGGCGAACGTCGGAGCGAGATCGTCGTCGAGTTCAAGCAGGTCCCGCACAATATCTTTGCCGATCGTGGCGGGCGTCTGCGCGCCAATCGTCTCGTCATCCGCCTCCAGCCGGAGGAATACGTTCGGCTTCAGGTCATGGCCAAGGAGCCGGGGCTCGATCGCGGCGGCATCGTCCTGCGCGAGGTCAATCTCGACCTTTCGCTGACCACGGCATTCGCCAAGGCCCGTCGTCGCATCGCCTACGAACGCCTGCTGCTCGACCTGATCGAGGGCGAACAGACGCTGTTCGTGCGTCGCGACGAGGTGGAAGCGCAATGGCGCTGGATCGATGGCATCCGCAAGGCCTGGGCGGATACTGCCATGGAAGCTAAGCCCTATGCAGCCGGCAGCTGGGGGCCCAATGCCGCGATCGCGCTGACCGAGCGCGACGGGAGAAGCTGGAATGACTGAGACCGCGCCCCTTCTGGCTAGCTGGGCCGATCCCGGCGATGCTGCGGCAGTCGCCGATCACATCGCCCGTGTCGTATCTGCACCGGGACACAAGCGCATTGCCTTCACGGGCGGATCGACACCGATCAAGGTTCTCGGCCTGCTCAAGGATCGCCCGCTCGATTGGTCGAGCGTGACGATCGGACTGACCGACGATCGCCGCGTGCCCGATGATCATCCGGCCAGCAACTTCGGCAAGATCCATGGCGCATTGGGCGCGTCAGGGGCCGCGTTCGAACGTCTGGAAGAGGGCGTGCCGGTCGCACCATTCGATCTCGTCTGGCTGGGCATGGGCGAGGACGGCCATGTCGCCTCGCTGTTTCCGCATATGCAGGCATTGGTGCGTCCGGGCCCGACGGTCATCGCAACCACGCCGATCCCGCTGCCGCCCGAAGCCCCGTTCGATCGGCTGACTCTCAATCACAAGGCGCTGAAGGCGGCGAAGGAGATCATCCTCGTCGTGACCGGCGCGTCGAAAAAGGCGCTGATCGAGCGCGTTCTGGCGGGGGATGAAAGCTATCCCGTCGCCGATTTCCTGCGTGGCTATGGCCCGCCGGTCACGATCTACTGGAGCGAATGATGGCCCTTAACCCTACCGTCGAGCGCGTTACGCAGCGCATCATCGAGCGTTCGCGCACCTCGCGTGCTGCCTACCTCGATCTGATCGAACGCTCGCGCGACCAGGGTCTCAATCGACCGCAGCTTTCGTGCGGCAACCTTGCGCACGGATTTGCCGCCTCGGGCGAGGACAAGGCGCTGATCAAGTCGGGCAAGGCGATGAACATCGGCATCGTCACCGCCTACAACGACATGCTTTCGGCCCATCAGCCCTATGGCCGCTATCCCGAGCAGATCAAGATCTTCGCGCGAGAAGTCGGTGCCACCGCGCAGGTCGCAGGCGGCGTTCCGGCGATGTGCGACGGCGTGACGCAGGGCCAGGATTCGATGGAACTGTCGTTGTTCAGCCGCGATGTCATCGCCATGGCGGCAACCGTCGGCCTCAGCCACGCGATGTTCGAAGGCGCATTGCTGCTCGGCATCTGCGACAAGATCGTGCCGGGCCTGTTGATCGGATCGCTGCGCTTCGGCCACTTGCCGACGATCCTCGTGCCTGCAGGGCCCATGCCCACCGGCCTTGCCAACAAGGAAAAGGTGCGCATCCGCCAGCTCTATGCCGAGGGCAAGGTCGGGCGTGACGAACTGCTCGAAAGTGAAAGCGCAAGCTATCACTCGGCGGGCACCTGCACCTTCTATGGCACCGCCAACTCCAACCAGATGATGATGGAGATGATGGGCCTGCACATGCCCGGTTCCAGCTTCGTCCTGCCCGGTACCAAGCTGCGCCAGGAACTGACGCGTGCAGCCACGCACCGCATCGCGCAGATCGGTTGGGACGGTGACGATTACCGCCCGCTCGGCCATTGCGTGGATGAAAAGGCAATCGTGAATGCGATCGTCGGTCTGCTTGCCACGGGCGGCTCGACCAACCACGTGATCCACCTGCCGGCCATCGCGCGCGCTGCGGGCGTGCAGATCGACTGGAACGACATGGATGACCTGTCGCGCGTCGTCCCGCTGATCGCGAGCGTCTATCCCAATGGCGCCGGCGACGTGAATTACTTCGCTGCAGCCGGTGGCATGCCCTACGTCATCCGCGAACTGATCGGTTCGGGTCTCGCCCATGCCGACATCCGCACGGTCTATGGCGCTTCGCTTGCCGAAGGCGCGCAGCAGCCAGTGATGGACGGTGACACGCTACGCTGGGACCCGGCGCCTGAGGTCTCCGGCGATGACAAGATGCTGCGCCCAGTCGCGACACCGTTCCAGCCGGAGGGCGGCTTCCGCCTGCTCAAGGGCAATCTGGGTCGTGGCACGATCAAGGTCAGCGCCGTCGATCCCTCACGCTGGACAATCGAGGCGCCGTGCCGCGTATTCCACGCCCAGAACGACGTGCTTGCCGCATTCAAGGCGGGCGAACTCGAGCGCGATGTCGTGGTCGTCGTCCGCTTCCAGGGGCCCGGTGCCAATGGCATGCCCGAATTGCACAAGCTCACACCGCCGCTTGGAGTCCTGCAGGATCGAGGCTTCAAGGTCGCGCTTGTCACCGATGGCCGCATGTCCGGCGCTTCGGGCAAGGTTCCCGCCGCGATCCATGTATCGCCCGAAGCGAAACTCGGCGGCCCGCTTGCCAAGCTGCGCGATGGCGATGTCGTGCGCGTCTGTGCAGAAACCGGTGCGCTCGAAGCACTGGTGCCTGAAGCAGAATGGAACGCGCGTGAAGAAGCCGTTGCTTCCGACAACGCTGTCGGAGTAGGTCGCGAACTGTTCGCGCTGATGCGCCAGCACACCGATCAGGCCGAACGCGGCGGATCGGCGATGCTCGCCGCAGCGGGACTTTGACGGAAAGGCGCGATTGCGTTGTTGGGGGTCAGGATGCAGGTAGTTGCCGTCGATATTGGCGGAACCCACGCGCGCTTCGCGATTGCCGAAGTTGCCGAAGGACGCGTTGTTTCTCTGGGTGAAGCGGTAACACTGAAAACGGCCGAGCACGGCTCGTTCCAGCTAGCCTGGGAAGAGTTCGGCCGCATTCTGGATGAACCGCTTCCCAAGGCTGCGGCGATCGCCGTCGCCGGGCCCGTCGGCGGCGAGATCATCAAGTTCACCAACAATCCCTGGATCATCCGTCCGGCCCTGATCCCGGAAAAGCTCGGTGCCGAACGCAATGTCGTGGTCAACGACTTTGCCGCCGTTGCCCACGCGGTGGCCCAGGCCGACTGCGAGCATTTCGTCCACCTCAGCGGGCCTGACGAACATATCCCTGCAACCGGCGTCATCAGCGTCGTCGGCCCCGGCACCGGACTCGGCGTAGCGCAACTGTGGCGCGATGGAACCGGATACCGCGTTCAGCCGACCGAGGGCGGACACATCGATTACGCGCCGCTCGATACGATCGAGGACGCAATCCTCGCAGGTCTGCGCAAGCGGCACCGGCGCGTCTCGGTCGAGCGCGTGGTGGCGGGGCCCGGTATCGTCGACATCTACGAAGCTCTCGCGCTTATGGAGGGGCGGCCCTACACGCCGCGCTCGGATCGTGAACTGTGGGAACTGGGTACGTCGGGTGATGACAGCCTTGCCGCTGCTGCGGTCGACCGTTTCTGCCTGTCACTGGGCAGCGTCGCCGGCGATCTCGCTCTGGCACACGGCGCGAACGGCGTGGTCATGGCCGGCGGGCTTGGCCTGAGGATCAAGGATACGCTCGTTCGTTCCGGCTTTGCCGACCGTTTCCAGGCCAAGGGTCGCTTCGAGGCCCTGATGGCAGCGATCCCGGTAAAGCTGATCACGCATCCTCAGCCAGGCCTGTTCGGTGCCGCAGCCGCGTTCGCGCAGGCGCACACCGCCTGACCTTCAGGCTGGACGATCGCCAGCAAGACACAAACTTAATCGTCCAGTTAAGTTAAGGGTGGATTCGCGCGTCGGGCAGGCTATTCTTTGCTCACGCCGCCAAGCGCGGTGAGGGAGAGAGCCGACGATGCACTACGAAACCATTCTGGCCGAACGCGTCGGCGATGTCCTGCAGATCACGCTCAACCGGCCCGAACGCCTCAATGCCTGCCCTCCGGCCATGGCAATTGAAATCAACCGCGCGCTGGTCGACCGCGGCGATGCGCGCGCAGTGCTGATCAAGGGACAAGGCCGTGCTTTCTGCTCGGGCGCTGACCTTGCTGCACGGGGCGAACGCAAGACCTCGGGCGGGCAGGGCGCATATGAAGCCCTGACCCATGCCTACAATCCGCTGATGCTCACGCTGGCGCGCCTTCCCATTCCGGTCGTCTCTGCCGTTAATGGTCCGGCTGCGGGCATCGGCTGTTCGATCGCACTGTCTGCCGATTTCGTGATCGCGGGCCGCAGCGCCTACTTTCTCCAGGCCTTTGTGAACATTGGTCTCGTGCCCGATGGTGGATCGACATGGATGCTCGCGCGCCTCGTCGGCAAGGCAAGGGCAACGCAGATGATGATGCTGGGCGAGAAGATTGGCGCCGAACAGGCCGAAAGCTGGGGCCTGATCTACAAGGCCGTCGATGATGCCGAACTGCAATCTGAGTCACTCGCGCTCGCTACCCGGCTCGCCTCCGGCCCAACTGTTGCGCTGGGCGTGATGCGCCTGAATATCGCCAAGGCGCTTGAGGCCGAATATGCCGGCGCCTTGCTGATCGAGGCAGAAGGCCAATGGGTTGCGGGCGACAGCGCGGACGCAGCCGAAGGTGGCTTGTCTTTCCTCGAAAAGCGAAAGCCTGCCTTTACCGGCCGATAAGCGCTTGAATTATCAATGCCCGTCCCGACTTAGTGGTAATGACAACCCATACGATCTGGACCATCGGCTACGAGCAGGCGACTGTTCCCGGCGTCATGGATGCGTTGCGCAAGGCAGGCGTCGAAGTGCTGGCAGATGTCCGGGCCCTGCCGCTTTCGCGGCGCCCCGGCTTTTCGAAGACCGCTCTTGCTGCCAATGCGCGCGAAGCCGGGATCGAATACGTTCACTTCAAGGCGCTCGGTACCCCTGCAGACGGCCGAGCCGCCGCACGCCGCAATGACCACGCGACTCTGGAGCGGATCTATGCCGCCCAACTGGAATTGCCCGAAGCCATTGCAGCCGGTGCGAAGCTTGCCGATCTGGCAACAGAACGTCGCGTTGCACTGCTCTGCTACGAACGCGAGGCGCACGGATGCCATCGCACCCTGCTACGTCAGGAAGTCCTGCCCGAATTTGCGGTAGTCGATCTCGTCCCTTAGGACAGCCAGAGCGGCGTGGGGCATATCTGATTCAGATATACCGCACGCCGCTCTAGGCCCGCGCCAATTCCTCATCGAGGAAGATCGCGATGTCTTCGAGGTCCACATCCTTTGCGAGGAAGGTCTGCCCGATCGCGCGCATGAGCAGGAAAGGAAGCGTGCCGCCGTCCATCTTCTTGTCGTGCAGCATGTGATCAGCGAGCCTGCGCCCGTCGCAAGCGAGGCCAAGCTCACGTAGCGATGAGGGCAGGCCCACCGCGCCGATGTGAGCTGCAATCCGCTCCGCATCTGCCATCGGCATAAGTCCCTGCCGCGCCGAGAACCGCGCTGCCAGTACCATGCCCAGCGCTACGCCTTCGCCATGCAGCAGGCGATCGGAGAACCCGGTCTCGGCTTCGAGCGCGTGGCCGAACGTATGACCGAGATTGAGCAGGGCGCGCACGCCCGCCGTTTCTTTCTCGTCGGAGGCAACGATCCGGGCCTTGGCCTCGACGCTACGGGCAATCGCGAATTCGCGCGCCTCGTGATCACCGGCAAGCAGCTTCGGTCCGTTCTGTTCGCACCAGGCAAAGAACCCGGCGTCGTCGATCAGGCCATACTTCACCACTTCGGCATAGCCAGCCCGCACGTCGCGCAAAGGCAGAGTGTCGAGCGCCAAGGGGTCGGCCAGCACCAGCACAGGCTGGTGGAAGGCGCCGACCAGATTCTTCCCAGCAGGGGTGTTGATCGCTGTCTTGCCGCCAACGCTTGAATCAACTTGCGCCAGAAGCGTCGTCGGGATCTGGATGAAACCGCAGCCCCGCTTGACGATCGATGCGGCAAATCCGGTGAGATCGCCGATCACGCCGCCGCCCAGGGCAATGACATTGTCCTTGCGCTCCACCTCTTGCGAAAGCAGCCAGTCGATGACCCGGGCCAGCTGCTCCCAGCTCTTCGTGCTTTCGCCCGCAGGCAGAACGAGCCACTCGCTGCGAAGACCGACAGCGTCGAACGAGGCCGACACGGCCTCGCGCCACTGTGCGGCAACGTGCTCGTCGGTGACGATCGCAACGTGGCTCTTGCGCACGAACGGGCGACAGTGCTTGCCTGCGCGTTCAAGCAACCCGGCTTCGATGCGGACCTCGTAGGGCGCGCCCGCGATGGCGACCTTGATCACAGCCATTCGTCAATTGCCCTCAGGATCTTGCACGCAGTCACATGGTGCGGCTGCTGGCCGCTGGTCACATGGATTGGCGCCTGTTCATAGAATTGCTGGCGCTCGGCTCTCAGTCGCGTGAGAATTTCGCGCGGATCACCCGTCTTGAGCAGCGGCCGGTTGCTCTTGCGCCCGACACGCTCGAGCAGCGTATCAACATCGCTGTCGAGCCAGACGGCGATTCCCGCCTCGAGTATCAACGCTCGGGTTGCCGGGTCGATGAAGGCGCCGCCACCTGTGGACAGAACCTTGCGGTCGACATGGCGGCCTGCGCCGATCAGCCGGGCAATCACGCGTCGCTCACCGTCGCGAAAGTAGGGCTCGCCGTAGGTCGCAAAGATTTCGGGTATGGGCATGTGTGCGGCCCGCTCGATCTCCTCGTCAGCGTCGAGGAACGGGAGATGGAGCATACCTGCCAGCTTGCGTCCAACCGTGGTCTTGCCCACGCCCATCATGCCGACGAGCACCACAGGACGGTCGATCCGGCGCGCGATGCGGCCGATTTCCGACGAGCTGAGGGGGGCCACATCAAGTTCCATTGCCGCGCCGCCTATACTTGCGCTAGTGCCGGTTGCAAGTATCGCTTGGAGGAGCCGGCCCTGGCCGGTGGCCTGCCGCAAGTCTGGCGGATGCGCGTGATGAAGAAGCTTGCCGTGGCCGGTGCGTTGGTGCTGGTCGCTTTTCTGGTGGTTGCATGGATCAAGGGTGGGGCGCAGCCGATGCAGTGGATCGAACAGCCTGTCGGGCAGGGAGTTTCCCAGCGGTGAAGCACCGTGCTTTCTGGCTTGGTGGAGCGGCTGCGTTGGCAGCGATTTCGGGCTCGCTGGTGGCGCAGGAATCGCTGCTTCCCCCGGGTTTTGACAATCCGCCTGCGCAGACGCGCCAACCTGCTGCGCGTCCGTCCTCGCCTGCACGCGGGGCGCAGCCCGCAAGGCCTGCGTCCGTCCCGGTACAGTCTTCGCCTGCGGCGCCAGCGCCTTCTACCACCGCAATCCCTGTCGTTCAGGCTCTTCCGGTCGGTTCGGCTCCGGTCGCAACGGGCGGCGGAGGCACCAGCGATCAGGCCTTGCTCGATTCTCTTGATCCAGCCCTGCTCGAAAAGCTGATCCAGTCGGCCAGACCCAAGTTCGACATTCCGCCTTCGGGTCGGCGCAGTGTAGAAATCGTCGGCGTGATCGACGAGAAGGACAGTGGCTTTCCGGCAGCGTCCACGCACTATCTCAATGGCCCCTATGTCGAGGCGGTCATCGGCAAGATGCGCGGTCGCTTCGTTTCGCGCTGGGGCCACATCCTTGCCCGCCGCGCGCTGGCCAGCAGGCTGGCAACCCCTGTCGGGATGAATGGGGCGGACTGGGCGGCAATCCGAGCGCAACTGCTGCTGCGCATGGGTGAACCGGACGCAGCGCGTGCCATGGTCCAGTCGGTCGATAGTGGCAATTTCACGCGGGGCCTCGAGGATGCCGCCATGGCAAGCTTCCTTGCCACCGCCGATCCCGTCGGCCTTTGCCCGATCACTGCGCTTACTGCGGCATCGCGGCAGGGCTGGGACTGGGACCTGTCTCGCGCGATCTGCTCGGCATTTGCCGATGAAGGCTCAAACGCGATGGCGCAGCTCGATAGAGCGATGCGCCGGGGCGCGGGATCGAAGATCGACATCCTGTTGGCCCAGAAGTTCGCCGGAGCCGCGATCAACGCGCGTCGCGCGGTCAAGATCGAATGGGACGGCGTCGAGACGCTGACGCCCTGGTCGACCGGTATGTCCTTCGCCACCGGGATTGAACCGCCCGAGGCTCTGCGCAAGAACGCGGGCGCTGCCTATGCCGTCGTGGCCGCGCGCGCTCCGATGCTGCCCCTGGCCTCGCGTGCCGCCGCGGCCGATGTTGCTGCAGCGCGTGGTGCGTTCTCAGCGCGGTCGATGATCGATCTCTACAGCCAGATCTATGCGCTGCGGGACCAGGAAGCAGAGCAAGGCTCGCTGGACGATTGGACCCGTCGGGCCGAAACCTTGCGCAAGGCCTATGTCTCGTCCGCGCCCACGGACCGTCTTGAAGCCATTCGCACACTGTGGGGCGATGGTTCCGATCCGGACCAGGCTTACGCAGGCTTGGTCTTGACCTCTTACGCCGCAGCGCGGCTGTCTCCTGATCAGGCCTTCGCGGACGATGCTCCCGGGCTGATTGCCTCGATGCTCACCGCCGGACTCGATCGCAACGCGATCAAGTGGGCTCCGTTTTGCCCCATCGGAAGCGAGGGATGGGGCCTGCTCGTCCTGGCCAATTCGGGGCGGGCGACAAAGGTCGGGGCCGAAGGGCTCAACGCCTTCACCGACGACGATGACTCGGAAAATGCGTTGCGATCGCAGTTCCTGCTCGCGGGCCTGATGGGGCTCGAGCGTGTCGATGCGGGTGCAGCGCGCGATTTCGCCGGGAAGCTTGAGCTCGATCTGAACCGGCAGACCCGCTGGACGCGTGCGATCGACAATGCGGCTGCATCCGGCAATCCTGCGCTCGTCTCGCTCCTCGCTGCCTTCGGCATGCAGGGCAACCGCTGGGACCGGATGACGCCATTGCACCTCTATCATATCGTTTCGGCGCTGCATCGCGTCGGCCTTGACGGAGAAGCCCGGATGATCGCGGCCGAGGCGGTCGCCCGCGTCTGAGAGAACGGTTGACCATGGCCAGGGACAAGCCCGAACCGGCGGTCGAAAGCTTCCTGGCCATGTTGGCAGCACAGCGGGGCGCGGCTGCCAACACGCTTTCGGCCTATCGCCGTGACCTTCAGGGCGCGGCCGAGGCTATTGGAAGCCTGGCAACCGCAGGTCGCGAAGAGATCGCCGGCCTTGCCACGGCATGGGTCGATCTGGCCCCGTCCTCGCTGGCCCGCAAGGCTTCGGCTCTGCGCCAGTTCTACGGCTTCCTGATCGACGAGGGCCTGCGCGATGACGATCCCTCGTCGGCACTGCCACGGCCGCGCGCGCGCAGACCGCTGCCACGGCTTCTGGGGCACGAAGCCGTGGGCGCATTGTTCACCACGGCGGAAGCCGATGCCCGGGCCGGTACGCCCGAGGGCGTCAGGATGCTAACGCTGCTCGAACTGCTTTATGGTTCAGGCCTCCGCGCGACCGAACTGGTCTCCTTGCCGCTCGCTTCGGTCCCTCGCGACGCTCCGCTCCTGACGATCATCGGGAAGGGCGGGACGCAGCGCATGGTGCCGATCTCGGCGCGGGCAACACGGGCGCTGGCAGACTGGCTTGCAATCCGGGGGAAGGGCGGGCGGTTTGTCTTTCCAAGTCCGCGCGGCGGCTTTCTATCACGGGTCCGGCTGTTCCAGCTTCTGCGCGACCTAGCCCTGCGCGCTGGCCTCGATCCCGAAACCGTCAGTCCGCATGTGCTGCGCCATGCCTTCGCGACGCACCTGCTTGAGGGCGGTGCGGACCTTCGCGTCCTGCAGACGCTTCTAGGGCACGCCGACATCGCCACGACGCAAATCTACACCCACGTCGATTCGGCGCGCCTTGTCGCTCTCGTCAACCAGCGACACCCGCTCGGAAATGCGGCTTCCAGTTGACCGAAGCGCCGCGCACGCTTAGCGGAAGCGCCATGATTTCCTTTCTCGAGTTCGAAAAGCCGGTCGCCGCGCTCGAAGCCCGCATTGCCGAACTGCGCCAGACCGCGCAGGGCGGCGGTATCGATATCAGCTCGGAAATAACGCGGCTGGAAACCAAGTCCGCCGAGTTGCTTGCCAGCACCTACAAGGCGCTGACGCCGTGGCAGAAGACGCAGGTCGCACGCCACCCCGCGCGTCCGCACTTCAAGGACTATGTCGAAGCAATCTTTACCGATTTCGTGCCGCTCGGCGGTGATCGCCTGTTTGGCGAAGATCAGGCGATCGTCGGCGGCTTTGCCCGTCTGGGCACGCGCCGGGTCATGCTGATCGGGCACGAGAAGGGCAACGACACCCAGAGCCGCATTCGCCACAACTTCGGCATGGGCAAGCCCGAGGGCTACCGCAAGGCGATCCGCCTTATGGAACTCGCCGGCCGATTCGGCCTGCCTGTCGTCACGCTGGTCGATACCTCGGGGGCTTTTCCCGGCGTCGAGGCCGAGGAGCGCGGCCAGGCCGAAGCCATTGCCCGCTCGACTGAGGCATGCCTCGGTCTTGGCGTGCCAATGGTCGCGACGATCGTGGGCGAGGGCGGCTCGGGCGGTGCTGTGGCACTTGCCAGCGCCGAACGCGTGTTGATGTTCGAGCATGCGATCTACTCGGTCATATCGCCCGAGGGTTGCGCGTCGATTCTCTGGCGCACTGCCGAAAAGGCTGCCGATGCCGCCGAAGCGATGAAGGTGACCGCGCAAGACTTGCTGGCACTCGGCGTGATCGACCGAATCGTGCGGGAGCCCGTTGGCGGGGCACACCGTGATCCCGTCGCTGCCTGCGCAGAACTCGGCACGGCGATCGGCCAGGAGCTCGATGCGCTTGCAGGCAAGTCGCCCGATGAACTGCGCAACCTGCGCGCAGACCGTTTCCTCCGGATCGGTGCCTGATCTCCCTCTAGCGCTGGCGCTCGGGAACCGGATTTGCGACAAACGGATTGTGTCGCTGTAGTCCAGCAGGGCGCGGCGGGCAGTTCCGCACGCCCGTCAGGGAGAGAGCAATGTCGAAATTCCGCCGTTCGCGCGCCGCAGTCCTTTCTGTTACCGCCCTCGTCGGCCTCGCCTTACCGGCTTGCGTGAATCAGGCCGGAAGCCCCGCCAAGGCTCAAGGCGCGGTCCAGACAATCAGTGCGGCTGACAAGAAGCAGGGTGCCGAAGCTCATCCGCAACTGCTGCAGGAGTTTGGCGGCGCTCTCACCGGGCCGCAGGCAACCTACGTCGAAGGCGTGGGCAAGACGATCGCGCTTCAGTCAGGGCTCGGCAATGCCCGCAGCGATTTCACCGTCACCTTGCTCAACTCTCCGGTGAACAACGCCTTCGCGATCCCCGGCGGCTATGTCTACGTCACCCGCCAGCTTACTGCGTTGATGAACAATGAAGCGGAACTGGCTGGAGTTCTGGGACATGAGGTTGGTCACGTTGCTGCGCGCCACGCCGCCAAGCGGGAGAGTGCAGCAACCCGCAACTCCATTCTTGGTGCATTGGGCACGCTGCTTTCCGGCGCGCTGCTCGGCAACGGAACGCTTGGCCAGATCGGACAGAAGATTTTCTCTACCGGTAGCCAGCTGCTCACCCTGAAATATTCCCGCTCGCAAGAAACCGAGGCCGACAATCTTGGCGTCACGTATCTCCAACGGGCAGGGTACGATCCGCGTGCAATGTCCTCGGTGCTGCAGAGCCTGGCGAATCAGAACGCATTGGACGCGAGCATCAAGGGGACGTCGAATCAGGTTCCGCAATGGGCCAGCACGCACCCTGATCCCGCCTCGCGCGTTCGCGCTGCCCTGACGCGCGCCGGAAACGTGAGCGGACGCACGAATCGCGACATGTTCCTGAATGGTATCAATGGTCTGACTTACGGTGACGATCCGGCACAGGGCATCGTCGACGGATCGCGGTTTACCCATCCCCAGCTCCGCCTTGCTTTCGAAGCACCCAACGGATTCTATCTAGTCAATGGCACCCGCTCGGTCGCCATCAGCGGACAGAGCGGGAAGGGTGAATTTTCCTCGGCGACCTACAGCGGCAATCTGTCGACATACGTCCGCTCGATATTCACCGGCCTGTCGAGCCAGCAACAGTTGCAGCCCGATTCGATCCAGACCACCACGATCAACGGCATTCCGGCAGCTTATGGCACTGTCCGAACCACCAATGGCAGCAGTCAGGTGGACGTCGTCGTGTTCGCCTATGAATGGGGCCCGCAGCAGGCATTCCACTTTGCCACAATCAGTCAGGCAGGTCAGGCACCACAGTTTGACGCCATGTTCCGCTCGATTCGGCGAATCAATGCGACCGAGGCGGCAGCAGTGAAGCCGCGCAAGCTTTCGGTCGTGACTGTAAAATCGGGCGACACCGTGCAGACGATGGCGAAGCGCATGGCTTTCACCGACAAACCGCTCGAGCGTTTCCTTGTCCTCAACGGACTTACCGCATCAAGCAGGCTGGCATCCGGCCAGAAAGTAAAGCTCGTCGTCTACTGATCTGGCGGGGGCTCAGGTTCAGTAATTTTCGCGAGTCGGGAAACGCAAAAGGGTGGGCACCTTAGGTGCCCACCCTCGTGACTAGCTGATGGTGTCAGCCGATTAGGCCAGGCTGCCGTCCGAGGCGTTGCCCATGTCACCCGAAACCTTGTTGAAGGTGTTGCTGAGCGAACCGCCGAGCGCACCCATCGCGCCGATTGCGGCAACAGCGACGAGAGCAGCGATCAGGCCGTATTCGATTGCGGTGGCGCCTTCGTTGTTGGCGAGCAGGTCACGAAAAATCTTCATGGTCGATCTCCTAGAGTAGGTCTTCATTTTCCCGTCCCGCCCCAACTTTGTCCCCGGAGCGAGTATCCGTAGTGTTACTCGGTACTTCCTAAAAAGACGTTAATTCGAAATGCTGTTCTCGGAAGTCGCTGTGTCGACAGCGTTATACAGATTGAACAGTTCCTCACCGAACGCCTTCATGCCAAAGCTTGCGGCGATACCGATCAGAGCGACCAGCAGTCCGTATTCGATAGCCGTGGCACCGCTTTTCTGTCGAACGATGTTCTGAAGTAAGGTCTTCATGGTCATTTCCAGATAGCGGCAGAATGTGATCTACGCTCAGGTGCCTAAGAAAAGGTTGACGAGGCGGATACCGATGGAAAGTTTTTCGACAGTCCGGATCGTTGTGGCCACCGCGCTGCTGTCGCCGGAGGGAAAAGTGCTGATGCAGCAGAGGCCTGCGGGCAAGCAGCACGGCGGGCTTTGGGAGTTTCCGGGCGGCAAGGTTGAGCAGGGTGAAACGCTCGAATCGGCGGTTGTAAGAGAAATCGACGAGGAACTTGGCGTGATGGTAGATCCTGCCATGCTGTTTCCGGTCAGCTTCGCTACCGAACCGCCGCTCCCCGGCCACCGTCCGATCCTCCTGGCGCTTTTCGGCCTGCGCGATTGGGCGGGTGAGGCGCTGGCGCTTGAGCCTGGCACAAGTGTCCGCTGGGTTACGGCGTCAGAGCTTGCGGGCCTGCCAATGCCTCCGCTCGACGTACCCCTGGCGCGCGCGGTGATTCCTTTGCTTGAAGGGGTTGCCAAAGGGAAAGGACCCTCTTAAAGGCGCGTCTCCCGGCACCCGTAGCTCAGCTGGATAGAGCATCAGACTACGAATCTGAGGGTCGGACGTTCGAATCGTTCCGGGTGCGCCATTCCCCTTTGGGGAATATTTTCGGGAAAATGCTGTGCGCACGCGCAGCCATACATTGTTGGTAGGCACCCGTAGCTCAGCTGGATAGAGCATCAGACTACGAATCTGAGGGCCGGACGTTCGAATCGTTCCGGGTGCGCCACCATCTCACCCGATCTTGCTATTTTCCTACATTGTACCTCACCAGTGCTTCACGGTGACGGGCCTTACGTGCTGCGCGCGCGAATGACTAACCGTTATGGTTCGTGATATTTGCATAGGTATGAGCAAAAGGTTCGTATCCACCGAACAGCGTTGCGAACCGCTTGCTTCAGGGTATAGGCTGTTCATGCGTTCCGGACCCTACGGAACCTGAGGCTGCGAGAAAAGGAAACCCCGACTTGGCCAAGCCCGCCAGGCCCAGAGCCGTTAAATCCGCCGCAAATGCTGCCGCAAGCCCCGCAGAGCCGATCATCGCGTCGTCAGTCGCCGATGAAGCCGCCTTTGCGTTGCGCAGCCTCCAGCAGGCTCATGCCAACAACAAGCGCTACGATGCCTCTGACGAGGAGCTGCTGACTTTCTACGAACAGATGGTGCTGATCCGCCGGTTCGAGGAAAAGGCCGGACAGCTTTACGGTCTCGGCCTGATCGGCGGTTTCTGCCACCTCTACATCGGGCAGGAAGCCGTTGCGGTCGGCCTGCAGTCGGCGCTCAAGGAGGGTCACGACAGCGTCATCACCGGGTATCGCGACCATGGCCACATGCTGGCCTATGGCATCGATCCCAAGGTGATCATGGCCGAACTGACCGGTCGTGGAGCTGGCATCAGCCGCGGCAAGGGCGGCTCGATGCATATGTTCTCGACCGAGCACAAGTTCTACGGTGGGCACGGCATCGTCGGCGCACAGGTTCCGCTCGGCGCCGGGCTTGCCTTCGCACACAAGTATCGCGGCGATGGCGGCGTTTGCATGGCCTACTTCGGCGATGGCGCGTCCAACCAGGGCCAGGTGTACGAAACGTTCAACATGGCCGCGCTGTGGAAGCTGCCGATCATCTTCGTGGTCGAGAACAACGGCTACGCGATGGGCACGGCGGTCAAGCGCGGTTCAGCCGAGACACACTTCTACCGTCGCGGCACGGCTTTCCGTATCCCCGGCATGGACGTCAACGGCATGGACGTGCTCGAAGTGCGCCAGGCCGCAGAAGTCGCGCTCGAATATGTCCGCGCCGGCAATGGCCCTGTGCTGATGGAACTCAAGACGTACCGTTACCGCGGTCACTCGATGTCCGACCCGGCCAAGTATCGCAGCCGTGAAGAAGTGCAGGACATGCGCGACAATCACGATCCGATCGAGGGTGCGAAGGCCGAACTGCTCAAGCGCGGCGTGAGCGAAGAGAAGATCAAGGAAATCGACAAGCGCATTCGCCAGACCGTCGCCGAATCGGCCGACTTCGCTGAAAGCTCGCCCGAGCCGGAAGTCGCGGAGCTCTATACCGATGTGCTGGTGGGGAAGTACTGAGATGGCGATTGAACTGAAGATGCCCGCGCTCTCCCCGACGATGGAGGAGGGCACGCTCGCCAAGTGGCTGGTCAAGGAAGGCGATCAGGTGAAGTCCGGCGACATTCTCGCCGAGATCGAAACCGACAAGGCCACAATGGAATTCGAATCCATCGATGAAGGCGTCGTCGGCGCGATCCTCGTCGCTGAAGGCACCGAGGGCGTGAAGGTCGGAACCGTGATCGCCACGCTTCAGGGGGAAGGCGAAGAGGCGGCGCCCGCCTCGGCTGCGCAGGCCCCGGCCGCCGCTCCTGCAGCGGCTCCGGTCGCCGAATCTGCGCCTGCACCGGCCAAGCCGGCAACATTCGTTGCCGCCGCAGATCCCGAAGTGCCCGCTGGCACCGCGATGGTCTCGACTACCGTGCGCGAAGCTTTGCGCGATGCCATGGCCGAGGAAATGCGCGCGGACGATCGCGTCTTCGTCATGGGCGAGGAAGTGGCCGAGTATCAGGGCGCCTACAAGGTCACGCAAGGCCTGCTCGACGAGTTCGGCCCGCAGCGTGTGATCGATACGCCGATCACCGAATACGGCTTCGCCGGCATCGGTGCAGGTGCGGCGATGGGCGGCCTGCGCCCGGTGATCGAGTTCATGACGTTCAACTTCGCCATGCAGGCGATCGACCACATCATCAACTCCGCCGCCAAGACCAACTACATGTCGGGTGGGCAGATGCGCTGCCCGATCGTGTTCCGCGGTCCCAATGGCGCAGCAAGCCGCGTCGGCGCGCAGCACTCGCAGAACTACGGCCCGTGGTACGCCAACGTACCCGGCCTGATCGTCATCGCGCCTTACGATGCGGCTGACGCAAAGGGCCTGATGAAGGCCGCGATCCGCAGCGAGGACCCTGTTGTCTTCCTCGAGAACGAGCTGGTCTACGGTCGCAGCTTCGAAGTGCCGCAGCTCGACGATTTCGTCCTGCCGATCGGCAAGGCCCGCATCGTGCGGCCGGGCAAGGACGTCACGATCGTTTCCTATTCGATCGGCGTCGGTCTGGCACTGGAAGCGGCTGAAGCGCTCGCGGGCGAGGGGATCGATGCCGAAGTGATCGACCTGCGCACGCTGCGTCCGCTCGACACGCAGACGGTGCTGGCCTCGCTGGCCAAGACCAACCGCCTCGTCGTGGCCGAAGAGGGCTTCCCGGTTTGCTCGATCGCGTCCGAAATCATGGCGCTGTGCATGGAGGAAGGCTTCGATCACCTTGACGCCCCGGTCCTGCGCGTGTGCAACGAAGATGTGCCGCTGCCTTATGCGGCCAATCTCGAAAAGCTCGCGCTGATCGATGCAAGCCGCATCGTCGCTGCGGTTCGCAAGGTTTGCTATCGCTGACCGGCACTGAGCCTGACAATCAAAGGGAAGGGCGTCCGGTCATCCGGGCGCCCTTTCTGCTTGATCAGTCGAATCCGTCGTAGACAGTGCAACTTGCTACAGGATCGGGCGTACCGGCATCGCGCTGGTAGATCTGCGTAAGATCGCGATCGTCGCGCACGTTGAAGGCGGCGGTCGACCGGATCACGGTATTGGGTACGAACTGCGCGGAAACCAGCGGCTGATACTCGTACTCGATTTCGACGAAGATCACGGCATCTCCCGCCGATGCCGTCACTTCCTCGCCAGCAGGCCCCATGCCATCGAGCGAACCGTCGGTTCCCGTTCCGGCCGGACCATACGCCGACTGGACGTTGCGCTTGCCCTTGCAGCGCTGCCAATGGATGTATTGCGTATCTTCGGTCCCGTCGACGACCTCGAGGCTGCTCATGATCACGCGGCCGTGCTCGAACAGGTCTAGCCCTCCCGCCTGGATCTGCGCGCCCATCAGGTTGTCGTTGATGTCGGATTCATAGATCTTGAGATTTTCGAGCATCGATACGTCACCGATGCGCGAGCCATTGTCGGCAATATGCATGGCAAGCTGGCTTACGCGCATGTGCGTGATCGCAAGGTTGCCAAGCTCGGTGCCCCACAATCCCACGGACAGGAGGAGCGGGAGCCCCAACGCGAACTCCACCGCGGCGACGCCTGAGCGATTTCGCCCGACCTGCGCCAACCCGCGCCTGAAGAGTTTCGCCACCGGCCTCATGCACAGTTCTCCAGCTTGGCGACGCTTTTCTGGAGATCGTAGGGCTGGTTGCGCAGAACAGTGGTCGCTTCGTTGGTGACATTCTCCGGCAGGCCGATCAGCGAAGCCATCGGGAAGGGCCGGCGATAGGTCATCGTCACAGTGTAGAGCACCGCGTCGCGGGCTCCGCCCAGGCCGTTGGTGCCACGGTCCTGATCCCACGCCCCGTTGCCATTGGCATCTTCATAGGGCTCGCCAGCGTCGCAGGCTCCGTTGCCGTTGGTGTCGGTATAGTCCTCTGCGAGTCCGACATCGGAGAAGTTGGAGTAGGACTTGCGCTTGAACACGAGGTCGGCGTTCGGCACCACGCGAAGCACCTCATTCTCGACCGCCGTGTCGATCGTGGTCAGTCTCTGTGCTGCACCCTCGACCGTCGAATTGCGCGCGGCCTCCTGCAGTGCGCCCTGCAGCATGACGCCGGCATAAAGCGTGTAACCCATGTCGAACAGGCCCATCAGGACCAACACCATCACCGGGGAGATGAGCGCGAACTCTACGGCCGCTGCGCCCTGCCTGTCCTTGCACAGTCGCCTCAGCCTGCGTCGCGCGATCATTGTGCAAGCCTCAGGTCGCCTATCGACTTCGCGATCTTGACGAAAGCTTCCTGCAACTCGTCCGCATTCGCCGCACTGAAGTAGTGTCCGTTGCCGGCGCAGTTGGTCATGATCGGATTGAGGTCCGTACCAAACGCGACGAACCACACCGTAATGTTCTTCTTCTTCACTTCCTCGCAAACGAACGAGAAGCGCTTCTCGATTGTCTCGGTCAGCGAGATTGGTGAAGCCGTGTTCCAGCGACGCTGCGCCAGCGGTTCCACCCCGTAGGAGCTGTAGCTGATGTCAAGGGACGAAGTCTGCCCGTCGGTCAGGAAGATAAGGTGCCGGCTCGTGCGTTGACTTGCCGAGACGTCGGCATTCTCGTCTGCGAAGATACCGGTTCCCGAAAGCAGGCGACCCGCCCAGATCATGCCGATGTCATGATAGGTGCTGCCAGCAGCGACCAGGCCATCGATATAGGCATCGTAATCTGCCTGGGCCCAGACCTGCAGTTTCCTGGCAGCGGTCGGGCAGGCGGCGAACCCGGCGACGTACGGTGAGATGTATTCAACGTCCGTAGCAACGGCCGCAG
The DNA here is from genome assembly GCF_057180545.1 of Novosphingobium sp. HNCC26DJ243. Classification (NCBI taxonomy): domain Bacteria; kingdom Pseudomonadati; phylum Pseudomonadota; class Alphaproteobacteria; order Sphingomonadales; family Sphingomonadaceae; genus Novosphingobium; species Novosphingobium sp. HNCC26DJ243. The sequence continues at coordinate 321,739 of NZ_JBXUGN010000001.1, read as the reverse complement.
TCGTGAACGAGCCACCGCCGCTCCAGGGCTTGGACCGTTCATAGATCATCGAGGGATACATCGGTCGCCATTGCGTGTCCGCGTCACTCGGACTGGGTACGAGGTCGAGATCGAGATCGAGCGCACGCGTCAGGTCGACGTTGTCGTAGTCGTCGATTTCATACGTCGAACGTTCTTCGATGCAGCCGTTGGACTCATTGCGCCAGTTGGTCGTGTCCTTGGACACATCCTTGTAGAGCCATGAGCTACCCGTACCTAGCCGCGGCTCGGTGATGTAGCGATAAGTGTCGACATAGTTCGAGTAGGCCGTGGTCGAAAGCGTGCAGGTCGAACCCGAAAGACTGACCGAGTAGATGTTGCCGTTTCGGGTCCGGTTATACGTGTAGGTCGTACGCGTACCGGTTGGATTGGTGGTCGCCTCGGTCGTCGTCGACATGAGTGCCGTGCTGGTTGTCAAAGTATTCGCCGGCTTGGAGCAACTGTAGCTGCCGTCCATCGCCTGCGTTGCCGCAAATGTCGAAGGCGTCGTACCATATCCGCCCGATACCGGTGAAACCGCGCTGTAATAGCCGTAAAGTCCGCTTCCGCTTCCGTTGCCGACCAGCGTGCGCGAAGGATAATCCCACGAACTCACCACCCACTCGTCCTTGAGCAGGTTGCCAACGTTCACGTTGGTCGAATAGGGCACGAACCCATAGCGGATGCGGCTTTCGGGCTGCCGCGTCGTTTCCATCGTGTTGTAGAACTGCTTGACCACGGTCTTGAGGACCGAGATCTTGGAGCCGGTGTCGCCCGGGTTCGTCTCCGCCATCGAACCAGTCACGTCGAGCGCCATCATGATATCGGTGTTCGGGATCGTTAGTTTGGCCCGGCAGGTAACGTCGACCGCGATTTCATCCTTGCCGAAGAACTGCATGATGTCTGTCGGCACAATCACCGAGGCAATGCCGCTGATCGACATGTCGTCCTCGATCGCCATGTCGAAGCTGCGATCTATCGAGTTGTAGATGCCGTCGGCGAAGTTCACGTTGAAGAAGCGGTTGCCCTTGGCCGCGATGGTCGCGCTGTCGGTGTCGGCATCGAAATTGTCGATTGCGCCCAGTTCCTTGCGCGCCCCTAGCACGCCCGCGTCGCAGGCCTGCTGGAGCCGTGATTGGACGAGATAGGCGCGGCCCATGTCGATGCTGGAGCCGACAAGGGCGAGCAATGGCACGATGGAGAAGGCGATGATGCTGAGCGCATTGCCGCTCGTATCGCGCGAGATCGCTCCGAGCAGACGCACGGCTGCGCGCGCGACGCGAGTTGTCCGGTGCTGTGATGGTCGACCCCAAGCCATGAAAACCACTTACGGGCCAATACGTAAGACTTGGTAAAATTTACTCGGTTAATTTTGGGAAAATATCACCGGTATTACCGGTCCCTAAGGGCTGAACATGGTTAATCATTTGCTGATTTATCAGCTGATCGACGCACCGTTCTGAAGATCGCTATGCGTCGTTGATCAGGAAGATCGATTGGGAATAGCTGATCGGAAAATCGCCGAAACCGATAATGGAAAGTACGGTAGGCACGCTGTACGTCAGCGTCAGGGTCTTCTCGAAGGTTCCCGAAACACGGGAAGTCGTAACCGAATCGACGCGCACGGCCAATCGGCTGCTGTCGAGCAGATAGGGTGAATTGACCGCCAGCGAGCGCGCATAGTCGCGCACCTGCGTGTTGGTGAGGTCATTGTTGGTCTGGTAATTGACCACGGCGTAACGCATCACGTCCGAGCCCACGGAACGCAACGCATTGTAGTTCTGCATGCCGATTCCGATCTGGAACACGCCCAGCATCATCGCGATGAAGGTCGGCCCGATCAGCGCGAATTCGACTGCGAGCGAGCCCTGGGTGTCATGGAGAAGACGCCGGATCACAGCCTGGTACTCTGTTGAAGCAGGATGTAGCGCTCAACGCTCAGGGTGACGTCTTCACCTACCCCGAATTCGGTCCAGACCGGCTCGTAGGTATCAGAAATGTTGATCTTGACGTAGCTCGAAACCTTGTCGCCAATCGTGCAGGTGCTTTCCGCCGCAACGTAGTCCACACCGGAATTGCAGCGATAGGCTGCAGTCACCTGTATGTTGGCGATAGGCACGCCGGTCGAGGCTGCAATGATCTGCTTGAGCGTCGTCCGCTTGGCATCATCGTCGGGCGCAGAGGCAAGCGCCACGCCCTGGGCGGTATTCATCGCGTTCTGGAGTTCGCTCTCGCGCGCAACGGCGCTGCTCACCTGATATGCCCCCAGGCTGAGCAGGATCAGCACCGGCGCCAGGATCGCGGTCTCGATGATCATCGCGCCCGCGCTGTCGACACCAAGCCTTGCAAGAAGGGAGGGGGGGCGCATCAGACGACCAGCTTCACCCGGCTGATTTCGTTAGCCACCACGCTGTCTTCGGTGAGGCCCGGCGGGCAGAACGAGGTCATGTTCGCCGTGCCGCTGATGGTGATCGTGTTTGCCGCGATCATCAGGCACTGGCTGGTAACGGCCGCCGTTCCCAGGAAGTCGATCCCGCTGTTGGGCAGGTAGATCGTGCCGTTCAGCACCGTGCTGGCGTTGCCGTTGATCCGGCTGCGATCGGTGCCCGATGACGCGCGATCTTCAAACACCAGCATCCCCGCCAGCGCATTTGCGTCGGTTGCGTTCACCCCGCGGCTGACGAGGTCTGAGGACTGGATTGCGGTCAGGTTGATATTCGAACCGCCGTTGATCTTGATAAAAGCGTTGTTCTTGAGCACGAACATCACGCCGCTGCCGACAACCGCATATTGACCGTCGATTTCGAGCCCGCCGCCGCTGATGACATAAACGCCGGGATTGAACGTAGTCGTGCAGGAGACCTTGATCCCGCCGGTATAAGTACCGGGATAGACCGTTGCCAGATCGGGCGAGGTCGTCTTGCTGACGTTGGAGGTCGTCGTCGCGACGACCGTCGTCTGCTTTTCCCAGACCGTGTTCTTGCCCGCGCTGTTGGTCGCGGTCCACTTGTCGGTCGTCGTATAGGTAACGCCCGCAACCGTGGTGTTCTCGACAATCACATATGTCTCGCCGACCGTCGTCTCGCTGGGCTTGTTGGCATTTTTCTGATTTGTGACCTGCGTGGTTGCGGTCTCGATCGTCTCACCCTTCCAGTATGTATAGGTGATGTTGGTCTTCTTCGACCTGTCGGCGCGCGTCGTCGTCGTGCCTTTCACGCAGGAATAGGAGCGCGCAACCTGGCTCTCGGTCGGATTGGGCGGGGTCAGGCTGGCAAAAGGATCGAACAGGCCCTCGAGGTAGTCATGCACCTCGTCATCGGTATGGGTGTTGAACCAATCGTCAACACCGCCGCGCGATAGGATCCAGCCGGCATCGATGTCAGGGCTGCCCGCAACCACGATCGACTGGTCCGAAGTCGAAAGCGCAGCCATGCCGCAGCGGGCCCTCAGCACCGAAGTACCGCCGACCGTGATCGCGCCGTCGTCATCCTCGTCAAGCGCGATCAGGCACGAAGTGAACGACGCGCCTGCGGTGTAAGCAGCCTGGGCATAGGCGCTGATGGTCGTACCCTTTCCGGTCAGAAAGCTCGAGAAGGGCAGGGTTTCGCTGAGCGAGGCGCGCACCGTGACGCTGTTGTTCGTGCCGCCCGAATAATTTGCGAGCGTCACCGTTGGCGTACCGTTGATCTTGTCTGTCGTGATGGACAGGTTGGCGTTGAACTCTTGCAGCGCACGGGTCGAATAATTGGGTTTGGTAGCATCCTGCGTGCGCGCCCAGGCTCCGGCCAGCGCCGCCTGGTCCACCGCGAACTGCAATTCGCGCTTCCACATGTACCATTGCGCCGTATCCACGGCGAAGCCGGCCCCCCCGATCATCGCGGGCAAGCCAAGCGCCATCAGGATCGCAGCGTTGCCGCTGGAGTTTCCTGTCAGTGCGCGCATCAGTGATCGTATCTTGGCGATCATCTTGTTACAGGCCTCGCTCGGGTTCCGGGGACCATGGCAAACTTCCGGAATCCTTCATTAGAATGTCGTGGTTTGTTCATCTTGAACTGTCGTGGTTGAAGACTGGTTAAACATACGTGCAATGCGAGAGCTGGCGTAAATGACGAATTTACCATTCGAAGCCGCAGAGATGCTTGATCCGGTCGAGCGTCTGGCTGTCACATACGCCTCATTTTCCGCTCGTCCGGCGTGGGAAGCCTTGCTTTTTTTTCAACGGCGACTCGCCGAGACGGCTCGACCGGGGCGCGAACCGCTGATGATTCAGTTGCGCCTGTCTTGGTGGCGCGACCGACTTTCCGAGTCCGCGACCGCCTGGCCAAAGGGCGAACCTGTCCTCGCAAGGCTTCACGCATGGCAAGGCGAGACGCAGGCCCTGATCGGGCTGGTCGATGGCTGGGAAGCCCGCATCGTTGGCGAAGATGGCGGAAAAGAACTCGCGCGTGCCGAGATCGCGGCCTATCTCGCGCTTGGTCGCCTGGTCGGAGAAGGCGACTTGGCCGCCGTCACTTCGGTCGCGTCTTCCTTCGGCGATCCTTCGGTTTCGATGCCGCGGCTTTCGAAGGCGATGCGACCCCTGTCCATCCTCCACGCCATCGCCGCAAGAGAGGCCAAGAAAGAGCGCAGGGCACCGCTTGCCGATTTCCTCACCATCGTGCGCATCGGCCTGCTGGGCGCCTGATATCCTGCCAAAGCGGCAGCATCTGCCAATGCGTAACACGGCATTGCCGGGCTAGACTCGATCCGGATTTATGGAGCCGGATCGATGCTGCGTGGATTGCTGGGCGGGCTTGCAACCCTGATGCTGGTCGCGGCAGGCATTTTCTGGTGGCAGGGCCGCGCCGAAACCGGTTTCGGAGGTGAAGCGCCGGTTCTTCCGGTCGAAAGCGCACCTGCGGCCGAGCCGGAGGAACTGCCCACCGCCGATGTCGAAGGGATGGAAGGGATTGCTCCGCCCGAGGTTTCGGAAGTCGGCAAGGAAACCCGGCGCTTCAACCTGATCGACAAGGACCGCGACAACCGCATCACCCGCAACGAGATGCTCAGCACGCGCGCCAACGATTTCCGCAAGCTCGACAAGGACGGCAACAACCTGCTGACGTTCGAGGAATGGGCGCACACCACCGTAGACAAGTTCAAGTTCGCCGACAGCAACGGCGATCTCTGGCTGACCCGTACCGAATTCGCCACGACCCGCCCGAAGCCCAAACCCAAACCGAAGCAGAAATGCTCGTGCAAATAGCACTGAAGGGCGGGCCATCAGCGCGTTCGTGCCGAGCCCGCCGAGCCGGAGGTCAGCGAAGCCGTATGACTCGTGCCCTCAAGCCAGGGTGCGAACCCAATCTGCCAGATCCCGCTTCGCTCGCTCGGTATAGGCTTCCTTGCGCGCCTTCTTCTTCACATCGGGCAGCGGCGGAAACAGGCCAAAGTTCACGTTCATCGGCTGATATGTTTCAGCCTCGGCATCACCGGTGATGTGCGACAGCAGCGCGCCCAGGGCTGTGGTGCGTGGCGGTGAAGCCCAATCGCGCCCGGCGATCTCCGCCGCCGTCATCAGGCCGGCCAGCATCCCCACCGAGGCGCTCTCGACGTAGCCTTCGCAACCCGTGATCTGCCCGGCAAAGCGGATATGCGGCGCAGACTTCAGGCGCAACTGCCGGTCGAGCAGCGTGGGCGAATTGAGGAAGGTGTTGCGGTGCAGCCCGCCGAGCCGCGCAAACTCCGCGTTCTCCAGCCCCGGAATGGTGCGGAACACGCGAACCTGTTCGGCATGCTTCAGCTTGGTCTGGAAGCCGACCATGTTCCACAGCGTACCCAGTTTGTTGTCCTGCCGCAGCTGCACCACGGCATAGGGCCAGCGCCCGTTGGGATGCTCGGGCGTTGCCCAGTGCGGATTGTCGAGGCCGACCGGCTTCATCGGGCCGAAGCGCAGTGTTTCCACCCCGCGCGATGCCATGACCTCGATCGGCATGCACCCGTCGAAGTAGGGCGTGTTGGCTTCCCACTCCTTGAATTCGGTCTTCTCGCCCGCCAGCAGTTCCTCGCGGAAGTTTTCGTACTGCTCGCGCGTCATCGGGCAGTTGATGTAGTCGCGCCCGTCGCCGCCCAGCGCCAGCGAGGCTTCTGCGCCCTTGTCCCAGCGCGAGGCCATCCACGCGACATCCAGGTCGATGGATTCGCGGTAGACGATGGGGGCGATGGCATCGAAAAAGGCGAGGCTGTCCGCGCCGGTTGCCGCGCCGATGCTGGTGGCAAGCGACGGCGAGGTGAGCGGCCCGGTCGCTACGATGGTCAGGCCATCAGAAGGCAGCAGGTCCACCCGCTCGCGCACGATCTCGAGCGTGGGCTGCGCCGCCAGCGCCGACTCGACCTCCGCCGAAAATACGCCGCGGTCCACCGCCAGCGCTGAGCCCGCCGGCACGCGCGCCTTCTCTGCCGCAGCCATCAGAAGGCTGTCACACTCGCGCATTTCCTGATGCAGCAGGCCCACCGCGTTCTTTTCATGATCGTCGGACCGGAACGAGTTCGAGCAGACAAGTTCGGCAAGGCCATCGCCGTTGTGCGCGGCCGTCGTGTCGCCACCACCGCGCATCTCGGACAGGCGCACCGTGATCCCACGCCGCGCAAGTTGCCACGCCGCCTCGCTGCCGGCCATTCCGCCGCCGATGATATGTACCTGATGCGTCATGGCCCAGCCCTTGGCATTGCACGAGCCTTGCGGCAAGACCGTCATCGGAACGGCAGGGAAGGGGAAACGTGCCCAAGCGCGCGCTGATCGAGAAACGACCGTGGCTGGTGGCGAGCCTGGTGGCCGGGGTTAGCTATTGGCTGGCTGCGAAAGGCCAGGTCCCCGGTGTGTGGCTGATCCTGTGGAAAGGCGCTGGGGTGGCCCTGCTCGCCGCCTATGCCTGGGCGCATCACCCCTCGCGCAACGCCCATATGCTCGCGCTTGTCATGGCGCTGGGTGCTGCGGGTGACATGCTTCTCGAACTGTGGTTCTCGGCTGGCGCGTTCGCATTCCTGCTCGGCCATCTCGCGGCCATAGCGCTCTATCTGCGGCATCCTCGCGGAAAACCTGTTACCAGTCAGAAGGCTGCAGCAGTCGCCACACTGATCGGCGTTCCCCTGATCGCATGGCAACTATCCCGCGCTCCGGATGTGGCGCTTTATGCGCTGACCCTCTCGGGAATGGCCGCCGCTGCCTGGATGAGCAGTTTTCCGCGTTACCGCGTGGGCCTTGGCGCAATGATGTTCGTGGTCTCTGACCTGTTGATCTTCGCGCGCATGGGGCCGCTGGCCGGAAGCCCGATCCCCGGCCTGCTGATCTGGCCGCTTTACTATTTCGGCCAGTTCCTGATCTGCACGGGCGTTATCAGAACACTGGGGGCGAGGGGAGAGTTCGGCGCGGTCTAGCCCGCGACCGGCAGCTTCACCACGCCCGCATCATCGCGCTCCAGTGGTCCGTAGGCCACCGCCACGTTCAACGGCAAATCGCCGTAGACATGCGGAAACAGCTGCCCGCCGCGCGAAGGCTCCCACTTCACAGCATTGCCAAGCGCTTCAAGATCGACCGCCACCACATGCAGGTCGTCTTGTCCGGCAAAGTGCTTGTCCACCGTCTCGGTCAGTTGCGTTTCGCTCGACAGGTGGATGTAGCCATCCGCCAGATCAACCGGCGCGCCCTTGAACACGCCATCGGCTTCGAGCTGCGCCATCTGCGGCCCCGTCAGCACCTTGTAGGCGAGCACGGGCAACTCGCTCATTCCGCGTCGCCTTCACCGCTTTCGATCGCGCCCGCCTCGCCGATGTCCAGATCGGCGTCGTCACCGCTTTCGGTATCCTCCGCAAGGCGGACCGCGCTAACCACGTGCTCGTCGCCCGAAACGTTGAACAGGCGCACGCCGGCAGAGCCGCGCCCGATCACGCGCAGCGTGGTCAGCGGCAGGCGGATCAGCTTGGCCTGATCGGTCACCAGCATAAGCTGGTCGGCCTGGGTCGCCGGGAAGCTCGCCACTACCGGACCATTGCGGCCGATGTTGTCGATGTTGGTGATACCCTGACCACCGCGACCCGTGCGGCGATATTCGAATGCCGAGGACAGCTTGCCGTAACCGTTGGCGCAGACCGTCAGGATGAACTGCTCGCGTTCGGCCATGAAGGCGTAGCGTTCCTGGTCGGCCATCTGGCCTTCCTTTTCGCCCTTCCACGCCGCGAAGCGAAGGTATTCCTCGCGCTCCTCGGGAGTCGCGCCGACGCGATGCAGGATCGAGAGCGAAATGACCTCGTCGTCACCCTTGAGCGTCATGCCCCGCACGCCGGTCGAGGTGCGGCTCGTGAATTCGCGCACTTCGTCACCGGCAAAGCGGATCGCCTTGCCCGATCGCGTAGCCAGCAGCACGTCATCGCTCGCCTCAAGCAGCGCAACACCGATCAGGCGGTCGTCGCTCGGCGTGCCGTCCTCGGCTGCATCGAACTTCATCGCGAACTTGCCGTTGGACGGAATGTTGGCAAAAGCGTCCATCGAGTTGCGGCGCACGTTGCCCTTGGCCGTGGCGAAAACGACCGAGAGCTTGCCCCATTCGGTCTCATCCTCGGGCAGCGGCAACACCGTTGCGATCGTCTCGTTCTTGTCGAGAGCCGGGAGCAAGTTGACCACCGGCCGGCCGCGCGTGGTCGGTCCGCCTTCGGGCAGGCGCCATACCTTCAGGCGATAGACCTTGCCAGCGGTCGAGAAGAACAGCACCGGCGTGTGCGTGCTGGTGACGAACATCGTCGCCACGGCATCCTCGTCCTTCGTCGCCATACCCGAGCGGCCCTTGCCGCCACGGTTCTGGGCACGGAAAGTGGAAAGCGGCGTGCGCTTGATGTAGCCGTCGAGGGTAATCGTGACGACCATGTCCTCACGCTCGATCAGGTCCTCGTCCTCGATGCCATCGGCAGCGGGCGCGATTTCCGAAAGACGCGGCGTGGCAAAGGCGGCGCGCACTTCCACCAGTTCCTGACGCATCACGTCATAGAGCTTCTGGCGGTCGGCAAGGATCGAGAGGTACTCGGCAATTGCGATCGCCAGCCCTTCGAGTTCGCTGCCGATCTCGTCACGGCCGAGTGCCGTCAGGCGGTGCAGGCGCAGTTCGAGGATCGCGCGAACCTGCGTTTCGGACAGGCGATAGGTCGCCGCATCGGCAACGCCGATCTCCTCGATAGCCTCGACCAGGCGGATATAGGGCGCGATTTCGCCCATCGGCCATTCGCGCGCGATCAGCGTTTCGCGCGCCGCAGTGGGATTGGGCGAACCACGGATGATCCGCACGACTTCGTCGAGATTGGTCACCGCGATCACGAGGCCAAGCAGGATGTGTGCCCGGTCGCGTGCCTTGTTCAGTTCGAACTTGGTGCGCCGCGTGATTACTTCCTCGCGGAAACGCACGAAGGTTTCGATGATGTCCTTGAGGTTCAGGACTTCGGGGCGACCGCCACGGATCGCCAGCATGTTCGCCGGGAAACTCGATTGCGCGGGCGTGTTGCGCCAGATCTGGTTGAGCACCACTTCGGGCGTCGCATCGCGCTTCAGCTCCACGACGACGCGCACGCCCTCACGGCTCGATTCATCGCGAATGTCCGAGATGCCCTCGATCCGCTTGTCCTTGGCGGCCTCGGCGATCTTCTCGACCAGGCCGGACTTGCCCACCTGATAGGGGATGGAAGTCAGCACGATCGCGCGACGGTCGCCCCGGCTTTCCTCGATCTTGTGGCGCGCGCGCATGATGATCGACCCGCGGCCCTCATGATACGCCTTGCGCGCACCCGAAAGCCCGAGGATCAGCGGGGCGGTGGGGAAGTCCGGGCCGGGAATGATCTGGATCAGTTCGTCGATCGTGATCAGCGGGTTGTCCATGTAGGCAAGGCAACCGTCGATCACTTCGCCAAGATTATGTGGCGGAATGTTCGTGGCCATGCCGACTGCGATGCCGCCCGCGCCGTTGACCAGCAGGTTGGGGAAACGCGCTGGCAGGACTTGGGGCTCGTGTTCGGAACCGTCGTAGTTCGGCGTGAAGTCGACGGTATCCTTGTCGATGTCACCGAGCAGAGAATCCGCGACCTTGGCAAGACGCGCCTCGGTGTAGCGCATCGAAGCCGGCGGATCGGGATCCATCGAACCGAAGTTGCCCTGACCGTCGATCAACGGCAGGCGCATCGACCAGTCCTGCGTCATGCGCGCCAGCGCGTCGTAGATCGCGCTGTCACCATGCGGGTGGTACTTGCCCATCGTGTCGCCGACGATACGGGCAGACTTGCGATAGGCCTTGTTCGAGACGAACCCGTTCTCGTGGCAGGTCCACAGGATGCGACGGTGGACCGGCTTCAACCCGTCACGCACGTCTGGCAGCGCGCGACTGACGATCACGCTCATTGCGTAATCGAGGTAGCTGGTCTTCATTTCATCGACGATGTCGATCCGCTGGAACTCGCCTTCGGGGGCGGGGACGGGGGGGTCGATGATCGTGGTGTCGTCGCTCACTGTGGTGGCTTTTTCATGTTGTTTCAGGAATGCTTGAAGGCCCTAGGCCAATTGCCTGGTGAAGACCAGCAAGCGCGGCGTTATCGCCGGGAATCGCCGGTTGTTTTCCACACCTGCGACGGATTGCCTGAATAATCGGTCGAGGTGTCATTCAATCGCCATTCAAGGTCAAAAGGATAGCGCTCAACCGTTGCCAAGGCCCGAATTCCGCGTCACTAGCGGGATCGCCAAAGGTGAGAGGACACCGGGATGCAAACGGGCCGAGGGCAGCCAAGCCCCGCCGCGAGCCTCCGGTCGAACAGGAGATGAATTCTATGCGTGCAACTTTCGGGCGTAACTTCGGCGGAGCGATCGGCAAGACCGCGCTGGCCCTCGCACTCGCCACCGGCGCACTTACGGTCGGCGCAACCGGCGCAACTGCCAAGGAAAAGGAACAGAAGGCCCCAAAGGCAGCAAACTCGCCTGAATTCATCAAGGCCGCAGGCACTTTGCAGAAGCCGGTCAACGATGCTGTTGCGGCCAAGGACAAGGCTGCCGCAGCCGCTTTGGTGCCTCAGCTTGCGACGGCCGAGGCCGTGGTCAAGACACCGCTCGACCGCATCATCTTCGGCCAGTGGCAGCAGCAGGTCGGTAGCGTCGTCGGCGATTCTGCGCTTCAGCAGAAGGGCCTGCAGAACATGGTCGACAGCGGCCAGCTGGACGCCGAGAAGACCAAGCTGGTCACCTATTACCTTGGCATGATGGCCTATCAAAACAAGGACTTCGCCACAGCCACCAAGGCGCTTGGCCCATTGGTTGCCGCCAACTACAACGACGATAGCGCAGCCGAAGTGCTTGCTGACTCGTTCTCGCAGCAAGGTCAGAACCCGCAGGCACTCGACGCACTCAAGACTGCGGTTGCTGCGCGCAAGGCTGCCGGTGCGGCCGTGCCGGACGCATGGTTCAAGCGCGCGAACCTGATTGCCTACAAGAACCGCCTTGGGCCCCAAGCGATCGAATGGTCGACGATGATGGTCGAAAACGATCCGACGCCTCTCAACTGGCTCGGTGCCGGCCAGCTTACGCGCGAGTTCGGCCAGTTCACCAACCAGGAATCGCTGGACCTCGGACGCCTCCTGCTGCGCTCGGGCGGATTCAATAACGATCCCAAGTTCGTCGAACGCGAATACGTCGAATATATCGAAGCTGCCGACCCGCGTCGCCTTCCCGGCGAAGTGCTCAAGGTTGCCGACATGGGCGTGGCCGCTGGCGTGCTGAAGGCGAACGACCCGTTCGTCGTCGATGCCCGTACCCAGGCAAAGGGTCGCATCGCACCCGACAAGGCTTCGCTGCCCGCACTCGACAAGGAAGCCCGCGCGGGCAAGGACGGCAAGAGCGCGCTTGCCATGGCCGATGCCTATCTCTCGTACGACGAAGCCGCGAAGGCCGAGGAAATGTACAAGATGGCGATCGAAAAGGGTGGCATCGACAAGGATCGCGCGCTGACCCGTCTCGGCATCGCACAGGTCGACCTGAAGAAGTACGACGAAGCCAAGGCCTCGTTCGCGCAGGTTGGCGGCGCTCGTGCATCGCTTGCGCACCTCTGGTCGGTCTTTGCGACCACGCAGGCGCGCCCGTAAGTCTGGCGCACCGCTGATAACGGAAAGGGCGGCCTGCGCGGGCCGCCCTTTCTGTTTGTGAACATTGCGAGAGCGTTACTCGATCGGGGCGAATACTCCGGTGGCTTCGTCGAGCACGTGCAGCAATCCGTCGGAGATCGCGAAGAAGGCACCGCGCAGGCGCAGTTCGCCGCTGGCTTCCTTGCGCCGGATGCAGGGGAAGGTGCGCAGGTTGGCGAGACTCGCTCTGACGCCTGCCTGTTCCATGGCGCGTTCCGCCGGACGTCCGGTCGTGCCGTGCTTTTCGACCACTTCCTCGCGCACGTCGTCGAGCATGGCGATCCAGTCGGCGATGAAACCGCCTTCGCCCGGTTCGGTACCCTTGAGGTCCTGCGTCAGCGCTGCCTTGCAGCCACCGCACATGCCGTGGCCCATCACCACGATTTCCTTCACCTTGAGCACCTGAACTGCAAATTCGAGCGCAGCGGACACGCCGTGACGCCCGGGGGTGGTCTCGAACGGCGGAACCATGGCGGCAACATTGCGCACCACGAATATTTCGCCGGGTGCCACATCGAAGATCTGGGCGGGGTCCACGCGGCTGTCAGAACAGGCGATGATCATGACCTGCGGCTCCTGCAAGTCACGCAATTCGCGCCATCTTTCAAGCTTGGGTGTCCAGCCCTGTTCTCTGAAGCGGCGGTAACCTGCAATGAGGTGGTCGAGTTCGGGTGTTGCGTCCTGGGTCATGACTTGCGCTAATGGGCGCATCAATTCGCACTTTCAAGTGCTCGAAGTTGCGCCTATCTGGACCCCATGAACGACCTCGCTTCTTCGCCCGCTCCCCGGCCCGAACGCCAGCGCAAGCCGGACTGGATCCGCGTCAAGGCCCCCACCAGCAAGGGCTACGGCGAAACGCGCAACCTGATGCGTGAGCTTGGCCTCAACACGGTTTGCGAGGAAGCGGCATGCCCCAACATCGGGGAATGCTGGACGAAGAAGCACGCCACGGTAATGATCCTGGGGGACGTCTGCACGCGTGCCTGCGCCTTCTGCAACGTCAAGACGGGCATGCCCCGCGCGGTTGATCCGCTTGAACCGGTCAATGTCGCCACCGCTGCGGCCAAGATGGGGCTGACGCACATCGTCATCACTTCGGTTGACCGCGATGATCTGCCCGATGGCGGTGCCGGTCACTTCGTGAAGGTCATCAAGGCCCTGCGCGAGATGACTCCCGACACCACGATCGAGATCCTGACGCCGGACTTCCGCAACAAGATGGAAGCGGCTGTGGAAGCCATCGTGGACGCAGGGCCCGACGTCTATAACCACAACCTCGAAACCGTGCCGCGGCTCTACCCCACGATCCGCCCGGGCGCGCGCTATTATGCCTCGTTGCGCCTGCTCGAACAGGTCAAGCGCCACAATCCACGAATCTTCACCAAGTCGGGCGTCATGCTCGGGCTGGGTGAGGAGCGGCTCGAAGTTCACCAGGTGATGGACGACATGCGTAGCGCGCAGATCGATTTCCTGACGATGGGCCAGTACCTTCAACCGACGCCCAAGCACGCCAAGGTCATCGAGTTCGTGACGCCCAAGGCGTTCGACGCCTATGGCTCGATCGCACGGGCAAAGGGATTTCTGCAAGTCGCGGCAACCCCGCTGACCCGCTCGAGCTACCATGCCGGTGACGATTTCCGGGCAATGCGCGCCGCACGCGATGCGCAGCTCGCCAAGGCTGCCTTGAAGGCTTGAGCCGAGGGGGCCACAGGTCTTGCCGCATATCGTCGAAACCCGTGTGCTGCCCTGGTCTGCCCAACAGATGTTCGATCTTGTGGCTGACGTTGGTCGTTATGCCGAATTTCTGCCGTGGGTCGTGGCCACGCGGATCAGGTCCGACAATGAAACCGTGATGGTCGCCGACATGCTCGTGGGCTTCAGCGCGCTGCGCGAGAAGTTCACCTCGCGTGTCCACAAGGAACGTCCACGGGCGATCAGGGTGGAATATATCGAAGGTCCGCTGAAGCGGCTCGAGAACGACTGGACTTTCACGCCAAATGCCGATGGCGGTTGCACTGTCGGCTTCAGCGTCGATTTCACGTTCCGCAATGCAATTTTCGAGAAACTGGCCGGCCAGTATCTTGATTCCGCCTTCCGCAAGATGGTCGGCGCCTTCGAGAAGCGCGCCGAACAGCTTTACGGCAGCAGCAGTTCCAGCGCGACGAGCGTTGCCTGAAAACGTACGTCGGCGCGGGTCTTTGCCTCGCTGAACAGCTTCAGTTCGGCATTGGTCGCTTCAGGATCTTCGCCACGTTTGGCGCAGGCGAACACCACCGTTCCTACTGGCTTCTGGTCCGAACCGCCATCGGGCCCGGCAACGCCGGTGATCGCCACCGCCACATCGGCCCCCGATTTCTTGAGCGCGCCCTGTGCCATTGACCATGCCACCGCGATTGAAACCGCACCGAAAGTGTCGATCACATCCTCGGACACGCCCAGCAGCTCCTGCTTGGCCTCGTTCGAATAAGTAACGAAACCGCGATCGAGCACGCTCGAGCTACCCGGAATCTCGGTCAGCGCTGCCGCGACGAGGCCGCCGGTGCAACTTTCGGCGATGGCCACCTTGCGGCCGAGCGCAATGTTCGCCTCGACGACCTTGCGGGCGAGTTCGCCGATCTCGGCAGGTAGAATGCTGTCCATATTACTATCTTGCAGCCTTGCAGATGGGGATCGACGACGACTTGCCGCTTTTGGGCTTGTCGGCCAGCACGACCACGAACGTGATCAGCTCCGCGGTATTTTCGGCCGGGAGCGGGGATAGAATGCGCACGCCGCGTTCGATCGCGGTGCATTGGTCGGGCTTGATCTCGCCGCCGACCATTTCCGAAACCATTGCCTCGACAAATGGTTGTAAAGCGCTGTCAGGCAGGGAACTGATTGTTTCGGTCAGCTTGGCGTCCTTTGCTGCGCCAAGCTTGAGAAAGGCGTTCTTCGCCACGGGCCATGCGCTGTCCTTGCGCGCGGCATAACGACCGACGAATTCCGCGCCGCGCGTCGCAAAAAAGCCGTCCTTGGCCAGATGCGGGCGACATGCGGTCATCGCTCCGTTCAGTACCGAGGGCAAAGCATAACCAACGAGTGCACCGACCTCGACCTCGTTCAGGCAATCGGAACCCGCCGTCGCAGCATACGCGACCTGGCCTTGCGTCAGGGCAATTGCGGTCAATGCCAGGATCGTTCGGGAAACAGTCATATCAACATCTCCAGCCGGATCAGGCAGCGACAACCGTGGCAACCGCCTGCGCGGCAATGCCTTCGCCCCTGCCGGTCAGTCCGAGGCGCTCGGTGGTCGTCGCCTTGACCGAGACCGCGCTCAAGTCAATCCCGAGAATCCCGGCAAGCGTCGTGCGCATGGCAAGCTTGTGCGGTCCGATCTTCGGCGACTCGCAGATGATAGTGACGTCGACATGCGCGATGCGGCAGCCAGCCTCGCGTACAAGCCCCGCCGCATGTGCCAGGAACCGGTCCGACGAAGCCCCTTTCCACTGCGGATCGCTGGGCGGAAAGTGATCCCCGATGTCGCCTGCCGCGATCGCACCAAGCAAGGCATCGACGAGGGCATGGATCGCCACATCCGCATCAGAATGGCCCGAAAGCCCCTTGGTGTGCGGGATCATGACACCGCACAGCCACAACTCCTCGCCCTCTACAAGGCGATGGACGTCAAATCCCATCCCGGTGCGCGGCACGGCGTTCATGTCGGATTCCTCGAGATCTGAAGCGAACGTCACCTTGCGCAAGGCCTCATCGCCCCGAGCAAGGGCAACCGGGTGTCCTGCAGCGACGACGACCTGAGCATCGTCGCCTGCATCCGGCGTGCCCACCCACGCCCGGTGAGCCCTGAGTATCACGGAATAATCGAACGCCTGCGGAGTTTGCACGCGATGCAGACCCTCGCGCTCGACCTTGCGGTCCATCATCGCGTCGATCCCGCGCAACAGGCTGTCGACCACGGGCAGGACCGGCACCGCAGCGACGTTCGATGCAAGAGCGGTCACAAGGCCGTCAATCACTTCTCTCGGCAACATGGGCCGGGCTGCATCGTGGATCAGAACCTTTTCCGGCGCGTCACTTTCCAGCGATTCCAGCGCCAGCTTCACCGATTCCTGCCGCGTCGCGCCGCCGTTGACCAGCCGCACGCCCTCGATTCCGTTAAGCGCGGCTCCAGCAACCTCGCCCCACCCCTCTGGTATCGCGACGACGATCGGCCCGATGCCATATCCCGACAACGCCTCGACCGAGTGCCGCACGAGCGGCTTTCCGCGCCAGGTAACGAACTGCTTGGGCACCGCGCCGCCCGTGCGCAGCCCCTTGCCAGCCGCGACGACAACGGCTGCAACGCGGGGACTTTGGGGAAGGGCAGGTCTATCCATTGCGCGCGCCTCTACCAGCGCAAGCCTGCCCGGAGCAACAGCCTTGCCGCGCGCGCTACAATCGACTAAGCGCGTGCCTGTTTTTTAGGCAGATATGCGCACATGTCCGACGTTCCCGTTCCACCTCGGCTCAAGCCCATTCAGGTCGGCCCCGTCACGGTTGACTGGCCGGTCGTGCTCGCGCCGATGACCGGCGTTTCGGACCTTCCGTTCCGCACCATCGTACGCCGCTTCGGGTCCGGCCTCAACGTCACCGAAATGATCGCCAGCCCCGCAGCGATCCGCGAAACCCGCCAGTCGATCCAGAAGGCTGCCTGGCATCCGATCGAAGAGCCGGTTTCGATGCAACTCGTCGGCTGCGACCCGGAGCAGATGGCCGAGGCCGCCAAGCTGTCTGAAGACAAGGGCGCTGCGATCATCGACATCAACATGGGCTGCCCGGTCCGCAAGGTCGTCAACGGGGACGCAGGTTCAGCCCTGATGCGCGACATCCCGCTCGCCACGCGCCTGATCGAGGCGACGGTGAAGGCGGTGAAGGTTCCGGTCACCGTCAAGATGCGCATGGGCTGGTGCCATGACAGTCTGAATGCGCCCGAACTCGCGCGGATCGCAGAGGACATCGGTGCAAAGATGATCACGGTCCATGGTCGCACGCGCAACCAGCTCTACAAGGGCAATGCCGATTGGGCGTTCGTGCGCCGCGTGAAGGATGCTGTGTCGATCCCCGTGATCGTCAATGGCGACATCTGTACCATCGAAGACGTTGCCACCGCTGTTGACCAGAGCGGTGCCGATGGCGTGATGATCGGACGCGGCTCCTATGGCCGCCCCTGGCTGCTCGGCCAGATGATGCATTGGCTGCAGACGGGTGAGCGCCTGGCCGATCCCACGCTGCCCGAACAATACGCGCTGATAGTCGAGCACTATCACGCGATGCAGGAGCACTACGGTGCGATCACCGGCGTCAACATGGCGCGCAAGCACCTGGGCTGGTATACCAAGGGGCTCCACGGTTCGGCAGATTTCCGCAACAAGGTCAACTTCATCGACGATCCGGATGCGGTGCTCGCCAGCCTTGCCGACTTCTATGGTCGCGCGATCGAACACCAGCTTTCTGGCGCCCACGCCGATCTGGCGGAGCGGCGCGCGGCGGCATGATTGCACTGCCCGACTGGCGCAGGCAGGAGTCCGGGCAGAAGCCCGACCCCAAACGCGTCGTCGCCAGCCTGCCGCTCGCATTGCTGCAGCTCGATCCGGAACTCAAGGTAGCGGCAGTCAATCCCGCGGCCGAGCAGCTCATGGGGCAGGGCGCGCGTCGCCTGATCGGAAAGTCGGTCGCTGAATTGTTCGAATTCGACGAGCCGCTAATTCTGGGGCGCCTGACTGAAGGTGAGGCACAGCTTTTCGCGCGTGGCGTGCGTGTCCAGATTCGCGGGCAGGCTCCTCGACCGTTCGATGTCATGACCAGCCCCGTTACGCATTGCCCGGGCTGGCAGCTGTTGATGCTTCACGAAGGCGTGGGCGTCGAGGCGCTTTCGGGCGACGGTCGCGGTGCAGGCGGGGGCGAGGGCATTGCCCTGCGCGCGCCGGAAGTGCTCGCGCATGAAATCAAGAACCCGCTCGCGGGCATACGCGGCGCAGCGCAGCTTCTTGATCGCAAGCTCTCGGAGAGCGACCGCGCCATGACCGGTCTTATCACCGCAGAAGTTGACCGCATCGCCAAGCTGATCGACCAGATGCAGTCGCTCTCGCGCCGCCGGACCGAGCCAGCGCAGCCTTGCAATCTCCATGAAGCGGTGCGCCGCGCGCAGGCGGTGATCGCTGCCGGCGCGCCAGAACCCATCGTCATTGAAGAGGAATTCGATCCCTCGCTGCCACCAGTCATGGCCAACCCCGATTCGCTGGTGCAGGTCCTGCTTAACCTGATGAGCAATGCGCGCGAGGCCTGCGCCGGCCGTGCGTCGCCCCGCATCGCGGTTCGCTCGCGCTTCGCCAGTGGCATCCAGTTGCACGCAGGGCCGGGCGGCAAACCCTTGCGCCTTCCGATCGAACTGCGCGTCTCGGACAACGGCCCAGGCATCGACCCTGCCCTGCGCGATCATATCTTCGAACCTTTCGTCACCGGCAAGAAGTCCGGGCAGGGCCTCGGTCTCGCGCTCGTGCAGAAACTGGTGCGCGAAATGAATGGCCGCATCACGCATGATCGCGACGAGCTGGGCGGCTGGACGCATTTCCGCATTCACTTGCCCGTTGCCGGATCGGTACCCACCCCATGAGCAAGCGCGTCCTGCTGGTCGAAGACGACGCCTCGATCGCCCTTGTCATCACCGCCGCGCTGGAAGCCGAAGGCTTCACGGTCGACCGCTGCGATTCCATCGCCGGGCGCGACCGCTTTCTGGCAGGTCATGCATACCACCTGTTGCTGACCGACGTGATGCTGACCGACGGCGACGGCATCGAAACTATCGGACGCGTGCGCGAGGCCGATCCCGGCCTTCCGATCATCATCCTCTCGGCCCAGAACACACTCGATACCGCGGTGCGTGCCAGCGACACCGGGGCTTTCGAGTATTTTCCCAAGCCGTTCGACCTTGAAGAACTGATCCGCACCGTCACGCAGGCCATCGGCAAGGCAGAGGCTGCTGCGCTGGACCTGCCACAGGACGTGCCGCAAGGCCTGCCGCTGGTCGGTCGCAGCGCGGCCATGCAGGCGGTCTACCGCATGATTACGCGCGTGCTGCGCAACGATCTCACGGTTCTGATTTTGGGTGAATCGGGCACCGGCAAGGAACTCGTGGCCGAAGCGATCCATCAATTGGGCAACCGTCGTTCCGGCCCCTTCATCGCAGTAAACACCGCCGCAATCCCCGCCGAACTGATCGAGAGCGAACTCTTCGGACACGAGAAGGGCGCCTTTACCGGCGCAGTCGCCCGCTCGATCGGCAAGTTCGAGCAGGCCAGTGGCGGCACGCTGTTCCTCGACGAAATCGGCGACATGCCGATGCAGGCCCAGACGCGCCTGCTGCGGGCGCTGCAGTCCGGCAAGATCCGTCGGGTCGGTGGCCGCGACGAAATCACACTCGATTGCCGCATCGTCGCCGCGACGAACCGCGATCTTCTGCCGATGATTGCCGCAGGCACCTTCCGCGAGGATCTTTACTATCGCCTCGCTGTCGTTCCGATCGAACTGCCGCCCTTGCGTGAGCGTGCCGACGACATCGACGCGCTGGCGCGCCATTTCCTCGCCAAGGCGGCTTCCGAGGGGCTTCCCCGCAGGCATCTGAGTGAAGCTGGGGCGGAGTTGCTTGCCCGTCAGCCGTGGCGCGGCAACGTGCGCGAGTTGCGCAACTTCATTTATCGGCTCGCCCTCCTCGCTCGCGACGAAGTGATCGATATGGCAGCGATCGAACCGTTGCTTATACAGACCGAGGCAGGAGCACAGCAGCGCGCGAGCGAGCCACCGGCCGACTCTCCTGCAGATTTCGCAAGTGCGGTGACAAATTGGCTCACCCTGCAACAGCCACCCGCAGGAAGCGTCTACGATTCAGCGCTCGCGGCCTTTGAGCGACCGCTGTTTCACGCCGTCCTGCGCCAGACCGGCGGCAACCAGCTGCGCGCTGCACAGATCCTTGGAATCAACCGCAATACCTTGCGCAAGCGGCTGTCCGATCTTGGCATCGTTCCCGAGGAATTCGTGACTCGCGACTAGCGCCCGCCGGCCTGTGGCGCCTGAAATGCCGTTTGTCGGTTTCCTCTTGCAATTCTGCAACAGGGGTGTTGTGACACGGCAACTATGCAGCAGGATGGCTCGATGAAAGTGCGACGCATGCCACGTTGGTGGCGCCGCGTCCTCGTGAGCCTTCGCCGCGCCAACGTCTTTCTGCTGCTTGAAGTTGCCGCCTCGGCCATCCTTGCCCTGATGGTCGCGGTTAGCTGGCTGACCGTGACCGGATCGAGCGAGGAGGGGCAGATCCTCCCGTCTCGCCTTACGTCCAGCCTGCTGATCGGTACGCTCGTTCCGGCCATGGCGCTGCTCGTTCTGGGCGGGCGGCGGCTTGCCATCCGCCGCGCCACGCGCAGCGTGCTGGGATCGAGCGGGCGCCTGCATATTCGGCTGGTCTGGCTGTTCTCGCTGATCGCGGCGATCCCGACTCTGCTCGTGGTCGTCTTCGCATCGCTGCTGTTCCAGTCGGGCGTCGAATTCTGGTTCTCCGACAGTTCGCGCGGCATGCTCGAAAATGCCAACAAGCTCGCCCAGGGCTACTACGAGGACAAGCTGCGCGATGTCGGCAATGAAACTGTCGCCATGGCCGGCGACATTCGCGACTATCTCGATCAGGCCGCGATCACGTCCACCGAATTTGCCGAAGGCTATTCCTACCAGGTCCTCGGCCGCAAACTCAACGAATCTGCCATCCTCGAGCGTGCTCCGGACGGCAGCCTGCGCACCGCCGCGATTGTTGATCCGGAAAAGGCCGACCGTCAGCAGCGCGTCACGCCGCAGGATCTGAAACGGCTCGATGCGGGTGAAATCGTGGTGGTCAATGCCTCGGCCGAGCGCATCGAGGCCGTGACGCCGATCGACAAGCGGCGCGGCATCTACCTTTACGCCGCCCGCACCTCGAATGCGCTTGCGCTTGAACAGTGGGAGCGCGCGCAGACCGTCCTGAAGTCGTACGACATGCTGACATCACGCGCCCGCGCGCTGCAGCTTCGCTTCAATCTGGCGCTTTTCGGCGTCAGCCTTGCGCTTGTCGGGGTCGCGGTCTGGGCGGCACTGCGATTCGCCGACCGGCAGGTTGCCCCGCTGGCCGAACTGGTCTCGGCGGCAAGGACGATCGGCAGCGGCAATTTCGCCATGCGCGTGGCACAGAGCAGCGGGGCTGACGAAATCGGTCTGCTCGCGCGAGCTTTCAACCGCATGACCCAGCAGCTCGAAGGCCAGACCCAGGCGCTCGTCTCGGCCAACGCCCAACTTGAAGTGCGACGAGCCTTCATCGAGGCGGTCCTCGAATCAATCACTGCCGGCATCGTTTCGATCGGTCGAGATGGTGCGATCCAGCTCATCAATCCATCGGCTCTGCGCTTGATGTCCGATCCGGGCGCCGAAACGCCGATAGGGCGCCCACTGGCCGACGTCTCGCCCGTCTTCGCGCAGCTTGTTGCCAGCGGGCAGCCCAACAACGTGATCCAGCACCCGCTGGGCGGGGATCTTCGCACGCTGGCGGTCCGGGTCGTAGAAGACAACAATGGTCACGTCATCACGTTCGAAGACATTACCCGCCAGTTGCTCGACCAGCGCCGCGCTGCTTGGTCCGACGTCGCGCGCCGCATCGCGCACGAGATCAAGAACCCACTGACCCCGATCCAGCTTGCCACCGAACGGCTCAAGCGTCGCTATGGACGCCAGATCGAAACCGATCCCGAACTGTTCGAGGAACTGACCAACACGATCATCCGGCAAGTGGGCGACCTGCGCAAGATGGTCGACGAGTTCTCGTCCTTCGCGCGTTTGCCAAAGCCCGTCTTCCGCGCCGAGGACGCCAGCGATCTCGTTCGCCAGTCGCTCTTCCTTCAGGAAGTCGCGCACACCCAGATCGCTTACAGCTTCGCCTGCGACGAGCCCAGCGTTCCGATCCAGTGCGACCGCCACCAGTTCGGGCAGTGCATGACCAACGTGCTCAAGAACGCCGTCGAAGCTATTGAAAGCAAGGCGAAGTCAAGTGAAGTCGATTTCAAGGGCCGCATTGCCGTGACCCTGGCGGGTGACCGCGATTCGGTTACGGTCAGCGTTACCGACAATGGCATCGGCCTTCCGGCTGACCGCGAACGCATCCTTGAGCCCTACATGACCACGCGCGAAAAGGGCACTGGGCTTGGCCTCGCGATCGTTCACAAGATCGTCGAGGAACACGGCGGCGAGATGGCCTTCACCCCGGAGCCCGGCGGCGGCACCCGCGTCACCATGCGCTTCGCCCGAGATCCGCTCTCTCATTCAACCGGCACCGTAACCGGCGCCGATCAGGACTGACAGGACCCAGCCAATGGCACTCGACATCCTCATTGTGGACGACGAACGCGACATTCGCGAGCTTGTGGCCGGCGTGCTCAGCGACGAAGGATATGGCTGCCGCCTTGCCGCTGACAGCACCGCAGCGCTCGCCGCCATCGACGAACGCCGCCCGAGCCTCGTCTTGCTCGACGTTTGGCTTCACGGCAGCCCGATGGACGGGCTCGAAGTGCTCGACGAGATCAAGAAGCGCGAGCCTGAACTCCCCGTCATCATCTTCTCGGGCCACGGCAACATCGACACCGCCGTCTCGGCGATCAGCCGCGGAGCCATGGACTTCCTCGAAAAGCCGTTCGAAGCCGAACGCCTGCTCCTGCTCGTTGAGCGCGCCACCGAAACCGAACGCCTGCGCCGCGAGAACGCGCGTCTGCGGCAGGATTTCGGCATGTCGGACGAATTCACCGGCAACAGTTCGGCGATCAACCAGGTCCGTGCCACCTTGAAGCGTGTCGCCAACACCGGCAGCCGCCTGCTGATTACCGGGCCAGCTGGCTCCGGCAAGGAAGTGGCTGCGCGCCTGCTTCATTCATGGAGTCCGCGCGCCCAGAACGCCTTCGTCACCGTAAATTCCGCGCGCATCACGCCCGAGCGTTTCGAACAGGAACTGTTCGGCGAGGAAGTCGACGGCAAGCTGGTGCGTGCCGGCCTTCTCGAAATGGCCGATGGCGGGACACTGTTTCTCGACGAGGTCTCGGACATGCCGGCATCGAGCCAGGCCCGGATTCTGCGTGTCCTGACGGAACAGTCCTTCGTCCGCGTCGGTGGCCACCGCCAGTTGCGTGTGGATGTTCGGGTCGTCTCGTCCTCCTCGCGCCCGCTCGAAAAGGAAATCGCCGAGCGCCGTTTCCGCGAGGACCTCTATTACCGCCTCAACGTCGTGCCCGTCGCGATTCCCTCGCTGACCGAGCGACGCGAGGACATCCCAGCGCTGGTCGATCATTTCTTTGCGCGCCACGCCAACGAACAGGGCGTGGCGCCGCCGGCAATCACGCCCGAGGCGATGGCGGCTATGCAAAGCTACGATTGGCCCGGCAACGTCCGCCAGCTGCGCAATGTCGTCGAACGCACAGTGATCCTCGCGCCGCGCGATCGCCTTGCGCGGATTGATGCCGACATGCTGCCCTCCGAAATCGTAAGCAGTCCGATGGGCGGTGAAACCAGTGGTTCGGCGTTGATGGGCGTCCCTCTGCGCGAGGCGCGCGAAAACTTCGAACGCGAATACCTCAAGGTGCAGATACGGCGCTTTTCGGGCAATATCTCGAAGACGGCCAGCTTCATCGGCATGGAGCGCTCCGCTCTGCACCGCAAACTCAAGCTGCTGGGCATGGCCGAGCGCCGCGAGGGCGAAGACGAAGACTGATCCTCGTGCATACGGATTAATTTGGAACCCCGACCAATTTCCAAGGTTTACGCATCGGTCGGCGCAACATACACTTAGCCATGAACCCGGCCGGATCAGCAAATGCTGCGAAGGCCAGATCGCGAAGGCCCGTCAACGGGCCAAGCCAATATAAAACGGAGTCACGTGAAATGACCGGAAAGACCCTAACTGCACGCCCGCGTTCCAAGCCCGAGCCGGCTCCCGAAGCCGATGTCGTGGTTCCTGCGGCGGTTTCCGGCCCCAGCGGCGGAAAGGGGCAGAACCTTCAGGACCTGTTCCTCAACCATCTGCGCAAGAACAAAATTCCGGTCACGATGTTCCTCGTGAAGGGCGTCAAGCTGCAGGGCATCGTCACATGGTTCGATAACTTCTCGATCCTCCTGCGCCGCGATGGCCAGTCGCAGCTGGTCTACAAGCACGCGATCTCCACGATCATGCCCGGCCAGCAGCTGTCGGTCGCTCATTTTCAGACCACGGGCGAAGAAAACGGCCGCAAGGCACGGCTCCTTCAGGAAGTCTTCCTGTCAAGCGTTCGCGATTCGGGCGTTCAGGTCACGATGTTCCTGGTCAATGGCGTCATGCTGCAGGGCAAGGTCGCGTCTTACGATCTCTTCTGCATGCTGCTGGAACGTGAGGGCTACGTCCAGCTGGCCTACAAACATGCCGTTTCAACTATTCAGCCCGCCGGTCACGTCGATTTGACGGGTGACTGGGATGGTGAGGTTTCCTGAGCACTTTCGAATTTGGCAACAACACCGGCGAGGTTGCCGGTGAAGTCACTCGCGGCGCCCGTGCCGTCGTCGTCCTCCCTGACATCAAGCAGCGGGGAGGGGGGCTCGGTACGGACGCCGAATCGCGCCTTGAGGAAGGGCAGGGGCTAGCTCGCGCCATCGGCATCGAGGTGGTCGATGCCTTCATCCTCCCGATCCGCGCCGTCCGTCCTGCCACGCTGTTCGGAGAAGGTCAGGTCGAGCGTATCGGCGTTGCGTGCAACCAGTCAGATGCCGAGCTCGTCATCATCGACGGTTCGCTTTCGGCCATCCAGCAGCGCAATCTCGAAGATCGGCTGAAGCGCAAGGTCATCGACCGCACCGGCCTGATCCTCGAAATCTTTGGCGAACGCGCCGCCACTGCCGAAGGCCGCCTTCAGGTCGAACTTGCGCATCTGGATTATCAGGCCGGTCGCCTTGTACGGTCCTGGACTCACCTGGAGCGTCAGCGCGGTGGCTTCGGCTTTCTTGGCGGCCCTGGCGAAACCCAGATCGAAGCCGACCGTCGGCAGATCCGCAATCGCATGGCCCGCCTGCGCAAGGAACTCGAGCAGGTCCGCCGCACGCGCGGCCTTCATCGTGAGCGTCGCCAACGCGCGCCATGGCCTGTAATTGCGCTCGTTGGCTATACCAATGCCGGCAAATCCACGCTGTTCAATCGCCTGACCGGGGCCGATGTCATGGCTGAGGATCTGCTCTTCGCCACACTCGATCCGACAATGCGGGCCATCCGTCTGCCGGGCGTCGACAAGGCGATCCTGTCCGACACCGTCGGGTTCATCTCGGAACTGCCTACGCAGCTCGTCGCCGCATTCCGCGCGACGTTGGAAGAAGTAACCGCGGCCGACGTGATCGTGCACGTCCGCGATGTCGCCAACCCGGCCACCGCCGACCAGAAGACCGAGGTCGAGCAAATCCTTGCGGATCTTGGCGTCAACGGGGAAGGGGGGCCTACCATCCCGGTGGTCGAGGCCTGGAACAAGTGGGACCTGCTCTCGCCTGATGATCAGGCCATGCGCCACGATCTGATTGCAGCCAAGGTGCCTGAGATTCCCGTTGTGCCGATCTCGGCCTTGACGGGCGAAGGCGTCGAGGCGCTGCTTGTTCGCCTGGGCGAAATGCTCACCGGCACCGCGCAGACGCTGGAACTTACCATTCCCTTGTCCGACGGTCAGCGCCTTGCATGGCTCCATGCGCATGGCGATATCATCAGCGAGACGCAGATCGATGATGGCGACGCCGGTCCCGCGATGCGGATTACGGTACGACTGACACCGCGTGAGCTAGGTCGTTTCACCACGCTCTGATCGCTTGACCGCCTGCCAGAGTTCCTCCTGCTGTTCGAGCGTCATTTTGGCAAAACGGCCAGCGGCGCGGTCTTCCATGCCTTTGAAGCGACGCTCGAATTTGGCATTGGCCTGGCGCAGTGCATCTTCGGGCGCGACGCCATGCTTGCGCACGACGTTGGCCACTGCAAACAGCAGGTCGCCGGCTTCCGCGACGCGTTCTTCGTCCGAGGTCGCCTCGTCAAGTTCCTGCAGTTCCTCGATGACTTTCTCGACGGCACCTGCCGGATCAGGCCAGTCGAAACCAACGCGGCCTGCGCGCTTCTGCAATTTCTCGGCGCGCATCAGAGCTGGCAGTGCCAAGGCAACGCCATCCAGGGCGCTTTGCGCACCCTTGGCCGCTCGCTCGCTGGCCTTGGCGCTTTCCCAGCGGTCTTCACGCGATTGGCCCGTGGCAATCTCGTAACCGAAGACATGGGGATGGCGATGCTCCATCTTGTCGGCAATCGCGGTCGCAACGTCGTCGAACGAAAACAGGCCAAGCTCCTCAGCCATGCGCGCGTGGAACACGACCTGCAGCAGGAGGTCGCCGAGTTCTTCCTTGAGCGCGGCCATGTCGCCACGTGCGATCGCGTCGTCGACCTCGTAGGCTTCTTCGATCGTGTAGGGCGCGATTGTCGCGAAAGTCTGGGCACAGTCCCATTCGCAACCACGGGCCGGATCGCGCAAGCGTGACATGATCGCAAGCAGCCGTTGCAGGCCGCTATTGCGAGAAGGACGGTCGCAAACCTCGGTCACGCGGAACTCCGAATTAGATTTGATAATAAGTATTATGTAAAATAAAGAGCAGGGCGATCTGCCCGTTTTCACATGCCAACCACCGAGAACACCAGCGCCACAGCGACGAAAATGAATCCCCACAGCGCCGCCATCCGCAATCCATCCGACAGACCGATCTGACGCCCTCGCAGGTTTGCCACCGCAAGGACGAGCGCCATGGCCAGTGCAATAATTCTGGCGATGTCGTCACCGCTCAAAGCACGATCTCCATGCCATCGAATGCCGGTTCAACATGCGCCGGTGTCTCATCGCACAATGTGCGGTAATCCATGGATTTGTCGAGATGCGTCAGGATACCGCGATTTACGCGCGCAGCGTCGATCAACTCCAGAGCCATGGCCAGATGCGCATGTGTCGGATGCGGCTGCCGACGGAGGCAATCGACGACAAGGACGTCGACCCCGTGAAACAAGGACACCATCTCAGCCGTAATTTCGCTGAAATCCGTCGCATAACCGATTGATTTTCCGTCCTGATTAAAACGGAAAGCCGTGGACTGCGCAGGCCCGTGCGGCATCTGGCAATGGCCGATACCAATGCCGCAGACCATGCGCACCCGGTCGAGATTATCCAGTTCGACAATCGTGTGGTAACCGAACTGGCCGGCAAAGACGTAACCGAAGCGCTGGCGCAGGCGGCGCACGGTTTCGGATGCCGCATAGCCCGGAATGGGTCCCGCCCGGCCATACCGCAACGGCCGAAGATCATCGATGCCGTGGCAATGGTCAGCATGGTCATGCGTCCACAACACGCCGTCCACACGATCGATATCGTTGGCCAGAAACTGGTTGCGCAGGTCGGTGGGCGTATCGACCAACAGTCTGCTGCCATCGTCACCCTCGACCATGATCGCCACGCGCGAACGACGATTTCGGGGTTCGTTGGGGTCGCAATCGCCCCAGTCATTGCCGATGCGTGGGACTCCGGTCGAGGTGCCCGAGCCGAGAATAGTCAGCTTCACAGCGAAGCCTTGCCGAACAATCGCAGGAAATTGGCGCCTGTCAGATCGGCGAGGGCCTCGGCAGTGGTGCCGCGCAGGCCTGCAACGAAGGCACAGGTATCGGCAACGAACGCGGGTTCGCAGGTCTTGCCGCGGTGCGGCACGGGCGCAAGAAACGGTGCATCGGTCTCAACGAGGATGCGATCGTCCGGCAGTTCGGCAGCTACAGCCTGCAAATCTTTGGCATTCTTGAAGGTCACGATACCGGAAAGCGATATCGTCAGCCCGAGTTCCAGCATTCGTTTGCCGAATGCAGCGGAAGCGGTGAAACAGTGGATCAGCGCCGGGAAGGTCCCCTTCCCCATCTCCTCCTCGATGATCCGGGTTGTGTCTTCCTCGGCATCGCGGGTGTGGATGATGATCGGCAGACCCGTCTCACGCGCCACTCTGATGTGTACGCGGAACAGGTCCTGCTGCACCTGCCGGTCAGAGTGATCGTAATAGTAATCGAGCCCGGTTTCGCCGATCCCGATCACGCGCGGATGCTCGGCTGCTGATAGCAGTGCCGCCTCGCCGAGGTCCGCATGGGAATCGGCTTCGTGTGGATGGATGCCGATGCTGGCCCAGACATCGGGCTCACGTTCCGCCGTGGCGACGATGGCATCCCATTCGCTGCGCCGCGTCGAAATATTCAGAAACCCGCGCACGCCGGAATTACGCGCGCGGTCAAGGACTTGCCCTTGGCTTTCGACAAGTCCCTTGTAGTTGAGATGGCAGTGAGAATCGATCAGCATCATGCTGCGCCGGCATCCTCGGGCATTTCGAGCCGGGGGAAAGCGGGCACCGGAGCGGTCAACTTCTCGCCACTCGCGACCCGTGCCATATACCAGTCCGCATCGGTCAGTGCGGCAAATCCGCGCGCTTCGGCAGGAACGCCGATCTGGTCGAGAACCTTGGCCGCCGCTGCGGGCACGACCGGGGCGATCGCAATCGTCAGGTCGCGTATCGCCATGAACAACGTGAGCAGCACTGCCTTCATCCGCTCGGGATCGGTCTTGCGCAGGGTCCACGGCGCCTGCTCATCGACATAGGCGTTGCAGGCGAACACCGCCTTCATCCAGGCATCGATCCCGCCCGAGAAGTTCATGGCTGCAAACTCGCGCGGCAATTCGTCGTGGCAGGCCGCAAACACGGTTGCGAGCAGGGCGTCGTCAGCCTCCGTGCTCGAAAAAGTCTCCAGCACGCCATCCATGTTCTTGAAAATCATGGAAAGAACGCGCTGGACGAGGTTGCCATAGCTGTTGGCCAGCTCGGCATTACAGCGCATCACAATCGCTTCGGGCGAGTACGAACCGTCCTGACCGAAGGCAACCTCGCGCATCAGGAAATAGCGCAGCGGATCGACACCGAACCGGCCCGCCAAATCAAGCGGATCGGTAACGTTGCCAAGCGACTTCGATTCCTTTTGCCCCCGGTTGAGCAGGAAGCCGTGGCCGAATACCTGCCTGGGCAACGCGATGTCCGCGCTCATCAGGAACGCCGGCCAATAGACGGTGTGGAACCGGACAATGTCCTTGCCGATCAGGTGCAGGCTTGCCGGCCAGTATTTCGGGAAGTCGCCGCCTTCGCCAGGAAAGCCAAGGCCGGTCAAGTAGTTGGTCAGCGCATCGACCCACACGTACATCACGTGCCCGTCACTGCCCGGCACCTTCACGCCCCAGTCGAAGCTGGTGCGCGATACCGACAGGTCACGCAAGCCGCCCTCGACGAAGCGCATCACCTCATTTCGGCGGCTGTCAGGCTGTATGAACCCGGTATTGTCGTTGTAGTGCGCGAGCAACTTGTCGGCATAGTTCGAAAGCCGGAAGAACCAGCTTTCTTCGACTGTCCATTCGACCGGGGTGCCCTGTGGTGAGAGCTTTTCACCGCCCTCGCCCGCGACCAGCTCGCTCTCGTCGTAATAGGCTTCGTCGCGAACAGAATACCAACCCTCGTAGCGGTCCAGATAAAGGTCGCCCTTGGCTTCCATCCGGCGCCACAGTTCCTGCGAGGCCGCGTGATGCCGCTCTTCCGTCGTGCGGATGAACACGTCGTACGAAATATCAAGAGTGTCACACATCTCAATGAAATAGGACGACATTTCATCCGAAAGCTCACGCGGAGTGATGCCCAGGTCGCGCGCTTTCTGCGCCATCTTCAGTCCGTGCTCGTCAGTGCCGGTCTGGAACCTAACGTCGCGCCCCATTGCACGCTGGAACCGCGCAATGACGTCGGCGGCAATCGCCTCATAGGCGTGGCCGATATGCGGCTTGCCGTTGGGATAGCTGATGGCAGTGGTGATGTAATAGGGCTCGCCCATCGGGCAGTTCGCTTTCCTGTCGGGGAATTTCGGACTTATCGAGCCAGTTCCCTAGTCGGAGCCGCCGATGCCAGCAAGGACCCGATTTCCATCATCAGCATTCCGGGATCGAAATTGTAGATGGGCGCCTCACCCGCCAACCTGACCAGTCGGGCATGGGCCTCGACCAGGCGCAGCTTTGCAAGATCGTCAACGCGCCCCAGCGCCCGGACGACGGTCATCCGCGCCGCCTCGATAGCCGCCAACTGGCGGTCGCGGTCGGGCCTTGCACCCAATGCGCCAGCCAGCGCGCCCCGCAAGGCGAGGTCAGGATCGCCTCGCTCAATCAGGGCGGTGAATATCGCCTGCGCCTTGCCCAGATCCTGCTCGGCAAATGCCAGCGCCGCGCCTGGCGATCCGCCCGCAACGGCCAGTGCCGCCTGTCGCGTCTCGCTGTCAAGCTGGGGCGCCGCCATGTCGAGCGCTCTGGCGACTTCGGCATCGGACAGCGTAGCGAACCGGATGATCTGGCAGCGCGATCGCACCGTCGGCAGAAGTCGGCCGGGCGCGTGGACCACAAGCAGGAAGAACGTGCCGACGGGCGGCTCTTCAAGGCTTTTGAGCAAGGCATTGACCGCGCCCTTTTCGAGCTGGTCCGCCGCATCGATGATCACCGCCCGCCGTGCGCCAAGGGTCGGTCGCGTCGTCAACCGGCGTTGGATATCGCGCACCTGATCCACCGAGATGTTACGCTTGGTCAGGAAGGGCTTGCCCTCGTCGCGTTTCTTCGCCTCGTCGTCGTTCGCCGGGAGCGGACGCAGGACGAGGATGTCCGGGTGCATTTCAATCGGCGGCTGCGACACGCCAGGCTCGGCTACCAGCTCCGCTGCGGCAGCCTGCGCGAAGTGCGACTTTCCCAACCCCTCGCGCCCCGCGAGGATCCAGCCATGATGCATGCGGCCTCCCGCGAGCGCCGCGCGCCATTGCACCCACGCGGTTTCATGGCCGATCATTGACGTCACGACGGCAACAGCCCTTCGAGCGCCGCCATGATGCGGCGATGCACTAGCGACGGCTCACCCTGCGCATCGATCACCGCAAAGCGTTCCGGCTGCGCATCAGCAATGGCGAGGAATGCCGTGCCAACCTTCGCGTGATACTCTGCACCGCGCCCGCCGATCCGGTCAGCGCTGTCGCCATCGCGCAGCGCAAGCCGTTGCGCTGCCTCATCCGGCGCTACCGTCAGGAGCAGCGTCATGTCGGGCAACAGAGCTTCGCTGCCGATTGCGTGCAGCGCCAGCACGTCGGTGTCGCTCAAGCCGCCGCCGCCGCCCTGATAGGCGCGGCTGCTGTCGATGAACCGGTCGCATACCACCCACGCGCCGCGGGCCATTGCGGGGCGGATCAGTTTTTCGACGTGATCGGCTCGTGCGGCTGCAAACAGCAGCGCCTCGGCGCGCGTCCCCCAGCCCTCGCCTTCGGTCGAAAGCAGCAGGCTGCGGATCGCCTCGGCTCCAGGTGTCCCGCCCGGCTCGCGCGTGGTGACGACCTCGACACCTCTCGAACGCAAGGCTTCGGCGAGCATCCGCGCCTGCGTCGACTTGCCCGCACCCTCGCCCCCTTCGAGCGCGATGAACCGTCCAAGACTCACAGTCCTACAGTTCCCAGCGCTCCATCGCGCACCCGCGCCATGACTCCACCTTTCGGCACTGCTGCCCCTGAAACCAACGGCAGGACATGCACCGGCTCCCCAGGCACGCGTACCAGCAGGCTGGCTACTGTCTCACCCTTGGCTATCGGGGCCTTGAGGGGTCCTTTGTAGCGAATGGCGAGCGTGTAACTGGGGTTGCTGCCTTTCACCGATGTCACGGTCAGGGCGCGCGGGGCGACGAGCGGCACCGACCGATCGGCTCCACCCTGCACGAGCGCCTGTCCCACGACAGCGCCCTTGCCGAACAGCGGGCGCGCATCCCACGCATTGAAGCCCCATTCGATGAAATCGCGCGACTGCTGCGTGCGGTCCTTCGGTCGGTCGTAGCCGCCCAGCACCATGACCAGACGGCGTCCGCTCCGCTCTGCCGAGCCGACAAAGCCGTAGCCTGCCTCGTTGGTAAAGCCAGTTTTCACCCCGTCAGCGCCCTGCGTGAAGCCGTAGAGCGGATTGTGGTTGGGCTGTGTAATCCCGTTCCACGTCATCTGCGCATGGCCGTAGAAGCGGCGATACAGGTCGGGAAACCGCGTCATCAGCGCGCCGCTCAAGGTGGCGAGGTCTGCTGCGGTCACATAGGTCTGGCCTTCATCCATCCACCCGTTGGGTGTGTTGAAATGGCTGTCCCGCATGCCGAGATCTGCCGCGGCAGCGTTCATCAACGCGGTATAGGCCGGGACCGAACCCGTTGCGCCCTCAGCCAGCACGACGCAAGCGTCGTTGGCCGAAACGGTCACGATACCTTCGATCAGTTCGGCAACCGTTGGTTGCGCATCGATCGGCAGAAACATGGTGCTGCCCACCCGATGCCATTGCTTGAAAGTCTCGGGTCGCATCGGAATGCGCTGGTCGAGACGCAGCTTGCCCTTCTCGATCAGGTCGAAGGCGACGTAGCTCGTCATGATCTTTGTGATCGATGCCGGCACGAAACGGCGATGTGCGTCGCGGGCATAGAGCACCCGCCCGGACCCGACATCGACGAGCAGCGCAATCGGCGCGGAGATTTCGGGCATCGCCGGGCTGGATATGGCAGCACTCGGTGCCTCGGGTGCGGCAGCCACAGCCGGAATAGATCCCAGCGCCACACCGGCAACAATCGCAACGAACTTCGCAGGCAAGCAGCATTCCCCGATCAAGCGAGGGCCGCTTCGCTCAAGCCCCGATCAACGTTCCGATCAAGGCGCGGCGACGACCCGTGCGTCGGCATAGCCCGCCGCGCGCGCCTTCGCCAGCGCTGCATCGGCTTGTCCACGGTCCTTGTGCGGCCCCGTCCGTACGCGCCAGAACTTGCCTGATTGCGCGACTGACCCACCGACCGATTTCGCCGCGCTTTCGGCACGCGCCTTGCTCGAAAAGGCCCCTACCTGAACGAACGTGCCACCAGCTTGCGACGTTGTTGCGGGCTTGGGCGATGAAGCGACTTCTGGGGGCTTTGCTGGTGCGGCCGGCTTGGGTGTAGCGACTTGGGGCTTTGCCACAGGAGCGGCAACCTTGCCGGGCTTGGCCGGTATGGCTTCAGTCACTGGCGCAAAGTCGGGCGTAACGACAGGCGCGACCGGAAGGCCCAGTTTGCGCTTGAGCGCCACCAGCAGCCCGACAGGTGTATCCATGCGCGCAGGGACTTGCGATCCGGCACGCAAAAGCGCGCGTTCTGCCTCGGGCGGATTGACCCTGCGCACGCGCACAGCCAACCGTCCATCGCTTGCCGCACCGAGTTGCGCCCATGCGCCGGGCGAAAGCGAGACGAGCTCGGCTCCCTGCATCGGCCCGCGTTGCGTCATCCTCACCAGGATCGTCCGCCCGGTGTCTAGCGAAGTCACCTCGACATAGCTCGGCAGGGGCAGAGTGCGGTGCGAACCGCTGATGCCCGATCCGGCCTCGACTTTGGCGTAGCCGACCGAATCATAGTTCATCGTGTCTGCGGGCGTATAGGTCGTCCCATCGACCACGAAAGGATCGCCCAGGACCATCGGGTAATCACCCGCCGGACCGCCCTGTGCCATGTCGGAAACCTTGGAAACGCGTGCGTTTGCTCCGCCGCAGGCCGTCAGCACAACGGCTGCGGAAAGCGCGATCCAGCTAGCGACTGATTTCATCTGCAAGAAGTCCTACCGATAAGGCGTAAAAGTTCGAGCAGTTGTAATCGAGGATAACCCTATAATTTCCGGTTAGCAGATAGGCCGTCCGCCCGCGCCCGTCCGGTTCGAGCAGGCTCGCCATGACGTCATCGCCCGGCCACACGCCGGAACGCGGAGCGATTCCGAGCGCGCGCCACTCGCGCATGGACTTCCAACCCGTATGCCGGTCGAACACGCGGGCGCAGCGCGGACTTTTTAGTGTGGTGCCAAGACTCGCCCGATCAAGTCCTTCGGGAACGCTCACCGCTACGCCCCAAGGCTGCCCGGTCCGCCATCCAGCATCGCGGAAATAGTTGGCGATCGAAGCCAGCGTGTCGGTCCGGCTGCTCCATATGTCGGCAAAGCCATCGCCGTCGCCGTCCTGCGCCACGCGCAGATAGACCGAGGGCAGGAACTGGGGATTGCCAAAGGCACCGGCCCAACTCCCCACCAGTTTGGAACGCGGCACCCCACGGTCCACCATCTTCATCGCCGCGATGAATTCGTCGGCAAACAGTTCGCGGCGGCGGCCTTCATAGGCCAGCGTCGCCAGCGCTCGCGGCAGATCGAAGTCTCCGGTATAGCCGCCGAAGTCTGTCTCATGCCCCCAGATCGCCAACATGATCGGGCCGGGAACGCCATAGCGCCGCTCGATGTTCCCCAACTGTCCTGCGGCGGCGACGTATTGCCGCCTTCCCCGTGCGATCCGCGCTGCATCGACATGCGCGCGGCGATAAGGTTCGAATGCCGGAATGCTGCCCGAAGCCGATCCCGGTTGTGCACGGTCAAGCTGGATCACCCGCTGATTGAGCGTAAGCCCCGAAGTCATCTGGGAAATCGTCGATTCGCGCACGCCCTCCGCCCGCGCCCGCGCTGCCAGCAACTGCAGGTATCCCTGAAAACCGGCTTCTTCGCCGGCTACCTGGCCCTTGGCAGGTCCCGCCAGTCCAATCACGAGCGCCGTCACAAGTGCGGCCCTCAACCCTCTCACGTTCTTCAAAAAAGTCATGGTCATGGTGTCGCACGGATGGTTCGCGATGGGAATCCCCTTTGCGACCGATCCGGAAGGCGCTAACGGCGAACCGATTCCGGCGTCGGCCGGAATCATGCGGACAGGTGGCCGAGTGGTTTAAGGCAGCGGTCTTGAAAACCGCCGTGGGTGGAAGCTCACCGTGGGTTCGAATCCCACCCTGTCCGCCAACTCCTGCAAAGCGGCCGCCTCATTATTCGAAAGGCGTCTTCAAGGGGCGGGTGGGCATTTGCGCAGTCGCTTTAGATAGTGCGCGTGCACGTCGCAGAGCGGCGCAACTTCCATGCGGGTGCAGCCGTACAAGTCGGCCATGAAATGTTCGAACTCGCGCCCGGTCGGGATCTTGCCATCATTGAGGTCGGGCAAGATCGCACAGTATTTGCCCACGATGTTTTCGTCGCACGATCGAAGGATGGCCGAGACGAGCTTGGTCTCGGACCAGGGATATGGTGGGTCGGAGTTACAGGACCCATCTCCGACTTCAGGCATCGCGAGCGCAGGAAAGCGCGCGTTCAGAGCCTCGACGACCGGGCGATTGGCCTGTCCGACGACCGCTTCGGCCTGCGCGGCCAGTTGCGGACGATTCCCGATCCGGCGAATATCATTCATCTCTGCGAACATACGGGCGAGCAGCGTGCTGCGGCCCACGACTGTCCCGGCGGCATTTTTCAGCACTTGTCGTCGATAAGTCTGCATGACTTGCATCTGCTCGGCCGTCATCGATGAATTGGAATGCTGTTCGACGAGATTGATCGTCTTGCCGGTAAGGCGCGAAAGGTAGGCGGAGAAATCCGCCACGGCGTCACCAGCGACAAGCGCGTTGCGATCGAACAGGCGCAGCGTGAAGTTGTCCGCCCCCATCTGATCATGCCATTGCATGATCTTGCGATCCACGCGCCGCAGATACTTTTCCGGACGCACGTAGTGGTGATTGCCCTTGAGTATCTGCTGGACCGACGAGAGATACATCGCGGACGGTTCACGCACATAGGCGATGGCGTGGACTTCGTCGGCCTTCGGGTTCACCCAGGAAAGCAACTCGGGCAATTCGGCCGGATCAAGGTTGATCAGGTTCTCGGCCGATAGAACGATCCACTCATATTGATCTGATTTCGATCGCAAAAGTTCAAGAATGCCGCGCGCCAGATCAAGCCGGGCCGGATCAATCACGCGGCTCCTCAACCCCAACAGGAGCGGGATGACGGTATGTCCCGAACTTGGCGTCAGGGTTTCAAAGAGAATGCCTTGATCAGCCAGCGATGTGCGTGACTGATAAAGCGACGACTGGATCGCCGTACTGCCACACTTGCCGTCCCCAATATGAACGACGAATTTCGCCACTTACGCCCCCTCGATCCGCCCCTGTAACAATCGGTCATAAATCGGTTTTGGCGCCACCGAAAGGCCGCCTGCGAATACGCGGCAATACTTGGTGGGTAGATTGGGCACCGGACAGCAAAAGGCCGGGAGCGGCCCTTGCGGCTGCCCCCGGCCCTTGAAAGCTTCGGCGTGGCCGATCAGATGTGGATGGCACGCCCGTAAGCTGCCAGCACGCTTTCGTGCATCGACTCGCTGATGGTCGGATGCGGGAAGACCGTGTGCATGAGCTCGGCTTCGGTCGTCTCGAGCGTCTTGCCCACGACATAGCCCTGGATCATTTCGGTCACTTCGGCGCCGATCATGTGCGCGCCCAGCAGTTCGCCGGTCTTGGCGTCGAACACCGTCTTCACGAAGCCTTCCGGCTCGCCCAACGCGATCGCCTTGCCGTTACCGATGAACGGGAAGGTGCCCGCCTTCACCGTGTAGCCTGCCTCCTTCGCCTTGGCCTCGGTCAGGCCCACGCTGGCGATCTGCGGGTGGCAATATGTGCAGCCGGGAATGTTGCCGCGATCCATCGGGTGCGGGTGGACGTCCTTGTTGCCGAGTTCTGCGGCAATGGCTTCAGCCGCGATCACGCCTTCATGGCTCGCCTTGTGTGCCAGCCACGGCCCCGGCGTAACGTCGCCGATCGCCCACAGACCCTTTACGTTGGTTCGACCATAGCCGTCGATCGCGATGATGCCGCGCTCGGCCTTCACGCCCAGCCCTTCGAGGCCGATGTTCTCGGTGTTGGGAACGATGCCCACCGCGACGATCACGTGGCTGAAGTCGCTTTCGGCAACCTTCCCGTCCTTGCCCTTGATCTTCGCCTTGATGCCCGATGCGCTCACGGCCAGACTCTCGACGCCGGCACCGGTCATGATCGTCATGCCCTGCTTGGTCAGCGCCTTCTCAAGGAAAGCCGAGACATCCGCGTCTTCCACCGGCACCACGCGGTCCATCATCTCAACGACGGTGACCTTGGCGCCCATGTCGTTGTAGAAGCTTGCAAATTCTATCCCGATCGCGCCCGAGCCGATGACCAGCAGGTTCGTCGGAAGCACCTTCGGAGTCATCGCGTGGCGATAAGTCCACACGCGCTCGCCATCGGCCTTGGCAAAGGGCAAGTCGCGCGCACGCGCGCCGGTTGCAACGATCACGTGCTTGGCGCTGATCGTCTCGGTGCCCTTGTCGCCCGTGACTTCGACCGAAGTCGCCGACTTCAATACGCCGTTGCCCATGTGCACGGTGATCTTGTTCTTCTTCATCAGGTGCGTGACGCCCTGATTGAGTTGCTTGGCAACCCCGCGCGACCGCTTGACCACCGCGTCAAGGTCGGCGCGAATGTTGTCAGCGGCCAGTCCATAGGCGGCGGCATGCTTCATGTGGTTGAGCACTTCGGCAGAGCGCAGCAGCGCCTTGGTCGGAATGCAACCCCAGTTGAGGCAGATGCCACCCAGATTCTCGCGCTCGACGATCGCGGTCTTGAGTCCAAGCTGGGCGCAGCGGATCGCCGCGACATAGCCGCCGGGGCCCGATCCGAGGACGATGACGTCGTATTGTTCTGCCACACGAATGCTCCTGTCAGTCTCGTTGCGGCAAGGGCCGCGGTTTGCGGTCGTCGTCGATCGCGACGAAGAAAAATCTGGCTTGGGTAACCTTCTGGCGCTCTTCGCCGGTGCGGGCGCGGCGCCAGGTCTCCACGTCAATCGTCATCGAGGTACGCCCCGATGCCGTAAGTCGGGCATAGACCGACACTTCGTCGCCGACATGCACGGGATGATGGAATGTCATCCCGTCGACAGCGATCGTGGCCGCCCTGCCCTTCGAAGTTCTGGCCGCCACGATCCCGGCGGCCATGTCCATCTGCGCCATCAGCCACCCGCCGAAAATGTCCCCGGCGGGGTTCGCATCTGCCGGCATGGCAGTGATGCGAATGGCCGGTTCGCCGGTGGGTAGCGTATCGGCCATGGCCTCGCCCCTGCGACTTCGATCAGGCGACCAGGCCCAGCGGGTTCTCGATCAGGTTCTTGAACACTTGCATCAGTTCGGCACCGTCGGCCCCGTCGATCGCCCGGTGATCGAAGCTGCCGGTTGCCGACATCACGGTCGCCACGGCCAGCGCACCGTCGATCACGTAAGGACGCTGCTCGCCAGCACCCACCGCCATGATCATGCCCTGCGGCGGATTGATCACTGCCTCGAACTGCTTGATCCCGAACATGCCGAGGTTCGAAAGCGAGGCCGTGCCGCCCTGGAATTCATGCGGCTGCAGCTTGCCTTCGCGCGCCTTGTTTGCCAGCACCTTCATCTCGGTCGCAATTGCCGAAATCGACTTGGACCCGGCATCGACGATGATCGGCGTGATCAGGCCCGAAGGCGCGGCCACGGCAACCGATACGTCGGCGCGCTTGAAGTTGCGCAGTTCATCGCCCGCAAAGCTCACGTTGCACTTGGGCACCTGGACCAGCGCCTTGGCCAGAGCCTTGATGATGAGGTCGTTGACCGAAAGCTTCACGCCCTGCGCTTCGAGCGCCTTGTTGAGCTGGCTGCGCAGCTTGAGCAGCGCATCCAGCTGGATATCGACGGTAAGATAGATGTGCGGGATCGTCTGCTTCGCCTCGGTCAGGCGGCGCGCGATCGTCTTGCGCACGTTGTTGAGCTTCTGCGCTTCGTACGGAATGCCGAAGTCGGGAACTGCGGTCGGAGCGGGCGCGGCAGCAGGTGCCGAAACAGCCGCGGCCGATGCCGGTGCAGCGGCGGGAGCAGCTGCTGCGCCGGACTTGGCGCCTTCGACGTCCGCCTTGACGATACGACCGTTCGGGCCCGAACCCTTGATCCCGGCAAGGTCGACGCCCTTGTCGGCGGCGATGCGCTTGGCAAGCGGGCTGGCGACCACGCGGTCACCCTTGGCGGTAGGCGCTGCGGCCGGGGCTGCAACCGGTGCAGCGGCAGGAGCGGGAGCAGGTGCAGCCTTCGCAGCAGGAGCGGCTTCGGCGACCTTGGCCGCCGGAGCCGGTGCGTTCGCGTCCTCGCCAGCGAGCATCGCAATCACGGTGCCGACCTTGACGCCTTCGCTGCCTTCGGAAACGTCGATCGAGACGATCGTGCCTTCGTCGACCGCTTCGAATTCCATCGTCGCCTTGTCGGTCTCGATTTCAGCCATGATGTCGCCCGAAGACACCTTGTCGCCCACCTTTACCAGCCACTTCGCGAGGGTGCCTTCCTCCATGGTCGGCGAAAGGGCGGGCATCTTGATCGCGATGGGCATGGTGCTTTTTCCGTGTCCTGATGGCGCAAGGGAAAGGATGCCGTAACGCAAACCTCCCCTGCATCTTTTGTCGGGCCCATTTCACCAGCATGGCGCGTCGGGTCAAGTGGCTTGCCGCTTGCACCGCATACGAATTTGCCGATACGAAGGATATTGGAGGATCGAAGGCATGCCGCAGCGTATTTACCTGGTCATCATGGACGAGACCGAGGAAGCGCGCGCCGCGCTCCGCTTCGCCGCGCGCCGCGCCGTCCGCACCGGAGGCACCGTCCATATCCTTGCGCTCATGCCGCGGCAGGAATTCGTCGCATTCGGCGGCGTCCAGGCGACGATTGAGGAAGAGGCGCGCGATCGGGCTGAAGCGCTGGCCATGGCGGCGGCCGGAAGTCTCGCCAGCGAATCCGGTCTCAGCCCTGTCATCGCGGTCATGCAGGGAGATGGCCCGCAGTCGGTCCGCGCCTATCTCGGCGAACACCCCGAGGTTTCCGCGCTGGTATTGGGCGCGGCAAAGGACGGGAGCCCCGGACCGCTCGTCACCCACTTCGCCGGGATTGCAGGCCAGTTGCCCTGCCCGCTGATGATCGTGCCAGGCGCGCTGGATGACGAGACGATCGACCGGGTGAGCTGACCCTTCAGCGCTTTTTCTTGCCCTGGTGCCGGATGTTCGAAGGCCGTCCGCGCTTGCCGGGGACATGCTGGCCCTTGAACCCGCTCTTGCCGCGCGGCTTGTGCTCCAGCTTGCCGCCGCGCCGTTCGATCCGCTGCACGCCTTCGGCCACATCGACCGGCTCGAACTTGAGTGCGCCGGTCAGCGGGTTTGCCTCGGCCAGCCTCAGCTTGATGATCATGCCGATGTTGAACACCTCGCCGCTCAGTTCCCCCACGAGCGCCTGCGCCTTCTCGTCATAGCCGAAACGTTCGGCACCCAGCGTTGAAACCGGGACCAGACCGTCACCGCCGAGGCCGATGATTGTTGCAAACAGACCGAACTTCTGGACCCCGGTGATCCGGGTGTCGAAGACCTCGCCCACCTTTCCTGAGAGCCATGCCGCGACGTAGCGATCGATCGTCTCGCGTTCGGCCATCATGGCGCGCCGCTCGGCATTGCTGATAGCTTCGGACACTCGCCCCAGATCGGCACGGTCACGGTCGGAAAGACCAGAGGTCGCAGGAACGTCGGCCTTGGGGCGCGGCTGTTCCAGCCCATAGGCATCAACCAGCGCACGATGCACCAGCAAGTCCGAATAGCGTCGAATCGGCGATGTGAAGTGCGCGTAGCTGCCCAGGGAGAGCCCGAAATGCCCGGCATTGCGTGGACCGTAGTAGGCCTGCGTCTGGCTGCGCAGCACCGCCTCCATGACCAGCGCCTTCTCGGCGTCATCCGTCACGTCCTTGAGCATCCGGTTGAACAGCGAAGGCGTGATCACCTGCCCCAGCGACAGCTTGCGGTCGAACGTCGCCAGATAGTCCTTGAGCGCGATCAGTTTCTCGCGGCTCGGCGGTTCGTGGATGCGATAGACCACAGGTGCAACCTTGGCCTCAAGCGCCTTGGCCGCGGCCACGTTGGCCGCAATCATGAAGTCCTCGACCACTCGGTGCGCATCGAGCCGCTCGCGCATGACGATTTCGGCAATCTTGCCCTGCGCATCAAGCACCACGCGCCGCTCCGGCAGATCCAGATCCAGCGGATCGCGATCCTGCCGCGCCTTCTCCAACAAGCGCCATGCGTCCCACAAGTTGGCGAGATGCTGGGCTGCCTCGCCCGCGTCGATCCAGCGCTGCGCCTCTTCATAGGCGATCACTTCGGCAATTCGCACCAGCGCGCGGGTGAAGCGCCATTCCTTGATCCGCCCTTGCGCGTCGATCCACAGATGACACGCCATCGCGGCGCGGTCCGCGCCAGCCTTTAGCGAGCAGACGTCCGCGCTCAACACCTCGGGCAGCATCGGTACGACGCGATCGGGGAAATAGACCGAGTTGCCGCGCTTGCGGGCTTCGCGATCGATCAGACCGCCGGGTCGCACATAGAAGCTGACGTCCGCAATCGCCACCAGCGCGCGAAAACCGCCCTCACCATCGGGCTCGGCCCAGATTGCATCGTCATGGTCGCGCGCGTCGCTCGGGTCGATCGCCACGATCGGCAGATGGCGCAAATCCTCGCGATGTTCCTCGCTCAACGGCAACTTTGCCGCAGTTTCCGCTTCTTCAAGAGTGTCGGCAGAATAGACGTTGGGAATGCCGTGCTTGTGGATCGCGATAAGGCTGAAGGCTCGCGGTGCCAGCGGATCACCGAGCACGGCCGTCACCCGCACGCCCGAACGCGGCGATCGTCCTGCCGGCTCAGCCAAGACAAGTTGTCCGGCTTCGGCGCCACCCAGATCGGAAATCTGCACCGCATTGCGCACGCGCTTGTCGACCGGTGCAAGCCAGCCCTTGCCGGTGCCGTCCAGCTCGACGACGCCCATGACCTGTTCATCAGCCACGGCCAGCTTCTTCATCGGATGCGCGAGCCAGCCCTTGCCCGCCTCTTCGGTCCGCGCCAGCACGCGGTCGCCGACGCGCAGCGCTGCCTGCCGATCACGCACCTTGCCGCGCGGCTCCACGACGCGCAGGCGTGGCGGCGGGCTGGCATCGTCGGGCTGCCAGGTCTCGGGAATGGCCACGGCCTCGCCCTCATCGATCTCGACGATCCGCAACACGGTCACCTTGGGCACGCCTCCCATCGCGTGGAACGCGCTGCGGTTACCGTCGATCAGGCCTTCCTCGGCCATGTCCTTGAGCAGCGCCTTCAGCGCGATCTTCTCGGTACCCTTGAGCCCGAAAGCCTTTGAAATCTCGCGCTTGCCTGCCGGTTCGTCCGATTGGGCGATGAAATCGAGCACCTGCTGGCGCGAAGGTAGACCCTGGGGAAATTTGCTTTTAGCCATTCCCGGCATGTGGTCTTTCGCCCCGGCAATGGCAAGCGATGTTCAGGGGCATGCTGTGTTCAGGCTGCAAGCACATTACGTGAAGCAGCCCGACACTTCCCGCCGATCAGTATGCCCGGGCGATCAGGATCTTCTCGACGGCCGGCTCACCAGTAAACGGGCACAATCCTTCGGGCTTTTCCGCATCCAGCGGCGTGTTGCGGATCGTCAGCTTGAGCGCCTTCAACTGCTCGACCACCTTGTCGAGCGCGGCACCGGTCGGCTTGCTCCAGCCCATCTCGACCCAACCCGGAAACTTCGCGCTTTCCGCAAAGTGAGTTGCAAGTCCTGCAAGGTCGGTCACGTCGCGCACGATCTGCGCATCGCGGCGCTCGCGCGCCTGGGTGTACAGCGCTTCCTGAATGGATTCGAGTTCGCCCGCAGCCGCAGAGATGAAGTCATCCTTGGCCTGCCCTGCGAAGTTAGGCTTCGCGTCGGCGCGCCACAGCCGGTCACGACGCAGCACCGAAACCTGCCCGGCCTCGACATCGCGCCCGCCGATCTCGAGGATCAGCGGCACGCCTTTCTTGACCCAGGCCCAGCGCTTCTGCGTGGCCTTGCCGGGACGCTTGTCGAGAAGCACCCGCACCCGTTCGTCGAACACAGACTGCCTGGCCAGCGCCTTGCGGATATCCTCACAGTAGGCAAGCAGTGCCTCGTCGCTGTCGTTGTCGCGCAGCATCGGCAGTATGACGATCTGCTGCGGCGCCACCTGCGGCGGTACGCGCAGGCCATCATCGTCGCCATGCGTCATGATCACGCCGCCGATCAGGCGCGTCGAAACGCCCCACGACGTGGTGTGCGCCAGTGCCTGCTGGCCTTCCCTGTTCTGATACTGGATGCCCGCGGCCTGCGCGAATGTGGTGCCCAGGTAGTGCGAAGTGCCCGCCTGCAGTGCCTTGCCGTCCTGCATCATCGCCTCGATCGAGAACGTCTCCACCGCACCGGGAAAACGCTCGTTCTCCGGCTTGGGCCCGGCAATCACCGGCATTGCCAGCGGCCCTTCGGCAAAAGCGCGATACATCTCGAGCGCGCGCAGTGTCTCGCTCATCGCGTCAGCTTCGTCGACGTGAGCGGTGTGCCCCTCCTGCCAGAGGAATTCACTCGTGCGCAGGAACATGCGGGTGCGCATCTCCCAGCGCACCACGTTGGCCCACTGGTTGACCATCAACGGGAGGTCGCGCCACGACTGCACCCAGCGTGCCATCGCGGCGCCGATCACCGTCTCCGACGTCGGCCTGACGACCAGCGGCTCTTCCAGTTTCGCCTCGGGATCGGGCACCAGCCCGCCCTTGCCATCACCGATCAGCCGATGGTGCGTGACGACCGCCATTTCCTTGGCGAAGCCTTCGACGTGCTCGGCCTCCTTGGCGAAGTATGAAAGCGGGATGAAGAGCGGGAAGTAGCAGTTCTCGACGCCCGCTTCCTTGATCTGCGCATCCATAAGCTTCTGGATGCGTTCCCAGATGCCATAGCCCCACGGCTTGATCACCATGCAGCCGCGCACGCCGGATTCCTCGGCAAGCTCGGCTTCCGAGATCACGGCCTGATACCACTGGGCGAAGTCGTCGGCGCGCTTGACGTTGAGCGCGTGCTTTATTGCAGGCTGGTTCATGGGGTTGCGCGTTAAAGCGCAAAGCCGTTTCCCGCAATGCCCGGATTCACGCGAAATGTCGCGCAACCTGGCTTTGCGGGCAGGCGCCTTACTTGGAAAGCTGGTCGAGCTTGCGCTGCATTTCGGCCATCTGCTCGCGCAGGGTATCAAGTTCGCCGGTTTCGGACGCTGGCTTCGCCTCGTCCTTCACCGTCGCTCCGGGCACGAATGCTGCGGCAGCGGCCTTGAACATTTCCATGTTGCGTTGTGCAATCTGGGCCAGCGGGTTCGAACCGATGCTTTCCTCGATCGCCTTGCGCATCTTGGCCTGATTCTCGCGGAAGTGGTCCATCGACGCTTCCAGATAGCCCGGCAGGAATGCCTGCATCGAGTTGCCGTACATCGAGATCAGCTGGCGCAGGAAATTGGTAGGCAGAATCTGCTCACCCGCCGATTCCTCTTCCATGATGATCTGCGTCAGGATCGCATGCGTCAGATCCGCACCCGTCTTGGCATCCATCACTTTGAAGTCGATGTTTTCCTTCACCATCTGCGCGAGATGGTCGAGCGTGATGTAGCTCGAGGTACTGGTATTGTAGAGACGGCGGTTGGCGTATTTC
Source organism: Novosphingobium sp. HNCC26DJ243 (assembly GCF_057180545.1). Taxonomy (NCBI): domain Bacteria; kingdom Pseudomonadati; phylum Pseudomonadota; class Alphaproteobacteria; order Sphingomonadales; family Sphingomonadaceae; genus Novosphingobium; species Novosphingobium sp. HNCC26DJ243. The sequence goes on along the minus strand of NZ_JBXUGN010000001.1, from coordinate 276,878 downwards.
TTGATTATTACCGTTTCGCCGATTTTTGATTCATTGGTCATGGCTCTAACGCCCCCGCTGCGACATTTGTCCTTTTAGCATGTGCAGCATGTGCGGCGCAACAAAACTTAACAAGAGCCCCTAGATTCCACTTTGGCGGGAAAATCGGCGGCCCAACAAGGTAAGGAGTTCGTATTGAGAGAGACCACTGCGCACTGCGGCAAGTGGCAGGTCATAGACCGCGCCGATCCAGTCGCCTTCCTTGCAATCGGGCAGATCCCGAAGGTCAACTATCGTAAGGTCCATTGAGACGCGCCCGAGAACCGCTACCTCCTGCCCCTCGTATGTGAAGCGTCCCTTGCCTGACCAGCAACGCAGATAGCCATCGGCATAGCCAATCGCGAGCACGCCGACGCGCATGGCTCGCTCAGCCGTAAAGGTGGCATTGTACCCCACCTTGTCGCCCGGCGCGAGCGTGCGGACCTGCACGACCGCGGCCTCGGGATATGCAACTTGCGCGATGCGTCCGACGAGTTCCGGCCGCGCAATCCCGCCATAAAGCGCAAGTCCGGGGCGCGTGAGATCGGCATGATAAGCGTGCCCGAGCGCGATTCCGGCACTGTTTGCAAGGCTGTAGCGCCGCGCCGGGACCAGCGCCCGCACGCGCTCGAAGCGCTGGCGCTGCAACTCGTTCTGCGCCACGTCCTCGTCAGCGCTGGCAAGGTGGCTCATGCAGATGTCGATATCGAGCTGCCCGAGCATCGGGTCACCGATCTCGCTCAGGCCAAGACCGAGGCGGTTCATGCCGGTATCGACCATCAAGTGGCACGGCCCGCCTCCGCCGTTCAGCCAAAGCTCCACTTGCGCTAGGCTGTTGAGCACGGGACGAACTCCCGTCTGTCGCGCATAGTCCGCATCCGCGGCGCTCAACGGTCCGTGCAACACCGCCACGCGCTCGGCCGGTACCTCGCTGAGCACGTCAGGGACCTCGGCCCAATGTGCCACGAAGAAATCGCGGCATCCGGCCCCTGCCAGAACCTTCGCCACGCGGGCTGCACCCAGTCCGTAGCCATCGGCCTTGATCGCCGCTCCGGCCCGCGCCTCGCCCGACATGGCATCAAGCGAACGCCAGTTCCCCGCCAGCGCTTCGGCATCGAGTCGCAGGCGCAAGGCTGCCGGGGGAAGCGGCGGATGGCAGTCAGATGTCTTAGTCATCGGCAAAGTCGGTCGGCAATCCGTCCTTGAGGCCCCAGATCGCCACCATGAGGGCTACAAGCACGATGACCCAGGTGTACCAGAGCCCGGCATAAGGATCACCGGTACGCGCAATTATGTAGCTCGAAATAAGCGGAAGGAAGCCACCGAAGTACCCGGTCCCGAGATGATAGGGGATCGACATCGAACTGTAGCGGATGCGCGGCGGGAACATTTCGGACAACAATGCTGCCACCGGGCCGTACGTCGCCCCCGACAGCGCCATGAGCATGAGCAGCGCTATGATGACGATCGCAATCCGCCCGGCCGACGGGCTGACCTTGGCGAAATCATAACCATGTGCCGAAAGTGCAGCCTGCAGCACCTTCGCGCGCGCGGCCGCTTTCTCGGTCCATGGGTAGCTGGAAACGTCGATCGGATCGCCGCCAACCGTTGCCGTGAACGTCGTCGAATGCTCGAGCCGGTAGGTCACGCCCGACGAGGCAAGGTCGGCCAGCAACTTTCCGCAATGGCTTTCCTGCTCGGAGGCGAACGGACTGTAATGGCAATCGGCCCCGCTCACGACCACCGGACTGCGCGCGGCTGCTGCCGCAAGTTCGGGGTTCGCCGCCGATCCCATCAGCCAGAAGGTCGGGAACAGCATCAGTAGCGTTGCCACATAGCCGAAAACGATCGGCTTCTTGCGCCCTATTCGGTCGGACAGCGCGCCGAACAGAATGAAGAAGATCATCCCGACCCCGGCTCCGATACCGACGATTATTTCCGCTGTCGTATCCTCGACCCGCATCGCCGATTTGAGGAAGCTGAGGCCCGAGAACATCGCGGTGTACCAGATCACCGTAAGCCCAGCCGCGATGCCGAACAGCGCAATGAAAATGCGACGCTTGTTGCCGGGATAGGTAAAGCTTTCGATAAACGGGTTACCGGCCAGTTCGCCTTCTTCTTTCATCGCCTGAAATACCGGGCTCTCCGAAAGCTTGAGCCGCATCCACAGCGATATGGCCAGAAGCGCCAGGCTGACCAGGAACGGCACGCGCCAGCCCCACGTCAGCCAGGTGTCCTCGCTCATCAGCGCCTTGCTCGAAAGCACCACGATCAGGCTCAGCACGAAGCCGCCGACCACGCTCGCCTGAATGTAGCTCGTATAATAGCCGCGCCGTCCGCCCGGCGCGTGTTCTGCCACATAGATCGCAGCGCCGCCGTATTCCCCGCCGAGCGCAAGGCCTTGGAGCACGCGCAGGAAGATGACGATGGCCGGCGCAAATAACCCGATGCTCGCCGCCGATGGAATAAGCCCGACGCCTGCGGTGGCGATGCCCATCAGCGTCACGGTGACGAGGAAGGTGTACTTGCGTCCCAGCTTGTCGCCGAGATATCCGAACAGGATCGCACCGAGCGGGCGGAAGCCAAAGCCCACAGCGAAGCCGGCCCACACCAGCAGCACCTGAAGTGTCTCGTTATCGGCCGGAAAGAACGTCTTGCCGATGATCGCGGCGAGCGTGCCGTAGATGAAAAAGTCGTACCATTCGAACACGGTACCAGCGGAACTTGCAGCAATGACTAGCCGTATGTCGGACGCGCTCGGCTGCGCGCCGTGGCCCCTGTTCAAGACTGCTGTCACTCTCAATCCCCCAGGCAATCGTCTTCGTCGCGCATCCTCTAGCGAAGAGGCAGGCAACGCGGAACCCCTGCGCCTATTCCAGAGCGGAAATGGCCGCATCCCATGCCAGCACGATCGCGCCGTGCCTTGCCGGATAAGCCCGCGCCGGTTCAAGCAGATCGATCCCCGGCCAGTCAGGCATGTCCCCTTGGCCATTGAGCCAGCCAGACAGGGCCGACCGGGTAGCGCGCAACTCACCCAGATCCTTGCCGCTCGCCGCGCGGGCAAAGCGCGATGCCGCGGCCTGTCCCACGGCACAGGCATGGGGTTTGATCCCGACCTGAGCGATCCGTCCTCCGGCATCGAGGCGCAGCGCCATCTCGATCACGCTTCCGCAGCTGCGCGAGCGTGCGCTACCTCGCAACGGAAGCGCCTCGTCCCACGGAAACTGTGTCAAATCCATCGCCGCAGCGAGAATTTCGGGCGTGTAGAGCCCGCGACTGCTCATCTCACTCGCCGAGAACGGCGTTGCGCGCCTTGCGCTTCGCAACTTCGCGCGCCTGCTCTGCGGCCTGCTCGCGCCGTTCGGAAATGAGCGTCAGCAGTTCCTCGCTCGCTGCATTCAGGAAAGGATAAGTCCGCGATTCGGTTATCCACTGCGGCCTACCACCCTCGCCCCACACGAGGTCATAGGCAAAGACGACCAGCGAATAACCCAGCACGACGATGACGAAGGCTTTGACGGCACCGAAACCGAAACCGAGAATGCGATCGATCGGCCCGATTACCGATCCCCTGCTCGCGTTGCCCATCCGGCGGGCCACGAAGCGCGTCAGGATGTAGGGGGCGAGCAGCAGCAGCGCGAAGGCGAGAATCCCAGCGCCCGTCTCATTGGGAAGATGCCCGCCGAGCCATTCGGTGAGCGGCGCGTGGAAGTAGTGCACTGCCAGCAGCGCAAGGCACCATGCAGCCAACGACAGGACCTCTTCCACGAAGCCGCGGAAAAAGCCGCCTACCGCGCCGAGGCCGACGAGGATCAGGACTACATAGTCGAAACCGGTCATTGTGCTGGAGCCTATGACCCGCCCATGACCCGGTCAATCAGATTTGGCAGCAGCCGGAGCGGCGAATAGCGCAGGCCTTCGACCTTTTCGGCCCCGGCTTCAGGCCCGCAACCCCGCGAAAATCCTAGCTTTGCTGCCTCACGCAGGCGCACTGGCGTGTGCGCGACAGGCCGCACTTCTCCGGCAAGGGAGATTTCACCGAACCAGATGGAATCCGATGGCAAGGGCCGGTCCGATAGCGCCGATACCAGTGCTGCCGCCACCGCGAGGTCTGCCGCCGGATCTGTCAGCCGATAACCGCCTGCCACGTTGAGATAGACTTCCGCAGTGGAAAAGCTCAGCCCGCAACGCGCTTCCAGCACGGCCAGCAGCATCGCCAGACGCCCGCTGTCCCATCCCACCACCGCGCGGCGCGGTGTTGCTCCGCTGGCAAGCCGGACGGTCAGCGCCTGTATTTCGACAAGCACCGGTCGCGTGCCCTCCAGTGCGGGAAACACCGCGCTACCCGCCACGTCCTGTTCGCGTCCCGAAAGGAACAGCAGAGACGGATTGCCCACTTCTTCAAGCCCTGCGCCCGCCATCGCGAACACGCCGATCTCGTCGACCGCGCCAAAGCGGTTCTTGATCGCGCGGAGGATGCGGTACTGATGGCTTCGCTCTCCCTCGAAGCTCATCACCACATCGACCATGTGTTCGAGCACACGCGGCCCGGCGATCGATCCATCCTTGGTCACGTGGCCCACCAGCACCATCGCAACGCCATTCTCCTTGGCATAGCGGATCAGTTCGAAGGCGCAGCCCCGCACCTGGCTAACCGTGCCGGGCGCACCCTCGATCTGGTCGGAATGCATGGTCTGGATCGAATCGATCACCAGCAGGTCGGGCGTCTCCATCGTGCCAAGCGTGGTCAGGATATCACGCACCGACGTTGCCGCCGCGAGCATGATCGGCGCCTTGCCCAGCCCAAGTCGGTCGGCGCGCAGGCGCACCTGGTCCGATGCCTCCTCGCCGCTGATGTAGACCGCCGAGCCGCCATCGAGCGCGACCTTGGCCGCAGCTTGCAAAAGCAGGGTAGACTTGCCGATGCCCGGATCGCCGCCCATCAGGATCGCGCTGCCGGGCACGAGGCCGCCGCCAAGCGCACGGTCGAATTCTGCAATGCCCGTGCGGCGGCGCTGTGGCAGCTTTACCGGATGGTCGAGTGAAGCAAAGCTGACCGGACGACCTCCGCTCGAAAGATCATGCTTGGCCGAGAACACCGTTTCGGGTGCTTCCTCGGCAAGCGTGTTCCATTCGCTGCAATCGGCACATTGGCCCTGCCAGCGGTGAGTGACGCTGCCACAGGCCTGGCAGACATAGCGGCGTTTGGGTTTGGCCATGCCCGCTGCTTACCGGGAACATATCTGGAACACAAGCCAGTCCCTGCCGCCGTCGCCACCATTACGGCAAGGCTTTGCTAACCATCACGCGTGGCATTATCCTTAAGATGCTGTCGCTATTGCGGCAGAGAATGTCCACTGCAACGTCCCATATTCTCGGCATCGATCCAAAGATGTACCGGCACTTCGCGATGATCACGATCGCGATTTCGACGGTCGTTGCCGTTTTCGCCAATGGCGAAACGCAGGAGGCAATCGCGCGCAACGACCAGCATACGGAAATGAAGCAGGCCGAAGTCAAACGCTTCGGCAAGGCCAAGATCGGCGATAATCGCTCAGCTGATGCAAAGCGTGGTTCCGGCGGGTTTCGAGGCACATTCGGCGAGCCGATGGACGGCACATCCAGTCCGGGCGGGAACAGCAGCTATGTCCCCGCCAGCATGGCGCTGGGGCCGATGCCCATTGTGATCGAGGTCGATCGGGCGGCACTTGCCAAGATGAGCCCGGAGCAGCGCAAGGCTTATCTCAAGGCGCTTGAGGAAGAACGCCAACGCCGGATGCGTGAAGGGCCATTCATGCCGAGCCGCGAGCAGGTATCATCGCTGGCCGCAATATCTGCCGCCCGCTCGGGGTCCAATGAAATCGACTGAAAGCAACAGATTGTTCTGTTGGTTCGGCCGGAAAGTTTCCCTAACGGAACTTTCGTTCGCACAAACATCTGCGCGTCATGCTGTCTAACGCCGCAGTCGGATGGTGCCCCTGGCCCGACTCGAACGGGCACGTATCTCTACAAACGATTTTGAGTCGTTCGCGTCTACCATTCCGCCACAGGGGCACTGCGCCGTCAGGGCTGCGGCCTTAGCCAGCAGCCCCGTGCGAGGTCAAGCGCTGATCAGGCGTTGCGCAGCGCGCCGGCCAGAAGCTTGTGCAACTTCGAATGAAGCGCGTCGTTTCCGGCAAGCACCGTCTCGTCGCAGATCGGCTGCGATCGGCCCTTGAAGTCGGAAACGAAGCCGCCGGCTTCGCGCACCAGCAGGCATCCGGCGGCCGTGTCCCAAGGATAGAGACCCGATTCCCAGAAACCGTCGAACCGCCCGGCGGCAACCCATGCGAGATCGAGCGAGGCGACTCCGAAGCGGCGGATGCCCGCGATGCGCGGGCCCAGTTCGGCATAGATGCGCACCCATTCGTTGATGTCGCCACGGCCCGCAAAGGGAATCCCAGTCGCAATCAACGCTTCGTCCATGTAGCGGCGCGCCGAGACCCGCAAGCGACGGTCCTGCAACCACGCACCGCGACTCTTCTCGGCCCAGAAGCTCTCGTCGGTCACTGGCTGGTAGACCAAGGCCGCCGTCACCTCGCCCCAGTCCTTGCCGTCCAGCGTGCGTTCCTGCACCGCGATCGAGATCGCGAAGTGCGGAATGCCGTGAAGGAAGTTGCTGGTGCCGTCGAGCGGATCGATGATGAAGCGGGGCTTGCCCTCTTCACCCGGGATCTCGCCACCCTCTTCCATCAGGAAGCCCCAACCCGGACGCGCCTCGCGCAGCTCGTCCCACAAGGTCCGTTCAGAGTGCTGGTCGGCCTTCGAGACGAAGTCCGCCGGGCCCTTCTTGCTGACCTGGAGATGCTCGACTTCGCCGAAATCGCGACGCAGGCGGCCGCCCGCCTTGCGCGCCGCGCGCTCCATCACGCGCATCAGGCCGGAAATGGCTGCCATCTATCAGCCCACCTTGCCGACGTAGGTGCGCTCGTAAACGTCGACGATGATGCGCGTACCGCTGCCGATGTGCGGCGGCACCATGACGCGCACGCCATTGTCGAGGATCGCGGGCTTGTAGCTCGAAGAAGCGGTCTGGCCCTTCACCACTGCGTCAGCCTCGACGATCGTCGCTTCGACCTGGTCGGGCAGCTGGACCGAGATCGGGCGCTCGTCGTACATTTCGAGCAGCACGGTCATGCCGTCCTGCAGGAACGCGGCGGCATCGCCGAGAAGATCGGAAGGCAGGGTGATCTGGTCGTAGGTTTCCACGTCCATGAAAACCAGATCATCGCCTTCGGCGTAAAGGAACTGGAAGTCCTTGGTATCGAGGCGCACGCGCTCGACCGTGTCGGCGCTGCGGAAGCGGACGTTGGTCTTGCGGCCGTCGATGAGGTTCTTCATTTCGACCTGCATGAACGCGCCACCCTTGCCGGGCTGGGTGTGCTGGGTCTTGGCAACTTTCCAGATGCCCTTTTCGTATTCCAGGATATTGCCCGGACGAATGTCCACGCCGCTGATCTTCATGATGGAAAGAGCCTATACCAGGGTAAGGGAAGCGCGGCCCTTAGCCGCTCGCGGGCGTTGCTTCAAGCGGGCGTCGCATGCTAGCGCAATTTGCATGATGCGCGCGATTATCCCTGCCTTGGTCCTGATCGGCCTCACCGGCCCCGCAAACGCCGTGCCCGGCGGCAAGCTGGCAGTGCTGCAGCAAGGCTCATGGACATGTGAAGTGCCGGGCGATGCGTCGGTCATGCCGATTGCAAAGCCTGAGGCGAGCTTCGCCATCGTGCCGGACTCCAGCTATGTCGCGCCCGACGGCACGCGCGGGTCCTACCTCCTGCTGGCCGACGAACTGACCATGACGAGCGGAACCTTCAACGGCCGTCGCTTCATCATGGACGGCGCGGAAATCATGCGCGAATTGAGCGGCGGCAGCGGCAAAACCGGCCTGCGCTGCGTTCACGCAGGCCCGATCAACCTGACCGCCGCCGGTTAGGCCGACTGTCCCTCAGGCTGATTGTCCATCTCGCCGCATGCGCCAATAGGCGTAGGCGATGATCCCGGCAAAGATCGCAACGCCGAGCGGCAGGCTTGCCGCAAAACCATCAACAACTGCCAGTGCATCGGGATTGTCCGTCATGGCGACGATCGCCGCGTAGGCGATATTGAACAGGCTGTCCCCGACGATCAGGCCGGTTGCGGTCAGCACGCCCATGCGCTCCGCCAATTCGGGCGACCCCTGCCGCGCGGCCCAGCGGTTATAGAGATGGCCGAGAACGGCGCCCGCGATCACCAGCATCGTTACTTGCGTCGGCAGGTACATGCCCATGCCCACGGCCAGTGGCGGCAGCGAGCCGCGCCCTGAACGTTTGAGCAGTTCGTCGACCAGCACAACGCCTGCACCGATTGCAGCGCCGAGGCCGACAAGGTCCCAGTCGAGACTCCCGCCGAGCACGCCCTGCGCAATGGCCGAGATGAGCGCGGCCTGCGGTGCCGAAAGCGCATTCTCTCCAGCACCTGGCGCGCCCTGGAAGCCGAAGGTCGAATTAAGCAGGTCGAGGATCGGCGGTATCACCAGCGCGCCGAACAGCACACCCAGCACCAGCGCGATCTGTTGCCGCCAAGGCGTCGCGCCGACCAACTGCCCGGTCTTGAGATCCTGCAGGTTGTCGTTCGAGATCGTCGCCACGCCGAAGACGATGGCGGTCACGAACAGCGCGAAGGCGACCAGCGCCTTGGTATCGGCCTCGTTGTTGCCCTGTCCGAACAGGCCAAGCAGCAGCAGCGAAATGCCGAGCGCCGCCAGGATGCCGACGCCCGAGATCGGGCTGTTGGATGCACCGATCAGACCAGCCATATATCCGCAGACCGACGCAATCACGATCCCCGCGACGAGCACATAGATCACCGAGGCGACCAGCGTCATGCCCAATGCACCAGCGACCGGCCCTCCCACCGCAAAATCGGCCAGCAGCAGTGCAATCGGAATCATCGCGAGCAGGATCGTGCCGCCGACGATGCCGATGGGCAGATCGCGCTCGGTCAAAGCAAGGCTCTCGATGCCCTGCCCCTTGCGCGCCTTGTTCGCGGCAAGCGCTCCGGCGATACCGCGCACAATCGGACCGATCACGCGCAGCAAGGTCCAGATTGCGGCCACGCCGATGGTGCCGGCGCCGACAAAGCGGATTTTCTGGCGGAACACCGTTCCGACGAAATCGGCAAGTTCGGTCCCGACCGGGGGGCCCCCCGCTGTGAAGTGCGGCAGAAGCACGCCGAAGCTGATGACGATGCCGACCAGCATGGCGAGACCAACCGCGATGCCGACCAGATGTCCGACACCGACCAGCGCGAGCGACAATCCGCCGAACAGCATGGAACCGCCGGTGCCGACCTTGAACACTCCGCCAACTTCCTCGACCGCCAGCTTCATCTTGGCGAGTAGTGGATAGAGCGCGGCGAGCAGGCCTCCGGCAGTGACGGCGGCGAGGCCCTTGCGGTTTTCCTCGGCACCGCCGACGCCCGCGCCGACTTTCAGCACTTCGGCCGCCGCAACGCCCTCAGGATAGGGAAGTTCCGAACCCGTCACCAGCGCCCGGCGCAAGGGCACCGAATACATGACGCCGAGCACGCCGCCGACCGCAATGACGGCAACCGACTCCCAATAAGGGAAGTCGGCCCACCACCCGACCATGACCAAGCCCGGCAGGACGAAAACGATGGCCGAAAGCGTTCCGGCCGAACTCGCGATCGTCTGGACGATGTTGTTTTCCTGGATCGTGGTGTCCGAAAACGCCCGCAGCACTGCCATCGAAATAACCGCCGCCGGGATCGACGTGGCAAAGGTCAGACCGATGCGCAGCCCGAGATAGACATTGGCCGCGGTAAACACGACCGTCAGCAGGGCGCCGAGGATCACCCCGCGAACAGTCAGCTCTCTTGGTGATGCGGTTCCAGCCATGCCCACTCCAATCGATAACACCTGCGGCCTGTCTGACACGCACTTGCCTTCGTGGGAAGGGCGATCAGCTTACAAACGAAACCTTCGTGGAGCTGTCCACCATCTGCGCAAGGCGCGCCACATCCCAGTTGGTCAGGCGCACGCAGCCATGGCTTTGCGCGCGTCCGATCGTCTGCGGTTCGGGCGTGCCGTGGATGCCGTAGTGCTCCTTCGAAAGGTCGATCCAGGCCACCCCCACCGGTCCATTGGGTCCGGGCGGAAGCAGATGTTCGCCCTTGCTGTCGGGCACATCCCAGAACAGGCTCGGGTCATAGCTGAACTCGGGGTTGTAATCAGTGCCGTAGATTTTCCAGTCGCCGAGCGGCAGCGGGTCCTTCGACGAACCGGTCGTGACGGTGAACAGCGCGACAAGCTTGTCCGCCTTGTCGAAAGCCTTGAGCGTTCCGCCCTTCTTGCTCACCACGATACGCGCAACCTTGGGCTGCGCCGTGCCGACACCAAGGGTGGTCAGCGTGGCCAGCCAGCCCTTGTCCTTGATCATCGCGCCGTCGATCGCGTCTGCACCGACATTGGGGACGCGAACTTCCTGGCCCGCCTGATAATTGACCGGCACGGGCGTTGCCGGAGCGGCAGCATCCGATGGAAGCGGTGCAGGCTGGGCAAGCTGCGGATTTAGGGCGCGCAGGACGTCGGGTGTCGTATGGAACCGCTCTGCCAGCTTTTCCTCGAGTGAGGCATAGCCGAGCATCGGCAGGTTTGCTTGCGCCGCAGGGTCCTTTGGCAGCGGCGCGAAGGGGCCGCGCGCAAAGTCTTCAGGGATCGTTACAAGGCGCGTGGCCGCGATGTTCGAATATCGACCGAGCGCCTGCATCGTCGCCGGATCGAACGTGCCGGTTACCGGCAAGCCATTTGCTTCCTGAAAGCCCTTGACCGCGTTGGTTGTCGAAAGACCTTCCTTGTTGTCGATCACACCCGGAGCGAAGCCGAGGCGTTCGAGCACGACCTGCGCCTGCATCATCGGGCGGGCAACGTCATCCTTTTCGCCCGACTCGCCCGGCGCCGGGTCACGCGAGGCGAGCGAATCCGTTGCAGACGTGCTGGCAACGTCACTCGGGCTGGGGACGGGCTTGTCGGAATTGCATGCAGTCAGCGAAAGGGAGACGAGAACGAGCGCGGTTGCAGTGGCGTGGCGGAACATCTGAACTCCCGGATGGCTATCCGGTCAGAACGCCGCCCTGCCCCCGCAAGTTCCCGAAAGCGCTTTATTCCGCGATGCGCGGGTTGGCGCGAATGGCCTCGTGAAATGCCTTGATCGCCGCCGCCTCGTCACCACCCCAGACGGCATTGCTCACCGCGAGGAAATCGGCACCGGCCTGCACCAACGGACCGCAGTTTTCCGGCATGATCCCGCCAATGGCAACGCATGGCAGTTCGAAAATGCCCTGCCACCATTCGAGCAGGTCCACACTGGCAACATGCTTTGTGTCCTTGGTCGAGGACGGGAAGAACGCGCCGAATGCCACGTAGTCCGCCCCTGCCTCTCCTGCGGCCATCGCCAGATGGCGACTGTCGTGGCAAGTCACCCCGATCTGGGCATCGCGACCAAGGCGGTCGCGCGCCTCGCCCACATCGCCATCGTCCTGGCCAAGGTGCACGCCATCAGCTCCAAGCCGCTTGGCCAGACTGACCGAATCATTGACGATGAACGCCACGTCACGGCTTGCGCAGATACTCTGCAGCGGCTCGGCAAGCTTTGCTGCGGCGTGTTCGTCGATGCCCTTTACCCGGAACTGGAATGCGGCAACCGGGCCAGCGTCAAGCGCGCGGGCAAGCCGGTCTGGAAACGGGCCGGTCACGTCGAGCGGGGAGATGAGATAGAGTTCGCTGGAAAGATCGGTCATGGCATGCGCCTTATCCGGGCAATCGCCTCGCCGCAATCACCCCTCCGTTTTCTTGCCAGCATCCGGCCCGGTTCGGGACCGGTTCAGCCAGCTTGCGCATTGTGGCACCATGACCAGATCGATCACCCTCTTCGCCACCGTCCCGGCCCTGCTGCTTTCGGCCTGCACGATCATTCCTCAGCCGGCATCCGATGGCTTTGCCCGGCTTGGCGAGACGACACGCGTCGGCGCGGTAAGGCTTCGGCCGGAACGCGTGGTGGAAGACAGCCGCTGCCCCATGAACGCACGCTGCGTCTGGGCCGGTCGCGTGACCGTCGAAGCGACAGTGTGGCAGGGCGACAGCCCGCAACTGCGCAACTACACGCTTGGTGAGGTCGCAACCGACGGCATCATGCTCGACACGGTCGAGCCGGGGCGGATGACCGACACGGTCCTGAAGCCCACAGACTATCGCCTGCATTTCAGCATGCAGCCCTGACTCTGACGGCCTGAATCAAAACGCCCCGCCCCGGCTTGTTGCCGGGTGCGGGGCGTGCCTTTTCCGTCCTCTCAAACTGGGTATCAGGCCGGGACCGCACTCTTCTGCGTCGAGCCGGCATAGATTTCGTCGATCGCTGCGCCCAGCGCCGCATCGAATTCCGCGTCGGTCATCTGGTGGCGCAGGTCTTCAAGCAAGGCGCGGCTGAAGCTGGCGATGATGCCGGTGTTCTTGGCCAGCTCGACGCAAGCCTCGGGGCGCTTGTATCCCCCCGAAAGCGCGACGACGCGCAGGACCTTGGGGTGATTGACCAGCGGATCGAACGTGCAGGGCACGACCGGCAGCGAAAGCTTGAGCATGACCTGCACGCCTTCGGGCAATGTATCGAGCGCCTTGAGTATTTCCTCGCACAGGATCGTGTCGCAATCCGCGCGGGTCGCTGACTTGATGTTCACTTCAGGCTCGATGATCGGCATCATGCCGTGGCCGAGGACCTGCTTGCCCACTTCGAACTGCTGCGCCACCACGGCGGCAATGCCTTCGCGGTTGGCCGAGTTGATGACCGAACGCTCCTTGGTGCCGTACACGCCAAGCGCCTTCGAGCGGGTCAGGAGCTCGTCGAGCGTGGGCATCGGCTTCATCAGCTGCACGCCGTTCGCTTCATCCTCGAGGCCCTTGTCGATCTTGATGAAGGGCACGACGCCCTTTTCGATCAGCGCAGCAGGCACGCCTTTGCCATCGACAGTGCCATCCATCGTGCGTTCGAACAGGATCGCGCCGATCACCTTGTCGCCATGGAACACATCCGAGCGGATGATCCGCGCGCGCATGTCATGGATAAGGCCGAACATTTCCTCTTCGGTCGACCAGGCATCTTCGGTCACGCCGTAACCTGCCAAGGCCTTCGGAGTCGAACCTCCCGACTGGTCGAGCGCGGCGATGAAGCCGTTGCCGGTGGCCATCTTGGCGGTCATTTCGGTCGTGTTCATCAGCCGGTCCTGTTCTTGCCTGGAGCCCGGAATTCCGGTTCCGCATACCTATGCGCAAATGCGCCTTAAAAAGACGCCCATGGGATTCAAGGGGCGTCAACATGAGGGCGCATACCTATGCGAGTTCACGCCATAATAGGGCGCGTGCCGCAGTGCAACACGCGCCCGAAAAAATTATCCCTGCAGTGCAGCGACGCCGGGAAGTTCCTTGCCTTCCATCCATTCAAGGAAGGCGCCCCCGGCGGTCGAGACGTAGGAGAAGTCGGCAGCGACGCCCGCGTGATTGAGCGCGGCTACGGTATCGCCGCCGCCTGCAACCGAAACGAGCGATCCCTCCTTGGTCAGCGCAGCGGCCGTTCTGGCCAGGGCGACAGTCGCAGTATCGAACGGCTCGGTCTCGAACGCCCCCATCGGCCCGTTCCACACGAGCGTGCGGCAGGTCTTGAGCACATCACCCAGAGCCTCGACCGCGGTCGGCCCGACATCGAGAATCATCTCGTCGTCAGCAACTTCGTGCACGTTGCAGGTGCGCAAGCTGGGCGGGTTGGCGGCGAATTCCTTCGAGACGACGACGTCGTAAGGCAGGTGCACGGTGCAACCCGCCTTGTCGGCATTGTCGAGGATTTCCTCGGCGGTACCGGTCAGGTCATGTTCGCACAGCGATTTGCCGACATTGACGCCGCGCGCAGCAAGGAAGGTGTTGGCCATGCCGCCGCCGATGATCAGATGATCGACCTTGCCGACAAGGTGTTTGAGAACGTCAAGCTTCGTCGAAACCTTGGCCCCGCCGACAACCGCTGCGACCGGATGCTCAGGCTTGCCGAGCGCCTTTTCAAGTGCCTTGAGTTCAGCTTCCATCGCGCGACCCGCATAAGCGGGCAGGACGTGGGCCAAGCCCTCGGTCGAGGCGTGGGCGCGGTGCGCCGCGGAGAACGCATCGTTGACGTAGATGTCGCCGAGGCTGGCGAAGCGCTCGATCACGGCAGGATCGTTCTTTTCCTCGCCGCCGAAGAAACGGGTGTTCTCCAGCACGGCGATGCTGCCGGGAGCAAGCACTTCGACCGAGGCCTTGTCGCCGTCCCAGTCGATATAGCTCACCGGACGACCAAGCACGCCCGAAAGCGGTGCGGCCAGCTTCTTGAGCGAAAACTCGTCGGAGGGCTGGCCCTTGGGCCGACCGAAGTGGGCGAGAACAAGAACCTTCGCGCCCTTGTCAGCCAGTTCGCAAAGCGTGGCAACCGTCGCGCGCAACCGCGTGTCGTCGGTGACGACCCCATCGGCCATCGGCACGTTAAGGTCTTCGCGGACGAGAACGGTCTTGCCGGTCAGGTCACCGAGATCATCCAGTGTCTTGAAGCTCATTCCTCGATCCTCACTTCGTCGCCGACGGCAATCTCGCCATCAGACAGGACCCGGCCAAGCACGCCGCCGCGCCAGTCAGGCAGCAACACGGCTTTGAGACCGGGCAGGATTTCGTCCATGCGGCTGCACGGATCGCACTCACAGGTAACTTCGATGCGCAGCGACTGGCCGATGGCAATGACCTTGCCCGCCTCGCGCGGGAGGCGTAGGCCTTCGACCAGCAGGTTGGCGCGGCGTTCGTGCCAAGGGAGCATGCGGTCTGCGGAAAGACCAAGTTCGGCCAGCGCCTTGCCCCAGCTTTCCGCCTCGATCAGCGAAATCTGGCGACGCCCGGTCTTGCCGGGGCGGATCGCGCCGCGCAGGTCACCGCGAACTCCCTGCTCGCGTGTGACCGATACGTGGTCGAGCGTCTCGATCGGCCCGCGCGACCGGTTGTGTCGTGCAATTCCGCCGAGACGCCCCATTGTGCCGCGTTGTCCTTAGAGGAACTTCGCCATTGCACCCGCAGTGTCGAGCATGCGGTTGGAGAAGCCCCATTCGTTGTCGTACCACGAAAGGACGCGCACGAGCTTGCCTTCGAGCACGGCGGTTTCGAGACTGTCGATCGTCGACGAGTGTGAATCGTGATTGAAGTCGATCGAAACCAGCGGTTCGTCGGTGTAGCCGAGCACGCCCTTGAGCGCGCCCTCAGCGGCAGCCTTTAGCACGCCGTTGACTTCCTCAAGCGTGGTGTCGCGCTTGGGCGTGAAAGTCAGGTCGACGACCGAGACGTTCGGCGTCGGGACGCGAATCGACGAACCATCGAGCTTGCCCTTGAGGTCGGGCAGAACCTCGCCCACGGCTACGGCGGCGCCGGTGCTGGTCGGGATCATGTTCATCGCAGCAGCGCGTGCGCGGCGCGGATCGCTGTGGATCTGGTCGAGGATCTTCTGATCGTTGGTGTACGAGTGGATCGTGGTCATCAGGCCACGCTCGATTCCGATGGCTTCGTGCAGGACCTTGGCCATCGGCGCGAGACAGTTGGTGGTGCACGAAGCGTTCGAGACGATCTTGTGATCGGCAGTCAGCTTGTCGTCGTTCACGCCGAAGACGACAGTCAGGTCGACGTTCTTGGCAGGAGCCGAGATCAGGACGCGCTTTGCGCCGGCGTCGATGTGCTTCTGGCCACCATCGCGGTTCGTGAAGAAGCCGGTGCATTCCAGTGCGATGTCGATGCCGTTGGCGGCATGCGGCAGGTTGGCGGGATCGCGCTCGGCGGTCACCTGGATGCGCTGGCCGTTGACGATCAGGTCATTGCCATCGACCGAGACATCGCCCGAGAACGCGCCATGGACGCTGTCACGCTTGAACAGCAGGGCATTTGCCTTGGCATCGGCCAAGTCGTTGATCGAGACGAGCTCGAGGCCGCAATCGGGCCGTTCGAGAATGGCGCGGGCCACATTGCGGCCGATGCGTCCGAAACCGTTGATCGCAACCTTGATCGCCATGTCAGATTACTCCTGTTGAATTACGAAACCCGCGCGAGAACTTGCGGGACAATCTTTTCAGCCGTCAGGCCAAAGTGGTCGAACAGCACTTCGGCCGGGGCCGATGCGCCGAAAGTATCGATGCCGATGGTCAGGCCATCACCGACGTACTTCTGCCAACCGAACGTGACGCCGGCCTCGATCGAGACCTTGAGCGTACCGGCGGGGAGAAGGTCGGCCTTGTAGGCGGCGTCCTGTTCGTCGAACAGTTCGAGGCACGGCGCCGAGACGACGTCTGCACCGATGCCCTTGTCCTCGAGCGCGGCGGCAACCTTCATCGCCAGTTCGACTTCCGATCCGGTAGCGACCAGCACGACCTTGCGCGCCGCCGATGCTGTGACGAGGCGGTAGGCGCCCTTCGCGCTCTTCATCTCGGCGTCGAAGCGGACTGGCGGCAGGTTTTGGCGGGTGAGCGCAAGCGCCGAGGGACGGTCCTTGTTGGCGAGGGCCAGAGCCCAGGCTTCGGCTGTTTCGATCGCGTCGGCGGGGCGGAACACCAGCAGGTTCGGAATCATGCGCAACGACATGACCTGCTCGACCGGCTGATGGGTGGGGCCGTCTTCGCCAAGCCCGATCGAATCGTGCGTCAGGACGTAGATCGCGCGCACGTGCTGCAGCGCCGACATGCGGATGGCGTTGCGGCAATAGTCCGAGAAGATCAGGAACGTGCCGCCATAGGGCACCACGCCACCGTGGAGCGCCATGCCGTTCATCGCGGCGGCCATGCCGAATTCGCGGATGCCGTAATAGACGTGACGGCCGGTGTAGTCGTCGGCGGTGAATGGTGCGGTCGACTTTGTCTTGGTGAGGTTCGAGCCGGTGAGATCGGCCGAGCCGCCCACGAGTTCGGGGATCGCCGCGGTGAACGCACCGAGCGCCATCTCGCTCGCCTTGCGCGTCGCGACCTTGGGCGGAGTGGCGATCAGCGACTGGATATAGGCGTCGAAACCGGTGTCGGCAGGAAGTTCGCCAGCCATGCGGCGCGCCAGTTCGGCAGCCTGCGGGTTGGCAGCAGCGCGCGCCTCCCAGGCGGTGCGGTCCGACTTGCCGGCTTCGCCCGCTGCGCGCCAGTTGGCGAGGATGTCAGCGGGAATTTCGAACGGAGCGGACGTCCAGCCAAGATATTCGCGCGCGGCGGCGATTTCGTCAGCACCCAGTGGCGCGCCATGGACGCTGTGGCCACCCTGCTTGTTGGGCGCGCCCTTGCCGATGACGGTGCGGCAGGCGACCAGCGACGGACGCGGATCGGCGGCGGCCTCGGCCAGCGCGCGGGCGATGTCGGCAAAGTCATGCCCGTCGCACGATGCGACGTGCCAGCCACTGGCGGTGTAGCGTGCCAGGATGTCTTCGCTGGTCGACAGCGAGGTATCACCGTCGATGGTGATCTTGTTATCGTCCCACAGGACGTTGAGGCGGCCGAGCTTGAGCGTGCCGGCAAGGCCGATCGCCTCGTGATTGATGCCTTCCATCAGGCAGCCGTCACCTGCAACGACCCAGGTCTTGTGATCGACCAGATCATTGCCGAACTGCGCATTGAGATGGCGTTCTGCCATGGCCATGCCGACCGCCATGGCGAGGCCCTGGCCGAGCGGACCGGTGGTGCATTCCACGCCGTCGATCAGGAAATTCTCGGGGTGCCCAGCGCAGACGCTGTCGAGCTGGCGGAACTTGCGGATGTCCTCCATCGTCGGGCTTTCATAGCCCGTGAGATGCAGGAGCGCGTAGATCAGCATCGAGCCGTGCCCTGCCGAAAGCACGAAGCGATCGCGGTCGGACCAGTTCGGGGCGGAAGGATCATGCTTGAGGAACTGCGTCCACAGGACCGTGGCAACATCGGCCATGCCCATCGGCATACCGGGGTGGCCCGAATTGGCGGCCTGGACTGCGTCCATGGCGAGCGCACGGATCGCGTTGGCCATGGGCGCCAGCGCGGTGGAGTCGCGTGTCATGCTTGAAAAAGCCCTTCCCTGTCGTGCGGTCGAAAAACGGCCGACGGCACGATTCCCGATGATTCGGAGCGCGGCCTCTTTGGTCACGCGAGGCCCGTGGGTCAAGGCTGGCGCGCGGTCCGAAGGGGACCGCACGCAATTGTCAGCGCTGTCTTGCGCGATCGGCCGCCTTGCGGTTGCGATAAGACACCAATGTGGTAGCGTTCGCGCCATGGCGACAGATGAATTGAATGGTGCACTGGATCGGCTCGAGCACGCGCTGACGCGTGTCGAAACGGCGATCTCGCAGCGGAGCGGCAGCGTCGAGGAGAATGGTCAGGAACTGGCGATCCTGAAGGTGCGCCATCGCAAGCTCAAGGACACGGTTGCGCAGGAACTGGCGCAACTCGACCTGCTGCTCGCGGGGCTGCCCAAGTGAGCAACGTCAACCTGCCCATTGGGGGCCGCACATTCGCCGTATCTTGCGCCGATGGCGAGGAAGCCCACATCGAGATGCTCGGCCGCATGGTCGAAGAGCGCACGCGCCGCATGAACGGCATGCAGAGCGAGACGCGCATGCTGCTGTTTTCCGCGCTGATGCTGGCCGACGAACTGCACGATGCGCATCGCGGCGCACCTGCGCCCGATGTCGCTCAGCCTGCGATTGCGGAAGAAGCGCCGTCCCCGGTGGCGGCAGCACCCGCAATCGACGAAGCCGTGATCGCGCGCATCCATACGCTGGCCGAGCGGCTTGAAAAACTTGGGGCAGCCCTTGAGCAAGGGGCCGTCAACGCCTAGATAGGGACGTGACGGGATCTGCCCGGCACGAGCCGCATGAATATCCCTGAGGCTATAAGCAATCCAAGGGGGCTGCCCCTGTCCGGGACCCTGGTCCTGGGCAAGCGGTCCCCACCTGACGTCGAGGCGTCGGAGGATTTTCCGAGCTAACGACCCATGGTGGGCCCGTCACCCTCCCCCCTTCCCGATCGCATCAGGAGGTTTGCTTGGACCTGACCCCCGCCGAGACCAAGGCCGGGCTGCGCAAAACCTTGCGCGCCGTGCGCAAGGCCCATGTCGCCGCGCTCGATCCACGCATCCGGGCTCTGATGTTCAGGCGCCCGCCATCGCCGGTACTCGCCCTGGTGCCGGAAGGCGCGACGGTAGCTGTCTACGTGGCGACCCCGGATGAAGCGCCCGCCGCCGCTTATGCGCAGTATTTCCATGAGGCGGGTCACAAGGTTGCGCTCCCATGGTTTGCCGATCGCGAGGCGCCCATGGCCTTTCGTGAATGGACCTCGCCGTGGGTCGATGACCTGCTGGTGCCGGGTCCATGGAAAGGGGTGATGCAACCTTCCGGCGATGCCGCCGAACTTGTCCCGGACATTCTCTTCGTGCCGCTGGTCGGTTTCAGTGCCGAAGGCGGTCGGCTTGGCCAGGGAGGCGGACACTACGACCGCTGGCTCGAGGCGCACCCTGCCGTGCTGCCCATCGGCCTTGCTTGGGATTGTCAACTGGCAGTCGACCTGCCCCGCGAGCCACATGACTGCCCACTCCATGCCGTGGTAACGCCGACGCGAATCTACGGGCCGTGGGAGACGCAAGCGTGAAGCAGGACTACCAACCGACCTGGCGCAAGCCCGTGGGCATTATCTTCCTGATGATCGCGCTGGCGATATATGCGTTCGGCGTGGCCTCGCTATCGGGCGTGATCGGTGGCTGGCACGTGCTGGTGCAGACGCTCGCCTATGTCGTGCTCGGCACGATCTGGCTGCTGCCGCTGCGGCGCTTCCTGATCTGGATGGAAACCGGCCGCTGGGGCTGAGGCAGTCACTGAAGTGACCACCGCAAATATCTGAAATTCAGGGAAAATTCCCCAAGGTGGCGCGAGTGACGGGACTTGAACCCGCGACCCTCGGCGTGACAGGCCGATACTCTAACCAACTGAGCTACACCCGCTCGCCCCTTGGGGAGCCGCGCCTCTATGGCAGGTCCGCCGGACTGTCAACATGGGTCCGCAGGGATTTTTTCCGGTGTCGCGCAGACAAAGAAAAAGGCGCCCGGAGGCGCCCTTTTCATCTTCCCAATGGCGCGAGTGACGGGACTTGAACCCGCGACCCTCGGCGTGACAGGCCGATACTCTAACCAACTGAGCTACACCCGCTCACCCTTGGGAGCGCCGCCTCTATGACAGGTGCGCGGGGCTGTCAACGCTGTTCGTGCAGCAAATTCGCGCCTCTGCAAAAAACATGGTTTAGCGCCGTTAACCACGCTTTAGCGCTTGTTTGCGACAAGGCTGGCGCACGCGAATTCGGCGTGCGGGGGCTTACACAAATGATAGCACGTTCGATCGTTCTGGGCGCGGGAAGCGTTGGCGCGCTCTGCGCACCGATGGCAGCGCAGGCTGCCGACGCGGTGCGTTTTGCCAGCGACGTCTTCGTCGAACGCTTCGTCGCGGCGCCTGGTGGCCGGACCAGCCGCATTCTCGAACGTGCCGATCAGCTCCGCCCCGGCGACCGGGTAATCTTCGTGGTCAACTGGACCGCGCAACCCCGTTCCGAATTCACCGTCACCAACCCGATGCCGCGCTCGGTCGCATTCCAGCGCAGCGTAGACGGGGCCGAGGAAGTCTCGGTCGATGGCGGACGCAACTGGGGACGGATGGAGGACCTGACTGTACGGGATCCGGACGGAGGCGTTCGCAATGCGACGCCCGAGGACGTTACGCATCTGCGCTGGCGCGTGCCTGGCCCCCTTGCCCAGCGCGGGAGCGGCCAGCTCACCTATCGCGGCGTTGTGCGCTGACCCCTCAGCATTTCTGGTACTTCCAGTTGCGATGCTTGCCCTCGCCAATCCATTCGACCGACTGCGCGATGCGCTTGTCCCGGGTAGCGTCGGTCTTCGCTTCGGCAATCCACTCGATGTATTTGCGTCGATATCCGGGCGGCATGGCTTCGAACCGCTCCTGATGGCCTGATGCAGCCAGCGCTACGGCAAAGGCCTGTGGCATCTCGGGAACGGGCTTGGGAGGAGCCTTCTGCTTCGGTGTCGCCCGATGGGAGAGGCGGTCCACTGCAGCCCGGATGGTCGCCTCCAATTCATCGGCAGATGGCAAGTCATCCAGTGACGCGATCTGACGGAACTTGCCCGACCCGCCCCGGTCCTCCTCGTGATGGAAGAAGATCGAAACGTGCTTCTTGAACGCCGCCATGCCGGCCAGATTACGCCCCGCCAGCGTGAAGTGCGGCATGCCCCATTTGATCGCCTCTTCGCACTCGGGCACGACGCGATGCATCGTTGCGCGGAAGTGCTCGAGGATCGGACGCGCAAACGCTCCGGCCTTCGCGATATGGTCATCGATGCGGGAATCGCGCTTGGGCATACAGGTCTCCGTGCCTGCAGGGCCGTTCAGTCCGCCAGAAGCAGCACCGGCGTCTCGATCAGCTTCCTGATCGCCTGAACAAAGCTCGCCGCATCGTGTCCGTCAACAACGCGATGATCGCAGCTGATGGAGATGTTCATGAGCTTGCGCTTCTCGATACGCTCGCCACCCATGCCGTCGGACACGAACATCGGGCGTTCGACGATGCGGTTCGGGCCGATGATGGCAACTTCCGGCCGATTGATGACCGGTGTCGTGGCAACGCCGCCCAGCGGCCCGAGCGAGGTGATCGTCAGCGTCGATCCCGACAGCTCCTCGGATTTGGCCGAACCGCTGCGGGCAGCCTCGGCAAGGCGAACGATCTCGCGCGCCAGTTGCCACAGATTTAGGCCTTGCGCGTTGCGGATCACCGGAACCATCAGCCCGGCCGGCGTCTGCGCCGCCATGCCCAGATGCACTGCGCCGTAACGTGTGACGACGCCCGCTTCGTCGTCGTAGCGGGCGTTGATCATGGGAAACTGCGGCAGCGCGCGGCAGATCGCGGTGATCAGCAGCGGGAGCAGCGTCAGCTTGGGCTTGTCTCCGCGGCTGGCATTGAGCTGTTCTCGCATGGTTTCGAGCGCGGTTACGTCACACTCTTCGACATAGGAGAAGTGCGGGATGTGGCGCTTGGACGCGGCCATGTTCTCGGCAATGCGGCGGCGCATGCCGATAACCTTGATCGTCTCGTCACCGCGCTCGGTGCCCGCTGCGCGATAGCCGCCGGTCGCGTTGTAGGCGAGGAACTGGTCGAGATCTGCATGGCGAATGCGGCCTTCCTCGGAAGGGCGAACCTCGGATAGGTCAATGCCGAGATCGTGCGCACGCTGGCGCACGGCAGGGCTGGCAAGGACTTTGGCGCCAGACTGCTGAGCAGGTCTTGGCGCTGGGGCTGGCGTGGGCGCGCGTGCTTCGACTGGCTCAGCACGAACGAATGCGGGGAGCGGAGCGGCTTTCGATGCCTCAGTGATGATGTTTTCAGCCGAAAGTTCATCAGGCTGCACGGGCTCAGTTCTGTCGGCAAAATCGGTTCGAGTCGAGCTTGTCGAAGAACCCGCGCGGACCTCGATATTGGCTACGTCGCCTGCGTCGGGCGTCTCCGCGTCAATGCGCTGGGTCACCGCCTCGGCCCTGGGAGCAGGCACCTCTGCCTCCCCTGCCCCTTCGGTCTCGATCACCACGAGCGCCGAACCGATGGCGATGACGTCGCCCACCTCGCCCGCGACCTGCACCACAGTGCCCGAGACGGGGCTTTCCATCTCGACCGTCGCCTTGTCGGTCATCATGTCCGCAACGCGGTCGTCTTCCTCGATGCGGTCACCGATCTTGACGTGCCAGGCGACGATCTCTGCCTCGGCAATGCCTTCGCCGATATCGGGCAGGCGAAATGTGTAGGTTCCCATGGCTTCAGGCTTTCATCAGACGGTCGATGGCCTCGCCGATGCGGACCGGGCCGGGGAAATAGGCCCATTCGAGGCTATGCGGGTAAGGCGTGTCGAAACCGGTCACGCGCTCGATCGGGGCTTCGAGGTGATAGAAGCAGCGCTCCTGCACCAGTGCGGAGAGTTCGGCACCGAAGCCGGACGTCCGCGTGGCTTCGTGGACGATCAGGCATTTGCCGGTCTTTTCCACCGACTTCTCCACAGTCTCGATGTCCAGCGGAACGAGCGTGCGCAGGTCGATGATCTCGGCGTCGACGCCCTTGTCGGCGCAGACCGCGGCGGCGACGTGGACCATCGTGCCGTAGGCGAGGACGGTGAAGGCCTGCCCCGGACGGACGATGCGCGCCTTGCCCAGCGGTATCGAATAGTAGCCCTCGGGCACCACGCTGTCGGCATGGCGCGCCCAGGGTTCGACGGGCTTGTCGTAGTAGCCGTTGAACGGGCCGTTGTAGATGCGCTTGGGCTCGAAGAAGATCACCGGGTCGTTGTCTTCGATCGCAGCGATCAGCAGGCCCTTGGCATCGTGCGGGTTGCTCGGCACGACGGTCTTTAGTCCGGCGACGTGCGTGAACATCGCCTCGGGGCTCTGGCTGTGAGTCTGGCCACCGAAAATGCCTCCGCCGAAGGGCGAGCGCACGGTCATCGGCGCGATGAACTCACCGGCAGAGCGGTATCGCAGGCGCGCGGCTTCCGAAACGAGCTGGTCGAGGCCGGGATAGATATAGTCGGCGAACTGGATCTCGGGCACGGGCCTCAGACCATAGGCGCCCATGCCGACAGCAACGCCGATGATGCCGCATTCGCTGATCGGCGTATCGAACACGCGGGTCTTGCCGTGCTTCTTCTGCAGCCCGGCGGTGGCGCGGAAGACGCCGCCGAAATAGCCGACGTCCTCCCCCATCACCACCACGCTGGGGTCGCGTTCCATCATGATGTCGAGCGCGTCGTTGATCGCTTCGATCATGTTGAGGCGGCGGGTCGGAGCCTCGGCAAGGCTGACCGGAGATTCTTCGTAGGTCATGCTTCTTTCCACTCTGGCCACTTGATCCGGCGCTCGCGGATCGCCTGTTCGCTCTGTTCCTTGAGGTTCCAGGGCAGTTCCTCGAACACGTCCTCGAACATGGTGTGGAACGGGTGGTGCAGGCCGTGGCCGAGGATGCCGTTTTTCTCGGCTTCCTTGGTCGCGACCTTGACCTGGTCGACCAAGTCGCGGTCCATCGCCTCGTGCTGCTCGTCCGACCACTCGCCCAGCGCAACAAGGTGGCGTTTCAGGCGCATGATCGGATCGCCGAGCGGCCACTCATCGCGCTCCTGCGCCGAGCGATACTGCGCAGGGTCGTCCGAGGTTGAGTGCCCCTCGGCGCGGTAGGTAAAGTGCTCGATCAACGTTGGCCCGGCGTTGGAGCGGGCGCGGTTCGCGGCCCACTCGGTGGCGGCATAGACCGCGAGCGGATCGTTGCCATCGACGCGGATACCGGCGATGCCATAACCGATGGCACGAGCGGCAAACGTTGCGCGCTCGGCCCCGGCGAACCCGGAAAAGCTCGAGATCGCCCATTGGTTGTTGACGACGTTGAAGATGACTGGCGCGTTGTAGACCGCCGCGAAGGTCATGGCCGAGTGGAAATCACCTTCGGCAGTGGAGCCCTCGCCGATCCAGGTGGCGGCAATGCGCGTATCACCCTTGATCGCACTCGCCATCGCCCAGCCCACGGCCTGCGGGTATTGCGTTGCAAGATTGCCCGAGATCGTGAAGAAGCCATAGTCGCGCGCCGAATACATGATCGGTAGCTGGCGCCCCTTCAGCTTGTCTGCGCGGTTCGAGTAGATCTGGTTGATCATATCGACCAGCGGGTAGCCACGCGAGATCAGGATGCCCTGCTGGCGATAGCTGGGGAAGACCATGTCATCGTCGGCAAGTGCCATCGCGGGGGCGACCGATGTCGCCTCCTCGCCGGTGCACTTCATGTAGAAGCTGGTCTTGCCCTGGCGCTGGCCGCGATACATCCGGTCATCGAACGCGCGGGTCAACGCCATCGTGCGCAGCATGCGGCGCAGGGTCTCGGCATCGAGCTTCGGGTCCCAGGGGCCCACGGCGCGGTGATCGTCTCCCAGCACGCGCACCAGATCGAGGCACAACGGGTGCGTGTCGGACGCAGTGCACTGTTCGTCCGGGCGGGCCTGAGCACCTGCCGGGGGAATCGGAATATGCGAATAATCGACGACGTCGCCCGGCCGGAATTTCGGCTCGGGGACGTGGAGCGACAAGGGCGGCAGGTTACCGCGCGATTTGCCGCTCATGATGTGAACGCCTGCATCTGATGACTCTCCCGCGCCGCCCGCCTCGGTTTCGATCCGAAAGCGGTAAGACGCAATATTCTAGACACGTGTTATTTTATTTCACGCGCCTTTCCGAGTCAATCAGTGAGATCAGACGGCTACGGGAGCACTCAACTGGCCCTGCGGAGCATATCCGGTCACCTCGAAATCCTCGATCCGGTAACCGAAGATACTATCCGGTCGGCGTACAATGGCAAGGCGCGGATCGCCGTCCGGTTCCCGTAAAAGCTGCGCTTCGACCAGGTCTGAGTGATTTAGGTAGAGGTGGGTGTCGCCGCCCATCCATACGAGTTCGCCCGGTTCGAGGTCGCATTGCTGGGCCAGAAGCCGCACAAACAGCGCCGCCCCCCATAGGTTGAACGGCAGGCCGAGCGCGACGTCGCAACTGCGCTGGTAGAGCAAACCGTTCAGCCGGTTTCCCGATACGTGGAACTGGTAGGTCTTGTGGCACGGCGGCAGCGCCATCCGGTCAAGCTCCGCGACGTTCCAGCCTTCGACGATGTGGCGGCGGCTGCCGGGATTGTCGCGCAGCGAACGGACGACATCGGCAACCTGGTTCACGCCTTGGGCGCGCTGGCGGAAAAGGCCCTTGCCCGCCGGTTCATAGACCGGCCAGTCGACCCACTGCTTGCCATAGACCGGGCCGAGATCGCCCCATTGCGCGGCAAAGGCTGCATCCTCGACTATTCGCGCGGAGAATTCCTCTCGCGTTATCGTCTCGCCGCTCGCCTTGCGATAATTGTCGAGCGGCCAGTCGGTCCAGATCTGCACGCCTTGTTCGCACAGCTTCCGAATGTTGGTATCCCCGGTGAGGAACCACAGGAACTCGCGCGTGGCGGTTTTCCAGAACACGCGCTTGGTCGTGAGCAGCGGCATGCGGCCATCTGTCAGATCGAACCGCAGTTGCGCGCCGAACACCGAACGCGTGCCAACCCCGGTGCGATCGACCCGCTCATCCCCGTCTTCCCAGATGCGGCGCATGAGATCGAGATATTGCCATTCCGGATGGCGAGCGGATTCGCGGATCGAAGACATGGCCTGCTTCTATCTGCCCCTTTGCCAAGGCGCAAAAGGGGGGCACAAAAGGGGTGGGCAAAAAAACGTCGCGTGCCCGCTTGCCAGTGCAGGAACCGCCCCGTATAGGGCGCCCCTGCCTTGCAGCCGGGTGACCGGCGGCGGATCGGTCGGGGAATAGCTCAGCCTGGTAGAGCACTGTCTTCGGGAGGCAGGGGCCGGAGGTTCGAATCCTCTTTCCCCGACCAACATCCACTTTCAGACCAGGGTCTCAAGGCCGCTGACGGGAACGTCGGCGGCCTTTGTGGTTTCAGCCTGCACGCAACTCGTGCCGGAGTGATTCCATGTCACACGCCTACAAAGACGCCATTGCCAAGCTCGAAGCCGATCATGACCGGATCGAGGCCTTGTTCGAAAAAGTGGACAAGGCAGAGGGCGACAACAAGCAGCGGCTGGGCATACAAGTCGCCAATCTGGTCAAGATTCACATGACGCTTGAGGAGGAGTTCCTCTACCCGGCTTTGCGCGGCAAGGCCGATGACGACAAGCTGACCGAAGGCCTTGTCGAGCACGATACCGGCAAGTTGCTGATCAATGACGTGCTTTCGGACGAGACCGACGCCGCTTCCTTTGGCCCGAAGCTGCAGGTTCTGGGCGAGCAGATGGAGCACCATCACAAGGAAGAAGAGGAAAAGGGCAAGGGCGTTTTCGATCAGGCCCGCCAGTCCGATCTCGATCTTGTGGCGATGCTAGAGGCGATGACCGATCGCGAAGAGGAGCTGCGCCAGCAAGTGGAAGACGACAACCTGCCGTCATCCGACATGAACTTCGTGGCGGCAGAAGAGAGCACCTGAATCGGCGCGCGACGAAGCGACAGGGGCTGGCGGACGAGCCGTTCAGGCGGTTCGGCCAGCCTTGAAAAGCAAGGCGTTCGTCGCACGGGCCATGTTTTCAAACTGCGGGCATCCCATTGTTGGAACACGGTTTCTCAACAACAAGGATCGCACCGTATGAAGATCAATGCACTTTTCCTGGCCGTTTCGGCCCCGTTTTCCATGTTTGCCACCGCCGCAATGGCACAGGACGCAGCACCAAACCCTGCCCCTGCTACCGACGCCGCAGCATCAGCCACGGCTGGCGTAACTGTTGGCACAATGGTCTATGACGCCGCTGGAGCCGAAGTCGGCACTATCAAGAGCGTGGCCGCGCCGAACTTCGTGATCGATACCGGTACCCACAGCGCGACGATGGCGCTGACCTCGCTCGGCACCGGTCCCAAGGGGCCCGTCCTTGGCCTGACCAAGGCCCAGCTTGATGCCGCCGCCGAAAAGGCATCTGCCGATGCTGCCGCAGCGCTTGCGGCAGCGATCGTCGCAGGCGCTCCGGTCTATGCCTCCGATGGGACGACAGCGTTGGGCAAGGTAGGCGAAGTGACCGAGGCTGATTTCATCCTCGACACCGGCAAAGCGCGCGTGAAGCTGCCCAAGACCTCGGTGGCCAAGGGTTCGACCGGTCTGATGATCGGCATGACCGCGCAGCAGTTCGCCGACGCCGCCAAGAGCGCCGCAAAGTCCGGCGGCAAGTAAAGTTTTCAGGGATTGGGCGGCGCGTTTCCCCCTTTTCGCGTCG
The DNA here is from genome assembly GCF_057180545.1 of Novosphingobium sp. HNCC26DJ243. Taxonomy (NCBI): domain Bacteria; kingdom Pseudomonadati; phylum Pseudomonadota; class Alphaproteobacteria; order Sphingomonadales; family Sphingomonadaceae; genus Novosphingobium; species Novosphingobium sp. HNCC26DJ243. The sequence continues at coordinate 248,896 of NZ_JBXUGN010000001.1, read as the reverse complement.
CCCTTCCTTGTCAGCCGCCGCGCAATAACTGCACGCCCCAATCGCGTTCGAACAGATAGAGTAGCAGGCGCGCGGCAGCGCCGCGAGGCGACGACAGCCCGCCATCGCGCTCCATCAGCAATCGCGCGTCGTCATGGGCCAGGGGCAGCAGCCGCGCGATCTGCTCGAAATCGGCAACCTTGAACGGCGTATCGCCCGATTGTCGCGTGCCGAGAAGTTCGCCGCCACCACGCAACCGCAGATCTTCTTCCGCCAGCCGAAATCCGTCCTGGGTCTCGCGCATCAGCGCCAGGCGCTCGCGTCCCGTTTCCGACAGCGCTTCGCCGCGCAGCAGCAGGCAGGTCGATTGCTGGCTGCCCCGCCCCACGCGGCCCCGCAACTGGTGCAGCTGGGCAAGGCCAAAGCGTTCGGCCTGTTCGATGACCATGAGCGTGGCATTGGGCACATCGACCCCAACCTCGATCACGGTCGTGGCCACAAGCACGTTGGCATCGCCCCGCGCAAACCGCTCCATTGCGGCGTCCTTGGCCTCGGGCCGCATCTGGCCGTGGACCATGACGACGGTATCCCCGAAACGCTCCTGCAAGGCGGCGTGCCGGGCTTCGGCAGCGGCAATGTCCTCGGTCTCCAGTTCGCGGACCATCGGGCAGACCCAATAGGCCTGCGCGCCCTTGGCTATGTGTCGACCGATACCATCCACCACGTCGGCCATACGTTCGATTGCGATCACACGCGTGTCGATGGCCTGACGCCCCGGCGGCATCTCGTCGAGCCGCGAAACATCCATCTCGCCATATTGCGCCAGGGTCAGCGTGCGCGGGATCGGCGTCGCGGTCATTGCAAGGCAATGCGGCGTGCGCCGCGCCTTCTGCGTAAGCATCAGGCGCTGGCCAACGCCGAAGCGGTGCTGCTCGTCGATCACCACCAGTGCGAGATTGCGATAGGCCACAGTGTCCTGAAAGATCGCATGGGTGCCGACGCAGATGTCGATGCTGCCATCGATCAGCCCCATCAGGATCGATTCGCGCGCCTTGCCCTTGTCGCGTCCCGTAAGGAGGGCGATGGTAATACCGGTGCCAGAAGCCATGCGGGTCAGCGTTTCGGCGTGCTGTCGGGCGAGGATTTCCGTGGGCGCGAGCAGCGCGGCCTGTGCGCCTGCCTCCACCGCGATCAGCATGGCATGGAGTGCAACGGCGGTCTTGCCCGAGCCGACATCACCCTGCAACAGGCGCAGCATCGGCGCGCCCTGTGCGATGTCGCCTTCGATCTCGGCGATCGAGCGCTTTTGCGCGCCTGTCAGCGCGAAAGGAAGGTCGAGCTTGGCGCGCAGCCTTCCGTCACCATGGAGCGGAGTGCCCTGCCGGCTGCGATTGCTCTCTTTGACGAGCATCAGCGCGAGGCTGTTTGCGAGCAGTTCGTCATAGGCAAGCCGGTCGCGTGCCAAGGGGTGCTGCGCCTTGTGCGCCAACGGCAGCGCTTCATGCCAACGCGGCCAGTCCATCCTGGCGACAAGCCCCGGCTCGATCCATTCGGGAAGGACCGGCAGGAAGCCGAGCGCCTGATGGACAAGCGCCTGGATGCGGCCCTGCGTCAGCCCCTCCGACAGTGGATAGACCGGCTCGTTCAACTGACCGAGCATGCCGGCACTGTCTTCGCTGACATGATCGGGATGAACGATCTGCAGCGTCTGGCCGAACTGGTCGAGGCGGCCCGCCACCCACCGCTTCTCGCCCAAGGGAAGCTGCTTCTTGCCTGAATAGGATGCGCGGCCGAAATAGGTGAGCGCAACGTAGTTGCCCAGTTCGTCTTCGGCCATGACCCGGAACGGCCCGCGCCCTGCGGACTGCTTGTAATCGCGCGGGGTGAGCGCAATCACGATCTGTTCGCCCACGCTCGCTTCGTCGAGATTTGCCACGGCACGGCGCGCAACGAAACGATCGGGCAGATGATAGGCCAGGTCCTTGACGCGCGTCAGCCCCAGCTTTTCGAGGGGGCGCGCCAATCCCGGCCCGACGCCCTTGAGGCTGCCGGCTTCGGCGAATAGCGGATTGAGCACGTCGGGACGCATCGCGTGGACATAGGCGGAACACAGACGCTTCGCCAATGGCCCGGCGCACGAAATTCACGCCAAATTTGACACAGCGCATGGGCAGCGGGGCCAAGTGGGCGCTTCATCCGTTCAGACCGCAACAAGCACAGGAGTCTGATACGATGTTGATCCCCCATGGCGCCGTCATTGCCCTTGTCGATGGTGAGGACTGGCAGGTCCTGCGCAACGGCGGAACCGAAGCCGAGCCCGAGCTCGCCGTGCTCGAGACGCCCGAGCTGGTCGAGGAAAACCACGGATCGGGCGGTCGCCACGCGATCAGCTCGGCCAATCCCTCGGGCAACCAGCGCGACGAGGACGCCCATGCTGCTGCCGTCGCTGAGTGGCTCAACCGGCAGGTGCAGGATCACAAGATCGAGAAGCTGGTGGTCATCGCCCCACCCCGCACACTGGGCGAACTCCGCCACCATTACAGCAAGGCCGTGCAGCGCGCGGTGATCCGCGAACTGGCGAAGGACTTCATGGATCGCCAGCCCGAGCAGATCCTCGCAGCCTTGCGCGGCAAGTAGCGTTTCAGGAGACAGCGACGGAGCGTGTGCCGGTTCATCGGCGCACGCCCTTTCGTATGCCCCCCTGTCACCTTGTTTCCCGCGCCCGATGCGCCTAACGGCCAGACCATGACCGACGCCGCCGCTACCGACCCCGCCCATCTGCGCCGCATCCACTTCCGTGCATGGCACCGCGGCACGCGCGAAGCGGATTACATGATCGGCTGCTTCTTCGATCGCTTCCACGCGCAGTGGACCGCAGCGGATATCGCTTGGTTCGAGGAACTGATCGAGGAGGACGACGTCGAGATCATGGCCTGGGCGCTGGGCACCGAAGAAGTGCCCGAGAAATATGCCGGGCCGATGATGGACGCCATGCGCAAGCTCGATTACGTCGAAATCCCGCGCTGATTTCGATTTTCGCGCGTTACCCCGACCGCCATGTCTGATCTCGATCGCATTCTTTCGGCCACCACGCCGCTCACCCTGTCCTCCGTCGCGCGCGGCGCGCAGCCGCTTGTGCTGGCTGACCTTGCGCGCGCAGCCAAAGGCCGTGCGGTGTTCATCGCGCCCGACGAGGCGGCGATGCGGGCGGTGGCCGACAGCGCGCCGTTCTTCGCGCCCGATCTCGAGGTTATCGAATTTCCGGCCTGGGACTGCCTGCCCTTCGACCGCGCATCGCCTGCCCTGTCGGTAAGCGCACGCCGGCTCGCCGCCCTGCAGAAGCTGCAACACAAGCGCACCGGGCCGCAATTGCTGGTCACCACGATCAACGCGGTGCTGCAACGCGTACTCACGCCCTTCCGCATCCGTGAATCCACGCGGTTGCTGACGCCGGGTGCGGAGATCGGGCGCGAGAGCCTGATCGCGCTTCTGCAACGGCAGGGCTATTCGCGCACCGACACCGTGGTAGACGCGGGCGAGTACGCGGTGCGCGGCTCGGTCTTCGATATTTTCCCCTCGGGGCTCGACCACGGCCTGCGCCTCGACTTCTTCGGCGACGAACTGGAAACACTGCGTCTGTTCGATCCGAACACGCAGCGCTCGGTGCAGCCGGTCGAGACGCACCTGCTGCTCCCCGCAAGCGAGGCGCTGCTTGACGAGGACAGCATCAAGCGGTTCCGCAGCCGCTATCGCGAACAGTTCGGTGCCAACGCCACGGGTGATCCGCTTTATCAGGCGATCAGCGATGGCCGGCGGCTGGCGGGCATGGAGCACTGGCTGCCGCTGTTCGAGGACCGACTGGTCACCCTGTTCGATCATCTGGGCGACGACGACCTCGTCCTGATCGATGCCTCGGCGGCAAAGGCCACCGAACAGCGCATTGCCGACATCGCCGACTACCACGAGTCGCGTGTCGAAAGCTCGTCGAAGGCGCCGGGCAGCTACCGGCCGCTGGCCGAGAACGCGCTCTACCTGTCGCGCGACGAGATCGATCGCGCCTTGCTCGGCTGGCCGGTCCACCGCACCACCCTGTTTGCCGAGCCGGAATCGAAGCAGGTCATCGACTTCGGCTTCACCTCCAGTCACGACTTCACGCCCGAGCGTGCTGCGGCGACGAGCGGGGGGAGCAACATCTACGAGGCGGCCTCGAAGTACGTCTCGGCACTCGGCACGCGCGGCCTGAAGCCGATCATCGCGGCCTACAGCACTGGATCGCGCTCCCGTCTCGCCTCGCTGCTGGCAGAGGCGGGCAAGATCGTGCCGCTCATGGCCGAGACATGGCAGGAAGCGCTGGGCCTTGCCGCTTCGGGCAAACCGGTGGCGGTCGTCCTGCCCCTCGAACAGGGCTTTGCCAGCGCCGATCTGGAACTGCTGACCGAACAGGACATTCTTGGCGACCGCCTTGTCCGCCGCAAGAAGAAGCGCAAGGATGCCGATGCGTTCCTGGCCGAGTTGTCCGCGCTCACGCCCGGCGACCTCGTCGTTCACATGGACCATGGCATCGGGCGCTATATCGGGCTCGAGGCAATCGCGGTCGGCGATTCGCCGCATGACTGCGTGCAGCTGGAATATGCCGGCGGCGACAAGCTCTACATTCCGGTCGAAAATCTCGACGTTCTCTCGCGCTATGGCTCGGATGCGGAGGGCGTGGGGCTCGACAAGCTTGGCGGCGAGGCATGGCAGCGGCGCAAGGCGCGCATGCGCGAGCGCATTCTCGAGATGGCGGGCCAGCTCATGGCAACCGCCGCGCACCGCGCGCTGCGGCAGGGAGCGATCCTGCCGGTCGATCCGGCCAGCTACGGCCCGTTCGTCGATCGCTTCCCGTGGGACGAGACCGACGATCAGGAGCGCGCAATCGACGATGTGTTGTCCGACATGGTCGGCGGCAAACCGATGGACCGCCTCGTCTGCGGCGATGTGGGTTTTGGGAAGACCGAGGTTGCCCTGCGCGCGGCTTTCGTGGCGGCGATGGCCGGGATGCAGGTGGCTGTCGTTGCGCCAACCACCCTGCTGGCGCGGCAGCACTACACGAACTTCGTCGAGCGCTTCAAAGGCTTCCCGCTGGAAATCGGTCGCCTGTCTCGGCTGGTGCCGGCCAAGGAGGCTGGCGAGACCAAGGCGGGCCTGACAGCCGGGACCATCGACATCGTCATCGGCACGCACGCCATTCTGGCCAAGAACATCGAGTTCAAGCGCCTTGGCCTCGTCATCGTCGACGAGGAGCAGCGCTTTGGCGTGACGCACAAGGAAAAGCTCAAGGAACTGAAGGCCGACGTCCACGTCCTGACGCTTACCGCCACGCCGATCCCGCGCACGCTGCAAATGGCAATGTCGGGCCTGCGCGAGCTGTCGACGATCCAGACGCCACCGGTCGACCGCCTTGCCACGCGCACTTACGTGATGCCGTGGGATGACATGGTGATGCGCGAAGCCCTGCTGCGGGAACACCAGCGCGGCGGGCAGAGCTTCATCATCGTTCCGCGCATCTCGGACATGGCCGATCTGGAAGAGTGGTTGCGACTCAACGTGCCCGAGGTCCGCTTCGTCACCGCGCATGGCCAGATGAGCCCGACCGAGGTCGAGGACCGCATGGGCGCGTTCTACGAGAAGAAGTACGAGATCCTGCTTTCGACCACGATCGTGGAGAGCGGCATCGACATTCCTTCGGCCAACACCATCGTGATTCACCGTGCCGACCGCTTCGGCCTTGCCCAGCTCTACCAGCTGCGCGGGCGCGTGGGGCGCGGCAAGATCCGCGCCTACGCCTACCTCACCCATTCCGAGAACACGGCGCTGTCCGAAGTGGCGGAAAAGCGGCTCAAGGTGCTGGGCGATCTCGACAGCCTTGGCGCAGGCTTCCAGCTTGCAAGCCACGATCTTGACCTGCGCGGCGCGGGCAACCTGCTGGGCGACGAGCAATCGGGCCACATCAAGGAAGTGGGCTTCGAGCTTTATCAGTCGATGCTCGAAGATGCGATTCTTGCCGCCAAGGCGGGCGACATCAGCCTTGCGCGTCAGCGTGACGCCCTGAGCCCGCAGATCACGGTAGATGCACCGATCATGATCCCCGAGGACTACGTGCCCGACCTTGCCGTACGCATGGCGCTCTATCGCCGGATGAGCGATGCCGAAGGCGCCGATGCCGTGGAAGCCCTGGCCGCCGAGATGATCGACCGCTTCGGCCCGCTGCCGCAGCCGACGCAAAACCTGCTGCGCCTGATCGAAATCAAGCGCCAGGCGATCGAGGCGAACATCGCCAAGATCGACGTCGGCGCAAAGGGCGCGCTGGTCAGCTTCCATCAGGACAACTTCCCCGACCCCATGGGCCTGATCGGCTATGTCGAGCGCCTGAACGGAATCGCCAAGCTGCGCCCCGACAACAAGCTGGTAATCACCCGCGCCTGGGGCACGCCCGAGGGTCGCCTCAATGGTCTTGTCCAGATGACCAAGGGACTCTCGGCTATCGCTCGGCGGGCGCGAAAGAAGGCGGCTTAGAGCACTTTCAGACCAATCGGAAAGTGCTCTAAGCCAGCAGGTCCGCGATCTTGTCGCCGGGTAGCGGTGCGGATCGCAGGAAGCCCTGGAACGTGTCGCACCCTTCCTCGACCAGCACCGCAAGCTGGCTTTCGCGCTCGATCCCCTCGACCACGACCTTGAGCCCGAGCGCTCGCGCCATCGCGACGATTGCGCGCAAGATCGCGCGATCACGCTGATCATGATCGACGTCGCGCACGAGCGAGGCATCGAGTTTTAGCGTATCGACCGGCAGGGCCTTGAGCGTGCGGAAGTTGGCATAGCCGGTGCCAAAATCGTCGAGCGCGATGCGGATGCCAAGCCGGGACAGTTCGCCCAGCATTTCGGCAGAGCGCGCGAAATCCGCAACCAGTGCCTGCTCGGTCACCTCGAGCGTAAGCTGTGCCGGATCGAAACCAGTTGCCGAGAGAAGTTCGCAGAAATTGGTGGCGAAACGGTCATCGGCAAGATCTTCGGCGGTCACGTTGAGCGATAGCGGCAGAAGCCGTTTCCAACTTGCTGCCACGTCGAGCGAACGGCGCGCGATGTGGCGGGAAAGCTGCGCGACGTGATCGCCGCGCTCGGCAATGGCAAAGAGCGTTTCCGCACCGATCCGACCGAGCTGGGGGTGGTCCCACCGGGCCAGGGCCTCGGCACCAGTCAGCTTCCCGTCAGCTACGCCGTACTGCGGCTGGAAGACCAGGCCGATTTCGTCACGCGCCATCGCGCCGATCAGGTCTGCCTCGAGCCGCGCGACACTGCGCCCCCGCGCGCGATGCGATCCGTCGGCCCAGAGTACGCGGCGACCGCTTTGCTGCTGCAGAGAAGCGAGCGCCTGGTCGAGGCGATCGAGCAGCGCCGATCCGCTCTCACCCGGTTGCCCGCGGAGAAGAGCGGTGCGAGGTGCAAGGTTCAACACGTCGCCGTGCATGGTTAGAGACCGCGACACGCTGCGCGCCAACGCCTCCGCCAGCCACTGCCACCGCTCGCGGCTGGTCGCGCCCGTACTGGCAACCAGGAAATCTCCGCCGCCAATGCGCGCCACGAAGCCGTCTGGCCCCAGTTCTTCGATGGCAAAATCACAGATGCGCCTTGCAATCTCGGCCAGCGCAAGATCGCCACCGGCTTTGCCATAAGCCAGATTGACCGAACGCAGTCGGTGCAGCCCGATCAGCATGGCATGGACGAAGCCGCCCCTTCCCGCACCATCCAGCCACGCCAGAGCGCCGCTCGGACCCGGCAGTCCGGTCAGCCGGTCGCGATCGTCCGGCAAGTGCGCAGGTTGTGCAGGCTCGGTCATCCCGAGCGCCATAGCGTGCCAACCCTTGCCAAAGCGTTCCGGGCAAGGGCTTCGCTACAGGCTCCTGTGCTTTTGTGCATTGCGCCTGCCCCTCCCGACCCATATCTGCGGTGCAAGACACATTGCCCCGGGGGCTTTACGACAATGCCGGACTTTACCCGCCTCGCCTTGCTCGCCTCGCCCACGGACCGGGCGCAGGAAGCGTGCGAGACCTTGCGCAAGGGCCGTGACTGGGTACCGCTCGAGGATGCGCAGGCCGCGGTTGTGATCGGTGGAGATGGCTTCATGCTGCAGACGCTGCACGCGATGATCGACATGGATCATATCGTGCCCGCGTTCGGGTTGAACCTTGGCACCGTCGGCTTCCTGATGAACAAGTATCGCTCGGGCAGGTCGATCGACGAACGACTGGCCAAGGCCACGCAGATCGCGATCTCCCCCCTGCGGATGACGGCGACGACCAACACCGGCGAAGTGCAGTCGGTCTGCGCGATCAACGAAGTTTCGCTTCTTCGCGAAACCCGCCAGACCGCCAAGCTGGAGGTGAGCGTCAACGGCAAGGTTCGCATGCCCGAACTGGCCTGCGACGGTGTGCTGGTGGCAACGCCTGCAGGATCGACCGCCTATAACCTTTCGGCCAATGGCCCGATCCTTCCGCTGTCATCGAACATGCTCGCGCTCACTCCGATCAGCCCCTTCCGCCCGCGTCGCTGGCGCGGTGCGATCCTGCCCGACACCTACGAGATCGTGTTCAAGGCGCTGGAATCGGTGAAGCGCCCGGTGCTCGTCGTGGCCGACCAGAAGGAAGTGCGCGATGTCAGCGAGGTACGCGTCAAGGCCTGGCCCGAGCATCGCCTCACCCTGATGTTCGACCGCGGGCAAAGCCTGGAGGATCGCATCTTCGCCGAGCAGTTCATGGTCTGAGGAAAATTTGAAAACAGGTGCTTGCCAAACCGGAAACGCCTGTTATTAGCGCGGTCCTGCCTCGGGAGACCGGGGCTGCTCCCTGATAGCTCAGCGGTAGAGTAGGTGACTGTTAATCACTTGGTCGTAGGTTCGAATCCTACTCAGGGAGCCATTTTCGTCCATTGACTGCCAAGCGCAGACGGAAGACGCCGCCGAGGCGGCAAGCTGCTCACATTGATCTGAACAACCATTCGGAACGGCGTATCACGCCTTTCGTCATGGCATCACGTCGGCTCCACGACGCATGCAAGATTCACCTTATGGGACGCAGTTGCCGGTCGGACCGTCTGCTTTGTCGCCTTTGTTCACTCCGCCGCCGATTACCTTCGTAAAAATGCTTGCGAAATAGTACCATCCGGCAGCCCGCGGATGGACGATGTGCGATGGAGGTGCAGATTGTTGCGATTGAAATGCCTCATGGGGGTGCACAAACCTGACCGGAACCGTGTCTATCGGAACGCAATGGCTGAATTTGCTCCGTGCCGTTACTGTGGCAGCAGGCTCCGGCATTACGGCCCGGGCGATTGGCGACGCTTTCGCGGGGAAGTGTCCGGTATCGCGGAGGATTGATGCCAGGGCTCAGTGGTAGCGTCGGATCGCGCCATTGAGGAAAGCATCCAGCACGGCCGGATGGAACGGTTCGGCAAAGCGCAGGAACGCACGAAAGCCTTCGCAATTTTCCACCACTGCCGCGCGGCTTTCGAGGCCCGGCAGCGTCAGCCACACGCGTGAACCGGGAACCGGATTGTCCATGCAGTCGATCGCGGCCGATGAGCAGGAAAGGTCCTGTACGTTAACCCTCGCACGCAGGACGCCACGGCGATAAGCTGCTTCGATCGGCGCGACCGGGTCACCTGAATGCCAAGTCTGCGTTGCGGTCTGCACTCCATGATCAAGCCACATCGTCCGTCTCCAGTCCCACAATCGTCGCGGGATGAAGGACGGTGCGTTAACCAGTGAATTCAGGTTGGAAGTGGCCTCCTGTCGCCCTTCTAGTGTTCATACCTAGGTCCGGAATCAAAACGGCGCGGAAGAGCAGTGCCTTCCGCGCCGTTCGATCCTCCTGGTGCGCTTCGATGTCAGTCGGCGACGCCGTGGCAGTGCTTGTACTTCTGGCCCGAACCGCATGGGCAAGGCGCATTGCGGCTGATGCCCTGCCCGGCGAACGGGTCGGCCCCGACAGCGCCGACCGACAAGGCCCCGGCAGCCTGCGGCGCGACCGCGCCGAACATCGGCGCCGTGGCAGGCGATGGCAAAGCGTCATTCTCGCCGGTGAACGGATCGATATGGCTGGTGAGGAAATCGGGCAACTCGGGCAACTGGAATTCCTCGGCGGGACGCATGCGGATTTCGCTGGTCATCAGGATGCGCGTCACGTCCTCGCGGATCGCGTCGAGCATCTTCTCGAACAGGCCGAAGGCTTCCTGCTTGTATTCGTTGATCGGCGTCTTCTGCGCATAGGCGCGCAGGAACACGACCTGCCGCAGCGCGTCGAGCGTGGCCAAATGCTCCTTCCAGTGATGGTCGAGCCGTTCGAGCAAGATCGACTTTTCCAGTCCGCGCCAGGCGCTGGCGTCCACCTCGGTGATCTTGGTATCCATGTGCGCGTCGGCGAGCGTCTGCACGCGTTCCTCGATCAGGTCGGGCTCGATCGCCTCCTCCTGCATCCAGTCCTCGAGCGGAATCTCGATTCCCAGAACATCGCGCACCCGCGCCTTGAGCCCGTCGGCATCCCATTGTTCGGGGTAGGAACCCGGAGGGCAGGCATCGCCGACGATCGCGTTGACGGTATCATGGCGCATGTCGGTGACGACATCGCCCACCGCCTCGGCGTCCATGATGTCGGCGCGCTGCTCGTAGATCACCTTGCGCTGGTCGTTCATGACATCGTCGTATTCGACGACCTGCTTGCGGATATCGTAGTTGCGCGCCTCGACCTTCTTCTGCGCCGTCTCGATGGCCTTGGACAGCCACTTCGACCCGATCGCCTCGCCATCGGCAAGGTTCGAGTTCATCATCTTGGCAAACAGCGTGTCCGGCCCGAAGATGCGCAGAAGGTCATCCTCGAGGCAGAGGTAGAACTTGCTCATGCCCGGATCGCCCTGACGGCCCGAGCGGCCGCGCAGCTGGTTGTCGATGCGTCGGCTTTCGTGGCGTTCGGTACCGATCACGCAAAGGCCGCCTGCTTCGAGCACCTTGCGCTTGTCCTCGGCAACTTCGGCCTTGATCTTCGCGATCGCGGCATCGCGCTCCGGCCCCTCGGGCATGTCGCGCAGTTCGTCCTCGATGCGGAAATCGATGTTGCCGCCCAGCTGGATGTCGGTGCCGCGCCCGGCCATGTTGGTGGCGATGGTAACCGCGCCAAGGCGGCCCGCCTGCGCCACGATATGGGCTTCCATCTCGTGGAAGCGGGCGTTGAGGACGTTGTGCTTCACGCCTTCCTTGGTCAGGAAGTCGGAAAGCAGTTCCGACTTCTCGATCGAAACGGTGCCGACCAGCACGGGCTGGCCGATCTCGTACTTTTCGCGGATCAGCTTTGCGATGGCGCCGAACTTGTCCATCGTGTTCTTGTAGAACTCGTCCTCGTCATCGATGCGCAGGACCGGCACATTCGTCGGGATCGTGACGACGTTCATCTTGTAGATGTCGAAGAATTCGGGCGCCTCGGTAGCGGCGGTGCCGGTCATGCCCGAGATCTTGGGATACATGCGGAAATAGTTCTGGAACGTGATCGAGGCCATCGTCTGGTTCTCGGGCTCGATCCGCACGCCTTCCTTGGCCTCGACCGCCTGGTGCAGTCCGTTCGACCAGCGGCGGCCGTCCATCATGCGCCCGGTGAACTCGTCGATGATGACGATCTTCTCGTCCTTGACGATGTAGTCGATGTCCCGCTTGAACATGACGTTGGCCTTCAGGGCCTGATCGAGGTGATGGACGACCATCGTGTTCTCGACGTCATAGAGGTTCGAGCCGACCAGCAATCCGGCGGTCTCGAGCGCGCGCTCGACCCATTCCACGCCATCTTCGGTCAGCGTGATGTTCTTGGTCTTCTCGTCGGCATCGTAAAGCTCGGGATCGATCGTCTTCACGACCGCGTCGACCGAGAGATAGAGGTCGCTCTTGTCGTCGGTCGGACCCGAGATGATCAGCGGCGTGCGCGCCTCGTCGATCAGGATCGAGTCGACTTCGTCGACGATCGCGAAATTGAACGGGCGGTGGACCATCTGGTCGCGCGAGTGCTTCATGTTGTCGCGCAGGTAGTCGAAGCCCAGCTCGTTGTTGGTGGCGTAAGTAATGTCGCTCTCATACGCCGCGCGACGCTGCTCTTCGTTGAGGTTCGGGACGATCACGCCGACCGTCAGACCGAGGAACTTGTAGAGCACGCCCATCGTCTCTGCGTCGCGACGGGCAAGATAGTCGTTGACGGTGACGACGTGGACGCCCTTGCGCTCCAGCGCGTTGAGATAGACCGCAAGCGTTGCGACAAGCGTCTTGCCCTCGCCCGTGCGCATTTCCGCGATTTCGCCGCGATGCAGGACAATGCCGCCGATCATCTGGACGTCGAAATGGCGCAGGCCGAGCGTGCGGACCGAGGCTTCGCGAACCGTGGCAAAGGCTTCGGGCAGCAGGTCGTCGAGCGTCTTGCCCTCTTCCAGCATGGTGCGGAACTTGGGCGTCTGCCCTGCCAGTTCCTCGTCGGACAAGGCCTGGAGGTGCGGCTCGAAAGCAGCAATCTGGCGCACGATCTTGTCGAGCGACTTGACGTAACGATCGTTGGAAGAGCCGAAAAGGGCCTTGGCGATGGAACCGAGCATGGGCGGAACAATCCTGTCGAATCAGTAGTGTAGAAAAAGCGGCGCAACATTTCGCGCGCCGTGGCGTGGCAAGAGGCTTGCCGGAGGAAGTGGCAGACGGCGACGCGCTATTCGCGCGCGCGGTCGCTCAATTCGATACCGCAGGGCCGGATCAGTGCCGGGGCGGGAAGCCACACCGTCTTGCGGCGGGCATTGCTGCGCTTCTGCGGAACCACGCCGCCGCGCCCAGCGCAACGCTGCTGGCGCTGTTCGGCCGAAGCCGTGGCCGCACCCGAAACCCCCGTATCTGCCACTTCCGTACGCGAGACAGCCAGAGCCACCTCGGGCAAGGTAAGGCCCGTAATCATGGCCAGCAGAGCGAGCAGGAAACGCATCAGGTTGTTAGATAGGGATTCAAGCGCGTTTCGTCCATCAGGAAAGCGCAGGGTCTACTTCACATCCTCCACTTCAGTGGAAGACCTGATGATCACACGCTTTGCGACGGCGTTCCCGTTTTCATCGCGAAACGGTTCCTGAATTGATGCATTCTTGGAACAAGGTGTCATTGCCTGCATCGCCTCGGCTGCCCCATCACCCGTTGCGGTGATCTTGCAGTCCACGATTTTTCCACTCTTCTCGACGACAAAGCTCAGCATATCCGATTTCGGGCTCAAAAGTTTGTTTGCCTGAAGTGGCAACAGCCAACGGATCGAATTTGTATATGTCCCCGTCGTCGCGTCACCGTTCGCATCTCTCGCCGCATAAAAATTTGCACGCGTCATCACGAGAAAACACGTGCGTTCATCCAATTCGGGGGTGCCGCTGGATTGAAGTACGTCACACCCGATCGGCTTTCCATCGGTGCCGATGCGCACAAGAAAGCGCACAGTGCCTTCCTTACGGGTTCGGAGTGCCTCTTGCGGATAATCGCTGGGAGTTACCCACCGTCCAGGACTTCCATTCGGGGTAGCCGGTATCGGTTCTTTCGCGTGTGCCGCAGTCAAAGTGACTGTCGAAAGGAATATTGTGAAAGTAGCGAGTAGTTTTCTCATCTTGGACATCATGCGCAGAATTTTGCAGGTGACAAGGGCTCGTTGCCTCCCGCTTGAACGGCGCCCCCACCCGCGCTAGGCGCTTCACCCATGTCCGACGCCGTATCACCGCTCGCCACGCCCTTCCCCGCCATGCCCGCGATTGCGGGCGTCACGCCGCATGTCGTGCGTGCGGGCTACAAGGACTGGGGCCGTTGTGACCTGACTTACGTCGAACTTGCCGAAGGCACGGCAGTGGCGGGCGTTTTCACGCGCAATGTGTGTTGTTCGTCGGAAGTGGAGATCGGGCGCGAAAATGCCAGGCTGGGCCTCGCGCGGGCGCTGGTCGTAAACGCGGGCAACTCCAACGCCTTTACCGGCTATCGCGGTCGCGAGGCGGTGGAGCAGATCATGGCGCAGGTCGCCGACCACCTCGGCTGCGCACAGGAACAGGTCTTCGTGTCCTCCACGGGCGTGATCGGCGTGCCGCTGCCCAAGGACAAGGCGAGCGCCGGGATCGAGGCGGCGCTCTCGGCCGAACCCTGCTCCTGGGAAGACGCCGCCCGCACCATCGGCACCACCGACACTTATCCCAAGGGCGCAACCGCCAGCGCGATGATCGGTGACACCCGCGTCAGCTTCAGTGCGATCATCAAGGGCAGCGGCATGATCGCGCCCGACATGGCCACGATGCTGGGGTATGTCTTCACCGATGCGAATGTCAGCCCCGCATTCCTGCAGGAATGCCTGTCTGCCGCGAACCGTCGCACGTTCTCCTGCATCACGGTCGACAGCGATACTTCGACCAGCGACACGGTGCTGGCCTTTGCCACGGGCAAGGCGGGCAATGCACCAATCACGGGCTTCGACAGTCCCGGTGCGGATGCCTTTGCAGCGGCGCTCGAAGATGTATGTCGCCAGCTTTCGCACCTCGTCGTGAAGGATGGCGAAGGCGCGCAGAAGTTCATCGCGGTGAGCGTCTCGGGCGCGGTTTCGGACGAAAGCGCGCGGAAAGTCGGCCTGGCCATCGCCAATTCCCCACTGGTGAAGACCGCCATTGCCGGCGAGGACGCCAACTGGGGCCGCGTTGTCATGGCCGTAGGCAAGGCCGGCGAACCCGCCGACCGCGACCGCCTGTCCATCGGCTTCGGCGGAACCTGGGCCGCGCGCGACGGGCAGCCGGTAGCCGATTATGACGAGGCGCCGGTTGCCGCGCACCTCAAGGGACAGGAGATCTCGATAGAGGTCGATCTCGGCCTTGGCGCAGGGCGCGCCACCGTGTGGACCTGCGATCTCACCCACGGTTACATCTCGATCAACGCGGACTACCGCAGCTGAGGACACGGCAAATGATCACGCTCTGGGGCCGCCTCAATTCGCATAACGTCAAGAAGGTGGCCTGGGCGCTGATCGAGATGGACCTTGCGTTCGAACGCAAGGATATCGGCGGGCAGTTCGGCTACACGCCCGAATACCTCGCGATGAATCCCAACCGGATGATCCCGACGGTCGAGGACGGTGCGTTCGCGCTGTGGGAATCGAACGCGATCCTGCGCTACCTCGCCGATCGTTACGCGCCGTCCTTGCGCAGCGACGATCCACTCGTCCGGGCGAGCGGCGACAAGTGGATGGACTGGCAGTTCCATTTCGCCGATGCGCAGCGCGACGCGTTCCTGGGCTGTGTGCGCCACGGCAAGGATGGCAGCGATGCGGTTGTGGCTAAGTCGGCCGCTGCGGCGTCGGCGATGATGGCGATCCTCGATGCGGAGCTTGCGGACCGCGAATGGCTTTCGGGCGAACGCTTTGGCATCGCGGACATTCCGATGGGCGTCTATGCCCACACCTTCTTTGCGATCCCTGTCGAGCGGCCGCACTTGCCGCACCTTGCCGACTGGTACGCACGCCTGCGCGATCGGCCCGGCTTTGCCAGCCAGGTCATGATCCCGCTGACCTGAGGACTTCGCATGCCCGAAACCGCCCTCGATCATGCCGTCGCCGCGCTCATGCGCGATACGGCAGAACGGACCCTGCTCAAACACTACCAGCACCTCTCGGCGGGCGATGTCGTGTCTAAGGCCGCGAATGACGTCGTGACAATTGCCGATACCGAGAGCGAGGCGCTGTTGGCAGAAGGGCTGGCAAAGATCCTCCCTGAGGCGGCCATCATCGGCGAGGAAGCGGCTCACGCTGATCCCGCGATATTCGAGCGTCTGTCCGACCGCTTGTGCTGGATCATCGATCCGCTCGACGGAACCAACAACTTCGCGGCGGGCAAGCCGCCGTTCGGCATCTTGCTTGCGCTGGCCGAAGCGGGCGAGACGGTGGCGGGTTGGATCTACGATCCGCTATCGGGACGGCTGTGCACCGCGCATCGCGGCAAGGGAGCGTACCTCAACGGAGAACGTTTCTCGGCGCAGGAAAGCGGGGAGTCGCCTCCGATCGCTGCGATCTCGCTGATCTTTGCCGACGAAAGCCGCCGCGCCGCGCTGCTTGAACATATTGCCCCGCACTACACGCTGGTCGACATCCCGCGGTGCGCCGCCGAACAATATCCGCGCATCGGGCTTGGCACCAACGACGTCTCGCTGTTCGAAAAGACGCTGGCCTGGGACCACGCGGCGGGCGTGCTGTTTCTCAATGAAGCGGGTGGGATGGCGGCGCGGCCCGATGGGTCGGCGTACCGGGTTGATCGGCATCTGGAGCCGGGCCTGATCGGCGCGGCGAGCCCCGCTTTGTTCTACCAATTGGCCGAACGCCTCGCGCGGATGTCGGGCTGAGACGAAAACCCCCGCTTTCGCGGGGGCTAACGTCAACAATCAGAGGACGCTTTCGAGCCATCCCTTGAGCTGGCTCTTGGGCGCAGCGCCCAGCTTCTGGGCCACCGGCTTGCCATCCTTGAACAGGATCATCAGCGGGATCGACTGCACGCCGAACTGGCTGGCGACATCGGTGTTCTCCATGATGTCGACCTTGGCAATCTCGACCTTGTCGGCCAGCTCTTCCGAGATTTCCTCGAGCGCGGGTGCGATCATCTTGCACGGGCCGCACCAGTCGGCCCAGAAGTCCACGAGCACGGGCTTGCTGCTGCCCAGCACTTCGGTGGCGAAGTTGGCGTCGGTCACGGCTTTCGTCGGCATCGGATGAACTCCTGTATGGTCTTTGCGATCAATTTAGGGCCGCAGTTGCAAGGCGCAACCGATCAGCCGGAAAAGGTTTCCTGCGCAGGCCCAAGGCGCAGCTTTTGCGCGTCGATAACCGCTTGCGGGATCACGAAAAGCTGCGGGGTATGTGTGTAGAGGATCGCCGCCTCGACCGGCACGCCGGGATGGATCGCCTCGATCGCGGCCACATAGGCCGCCATCTGCCGGACGTAGGCCACTGGGATCTGCTCAAGCCACTCCGGAGGCCGCCGCGCAGTTTTGAAATCGACGATGCGGATGTGCGAGGCAGTGATGACGAGACGGTCGACCGTGCCGCTTACCACGCGCCCGCCGACCACCGCCGCGAGCGGCACCTCTGCCAGGGAATCCGGGCCAAACACGTCCGACCACTCGGCATGCTGCATGACCGCCAACGCCGAAGCGACCATACTTTCGCGGTCACGCTCGGCAAATTCGGGAGCGACACGTGCCAACCACGCTCGCCCGGCATGTTCCCCTCCATCGACGGCCACTTCGGGCAAACGCTCGATCAGGCGGTGCAACAAGGTCCCGCGCCGTGCCGCCAGCATCGCGCCGGGGCCGGGAGGCGCCGGCGGATCGGGCGCATCGTCTTCACCCAGCGATGACGGGGCAAGTGGGCGCGGAGGGCGCGGTTCGGCACCGACCGGCGTCTGCAAAACTTCGGGCAGCACGATCCGCTCAACCTGCCCCTGTTCCGCTTTCCTGATCGGGAACGGCAGCGGCGCGCCGATGGTCTTGCGCGCGCCCCACAGCGGACAATCCTGCCAGTCGAGATGTTCGAACAGCGGCTCCAACTGGGCATACCAGCTGTCTTCGGGCAAGTCGCCGCCGCCCTTCTTGCGCTTCTTGCCCTTGGCTCCGGCGATGAACAGCGCTTCTTCGGCCCGCGTCATCGCGACATAGAGCAGGCGCCAATGCTCCTCTCGCTCGGCCCGCTTGGCCTCGGCCTCGGCCTCCAGCACCGCCGGGGCTTTCTCGTCCTTGCGCAAGGGTGGCAGCGGCAGCTTTCGCATCGTGCCGAGCACATCTTCGATCAGTTCAAGCCCGCGCGGCGGCGAGAGGTCGGGATCGTCGGCGGAATCGGCCAGGATCACGATCGGCGCCTGCAGCCCTTTCGATCCGTGGACGGTCATCACCCGGACGAGGCCATCGCTCTTGCCTGCCTCGCGCTTCAACTCGCCCTCGCCCGCATCGAACCATTGGAGGAAGCCGACCAGGCTGGGCACGTTGGCGCTGGCATAGGCCATGGCGGCATTGAGCAGTTCGTCGATCGGGTCGTTCGCCTCGCGCCCGAGCCGGGCGACGAGCTTGCGCCGCCCGTCCCACGGTCCGACCAGCAGCCAATGGAGCAGCACCTGCGGCGGATCGTAGTCGGCACGGGCGAGCAGAGCGCGCAGGCGTTCCATTGCGGCAAACGTTGCAGGCCCTTCCTTGCGGCGCAGGAAGTTCCACAGCCGCTCGCCATGCGGGCGATAGCCATGTTCGAGCAGGTCTTCCTGGCTCCATCCGATCAGCGGCGAGACAAGCAATCCGGCAAGGTTGAGATCATCGAGCGGCTGCGCGGCAAAGCGCAGCGCCGCGACCAGGTCCTTGACCACAAGCGGCGCACCAAGGCGCAAACGGTCCACACCGGCAACAGGCACGCCCCGGGCGTGAAGGCGGGCGACGATCAGCCCGGCAAGCTCCTTGCGCTTGCGCACGAGGATCATCACGTCGCCGGCATCGGCGAGTTTCGGACCACCCTTCGACAGCGGGAACCCGCTGTCGATCCACGCGCGGACCTGTCGTGCGATCTTGTCTGCCAGATCGCGGTCGGGGCGAGAGAGCCAGCTCTCTTCGCCCTCGTCCGTGTCCTCGCCATCCTCGGCTGCCTCATCGCCGGTCACGCGCCAGAGGCCTATCGTTCCGGGGATGTCGAGCCCGCGATGGGGCTCGGGCGGCTGGCTCAGGCCGAAGCGGTCCCACCCGATCCGGTCGATCGCGCCATCGACGAACTGGAGGATCGGATTGGCGGTGCGGTAGGACTGGCCAAGGCCCAGTTCCAGCAGCTTGCGTTCGGGATCGCGCAGGACGGCGGCGACGTCTTCCAACTGCCGCTGCACCTGCAGGCTGGCGCGCGCGAAGTTTTCGGGACTGGTGCCCTGAAACCCGAAGATCGCCTGCTTGTAATCGCCCACCACGAACAGCGTGCGCATCTTCGGCCCGCGCTGGCCCTCGCCGGTAAAGAAGTCGGAGACCAGCCCTTCGAGCACGATCTCCCACTGCGAGGCATTGGTGTCCTGCGCCTCATCCACAAGGATGTGGTCAAACCGGCGGTCGAGCTTGAAGCGGATCCAGTCCGCCGTGGTGCGCTTCGTCAGGAGGTCGGCGGCAGCGCGTATCTGGTCATCGAAATCGATGAAGCCTTCGCGCGCCTTGGCCTCGTCCCACGCCAGCGCAAAGCGGCGGCCGATGGTGAAGGCGGTTTCGAGCAGCGCGGCCAGATCGATGCGCGCCTTGTGCGCTTTCAAGGCTTCGAGGCTGGCGATGACGCGCGCAGCATAACCCGGATATTCCGGCTGCTTCTTCTCGATGTTGGTGGTCGAGCGCGGCTCGCCCTTGGCGGTGAGAAAACAACCTTCAAGGGCGGTAAGCGTCGCGAGGCGCTTGTCCGGCGCCGCCGCGAGCCAATCGCCCAGAATGTTCGCGCTTTCGATGCCGCCTTTGGTGCCCCACGCGGCGTTCATTTCCATGCATCGGCGCACGGACTGGCAATCGAAGGCGTCGTCTGCACAAAGAGCCGCAAGGCTCGCCTCGGTATCGTCCTCGCCCAGCCCCAGCACCCGGTTGATGCGCGGGCGCAAGGGTGGGGTCCACGATCCTGCTCCCCACCACAGCTCGCGCGCACCGGCACAGCGCAGCAGGAAGCTTTCGACCTGATCCTCGCTCATCCGCAGAGACAGGTTGGCCAGCGCGTCGAGCAGCGCATCGTCGCCCTGCGCCTCGGCCTCGACCAGCATGTCGGCCAGCACCTGCCGCACCAGCAGCGCGCGGTCACGGTCTTCCATCGCCCGCGTTCCGGGACGCAATCCCGCTTCGACGGGGAACGAGGCGAGCAGCCACTGGCAGAAGGCATGGATCGTCTCGATCCTGAGGCCGCCACCGGGGCAATCGAGAACGGCGGCAAAGCGGCTGCGCGCGCGCGCGACCGTAGCCGGATCGAACGGCGCGCCGATCGCCATGAGATCGCGCGCGAGGCGCGTGTCGTCCATGCGCACCCAGCTTGCCAGCACCTCGTTGACGCGCGTGGCCATTTCTGCCGCACCCGCCTTGGTGAAGGTCAGGCAGAGCAACTGCTCGGGCTCGACCCCGTCCTGTAGCAGCAGACGAAGCACGCGCGCCGAAAGGACCTGCGTCTTGCCGGTGCCGGCCGAGGCCGAAAGCCAGACGGTACGCAATGGATCGACCGCGTGGGCCTGGTTGTCCTGAAGCGGGTAAACCTTGCTCATGCCTCTTCCCCGCCAGCGGCGCTCCCGCGTGCGCCTCCGGCACGCTCGCGGCCCTGCCATTCATCGAGGCGCATCAACTGGTCGTAGTCTGAATAGCCCGGAAGATCGGGATTGAGCCGCGCGGTGAAGGGGTCGCTGCCCAGCAGCCACTTGGCGATGGCTTCGCGCAGGAAGCTTTCGGTCGCAGGAACGAAGTCTTCAGGGTTCAACGTGCTGCGGTTTCCGGCGTCCTTGACCGGCGATTTCATGTAACCGAAGCCGCGCTCCTTGTTGCCCCCCAGTGACCAGTATTCGAAGCGCGCCGGCTCGCCCGCCACACCTGTCATGCCGCCCTCACGCGCGATAAGGCCGATCAGGCCGAGCTGAAGTGCGAAGCCCTGTTCGACCATCCTGGCGGACGGCGGCTTGCCCGTCTTGTAATCGACGATGGCCAGGGTGCCATCTGGCAGCTTGTCGATGCGGTCGGCGCGTCCGTGGATGCGGATGCCATCGACCGTGATCTCCCCCTTGCGTTCGACGGCAAGAACCTCACGCCCCTCGCCGGCAAGACGGTCGGTCTCTTCCTCAATCCAGTGCAGCGCGTTGATCAGGCGTGGCTTCCACATCGTGCGCATGAAGGGATGTGCGCTCATCTCGTCGAACATGCGCTCGGCAATCGGTACAAGTTCACCAGGCTTGCCGCCCGCCTCGTGCCAGACCTTGAGCACGTCGTGCACCGCCGTGCCTTTCCATGCAGGCGTGGGGTCGGCATCGATCGGATCGAGACTGCGCAGGCCGAGGATGGCCGAGGCATAAAACTGGTAAGGATCGCCGCGCAAGCGGTCGAGCGCGGTGACCGCGATGGGGACACGCCGTTGTTCTGCCGAAGGCATCGGATGCGGCTGCGGATGCGGATCGACCGGCTCTGCCTCGGCCAGCGCGCGGGCAAGGTCGACTGCACGCGTCTCGGTGCGCAGCTGTTCGGCCAGCATCGCCTGGATGCGCAGGATGAAGCGTGACGGGATGGCGGGGCCCGACGCATCGCGGCGCGCGTGACTGAGCACGACTTCGGGCGCGCCGAGCGCTGCGGCAAGATCATGCGCCGAAAGGCCGATGCGGAAATCGGAGCCCGGAATGCCGAGCGCGCGCAGGATCGGCGGGGCGAGCAGCGGATCGGGCGCAGGATTTCCCGGCCAGGTGCCCTCGGTCAGTCCGCCGCAGATGACGAGATCGGCCCGGCTCATGCGCGCTTCGAGCAATCCGTAGATGGCAAGGCGTGGGTGGCCGCCCCAAGGCGGGCGCACCGAAACCTCGTCCATCGCATCGCGCAGGAGCGCGGGCAGTTCGTTGCATTCGACCAAAGAAGGTGCAGAGCCTGCAGCCTCGCGCCAGCGCTCGACGAACTGGGCGAGACAGCGACCATCGGCCTGAGCCCACAGCCCCGTGCCACACAACGCCTCGCCCGCCTCACCCAACGCTACGAGCGCCATATCGAGACCGATCGCGCCTTCGAGCGAGACCAGCGGGAACAGCAGGTCCTCGACACCCGACCACCAATCGGTCAGGCCGGGATGGCGCGGCTCTGCCTTTTCGACGGCCTGCCGGATCGCGGGCAGCCCCGGTCCGGGACGAGGCCCACGCAGGACCAGATCAAGCTGGCGCACGCGTTCGAGCCAGGCAGGGCGGCCCTCGCCCGCCTGCACGAGCGGATGCCCCAGAAGAGCGAGCAGCGGCACCGGCGCGGCGCGTTCCGCGACAACTTCGGCCATCTGCAGTAACGCCCTGCCCGCTGCGGTCTGCGGCAGGGGCCGGCCGGCGGTGTCATCCGCGACGATGTTCCAGCGGCCAAGGTTGGCGACCACGCGCGCAGCAAGGCTGCGGTCGGGCGTGATCACCGCAATGCGGCGTTCGGGGACGGCTATCGCCTCGCGCACCAGCACGGCGATGGCCTGCGCTTCCTCCTCGGGGGTCGCGCTTTCCATCACGCGCACGCCTGACAGCCGCCGATCCTTTGCCTCTAGCGAGACCCAGACCGTGCTCGCCTCGGGCGGCAGGAACAGGTTGGAGATGGCGCGGCTGCGTTCGGGCGGTGCGGGCGAAAGGCCTGCGCGATGCCACGGCTGCACTTCTTCGCGCGCGATGCCCATGCGATTGAGCAGCAGCTTCAGGTGATATTGCGGGTGCGTAACCACATCGCCGCGATCGAACACGCCGCCTTCTGTCCCGCCCGCGCTGCCCAGCGCATCCCAGACCTCGTCATCCAGCGCAAGATCGAGATCGGGCAGGATCACGCCGCCGTCGCGCATGTCCGCCACCACGCGCAGCAGCTTAGCCACCGCCGGTGACGCAGAGGTAACCCCCGCCGCGATTACCGGATGGGCTGGCGGGTTCGTGCGCCAGACCCGCGCCGCGTGGTCGAGCAGGAGATTGCGGCGCTCGGGCGCGTCGATCCGCCCCAGTTCGCCGAGTTCGGCCTGCCAACGCGCGAAGACGCGCGCGAAAAGACGGGTGTTTGCCTGCCAGTGTTCTGACAGTTCCGTGGCAATGCCGACGACTTTCTCGTCGAGCATGTCCGCAATCGCCACGCCCTCGACCAGCAACCGGTCGATTCCCTGAGCGAGCCCTCGCGCCTGCCGGAGCAGCGCCGCCTCGCCCGGTGCCTCGTCGCCCAGTTCCTCACCCAGCAGGCGGGCAAGGCGCAGCAATCGCCAGACCGGATCGACAGCCTCGGGAATGCCGATGCCCGCGCCGATCGGATCGAGCAGCGGCCCCAGCGTTTCGTCAAGGTCGAGATCGCCAACAACCGCCATGCGCGGCAGCAGCAGCCCCTGCCCGCTCGCCCGCACGAAGGCTTCGGTCACGATCCTGACCGCGCGCTGGCTTGGCAGCAGCAGCGTAAGCCGGGCGAGGCCGAAGCGGTCTTCGCGATAGCGCGGGATCAGGCCGGCGACGAGCGCGTCGGCAAACCCCCGGTGCGCCGCAATCGACCAGACACGCGGGCGGGGTGAACCCTCGCCCATGTCAGTCCTGGCGCAGCGCGGCTTCGGTGGGTGCAATCATCTGCGGCTCACCCACCTCGTACCACAAGCCGAGATGCGACGTGCCGAACAGACGCCCCTCGGCAATCGCCCGGTCCCACAGCTTCGTGGTCGAGAACGCGCCTGCGGGCGCATCGCGCAGCAGGCGATGCGACACGATCTGGATGCCACTGTAGATGAACGGCGCGATCCGCCCTGTCCGGCGGCGCGAGATGCGGCCCAGCGGGTCCATGTGAAAATCGCCCTTGCCGCGATAGTTGAAAGCCCGTGCGTGCGGCACCAGCAGCAGCAGCGCATCCATCCGTTCGGCGTCCCAGTTGTCCGAAAGGTGTTGGAACACGTTGCGCGGCCCATCGAGCCAGATGTTGTCGCTGTTGAGCGCAAAGAACGGATCGCTGCCGATCAGCGGCAGAGCCTTGACCATCCCGCCGCCCGTTTCGAGCAATTCGGCACGCTCGTCCGAAATCGCGACATCGGGCGTGCTGCGGCGCGAAAGGTATGCCTCCATCGCATCGGCAAGATAGTGGACGTTGACCACCGCCCGCGCGACGCCCGCCTCTTCCAGCTTGTCGAGGCAATGATCGATCAGGGGCTTGTCGGCCACGCGCACCAAAGGCTTGGGGCGGGTTGCGGTGAGCGGGCGCATGCGCTTGCCCAGCCCCGCTGAAAGGACCATCGCCACATCGCTTGCCAGCGGCTTGCTCATGTCGCGAACGTGCCGCCCAGGTTTGCGCGGACGTCTGCAGGAATGTTGGCTTCGAACCACGCCGCCACCGGCGCGAGCGCGGGATGCGCAAGATCCCGTTCGAGCAAGGCCCAGACGCGCGGGATGTAATCGAGATAGCGGGGCTTCCCGTCGCGCTTCCACAGCCGCACGAAAATGCCGACGATCTTGGCATTGCGCTGCGCGCCGAGGCGGGCGTAGTCGGCAAGGAATTCCTCACCCGCAGGCGTACCCGACGCGCCGACATGATCGAGGTAATACTCCAGCATCGCCGCTTCAAGCTCGGGCGAAACGTCGCGCCGTGCATCTTGCAGCAGCGAAACGAGATCGTAGGCCGGATGGCCGACAAGCGCGTCCTGGAAATCGAGAAGACCCTGCTTTTCAAGTCCGCCGACGAGCATGATGTTCTCGGCGTGATAATCGCGCAGCACGGTCACACCGGGCCGCTGGCGCCCAAGCATCGGGCTGAGCACCTCTTCCCAGGCATTGGCCCAGGTGCGGCTGTCGACATAGAGCGCGCGGGCGGGCACGAACCAGTCGATCAGCAGCTTGGCCTCGCGCTGATACTCGGCAAGCGTATAGCCCGTGAACGGTCCCGGCGGCAGGCGGCGCAACTGCAGCAGCGCGTCGATCGCGTAGCGATAGACCTCTTCCTCGTCCTGCGGCCAGGCGTCGAGATATTCGCGCATCCGAACTTCGCCGAAGTCCTCGAGCAGGACAAAGCCATCGTCAGGCTGTTCGGCGAGTACGATCGGCGCGCGCATTCCATTCGATTCGAGCCACTTGGCCGAGCGAATGAACGGCAGCGGGTCCTCGTTGGGCGGCGGGGCGTGCATCAGCATGGCCGTGCCGGCCGAGCGGCGTATGCGGAAATAGCGGCGGAACGAGGCGTCCCCCGGCAGGGGCTCGATCGTCGCACCGACCCAGCCCGCCCTGTTGAGGAACTGTTCGGTGCCCGGAGGAATGGTCAGGTCCATGATCCTCGCTCTAGCCAATCGCGGCCTGCCGACACAATGGCCCGCCGCCCCTTTTCCGTGGATTCAAGATCGATCGAAAGACAGGCAGGCTCATGCGCGAAGCCGCCTGCATGTTCGGGCCACTCGGCCAGCAGCGCCGCGCCCTGCCTATAGTCGTCCAGTCCGATCTCGTCGGCCTCGGCAGGGTCCTCGAGCCGGTAGAAATCGGCGTGGACCAGCGGAAGGCGCACCAAGGGCGGGTCGTAGACTTCGATGATCGCAAAGCTCGGACTTGGTACTTCGCCTTCGTGGCCCAGCGCCGCGATGATCTCGCGCGCCAGAGTCGTCTTGCCCGCGCCCAGTCCGCCCGAGAGCGCGACGACATCGCCCGCGCGCAAGTCAGCAGCGATACGCTGCGCGAGCGCATGAGACGCGGCAATGTCGGGCAGGTCCACGATCACGGCAGCACGACGATCGCGCTCGTGCCAAGGCCTGGTTCCGACATGAGTTCAAGCGTGCCGCCATGCGCTTCGACCAGTTGTCGCACCAGCGGCAGCCCCAACCCCTGGCGGCGCTCGACCGTGCGACCATCGGCACTGACTTTCAGGCCTTCAAGCGCACGGGCAAGGATCGCCGGTTCCATCCCGCGCCCGTTGTCGGAGACAACAACCTGCAGCTTTGCGCCCTTCTTGCGCGAGGCCTCGACGAGGATACGGCCGCCTTCGGGCGTGGCCGCAATCGCGTTGTCGAGCAATTGCCCGAAAGCCCTGCGCAATCGCCGCGCGTCCCCCGTCACGACACCTGCCGACTTGTCGCCGCGCAAATCGAGCGTGAGCTGGCCTGCGCTCAGCCGCTCTGCTCGCTCTTGCGCCACTTCGGTCAACAGCGGGAAAATCTCGACCGGCTCCTGCGCCAGTGGCAGCGTCCCGGCCTCGCTCTGCGACAGGTCGAGCACGTTCTCGATCTGCTCGCCGAGCCGTTCGACAGAAGACAGGATTGCCGCCACATATTCGTTTTGCTGCTCGGTCAGCTTCCCGGCTAGGCCACTCTGCAAAAGCTCGGCAAACCCGCCGATCGAGGTCAGTGGCGTGCGGAACTCATAGCTCATGTTGGCGATGAAGCGTGTCTTGACCGCATCGGCCTCGACCAGCGCGGCGTTGCGCTCGCGCAAGGCAGCTTCGGCCTTCTGACTGTCGGTAATGTCGAGTACGGTCAGCATGCCGTTGCCATCGGGAAGCGGCACGCCCGCCAGCGCCAGATGCCGTCCGTCAGCCAGCGTCAGCCGACCCCCGCGCTGCTTGCGCTCAAGCGTGGCGCCCTGAATCACTTGCGCGATCGTGCCGACCTGCGCCGGACGCTTGAGCTGGTTGGCGATCTGGCTCAGCAGTGCATCGGCGCGCGGATGGGTGGCGAGGAACGATTCCTCGAGCGCCCAGTCGGCAGCAAACCGGCGGTTCCACAGTTGCAGCTTGCCGTCGGGCGCGAAGACCGCGAGCGATTCGAACAGGTTGTCGAACGTCGCCGTGCGCGTGCGCAGCAGCGTGTCGCGCGTGGCCGACAGTTGCAGTTGCTCGGTGCGATCTTCAAAGATCATCAGCAACCCGCCGTCTGGCATGGGCTGGCCGACAACGCGCAAATGCGTGCCATCTGAAAGGTGCCAGGGTTCTTCGATCGGTTCGCGCGCCAGGAACCAGCTTTGTCGTTCACGCCGCCACTCGGGAAAATCGCGTACTTCGGGCAAGCGTCCGGCATCGCGCATCCGGTCGATCACGCGGTCGAAAGGCGGCGTGTCGACGACCCACGCCTGCGGCACCGCAAAGATGCGCAGGAACGGCTGGTTGGCGAAAACGAGGTTCCGCTTCTCGTCAAACTGGGCGATCCCGGCCGAGAGCGTATCGAGCATCTCGCGCTGGGCTTCGCGGAATCGGCGGAACTGGCGGATCAACTCCTCCATTTCCTCGATATCGACCACGTAGCCCGCAACGCCATCCTCGCCCAGCGGGAGGTCGGTCACACGCACGGCGCGGCGCTGGCCCTTGATCGTGGCGAGCAGCGAACGTTCGATCGGGACACGCCGCGACAGCGCCTGCCGCGCGACCTGGGCCGCGGTCAATCGGTCGACCGGCTCGATCAGTTCGATCCCTTGCGCGATTACCGCGTCCGCGCTCGGCGCGCCGACCGCCTTGACGTAGGCGCTGTTGACGAGCCGCAGCCGGAAATCGGAGCCGCGGAACCACATCGGCAGCGGCGCCGCCTCAATCAGGCCGGAAAGCCCGGCGAAATCCGCCTTGGCATTGCCAGCCTCGGCCCGAAGCCGCACCAGTTCGGCCTCGCTTTCCGAAAAATCGAAGAACCACACCAGCGCAGAACCGCCGGGCGACACTTGCGGATCGGCAAGGTGGCCGTGCGCGGCAAGGCTGCGCGTCCCGCCCTTGGGTGTCAGCGCAAGTCGAAACGGCGTTCCCGTCTTTTGCGCACGGCGCACGGCATCGCTCAGCCGCGAAAGCTCGACTTCACCCAGGCCGCGATCGCCGGCATCGAGTTCCGAAAGGTAGCCGGGCATGGCGTCGAAGCCGAGCCACCCGGCAAGGCGCGACGGGCCTTCGATCCGGCCATCGGCGCGCACCAGCAAGGGCAAGGCTGGCGATTCGTCGATCATCCGCGCCAGCCTGCGCGCCTGCCGCTGTACCGACTCGCCCCGACGCGCCCGGCGGCGCGCTTCGAGCACGAACCAGCCCGCACCGACCGTCCACGTGGCCAGCAGCAGTCCGATCAGCACCATTGCGGTCTGGTTGAGCACAGGCATCCCTGCTTCGCTATGCGCAGGCGCAGCACATTACAATGGGCGATCCGATCCACGGCCGCGCGAAAAAGGGCGGCGAAGTTACCCTCGCCGCCCTTTTCGATGGTCGTTCCCGAGACGCCGGATCAGTAACGATAATGATCGGGCTTGAACGGACCCTGCTGCGGCACGCCGATGTAGCTCGCCTGCTTGTCGCTCAACTGGGTCAACTTCACGCCCAGCTTCTCGAGATGCAGCGCGGCAACCTTCTCGTCGAGGTGCTTGGGCAGCACGTAGACGTCGTTCTTGTACTGGTCGTTCTTGGTGAACAGTTCGATCTGCGCAAGCGTCTGGTTGGTGAACGATGCCGACATCACGAAGCTCGGGTGGCCGGTGGCGCAACCCAGATTGACCAGGCGGCCCTTGGCCAGAATGATGATCTGCTTGCCGTCAGGGAATTCCACCAGGTCCGTGCCCGGCTTCACTTCGGTCCAGTTGTAGTTGTCGAGCGCGGCGATCTGGATTTCGCTGTCGAAGTGGCCGATGTTGCAGACGATGCTCATCGGCTTCATCGCCTTCATATGCTCGGCGGTGATCACGTCTTCGTTGCCGGTCGCGGTGACGAAGATGTCGCAACGCGTGACGGCTTCTTCCATCGTGACAACTTCGTAGCCTTCCATCGCGGCCTGGAGCGCGCAGATCGGATCAACCTCGGTGACCATGACGCGCGCGCCGCCCTGGCGGAGCGATGCCGCCGAACCCTTGCCGACATCGCCGAAGCCGGCAACGCAGGCGACCTTGCCGGCGAGCATCACGTCGGTGGCGCGACGGATCGCGTCGACCAGCGATTCCTTGCAGCCATAAAGGTTGTCGAACTTCGACTTGGTGACGCTATCGTTCACGTTGATCGCCGGGAAAGGCAGCTTGCCGTCCTTGGCGATCTGATAAAGGCGGTGAACGCCGGTGGTCGTCTCTTCAGACACGCCCTTGATGTTCTTGACCGACTGCGTGAGGTAGCCCGGCTTCTTCTTGAGGAAGGCATTGAGCGCGCGGACGAACTCGATTTCCTCGGCGTTCGAAGGTTCGAACAGCTTTTCGCCCGCTTCGACGCGCGCGCCCCACAGCGCGAACATCGTGGCGTCGCCGCCGTCGTCGAGGATCATGTTGGCGGTGATGTCATCACCCCAGTCGAAGATCGAACCGACGTAGTCCCAGTATTCGGCCAGGCTCTCGCCCTTGATCGCGAACACGGGGATTCCGGCAGCGGCGATGGCCGCGGCAGCGTGGTCCTGGGTCGAGAAGATGTTGCAGGTGGCCCAGCGCACTTCGGCACCGAGCGCGACCAGGGTCTCGATCAGCACGGCGGTCTGGATCGTCATGTGGAGCGAGCCGGTGATGCGCGCGCCCTTGAGCGGCTGCGATGCGCCGAATTCGCTGCGCAGGGCCATTAGGCCGGGCATTTCGGTTTCGGCGATCTTGATTTCGGCGCGACCGAAATCGGCAAGACCGATATCGGCGATCACGTAGTCGTTCTTGGCGTCAAGCACGCTGGCCACGAGGCAATCTCCTGAAGAATCCATGCGCACCATGGCGCCATGGCCGCCCCATAGCGCGACGGTGGAGAACGTGCAAACTTAATATAAAGACTTCTTTATATCGTATATCAGCATTCGCCGCGAAGAACCCCGTTGCGCACCGCTGACGTGCACCTATATCCCTTGCGCAACATCTGCCCGCCGGGCGCCATGGAAAGGAAATTGGGGATGACCATCGCTGTTGGAGACACGCTTCCCGACGTCAAGATCGTGAAGGCTACCGCTGAAGGCCCCGAGGCCGTCCAGTCGTCCGACTACTTCAAGGGCAAGAAGGTCGCCCTGTTCTCGGTTCCGGGCGCATTCACGCCGACCTGCTCGGCCAAGCACCTGCCGGGCTACGTCGACAAGGCCGCCGATCTGAAGGCCAAGGGCATCGACGAGATCGCCTGCACCGCCGTCAACGATCCCTTCGTGATGAAGGCATGGGGTGCTGCGTCTGGCTCGTCCGACGTGACCATGCTGGCCGATGGCAACGGCGACCTTGCCGAAGCGCTCGGCCTTACCATGGACGGTTCGGGCTTCGGCCTCGGCAAGCGCGGCCAGCGTTTCTCGATGGTCGTCAACGATGGCGTCGTCGAGCAGCTGTTCGTCGAAGCTCCGGGCGACTT
This sequence comes from Novosphingobium sp. HNCC26DJ243, assembly GCF_057180545.1. Lineage (NCBI taxonomy): Bacteria > Pseudomonadati > Pseudomonadota > Alphaproteobacteria > Sphingomonadales > Sphingomonadaceae > Novosphingobium > Novosphingobium sp. HNCC26DJ243. The sequence continues at coordinate 218,901 of NZ_JBXUGN010000001.1, read as the reverse complement.
CAAGGTCAGCTCGGCAGACCACATGCTCGAAAACCTCTGAGCCTGTCAGGCCCCGGCCTGAGAGACATCAGCTGAATATCAGGCCCCTGCGAGCCGTCGCGGGGGCCTTTTTCGTCAGAACGAAAGTCGCACCCGTCCGATTACGCGATCGCCCGCATGGCTGATGTCGGCAAAGGGCGATGCGACGATGCGGTCCGTATCGATGTCGGTGCCAAGGTAGTCCAGACCTACGGTGAACGGAAACTGGTTGTATTCGAGGCCCACCTTCCAGTCGGTGTAGTCCCCGGCCGGGCGCAACCGCGCCGAGCGGGCATCCTTGCTATCGCCAGTCGTGTGGCCGATCGAGCCGGAAACGCTCACAGGAAAAGCCGGTATTCCCGCCAGCGCCGTCGCGCGCAGGTACAGGTTGTCACCACCGATCGCGCTCTGACTCGGGGCATAGAAGGCCCCTGCCCCCACCTGCACCGGCCCCAGCGTGTAGCGCGCACCAAGGCCAAGCTCACCATAATGCATCCGCGAATCCGCGCCGCCGAAGACATGGCCGATTCCCTCGGCGCGCAGCGAAAACCCGCTCACGTCCCATTCCTTGCCGAGCGCAATGTCAGCAACGACATCGGCATTGGCATGGCGATCTGACTTGCGCAGCGCCGAGAAGCGCACGGCCGCATCCAGCCCGGCAAGGCCGACGGCGGCATCGGCCGAAGCGGAAATCTCGCCATCGCTCCAGCTCAGGCCCCGCCGAACCTCGTCGGTCGTTGCCTCGACGCCCGCATCGACCGACTGCGCCCCTGCTGTGCCGATACTTGCGCCAAACGTCAGCGTGACGAACGCGAGCGCCAGCATGTTCCTGTTCATCATCGATACGTCCCGTTGTAGCCTGCCGCTGTCGACTTGCCGCATCTTCGAACCACGGCAAGTCAAGCTGCGGGCACGCGCCATCTTTTTCGCGCCATCCGTGCCACCGCCGCGATGGACGGTGACCGTCAGTAGCCCATCAGGCTGAGCACTTCCTTGCGACTGCGCGTATCTTCGAGGAAGGTGCCCATCATGCGGCTCGTAACCATGCCCACGCCCGGGGTGCGCACGCCGCGCGCGGTCATGCAGGCATGGCTCGCCTCGATCACGACGGCCACGCCATGCGGCTTGAGATTGTCCCAGATGCACTGCGCAACCTCGGCGGTCAGGCGCTCCTGGATCTGCAAGCGGCGGGCAAAGCCGTGCAACACCCGCGCCAGCTTTGAAATGCCGACGACCTTGTCTCGCGGGAGATAGGCAATCGCGGCCTTGCCGATGATCGGCGCCATGTGGTGTTCGCAGTGCGACTGGAACGGAATGTCCTTGAGCAGCACGATCTCGTCGTAACCACCGACTTCCTCGAACTGGCGGGCAAGATGCGCCGCCGGGTCCTCGCCATAGCCGAGGCAATATTCCTTCCAGGCGCGTGCCACGCGCTTGGGCGTATCGAGCAGGCCCTCGCGCGCCGGATCATCGCCGGACCAGCGGATCAGGGTACGGATCGCCTCCTGCACGTCCTGCGGAACGGGGAGCTTGCCGCCTGCCAGATCGTCGTCCTCGTCCGGTCCACCGAAACTGCTCATTGCTTCCCCTTAACGCTACACAACCTTGCCGCCCTCAGCGTAGCGGCCGCCGCAGGATGCGGCTCTTGAACAGGCCCCGGCGGTAGAAGGACAGCATTTCCTCCGGCCGCTCGGGATCGAGAACCTCGTTGTCGGCCAGCGCCTTTTCCGCGTCACTCAATTCTCGCGGCACGAAGGGCGTCAACCGTTTGCCATCATCGGGCGCGGCAGCGATCGCCGCCGCCATAGTGCCGTGCTGGCCAAGCAGTTCCGCTACCCGGTCGGGCGCGATACCGCAATGCTCGGCCAGCAGCGATATGCGCAGCGACCGGATGGCCGGAACGCAGTTGGTATTGGCACTGCGCGCACAATCGATGAACACATCGCATTCGCTGTCGAGCCCCATCGAACGGTTGTTGAGATTGGCCGAGCCGATGCGCAGGATCTCGTCATCGACGATGGTCAATTTCGAATGGACATAAATCGGCTTTCCGCCTTTCGTGACGGGGTGCCACACCGAAAACCGCGACTTGTGATCGACCTCCTCGATCGAGCGGACAAGACGGATGCGCGCGCCATCCATCGCGGTCTGCTCCAGCCAGCCATCCGAACTCTCCGGGTTGATCAGAACGATCTCGGGCGGATCGGGCTCTGCCATGCGCAAGGCGATCGCCTCGGCGATCTTGCGCGAGGCGAAATACTGGTTCTCGAAATAGATGAAGTGCTTCGCCCTCGCGATGTGCTCAAGGAACAGCGCCTCGATCTCGCGGACTTCGCCCGCGTCGGCATATTGCGACCGTGTCCGCGCGATACCTACCTCGACATCGGTGAACTCCGCCTCGAGCCGCGGTGGCCAGGGCGTATGCTCCTGCGGCTGGCAAGGTTGCAGCGGCGGCCCGCCGGCCTGCTGCCAACGCGTCCGCCCAAAATCGCCAAGCATCCTGGCCGCATCGCCTTCAAGCAGCATCGTGCAGTCGTGCCACGGTCCGTAGAGCTTGCCGCCTGGCCGCTTGCGGCGTTTGTCATCGTCAAGGTGCTCGCGCGTATCCCAGCGGTCGCCCGCCATGTCGATCCCGCCGCAGACCGCGAACCGGTCATCGATCACGACGATCTTCTGGTGGTGGCTGCACCCCAGCGGATGCGCGCTGTCGAGCTTGAAATCGATCCGCGGATGCCGGAACCACCGCAGCAGGTCGAGCATCATCGAGCCACGAAAGAAGGCCTTGAGCGCGCCGAAGTTCCATTTGAGGACGCGTACTTCCAGCTTCTTGCGGCGATTGGCGAGCCAGACGACGAAAGCGCCGAGCCTTGCCGGAGACACGCGCTTCCGGGGCAGATTCCACCACCGGCGTCCGCCGCCGATGATGATGCGCGTATCGAAATCCCATCCGATCAGCAGGATTCGCTGCTCGGCGCGGAGCATCGCCTCGCGCATGTGCATGAAATAGTCCGCTGCATCGATCACGGCATGGGCGCGGGTGGCCTTGGCATAGCGCCAGACCGAACCCGATTCGCCATTGTGATCGGCACAATCTGTTGGCGCGGTGCCGCATTCGGTCACCGTCGCGGCACTCCAGGTTTGCAGATGATGCGCCCAAGTCCTTGATTTACGGTGATCATCTGTGTGCCCTGCCCCCGAACCTGTGACTTTTTCTGCCTGACCGCTTTACCACGGCCCGAAAGGCTTGCACGCCCCTGCGCATGGCGGCACGCAAATTCCTCGCAGCAGCGTTACGCACGGGGCTTCGCGCGGTTCCCCCGTTGCGAACGGTTCTGCGAAAACTGCATGACTTCGTCCATCCCCACTCGCGCGACCTCCGCGCGATGCGACGCCGCCACGATGGCTTGGTACTCCAGCCCTATCCGACGACCTTCGAAGACCGCTATCCAGAGGTCTTTACCGCTCTGGCAGCGCAACTGGCGGACGTGGCCGAACCGTGGATCCTCTCATACGGCTGTTCCGACGGCAGCGAGGTTCGCAGTCTGCGCAGGTGGTTCCCCCGCGCCCGGATCGTCGGCCTTGATCCCAATGCCCGGATGATCGCCAAGGCCCGCGCACATCTCGCGCGCAATCCAGATGAAGGCATATCCTATGTCGAGGCAGGCTCGCCAGACGCGCTTGGCGCAATGCGTTTTGACGCGGTGCTGGCAATGGCGGTGTTCAGACATGGCGACCTTGAAGCATCGGCCCCCGATTCCTGCGCACAGTGCCTACCGTTCAAGCGATTTGCCGACACGGTCGAGGCGCTCGACAGCCACATCAAACCCGGCGGCTGGCTGGCGGTGTGGAATGCACACTTCCGCTTTTCGGACCTGTCCATTGCTTCTGGCTACGAGGCAAAGGAATTGCCCTTCGCGCAAAGCGATCCGCAAGTGCTGCTCTATGGGCCGGACAATGCACGGATCGACGGCGCGACATACGCCGAAGTCCTTTTCGCAAAAACGCTCAGGGTTTGACCGGAATCACCAGTTCGTCGGGATGAGCAACGTTGAGATTGCTGCGCAGAAGTTCGCCGACAAGATCCGGGTCGGCATGGCGCGGATCGAGCAGGGCAACTCGGTTCTTCAACTGGTCCCGCTGTGCTGTAAGGTGCGCGATTTCCTGCCGGCGCTGATCGAGCAGGCGGGCATTTTCGCCCCAGGCAAGCAGGCCGCTGGGGCCGGCGATGCCGATCGCACCCAGAACGAGCAACGCCACCAGCGCAAGCGACTGGGTCAGACTGTCTTTGGGGAGCAAGGCAACACGGCGGGTCTGCATTTTGTCACTGAATCATAGTTCTTGTGGGGATTCAAGCCATAATGGATGTCGCAATGCCAATTGCATGCACAACACCTGAAACAGCCCCTTAGAAGAAAGCGCGAAGCAATGCCGTCAGCGCTGCTTCTTTGCCGTTGTTGCGGTAAAATCGGGGTCCTTGTTGGCGACCCAGTCGACGAACTTGCGCACAGCCGGGTTATCGAGGAGCCCTTCGACGTTCATCCCGTGGCGCTGCAATTCGGAATTGGTGAAGTTCGCGATCAGCGTCTGCTGGCAGATCGGGTGCATCGGAACCGTATCGCGCCCACCGCGGCTTTTCGGCACCGGGTGATGCTGCACGATCGTCTTGCCCATGGGGCGGCCGCACAACCAGCAAGGAACGACCGGAACAGGTGCCTCATCTTCGGCTACCAGTTCGGGGTAAGGTCCATGCTTGGGATGCTTGCGTGCCATGGGTCTGCCCGATTTGCCTTGATCCAGAGCGACACGCTCAGCGCGAACCGACCCGAATCTAAAGAAAAATGGTGCGCCCGACGGGATTCGAACCCATGGCCCCCAGATTAGGAATCTGGTGCTCTATCCGGCTGAGCTACGGGCGCCCCGCGCTTCCTTTAGGCAGGCCGCGCGGTGCTGGCAACGCGCTTTTGCTGGTCCGGCGTCGCGCTTTCAGTTCGCTTCTTCCGGCGGCACAACCGGGACCAGCACCGGCGCCACGGGAATGCCCTCCTCCACCAGTTCGCGCGCTTCGGCCAGCGTGGTGCGACCATGGATAGGGGCTGCGTCCTTCTCGCCATAATGCATCGCGCGCGCATCATCGGCAAATGTATCGCCTACCCAGGTCGAAGACTTGAGCGCTTCTGCCTGCATCGTCGCCACAGCCTTGAGCATGGCCACCGCCTCGGGCGGCAGCGGCGTGTTCGCCATCGGCTGCGCCGCTTGCGCATGGGGCATCGCAGGGGATGCGACGATCTGGTTGCCTTTGCGGCCGACGTTCGGCGCCATCACCGCCTTGGCCACGGCGGCAGAACCGCACGACGGGCACGACACAAGCCCGCGCGCGCACTGGTCCTCATAATCCTGCGAAGAGCCGAACCACCCCTCGAAGCGATGCCCGAGCGGCTCGCATAGCAGATCGTAGACAATCATGGCGCCGATCCAGGGATTTCGCGCTTGTTGGCAAGGCTTGGCAACTGCGCGCGAACCTCGGCGGTACGTGACGCGGCGATCGTCGCAAACCCGAGCGAGGCACCCTCGCCGCCATCATAGACCACCTCACCCCAGGGATCGACCACGAGCGAATGGCCGAACGTGTCGCGGCCATCCTCATGGTGCCCGCCTTGTGCGGCGGAGATGACCCAAGCACTTGCCTCGACGGCGCGCGCGCGTTGCATCAAATGCCAATGCGCCTTGCCCGTTGGCACGGTGAAAGCGGCAGGAATGCGGATGGCATCACAGTGCCGCCGCCCGAGTTCCTCGAACAGCGCAGGGAACCGCACATCATAACAGATCGCAAGGCCAAGCAGGCCCAGCGGAGTCTCGACCGTGACAACCTTTTCGCCGGGCGTGTAGGCCGCCGATTCCCGCCAGGTTTCGCCAGTCGCAAGATCGACGTCGAACATATGGATCTTGTCGTAACGCGCCGCGATTTCGCCATCGGCATCGATCACGAAGCCGCGATTGGCCCACTTGCCATCTTCGCGCAGGATCGCGAGCGATCCCAGATCAATCCAGATCCGCAGATCGCGCGCAGCGCCGCGCGCTGCAGCGAGAACGGGATTATCGATTTCGAACACGATGCTAGGCAAGGCGCGATCGCGCTTGCGATCGAGCAGGCCGCACATTTCGGGCGTGAACAGCATCGCCGCGCCCGCGTCAGCAGAGGCACGAGCAGCATCCACGATCGCCGCAGCATTGGCCAGCGGATCGATCCCGCTGGTCATCTGGAACAGAGCGACCTTTACCGGATCGCGCAAAGACGCAGCAGTCACAGGCCCAGCATCGCGTCCAGCTTGCCTTGCGCATTGAGCGCGGCAAGATCGTCCGAGCCGCCCACGGCAACGTCATCGATGAATATCTGCGGCACGGTCATGGCGCCAGGGGCGCGCTGCGTCATTTCGGCGCGCTTGGGCCCGCCCATGGTCACGTCATATTCTTCGAACGCCACGCCCTTGCTTTCAAGCAGCGACTTTGCGCGCACGCAGTATGGGCAGCCCCACTTGGTATAGATTTCAACCTTTGGCGTATTCGACATGGGTACCTCGTTGCGGGGTCTTGAAATGCGAAAATCGCTAACACACATGGGTGCATGTGTCATGCGCCGCAAATGCGGGCATGGCCATCAACCGCCGATGCGGGTGCCGGGTTCCGGGCCAGCGGAGGCAAGTGCAGATTGCTCAAACATTGAGGATATTGCCATGAACCGTTTTGATTTCACCCCCTATCGTCGCTCCACCGTGGGCTTTGACCGCCTGTTCGACCTGCTCGAACGCCAGGCCCGCGCCAATACCGGCGACAATTACCCGCCGTTCAACATCGAGCGCAGCGGCGATGATGCCTACCGCATCACGCTCGCGGTCGCCGGGTTCAAGGCCGAGGACATCGACATCACGGCGCAGCAGAACCTGCTCGTGGTCAAGGGCGCCAAGCCCGAGCCGCAGGAGCGCGAATACCTCCACGTCGGCATCGCCAACCGCGGTTTCGAACGCCGCTTCGAACTGGCCGACTTCGTCCGCGTCGAAGCCGCCGACCTCGCCGACGGCCTCCTGATGATCGACCTCGTCCGCGAAGTGCCCGAAGCGATGAAGCCGAAAAAGGTGCTGATCGGCGCCCAGAGCCAGCTCAAGGTAATCGAAGGCGACAATACCGCCGCTGCTTGAGTGGTCGCTAATTGAACCGAAGGGCGGGCCAGAAATGGCTCGCCCTTTTTTGCTTGACCTACATTGTTCCGGCCGATCCACATCGAAAACGTGCCTGTTATCGCAGGATGGAAGGTCTCCGATGAGTATAGTTATTATCGCGGCTCTGGCAGCAGCTAGCAGCGCGCTTACAAGTCCAGACATTTCAAAAATAACCTCATTCCGCGACTATCCGCAGTGGGCTTTGCGCAAGAACGAGTCGGCTGCGGCAAAGATCGAATTTTTTGTAGATCTCGACGGCAAGCCACGAGGATGCACGGTTGTGGCGCATCTCGGTTCACAGCAATTGGCGCAGGAAATCTGCACCATAGTGTCGAAGAGAACATATCCACCAGCCAAGCTCGCAGATGGTACGCAAACTCTCGGATTCGTGCGCACAATAGTGAGCTTCTACATCCCAGGTGCCGTCGGTGCGAACGACGTAGCGAGGGCGCGTATGCCCGCCGACCTCGAATTCAAGGTCAAGGCATCATTGCTGAAAGGGGACAGGGCGGAAAGATATTTGACGCTGCACATTGCTCCGGACGGCAAAGTCCAGGACTGCGTGCCGAACCTGGCCTATAACGAATCTCGCGTGGGCGATGAATGGGCCAAAATCTGCGAAAATCGTTCCCTATTGTTGCAACCCGGCAGACTTGACCGCGCGGGCCGACCAACAAGCTACGTCACGGACATCAAGGTCGCTCTCATCCCGGAAGGCTAGTTCGCCTCACCAAGCCTCTGCCACATCCACCAGCGCTTCGCGATCGAGGATGGTTACCCGTCCGCTGTTGAGCGCGACGATCCCGTTGTCGACCCAAGCCGAAAGCTGGCGATTGATCTGTTCGCGCGACATGCCCGCGAAATTGCCGAGCTCGCCCTGGCTCAGCGCGATTTTGAGTTGCGCACCGCTCTGGCCTTCATCGCCCATCATCAACCGCAGCAGGAAGCGCGCGAGCCTTGGGCCGGAGGTATAGGCGCGGTCGGCCTCGATCACCGCGTTGTTCTGCCGCAGCCGCCGCGCCATGGCCTTGAGCAGGCGCATCGACAGGCCCTGGTGCTTTTCGATGATGTCGGCAAAGGCGGTACGCGTGAGCACCAGCGCCTCGACCGGCTCGATCGCCTCGACCGAGGCGGTGCGGTCGCCGCCGTCGAGAAACGCGATTTCGCCCAGCACGTGGCCCGGCTCGGCATAGTCGAGGATGATCTCACGCCCATTGGCGGCAACCATGCTGACCCGCGCCAACCCCTTGAGCACGATGAAAAGCGTCTTGCCCTCTTCACCCTGTGCCATCAGTTCCTGGCCGGGCTTGTAGGCCCTGACCTGGCCGCGCGCGATGATGTCCGACAGCTCGGCCTGCTCGCAATCCGCGAACAGACTTTGCGCCGTCAGTGCCTCTGCCAGCTTGGCCGCGTCCATGTCGTTAATGCCCCCAAAACCACCAAGGTCGTGATGCGGCGCAAATAATCAGGGAAACTGCGTGCTGACCAGCCCCTTTAGACGAGACGCGCCTGCTTGACCGCAGCGGCAATGAAGCCGCTGAACAGGGGGTGCGGGTCGAACGGACGGCTCTTCAGTTCAGGATGGAACTGCACCCCGATGAACCAAGGATGGTCCGGCCGCTCGACGATCTCGGGCAGCAGGCCATCAGGTGACATGCCCGAGAACACGAGGCCGCCCTTTTCGAGCCGGTCCTTGTACGCGACGTTTACTTCGTAACGATGCCGGTGCCGCTCGCTGATCTCGGTAGCGCCATAGACATTGGCGACGTGGCTATTGCCAGTGAGCTTGGCGTCATAGGCGCCGAGCCGCATCGTGCCGCCCAGATCGCCGCCTTCCGAGCGCTTCTCGAGACCCTCGGCAGTCATCCATTCGGTGATGATGCCCACGACCGGTTCTTCGGTCGGCCCGAATTCGGTGGACGAGGCCCCTGCGATTCCCGCCGTGTTCCGCGCGCCCTCGATACAGGCCATCTGCATGCCGAGGCAGATGCCGAAGAACGGCACCTTGCGCTCACGAGCAAAGCGCACCGAGGCAATCTTGCCTTCGGTCCCACGTTCGCCGAAGCCGCCGGGCACGAGAATGCCGTGCATCGGTTCGAGATGGGCCGCGATCTCGTCGTCGTCCTTCTCGAACAGTTCGGCATCGAGCCACTTGATGTTGACCTTGACGCGATTGGCCATGCCGCCGTGCGCGAGCGCTTCGTTGAGCGATTTGTAGGCGTCCTGCAGGCCGACATACTTGCCGACCACGCCGATGGTCACTTCGCCTTCCGGGTTCTGGTAGCGATCGACGATATCATCCCACGTGGCAAGTTCCGGCTCGGGTGCGGTCAGTCCGAAGTGACGCAGCACTTCGTTGTCGAGCCCTTCGGCGTGGTACTGCAACGGCACCGCATAGATGCTCGAAGCATCAAGCGCCGGGATAACCGCCGATTTGCGCACATTGCAGAACTGCGCAATCTTGGCACGCTCGCTCTCGGGCAGCGGCTTTTCGCAGCGGCAGAGCAGGATGTCGGGCTGGATGCCGAGGCCGGTCAGTTCACGCACCGAGTGTTGGGTCGGCTTGGTCTTCAACTCGCCCGCCGCCGCGATGTAGGGCACAAGGGTTACGTGGACGAAGCAGGTTTCGTCGCGCAATTCGTTGTGGAGCTGGCGCAGTGCTTCGATGAAGGGCAGCCCCTCGATGTCACCAACGGTGCCACCGATCTCGCACAGCACGAAGTCGAGATCTTCGGTCTCGGCCTGGGCGAAGTCCTTGATCGCATCGGTCACGTGCGGAATGACCTGCACGGTCGCGCCCAGATAATCGCCGCGGCGCTCCTTGGCGATGATGTCGCGATAAATGCGGCCAGAGGTGATGTTGTCAGCCTGGCGTGCCGAGACGCCGGTGAAGCGCTCGTAGTGGCCGAGGTCGAGGTCGGTTTCGGCCCCGTCGTCGGTCACATAGACTTCGCCGTGCTGATAGGGGCTCATCGTCCCCGGATCGACATTCAGATAAGGGTCGAACTTGCGGATTCGCACGCGAAAGCCGCGTGCCTGCAACAGAGCCGCGAGGCTCGCCGCCATGAGTCCCTTGCCGAGCGAGGAGACCACGCCGCCGGTGATGAAAATGTACCGCGCCATGGGAGTTGGGCCTTAGCGTCAGAAGTTGCACATGCGCAAGCGGTTGCCGCTGCAATCTTCGCGGCAATCCACAGCATCGATGAAGCGCAACGCGAAAGCCACCCCGCAACCCGATGGCAGCGAGGCGGCAAAACCCGCGTTGCAAGGAAGACTTACTGGCCGGCTGCGCCGCTCAGCGGATCGTTGGCCGGGGCCGGAGCCTGCTGCTGCGCCGGAGCCGCGGCAGGTGCCGGAGCGCCCTGCGCAGGAGCGAGCGGATCAGTCGCAGGCGCGTTCTGCACCGGCGCCGTGCGCTGGAGCGACGTATCGATCTCGCGCCCCGAGGTTGCACTGACCGCCAGAGCGGCAAGCGCGATGCTGAGCACCACGAACAGAGTAGCCAGGACCGTCGTTGCCCGGGTCATGAAATCGGCCGCGCCGCGTGCCGACATGAACCCGGCCGGGCTGCCACCAACACCGAGGCCGCCGCCTTCGGACTTCTGCATCAGGATCGTCACGACCAGCAGGGCGGCAACGATCGCCTGGACGACGGTCAGGAAAATGAACAGCGACATGAATCTCTACCCTTGGCGCGCAAGCGCGCTGGAACTCGGGCCATGTAGGCGCGGGCGCGCTTTTGCGCAAGCCACCGGGGAGCCTGTCAGGCTTCGCCGCTCCCGGCTGCGGCAATGATCGGGGTAAAGCCTTCTGCGGTAAGGCTTGCGCCACCGACCAGCGCGCCGCTCACGCCATCGGCGGCAAGCAACTCGGCAGCGTTCCCGGCATTGACCGAACCGCCATAGAGGATGCGCACCTTGTCGCCCGCCTCGCCGTAGATCGCAATCAACCGTTCGCGGATCGCGGCATGCATGGCAACAACGTCCTCGACGGCAGCAACACGGCCCGTGCCGATCGCCCAGACAGGCTCGTAGGCCACTGCGACCTTGCCGGCGGCAACGGCCTCGCTGGCCCCCTCGCCGACCGGCATCGAGCCATCGACCTGACCAGACACGACCGCGACGGCATTGCCTGCGTCACGCTCGTCCAGCGTCTCGCCGACGCAGACGATTATCGCCAGACCAGCGGCCAGCGCAGCCTCGGCCTTGCCACGCACAGTGGCTTCGTCCTCGGCGTGGTCCTTGCGTCGCTCGCTATGCCCGACGATCACGAAGTCCGCACCGGAATCGACCAGCATCGTTGCCGATACGTCGCCGGTGTGTGCGCCCTTGGCCTGCGCATGACAGTCCTGCCCGCCAACGCCCATGGCAGTAACCGCCTCGCGCAACGAAGCGATCAGCGTGAATGGCGGTGCCAGCGCAACCTGCACGTCGGGATAACGTCCGGCAGCACGGTCGATTGCGCGTGCCTCGGCAAGCATGGCGCGACTCCCGTTCATCTTCCAGTTGCCGACGATGTAAGGACGATGCGGCATGTTCGGCCAATTCCCCTGAAAATCCATGTTGCAATCGATATTTGCGAGGGTCGATGCACCCTGAGTCGTCGGGCGGCTATCAAACCTGTGCCGATTCTGCAAAACGCCTGATCGCATAACCGGCAAAAATCACCGTTTCGGTGGAGCCTGTGGTACACTGCAAGTCCAAGCCGGGCATTGCGAGAAGCGCGAATGCCCCCTAAGGCATCGGCGAAATTTCCATACGGGCACGCCCGCGCGCCCAGACTGACGAGACGAACACCCGCAAATGCTCGGCTTCTTCCGCTCCTTCCTGAAATCCCGTATCGGCGTCGCTGTAGCGCTGATTTTCCTCGGCCTGATCGCATTGGCCTTTGCCAGCGCCGACGTAACCGGCAGTGGCTTCGGCGGCATCGCCGGCGGCGATCGCGCAGCCAAGGTCGGGTCGTCGCGCATCGGCACGGCCGAGCTTGCCAAGGCGCTGACCAACGCTTTCGAGCAGCAGCGCCAGAAGACGCCGGGCCTGACGATGAAGCAGTTCCTCGACGGCGGCGGCATGGACGGCGTTCTCAACGATCTGATCGATCGCCTTGCGCTGGCCGAGTGGGGCAAGAAGCACGGCCTAGCCGTCAGCGACCGCCTGATCGACAGCGAAATCGTCAAGATCAATTCGTTTCAGGGCCCAGATGGCAAGTTCAGCCAGTCTGCCTATGACCAGCTGCTCGCGCAGCGCGGCCTCACCGACAAGGAAGTGCGCAAGGACATCGGCCAGGGCCTGATCGCGCGGCAGCTGCTGCTGCCCGTCGCATTCGGCGCGCAGATGCCCGCCGAATCCGTCGTTCGCTATGCCTCGCTGCTGACTGAGCGGCGCGCCGGCACGATCGTCTCCGTGCCATCGCTTGCCTTTGCTCCGCAGGCGGGCCCCGATGCGGCTGCGCTCTCTGCCTTCTACAACGCCAACAAGGGCCGCTACATGCAGCCCGAACGCCGTACCATCCGCTATGCGATGGTCAATGAAGCCAGCCTCAAGTCTGTGCCTGCACCGACCGAGGCCGAAGTCGCCAACCGCTACAAGCTCAACAGCGCGGTCTATGCCGCCAGCGAACTGCGCACGGTCACGCAGGTTATCGTGCCCACCGAAGCTGCCGCACGTGCGCTCGCCAGCGAAGTCGGCAAGGGCGGTTCGCTCGATGCCGCTGCCCGCACCAAAGGCCTCGTTGCGAGCAAACTCACCGATCTCAGCCGCGATGCGCTGAGCAACCAGACGGCGCGTGCTGTCGCCGATGCCGCCTTTGCTGCCGCGCAGGGCACGCTTGCGGCCCCCGCCAGGTCCGGCCTTGGTTGGCACGTCCTCAAGGTCGACGCGGTCAAGCGCAATCCCGGCAAGACGCTCGATAAGGCACGGGCCGAGATCGTCGCTGCGATCACGCTGGAAAAGCGCCGCGCTGCCCTGTCCGACCTTGCCGCACAGGTTGAAGAGGAAGTCGACAACGGCACCGGCCTGTCCGATATCGCCAAGTCGCTAGGCCTGACCATCACCTCGACGCAACCCCTGCTGTCCAATGGCACCGTGTTCGGCAAGGCAAACGAGAAGGCTCCGGCAGAAGTCGCCGCGCTCGTTCAGGCGGCCTTCGCCATGGAACGCGAAGGCGAACCGCAGCTTGCCGAAATCAAGCCCGGTGAAGTCTTCGCAATCTATGACGTCGGTCAGCTGACCGCCGCTACCCCTGCCCCGCTCGACCAGATTCGCCAGGTCGTCGCACGCGACTGGGCGCTCGATCAGGGCTCGGCCAAGGCAAAGGCCGCTGCCGACAAGATCCTTGCGGCGCTGGCCAAGGGAACGCCACTGGCCGACGCGATCAAGCTAGCTGGCGTCGCTCTTCCCCCGGCACAGCCGGTCGACATGGGCCGCCAGCAGCTACAGGCGATGCAGACCCAGGTGCCGCCGCCGCTGGCGCTGCTCTTCGCCATGGCCAAGGGCACGTCAAAGCGGCTCGAAGGCCCGAACAAGGCGGGCTGGTACGTCGTTTCGCTCAAGGACGTCATCCTCGGCGATATCAAGCGCGGCGATCCGCTACTGGCCCAGGCCTCGCGCGAATTCGGCACCATCACCGGAAACGAATACGCCGAATCCCTGCGCCGCGCGATCCGCGACGATGTCGGCGTCGAGCGAAACGAAGCCGCGATCAAGGCGGTCCGCAACCAGCTGACCGGCACCGGCGCCCAGTAATCGAGCACGAAGCAAGACGATGTCCACGCTCGAAGCTGCAACCACCACCGCCGCACTGCCTGAAAACCACGGCCCCGCGCTCGCTCAGCTCACCGCGGGCAAGCCGGCGCTGATCTGGCGCAAGCTTATTGTCGATACCGAAACCCCGGTCGGCGCGGGCCTCAAGCTGATGGAAAGCGGGCGCGGCGAATTCCTGCTCGAATCCGTCCAGGGCGGCGAAGTGCGCGGGCGTTACAGCCTGCTTGGCATCGATCCCGACCTTGTCTTCCGCGCCACCGGCGCTTCGGCCGAGATCAACCGCATCTGGCGGCACGACAAGGCCGCCTTCGCCCCGCTTGCCGGCAACGCGCTCGATGAACTGCGCACGCTGGTCGCCGCCTGCCGGATCGACGTTCCCGCAGCACTCCCGCCGGCGCTCGCCTGCCTCGTCGGCTACTTCGGGTACGAGACTATCGGCCTTGTCGAAAAGCTCCCGCGCGCAAGCCAGAGCGATCTCGTCCTGCCCGACATGCTGTTCACCCGCCCCACCGTGGTGCTGGTGTTCGATCGCCTGTCCGACGAACTCTTCGCCATCGCGCCGGTCTGGGCCGAAGGCGGCAGCCCTGCACACCTGCTCGAAGCCGCAGCCGAGCGCATCGACAACGCCATCCGCAAGCTGGCCGATGCGGTCCCTGCCGACACGCGCCTGACGCAAGCCGTGGACGTCACCCCGCAGCCGGTCATGCCCGCAGCCGACTATGCGCGCATGGTCACCACCGCGAAGGACTACATCGAGGCGGGCGACATCTTCCAGGTCGTCCTCGCCCAGCGCTTCACCGCGCCGTTCCCGCTGCCGCCCATCGCGCTCTACCGCGCCCTGCGCCGCATCAACCCCTCGCCCTTCCTCTATTTCCTCGACATGCCGGGCTTCGCGCTGACCGGATCGAGCCCGGAAATTCTGGTACGTATCCGCGACGGCGAAGTCACCATCCGCCCGATCGCCGGAACCCGCCCACGCGGCAAAACGCCCGAGGAAGACCGCGCCAACGAACGCAGCCTGCTCGAAGACCCCAAGGAGCGCGCAGAGCACCTGATGCTGCTCGATCTCGGCCGCAACGATGTCGGCCGCGTGGCCAAGGCAGGCACGGTCAAGGTCACCGAAAGCTACACCGTCGAACGCTACAGCCACGTCATGCACATCGTCTCGAACGTGGTTGGCCAGCTCGACACCGCCCGCGCTGACGGCGTCGACGCCCTCTTCGCCGGGTTCCCCGCAGGCACCGTCAGCGGCGCGCCCAAGGTCCGCGCTTGCGAGATCATCGCCGAACTCGAACCCGAAACACGCGGCGCCTACGCAGGCGGCGTCGGCTACTTCGCGCCCGACGGGTCGGTCGACAGCTGCATCGTCCTGCGCACCGGCGTGATCAAGGACGGCGTCCTCCATGCGCAAGCAGGCGCTGGCATCGTCGCCGACAGCAACCCCGAATACGAACAGCGCGAGTGCGAACTGAAGTCAGGCGCGCTGTTCGCGGCGGCGCGCGAAGCCGTCCGCGTCGCCACCGAGCCGGGATTTGGCCAATGATCCTTGTCATCGACAATTACGACAGCTTTACCTGGAACCTCGTCCATTACCTGATGGAGATGGGCGCGGAGGTTGAGGTCGTGCGCAACGATGCGCTCACCGCCGAACAGGCGATCAAGACCGGTGCGCAGGGGTTTCTGCTTTCGCCCGGCCCCTGCACGCCAAACGAAGCGGGCATCAGCCTCGATCTCGTCGGCGCGGCGGCGGATGCGAAGCTGCCGCTGCTCGGCGTGTGCCTCGGCCACCAGTCGATCGGGCAGTACTTCGGCGGCAAGGTCGTGCGCGGCGGGCTGATGCACGGCAAGACTTCACCCGTCACCCATGACGGCACCGGCGTGTTCGAAGGCCTGCCCAGCCCGTTCATCGCCACCCGCTATCACTCGCTGATCGTGACCGACATTCCGCCATGTCTCGCGGTGAACGCGCAGTCCGATGACACCCACGTCATGGGCTTCCGCCACACGTCGCTGCCGATCCACGGCGTTCAGTTCCACCCGGAGAGCATCGCCACCGAGCACGGCCACGCGATGATCGGCAACTTCCTCAAACTCTGCGGCATCAATACGCGCCCCGTCCCGGCATGACCCTGCCCGATCCGCTCCACCCGCTGGAAGAGGCCGAGGCAGAAGCGGCCTTCGCCGCGATCCTCGACGGCACCGTGCCCGATGCCACCATCGCGCAGTTCCTCGTCGGACTGTCCGAGCGCGGCGAGACGGCGAGCGAGATCGCCGGCGCTGCCCGCGCCATGCGCGCCCGCATGATCCCTATCGCCGCGCCTGCAAACGCCATCGACGTCTGCGGCACGGGCGGTGACGGCCACCATACGCTCAACGTGTCCACCGCCGTCAGCCTCGTCGTCGCGGCCTGCGGCGTCCCCGTCGCCAAGCATGGCAACCGCGCCGCCAGCTCCAAGGCAGGCGCAGCCGACACATTGGAAGCACTCGGCCTCAATCTCGATCGCGCCGCCGAAACCGCCGAGGAAACGCTCGCCGACCTCGGCATCTGCTTCCTCTTCGCCGCACGCCATCACCCGTCGATGGGCCGCATCATGCCCATCCGCAAGGCGCTGGGCCGCCGCACGATCTTCAACCTGATGGGCCCGCTGGCAAACCCCGCAGGCGTCCGCCGCCAGCTCGTCGGCATCGCCCGCCCCGCCTATGTGCCGATCTATGCCGAGGCCATCCAGCGCCTCGGCACCGACCACAGCCTCGTCATCTCGGGCGACGAAGGCCTTGACGAGCTTAGCCTGGCAGGCGGCAACGAACTCGCCGAAGTCAGGAACGGCGAACTCTCCATGCGCCGCATCACGCCTGCCGATGCCGGCCTGCCCACCGCCCCGGTCGATGCGATCCGCGGTGGCGACGCAGCTCACAACGCCACCGCCCTGCGCGCGCTCCTCCAGGGCGAGGAAGGCCCCTACCGCAACGCCGTCCTCTTCAACGCCGCCGCCGCGCTGATCGTCGCGGGCGAAGCGCTAGACTGGCACGAAGGCGTCGAGGAAGCCGCCGAAGCCATCGACAAGGGCCTCGCCAACGCGCTGCTGAACTGCTGGATTTCGGCGCTGAAATAGGCGGTCCGCGCGTCCTTCGACAGGCTCAGGACGAACGGTCGTTGAGTGGCATCGTCTGCACAGATCAACGCGCCAGACATTCCCACCCCCCGTTCGTGTCGAGCTAAGTCGAGACACCCCCCGGCCAACGACCAACCCCCGTTCGTCCTGAGCCTGTCGAAGGACCCACGCAAACCCCCGCCCCAAAACCCACTCGACACGCCCCTCGCGAGAGGCCAAAAGCCGCCGCACCATGACCGACAAGCTCACCGAAATCTGCGACACCAAGCGCAGCGAAGTCGCCGCCCGCAAGGCCGCCACCAGCCTCGCCGACCTCGCCGCCCGCGCCAGCGAACGGACGCCCCCGCGCGGTTTCGAGGCCGCGCTGCGCGCGCGCGCCGCCACCGGCTACGCCCTGATTGCCGAGATCAAGAAGGCCAGCCCGTCCAAGGGCCTGATCCGCGCCGATTTCAATCCCGCAGCCCACGCTGCTGCCTATCAGGCCGGCGGAGCCGCGTGCCTCTCGGTCCTCACCGACGCACCCTATTTCCAGGGCCACGAGGATTACCTGATAGAAGCCCGCGCCGCCTGCACCCTGCCGGTCATCCGCAAGGATTTCATGGTCGATCCATGGCAGTGTGCCGAGGCCCGCGCGATCGGCGCCGACGCCATCCTGATCATCGCCGCCTGCCTTTCGGACGCGCAAATGGCAGAGATCGAAGCCGCCGCCCGCGAACAGGGCATGGATGCGCTCGTCGAAGTCCACAACGAAGAGGAAATGGAACGCGCCGCCCGCCTCAAATCCCGCCTGATCGGCGTCAACAACCGCGATCTCAAGCGCTTCATCACTGATCTTGCCACCACGGAGCGCCTGGCGCCTCTGGCCCCTGAAGGCACGCTGCTGGTGGCGGAAAGCGGCATCAACACCCACGCCGACCTCCAGCGCCTCGAAAAGTGCGGCGCGCGGACGTTCCTGGTGGGAGAGGCGCTGATGCGTCAGGCGGATGTCGAGGCGGCCACGCGAGCGTTGTTGGCGGGCTAACGCACGCCCACTTGCGCCCTCGCCTTCGGCCCGCGCTTTTGCGGGGCGAGCGTTCGCCCGGTGCGCTCTTCCATGTCAGCCAGCCACTCAGCCGATCCGACCGGGCGTCCGGTGCTCTCGGCCTTCCGCAGCGCGACATAGGTCAGGGCTTCATCGAAGTCCTCTGACAGGAACGCGGCGAAATCCCCGACACGCTCCAGCGCGGGGGCAACGGTGACGACGTGATCGTCCCTCCCGTCGATCAGGGCACGCGTGCTGGACCAACGCCAGTCCTGCGCGCGATGGGCAAGACGGGCGCGCACCGGATTGAGTGCGATGTAGCGCATTGCCGTCACGAAGTGCGGTTCGTCCATCGCGACAGAACTGAACCGCCCCTGCCACAGATGACCGGTCACGCGCAGCCGCGCGTTGATGTAGCCGGTGTGGTGGCGATGGACGTAGCGGAAGGTGCGGCGCAGCCCATCCTCGTCCGATGGCACCGCCACGATATGCACATGATTCGGCATCAGACAGTACGACCAGATCTCCACGCCCGACCGTTTTGCGGCATCGCCAAGCAGATCGAGATAGAGAGCATAATCGCCATCCTCGAAGAACGTCTGCTCCCGCCGATTGCCACGCTGGGTAACGTGATGGGGCAATCCGGGGAGGACAAGGCGGGGAAGGCGAGCCATGCTTGCACTGCAAAGTGCATAGGTTGGTGGTGTCAATAATTTGGGGATTTATGCACGTGTCACCGTAATTCATTCGGTCTTGAAGATGTTGTCTTGGAACTCGTTCAACAAATGGCCAGCAGCGATCTCATCGTTGCCCTTATAGGCAGCGTATGAACGATCCAAGATACCGTTGAGCAACATCCGCTTCGAAGCAGAGGATAGCTCTGGGTAAGCTACTTCGATACCTTTGCGCAGCTGATCGAAAGCACGATCGAGATTCATCTGCTCATCATCCGGAAGGAAATCCCTATAAGGGAAGCGATCCGGAGCGTAGCCCATCACATAAGCTATGTGGTCCCATAGGTCATCGACACTTTCCATCACGAACATTTGATCAACCTCACGGAACAATAGAATTACGGTGACAGGTGCAGGAATTACGGTGACAGGTGCATAAATCCCCAAACTCCGCTCCCAAAAAAGCAGCCCCGACATGCCCAAAAGACCGTACCTTATGTGCGGCAGGAGGGAATGCAAGCGCCCCACTCTTCGGCATCCCTGCCCCATTGCGGATACAAAGCCGCGATTAACAATTAAGGGATTTATGCACGTGTCACCGTAATTTCGTAATTTCGTAATTTCGTAATTTCGTAATTTGCCACGTGTCACCGTAATTTGCCACGTGTCACCGTAATTTGCAAACGAGGTCTTCGCCAGACTGGTCGCACAGGCTCTGGCTACTGACGGCCAGTGTTGCGCTTCAGGTTGACACCGCCCACCGTAATTAGAAGCGTGACTCCAAATAATCATCATACCCAATTACCAATTTTTGGCATAATGGATATACAATATCTCTTTGATCCCTAGTTATTTTACCCCACCCGTGTGGACTCAAAAATTTCTCGACTGAGTAGCAATCACTAGTAGAAGAAGTATCGCAATAATTACCGCTAACTTTTGCCAAGTCTCCTACGATCAACTTTTCTTTATAGTCACACTTGTAGACAAGACCTATATTGTAGTGATATATTACCATCAACACGATGGCCGCAACCGGAATTACGGTGACAGGTGCATAATTCCCCAAACTCCGCTCCCAACAAAGCCAGCCCCGACACGCCCAAAAGAACGCACCCTATGTGCGGCAGGAAGGAATGCAAGCGCCCCACTCTTCGGCATCCCTGCCCCATTGCGGATACAATCCGCGATTAACAATTAAGGGATTTATGCACGTGTCACCGTAATTCCCGTCAACGACACCGAAGGCGGGCCAACTGACCGCCCGTTTTCCTGCCCTCAACCTGATTTAGGGATAACCTGGTGCACTGAGACGTTCAGCCTGAATGCTTCCTCACCCCTTCGAGGTGAGTCTTCGCTTAGGATATCATCCGGCCCGCTATATCGAATGATGAAGGCCACATCCGCATTCTCAACAACGCACACGTCGCTGGCGCGCGCGCCGATGAACTTCATGTGATCCGTTACAGAGAGTTTAGGATTGTCGATCACTTGCACCGGGTCGATGCTGGACTTCGCCCGCAATCCCTTTTCCGCGACCCCACATAAACGGATTGCGAGATCGCGCGCAGCCCCACGGGTCAATCGCTCTGACCCGGTGTCGCTATCTAATGTGCCAATACGATTGTAGTCACGATTGCTCCCGTCTCCCAGACCACCTGGCGAGTAGCCGGAGTTTAAATATGTCGTTGAGTTATATCCGCCTGGATGGAGTTCTATTTCCTCGCTTCCCAATTCCAGCTTCAGGACATGAGGCGTCCCGATGGTCACTACAAAGGGACTCCCGTCAGTCCTGATCTGCGGCAATAATTGCTTGTAGAGGCGCTCGGGCAGCATCTCCCGCAGATTCATTCCCGGTGCAAAGCGAACTGTTTCCATGGTTTCACCCGATTGCCCATTGGTCGCACCACAGGCGGTTAGCGCGAGCAGCGCCGCACCAACATGATATCTTGCCGCAACCATCGATCAGGTTCCGCCGCCCGGCGTTGGCTTCCAGCGAGGCTGATTCTGCTGCCACACATCGCCAAAGAAGTGCTGCATCGCGTTCTGTCCATATGTTGAGAGCGGCGAAGGTTTGAACACATTCTGATACATGAAGTCGAACCCGTTGCGCGCAATGCCGACACGATAATCAAGGGCAATTACGGTGGGGCAATTACGGTGACCAATTACGGTGACAGGTGCATAATTCCCCAAACTCCACCTCCCGCAAAAGCAAAGCCCGACACGCCTCGAAAGCTATCCTATGTTCGGCAGAGGCGAATACAAGCGCCCCTCGCTCCGGCATCCAGACGCTACGTCGCGAATTACAGTGACCGAATTACAGTGACAGGTGCATAATTCCCCAAACTCCACCTCCTGCAAAAGCAAAGCCCGACACGCCTCGAAGGCTATCCTATGTGCGGCAGAGGCGAATGCAAGCGCCGCCAAATCAGCAGGGGGGCGCGACGGAAGGCGTCATTCTGAGCCTGCCTGCGGGCCGCGGGAAATGCCGCCGCTCCGGTCTTCCACAGTGTCAGGCCGCGCAGGCTCTTGCGGAGATACGCACGCTCGCACGGCCGGTCGTGTCCTTGCGCACCTCGAAACCCTCGGCACACGCGAAGACGCGCGCCCACGTCGCAGCGCCATGGGCTTTGGCACGAATGCCCTGCTTGCCCAGTTCGCAGCCCAGAACCTGAAGCGACAGCCAGCCTTCCTTGCCCGCCAGTCGCGCCATGTGCTGCATGATCGCGGGCCAGTTCGTAGCGCCCGTGGGTGCGGGCGTTGGTGCAGGTGCTGGCGCCAGAGTCGGCGCGGAACCTGGTAGCGGCACCGTCGCGGCATCGGGTCGCACTTCGAAGAACCGGGCGCAGGACTGGCGGTACTTGCCTCCCGCCCTGTCGTCGCCGAAACCGTAGACGTCGATGCCCTCGCCCTTGAGAAAGGTCGTCAACGCCACGAAATCGCGGTCGCTCGACACGATGCACAGCGCGTCGACCCGCTTGTGCAGCGCAAGGCGCATGGCCTCTACCACCAGCGCGATGTCTGCCGCGTTCTTGCCCGATTCCGCAGGGGTAACCTGCCGCGCCTCGATCACATTGCGCCGCAGGAACTCGACCCACGGCTTCGCGCAAGGGTGGCTGAAGTCACCGAAGGCGTATTGGATTACCGGCCGACCGAGCTTGAACACATGCGGCAGAACAGAGCGCATGTATTCGGGCTGCATGTTCTCGGCATCGACAAGCAGAGCGATGCGGCGTTGCGGGGCGCTGTCAGTCATGGACCGCCAGAATGACCGGCGAAGGCTAATGAATTCCCAACAAGCCTCCGAAGCGGCAGGAAAATCTTTCCTACACCCGCGCGGTCTGCCAATCTTTCGCCGATGTCGATCCCCGTCCCCGAAAACCTTGAAACCGGCGGCGTTCCGGGCCAGAGCGAGAGCCGCAAAGGGGCCTCGCCGTTTTCTCCCTGGACTGTGTAAACCCCGTAAACCTGTTCAGCTTTCCGAGGACGTGGATGAACGATCTGACGCATATCGATTCGGCCGGCACTGCACGCATGGTCGATGTCGGCGCGAAGGCCGAGACGCAGCGCGTTGCCATCGCCAGCGGATCGATCCGGATGAACGCCGCCACGCTCGACGCCGTGCGCGCAGGCAACGCGCCCAAGGGCGATGTGCTCGGCACGGCCCGCATCGCCGGGATCATGGCAGCGAAGAAGACCGGGGATCTGATCCCGCTCTGCCACCCGCTCGCGCTCGACGCGGTGAACGTCGACTTCGCCTTTACCGAAACCGGCGTGGACTGCACCGCCACCGCATCGCTGACGGGCAAGACCGGGATCGAGATGGAAGCGCTCACCGCGGTGTCGGTCGCGCTGCTGACGGTCTATGACATGGCCAAGGCGCTCGACAAAGGCATGGTCATCGAAAACGTCCGCCTGATCGAGAAGCGCGGCGGCAAGTCGGGCACCTGGGTAGCGCCCGAATGAGTGTGCGCGCATGAGGACGCCGCCCCTCCCCCTCGCCGAGGCGCAGGCGCGCCTGCTTGCGCTGGCCGAGGCCTTGCCGGTGGAGCATCGCGCAGGTTGCGATTGCCTCGGGCATTACCTGGCCGAGCCGCTTCGGGCGCGCCGCACCCAGCCCGCCGCGCCGCTCTCCGCCATGGATGGTTATGCGCTGCGCTCTGCCGACCTGCCGGGTCCGTGGACGGTGATCGGCGAGAGCGCGGCGGGCCATCCCTTCGGTGGGACCGTGGGGAGCGGCCAGGCCGTGCGGATCAGCACCGGCGCAGTGCTGCCCGATGGTGCCGACATGGTGCTGCTTCAGGAAGATGCGTCGCGCGACGCCGGCACGCTTTCCCTCGCCGGTGAACCGCCGCGCCCGCCCGAGCGCCACATCCGGCCCGCCGGAATGGACTTTGCCGGCGATGCCGTGCTGCTCGATGCGGGAACGCGCATTGGCGCTGCGCAGATCGCGCTCGCCATCGCCGGCGGGCACAGTCACCTGCCCGTGCGACGCCGCCTGCGCCTGACGGTGATCGACAGCGGCGACGAACTGGTGCTCCCCGGCCAGGTGCCCGGCATCCACCAGCTTCCCGCCAGCAACGGGCCGATGCTCTGCGCCATGGCGGGGGAGCTGCCGGTCGATATCAGCCACGTCGGGCCGATTGCCGACCGGCTCGAGGACCTTGCCGCCGCGCTCGAAGCTTCGGGCGATGCAGACGTCATCGTGACCAGTGGTGGCGCTTCTGTGGGCGATCATGATCTCGTGCGGCCCGCGCTCGAAGCGGTTGGCGCAACACTCGAATTCTGGCGGATCGCGATCAAGCCGGGCAAGCCGCTGATCGTCGCCCGCCGTGGCCGCCAGATCATTCTCGGTCTGCCGGGCAATCCCGCCTCGGCTTTCGTCACCGGGTTCCTGTTCCTGCTCCCGCTGCTGCGGTCGATGCTCGGTGCTGCGCAACCCCTGCCCCGGGCGCTATCGTCACGCCTGACAAC
This sequence comes from Novosphingobium sp. HNCC26DJ243, assembly GCF_057180545.1. NCBI lineage: Bacteria > Pseudomonadati > Pseudomonadota > Alphaproteobacteria > Sphingomonadales > Sphingomonadaceae > Novosphingobium > Novosphingobium sp. HNCC26DJ243. Next base: position 195,123 of record NZ_JBXUGN010000001.1, on the reverse strand, counting down.
CGCGATGGGCGTTGGCGGAAGCCGAATGGAGTTCCTGCGGGCGCAGTGGGACGGCGCGGGCGTGACGCTTGATCACTTGCAGGATTCCGGTGCGCTGTCGCCGCTTGCCCGCAGCAATGCGCTGGTCGTGCGCGAGGCAGGAGCGCCTGCACAAGGCGCGGGAAGTGATGTTCCGATCTACCTGCTCGGAAATGGCGGAATTGCTTGACGAGTCGTATTTGGTTGCTTATCCGTTCCGCATTCGTTCACCCGCGGAGTAACCGCCAATGTTGACGCGCAAGCAGCACGAATTGCTCTCTTTCATCCAGGTTCGTCTGGAGGAGTCCGGCATTTCGCCCTCGTTCGAAGAGATGAAGGAGGCATTGGACCTCAAGTCGAAGTCGGGCGTGCACCGTCTGATCTCGGCGCTTGAGGAACGCGGCTTCATCCGCCGCCTGCCCAATCGCGCGCGGGCGCTCGAAGTGTTGCGCCAGCCCGAAAGCGCGGTGACGAAGCCGGTGCTGGCGCGCGAGGCTGCCAACACCAACCCGGTTGTCGCGCCGATGCGTCAGGTTGCCAAGGCGGCCCCCGCCCCGGCCAACGACGTGATCGAGCTTCCGCTTCACGGCAAGATCGCTGCGGGCGTGCCGATCGAGGCGTTCGAGACGTCGGCCACTCTGCCGGTGCCCGCTGCACTCCTCGGTGCGGGCGAACACTATGCGCTCGAGGTTTCGGGCGATTCCATGGTCGAGGCCGGGATCTTCGACGGCGATTACGCGCTGGTGCGCAAGACCGATGTCGCCCGCGACGGCGAGATTGTCGTGGCGCTGGTGCGAGGCGAGGAAGCCACGCTCAAGTACCTCCATCGCGAGAAGGGCATGATCCGTCTCGATCCGGCCAATGCTGCGTACGATCCGCAGTTCTACCGCCCCGACGAAGTCGCGGTGCAAGGCAAGCTGGCCGGACTTCTGCGCCGTTATCACTGACGGGGCGTTGCTGGCGCGCTTGAAGGAGCTGCACGCCCCTTGTGTGCGGCTCGGCCGGTTCGTTTCGCTGACCAAACCGGATTGCGTGGAGGCTGACGTGGGCCAGTGATGGTCTCTGCAGACAGCGACGCCGCGCAGCAGTCCGGCGAGGCTGCGCGAAGTTGCGCGAGCAGGCCTGGGCTCTTGGTGAAGTAGCGAGCACGGTTGGCGCGGGATTCTTCGCTTGCCGTGAGTGAGCGAGCGCTGTTGGCGCGATGAGGCCTTCACCTGCGGCCTGGGCTCGTATTGCTCTCAAGTCTCGTTGTGCCGAAGGGTGAAACCTGCGCGCCTTGCCACGGACAGGACCTTGCGCAATGCTCTGCCGCTAGCGCCGTGCCTGCAGGCCGGGCTTTGGAGAACAGGGCATGGGCCGGTTGAAGCGCAAGGAATACCGCGAGGCCTTGAAGCCCCTGCAGCGGGAGCTTGTCCAGCTCGCGCGCTGGGTCGCCGCCACCGACAAGCGTCTCGTCGTCCTGTTCGAGGGTCGCGACAGCGCGGGCAAGGGTTGCGCGATCGCCGCCATCCGCGAACATCTCAATCCCCGGCAGGTCAGGACGGTTGCGCTTGCAAAGCCGACCGAGTGCGAAGCGGGCCAGTGGTATTTCCAGCGCTATGTCCAGCACCTGCCGACAGCGGGCGAAATCGTGCTGTTCGATCGCAGCTGGTACAATCGCGCAGGCGTCGAGCGGGTCATGGGGTATGCCAAGCCCGAACAGGTCGGCGCCTTTCTCGAGGCCACGCCGCAGTTCGAAAAGATGCTCGTCGATGACGGCATCATCTTGGTGAAGTACTGGTTGTGCTGCGATCAGGACAAGCAGGAAAAGCGCTTCGCCGAGCGGCGCGACGATCCGCTGAAGGGCTGGAAGCTCTCGCCGATCGACGTAAAGGCGCGCGAACTCTACGGCGCCTATACCGAGGCGCGCGAGGACATGCTGGCCGCTACGCACACCGCGTTTGCCCCTTGGACGCTCATCGACTTCAACGACCAGAAGACGGGACGCCTGACCTTGATCCGCGATCTTCTCGACCGGATCCCCGACAAGTTCGTGCCGGAAGACCCCGTCGATCTGCCGGCGCTCAAGAGCAGGCCGCTGCACGAACAGTTCCGCGCGGTCAAACCGCTAAAGAATTTTGATTGACGGATTGGCGAGCGCATCGGGTGCCGAAGACTTGCATTCCTGCAATCCGGCCCGTTTCTGGACTTCCTACCTGCCGCCCCCTTTCGCACCGAACTTTCTCCGCGAAGAATGGCCTCATCAATCATTCCTTCGCGCGAGCTATTCGCGCGTGAAGTGGAACACCGGTCCCCAGATGTGATAATTTATGCCGATGCAAATCTCATCTGAAATTGTCGCCTTGCTTGTCGCGTCGATCTTTCTGCTCGCGGGCTGCGATCCAACCGTGAAGGCGAACAGTAACGAGCACGGTACCGCTGGAACGGCCGACCCGATCCACAGCTTTCCGATTGTGCATCGGCGTTCCGGAGAGGAGTTTTTCGAGCGGCCAGCGGCGCTTGCCGCCGCAAGGAAGTCAAACAGCCCAGCCCCCCTTGTCGTCGTGCTGGGCCGCAGCATCTGGTCCAATGTGATAGGCAGCGAATCTCCGACGTTCGCACTCTATGCGGACGGAACTGTCATCCAGAATACGCCAGACGGTTTTTCGACTTCTCGCCTTACGTCGGAAGAAGTCTCAGAACTCGTCGAACAGCTCAATCTGCGCGCGCTTGCACAGTTTCAAGGCGAATTCATGCTGGAGGGCGTCACTGACATGCCAGAGCACAGTTTGCTGATCTATGCAGGTGCAAAGCCCATCTTCATCACGATAACCGGACCGATGGGTGAGCCGGACTTCCGTGCCAGATTGCCAAAGGCTGTTGTCTCAGCCTGGAATACTTTGCAGCGTTACCGTGCCGCCCAAGCACGGCCCTGGCTGCCCGAGAAGTTCGAAGTGATGATTTCTCCTTATGCCCATGCAGCCGAACCCTCGATTGTCTGGCCAGAAGACTGGCCGGGCATCGACGATCCGCAAACAGTAACGAGGGGCCACTCCTACAGCTTGTTCCTTACAAGTTCGATGTTTGAGCAGGTCAAAGCCTTTTTGAAAACACGGCACGCGCGAGGTGCCGTCGAGATTGGCGGGGCCAAGTGGGCTGCAAACATCCGCTTTCCCTTTCCACATGAACGGCTTTGGATGGCACCCAAGCTTGAGGGACGTGAGGGCGGGCAATGACGGATCAGTCGTTGGGAAGAGTCGGAATGGAAGGGGTTCGGGCAATCTAAAACTTTGTCGGTCGCTTCGAGTCAGACCGCTGGCGAACGTGATGACGTTTGATTGCGCGTGGCGCACGAAGTCAGATGCCCCGACGCCGTAGCCGCGATTGCCCTTCGTCGATCACCAATCAAGCGATGGGCCGGCTCCCCGTAGTTGCATCGACAACAGGGAAGCCAGTCCACATCTCCGGCCAGCGGTACCAGCCTTGGTGTCCTTGCGTTTCGGCGACGGTGCGGATGCGGCCGGTGGCGAGGTTGATTGTGAGGCCACCGGTGCGGTCGAGGAAGGCCCTGTCTGCCTTGAGCATCCTCGGTTTGCAGGCGAAAGGCAGGCGCCGGTCGGCGATCACGATGTCGGCACGCTCGCATGCCGCGGCCAGTGCCATGTCATCAACGTAGGCGCGGCTGCGCGTCAGGAGGAGGACGAAGCGGCGGCCGTCTCGCCGCAAATCGGCTGTGCAGAAATCGTCGCTGCAACGGGCCGCGGGCCATTCGTCGATAGGACGGAGCGTCCCCTCCATCCCGGCGAGTTCGAGCAGGTTCTCACGCATGTAATCGCCGCGTCCCATGCGCAGAACGATGAGATCGTCGCCCAGGCCGGTCATGCCGACATGGTGGCCATCGCCGGTAACGAGCAGATCGGGCGTGGGAGTGACGACCATCGCCGCCACCGCCATCGTCGCCGGTAGCATTCCCCAGAGGCGCACGGTGCCGGTCCACAGCGCGAGCCAGAGCATTCCTGCAACGAACAGCACGAAGCACCACGGCGCCATCGGCGGAAGCATGGTCACTGCGCCCGGACGGGCGGCGACGAAATGGGCGAGCGCGAGCAGGACTTCGAGGCTTTTGCCCGTCAACCACCATGCCGGGCCTCCCAGACCTGCGAGGTCAAGCAGCAGGGCAAGCCCGATCAGCGGCATGGTGACGAAGGTTGTGAGCGGAATGGCGATGACGTTTGCCAGCGATCCGTAAACGCCAGCGCGATGAAAGTGGAACAGGCCAATCGGCATCAGCGCCAGTTCGATCACCATGCCCGTGGCGAGCAACAGGATCAGATTGCGCGCCATCCGCGCGAACGGCCCATGGTGCTCGGCGGAGAGGAACCCGCGTACTGGAGCGGCCGAGTGGAAGGCAATGATGGCGATGACGGCGGCAAAACTCATCTGGAAGCTGGGACCAAGCACGGCTTCGGGCCAGAAGATCATCACGATGAACCCGCCGACCGCGACCATCCGCAACGACAGCGGATCGCGTCCGAGCGCGAGCGCGACGAGGACCAGCATCGCGCCGATGCACGAGCGGATTGTGGGCACCTCGGCGCCAGTCAGCAGGGTATAGGCAAGGCCCGCCACTGCGCCTGCGAGCGCGGCTGCGATGGGTACGCGAATGCGCAGCGCGATCCACGGCATCGCGGCGAGCAGCCGGGCAACGATCCAGTAGACCGCGCCGACCAGCGCGCTCACATGAAGGCCGCTGATTGACAGTAGGTGAGTGAGGCCCGCGTCGCGCATCGCGTCCTCGTCGGTTTGCGCAATCGCCCCGCGATCACCACTGGCAAAGGCCGCAGCAATGGTGCCGGGCGAGCCGCCGAGGCGCGAACGCACGTGGTCTGCCAGATCCTTTTGCATGCCGCGCAATGTGGTGCCGCGTTCGGACCGGCGCACGACCACGACGTCGCCGAGCACGGTCCCGGTCGCGGCAATACCGTCAAACCAGGCGGTGCGCGCAAAATCGTAGGCACCCGGAAGCATCGGCGATGCGGGCGGCATGAGCCTGGCGCGCAGCCGAACGGCAGCACCTTCGGCAAGGCCCGGCATATCCTTGGCGACAGGAAGATTGACGCGGACGCGCACGGGCTTCTGGAACTCGGGCAATCTCACCAAGAGCAGCAGGCGCGCGCGGTCCTTGGCCGGTTCCTCGCGCCGCTCGATCACCTGGCCGTTCAGCAGCGCCACTTGCGGGCGGGCAATGCCAGGTTGGCCGACAAGCGAAGACCGCGTCCATATGTTCGCCATGCCCGCGGCTGCCATGATCGCGAGGCCTGCGATGGCCAGTCGCACGTGGGGAAGCCGCGATTCATCGATCAACACGAGGCTGGCGATCACGGTCGCACTTGCTGCCAGCAAGGTCCCGATCCAGTCGAGCGGACCCGGCAGGGCAACCCAGGCGACGATACCGGCAGCAAAGGCGACAACCAGCCAGAGACCGCGTTCGAACGGGTGGGCATCAAGGAAGGCTTCGACCCTATCAAGCACGCTGGACAATCGCGTGCGGATGTCCCAATGCCGCGCGCGTCCGACCGGTTCTTTGCCGGGATCGGCGGCAGGAAAATCTGCTGCGGGTCCATCTGCTGCCGGGGACGCCATGGATTTCAAAGGGAAGGAAAGCGCGGCCGATGGCAAGCGCCACTGACACCGTTTCTGCAGGATCGCGCGGGCAAGGCCGTGTGGTTACCCGATTTGCACCCTCGCCTACGGGGTTCCTGCACATTGGCGGCGCGCGTACCGCGCTGTTCAACTGGCTTTATGCGCGTCACCACGGTGGCACTTATCTGCTGCGGATCGAGGATACCGACCGCGCCCGCTCAACCGACGCGGCGATCGAAGCTATCTTCGACGGCCTTAACTGGCTGGGTCTGGGCGGTGACGAGGAGCCAGTGTTCCAGTTCGCGCGCTCTGACCGGCATGCACAAGTCGCACACCAGATGCTCGAGGCCGGGCATGCCTATCGCTGCTACCTGACCCAGGAAGAGCTGGCGGCGCGGCGCGAACTGGCGCAGGCAGAACGTCGCCCGTTCCGCATCGACAGCGAGTGGCGCGATGCCACGGCGGACCAATGGCCCGATGGCCAGCCTTACGTCGTGCGAATGAAGTCACCGCGCGAAGGCGAGACGGTCATTGACGACAAGGTCCAGGGCTCGATCACGGTCCAGAACAGCGAACTCGACGATTTCATCGTTCTGCGCTCGGATGGTACGCCGACCTACATGCTGGCGGTGGTCGTCGACGATCATGACATGGGCGTCACCCACGTCATCCGGGGCGACGACCACATCAACAATGCTTTCCGCCAGCTCGTCATCGTCCGCGCGATGGAGGCGATCGAGGGCGGCTGGCCCGATCCGGCCTATGCCCACATCCCGCTGATCCACGGCGCGGACGGGGCCAAGCTTTCGAAGCGACACGGGGCGCTGGGCGTCGACGCCTATCGCGACGAGATGGGGCTGCTGCCGGAAACGGTGTTCAACTATCTGCTGCGGCTCGGTTGGGGCCATGGCGACGAAGAGATCATCAGCCGTGATCAGGCGGTCGAATGGTTCGACATCGGCGACGTCAACAAGGGCGCATCGCGTTTCGATCTCAAGAAGCTGCTGAACCTCAACGGGCATTACATCCGCGAGGCCGACGATGCGCGGCTCGCCAGTCTGATCGCGCCGCGCCTTGCCGAGTTGACGCCCTCGTTCGACGCCGGAACGGGTATGGACCTGCTGGCGCGCGCGATGCCGGTGCTGAAGGTTCGCGCGGCGGACCTCAACGAACTGGCGCAGGGCGCGGTGTTTCTCTTCGCCCAGCGTCCCCTGCCCCTGGCCGAAAAGGCTGCGGCCATCCTGACCGACGAAGCCCGCGCGATCCTGGGCAAAGTGGCAGGCGTGCTGGAAGCTGAAAACGGCTGGACAACCGAGAAGCTGGAAGCCACGGTAAAAGAAATGGCCGAGGGGCTCGGGTTGGGATTGGGCAAGATCGCCCAGCCGTTGCGCGCAAGCTTGACGGGACAGGCTACCTCACCGGGAATTTTCGACGTATTGGCACTGCTCGGCAAGGACGAGTCGCTGGCGCGCATTCGCGACCACGCGGCCTGATCGCGAGCAGATAATTGTATTTCAAGGAACAGGAGGGCTAAGGCGTGAGCGATAACCAGGCTTCTTTGACCGCTGGCGGCAAGACCATCGACATGCCCGTGAACAGCGGGACCATCGGCCCGGATGTCATCGATATCCGCAAGCTCTATGCCCAGACGGGGATGTTCACTTACGACCCGGGCTTCACCTCGACGGCGAGCTGCGACTCCGCAATCACCTACATCGATGGCGATGAGGGCGTGCTGCTGCACCGCGGTTATCCGATCGGTCAGCTGGCCGAACATTCGTCGTTCATGGAAGTGAGCTACCTGCTCCTCAACGGCGAACTGCCCAACGCCGGCGAACTGGCTGATTTCAGCCGCACGATCACGCGCCACACGATGCTGCACGAACAGCTCGCCACATTCTATCGCGGGTTCCGTCGCGATGCGCACCCGATGGCGATCATGTGCGGCGTGGTCGGCGCGCTCTCGGCGTTCTACCACGACAGCACCGATATCGCCGATCCGGTGCACCGCAAGATCAGTTCGCACCGTCTGATCGCCAAGATGCCGACGATCGCGGCGATGGCCTACAAGTATTCAGTCGGCCAGCCCTTCGTCTATCCCGACAACAAGCTGTCCTACACCGGCAACTTCCTCAAGATGACTTTCGGCGTCCCCGCCGAGGAATACGAGGTCATTCCCGAAGTCGAACGCGCGATGGACCGCATCTTCATCCTGCATGCCGACCACGAGCAGAACGCGTCAACCTCGACCGTGCGTCTTGCCGGGTCGTCGGGTGCCAACCCGTTTGCGTGCATCGCGGCTGGCATCGCCTGCCTGTGGGGCCCTGCCCATGGCGGCGCGAACGAAGCTGCGCTCAACATGCTCAAGGAAATCGGCACGCCCGATCGCATCCAGCACTACATCGACCGCGCCAAGGACAAGAACGATCCGTTCCGTCTGATGGGCTTCGGACACCGCGTCTACAAGAACTACGATCCACGTGCGACCGTCATGCAGCAGACCGTGCGAGAGGTGTTCAGCGCGCTAAAGGTCAACGATCCTCTGTTCGAAACCGCGTTGCGCCTGGAAGAGATCGCGCTCAGCGATCCCTACTTTGCCGAGAAGAAGCTGTTCCCGAACGTGGACTTCTATTCGGGCATCATCCTTTCGGCGATCGGCTTCCCGACCACGATGTTCACCGTGCTCTTCGCCCTGGCGCGCACCGTGGGCTGGGTTGCACAGTGGAACGAGATGATCAGCGATCCGGGCCAGAAGATCGGGCGTCCGCGCCAGCTCTACACCGGGCCTGCCCAGCGCGATTACGTCGAAGTCGGCAAGCGCTGACAGGTTGCGGTGCGCGGCCGGTTCTCCGGAAGCCGGTTTCTCAAGAGAAACCGGTTGGCCGCGCCAGCTCTACACCGGGCCCGCCCAGCGCGATTACGTCGAAGTCGGCAAGCGCTGACAGGTTGCGGTGCGCGGCCGGTTCTCCGGAAGCCGGTTTCTCAAGAGAAACCGGTTGGCCGCGCCAGCTCTACACCGCGCCTGCCCATCGCGATTACGTCGAGGTCGGCAAGCGCTGAGACGATCCACACGACAAGGATAACGCGGCGATGACGATACTTCTGAGAATTTTCGCCATTGCCGCCATCCTGATGGGTGGCCTGTGGGTCGGCCAAGGACTTGGGCTGATCATGTGGCCCGCATCAAGCTTCATGCTGGCACAGGGCCAATGGGCCGTGATCGGTGCCGCGCTGTTGCTGGTGGGTGTGATCGTGCTCTGGCGCAGCGCCAAGCGCCGCTGAGGACCTAACCGGTGGCGCTGGACTGTGCGGCCTGATCGGCCGGCAGGGAAAGCTTGAAGCGTGCACCGCCGCTGACTGTCGGTGACACGATCAGATCGCCCCCCATGGCGCGCGCGAGCCTGCGCGAGATGTAGAGGCCGAGGCCGCTCCCTCCATCGCCGCTTCGCCCGAGACGCTCGAATTTCTCGAAGACTTTTTCGGCCTTTTCCGGGGCAATGCCCTCGCCTTCGTCGCTGACCGCTAGCCATGCTGCGCCCCCGTCCGAGCCAACCTCGATCGACACGGTGGTATGGCCGGGGGTATAGCGGATGGCATTGCCGATCAGGTTGAGAAGGATCTGCAAAACGCGGCGGAACTCGCCAATGGCAGGCGCGCTCTCGTCGAGCGACGGCGTGACAAGCACGATGCTGCGCTCCTGCGCCCTTACGCCGAGAATCCCTGCCGCGCGTCTCGCGCAATCGGCAAGGTCGATCCGGTCGGGCGCGGGATCGAAGCTCTCGTCTTCCACGGTTTCGAGATCGGACAGGTCTTCGACCAGGCCCAGCAGATGCCGCCCCGCTTCGGCGATGTCGCCTGCATATACGACGTACTGCTCCGCCAGCGGTCCGGCGAGGCGCGTACGGATCGTCTCGGCATTGGCGACAATGCGGTTGATCGGTTGGCGCAGGGCCGGCGCCAGATTGCGGCCCAGCAGTCCCCTGAAGTCGGGTGCTGGCTCGTGGCTCTCGACGTATGACGGCTCCGGCGCGGCAAGTACGGTGTCAGCCACCAGCAGCAGCTCGAATCCGCCTGCGCGCAGGGGCAGAAGCCGCGCTTTCCAATTTCGCGATGATCCGGCGATTTCGACGTCGGCATCGTCAAGCAGTCGCCAGTGCAACGGCTGGCGATGCGAACTGCCGCGCAAGGTTACCAGGTCGGTCCAGAACCTGCCGAAGCCCTGCCGCAGCGTCTTGTCGAACTCGGCAAGATCATGGCCCTCGACCATACCTGAAATCACGCGCTGTTCGGCATCGAGCACGACGTGGACTTCGGCCAACTGGCGCAACAGCGCTTCGGCGACAAGGGTCTCCTCTGCCTTCCACGCCTCGGCGGCGAGCCGCCATTCAGTTATCTCGATCCGCGTGCCCTCGCCGGCGGGCCAGGCACTTGCGCGAAACGATATCGGTTGACCTTCGTCTTCAAGGTTGAGGAGAGCGGCGAGCGGAACGCCCGAGCCGCGCACCTTGCGCACAAGTGCGAGCAGACCTGGCACGGCCAGTTGACCGGGGAACCCACCGCCAAGACGCACCTGCAGACCCGCAATCGTCTCGTCCGCCTCGACGAGACGGTCGGCGCCGTCGCAGCGGGCGCGGATCGGCCCGGCCGCCGTCATTGGCGCGCGCGCGCCATGTCAGTCCTGCTGATCCAGCGGGTGCGACGCCGCAAGAATCGCGGCAGCGCGATCGGGATGGAGGCCTTCGAGGCCATCCGGCAGAGCGATGTCGGGGTGGAGGGCGGCAAAAGTCTCCACCAACCCATCCCGACCGAGACCAGCGGCAGCGAGCGACAGGGCAAGGCGCGGCATCTGGCTTTCGGTGGTGCACATGACCGCGGTTTCGCGGGGCAATCCCGCTCCCATGCCCAGAGCGGTAAGGAACAGGGCGACGCCCGCATTCTGGAGAGACAGTGTGGCGGCAGGCCGTGCGCCGGAGACGCTGATCGCATAGCTCAGCAGATCGATGCGCGAAGCCGCGGCCGAACGCGCCTTGCGCAATGTCACTTCGGCGAGCTCGGCCGCAGCAACGCCCGACGGATCACCTGCGACATAAGCCTGCATGACCATCAAGGCGATATGGTGCAGGTCTCCGGGCAGCTCGACCAAGGGAATCTGCATGCGCCGAATCGCCTGACCGAAGCGGGCCTGTGCGGCAAGCAGGTTCATGCCCCGCGCGGCAAGATCGGGATCGGGCGATGCAATCAGATCCTGAAGCAGCGGCGTCAGCACCGGATCGATCCCCTGACGGCCCTGCAATTTCTCGGAAAGCTGCCATTCGACAGCAAGCATGTGAAGATGGGTGAGAAGCGCCTGATCGGCGGCAAGCATTTCGGCAAGGCCCGGACCAGCTTCGCGCGCCCACGCCCCTGCATCGGCATGGCCTGCAGCTTCACCCAGCGCCTGGACAAGCTGCCGGGAAATATCGCCGAACATTCCCCGCACCCGCGCAATGATCTCGTCACTGAAGATCGAGCTGTCGTCGTTGCGCAGCAAGTGCTGGAGGATCGGCCCCATGTGAAGCATCGCCTGATCCGCATGGAAAAGGTCGTCGCGCAAAAGGGTTTCCAAAGCTCCGGTGTCGACGCCGGTGGATGCGGTCAGTGCCATGCGAAGCTCTTAACCCCGACTGGTTAACCGGGGGTTAGGCGAACCCGGTCCGCCTCCCCTGTTTGCGACCTGTACCGCGACGATACACCCAAGGATCAAAGCGATAACGGCAAGGCCGATTGCACTGTCGAACGGCAGGAACAGGCTGGCCAGAGCCAGGGCAAGGCCGGCCAGCAACCGGTCCTGAATCCAGCGGGACCAGCGCGACGACGGAAGCGCGAGGGGAACGAGACGCAGTGCGCAGACCAGCAGGATCGGGGCAAATGCCCTTGTGCCCCATGGCATTGCCGGGCCGGAGGGCAACTCGCTGCGCCACGTCATCAGAACGATGAATCCGGCGTCGACCAGAATATGGAACAGCGCGACACCTCTGCGGGCGAGGCCTGATGCCAGAAGCGAATCGCGTTCAACCTGTCCCAGCAGGCTGGCGACCCGTTCAATCAGCCATGACATGCCCAGCAGCACGAACCCTGCGACATAGCTTCCCAGCCAGCCCAGCCCGCCACCCAGCAATCCGACAAGTCCCGCCGCCAATCCGACTATCGCCGGCCTCGTTCCGGCGTGAAGCATCGCCGGACCGAAGCGCCGGACGATGGCCATGGCAAGGCCTTCGCCGGGAGAACTGCTGCCTCCGGAAGCCATGTCGGTGTGGAGGCGCAGCCACCGGCGTTCAGCACCATGAGCTTCATCCTCGCTGCGTACGATGCTCCAGCGTCCATCATCGAGCAGGCTGGCAGGAGCGGCGCGCTGGGGCACGCGGGCCTGGATTGCGAGCCGCAGAAGCGCCGATTGCGCGTTCCATTCAGGCGGAAGATCGGCAAGCGATGCCGCGATCCGTCCGGGAAACCGCATCGCGGCTGCAAAAGCGTTATTGATGTCGAGCCGCTCGAATCCGAGTGGCAGAGCGGTCTCGACCGGTAAGGTCAGGACGACCGGCCCCGCGTCGAGCAGTTCGCGGAAAGCGTCGGGCATGGCGAGCAAGCCATCGCCCAGTACAAAGACATCGTCCTCTGGCTGCAACAGCGGCACAAGCGCGCGGGCAGTAGCGATGACATGGAACTGCGCGCCACCCGCTTCCGAAATGTGCTGAAGCGCAACGAGTTCGCCGCTGATGCCCTCGGCCATGACGGCGATGCGCTTGCACCCGAGTGACAGCGCCAGGCCGATCTGGTGGCGCAGGATCGAGCGCCCGCCGATTGGCAGGTATCCGCGCAGGGCGCCCGGTTCGGCACCGGCGGCCTCGATCAACGATAGAACTGCGACCCGCAAGGGCATGCCTCCTGTCTGGCCACAGTAGATGCAGGCGCTGTCGATGCCAAGCAGGCTGGCAGGATTGGCAGGGGTTAAGGTTCTGCCAGAGGCCTTCAGGGTGCCAGAGTCAGATCGACCAGCATCTGCTGGAGGCGGCGCAAGACAAGCGGATCGCCAGGCGCGCTGTCGAGCGCTTCCTCGGCCAGAGCGAGCAGGCCATCGGCGTGAAAACTGGCAGCCAGGCCCTTTAGGCGCATGGCGGCAACTTCCCAGTTTCCATCACAGCGCGAACGAGACAGCAGATCGACCTGCCTTTCGGCGCTTTCGATGAAGGCCGCGCGCAGTTCGCGCACGAGATCGGGATCGTGCCCGGCGGCAACGGCGAGGTTCGCGTCGAGTGATCCACCTTCATAGGCCATGTGACTGCGCTATGAGGCGAAGCGTTAAGGCGGGGTTTATGCCTCCGGCAAAATCGTGGTAAAGCAGTGGTCATGAACGGGGGAACAAGGATCATTCCGATCGACGGCGGCGAGCCAGGCATCGGCAACGCAACCGCTGGCTTGCAGGACACGCCTGAACAGCGAGCTGCGGCAACGCTCTCGCTGCGCGACGAGGATGTCGTGTGGGATGATGAGCCGGCAGCCGCTGCCTCGTCCGACAGAAGCGTAATTGCACCTGTGATTGCAGCGGCAGTCATCGCCTGCTGGACAGCCTTTTTCACCTGGGCAATCGTCCTGCGTTCGGAATTCGTCTCGCAGCCCGATCAGTGGGTTTGGTGGATCGCGCAGTGGGCTGTTCCGGTCATGCTGGTCCTGACGATCCTGCTCGTCCTGATGCGCACGAGCCGGCGCGAAGCGGCACGGTTCGGCGATGTCTCGCTCGCGCTTGCCCGACAGTCCGCAGCGCTTGAACAGCGCCTGCTCAGCATCAACACCGAACTCTCAATCGCCCGGGACTTCATCGCTTCGCAAGGACGCGATCTCGAGTCGCTGGGGCGGATTGCGGTCGACAGGCTCTCCGGCAGCGCAAGCCAACTCGACGGGCTGATCGGACAGAACCGCGAGAGGATCGAACTGATCGCGCAGGTTTCCTCAAGTGCGCTCGACAACATGGACAAGCTTCGCAGCCAGCTGCCGGTGATTGCCAACGCCGCGAAGGACGTGACCAACAACATCGGCAACGCCGGACGCACCGCGCACCTTCAGCTCGAAGAGATGGTTTCGGGGTTCCAGCGGCTGAACGAGTTCGGCCTCGCCAGCGAACGGCAGGTCACATCGATTCGCGAACGTGTCGAAGCTGCTCTCGATCAGTTTGCGCAGGCTGGCGATGCGCTGGCCCGAATTGCTGAAGGTCGTTTCGAGGCGCTGGCGGGGCGCAGCGACGAACACGCCCAGGCGCTCGCCCAAGCCGAGCGCGCGGCGCTGGCGGCATGGCAGGAACGCACCGATGCTCACGGTGCGGCCCTGCGCGATGCGCTCGACCGTCTGGGGTCCGACCATGAGGCGCTGCTGTCGGACGCAAGCGGGCGGCTGGCACGGTTCGAGGACGCGGCCCGATCGGTAACCGCATTGCTCGATGCGCAGGCTCGTGACCTGGACGAGCAGCTCGCACGCCGGCGCGCCTCGGCAGAGGCTGCCGCTTCCCAGCAACGGGCTGCTCTTGAGGACAGGCTTGGCGAAATCGACGAAGCGGTCGCTCAACGCCGGTCTGCGATGGAGCGAGCCGCAGGTGAAGCTGCTGAAGCGCTTGCCAACAAGCTGGCCGAACTGGACCAGGCGATCGAAGCCCAGCGCAAGCTGCAGGCCGCCGAGGCTGAACGATTGGCACAGACCTGCGAGCAGATTGCGGCCAAGGTCGATGCCCTGTCCGGCGTCCTGCGCACCTCGGGCGAACAAAGTTCCGAGACTGCGGCCACTGTCGACAAGGCCATGGCCGACCTCACATCGCGCCTTGCCGAAATGCGTCATGCTCTCTCGGGCACCGATCTGCAGATCGGCGACCTGACCGATTCGGCCGTGCGCCTTCTCGAACTGATCCAGGCTGGCGGCGATCATACCCGGACCCAGATACCCGAGGCCCTGCGCAGCACCGAAGCAGGGCTCAAGGGACTCGAAGACCGCGTGTTCACCTTGCGCGACACCCTTCGCGAGGCGAGCGATGGCGGGCGAAATCTCGCCGAGACGGTCGGCTCTGCTCGTGGCGAGGTCGGCTCGACGATCAAGGAACTGCAGAAAGCGCAGAAGGCGCTGGCCGAGCAGACGATCGAGCGCGAGCGGCAACTTGCCGCTTTGCGCGAAGTGCTCGCCCAGGCACGCAGTGACAGCGACAATCTGGCCGAAGGTATCGAGCAGAGGCTTTCGGGCGCCATCGCCAGCCTTTCCGAAGCTGCGGCCACGTCCGGCACTTCCCTGCGCGACAGCACGGCGGGCGAAGTCGAGGCCTTGGCAACGCGGCTTGGCGAGGAAAGCAGTGCAGCGATCGCGCGCGTGCTGCAGGGGCGCGCGGCGGAATTGATCGGGCGGCTGGAAGAAGCGATCGATGCTGCCGCCTCGGCAAGTCGCGAGACAGCGGTGCAGATGCGTGACCAACTGACCAAAGTCGACGAACTGGCCGGCAATCTTGAAGCACGGGTTACCCGAGCGCGTGAACGGGCCGAGGAGCACGTCGACAACGACTTTGCACGGCGTGCGGCGCTTATCACCGAATCGCTCAATTCTTCGGCCATCGATATTGCCAAGGCGCTGTCTTCGGACGTTTCCGAAACGGCCTGGGCGTCGTATCTCCGCGGCGATCGCGGGATCTTCACGCGGCGCGCGGTATCGCTGCTCGAAACCGCCGAAGTCAAAGCGGTGCAGGCGCACTACGAAGCCGAAAGCGAATTCCGTGAACACGTGAACCGCTACATCCACGATTTCGAGACCATGCTGCGCCAGTTGCTTTCGACCCGCGATGGCAACGCTCTGGGCGTGACGCTGCTCTCGTCCGACATGGGCAAGCTCTACGTCGCGCTTGCGCAAGGGATCGAACGCCTGCGGTCTTGAGTTTCAGTGGAAATCTCGTGACTTGGGGATGATCCGGACATCGCGCGGATGACCGCGTGCGCCGGGGCCGCGCTCCGGGATCGGGCGATTGCATTCATCGGCCCGCGCGATCGGCGGGACCATGCGATCGGCGTCCGAAAGAGCGTCGAGGCCGGCACTGGCATCGGTCAGGTGCGTGGCGATGACGTGAATGACCTCGTCGTCGTACTCGAGGCGGCCGCGCACCTCCATCAGGCGGGAGCCCATGATGACCTTGCGCTGTTTCTCCATCAGATCGGGCCAGATCACGAGATTGACCACGCCGGTCTCGTCCTCGAGCGTGATGAAGCAGACGCCCTTGGCGCTCCCGGGGCGCTGGCGCACCAGCACCACGCCGGCGACCTGCACGGTCGAGCGGTACTTGTGATTCCTGAGATCGACTGCGCGCACGAACCCGCGATCGCCCAGTTCGGAGCGCAGGAAGGCCAGCGGGTGGGCCTTCAACGAGAGGCGATGCGTCTGGTAATCGGCGACGACTTCCTCCGACAGCGGCATGGAAGGCAATATCGCCCTTACCCGCTCCTCTCCTTCCGAGCGCGCCGTGGCAAAGGCGAAAAGCGGCAGTTCCTTTGCCGCCACAAGGCTGCGCGC
Source organism: Novosphingobium sp. HNCC26DJ243 (assembly GCF_057180545.1). Lineage (NCBI taxonomy): Bacteria > Pseudomonadati > Pseudomonadota > Alphaproteobacteria > Sphingomonadales > Sphingomonadaceae > Novosphingobium > Novosphingobium sp. HNCC26DJ243. The sequence continues at coordinate 178,917 of NZ_JBXUGN010000001.1, read as the reverse complement.
GTCCCACAGCGCCTGCCTGCGCGGAAGATCGAGCGATCCGAAGGCATCAGCGGCGGCAAGGCGTTCGACCAGTGCAGGAGATAGCCCTGCGCGGCTCTTGAGCGCAGCGACTTCGGTGAACAGCCCCCCTTCGCTACGCGCTGCCACGAGCATGGCGGCGGCGTGTTCGGGAAAGCCGTCGATCTGCCTCAGGCCGAGGCGGAGAGCCCGACCGTCCTGTTCCAGCGTGCAGTCCCAATCGGAATGATTCACATCGACCGGCAGCACCACGACCCCGTGCTGGGCGGCATCGCGCACGATCTGCGCGGGCGCGTAGAAACCCATCGGCTGCGAGTTCAGCAGACCGCAGGCGAAAGCCGCCGGATAATGGCATTTCAGCCATGACGAGACGTAGACGAGATGCGCAAAGCTGGCGGCGTGGCTTTCGGGAAAGCCGTATTCGCCGAAGCCCTTGATCTGGTTGAAGCAACGTGCGGCGAAATCGGGGTCGTAGCCGCGCTCGACCATGCGGCCGACCATCATGTCCTCCAGCTCATGGACCATCCCGCGCGAGCGGAACGTCGCCATCGCCTTGCGCAGGCGGTTGGCTTCAAGGCTCGAGAACCTGGCTGCGTCGAGCGCGATCTTCATCGCCTGCTCCTGGAAAATCGGCACGCCAAGCGTGCGGGCCAGGATCGAGGACAGTTCATCCGGCGGGCCGTGTTCGGGGCCGGGTGCCGGGATCTGCACGCGTTCCTCGCCGCGCCGCCGCTTGAGATAGGGATGGACCATGTCGCCCTGAATCGGGCCGGGGCGCACGATGGCGACCTCGATCACCAGATCGTAGAAGCAGCGCGGGCGAAGGCGCGGCAGCATGTTCATCTGCGCACGGCTTTCCACCTGAAACACACCCAGGGAATCGCCTTTGCACAGCATGTCATAGACCGCCGGGTCCTCGCGCGGGACCGTGGCCAGCGTCAGATCGCGCCCGTGATGTGCGCCCAGCAGGTCAAGGCACTTGCGGATGCAGGTGAGCATGCCGAGGGCGAGCACATCGACCTTGAGGATGCCGAGGGCATCGATGTCGTCCTTGTCCCACTCGATGAAACTGCGATCGGGCATTGCGCCATTGCCGATGGGGATCGTCTCGACCAGCGGGCCTTGCGTGAGGATGAAGCCGCCGACGTGCTGCGAGAGGTGGCGGGGCATGCCGATCATCTGTTCGGCCAGCCTGATCACCCGGCGCAAGTGCGGGTCGGCGCCGTCAAGACCGCTTTCCGCCACGTTGCGTTCGCCCACCTCGTGGCCCCAGCTGCCCCAGACGGTGCGGGCCAGTGCGCCGGTGACGTCCTCGGACAGGCCCATGGCCTTGCCCACCTCGCGGATGGCCATGCGCGGGCGATAGTGAATGACCGTGGCGCAAAGACCTGCGCGCTCGCGCCCGAAACGCCGATAGATGTACTGGATGACCTCTTCGCGCCGCTCATGTTCGAAATCGACGTCGATATCGGGCGGCTCCTTGCGCTCCTCGGAAATGAAGCGGTCGAACAGCAGGGCATGCTTGGCCGGATCGACCGCGGTGATGCCAAGGCAGAAGCAAACCGCCGAATTGGCTGCCGACCCGCGGCCCTGACACAGGATAGGTGGATCGCAATTACGCGCGAAATCAACGATATCCTTGATAGTCAGAAAGTAAGTTGCGAGGTTCAGCTTGCCGATCAGATCCAGTTCGCGGCGCAAGGTTTCGGCAACGGCTTCGGGCACACCCTCGGGGTAGCGCTCGTCCGCACCCGCCCATGTGCGATCCTCAAGCCATGATTGCGGATCGTGGCCGTCGGGGCAGATTTCCTCGGGATATTCATAGCGCAATTCGGAAAGATTGAAGCGGCAGGCATCGGCAATTTCGCGTGATGCCGTGACGGCATGGGGCCATCGCCGGAACAGCCGGACCATTTCCTCGGGCGATTTGAGATGGCGTTCGGCATTGGGCTCGAGCAGGTGGCCTGCTGCCGCCACGGTGGTCTTGTGGCGGATTGCCGTCATCACGTCCTGCAACGGACGGCGATCGGCAGTTGCATAGAGGACATCATTGGTTGCGAGCAGGCCCAGACCGTTGGCGTGCGCCATGGCGTCGAGCCGTTCGATCCGGGCAATGTCATCGCCAACATGCAGATAGCTTGCCGCCAGATGCCTCAAACTGGGCAGCCGGTGGACAAGCTTGGGGAGAATTTCGGGAAAAGACATTGGCCGGCTGTGGGAAACCTGGGGAGAAACAGCTTCGAACTTGCCCGGAAAAGTCAGGATATTACTTGCGATATCGATCGTAAATCGTTGATCCAATTCACGTGGCGGTATGAGGATCAGTTGCACTCCCTCGGCATTGGCCGCCAGCAGGGCAAGATCGATCTCGCAAACGCCCTTGGCCTGCCAGGTCCCATCGAGCCGGGCCATGCGACCGGCCGAGATCAAGCGGCAGAGGCGTCCATAAGCCGCGCGGCCGGTCGGATAGGCAAGGAACACGAAACCTTCGACCGTCTCGATCCGGCAACCGATGACCGGCCGCATCTGCGCCGTTTCAGCGTCGGTATGGAGGCGGACTACACCGGCCAATGTGTTGGCGTCGGCTATACCCAGCGCATCATAGCCAAGCCGGCGCGCTTCGGTGACCAGATCGACCGCTTCCGACGCTCCGCGCAGGAACGAAAAGCACGTGGCCAAGCCCAGTTCCACGAAAGGGGCGCGCGGCAACGGGATGGGGCCTTCGACCGGCTCGACATGACGACGATCGGGTGTCAGCGGCGGTTCGGGCATGCGCTTCAGCCTTGGCGCGAAAGCTCTGACAGGCGCGCAGCAACCTTGCGCAAGTCACTGGCAAAAAGACGTTCCTGCTCGTCCCGACCATCATCGGCCAGGCGCAGAAGATAGCTGGGATGCGTGGTGATCCACAGCTCACTGCCGTCGTCCAGGCCATGCGGCATGCCGCGTCCCTTCTGTACACTGACGGTCTTGCCAAGCAGGCTCCGCGCCGCGCTGGCACCGAGTGCCAGCACAAGCCGCGGGCGCACCAGCGCGCGTTCGCCATCAAGCCACCAGCGGCAGATGTCGATTTCCTTGGCGGTGGGGTTCTGGTGCAGGCGGCGCTTGCCACGCGGCACGAACTTGAAGTGCTTGACCGCGTTGGTGACGTAGGACTGTTCGTCGGATATCCTGGCATCTTCGAGATGCGCGCGCAGCAGGCGGCCTGCGGGGCCGACGAACGGTCGGCCCAGTTCCTCTTCCTGATCGCCCGGCTGTTCGCCCACGATCATCAGCATGGCCGCCTGTGGCCCCTCGCCCATGACCGCGCGCGTACCGTTGCAGCCGATTTCGCAGCGACGGCATGACCCGATGGCCTCGGCTATCCCGGCGAGGCTGCCGGGCCGCTCGCCGAAATCCTGCGCTCCTGCCTCGACCATGCGTGCCTCGCGTGCCTGTGCCCCGGCGATCAACTCGGGAATGAGCGCAGCCTCCGGCATGTTCTTCCAGTACTTCCGGGGCATTTCCTTGAGCATCGCCCCCACCTTCAAACGCGCAGGATTGAAGATCGATGCGTAATATTTGCCCCATAGCGCCTCGACCGGATCGCCCGAGGGCGCATCAGCGCGCGTGGCAGGCGGGCCTTCCTGCAGCGTTTCGCCATCCCAGTGAATGCTGCCGCGAGGAGTGAGGATCGACCAGCGCATATTGGTGAAGCGGCGCACGAAGAAGGCGGCGTTGGCGCGCAGGATGTGATGTTCCGGCTCAAACCAGGCGACGTAGCGTTCGCCATCGGATTCTTCGACAACCCGGAAGCGCACGAAGGCGCGCATCTTGTGAATGTCACGCCTCACGTGGCGAGCAAGTTCGTCCACGCGGCGGACATCGGCATCGGCCTTGTCGTCCATCAGCCGAGGGTTCGCCTGAAGCCGCCAGAGCAGGCGATACAGGAGAGAAAATCGTTCTCCATCAGTGTGAAGGATCGCACTTTGCGCAAATTGCAGGAAATCGCGCGAGGCGCGCGGCTGCGGTGCGGCTGCAGAGGGCGCAGGCAGACGGCGGTCGCCATGCGCGAAGAGATCGGCGCTCTGATCCGCAGGTGAATCCCACACGATGCGATCTGGCGGAACGTCCGCGCGGATCAGCCGACGGGCAAGATCGCGCCAGCCATCGAAATCGTCAGGCGCGGACAGCGAGACGCGAAATGCCTCGGGCAGGCGCATGTCGCGAAAAGGCTTCATGACGCAAAGAGTTCAAGCTGTTCGGAACGCTTTGGCGCGATCAGCCCGCGCAAGTCGGCGCGATCGGTCAGCAGGACGGGCCGCCAATCCTCGGCAATGAGGAAGGGCCGCACCTTGGCGAGCGAAACGGTGAGCTTGCCGACATCGGTCAGGCGCAGGCGGCGCTGACGCCTTGCCGCAATGAGGGCGTTGACCGCGCGCACGCCAAGGCCCGGCACGCGCAGCAGCTTCTCGCGCGGAGCGCGGTTCACGTCCACGGGGAAATCGGCCCGGAATTGCAGCGCCCAGGCCAGCTTGGGGTCGATGTCGAGCGGAAGCATGCCATCGGTGCCGGCGGCCTGCTGCACCTCGTGCGGGGCATAGCCATAGAACCGCATCAGCCAGTCGGACTGGTAGAGGCGGTGTTCGCGCATCAGCGGCGGGCGCTTAAGCGGCAGAACCGCGCTGGCATCGGGGATAGGACTGAACGCCGAATAATAGACACGGCGCAGGCCGAACCGGCCGTAGAGCGTGCTGGCGCGGCCGACGATGTCCGAATCCGTAGCCGCATCGGCGCCGACGATCATCTGTGTGGATTGTCCGGCGGGCGCAAACTTCGGAGCATTCCTGAAGCGCTTGCGGGCGTCCTTGGCCTCGACGATGGCGTCCTTCAGCGATCCCATCGCGCCTTCGATCTGCGGGGCGGACTTGTCGGGCGCAAGGCGGGTGAGGCCCGCCACGGTCGGCAGTTCGACGTTGATCGAGACGCGGTCGGCATAGAGCCCCGCCTGGGCTACCAGTTCAGGGTCGGCCTCGGGGATGGTCTTGAGATGGATATACCCCCGAAAATCATGCTCTTCCCGCAAGATACGAGTGACTTCTATCAACTGCTCCATGGTGTGACTGGAGCTTTTGACGATGCCCGACGAGAGGAACAGGCCTTCGATATAGTTGCGGCGATAGAACGACAGCGTGAGGTCCACGACTTCCTGTGGCGTGAAGCGGGCGCGACGCGTGTTCGAGCTCTTGCGGTTGATGCAATAGTGGCAATCGAACACGCAGTGGTTCGTCAGCAGGATTTTGAGCAGCGAGATGCAGCGGCCATCGGGCGCATATGCGTGGCAGATGCCCATGCCCTCGGTCGATCCGATCCCTTTCCCGCCCTTGCTGGTGCGCTTGGCAGTGCCGGACGACGCGCAGGACGCATCGTACTTGGCGGCATCGGCCAGAATCTCGAGACGTTCCATGATGGTGGGTTGCGACATATGTTCCATATATGTTCTTTTCAGGCCCTGCGCCAGTGTGAACCTGTGGACAGGCGGGCAGCGGAACGCGAAACGCGCCGAACGGTTTAGGGGCGACAAGGACGGGGCGCAGGAGATTTGTTTGATGCCGATGATCGAAACCCGTGACGGGACGCGTCTTTACGCCAAGACCTGGGGCAGCGGCCCGCCGGTGGTGCTGATTCATGGCTGGCCGCTTTCGGGCGACAGTTGGGACCCGGTGACCCATGCGCTGGCCGATGCCGGCTTTCGCGCAATCGCCTACGATCGACGCGGCTTCGGGCGGTCCGACCAGCCCTCGGGCGGCTATGACTACGATACCTTTTCCGACGATCTGGCTGACGTCATGACGGCAATGGATGCCTCGCAGAACGCGACCTTGGTGGGCTTCTCGATGGGTGGCGGCGAGATTGCGCGTTATCTGTCGCGCCATGGCGGTCAAGGCGTTTCGCGCGTGGCGCTGGTTTCGTCGGTGGTGCCCTATCTGCTCAAGACCGAGGACAATCCCGACGGCGTGCCGCAGGCGACGTTTGATGAGATGACCGAGGGCATGCTGACCGATCGCGCCAAGTTCTTCACCGGGTTCTTCAAGGACTTCTATGGCGTGGGGATGCTGACGCAGCCGGTGAGCGACGAAGTGCTGCAGCTTTCGTGGGCGACGGCCATGCAGGCGGGGCTGCGTCCGACGCTGGCCGCGGCCAAGGCTTTCTCGACGACCGACTTCCGCCCCGACCTGGCCTCCTTCACCGTGCCCACGCTGCTGATCCACGGGACTTCGGACAAGACCGTGCCGATCGATCCCACGGCCCGGGCACTGGTACGGGCGGTGCCACATGCCACGTTGCTGGAATATGACGGCGAACCCCATGGCGTCTTCGCGACGCAGCAGGACCGCCTGATCCGCGATTTGCTCGACTTCGTCTCGGGGCGCGAGGCCGATGATGTGCCGCAGGAAGTGGTCGATCGTCTGACGGCCCAGACGCTGGTGACGCCGACGTTCTGATCCGTATCCATCAGGCGAAGAGCCCCTGGATGAACCATTCAGGGGCTCCGCCACGCCCATCACCGATCACGCCATGGCGGTAGATCCAGTAGCGGCGGCCGGTGGCATCCTCGATCCGGTAATAATCGCGCAGGCGCACGGTCGAGCGTTCGCGCCACCACTCGGGCGCGATCCGCTCCGGCCCCTCTGCACGGGCGATCTCGTGGACATTCCCTCGCCAGCGGAAGCGCCGCGGCAATCCGTCCGGCGTTTCATAGATCACCGCCACAGATTCGGGTTTATCAAGAATTTTCAGCGGCCTGTGATGGAAAGCCAATTCTCCTTGTGAGGAAGGTGAATCGATCAGGGGCAGTTGCCACTTCTGCGCGCGTTCGGGCAGGTGGCTGGCATGAGGAACCGGACGGCGCACAGCATCGGGACCAAGGCGGACGGTAAGCCGGTCAAAGCAGGCAGCAAGACTGGTGCCGTGGCGTTCGGCAGCAGCGTCGAGATCGGCCTGGGCCAGCAGCAGCGGTTCGGTCCATGACGCGCGCAGGCGGACAAGTTCGATGCCGAAGCCGGCATCGAGATCATCGAGCCGCGCGGCGAACAGGCGGCAGACATGGGCGGGATCGCGCGTGGCGGCGGCCATCTCGAGGCGGCGGACCAGCACCTCTCCGTCCACTTTCCATAGGCCGAGTTCGAGCCGTCGCGCGCCCTGCCCCAAGGCTTCGAGCAATCGCGCCATGTCCTGCGCGAGATCGGCCACCACCTGATCGAGCAACGTGCGATGGCGGATCGGCTCCATCAGACGGCGCTGGACGAGCGGAGCGGGCACGCCGATCATCGGCAGCAGCGGTTCGGGCAGGCGTCCGAGCAACTGGTCCATCCGCAGCAGCGGATTGGCAGCGGCCGAACGCCGGTTGCGGAACCGCCGCGCCACGGCATCACGCGCGATGCCGTGGAGATCGCCAAGCCGCTTGAGGCCGAGGCGGCGCAGGAGCAGGATCACTTCGTCATCGAGCCGCAGGGCTGCTGCGGGCAGATCGCCAAGGCGTGCCAGAGAATCATCCTCCGGCGCAATGATCGCGCCTTCGGGTCCGTAGTGCGCCAGGGCCCATGCCGCCCCGGCGGTGGGAGCCAGTGCCGCACGCACGGCAAGGCCGCGCCGGGTGAAGGCGCAGATCGCATCATCGAGCAGCGCGCGCTCCCCGCCGAACAGGTGGGCAACGCCGGTGGTATCGACAAGCAGGCCATCGGGCGGATCGAGCGCACTCCACGGCCCCCAGCGCTGCGACCACAGCGCCAGTCCTTCGAGATAGGCGAGATCGCCCGCCGGATCGGCAGAACGTACGCCAAGCGTGGGACACAGCGTGCGCGCATCGGCAAGGCGCATGGCGGGCATCGCGCCGCCAAGCCGGGCCGCGGGATTGGCAGCCGCGATGCGCGGGCCGTGCGCGGTATCCTCGATCAGGGCGAAGGGTTCGCCATCGGCACCCTGCCCCCGCTCGATCCCTTCAGCGAGCCGCCAGCGATCGATCGCCAGTCCCGTCAGCCAGATCGCCATGATCCGGCGTTGCGGGGATGGCGGCATCGGCGGCGAGATGGGCACCGTCATCGCGCAATATCCATTGTCCGGGTTGGTAGGTGTGGGCGCGGAACAGGTCGGCACGCCAGGCAGGCGCGCCGGGAGCATGCGCGTTCCAGCGCGAAACCGGCGAAGGCGCAGCCTCCACGCGCCAGCGCATGCGGGCGGAGCCCAGATCGTGCCGGGCATCCAGACGCACCAGCCAGAACGGCACGCCGTGCCTCTCGGCCGCCAGCCCCAGCCTGCGCGAGGCCGTGAAATCGAGCGCGCGGGGATTGCCGGCAATCTCTCCGATCACGAAGGCAAGGTCGCGACAGCGCAGGCCCTCCTCGAGCGCGAACAGCGCATCCTCGGGCGAAGGCGCGGCGACGTGGATCAGGCGATGGCGCAGATCGGCGGGAAGTCCGGGCAGATAGGGCCGCCCGGAAAGACGCGTTGCCATCTTGTCCTGCACCCACAGAAACGGGCGACGGTCGGGCGTATCGGCCGCGGGATCACCTTGGCCGATGCGCAAGGCATCGCGCGCAAGAGCGAGCGCAAGTCCCGCCCCGGCAGCATCGCGCGCCGAGGCGAAAAGTTCGGCATGGGCACAGCCGGTGGCGATGCCGGGGCGCCAGTGCGGCGTGCGGGCGCTCGCGCCAATGCCCCGTACAAGTCCAGGCGCGAGCCCGACAGGATCAGGGTGAGAGGGAATCTGAGACATGCGAATCGGTCCTTTGTTCTTATTATGTTCCGATTCTGTGAACGCGCAATCCGCCTTGTGGTGCCTTTCTGTGCAGAACTTCCGGACAGGTGCGCCAAGGGAACATCCCCTGCCCCGGCCCGTTCAGGCACCAAGAACCAGATAGGAAAGGCAATCTTGCGATGAAGTACGATCAAGGGAACCCGGAAGAACTCCGTGAAAAATTCTGGAAGGCGATGTCGGCCTCGCCCTACGTCATGCTCCAGCTCGACAGCGACCCGGATACCGCCGCCCCGATGACCGCACAGCTCGACAAGGATGCAAACAGCGCCATCTGGTTCTTCACCAGCCGCGACAACCGCTTTGCCGAAATGGGCGGGGCCACGGTCACCTTCTCATCCAAGGGCCACGACGTATTCGCGCGCTTCCATGGCATGCTGGTCGAGGAAACCGACCGTGCCCGGCTCGACGAGCAGTGGAACAACTTCGTGGAAGCCTGGTTTCCGGGCGGCAAGGACGCGCCCAACCTGTTGTTCATGCGCATGGACCTGGGCGACGCCTCGATCTGGGCCGGTGACCTTGGCGTGATCGGCACGGCGAAGATGGCGCTGGGCATGGACGTGACCGACGATATCAAGGGCGGCTTCACCGAAACGAAGCTCTGACCCTTTTCCACCACACATGAAAAGGGCCGCTCCTTACGGGGCGGCCCTTTGCTTTTGTGTATACGCCTCGATCAGTCGATCGGCGGGACCGGCTGCGGCGGCGCATCGGTATCCGTCTCATGCACTTCGACCAGACCGCGACCGACATGGCTGCGGCTGCGGCTGTAGGCATAATAAACCACAAGACCGACAGCGGCCCAGACCACGAACAGCATCTGGCTCTTCGCATCCAGCTTGTAGAACAGGTAGAGACAGCCAGCGAAGGCCAGCGGCGAAGTGACGTAGATCGCCGGAGTACGGAACGGGCGATGACGGCCCGGTTCGCGGCGGCGGATCACCAGCACCGCAATCGAAACCGCGGCAAAGGCGAACAGCGTGCCCGAGTTCGAGATGTTCGCCAGCAGACCGACCGGGAAGAACGCAGCAAACAACGCCACGAAGACGCCGGTGATGATCGTGATCACGTGCGGCGTGTTGTAGCGCGGGTGGATCTTCGAGAACGATGCCGGCAGCAAGCCATCACGGCTCATCACGAAGAAGATGCGGGTCTGGCCGAACATCATCATCAGGATGACCGAAGGCAGGGCAAGACCGGCGGCAAGGCCGATCAGGTTGCCAATCTGCGGCCAGCCGATTTCACGGAGCGTCCAGGCCAGCGCCTCCTTCGAGCAGACGACCGCCTGGTCTCCCATAGCCATGCACTGGGCCGCCAGTTCGCGGCTTCCCGGCTCAAGGCCGACGCCATTGGCATCGAGCACCGGCTGGGCACCGACCGAACCGATCACACCGGCAGCGACAAGAAGGTAGAACACGGTGCAGATCGCAAGGCTGCCGATCAGGCCGATCGGCATGTTTCGTTGCGGATTCTTCGTCTCCTCGGCCGCGGTCGAGACCGCGTCGAAACCGACATAGGCAAAGAAGATAGAGGCTGCGGCCGCGCCGATGCCGCCGAAGCCCAGGGGCGAGAACGGTTCGAAGTTTTCCATCTTCATCACCGGCAGCGCCAGGATGACAAAGAGCGTGAGCGCCGAAACCTTGATCGCCACGAGCACGGCATTGACCGAGGCGCTTTCCTTGGTGCCGATGACAAGAAGCCAGGTCACCAGACCCGCGATAAGCATCGCCGGAAGGTTCACCATACCGCCATCATAAGGACCGCGTACCAGCAGGTCGGGTATGTCTATGGCAAAGGCGTTCTCTATCAACCCCACGACATAGCCGGACCAACCGACGCTGACCGCGCCCGCGGCGACAGCATATTCGAGTATGAGGGCCCAGCCGACCATCCAGGCGATGAGTTCGCCCATCACGGCATAGCTGTAGGTATAAGCAGAGCCAGAGACCGGCACCATCGAGGCCATTTCCGCATAGCAGAGCGCGGCAACGGCACAGACAAAACCTGCGATGATGAAGCTGATCATCATGCCGGGACCGGCCTTTTGCGCGGCCTCGGCCGTCAGCACGAAGATGCCGGTGCCGATGACGGCACCAACGCCCAGCATGGTAAGCTGGAATGCTCCGAGCGAGCGATGCAGCGATTTCTTTTCTGCAGTTGCTAGAATGGCGTCGAGCGGTTTGACGCGACCGAACATGAATTTCTCCCGCCTTGGACCGGATGCCAAACCGCCGATGCGGTTGCTCCGGAAACCAGGTAATGGCCGGGAAGCTAGCGGGAACCGGACTTCGCGCAAGCCATTTTTCCCCAAAATTGCGGATAAGACGCGCAGCCTTGCGGGTTTGCACCAAGGCAGTAGAAGCATTGGCCCGCCTCAAAGGATGCGCATCGATGTCAACGACGTTCCAGCTCGACACCGCCACCAGCCGGGCAAACCCCACACCCGCGCCGATGAAGCGGCTGACGATTCCAGCGATCCGGCAACGCAAGAAGGATGGCGTAACGGCCCAGCCGGTGGTCATGCTGACGGCATACACGGCGCGCCAGGCGCAGTTGCTCGATGCCCATTGCGATCTGCTTCTGGTCGGGGATTCGCTCGGGCAGGTCATCTACGGGCTGCCCTCAAGCGTGCCCGTCACGCTCGAGATGATGATTGCACATGGCGCGGCGGTCGTGCGCGGGTCCTATCATGCAGCCGTGGTCGTCGACATGCCTTTCGGAACTTATGAAGCATCGCCCCAGCAGGCTTTTGAAAGCGCGGCGCGTATTCTCAAGGAAACCGGCTGCGCGGCCGTCAAGCTCGAGGGCGGCGAAGCGATGGCCGAGACGGTCGCCTTTCTCAACGCGCGCGGCATTCCGGTCATGGGCCATATCGGCCTCACCCCGCAGGCGGTGAACGTGCTTGGCGGATACAATGCGCGCGGACGCAGCGAGGCAGAGGCTGGCAAGATCGTGGGCGATGCCAAGGCGCTTGCCGATGCCGGCGCCTTTGCGATCGTGATCGAGGGCGTGGTCGAACCGATCGCAATCACCATCACGAACGCAGTGCCCTGCCCCACGATCGGCATCGGCGCTTCGGCGCAGTGCGACGGGCAAGTGCTGGTGACCGAGGATATGCTCGGCATGTTCGAGCGCGTGCCCCGCTTCGTGAAGATCTACGAGAATGTCGGCGATACGATTGCCGGTGCCGCCGCGCGTTATGCAGACGAAGTGCGCTCTCGCGTGTTTCCCGGTATTGAACAGACTTACCAGCCGAAGTAACCGCGTCCGGGCATAAAACAGGGAATCTCCGCTTGCTGCGTTTCTACAAGGGTTCGATCTTTTTCACTCTGGTGTGCCTCGGGCTCGCCGCCGCCTATGGCTGGATGCAGACCGGGACCGCAGGCGGCACGATTTCGCTGCTGTGGATCGTGTTCGTCCTCTCGATCCTTGAAATCTCGCTGTCATTCGACAACGCCGTGGTCAACGCCGCCGTACTCGAGGACATGGACGAGGTCTGGCAGAAGCGGTTCCTGACCTGGGGCATGATCATTGCCGTGTTCGGGATGCGCATCGTATTCCCACTGGCGATCGTTGCGATCGCGGCGGGCTTGGGACCGGTAGAGGCGCTCAATCTCTCGCTCAACGATCCCAAGCGCTACGAGGAAATCGTCAGCAGCGCGCATGTCGGCATCGCCGGGTTCGGTGGCGCGTTCCTTGCCATGGTCGGGCTCAGCTTCTTCTTCGATGGCGAGAAGGAAGTGCACTGGATCAAGTGGGTCGAGGAAAAGCTGGCGGTCGTCTCGAACATCAAAGCAGCCGAGATCGCCCTTCTTTTGCTGACGATCTACGGCATCTCGCTGCTGCTGCCCGCTGACGAAGCCCTGACGTTCATGGTTTCGGGCGTGCTGGGCCTCGTCACTTTCATCGCCGTAGAGGCCTTGGGCACCATCCTCGAGATGCGCGAAGAGGCGCAGAAGGCAGCCGGACTTGTAGTGCGCTCAGGCCTCGGTGGGTTCCTCTACCTCAACGTGCTCGACGCCTCCTTCAGCTTCGACGGCGTGATCGGAGCTTTCGCGCTTTCCAACAACATGGTGATCATCGCGCTTGGCCTTTCGATCGGCGCGATGTTCGTGCGTTCGATGACGATCATGCTGGTCAAGAAGGGCACCCTCTCGGAATACCGCTATCTTGAGCACGGCGCGTTCTGGGCAATCATTGCACTGGGCGCGATCATGCTGCTCTCGGCGAAATATCACATCCCCGAGACCATCACCGGCCTGATCGGCGCAGCGATGATCGGCCTCTCGCTGTGGTGGTCGATCCGCCACAAGCGCAAGTATCCCGACGAGGAAATCGACGCAGCCGTCCGCGCCGACTGAGGCTCTAGCGCCCGTTCAAAGCGGGTTTGGGCGCAGGCGTGCCGAGAAAGCGCGGCGCGGGACTTGGCATGACCATGCCCTGATCCTCGGTGAAGGTCTCGCGCGCGAGATTGTGCGGGTGCTGCGGTGCCTCACGCAGGCTCAGGACGGGAGCAAAGCAGATGTCGGTGCCGTCCATGATCGCGCACCATTCGTCACGGGTCTTCGTCAGGAACAGGGCAGTCAGGCGGTCCTTGAGCGCGGGCCACCCACGCGAGTCCATCTGCGGGGCAAAGGCAGGATCGTCAGCAAGGCCGATCTTCTCAAGCAGCAGCGCATAAAACTGCGGTTCGATCGACCCGATCGAAACCCACTTGCCATCCCGCGTTTCGTAGGTGTCGTAGAAGTGCGCGCCACCATCGAGCAGGTTCACGCCGCGTTCGTCTTTCCACATCCCGTTGCCGAGGAAGGTGTAGGTCATCGCCGATAGGATCGCCGCGCCATCGACCATGGCGCAATCCACGACCTGGCCCTTGCCGGTGCGCTGCGCTGAAAAAACCGCAGCCATGACTCCGAAAGCCATGAGCATGCCGCCGCCGCCGAAATCGCCGACGAGATTGACAGGGAACTGGGGCTTGCCTCCCGCCTGACCGAAGCTGTGGAGTGCGCCTGCGAGCGCGATATAGTTGATGTCGTGGCCCGCCAGTGAAGCCATCGGACCATCCTGTCCCCAACCGGTCATTCGCCCGAATACGAGCTTCGGGTTATCTGCCAGCAGGACATCGGGACCGAGCCCCAGCCGCTCCATCACGCCGGGGCGGTAACCTTCAACCAGAGCATCGGCGCTTGTCACAAGTTCCCGGATGCGCGCAACCGAGGCCGGGTCCTTGAGGTCCAGTTCGATCCGTTCGCGATTGCGGTTGAGAATGTCGCGACTGCCGCTGTCACCAACGCGGCTGCCCTTGGCCGGGCGATCGATGCGGATCACGCGAGCGCCATGGTCTGCCAGCATCATGCAGGCGAAAGGACCCGGACCAATCCCCGCAAATTCGAGTACGGTAAGTCCTTCGAGCGCGCCCGGCATAGTCTACTCCCGCTTAATCGTACGATTGAAACAGGGACTAATCAGGGTCGTGCGCTCTGTCGAGCCGCGACTTCACCGCGGGTTGCGAAACCCGCGTGACCGGAGCACGGCTTCAAGACGTTCGGCGCCGCCATGATCGCCCGTTGCATCGCGCCCGAATGCCAACAACTTCATCGCCTGGGGGTTTGCGGGGTTCTGACGCAGAAACCGTGCAACCATCTCGTTTGCCTGCCGCGAGCGTCCCAGCGCACGCAATACGTGATCGATGCGCACAAGCGTGGGCAGATTGAAGCGAATCAGAGCGGCTCGACCATAGCTGTCGAGCGCGCCGACCTTGTCACCGGCCATCAGCCGGGCATCACCGGAGAGCAACCAGGCTTCGGCTGCGCCGGGATTGGCAAGGCGCAGGCGATCCGCGACAGCTATCGCGCGCTGATCATCCCCGGCGCCGATCAGCCCGCGAATATAGGGAACCGCGTTCCCCGCAAAATTGGGCGCATCGGAATAGTTGAGCGCGAGCGCGCCGAGTGGCTGGCCGGTTGCGATGCCTTCCGGTCCGTACTCGCCCATCTGGGTCGACTGCGCGAGCAGCCTCGCCCCCTCGGCCTTGCGTCCGGTTTTGGCCAGCGCATGGCCCGTCACAGCGAGAAGGTAAGGCGGCGCTCCGATCTGCTTGGGCCAGAACCCTGCTACCTCGATTGCCTCCGAGTTGAGGTTTTGCCGTTGAAGCGATCGAACAAGCAGCATGCGCACTTGCAGGTTGTCCGGCTGCATTCTCAGCAAACGGTCGAAGTGCCCTACGGCAAGATTGGCGTTTCCGGCGCGATACTCGAGTATGCCGTTCAACATGATCGCCGCCGGCATGTCGCGCAGCGCGGTACCGGTCTTGAGCAGGATCTGGCGCGCAAGGTTGGTCTGTCCGGCGCGCGCTGCCAGAACGGCCTGCAGGTAAAGCGCGCGAACGTTGCCGCGATCGATTTCCGCCAGCTTGCGGCATACGACAAGCATTGCCTTGTACTGGCCCATGTCGCCGAGTGTCGCAGCATATTCGCCAAGCAGGCCGGGATCGTTGGGCGCGGCGCGCAAGCCTGCCTCGAACCAGGCAAGGGATGCGTAGAGGCCGAACTGTTCGCGGATGAGCAGGCCCCGCAATTCAAGCGCACGGGGATCCCTGGGCGCCAGCTGGATGGCGCGTTCCGCCGCTTCGATGGCCTGGGCCTGCTCGCCGCCGGTAAAACGCAGGCGGGCAATGTCGACCCACAACGGGGCATAGTTTGCATCTATCCGCAAGGCCCGATCGAACGCCCTGCCCGCTTCAGGCAAGTGTTGCTCTGCCAGTTCCAGCCGTCCGCGCAAATGCCATCCGCGGGCCGATGTTCCTTGGGCAAAGTCGCCGCCATAAAGCACCTGCCGCGCCTCACGGCGATCGCCCTGAAGCAGCAGGGCCTCGCCGAGATCGGCGCGCACATCATCGACCGAGGTTCCACGCCTGATGGCCTCGCGCAAGGGCGCCTCGGCAGCAATCCCATCGCCCTTTGCGATCGCTGATCTTGCCTTGGCAATGGCGTCGGCAGGCACGTCTCCGCGCGCTGGCACCGCAGCCAGCAGCACCAGCCCCAAGGCGGTTCCGAGACGCTTAGTTCTGGAGATCGTACTGCTTGAGCAGGTCATACAGGGTCGGTCTGCTGATTCCGAGCAGGCGGGCGGTGCTGGAGATGTTGCCTTCGCTGCGAGCCAGTGCATGACGGATGACCTTGCGGTCGGTGGCTTCTCGCGCAGACTTCAGATTAAGCGGAGAGGCTTCGTCCTCGCTTGCTCCCGGCAGGTCGAGGTCGGCCGCTGTAACGAGCTTGCCATCAGCCATGATCACCGCGCGCTTCACGCGGTTCTCGAGTTCGCGCACATTGCCGGGCCACGGCCAGCCGTCGATCGCGGCAAGGGCATCGGGAGCAAGGCCCTTTACCTGCGGATTCATTTCCTTGGCGAACCGTATGAGAAATGTCTTGGCAAGCAGGGTCGCATCGCCGGGCCGTTCGGCAAGGCTGGGAATGCGCACGACGATTTCGGCTAGGCGATAGTAAAGGTCCTCGCGGAAGCGTCCCTCCGCGATCATCGCCTCGAGGTTCTGATGGGTCGCGCAGACAATGCGCGTATCGACCTCGATCGAACGACGCCCGCCGATGCGCTCGATCGTGCGTTCCTGCAGGAAGCGCAACAGCTTCACCTGAAGCTGCAGCGGAATGTCGCCAACTTCGTCGAGGAACAGCGTGCCGCCGCTGGCTTGTTCGATCTTGCCCTCGGTGGTCTTCACCGCACCCGTGAATGCGCCTTTCTCGTGCCCGAAAAGCTCGCTTTCGAGAAGGTTTTCCGGAATCGCCGCGCAATTGATCGCAACAAACGACCCGGCCGAGCGGATGGATGCATCGTGAAGTCCGCGCGCGAGCAATTCCTTGCCGGTGCCGCTCGCCCCGAGCAGCATGACCGATACGCTGGTGTTGGCGACGCGTTCGATCGTGCGGGCAACCTTGACCATCTCGGGCGCGGCGGTGATCATCCGCCCAAGCACCTTGTTGTCAGAGGTCGCACGGGTGGCGAGTGTGCGGTTCTCGCTCTCGATTCGCGACAGGTGCAGCGCGCGACGGACGATCAGGCCGAGCGCGTCGATATCGACCGGCTTCTGGTAGAAATCGTAGGCGCCCTTCTCGATCGCCATGAGCGCACTTTCGCGCGCGCCATGGCCCGAGGCGACGATCACCTTGGTCTGCGGGCGGAGCGCCATGATTTCATCAAGCACGGCAAAGCCCTCGGTGGTGCCGTCAGGGTCTGGTGGCAGGCCGAGATCAAGCGTGACGACGGCAGGCTCTTCCGAACGCAACAGGGCAAGCGCGCTGCTACGGTCGCCCGCGATGAACACGTCGAAATCCTCGTACGCCCACTTCAGCTGTGCCTGGAGGCCGGGGTCGTCCTCGACGATCAACAGCGACGGGCGCTGTCCGGGCTTGGCTTCACTCATCATGCTACCCTCTTGTCCGGGCCCTTTGCGGTCCCGTCGATGGAATCGATCAATGGTTGGGCGGCTGCCAGCGGCAGGCGCACGGTGAACCGGCTGCCCAGTCCTTCGCGGCTCTCCACCTCAAGCCGTCCACGCATGGTCTTGACAAGTTCACGCGCTTCATAGGCGCCGATGCCGAAGCCTCCCTGCTTGGTCGAAACGAACGGCCGGAACAGGCGATTGCGGATGAACTCGGCGCTCATCCCGCAGCCGGTGTCGATGACCTCGATAGTGCCGTAGAGCCCGTCGGCGTTCGCTTGCAGAAACACCGCCATACCTTCCGGGCTGGCGTCGATGGCATTCTGGACAAGATGCAGCACCACCTGTTCAAGCGCTTCGCGATTGGCAAGCACGCGGCACGGGGCGTCCTGCGTGACATGGACCTGCGGCAGGCCCGGCGCATTATATCGCGCCGCGATCTGGCGTACGACTTCGCTGGCGTCGATATCCTCGATGCGCTCATTGCCGTTCGCGCCGTAGCGCGAAAGGCGCGCGATCAGTCCATTGAGCTTGTCGGCGGAGTTGCGCAGCGTGATCAGCATGTCGGCGCGGAACGCCGGATTTTCGGCATGCTTTTCGGCATTGCGCGAAAGCAGGCTGAGCTGGCTGGCAAGATTCTTGATGTCGTGCATCACGAAAGCGATCCGGCGATTGAACTCGTCGAAGCGGCTCGCCTCGAGCAGGGCTGACTGCCCCGCGTGCTCGGCCAGATAGCTCGCAAGCTGCATGCCCACGACCCGAAGCAGGTCGAAGTCTTCCCAGTCAAGCTTGCGTGCGACGATGGGGCGTCCCAGCACCACCAGTCCGACAATGCGGTCGAAATGCAGCAGGGGAACGAGAGCCCAGGCCGAGTGCTCTTCGATCAGCCACGCGGGAACCGAATGTCCCTCGCCCTGATAGTCGATGCCCGCGCGAACTTCGTCGAGATCGACGATGAAGCCACGTTTCTCGAAAAAAGTAGCTTCAGTGGCAGAAACCGCTGCGGCGGGCACGTCCGCCGTCGGCCACTGCCAGCGGGAGGCAAGCACCAGCTCACCGCTTTCGGAAGGCACCAACAACAGGCCGGAAGGGCTGTCGGTGATATCCGCCACTGCCTGGACGACGCGCTCGTGCAAGGGCGGAGCATGGGCACCTGCGCGACCGATGGTGCGCGTAAAGCGCAGCCATTCGGCGCGATAGTCATAACGATGCTGGAAGAAGTGCTTGGCCAGCATGACCTTGAGCCAGCCGCGCACGCGACCCGACGGCAGGATGACCACGATCAGCACGCTGCTGACGAAAATGAAGCCGAGTTGGGCAAGCTGACTCGAGTTGCCGCCAAGCCACGCAAGCGATTGAGCCGCGCCCACCATGAGAATCATGTATCCGCCGATCACCAGCAGCGACAGCGACTGGAACGCCACCGCGCGCGAGGGCGAGAAGCGCAGGGCTGACCGACCCCTGACCGCACCGATAACCAGCAGCGCGGCAACGCCGATCTGAGCAAGGCCGCGAAGGGCTGCCAGCTCGACCGGAATGGCCTGTGCCAGATAGGCTATGGTGTAGAGATTGAGATCGTATCCCCAGATCAGCGCCAGTGCACTGCAGGTCCAGCGCAGCGCCATGCGTTGCTGCGCCATGGCACCGGCATAGAGATTGTGGACGAGCACAAGTGCGCCCGTCGCCACCAACAGTCGGAACATGACCGAGATCTGGAAGATCATCGCCTGCGCGGCGGGGTAATAGCCGTAGCGGTACTGCAGCATGAGCAGCAGGGGCTGAAGCGATTCCACAAAGACCACCGCAGCCATTACGGGCCGGATCGGCGCAACGCTCGCGTGTCGACCGTCCCGCGAGAACAGGACGAAAGTCAGTCCCAGCCACGCGAGACTCCGGAAGGTCTCGAACACTTCGCCGACCAGCGTGACATGCCCCGTTCCTGCAACGATCAGCGACCATGCCGCCGTCAGCGAGAAGGCAGCGAGTTCCGCCCTTCCCGACTTTCCGCCTTCGCGCCTGCGCCTGTCCCAGCGCCAGCCGAACAGGATCATGAAGGCAAACGCGGATGCCAGAAACATCCACTGCCCGAAGCCTGACCAGGTAAAGGGGCTGAGCACCGCGATCTCCTCAGCGTGCGCCTTCGTGCCAGAGCACGACGCGCAAGGTCTGGAGGAGGATCAGGAGATCGAGGAAGGGGGTGTAGTTCTTGGCGTAGTAGAGATCGTATTCGAGCTTGTGCCGCGAATCCTCGATCGATGCGCCGTACGGATAGTTTATCTGCGCCCAGCCGGTGATGCCCGGCTTCACCATATGGCGCTCGGCATAATAGGGCAGCTTGTCTTCGAGGTCGGCGACAAATTCCGGGCGCTCCGGACGCGGGCCGACGAAGCTCATCTCGCCCTTGAGGACGGTCCAGGTCTGCGGCAATTCGTCAATGCGGAGCTTGCGAATGATGCGCCCCACCCGCGTGACGCGTGGATCGTTCTGTTGGGCAAATTGTGCGCCGTTGGCTTCGGCGTCGACCCCCATCGAGCGCAGCTTGATGACATCGAACGGCTGGCCGTACAGCCCGACGCGAGTCTGGCGGAAAAACGCCGGCCCCTTGCTGTCGATCTTCACCAGAATCGCAAAGACAATAATCACGGGCAGGGTCAGCGTAAGCAGCAGAAGGCTCGCGACGATGTCGAAAATGCGCTTGGCAGCGCTCGACAGCGCGCGGCCTGATGAGAAGCCATCTGAAAAGATCAGCCAACTGGGGTTTACCGTATCAAGATCGACGCGTCCGGTCTCGCGCTCGACGAAGGTCGAGAAGTCGTTGACGTGGACACCGGTGGTCTTGATCCTCAGAAGGTCCTTGAGCGGCAGCGCGTTGCGCCGCTCCTCGAGTGCCAGCACGACTTCGCTGACGCCGAGATTCTCGACATAGCGCGTGAGGTTGTTGATCGCGTCGCGATGGATCGCCTCGATGACGACCGGGGCAGCGCTGCTCATGCCGACATAGCCCACGATGGCAAAGCCTGCCTCCGGCTTGTCACCAAGCTTGCGCAAGCGTTCGGCACGCGCGCCTGCACCCAGCACGAGAACGCGGCGACGGAATGCAGCCGTGCCGAGCAGCCCGCCCAGCAGGAGTCGGATGAGCACGAGCGCACCCATCGCCAGAAACATCGCGTAGAGCAGGTTTGAGCGCCACAGCGTCTTGCCCGGGAGCACGAAGTAGACGACCGAGAGCGCGATAATGCCAAGGCTGATGGCGACGAGCAGGCGTGCCGTCGCGTAGCGCATGGATCGCAGCGCGTCCGATCCGTAGACCCCCACCGCGATCATCGCCGTTTGCACCAGACCTGCGAACAGGAGGAGCGGTGTCGTGCGCATCGGGAAGAGGCCAGGATCGATGCCGATCTGGTGGGCGCGCAATTGCCAGCCCACCTCGCCCGCGCCGAGGAGCAGAATGAAATCCAGCAACCCCAGCAACAGCACCGAGTGCGGGATATAGTGTTTGAACAAACGGATCATCGGCCTGGCGCTTGTCACCCCAATCGGACCGTGGTGGTCCCTTGTGCCAAGCCTTAGGCACAAAGAGTAAAGCGTCGGTTACCCTGACAACGCAGTCCCTGCGCGAAATCCAAATGTTTTTGCGTTATTTCATACAGATATGGTGCCGACGCAATTTCTTGTGTCGGCACCTTTTACAAGATCACTTGCCGTCAGTTGCATCCTTGGCCGCGTCACCGATCTGCTTTGCTGCCGTGCCGACATCGTCAGCCGCATCAGCGATGGCACTGTCGCGCGCCGAACGGCTGTCCTGCATCTGCAACAGGAAGTATCCGCCGACCAGCAAAGCGATGACAAGGACCAGCCCGATCAACCAACCGCTCCCACCGCGGCTGGCGGGCCGATCCTGGTAAACGGTCGTGTGGGTATGCGTCGTGCCGTCGGGCTGATTGACTTCGACGATGCGTTCCTCGGTCATGATGAATTCCTGATGAAATTGATATGACTGGAAAACTGCACCGGAACGAACGCGTTCCCCGATGGCTTCGATCCAATTGCGCTGGCAGTGAAATCGCGGGCGTGCCATGCTGTGCCCATGCGGCAGAAAGAATTGCGCACGGCGCTCGTCTGCTATGGCGGCATTAGCCTCGCGGTGTACATGCACGGCGTGACCAAGGAACTGTGGCACGCCACGCGCGCCAGCCGCGCGTTCCACTGCCCCGATGGCGAGAATGTCGGCGGCGTCGAGGGCGTCTACCTCCGTCTGTTCGAGGAAATCGCTCTTTCGCGTGATTTGCGGCTGCGCCTGCTGCCCGACATAATCTCCGGCGCGAGCGCAGGCGGAATCAACGGTGTCTTCCTCGCGCAGGCGGTCGCCACCGGGCAAAGTCTCGAACCGCTTACCGCGATGTGGCTCGAGCGGGCCGACATCGACGTGCTGCTCGATCCCGACGCCAAGCCCTGGAGCCGCTTTGCCAAATTCTGGGCCCAGCCGCTCGTCTGGTTCATCCTCAAGCGCCCCGGAAACGTCGTCAGCAGCACGGTTGCTCCGGGAACCCGCTCCGAAGTGCGGCGCAAGGTTTCGCGCCTGATCCGTGCGCGCTGGTTTGCGCCTCCGTTCAGCGGCATAGGCTTTTCGCGGATGATTGCCGACGCGCTCGACGCCATGGCTGCCACTCCCGAGGGCGCTCCGCTGCTGCCCGAAGGCCATCCAATCGACCTGCTGGTGACCGCGACGGATTTCAACGGGCATCTTGAGGAATTGCGGCTGAACAGCCCGCCCAAGGTCGTGGAAAGCGAGCACCGCCTCTCGATCACGTTTCGGCGGAGCACCGGTGGCGACGGCGTGCGCGAGATGGCTCCCCTGCCCGAGCTTGTTCTCGCAGCACGATCGACGGCAAGCTTTCCCGGCGCTTTTCCGCCGCTGCTGGTCGAGGAGATCGACGGACTGGTCAAGGAACGGGGAACGGCCTGGCCCGGTCGCGACCGCTTTTTCCAGAAAATCATGCCAAGCCACTGGAAGAACGGTGACCTGGCGAGCGTGGCGCTGGTCGACGGCGCCGTGCTCGTCAATCGCCCGTTCGCACAGGCCATCGGCGTGCTGCGCGATCGTCCAGCGCGGCGCGAGGTCGACAGACGCTTCGTCTACATCGACCCCAGCCCGGATCACATGCGGATCGCACCCAAAGGCGGTCGCACAGTCGGGTTCTTCTCGGCCATTTTCGGATCGCTTTCGTCGATCCCGCGCGAGCAGCCGATCCGCGACAATCTCGAGGCTCTGGAGCGCCAGTCACGCCAGCGATCGCGGCTGCGGACGATTGTCGAGGCCCTCCGCCCGGAGATCGAGGAGGCGGTGGAAAGCCTTTTCGGGCACACCCTGTTCTTCGACCGGCCCAATGCGCGGCGATTGACCGGTTGGCGAAACAAAGCGCAGCAGGCGGCCGCCGAGAAGTCTGGCTTTGCCTTCCATGGCTACGCGCAGACCAAGCTCGCAGGAATCGTCTCGGAACTGGCCGATCTGGTCTGCGAGGCTGCACCGCAGTCAGCGCCGCGCGACAAGGTGGAAAATGCGCTCTGGGCGCATCTTGCCGCAAACGGTCTCGATCGGCTTTCGGCGCTGCGCGGCGGAGCGACCGAGCAGGCGATCACGTTCTTTCGCACGCATGACATCGCATACCGCATCCGGCGCCTCAAACTTCTGGCGCGACGCCTGACCCACGAATGGGAGGCAGGTGACGACATCGCTCCGCAGGCACGCGATGCGGCGCGCGACGCGGTCTATCGCGCTCAGGCGCTGTATCAGGGCCGCGAGACGGTCGACGGTCTGGGACCGGGTTTTGCCGAGACGGCAGCACTCGCAACCGTCGATCCCGGAGCGGTGCTGTCCGCCATTGCAACGCGGCGTGATCTCGTGGGGCTCGATCTGCAGGTCGATGCGGTTCTGGTTGCGGCGCTGGAGACGATGGAGAAGCCGCTGCGACGGCGCTTCCTCCACGCCTATCTCGGCTTCCCCTTTTACGACATAGCTACGCTCCCGCTGCTGCAGGGCGAAGGCATGAACGAGTTCGATCCGGTCAAGGTCGATCGCATATCGCCCGACGACGCGACATCGATCCGCAAGGGAGGAACTTTCGCTTGCCTGCGCGGCGTCGAGTTCTTCAACTTCGGCGCATTCTTCAGCCGCGCCTACCGCGAGAACGACTACCTTTGGGGCCGACTGCACGGAGCCGAACGAATGATCGACCTGATCACCTCGACGCTAGACGCCCCTCTGTCGCCGGACGTCATTCGCGACTTCAAGCGCGATGCGTTCCTCGCGATCCTCGAGGAAGAAGACGGCAAACTGATCGCGGAACCCGGCCTGATCTCAGGGATCAGGGCCGAGGTTCTCGCGTCATTTCCAGACTAGAGAAATGCATCCTTGATGCGTTCGAAGAAGCCCTTGGACTGAGGGCATTCCTCGCCGGTTTCCGTGCCCTGGAATTCCCGCAGGATTTCCTTCTGGCGCGCTGACAGCTTGGTCGGGGTTTCGACGTGAATCTCGATAACCAGATCGCCAATGCCGCGACCCTGAAGCACCGGCATTCCGGCACCGCGCTTGCGGAGCTGCTTGCCCGACTGGATTCCGGCTGGAATCTCGATCTCGTGCACCCTGCCATCAAGGCCCGGAATTTCGATCTCGCCGCCAAGTGCCGCCGTGGTGAAGCTGATCGGGCAGCGCGTGAGCAGCGTCGTGCCCTCGCGTTCGAATACATTGTGCCGCTCGATATGCAGGAAAATGTAAAGGTCGCCAGCTGGCGCGCCGAATGGGCCGGCCTCGCCCTTGCCTGCAAGGCGGATGCGGGTGCCATTGTCCACGCCCGCCGGAATATTCACCTGCAGACGCTGCTCGGCATCGACACGGCCTTCACCGCGACAATGCTTGCACGGGGATTCGATGACTTCGCCCCGACCATGGCAGGTCGGGCACGGACGCTCGACCATGAAGAAGCCCTGCTGCGCGCGGACCTTGCCGTGCCCCTTGCACAAGTTGCAACGCCGCGCCGAAGTCCCGGGCGTTGCGCCCGAGCCACCGCAGGGATCGCAGGTCTGCGAAACCTCAACCGCGATCTCGGCCTCCTTGCCGTGAAACGCGTCTTCGAGGCTGACTTCCATATCGTAGCGCAAGTCCGCACCGCGCCGTGCCTGCTGGCGTCCACCGCCACCGAATGCGCCGCCGAAGATCGTCTCGAAGATATCGCCGATGTCGCCGAAGTCACCACCACCGCCGAAACCGCCACCAGGGCCGCCCTGCTGGAATGCAGCGTGGCCATAGCGATCGTAGGCCGCCCGCTTCTGCGGATCGGAGAGGCAGGCATAGGCCTCGTTGATCTGCTTGAACTTCGCTTCGGATTCGGTGCAGCCCGGATTCTTGTCCGGGTGATGCTTCATCGCGAGCTTGCGGAAGGCCGACTTGAGGACCTTGTCATCCGCGGTGCGCTCGACTTCGAGCAGTTCGTAGTAGTCGATCTCGGTCGACATTGCGTTTCCCTGACAAATAACGACCCGCCGCCAGCGCCTCGGCGCGAGCGGCGGGTCTGGTTCATCGCAACATCACTTGTTGTCGTCGACTTCCGAAAACTCGGCGTCGACCACGTCGTCGTCGGCCTTCGGCGCTTCGGCGCCCGGAGAAGCAGCAGCTGCCTGCTCCTTCTCGTAGATCGCCTGACCCATCTTCATGGCCTTTTCTGTGAGGGCCTGTGCCTTGGCGTTCATCGCTTCGACATCACCACCCTCTACAGCCGACTTCGCCTCGGCAATCGCCGCTTCGATTTCGGCCTTGAGCCCGGCGTCGATCTTGTCGCCGTTCTCTTCAAGCTGGCGTTCGGTCGCGTGGATCAGGCTTTCGGCGTTGTTCTTCGCCTCGGCCTCGGCACGGCGCTTCTTGTCCTCGTCGGCAAACTTCTCGGCATCGCGAACCATCTGGTCGATGTCCGCGTCGGAAAGTCCGCCCGAGGCCTGGATGCGGATCTGCTGCTCCTTGCCGGTACCCTTGTCCTTGGCCGAGACGTTGACGATGCCGTTGGCGTCGATGTCGAACGTCACCTCGATCTGCGGAACGCCGCGACGGGCAGGCGGAATGCCGACCAGATCGAACTGGCCCAGCATCTTGTTGTCCTGCGCCATTTCGCGCTCGCCCTGGAAGACCCGGATCGTAACGGCCTGCTGATTGTCTTCGGCAGTCGAATAGACCTGGCTCTTCTTGGTCGGGATCGTGGTGTTGCGATCGATCATGCGCGTCATGATGCCGCCCAGCGTCTCGATGCCCAGCGAAAGCGGAGTAACGTCGAGCAGCAGGACATCCTTGACGTCGCCCTGAAGCACGCCGGCCTGAATGGCTGCACCCATGGCCACGACTTCGTCAGGATTGACACCCGTATGCGGTTCCTTGCCGAAGAAGTCCTTCACCACTTCGCGGACCTTGGGCATGCGGGTCATGCCGCCCACAAGCACCACATCGTCGATGTCCTTGGCGGTCAGGCCGGCATCGGCCAGAGCCTTCTTGCATGGATCGAGCGTGCGCTGGATCAGGCCTGCGACCAGCTTCTCGAGATCGGCGCGCGTGATCGTCTCGACCAGATGGAGCGGGGTGGTCGAGCCACCTTCCATGCGGGCCGTGATGAACGGCAGGTTGATCTCGGTCGTCTGGGCCGAAGACAGTTCGATCTTCGCCTTTTCAGCCGCTTCCTTCAGGCGCTGCAGGGCAAGCTTGTCGCCGCGCAGGTCCATGTTTTCCTTGGCCTTGAACTTGTCGGCCAGGTACTCGACCACAACTGTGTCGAAGTCTTCGCCACCAAGGAAGGTGTCGCCGTTGGTCGACTTCACTTCGAACACGCCGTCGCCGATTTCCAGCACGGAAATATCGAAGGTGCCGCCGCCAAGGTCATAGACCGCGATCGTCTTGCCATCCTGCTTGTCGAGGCCATAGGCCAGCGCAGCAGCAGTCGGCTCGTTGATGATACGCAGCACTTCAAGCCCGGCAATCTGCCCGGCGTCCTTGGTCGCCTGACGTTGCGCGTCGTTGAAGTATGCCGGAACCGTGATGACGGCCTGCGTGACGGTCTCGCCGAGATAGGCCTCGGCGGTTTCCTTCATCTTCTGCAGCGTGAAAGCCGAGATCTGCGAAGGGCTGTAGTCCTGTCCGCCAGCCTTGACCCAGGCGTCGCCGTTCTTCCCCTTCGTGATGGAATAGGGAACCAGCTCCGTGTCCTTCTGGGTCATCGGATCGTCGAAGCGGCGGCCGATCAGGCGCTTCACCGCAAAAATGGTGTTGTCCGGGTTGGTAACAGCCTGACGCTTGGCCGGCTGGCCGATCAGACGCTCACCATCCTTGGTGAACGCGACGATCGACGGCGTGGTGCGCGCACCTTCCGAATTTTCGATGACCTTGGGCGTGCCCCCGTCCATCACAGCAACGCAGCTGTTGGTCGTGCCGAGGTCGATACCGATAACTTTAGCCATGGTTTCCCCAATTCCTTCCATTCAAGACACCGCAAAGGTGAAGCAAGTCCCCCTGCCGGGCAGACCGCCGAATGCGGCTCGATTGACGGCGATATAGGTGCGGTTCCGCTTGGCACAAGGCCTTCGCGCGCTTACCTCGTGCAGCGAATTTGCACGAGGAGTCGTTGATTATGCGCAAGGCTATGTTCGCCGGGCTTTCGATGGTGGCGCTTGCGCTTGCCGGTTGCGGGCAAAACACGGCCGAGCCCTCGGCGACAGCGACGGAAACAGCGGATGCGACGCCCGAGAGCGCTCCGGGCATTACGCTGTCCGGTGCGGTGGTACGCCTGCCGGTCATGGCCGGATCGCCCGGTGCCGCCTATTTCACGGTCTCGCAAGGCAGCGGTGCACCCCGCCGCATCGCGGGCGTCCATGTCGAAGGGGCAGAGCGTGCCGAAATGCACGAAACCGTGACGAAAAATGGCGTGTCGTCGATGAACCCGGTGAAGGACGTGGGCATCGAGCCAGGCAAGACGGTCGAATTCAAGCCCGGCGGCATGCATGTCATGCTGTTCGACATTGCCGACACGATCAAGGTCGGCGGTACGACCGAGATCACGATCACCCTCGACAACGGCGACAAGGCGAGTGTTCCGGCCACGATCGAAGCGATCGGCGGTGCGTCGGGCGATCATGACATGTCCGGCACGGACCACGACATGGGCAAGATGTGAGCCACGAAGGCGGGCGCTGCCCGCCCGGTCGCGAGCGCTGCCTGACGCCTGGCGAGCATGCACTGGCGCGCGAAGTGTTCGGTGACGCCATCGACACCGATATCGTGCGCATCCGCCGCCGTCGCTGGTTTCCGTTCCAGCCGACAGGGACGGTGATGGCACCGATGGGACACCTGCACTTTGCGCCGGCAAGCCCGCATTATGCCGAAGATTTTTCCTGCGCCTCAGCCGCGCAGCAGGGGCTGTTCGTTCACGAAATGGTGCATGTCTGGCAGGCGCAGGTCCATGGTCGCTGGTGGCTTCCGCTGATGCGGCACCCGTTCTGCCGCTATGGCTACACCTACCGCGAGGGTCTGCCGTTCACCCGTTACGGCATCGAGCAGCAGGCCGAAATCGTGCGTCACTGGTTCATGGCAAAGCGGGGCCAACCGTCGCCGGAGGCCCCGCCTTTCGAAAAGCTCGATGCGCTGGTTCCGTTCGGAACCGGAAAGCGTCAGCAGCGCACTTCGTACTCGTAACCGTTGCGGTCACGGCTGTAGCAGCGGTCGCCGTCCTTGCGGATTTGCGATCCACCTGCTGCACCGACAGCGCCGCCAATGGCAGCGCCGGTTGCAATGTCTCCGCCCGTTGCGGCAGCAACGCCCGCACCGGCAGCGGCTCCGAGCGCCGCTCCCTCACCCGTGTAATTGCGAGCGCAGCCGCCAAGGCTGGCAGCCGAACCAAGCATCAGCGTTGCAATCATCAATCTGCGCATGATCTGTCTCCATTGGTTTCGGAGAGGACGCGCCGATCGACAGCCGGTTCCGCCGAATGCGACGAACCGCCCATGAACCGTCGTGCATTGTTGCGCCGAAGCTTCGATGTTGGCCAGTTTTGCCGCGTCCGACGCGCTGGCGATATCTCTCTGGAATCTCTAGTCAGCAGAGGAGACTTAAGACTTGGTTTGCTTAACCCCTGCCACCTCGAAAATCGCATCTGGCAACCGATTCGGCGTCGCTCGACTTGGTCCAGCTTGAGCTTCTGCCTCGGTATCAACGACCATAATATTGACGAGTTTTACGATGCCCTCAGAATTAAATCGCACAATCAGCTCGCGGTAATGCCTGTCCAGATAATTAAGGCCATTATACGCAGCTGTTGCATCATCCATCGGCACGCCATCCGAGATATGGATAAGCAACTTCCTATGAACTGATCTAGACCGCAGCTGTGCGGCCGCCCACTCCAACGCTTCGCCATCAACATTTTCATGTAAAGCCCCGGGATGGCACATCGTTATCCAGTCTTCGCGTTCCAGTGATGCATCGTCAAAATCCTTGTAAACGATATGCCGCAAGGCACAGAGTCGACCGGGGTACGGCTTTTGCGCGGTACCTTTCCACGCCTGGAACGCAGCACCGCCCTTCCAACCAGCAGTTGTGAAACCCAACACCGCAAGCGGAAATCCGAGTTTCTCCAAAACACCGGATACATAGCCCACTGCACCGGCGATCAGAGGCATTCTGTCTTTATTCGACCCAGATTGATCTATCAGAATGACAATCGCAGCGCAGTCTTCGACGACATGATGAAAGTGACATTCGCCGCGAAGAGCCTCGGCTTCTGCCCAAACTGATTCTGCTAGCTCGACCCGATCGGACCAGATTGGAACCTTGATTCCTCGTGGGTTGGAGCTACCCAAAGCGGATAGAACTCGGCCAAGATCACGAGCGCGCACAACCTCGTCGAATTCTTTCGTAAACACCCGATATGGCATGTCCGGACGATCGGGTACGGCATCCGGCCGAGTACGGCGCTGACGAGATTTCACCCCCGCAACGATGAACCAACCGATAAGCAAAATTGTCAGGAGCGGACCGAGAAAGTCACCAAACCTCAGTATCGGATCGAAGCTTTCGCCGCCGCTCAAGGCAAATCAATCCGGCTTCTTCGCCACCGCAACCATCGCGGGCCGCAGCAGGCGGTCCTTGATCATGTAGCCGGCCTGCAGTTCCGAAATGACCGTGCCCGGTTCGGCATCGGCTGATGGCATTTCGATCATGGCCTGATGCTGATGCGGGTCGAGCGGCAGGCCCACCGCGGCGATGCGCACGATGCCGTGCCCTGCAAAGACCTTCTCGATCTCGCGGCCCGTGGCTTCGAGCCCGGCGACGAGGTTCTTGAACTTGTCGTCGTCGCGAAGATCGGCAGGGATGGTCTCGAGCGCGCGGGCGAGATTGTCGGCCACCGAAAGAATGTCGCGGGCAAAGCCGGTCGCGGCATAGGCGCGGGCGTCGGCGACGTCCTTCTCCATGCGGCGGCGCACGTTCTGCGTCTCGGCCTTGGCATAAAGCACGTCCTGCTTTGCGGCCTCGAGATCTTCGCGCAGCCTCGCCAGTTCGTCATCCTTGGCAGGCTGTTCGATCATGTCTTCAGGCACACCCTTCAGTTCCGCTTCGACTTCTGCGTCCGTGGGGCGCGTCTCGTTATCGCTCATTTTCTTGTAAACCCGTCTTGTCCGATGAATTTGCCCAGTGTCTGGGCAGTGAAGTCCACCATGGGGACGACGCGCGCATAATTCAACCGAGTCGGCCCGATAACCCCGACCACGCCGACCACGCGCCCGTCACCATCGCGCCATGGCGATGCAATGACCGACGAACCGGAGAGCGAGAACAGCCGGTTCTCGCTGCCGATGAAAATGCGCGTCGCCTGCGCCTGCCGCGCGGCATCGAGCACTGTCGCGATGGACTCAGCGCTCTCCAGTTCGTCCAGCAGCTGGCGCACGCGCTCGATGTCGTTCAGCGCCGCATCGTCGAGCAGATTGGCTTGTCCCCGCACGACCAGCACGGGCCGCGCCGCCGCATCGAGGCTCCACACCGCAAGGCCGCGCTGCACCAGGTCGGCGCTGGCGGAATCGAGTGCCGAACGGCCGCCCGCGATCTCCGAGCGCACAGCCGCAACGGCATCTGCCAGTGTCCGTCCAGATAAGCGGCTGGTCAGGTAATTGCCCGCCTGCTCCAGCGAAGATGTCGCGACAGGTTCGGGCAAGTCGATGACCCGGTTCTCGATTCCGCCATCTTCGCCAACCAACACGGCAAGCGCGCGAACAGGCGAAAGCGGTACGAAGGAAATCTGTGTCAGACGCGGTTCGCGGCGCGGGACCATCACGACCGCGGCACCTGCCGACAGCGCGGACAGGGCCGAGCTGGCAGCCGCAATGGCGGTCTCGATCGTGCCGCCGCTGACCAGCCCGCGCTCGATCTGTGCGCGCTCGGCCACCGATGGCTCGGCCACTTGCATGATTCCGTCGACGAACAGGCGCAAGCCAACATCGGTGGGCATCCGGCCCGCGCTGGTGTGCGGCGCTGCCAGAAGGCCGGCATCCTGCAGTTCCTGCAACACCGAACGGATCGACGCGGGCGAGAGATTGACCGAACCGGTCCCGGCCAGGGCTTTCGACCCAACCGGATGACCGCTGGCAATATAGCCCTCGACCACAAGACGGAAAATCTCGCGGGCGCGGTCGGTCAGGTCGGGGAGCGTGGGGCCTGTCATCATATGCAATCTATTCACCGCTCTTGCAGGCTCAAGGCCAATGCGCCAGAGGCCATGCAAACTTGCGAGGGAAAATACATGCGACCGTCAGGACGCGCGCCAGATGAAATGCGCGCCATCACCGTTGAAACCGCCTTTACCAAGCATGCCGAAGGCTCGGTGCTGATCGGCTTTGGCGATACCAAGGTTCTCGTCACCGCCTCTGTCGAAGAGCGCGTGCCGCCTTTCATGCGCGGCAAGGGCGAAGGCTGGGTCACGGCTGAATACTCGATGCTCCCCCGCGCCACGCATACCCGTGGCAGCCGTGAGGCAGCCAAGGGCAAGCAATCGGGCCGCACCCAGGAAATCCAGCGCCTGATCGGCCGCTCCCTGCGCGCGGTGACCGACCTCAAGAAGCTTGGCGAACGCCAGATCACGCTCGATTGCGATGTGATCCAGGCTGATGGCGGCACGCGCACCGCCTCGATTTCGGGCGCGTGGATCGCGCTGCGCCTCGCCGTGCAGGGCCTGCTCGCCAGCGGCGCGATCAAGGAAGACCCGCTGACCCGCAAGGTTGCAGCGATCTCGTGCGGCATTCACAACGGCGCGCCGGTCCTCGACCTTGACTACATCGAAGATTCGTCGGCCGACGCCGATGCCAACTTCGTGCTGATCGAAGGCGGCCACATTGCCGAGGTTCAGGCCACCGCCGAAGGCGCGACCTATGACGAGGAAGCGCTGCTCCGCCTCCTGCGCCTTGCGCGCATGGGCTGCGACCAGATCTTCGCCGCACAGGAAAAGGCGGTTCGCTGATGCCTGCCCGTCTTGGACCCGGAAAGCTTGTCATCGCCACGCACAACGCGGGCAAGCTCAGGGAAATTCAGGCTCTGCTCGCCCCCTATGGCATGGAATGCCTGTCAGCGGGCGCGCTGGGCCTGCCTGAGCCGGCCGAGACGGGCACCACATTTGTCGAAAACGCGCTGATCAAGGCGCGAGCGGCAGCGCAGGCGTCACAGCTTCCGTCGCTCGCCGATGATTCAGGCCTCTGTGTCGACGCCCTTGGCGGTGCACCCGGCGTCTACACCGCCGACTGGGCCGAAGCCGCCGTGTTCGAAGGTGGGCCGCGTCGCGACTGGTACATGGCAATGGGCAAGGTCGAAGGCAAACTCGCCGAACTCGGACCCGATGCCCCGCGCGGCTGCCACTTCGCCTGCGTCCTCGCCATAGCCTGGCCGGACGGCGAATACGTCGCCTACGAAGGGCGCGCCCCAGGCACGCTGACATGGCCGCCGCGCGGCAAGCTCGGCTTCGGCTACGATCCGGTGTTCGTGCCCGTGGGCGATATCCGCACGTTCGCCGAACTCGATCCGGCCGAAAAGCACGCGATCAGCCACCGCGCCGATGCCTTCGCCAAGCTGGTCGCGGAGCAGTTTTCGGCCTAAGGCGGGCCAATGGCACTCGCCCTCTACATCCACTGGCCGTTCTGCCTCGCAAAGTGCCCCTATTGCGACTTCAACAGCCATGTCCGTGAGCGGACCGACATCGCCGCGTGGGAAGCGGCTTTGCTGGCTGACATGCGCCATGAAGCGACGTTGACCTCCGGACGCCCGCTCTCTTCTATCTTCTTCGGCGGCGGGACGCCTTCCCTGATGCCGCCCGCGCTGGTCGAAGCCCTGCTGCGTGAAGCCGAGCGCCTTTGGGGCTTCGCGCCCGGAATCGAGATCACGCTGGAGGCCAATCCCAGTTCGGTCGAAGCCGCCAATTTTGCAGCGCTCGCCTCGGCTGGGATCAATCGCGTGTCGCTGGGGCTCCAGGCACTGGACGATAACACGCTGAAATTTCTGGGCCGATTGCATGACGTCACGGAAAGTCTTGCGGCGCTGGAACTTGCGCAAGGGCTGTTCAACCGCGTCAGTTTCGATCTGATCTATGCCCGTCCTGGTCAGAAGCCGGGGCAATGGCAAGCCGAACTCAAGCGCGCTTTAGATTTCGGAACCGGCCATCTTTCGCTTTATCAGCTGACCATCGAACCCGGCACGCGTTTCGCCACGCTGGTTCGCGAAGGCCGCTTCACTCCGCTCGACGAAGATGCCGCCGCGGACCTGTTCACGCTGACGCGGGAAGTGACCGCCGCGGCCGGCCTCCCGGCCTACGAGACGAGCAATCACGCGCGCATCGGCGAGGAAAGCCGCCACAACCTCACTTACTGGCGCTATCAGGACTACGTCGGCATCGGGCCCGGCGCGCATGGGCGCAGGCTGGGCCAGGCGACGGTTCGCCACCGCAAGCCGGAGAACTACCTTCGCGCCGTCGGCGAACAGCGCCACGGAATATCTGAGGAACGCTCCCTTGCTCCAGCGGATCAGGCGATGGAGGCCGTGCTGATGGGCCTGCGCCTTACCGAAGGAATCGAACCAGCCGCGCTGGCCAGCCGCTTTGGATTCGCCGAAGACGAACTGATCCATCCGGCCAAGCGCGCATTCCTTACCCGGATCGGCCATCTGCACGACACGGATGGGCGGCTGAAGGTGACCGAGCAGGGCGCGCCACTGCTCGAAGCCTTGCTGGCAGAGCTTGTCCCCGACACACTCGTCGGCGCATGACGGCGGCAGATATCCTCGAAGCCTGGCACGATTATCTCGCGCTTTCGCGGCGTCGTTCGCCGCACACCGTCCGCGCCTATGCGGCCACCGCAGCCCGGCTGCTCCACGCGCTTCCTTCGGGGCAGGACTGGCAGTCGATCGCGCGGCTTGATGCGGCAATCTTGCGGAGCCATCTGGCAGAGCGCCGAGCCGACGGCCTCGGGAATGTCTCCGCCGCGCGCGAGCTCTCGGCTCTGAAGACCTTCATCGCTTTCGCGCGCGAGCAAGCGGGGGATGATGAGCCCAGCCGTCCGCGCTTGCGCGGCCCACGTGTCAAGAAGGGCCTGCCACGCCCGATCACGCCCGACGAAGCCGTCAACCTTGCCGAAACCGTGGCCGACGACGCTTCGGAACCGTGGATTGCGGCGCGGGATCGCGCAGTCTTGCTGATGCTCTACGGCGCAGGAATGCGCATTGCCGAAGCCCTCGCCCTGCCCGCTGACATGCTGCCTCTTGGCGAGACGATTACCATCACCGGCAAGGGTGGCCGCCAGCGCGTTGTCCCGCTCCTGCCGATCGTCCGTGTCGGCGTGGACGACTACGTGCGCCAGTGCCCTTGGCCACTTTCCAAGGATCAGCCTCTGTTCCGCGGCGCCAAGGGCGGTCCGCTTTCGCAGGGCATGGTTCAGCGCGCCGTGGCGCGTGCGAGAACGGTGCTGGGCCTCCCCGCCACGGCGACGCCCCACGCCTTGCGCCACTCCTTCGCCACGCACCTGCTAGGCGCAGGGGCCGACCTGCGCTCCTTGCAGGAACTGCTCGGCCACGCGAGTCTGTCATCGACGCAGATCTACACCAAGGTCGATGCGGCCACCCTGCTCGACGTCTACCGCAACGCCCATCCGAGGGCCTGAGCCTGCACCATCCTACTTGCGCGCCGCCCGGTCGTCCTTGAGCTTCTTGTCAGCCCATTCGATGAAGTCCTTGGTGAAGGCCTCGCGCAATTCGGCCTTGGCTGGTTCGACCATCTCCGCACTCTTTGGCGGGAAGACCTCCAACGGGTTCTTTACCGCGCCGACGGAACTGATTGGCGCCCCGCCCTTGCTGAAGTCGCGGAACTGCGTGCCGACGAGCAGGTTGCTGCCGTACATCATCGCCTTGAAGTAGAACACGCTGGACAGGATGAACTCGGCGTAGCAGGGCGCGGTCGACGAGGTAATGCGCCTGCCCGCCTTGAGATCGGCATTGAGCGCCTTGATCTTCGCCTTGAGCGCCGGATCGGCCTTGACCGCCTCGTTCGCCGGCGTCGGCGGCTCGACGATCACTTTCCAGTCCTGAACGCCCAGCCGTGTGCGGTAGTTGATCTTCTCAAGTTCGGCGAGCTGGATCTCGGGACCGAGATAATCCTTCATCAGGCTTTTGACAGTTGCGACCTTGTCCTTGTGGGTTGCCTGATCCGCCACCGCACCGACGATGCCAAAGCCACTCAGCAGACCGCTGTTGAAACCGATGTAGTTCTCGGTCGGAAATACGTGCAGTTCGCATGTCTGAGCGTCAGATGCAGGCGCCACTGTCGTTGCTGCCGTCTGGTCCTGTGCCATGGCGCCAGTCGTCTGGCCAAGGCAAAGTGCTGCCATCGCGAAAACCAATCCTGATTTCATGTTCCCCGTCCTCTCCTGCGGCACAGATGTACCGTCCCCCGGAACTGGATCGGGCAATGTTACAGGCTTGGCAAGAGGGGCTGACGATGCCGCCGTCAGGTGCCGGTAATGGCGCGAGGCAGCCTGAGCACTGAAAGCAAACCGCCGAGGTCCTCGCTCTCGCGCAGTTCCACATTGCCTCCGTAAATCTCGGCAACGTCGCGCACGATGGCAAGGCCGAGGCCGGTTCCTGGCTTTCCGGTATCGAGCCGCGCGCCACGGTCGAAGATGCGCTCGCGCGCGTCTTCCGGAATGCCCATCCCGTCATCTTCGACCCAGATTTCGCAGAACTTCGGGTCGGCCGGTGCCGCATCGATGGTGATGAACACCGAACCGCCGCCATACTTCGCCGCGTTCTCGATCAGGTTGCCGAGGATTTCGTCAAGGTCCTGCCGTTCGATCGAAACTTCGGCGGCGCGGTTGCCGTCCATGTCCAGTCTCACTTGCGGGTAGAGGCGCGTCACGGCGCGCTCCACCGCCTCGGCGCTTTCCCAGACCTGCGAGCGTGAGAGGCCCACCGCGCGGCGGCCAACTGCTCTAGCTCGCGCCAGATGATGGTCGACCTGCCGGCGCATCACCGCCGCCTCGCGGATCACGGTATCCGAAAGGTCAGGCGCCTTCGCGGTCGCCGCATTCATCACCACGGTCAGCGGCGTCTTGAGTGCGTGGGCCAGATTGCCTGCGTGCGTCCGCGCCTCCTCGGCCTGCCGCTCGGAATGTTCGAGCAGCGCGTTGAGCTCCTGCACCATCGGCTGGACTTCGAGCGGGAGCGGATCGGTCACGCGGCTGGCACCACCCTCGCGCATGCGGGCAATCGCCTTGCGCACGCGGCGCAAAGGACCCAGTCCGTAATATGTCTGCAAGCCGGCCATGACAAACAGGCCCAGGCCAAGAACTAGGAACGACCAGATCAGGATCGACCGGATGCGGCGGATCTGGGAATTGAGTTCGCCGCGACTGGCCGCGACCTGGAATTCCCAAAGCGTGTTGGTCCCGGGCAGGATCACCGAACGCTTGATGATGCGCAGCGGCTCACCATCGAACTGGTCGCTGTCCTCGATAAGGGGATCGACATTGTTCTGGTCGGCGTTCGTACGGAGCGAGCGATCCCATAGCGAGCGCGAAGGGAAATCCTCATGCCCCTGCCCTGAGATCTGCCAGTAAAGGCCGCTATTGGGTTCGAGAAAGCGCTGGTCGCCCAAGGGGCGGTTGAAGAACACCTCGCCGTCGGGCCCGATCTCGGCCGACGCAACCATCGCCGTCAGCATGTAGCCGAGCTGCTCGTCGAAATTGCGCGTGACGAGACCGGTCAGCGTCTGGTCGAGCGCCAGCCCACCGCCCACCAGCAGGATCGTGATCCAGGCAGACGCAATGAGCAGCATGCGCCGCGCCAGCGAGCCGGTGTGCGGTGCCGGCACATCGACGGCGCGCTGGGACGGAGCTACGCGTTCAGGCCTGCTTTCGGCCACGTGTTACCCCCGGCCGGGGCCAGCCGGATCGTCAAGGCTGTAACCGAGCCCACGGATCGTGGTGATGACGTCGGGCCCGAGCTTCTTGCGGATGCGCGTGACGAACACTTCGATCGTGTTCGAATCGCGGTCGAAATCCTGATCGTAGATATGTTCGATCAGTTCGGTGCGGCTGACGACCTTGCCCTTGTGATGCAGCAGGTAGGACAGGAGTTTGTACTCCTGCGCGGTCAGTTTCACCGGCTCGCCATCAAGGGTGACGCGGCCAGAGCGCGTGTCGAGGCGCACGCCACCGGCGGTGAGTTCGGACGACGAATTGCCAGAGGCGCGGCGGATCAGCGCGCGCAGGCGGGCGATCAGTTCCTCGGTCTGAAAGGGCTTTGCAAGGTAATCGTCGGCGCCGGCATCGAGGCCCGCCACCTTGTCCGACCACGAATCACGCGCAGTCAGCACAAGGACCGGAAACTTGCGTCCTTCCTTGCGCCACATGCCCAGCACGGTGAGCCCGTCGATCTCGGGCAGGCCGAGGTCGAGGACGACCGCGTCGTATTCCTCGGTCGATCCCATGAAGTGCCCGTCCTCGCCATCGGTCGAAAGATCGACCGCATAGCCCGTGTGCTCGAGCGTGGACTTCAGCTGCTTGCCGAGAGTGGGTTCATCCTCGACGATCAGGATGCGCATGGAATTCTGTCCCCTGCTGGACGCGACGATCGCGCCGAAACTTGTTCATGTAGATGGGGCGACAAACATGAACGGTCAAGGAACCGGCACGAAAGCTTCGGTTCAGAGGTGAAGTCTCAGCGGGACTCACCCATGATCTGCCCGGTCTTCGCATCGACGTCGACGAATGTTACGCGTCCGTCGCGGATGAACTTGAGGCGATAGACCATCGCCGAGGGATCGTACTCCGGTCCGAGGTACTGCATTCCCGGCTTTGTCGGCAGCACGCGCCGCTCGATGTCGCGCAGCGACCGCACCGCGCCGGAACGCAAGTCGCGACGGACCTCGTTCTGCTCGTCTGGGCGCTGCTGCGCCTGGGCGGCAACAGGAACCATGCTGGCAAGCACTGTGGCAATCAGGGGAACGGTCAGTTTCATGATGTCGGCATGCATAAGGCCAAGGCATTGAACAAGCGGTGAATGCGAAGGGATGTGATCGTTAAGCCTGCGGCGTTGCACACAAGCTACACCCCCGCTAAGCGCGGAGCCCATGGCAGCAGCACCGATCCTCAGCTGGGAAGGCCTTGGCCTGATCCAGGGCAATGGCTGGCTTTTCAGCGACCTCGACATTCACATCGGCCCGCGGGACCGGCTTGCGCTGATCGGGCGCAATGGCGCGGGCAAGACGACGTTGCTCAAGCTGATCGGCGGTCAGGTCGATGCCGACAAGGGCACCCGCTCGATCCAGCCGGGCACGCGGATCGTCACGCTCGAACAAGACCCTTTCTTCACCGGCTACGATACGCTGATGGACTTTGCCCTCTCCGGCAAGGATGCTCCGCCGCGCCACGAGGTCGAAGCGATTGCCGGCCAGCTTGGCATCGATCTTTCGCGCAAGGCCGACAGCGCCAGCGGTGGCGAGCGCCGACGCGCGGCACTGGCGCGTGCGCTCGCTTCCGATCCGGACCTGCTCCTGCTCGATGAACCGACCAACCACCTCGACCTTGCAGCCATCGACTGGCTCGAGGACTGGCTGCAGCGCTTCAAGGGGGCGTTCGTGGTCATTAGCCACGACCGCACGTTCCTCGACCGGCTGACCAAAGCCACGCTCTGGCTTGATCGCGGCAGCCTTCGCCGAAAGGACATCGGGTTTGGCGGATACGAAGCATGGATGGAGCAGGTCTACGCGGAAGAGGCGCGCGCGGCCGACAAGCTCGATGCCAAGCTGAAAATCGAGGCACACTGGCTCGAACGCGGCGTTACCGCGCGGCGCAAGCGCAACCAGGGACGGCTCGAGAAGCTTTGGGAGATGCGGGCGCAGCGCGCTGCGATGTTGACGCCGCAGGGCACGGCCAAGC
The DNA here is from genome assembly GCF_057180545.1 of Novosphingobium sp. HNCC26DJ243. NCBI lineage: Bacteria > Pseudomonadati > Pseudomonadota > Alphaproteobacteria > Sphingomonadales > Sphingomonadaceae > Novosphingobium > Novosphingobium sp. HNCC26DJ243. The sequence continues at coordinate 140,167 of NZ_JBXUGN010000001.1, read as the reverse complement.
TCGCGATTGCAAGTGACGATGCCAAGAGCAAGGCGGTGATCGTCGCTGATCACGTCAACAAGAGCTTCGGCGAACGCGCCATCGTCAAGGACTTCACGCTGCGCATCACGCGCAAGGACCGCATCGGCGTGGTCGGTTCGAACGGCGCGGGCAAGACGACGCTGCTCAAGCTCCTGACCGGCGAACTCGCGCCCGACAGCGGCACGGTCACGCTCGCCAAGACGCTGCAAGGCGTGATGATCGACCAACAGCGCAGCCTGATGGCACCGGAGAAACGCGTGCGCGACGTTCTGGCCGACGGCAGCGACTGGATCGATGTGCGCGGGGTGCGCAAGCACATTCAAGGCTATCTCAAGGACTTCCTGTTCGATCCGGGCCTAGTCGAAGCGCGAGTTGGCACGCTTTCGGGCGGGGAACGTTCGCGCCTTCTGCTCGCTCGCGAATTCGCACGGTTTTCTAACCTTCTGGTGCTCGACGAGCCAACCAACGATCTCGATCTCGAGACGCTGGACCTCTTGCAGGAGGTGATCTCGGATTATGACGGGACCGTGCTGATCGTCAGTCACGACCGCGATTTCCTTGATCGCACCGTCACGATCACGCTGGGGATGGATGGATCGGGCCGGGTCGACATCGTCGCGGGCGGTTATGCCGATTGGGAAAAAATGCGCAAACAGCGCAACGCCCCCGGATCTGGCAAGGCTGCACCCAGAAAGGCTGCGGCTCCGACGCCAGCCCCTCCACCGCCAAAGAAGGGCAAGCTCTCCTACAAGGACCAGCGCGATTACGACCTGCTGCCCTCGCGGATCGAGGAACTGGATGCGGCAATCGCGCGCGGCGAGGCGCAACTGGCCGACCCCGATCTCTACGCACGCGATCCCAGAAAGTTCGACGCGCTGATGGCGGCCCTCGCGAAAGTGCGGGCAGAAAAGGATGCTGCGGAGGAGCGCTGGCTGGAACTGGCGGAATTGGTCGAGGGCTGAGACGTCGCACATTTACGTGGACCGGGTGGGCAAAAGAACGTTTCAGGTGCAAGCAAAGCGCTTGCCTATGTTGCTGCTTTGTAGGAAAGCAAAAACACCGTTCCGGTTAATGGGCCGCACATGATCAACAGAATCCGCGACATTCGCCGCCAGAAGGGCATGACGCTTGCCGATGTTGCGGCGCGCTGCACGCCACCGACGACCGCGCAAACCATCGGCCGTCTCGAGACCGGCATGCGCAGCCTTTCGCTGGCATGGATGAACCGGATCGGCGCGGCGCTCGGCGTCGATCCGCAGCTGCTCGTCAAGGCAGACGAGGAGTCCCCTGCGCGTCTGGTCGCCCGAATCGGGGCCAGCGGCGCAGAAGCGCTGGCCAAGCCGATGGACGCGATTCTCCCGGTCACGCTCGACGGTTCGGCCCGGCTGATGGCCTTGGCGGTCGATGTCAGCGCTGGCGAATACCGGGCCGGTGACCAGGTCTGGCTGCGGCAGATCGACCCGGACGATTTTGCACGGGCATTCAACCGTGACGTGCTTTCCCCACGCCCCGGCGGGCGCTTTGCCTTCGGTCGCCTGATCGACCAGCGCGACGGGCGCATTGCCCTGCTCCCGCCTGGCTCGGGCCAACGCCAAGTTATCATTGACCGCCCCGCCTGGCTCGGTCTTGCCGAAATGCTGGTGCGAAAACTCTGACGTGTTGCGCCTGCTGACGATTTCGACGCTCTACCCCGCACCCGGTCGCACGGGTTTCGGGCGGTTCGTCGCGCGCCAGATGGAAGCACTCGCAGCCCGGGGAGACTGGGACGTGACGGTGATCAACCCGATCGGCCTGCCACCACTGCCGCTCAAGCGCTACGAACCCTTGCGGCGTATTCCGGAGGTCGAACATCAGGGCACGGTCACGGTCTATCGCCCACGCTTTGCGCTGATCCCCGCGATATCCGGCCCTATCAACCCGTGGCTTATCGAACGCGCCATTCTGCCATTGGCCCGGCGCCTCCATGCCGAAGCAGCCTTCGACATGGTCGACGCGCAGTTTTTCCATCCCGACGGACCGGCCGCCGCAAAGGTCGCCAGCGAACTTGGGCTTCCCTACGCAATCAAGGCACGCGGGTCCGACATTCATCTTTGGGGCGAAAACCAGTTTGCGCGCCGACAGATGATCGAGGCTGCAAAGGGCGCGCAGGCGCTGCTTTCGGTATCCTGCGCCCTGTCACATGACATGATTGCGATGGGAATGCCTGAAGATCGCATCACGGTGCACTATACCGGCCTTGACCGCGAACGCTTCCAGCCGCTCGAACGGACAGCAGCGCGGCAGCTTGTTTCGGCGGTCCCCGCGCTGCAGGTCTGGTCGACGGGCCCCCTGCTGCTTTGCGTCGGCGCGTTGTTGCCGATCAAGGGGCAGGCACTCGCCATTCGCGCCCTGCCCCTGCTGCCACAGAACGTGCGCCTCGCCATTGCCGGAACAGGGGCTGACGAATCCGCGCTCAAGACTCTCGTCACGCAACTTGGCCTCAAGGAGCGGGTGCAGTTTCTGGGCGCGGTTGAGCACGACCTTCTCCCCCACCTGCTCTGCGCCGCCGACGTCATGGTTCTGCCGTCCGAACGCGAGGGTCTGGCCAACGCCTGGATCGAGGCGATCGCCTGCGGTACGCCGGTCGTGATCCCCGACGTTGGGGGCGCACGCGAAGTCGTACGAAACGACAGTGCGGGGCGGATCGCCGCGCGCACACCCGAGGCGATCGCCGCAGCCGTGGCCGACCTCCTCGCCGATCCGCCCAGCCAGGAAGCGGTTGCGGAGAACGCCGAACGGTTCAGCTGGGAAGCGAACGCGGCAGCCCTTTCCAGCATATACGAAAAAGCGGCGACGAAGCGCTGAGCCTCGCCGCCGCTGCATTCGCAAGTCTTTTGGCGGTTACGCGCCTTCGCGCGCCAGCCGCTCCTGCTTCTCCAGCGCCGTCTCGGTCGGCACGAAGCTGTTCGGATTGACCTTGAGCCAGATCAGGATCGGCGCGGCCATGTAGATCGAACTGTAAGTGCCGACGAAAATGCCGAGCGTAATAGCGGCGGTGAAGCCGAAGATCACATCCGGGCCCAGCAGCAGCAACGCTACCAGCGTGATGAGAACCGACAGCGAGGTCACGATCGTGCGCGCCAGCGTCTCGTTCACCGATAGATCGAGCAGTTCGGGCATCGGCATCTTGCGGAACTTCTTCATGTTCTCGCGGATACGGTCATAGACCACGATCGTGTCGTTCAGCGAATAGCCGATCAGCGTTAGCAGCGCCGCCACGATGTTGAGATCGAACTCCATCCCCGTGATCGCGAACAGGCCCAGCGTCAGAGAGACGTCGTGGAACAGAGCGAACAGCGCGCCCACGCCAAACTGCCATTCGAACCGGATCCAGATGTAGGCAGCCACCGCCAAAGCGGCAAAGCCCAGCGCCTTGAACGCATCCCAGCCAAGCTCCTTCGAAACCTTGCCCGAGACCGAATCGACGCCGTCGATCCGCGCATCGGCGTGGTTCTTCCTGATGTCGGTGGTGATCGTTCGGGCCATCTTGTCCGACAGCGCGGCATCATGGTCCGCGCCCTCGGGCAGCTTCATGCGGATCGATATCTCGTTCGGCTTGCCGTAGCGCTGGATGATCGGCTCGCCATAGCCGAGCTTGCCCACCTGTTCGCGCAATTCGACCACAGGGGCCTCTGGGCTGCGCTCGAACGTGACGCGGATCATCTGTCCGCCGATGAAATCGACGCCGAGATTGAGGCCCTTGGTCAGCACCAGCCCCCACGAGGCGGCGATCAGGATCATGCTGACGATGTAGAACGGCACGCGCCACTTGAGAAAGTGGATGTTGGTATCGTCGGGAACGAGCTTGAGGAGCTTCATGACTCTCTTTTCCTCTTACAGATTCAGGTCGGCAGGGCGCGCACGGCGCAGCCACTGCATGACCCACAGGCGCGTCAGCGTGACGGCGGTGAACACCGAGGTGACGATGCCGATCATCAGCACGATGGCGAAGCCCTTGACCGGGCCGGAGCCGAACGCGAACATCAGCACAGCCGCGATCACGTTGGTGATGTTGGCGTCGAAGATCGCACGGCTGGCTTCCTTGTAGCCCATCTCCACTGCGGCCACGACCTTGCGCCCGCGATGGCGCTCCTCGCGGATGCGCTCGTTGATCAGCACGTTGGCATCAACCGCTGCACCGACAGTCAGCACGAAGCCCGCGATGCCGGGCAGCGTCAGGGTGGTGTTGATTATCGCCATGACGCCCAGGATCATCAGCACGTTGATGATCAGCGCCAGGTTCGCATAGATGCCGAAGCGGCCATAGGTCACGAAAATGAACACCATCAGCGCGAACGTGCCCACGCCCATCGCAATCATGCCCTTGCGGATCGAATCCGCGCCAAGGTCAGGCCCAACAGTGCGCTCTTCCACGACCTTGAGGTCGACCGGCAGCGCGCCCGAGCGCAACGAGATGGCCAGCGCATTCGCGCTTTCTGTGGTGAAGCGGCCCGAGATGATGGCGCTGCCACCAAGGATCGGCTCATTGATCGTCGGCGCGGACAGGACCTTGCCGTCGAGAATGATCGCGAATTGCTTGCCGGTGTTCTGCGTCGTCAGCTTGGCGAATTTTGCCCCGCCTTCGGTGTTGAAGGTGATGTTGACGACCGGCTCGTTGGTCTGCTGGTTGTTGGTCTGCTGCGCGTTAGTCAGCTGATCGCCTCGGATGCCGCCAAGGCGCTTGACCGCAATGGCAGGCGCACCGCCGCCTTCCGCAGGGCTGATGAACGGCACGATCTCGCTGCCCGGAGGTGCAATGCCCTGCGCCACGTCGGACGGAAGTGCTGCAGTATCGACCAGCTTGAACTCGAGCTTCGCGGTCTGACCGAGCAGGTTCTTGAGCGCCTGCGGATCCTGCAGGCCGGGCACCTGCACGACAATGCGCGTCGGCCCCGAACGGATGATCGTCGGCTCCTTGGTGCCCAGAGCGTCGATGCGCTTGCGCACGACTTCGACGGCGGTGTCCATCGCCTGCGTCACCGCCTGATCGACGCCCGCATCGGTCGGCTTCAGGATGAAGCGGTTGCCGTCGATGACATTGATGTCCCAATCGCGCTGACCGGTCAGCCCTGCGCCATTGGTCAGCGGCAATACCGCTTCACGCACGGCATCGACCTGCGAAGGTTCAGCGACGACGAAAGTGAGCGCGCCATCGCGGTTCGAAATATCGCTGATGCGGATATTCTTGCCATCCTGCTTCAGCTTGTTGCGGACCGATTCCTCCATGCCCTCGATGCGCTGCTGGCGCACCTGCGAAGGGTCTGCCTCGAGCAGGATATGGCTGCCGCCGGCGAGGTCCAGCCCGAGATTGACCTTGGGCTCGGGCAGCGATGACGGCCAGGAGAGGCCCATGGTGGAGGTGAGCGAGGGGATCGCGGCGGCAACGCAGATCAGCGTCACCAGCCAGAGCCAGATCACCTTCCAGCGCGGAAATTCGAGCATGGGCGGTCAGCCTTCGGTAAAAGTGACGATCAGTCGTTCGCGGGTGCGCTGCCGGCTGGCGGAATGATGTCACCCAGCGTCGAGCGTACGGCCTTGACCTTCACGTTGGGCGCTAGTTCGAGTTCGACGTAATGATCGTCAAGCTTTACCACTTTTCCGATCAACCCGCCCGCGGTCACGACCATGTCGTTCTTTTTCATCGCCGCGATCTTGGCCTTGTGCTCCTTCTGCTGGCGCATCTGCGGCCGCAGGATCAGGAACCAGAAGATGAAGCCCATGGCCACCAGCGGCAGGAAGCTCATCCAGGCAGGCGGTTCACCGGCATTGGCGGCGGCGGCGGAAAGAGTGCTCAGCATCATGGGTCCGTTTCTGGGATCGCGGGTTCGACTTTGCAACAGACCCGGCGCGTAAATTGTGCACGCACCGACGCCCGGCAAGCTTGACGCGGGCGGTTAGCAGCTTGGCCCCGCCATGGCAATCGAACGCCCCTGATCCGCCCCATGGCTCGGTGGAACCTTTTTGCCCATTCCGGCGCTTGCCAAGCCTGAAGGCGGTGCCTATAGGCGCGCTTCCGGTCGGGACGTAGCGCAGCCTGGTAGCGCATCACACTGGGGGTGTGGGGGTCGGAGGTTCGAATCCTCTCGTCCCGACCAATAAGTTCAAAGGGCCCGCGCACTTCTGCGTCGGGCCTTTTTGCTGCAAATCGTTTTCCTACACAAACCGATATGGTTATCTCGTCGGGCGTCTTCCACAACCAAGGACGCCCCGCCCATGTCGTTTCTCGAAGCCCTGATCTCGCCCCTTTCGTCGATAATCGACCGGGTCATCCCCGACAAGGAAGCGCGCGATCGCGCCAAGCTTGAGCTGCTGAAGCTTGAAGGCACGCAGGAGATCGAGCAACTGCGCACGCGCATGTCAGCCATCGTAACCGAAGCCTCGTCGACAGATCCCTGGACCAGTCGCGCAAGGCCCGGCTTTCTCTATGTCATGTACATCATGATCCTCTGGGCCCTGCCAATGGGCCTGGTCGGAGCATTCCGCCCGGAAGCGGCGCAGGGAATCGCTGCGGGGATCAACGCTTATCTCAACGGATTGCCCGAACCGCTCTACGCCCTCTTCGGCACGGGCTATCTTGGCTACACGGTCGCCCGGCAATGGGGAAAGGCCCGGGGCACCGATCGCTGACGCCACGGTGAAGCCCCGAACGTTTGGTTAGTTTCTGGTAACTTCCGCCTGCTATTGACTCGCCTGCAAATGATCAGGTCGTCCAGAAACATGCTTCATCAGGCCACGCCCAAATCCACCATCCTTGTCGCGATCTTGCCCGCCCTGCTGCTTGCAGGGTGCGGCAAGTCCAAGAGCGAGGAGGCGATGGAACGGCGGATCGCTATTGCCGAGGCCAAGGCCGAAGCCGCCGACAAGCGGTCGCGCGAAGCCCTGTCCATGGCGGCCTCGGGCTCTGGCGGTTCGAGCATGCAGGCCGAAGTCCAGCCCGAAGAGATGGCGATGGATGAGGGCGTCACGGACAATTCGGCCGAAAGCGCCATCTACGACAATCAGATGGAATCGCCGCCCTCGCCTCCTATTGGCCCTGCCGGCTGACCCTTAACGCTGCCCATTTCCGCCCGACGACCGCTTGCGTCACGCTGGCGACAGGCTATCAGGTCGGACAAATGCCAGCTTCCGGGGATTTGTCATGACCGCTTCTGCCGCACCGAGCACGACCATCTTCGTGCTCAACGGCCCCAATCTCAATCTGCTGGGCCTGCGCGAACCCGAAATATACGGGTCGCAGACGCTGGACGATATCGCCGGGATGCTGGAAGACCGTTCACGCGAACTGGGGCTGGAGGTCGATGTCCGGCAGTCCAACCACGAAGGCCACCTCGTCGACTGGCTGCACGAGGCGCAGGCGAGCGGTGCAAAGGCCGTCCTGCTCAATGCCGGTGCCTATACCCATACCTCGGTCGCCATCCACGACGCGATCAAGTCGATCAAGGTGCCCGTGATCGAGGTGCACCTGTCGAACCCGCACACGCGAGAGGCGTTTCGCCACAAGTCGTTTGTCGGCATGGCCGCCAAGGGCTCTGTCGCGGGATTCGGCGCAAACAGCTATATCGTCGCGCTTGAAGCCGCCTCGCGGCTATAGAAACCGGCGTTTTTCCACCTTCCAGGTCAGCCACCCCTTGCCAGCTTGGCAGCTTGAGGGCATGGCGCGAGGCCTGTAATTATCACCCGCGAGGAACTATAAATGGGGCACGACCGCGGCGAAAAGGCCGATAACATGGCAATCGACAGCGCATTGGTCCGCGAACTGGCAGAACTTCTTGCCGACACCGGGCTTTCCGAGATCGAAGTTGAGGACGGCAGCCGCAAGATCCGCGTGGCGCGCCAATTGACCGCAGCACCAGTTGCACAACAATTTGCCGTCGCAGCACCTGCGCCTGCCCCCGTTGCAGCCGCAGCGACCGCTGCTGCCGCAGCACCGGCCGACGCGAATGCCGACGCCGTGAAATCGCCGATGGTCGGCACCTGTTACCTTGCAGCAGAACCGGGCGCTGCCAACTTCATCTCGGTGGGCAAGACCGTCAAGGAAGGCGAAACTCTCCTGATCATCGAGGCGATGAAGGTGATGAACCCGATCGTCGCACCGACGTCGGGCACGATCACCGCCATCCTCGTCGAGAACGCGCAGCCGGTCGAATTCGACCAGCCGCTGGTCGTGATCGCGTAAGGGACCGCCCATGGCCATCCAGCGCCTGCTGATCGCCAATCGCGGCGAAATCGCGCTGCGCATCCACCGCGCGGCGCACGAAATGGGCATCGAGACCGTTGCGGTGCACTCCACCGCCGATGCCGATGCCATGCACGTGCGCCTTGCCGATCACGCGGTCTGCATCGGGCCGCCTGCGGCCAAGGACAGCTATCTGAACGTCGCGGCGATCATTTCGGCAGCGGAGATCACGCATGCCGATGCGATCCACCCCGGCTATGGCTTTCTTTCGGAGAATGCCAAGTTTGCCGAGATTGTCGAAGCGCACGGCATCACGTGGATCGGCCCAAAGCCCGAACATATCCGAACGATGGGTGACAAGATCGAGGCCAAGCGCACCGCTGGCGCGCTCGGCCTGCCGCTCGTCCCCGGATCGGACGGAGCGGTCTCGGATCTCGAAGAAGCCAAGGCGATTGCCGAAAAGGCCGGCTACCCGGTAATCATCAAGGCGGCGTCGGGCGGCGGCGGTCGCGGGATGAAGGTCTGCAACAGCCCCGACGAGCTCGAGACGCTGATCCAGCAGGCCGGAAGCGAGGCCAAAGCCGCATTCGGCGATGCCACAGTCTATATCGAGAAATACCTCGGCAACCCGCGCCACATCGAATTCCAGATCTTCGGAGACGGCAACGGCAACGCCATCCATCTGGGCGAACGGGATTGTTCGCTTCAGCGCCGTCACCAGAAAGTGCTCGAGGAAGCGCCATCGCCCGTGATTTCCGCGGCCGAGCGCGACCGTATGGGCGGCATCGTGGCAAATGCCATGGCCGACATGGGTTATCGCGGCGCGGGCACGATCGAGTTCCTGTGGGAAAACGGCGAGTTCTACTTCATCGAGATGAACACCCGCCTGCAGGTGGAGCATCCCGTCACCGAAGCGATCACCGGCGTCGATCTGGTGCGCGAACAGATCCGCATCGCCGATGGCAAGCCGCTTTCGGTCCGTCAGGACGAAATCGAGTTCAAGGGCCATGCGATCGAGTGCCGCATCAATGCGGAAGATCCCTTTACCTTCGCTCCTTCGCCGGGACTGGTGAAGAGCTATCACGCATCGGGCGGCATGCACGTGCGCGTGGATTCAGGGCTCTATGCCGGGTACAAGATCCCGCCATATTATGACTCGATGATCGCCAAGCTGATCGTCTACGGCCGCACGCGCGAAGGCTGCATCATGCGGTTGAAGCGCGCGCTCGAGGAGATGGTGATCGAAGGCCCCAAGACCTCGATCCCGCTTCACCAGCGCCTGCTGGGCGAACCCGATTTCCTGAGCGGGGACTACACGATCAAGTGGCTTGAGGAGTGGCTGGCCAAGGACGCCTGAGCCACCCGGCACCGGACGAGCAGAGCCCTCGCAGTTTGCGGGGGCTTTGTTTTTTGAGAGCCCTCAGTTCTCGCGCGGCCGCCATGTGATGACGCGCCAGGCGTAAGCAATGAGTACGATCGCGATCGCTGCAGTCGCAACTGGTCCGGTATATTTTTCGAGATCCTCGAAGTTCCGCCCGAGATAATAGCCAGCCCCGGCAAGGATGGCATTCCAGATCGCCGCGCCCGCAAAGGTAAAGGCAAGGAAGCGCAGGTGACCCATGCGGGTCAGACCCGCCGGCAACGAGATCATGGTGCGCATGAAAGGTGCGAAGCGCAAGGCGAAGACCACCCACTGCCCGTGTCGCCGGAAGAAATGGACGATCCGCTCGATGTCGTGCCATTCGACGGTCAGCCAACGTCCGAACCGGGTCACGAAGGGCCTGAGGCGTTCGTAACCGAGACTCCTGCCGAGCAGATACCAGCAGTAGTTTCCCGCCGTGCTGCCCACGGTCCCGGCCAGCATCAGCGGCCAGAACTCCATGCGACCGCGCGCCACGGCGATGCCGCCAAGGCCCATGATCACTTCGGACGGAATGGGCGGAAACACGTTTTCGATGACCATCAGGAAAGCGATGCCCCAATAGCCGCCGCCTTCAATCAGGTGGATAATCCAGTCATTCATGGTGTGCTCAACGCACGACGCGCCTCAAAGTCTCCCCTCGATCGCGTCCCAGATCATCCCCGGCGTGTCGGTGCCGTTGAACTTGTCGATCGCCACGATTCCGGTCGGCGAGGTCACGTTGATCTCGGTGAGATATCTGCCGCCGATCACATCGATCCCGACGAAGATCAGCCCAAGCCGCTTCAGTTCAGGACCCAGCGCGGCGCAGATTTCCTGCTCCTGCGGTGTCAGCTCGGTCTTCTCGGCGTAGCCGCCGACAGCAAGGTTCGAGCGGAACTCGCCCTCGCCCGGACGGCGGTTGATCGCGCCCGCAATCTCGCCATCGACCAGAACGATGCGCTTGTCGCCCTGGGCCACTTCGGGAAGGAAGGCCTGCACCATGTGCGGCTCGGGCCATGTCTGGTTGAACACTTCGAACAGCGCGCCGAGATTCTCGCCCTCTTCCGAAACGCGGAAAATCGCCTTGCCGCCATTGCCGTGGATCGGCTTGATCACGATAGCGCCGTGGCGTTTCTGGAAGGTGCGCACCTCCTCGACCGAGCGCGTCACCAGCGTCGGCGGCATGAACCGGCGATAGTCGAGTACCATCACCTTTTCGGGCGCGTTGCGGACACTGCGCGGGTTGTTCACGACAAGCGTCTCGCGCTCGATCCGTTCGAGCAGGTGTGTCGCGGTGATGTAGCCCATGTCGAACGGCGGATCCTGCCGCATCAGCACCACGTCGATATCGCGTCCCAGATCGAGCCGCCGCTTTTCACCTGCCTTATAATGATCGCCCACCACCTGCTGCACCGTCACCTGCGTGGCATGCGCGATCAGACGGTCGTCCTCGTCAAGGCTGAGCGAGCCGACATCGTAATGAAAGACCTCATGTCCGCGTTCCTGCGCTGAAAGCATCAGCGCAAAGCTCGAGTCCCCGGCGATGTTTATCGAATGGAGCGGGTCCATCTGGACCGCGACGCGAAGAGTCATGCTTTCACTCTGCCTCAGGGGTTTATCTCACCCGCGCCTTAAAGCCGAATTATGCGCCGCGCGACCAAATTCGCCGGAGCGCCGCGATGGCGCCCGACAGAGATTCGAAAGAGGAGCCTACCCTTATGCGCAAGTTGATCACCACCGCCGCTGCCGCCGTTGCCGTTCTCGGCTGGTCGGGCATGGCCGTTGCCAATCCCGATCCGCACCCCACGCAGGCACCCAGCGATGGCGGACACAAGGACGATCATCACGAAGGCGACAAGAAGGACGACCACCACGCCGAAGGTGAGCACAAGGAAGAGCACAAGACCCACTGAGCTTGCAGCGTTACGCGCCGGGTTGCCATGCATTGGCGATCCGGCGCGGCCAGTGCCCCGGCGCGATCAGGATCACGTCAATCTGCATCGCATCCCCGTTCCGTACAAATTTCGGCGCTACCGCTGCGGCGGCACGCGCCACGCGACGCAGGCGATAAGCATCGATCGCACCTGCCAGCGCATCGCCATCGCGTCGCCACTTGACCTCGATGAATGCTACCGTTCGTCCGCGCCGCGCAATGAGGTCGATCTCGCCCACGGCGAGCTTCACGCGACGCGCAAGAATACGCCAGCCCGTCAGCCGCAACCACCACGCCGCGAGCGTCTCGCCCTTGCGCCCGCGCCGCTCGGCCTCGGCCCGTGATTGCGAACCGGTCATGACTTGAGCGTCATCGCCAGCGCATAAATCGCCTTGCGGTCGAGGCCATGTGCCTTGGCCACCTTCCCTGCTGCCTGCGAGGGCGACATCTCAGCAAGCGCCGCCCGCAACTCCGCTTCGACGACGTCCTCGCCCGGTGCTTCCTGCGCCAAAGGCGGCCCGACCAGCAGCACAATCTCACCCCTGGGAGGATGCGCGGCGTAGTGCGCCGCAAGCTCGTCCGCGCTGCCGCTGCGGCATTCCTCATGCAGCTTGGTCAGTTCGCGTGCCACGGCCACTTCACGCCCTGGCAGGCGCTCGGCCAATGCCGTCAGCGATGCAACGAGCCGGGGTCCGGTTTCGTAGAAGACGAGCGTGGCAGGCACGGTAGCCAGCTCGGTCAGTACATCGCCTCGCGCCTTGTCCTTGGCCGGCAGGAACCCTGCGAACATGAAACGGTCGGTCGGCAGGCCCGCCATCGACAGCGCCACCACCAACGCGCTGGGGCCGGGGATGGAGGTAACGGCAATGCCGCGCGCCCGCGCCTCGCGCACCAGCTTGTAACCCGGATCGGAAATCAGCGGCGTCCCGGCATCCGACACCAGTGCAACGGGATTTTGCGCCATTTCGGACAGCAGAGCCTCGCGGGCCGCATCGCTCGCGTGATCGTCGTACCGGCGCATGACTTTGTGCAGCCCGAGCAAATTCAGCAACTTGCCCGTAACGCGCGTATCTTCGCAGGCAACGATGGCGCAGCGCTCAAGCGTTTCTGCCGCGCGACGGGTTACGTCACGAAGATTGCCAATCGGGGTGGCTACAATATACAGGCCGGGTTCGAGTGGTGGCGTATCCATGGGCAGTCCATGGACCGGGTAGCAATGAGCGACAAGAGGGTGGACCGGTAATGATCGACGCGCAGGAAGCCGATTGCCGCATGGGCGATCATCGCTCCTCACGCCGCTGGCTGGTCAAGGGCCTCGCGTTTGGCTCGCTTTCCCTTCTCGCAGGCTGCGCGGTCATCCCGAAAGGTTCGGTCGGCCCGGCACCCGAAGCGACCGAAAAGGCGCCCGACGCCAATCTTCTGCCAGCCGACGCAGGCCGCCATCGCGTTGCCCTGCTGGTGCCGATGAGCGGGCCAAGTGGTGCGGTCGGACAGTCGATCGCCAATGCCGCGACGATGGCGCTGCTCGATACCAACGCGGCAAATCTGCGCATCACCACCTATGACACGGCGGGCGGTGCAGGTGCGGCAGCGACCAAGGCGATTGCCGATGGCAACAAACTGATCCTCGGGCCCCTGCTATCCGACGATGTCGTGCTGGTTGCCAATGCCGCCCGTCCCGCCAAGGTGCCGATGATCACCTACTCCAATGACAGCGCCGTCGCCTCGCGCGATGTATTCGTCATGGGTCAGGCCCCGGGACAGTCGATCGCGCGGGTTCTTGGCTTTGCCAAATCGAGCGGCATGAAGTCGGTCGCGGCCATAATCCCGACCGGCGATTACGGGCAGCGCGCCACCAGTGCGGTGATCGAAGCGGGTCGCGCGATGGGCGTCACCATCACCGCGGTCGAAACCTACGATCGCGGCAACACCTCGATCGCAAGCGCCGTGCGCCGCGCGAAGGACAAGGGGCGTTTCGATGCCCTGCTGGTTGCCGATGGCAGCCGCATGGCGCTTCAGGCCGCTGGAGCAGCAGGACGCGGCACGAAGCTGCTCGGCACCGAACTCTGGAGTGGCGAAGGGGCCATCGCCAATTCCCCGGCCATGCGCGGCGCATGGTTTGCCGCCGTGTCCGATGCCCGCTTCGGCAAGTTCGAAACCTCCTATCGTTCCCGCTTCGGCGCGGTCCCATCGCGGCTGGCCACGCTCGGCTATGACAGCGTTCTCTTGACACTCAACGTCGCCCGCACATGGAAGCCGGGCACCACCTTCCCCACCGCCAAGCTATACGATCCGCAAGGCTTCATCGGTCTCGACGGAGTGTTCCGCTTCACGGCATCAGGCATGGCCGAGCGCGCGATGGAAGTGCGCGAAGTGGGCGCGGGGACGTTTTCGACCGTCAGCCCGGCTCCTGCGAAGTTCTGAAAGCCCGAAAGCCGGGGATTTCACCGGATAAGGCGCCATCCCCGCTTGCGCCCGGATTCGCGGGCGTTCTATACCCGTTCGCATGTCCGATGACCTTTTCGACAAGCTCCCCGCCACCAGTGCTGCCGAAAGCTATGACGGTTCCGCGATCGAGGTGCTCGAAGGCCTCGAACCGGTTCGCCGTCGCCCCGGCATGTACATCGGCGGCACCGACGAACGCGCGCTTCACCATCTTGCCGCCGAAGTGCTCGACAATGCGATGGACGAAGCTGTCGCCGGCCATGCCAACCGCATTGAAGTTTTCCTGGAGGATGAACCCGGTTCTGCCGGACGCCTGACCATCTCGGACAACGGGCGCGGCATCCCGGTCGATGAACACCCCAAGTATCCCGGCAAATCGGCGCTCGAAGTCATCCTCACCACCCTCCATTCAGGCGGCAAGTTTTCGGGCAAGGCCTATGCCACCTCGGGCGGCCTACACGGCGTCGGCGTTTCGGTCGTCAACGCGCTGTCCTCGCTTACCCGCATCGAAGTCGCCCGGAACAAGGAACTTTACGCGCAGGAGTTCTCGCGCGGGGTTCCCACGACCAAGCTGCTCAAGATCGGCAATGCGCCCAATCGGCGGGGCACGCAGGTCACGTTCGTACCCGATACCGAGATTTTCGGCGCCGACGCGAAGTTCAAGCCCGCCCGCCTGTTCCGGCTGGTCCGCTCGAAGGCCTATCTGTTCGCAGGCGTCGAAATCCGGTGGAAATGCGCGCCTTCGCTGGTCAGCGACGATGTTCCAGCCGAAGCGGTATTCCAGTTCCCCGGTGGTCTGGCCGACCATCTGGCTGAACAGGTATCGGGTCGCGAATGCGTTACCTCTGTGCCGTTCGCCGGCAGTCAGGACTTTCCAGCAGGCCCCGAAGGACAGGAAATGGGCCGCGTCGAATGGGCCATCGCCTGGCCGCTGTGGTCCGACGGTTCGTATTCGTGGTACTGCAACACCATTCCCACGCCCGATGGCGGCACCCACGAACAGGGCCTGCGCGCTGCGCTGACCAAGGGCATCCGCGCTTTCGCCGATCTAATCGGTCAGAAGAAGGCCAAGGACATCGCGCCCGAGGACATGATCACCGGAAGCGAGATCATGCTTTCGGTGTTTGTGCGCGATCCCCAGTTCCAGAGCCAGACCAAGGACCGCCTGACCAGCCCCGAGGCCGCGCGCATGGTAGAGGCCGCCGTGCGCGACCATTTCGATCACTTCCTCACCGACAATATGGAGCGGGGGCGTGCGCTGCTTGGTGCGGTGATGGAACGCATGGACGAACGCCTCCGGCGCAAGGCCGAACGCGAGGTAAAGCGCAAGACCGCGACCAACGCACGCAAGCTTCGCCTGCCCGGCAAGCTGACCGATTGCTCGGGCGAAGGCAGCGGCGAAACTGAACTGTTTATCGTCGAGGGTGACTCTGCAGGCGGCAGCGCCAAGCAGGCGCGCGATCGCAAGACGCAGGCAATCCTCCCGATCCGCGGCAAGATCCTCAACGTCGCCAGCGCCACGGCCGACAAGATCCGCGCCAATCAGGAAATCGCGGACCTCGCGCTCGCATTGGGCTGCGGGATGCGCAAGGACTGCAACGCCGACGCCCTGCGCTATGACCGCGTGATCATCATGACCGACGCCGATGTCGACGGTGCGCACATCGCCACACTGCTGATGACGTTCTTCTTTCAGGAGATGCCCGACCTCGTCCGGCGCGGCCACCTCTACCTCGCCCAGCCCCCGCTCTACCGCCTGACCCACGGCAGCACTTCGGCCTACGCCAAAGATGACGCCCATCGCGCGGAGCTGGAAGCCACGAAGTTCAAGGGCAAGAAAGTCGAGGTCGGCCGGTTCAAGGGCCTTGGTGAAATGAACCCGCAGCAGCTGCGCGAAACCACCATGGCGCCTGCCACCCGCAGCCTGATCCGCATAACCCTGCCGCCCGAATACGAAGGCCGCGCGGCGGTGAAGGACTTGGTAGACCGCCTGATGGGCCGTGACCCGGCGCAAAGGTTCATGTTCATCCAGAACCGGGCGGGGGAATTGGATCCTGAACTGATTGACGCTTAACCGTCTGCTTCTTTGGTCTTTTCGCGCGTAAATTCGAATCGTATCCGCACCCACTCACCAACCTGGCTCTTGCCGTTCACACGCGGCGGACGGACGAGGAATTGCCAGGATGCTTGCCGCAGCGCACGGGCGAGGCCTGATCCCGGCGGGGATTCGCCCAGTTCCTGGCAGTCCTCGACATGGAATTTCTCGATCGTGCGACAGGCGATCATCGCCCAGGCGCCCGGTGGGCGGCTGGCGGGCATGTAGGGTCCGATCTCCGCGTCGGTCGGTTCGCGATACCACTGTGCATTGTACAGGCGGACGCCGCCCGGACCTTCGCCCACCCCTTCTGCACCGCCGCTGCCGCCCGCGGCCCCGGTGCTGCCCCCGGCCTGCCCCCGCTTCATCCTGCTGATATCGGCGTCTGCGTAATCCTTGGACGACAGTTCGATGAACCCTTCGGGCCATTGCACCTTGCCCGGAACCGGCACCCGGGGAGGTGCCACCTGCACTGTTCGCGCATCTGGCACCGCCGCGTCCGATTTCTGCTCGGAAGTCTCGGGTTTGGCTGATTCCTTCTCGCCCTTTTGTGCCTCGGTCCCGAGGTCAATGGCAACGAGTCGGGCGCCGCCCGGTTCGCCGAACGGGCTGAAGGCTCCCATGCGAATCATGATCACGAAAACGGAGATGCTCGCCAGAAGCGCAAGCACAATCGCCGCCAGCCTTCCGCGGGGCGAGGCCCGATAGCCTGTGGTTTCGGGTCTCTGGATCCGGAAAATCATCGCGCGGGGCCTACACGCGCCAGACCAGTCCCGCAATTGGAAGGGCCAAGGTCTCGGCACGCTGGTCCGCTTTCAAGGTGGAGACTTATTTTACGCGAGCGTCAGCAGGAATTGCCGGTTGCTGACACTTGCGTCACACAACCGGGCCGATCATGACGCGTTCGTCAGTAACGTCGGGGGTCTTGCGCTGCTTGACCTGGCGACCTATCGCTTAACCAGCCGATTAATACAGGAACCACCGATGCGCTTTGAAGGCACCAGCAATTACGTCGCTACCGATGATCTCAAGGTTGCCGTCAACGCCGCCGTTCTGCTCCGCCGCCCATTACTGGTCAAGGGCGAGCCCGGCACCGGAAAGACAGTGCTTGCGCACGAAATCGCTAGGGCCGTCGGCGCGCCACTTATCGAATGGAACGTGAAATCCACGACCAAGGCGCAGCAGGGCCTCTACGAATATGACGCCGTCGCCCGCCTGCGCGATGGCCAGTTGGGCGACGAACGCGTCCATGACATCGGCAACTACATCAAGAAGGGCAAGCTCTGGGAAGCGTTCACCGCGCCCAAGCTCCCCGTCCTGCTGATCGACGAGATCGACAAGGCCGATATCGAGTTCCCCAACGACCTGCTGCAAGAACTCGACCGGATGAGCTTCGACGTCTACGAAACGCAGGAGCGGGTCGAGGCGAAGGAACGCCCGATCGTCGTCATCACCTCGAACAACGAGAAGGAACTGCCCGACGCCTTCCTGCGCCGCTGCTTCTTCCACTACATCAAGTTTCCGGACCGCGAGACGATGCAGGCGATCATCGACGTCCACTTCCCCGGCATCCAGAAGACGCTCGTCGGCAAGGCAATGGAAATATTCTACGAAGTGCGCGAAGTACCCGGCCTCAAGAAGAAGCCGAGCACATCGGAATTGCTCGACTGGCTGAAGCTATTGCTGAACGAGGACATGCCCCTCGACGTTCTCCAGAACCGCGACCCGACCAAGGCGATCCCCCCGCTGCATGGGGCCCTGCTCAAGAACGAGCAGGACATCATGCTGTTCGAACGCCTCGCCTTCATGGCCCGCCGTCCGGGTAACTGACCGAAGCCTTCACGCCGTCATTCGCGCGGGCCGAGCTTTTCGAGTTCGACCTGCGCGAACATCTCCTTCACCGCCGGGCGGGCATTGATCTGTTCGATCCAGCGCAAGAGGTGCGGCGTCTCGTGCGTGTTGACGAGGTCGGCGAAGCCGAACTGCATGCCGTTGGCTATCGCAAAGTTGCAGATGTCGGCCAGCGTGTACTGGCCGGGCACCAGCCATTCGTGGTTGGCCAGATGATCGTCGAGACGGCGGACCGAATAGGCGATCTTGCGCATCTCGTCGTCCAGCATGTCCTGCGGGAAGCCATCGCGGGCGCGGCGCCACTTGATCTGCTGCTCGACGACCGGAATGGCGGCAACTTTCTGTTCGAATTCCTCGTCGCTGAGCCCCTTGACCATGTTGCCGACATAGCGGTGCCAGCCGATTGTCGAGACGCACCAGCAGAAGTATTCATCCACCCACTTGGTCCAGACGCGCATCTGGGCACGCCCGAAACTGTCGGCCGGGCGCAGAAGGACCTCGGTGGGATACTCGTCTTCAAGATATTCGCAGATGACGGTCGACTCGGTTACGACATTGTCGCCATCGACGAGAGCCGGAACCTGACCGCGCGGATTGATTGCCTTGAACCAGTCGGTATGATGTTCGAACTTCGCCGGATCGAGGCGATGCTTCTCGACCGGCAGGCCCTTTTCAAAGACCGTGAGCAGCGGCTTCATCGAATTGGCGGCGGGGCCGAACGAATAGAGCTTGAGCATTTTTTGGTATCCTCTCCGAGTGAGCGCACCATAAACAATTGTATGTAACACTAACAATACCAAATCGGAGTCTGCGCTGATGTCCTATACCGGTGGCTGCGCCTGTGGAGCGGTAAAGCTTGAAATCACAGGAGAACCGATTGGCACGCGCCAGTGCTGGTGCCGCCAATGCCAGCAGATTGCCGCAGGCGGTCCGACGCACAACGCGATCTTCAAGGTGGAGGATGTGCGTGTTTCCGGCCCTCTTGCAGCCAGCCATTGGACGGCGGCGAGCGGCAACACGCTGACCTTCAGCTTCTGCCCGTCATGCGGCACGCAGGTCTATGCGCAGAGTTCGGCCCGCGCGCACCTCAAGACCGTTCGGCTGGGTGTCATCGACGAGCCGCATGGTCTCAGGCCCGAAGTGGTGATCTGGACCGAAGAGGCTCCTGCCTGGGCCCATATCGATCCCACGCTCGAAAGCTGGCCGAGGCAGCCACCTGCCCCACCCACCCCGGCTAAATGACGTTGAAGCAATCCTGACCCGTGCGGCGGAGCGAGGCACAGTAAGCATGGGCGCCGGGCGCACTTGCGCGCAGGCGATAGAAGCGACGTGTGCCGACCACGGCAGGGATCACGACTTTCTGAAAGCCGGCAAGCTCGGGATGCATGGAAACCAGATCCTGCCAATGGGCCTCCGCTTCTCCCGGACTGATGGCTGCTGCAAGCTGAATGGTCTGCCCCGGCCCTGAAAGGCTGGGCCCAGACTGGTTCAGAACGGGCGTCGTCTGAGCTGCCTGCGCCATCATGCCTTGCTGCGGCTGCGTGCCCGGGACGTTCGTACGGGGACTTTCGGCATTGAACGCGATCTGCACGGCTTGCTCGTCGCTCCGGATCGGCTCGTTGGTCACGACCACTGTCGTCGACGCCGCGCGCGTCAGGGCAAAGAGCGCACGCGCGAATCCGTAGGGCAGACGGATGCAGCCGTGCGACGCCGGATATCCCGGCAATCGTCCTGCGTGGATCGCGATCCCGCGCCAAGTCAGCCGCTGCATGAAGGGCATTGGCGCATTGCTGTAGATGTTAGAGCGGTGAAAGGTCTTCTTCTGGAGAATCGAAAATATGCCCGCGGGAGTCCCATGGCCGCGCTTTCCGGTTGAGACCGGCGAGGTTGCCCACAGCGTTCCGTCCTTGAACACGTGCATCCGCTGGGTCGACTTGCTGACGACGATCAGTACGCCCGAACGAAGAACGTCCGAAACAGGCGGCGGCATCGTGACAGTGGATGGAGCGGGTAGCGGAGGCGCCATCAATTCCGGTTGCGGATAAGCGGCGGAAACGGCCTGCGCCTGTGCCTTCTCGCCCGCGAAAGACGAGAGTGCGCCGGGCATGGCGATCAGGGCCATGACCAGCATGGCAAGGAATAACCCGACAGCGCCCAGCGTCCGCGTCATGGTAAACACCTCTTAACCATGTTCCGTCTTGGTTAAACGTTGTCGGCGGGCGCTCAACCGATTCTTTCGGTTCACGCCGATCAAACGCGCCGATCCGGATGCTCCGACAGGCCTTGCCCAACAGGCGATCAGCGCTTAATCACACGATTAAGCCAAGGGAGCGCTCATTCGTGTTCTTCAATTTTGTCGACGAACTGCGCGCCGCCGGGATTCCCGCCAGCTTCAAGGAGCATCTCGTCCTGCTCGAAGCGCTAGACAAGGGCGTTATCGAGCAGACCCCCGAGGCGTTCTACTACCTGTCGCGCGCCACGTTCGTGAAGGATGAGGGCCTGCTCGACCGCTTCGACCAGGTCTTCAACAAGGTCTTCAAGGGCGTTCTCACCGATTACGGCCAGCGCCCGGTCGACATACCCGAGGACTGGCTGAAGGCTATCGCCGAAAAGTTCCTCAGCGAAGAAGAGATGGAAAAGATCAAGTCCCTGGGAAGCTGGGACGAGATCATGGAGACATTGAAGAAGCGGCTCGAGGAACAGCACGACCGGCACCAGGGCGGCAGCAAGTGGATAGGAACCGGAGGCACCAGCCCATTCGGCAATTCAGGCTACAACCCCGAAGGCGTGCGCATCGGCGGCGAGAGCAGGCACAAGCGCGCGCTCAAGGTCTGGGAAAAGCGCGATTTCCAGAACCTCGACAACACCAGAGAACTGGGTACGCGCAACATCAAGATCGCCTTGCGCCGCCTGCGCCGCTTTGCCCGCGAAGGCGCGGCCGACGAGCTCGACCTTGAAGGCACGATCGAAGGCACCGCCCGTCAGGGCTGGCTCGATATCAGGATGCGCCCGGAAAAGCGCAATGCCGTGAAACTGCTGCTGTTTCTCGATGTTGGCGGATCAATGGACCCGTTCATCCGGCTAGTGGAGGAGCTATTCAGCGCCGCCACCGCCGAATTCAAGAACATGGAGTTCTTCTATTTCCACAATTGCCTCTACGAAGGCGTGTGGAAGGACAACAAGCGCCGCTGGTCCGATCGCACCAAGACCTGGGACATCCTCCACAAGTTCGGGCACGACTACAAGGTCGTGTTCGTCGGGGATGCGGCAATGAGCCCTTACGAGATCAGCCACCCCGGCGGCAGCGTCGAGCATTTCAACGAGGAAGCAGGCGCGGTTTGGATGCACCGCGTGGCACAGACCTATCCGGCTACTGTCTGGCTCAATCCCGTCCCCGAAAAGCAGTGGGGATATTCGCAATCCACCAAGATGATCAAGGACTTGCTTGGCGGATCGATGTACCCGCTCTCGCTCGAAGGCCTCGACGGTGCCATGCGTGAACTTACGCGCAAGAAGCACTGAGGCGGGCCGCCTCGCTTGACTTCGCGGGCTTCCCTGTCAGCCTGAACCCGAATTCGGTCGACGGGGGTGATCGTGACATTATCCGGAGAAGATGAGCGCCGACTGGCGAGAAAAGCGATCATTGCCGCGACCACTGGCAATGCGCTCGAGTTCTACGATTTCATCACGTTCAGCTTCTTTGCCATCCAGATCGGCAAGGTGTTTTTCCCGTCGCAGGATCCGTTCGTAAGCCTGATGGCTTCGCTTGCCACGTTCGGAGTCGGGTTTATCGGAAGGCCACTTGGGGCCTGGATCATCGGAGCATGGGCGGATCGCCATGGGCGCAAGCCTGCCATGCTCTTGAGCATGGCACTGATGGGAGTCTCGGTTGCCGTACTCGCGCTTACGCCGTCATATGAACGCATCGGCGCCATAGCTCCCGTCATCGTTGTGGTCGCCCGACTGTTGCAGGGGTTTGCGCTTGGTGGCGAGGTTGGTTCGGCAACGACCTACATGCTTGAGACTGCGAGCCAGGATCGGCGGGCGATGGCAATCAGTTGGCAGGGCGCAAGCCAGGCCATCGCTTCGTCCGCAGGTGCTCTGGTCGGTCTTGGCCTCAGCCTTGTGCTTACGGCCGAGCAACTGACCGACTGGGGCTGGCGCGTGGCGCTGTTGCTGGGGACAGTCATCGTGCCGTTCTCGATCATCATCCGCCGCTCGCTTCCGGAAACCATCCATGCTCCCGACCATCTCGAGGCAGGCCCTGCCGCCAAAGGACAGCTCAGGGTCATCGTGCTTGGCGCGATGATGGTCTCTGGCGCGACGATTGCGACCTACCTGTTCAACTACCTCGCGACTTATGGCCAGAATACCCTCGGCTTCTCTGCGAGCATTGCGATGGGCGCGACGCTGTGTGCGAACGTGGCGCGGTTCTTCGCCATTCTGCTGGGAGGCTGGCTGAGCGACCGGTTCGGTCGGCGACCGCTGCTGATCTGGCCGTGGGCGGCGTTCACGCTGGCCATCGTGCCAAGCTATGCTTGGCTGGCATCCACTCACGATGCTGCGGTCTTCATCGCAGGAAATGCGATCCTCGCATTTCTGGCAACGATCCCCAACGGTGCACTCTATGCGAGCATTACCGAGACTTTGCCCAAGGCAACACGGGCACGCACCTTTGCGCTGATTTATGCCCTCCCCGTCACGTTTCTGGGCGGCACAACGCAGCTCATGTTGACCTGGCTGCTGAAGGTCACCGGCGAGCCGATGATAGTCGCCTGGTACATGCTGGTTGCTGCGCTGCTAGCCTTTGCGGGCATGGCACTTACGCGCGAGAGCGCGCCGAAGCGGGTGCCGCAACCTCAGTAAAGCAAGAACGCGCGCCTTTCCTCGACCCAGGATGCCTCGTCGGGGTTCGCTACGGCATCGAGATCAGCCGCCTGCGAGCCTGATGCATCCACCCATTCGCGCAAGGCGGGACCGCCATTGATGACGTCGATCGCCAGCTTGTCGAACACGTACTCGTACGGAAAATCGCGCCACAGCGGGTAATTGGGATAGAGCCGGCGGATGGCCTTGAAGGCCAGCGCCTGCAAACGCCACGGGCGGAAGGCCTCGTGATCGTAGAATGCGCCCTCGGCGTGGATCATCAGCCCGTTGCAGAGCGTCTTGCCATGTTTGTGGAAAGTCGGCTCGAACCAGCATTCGCGGATGGCGCACCCTTCCATCCACTGCGGCGCGAAGGCGCGCATTTCAGCGAGCACGGCCTTGGCATCGATATCGGGCGCACCGAACAGCACTTCGAGCGGACGCGTCGTGCCCCGGCCTTCGGACACGGTCGCGCCTTCGATCATCACCGTTCCGGCATAGGCCCGCGCCATGTTCAGGCTGGCGGCGTTGGGCGAAGGATTGATCCAGATCCTGCTTTCGGGCCAGCCAAAGCCGGGCGCGCCATCCGGCTGCCAGCCTTCCATTGCGATCACGCGGTAATCGACGTCGAGCCCGAAGTGCTGGATGAACCACTGCCCCATCTCGCCAAGCGTCATGCCGTGACGCATGGGCATGGGGCCAGCGCCGACGAAACTTTCCCAGCCCGGCACCAGCCTGGTGCCCTCGACCGGGCGGCCCGCGGGATTGGGCCGGTCCAGCACCCAGACCGTCTTGCCGGTACCACTCGCGGCCTCAAGCAGGTAGAGCAGCGTGGTGACGAAGGTGTAGATGCGGCAGCCGAGGTCCTGCAGGTCGAACAGGAACACGTCGGCGCTGTCCATCATCTGCGGCGTCGGGCGGCGCACTTCGCCATAGAGGCTGAACACCGGGATGCGATAGATCGAGTCCAGCTCGTCCGCCGTCTCGACCATGTTGTCCTGCTTGTCGCCCTTGAGCCCGTGCTGCGGACCGAAAGCCGACGTCACGTTTACACCGGCCGCGATCAGCGCGTCGAGCGAGTGAACGAGGTCCGCCGTCACCGAAGCGGGATGGGCGACGAGCGCAACGCGGCGGCCTTCAAGAGGAGTTCTCAGGGCGGGTTCGGCGATGAGCCGGTCGATACCGAATTTCATAGGCCGTCCGGTGCCTCAAGGCGCGCGGCGAAGCAAGATGCGTGATGGAAATCGGGCCGGTCTTCGCGATGGGCAATGGCCCAGTAGGACTTGTGCCCGCCCTCCTCCTCGATCACCGCCGTGAAGCCGTAAACGAAGGGCAGCGCCGGCAGTGCCGAAGCGGGCAGCGCGACGTCGAAAATCAACAGCGACTGACCGCGGCGGGGCGTGCAGACAGGATCGCGCGGCATGGCACGTTCGGTCATCCCTTCGCGGTAGTCCGAAAAGTCGTAGGCGGCCCATCGTTGCGATGGCGAGAAGTTGAACTCAGCGTAGCTTGTGCCACCGTTCGGCCTCGCGAATAACTCGAAGCAGGTCGTCTGCCACAATCCGTCGGCGCGGCCCTTGCCCGCAAAAGGCGGGACGACCAACTTCGCCGCCCCTTCGACTCGCCACCGAAACGTGACCCAGGAACCGTCGCGCGATGCAATGCGCGCGGAAATGCCGGTAATGCCAAGCGGCGGATGCATGGGATGGCAGACTAGCTCGAAAGTTCCCAAGCGCTCATCTCCGTGCTAGTCGCGCCGCCGAACCAGAGAAGGCCACGATGACCCACTACCAGTCCACTCTCCTCCGCCTGCTCGACGAGCGCGGCTACATCCACCAGCTGACCGATGCCGAAGGCCTCGACAAGCTGGCGAGCGGGAGCGTGGTTCCGGGCTATATCGGCTTCGACGCGACCGCGCCATCGCTTCACGTGGGCAGCCTCGTGCAGATCATGATGCTGCGTCGGTTGCAGCAGGCGGGGCACAAGCCCGTCGTCCTCATGGGCGGCGGCACGACGCGGATCGGCGATCCGACCGGGCGCGATGAAAGCCGCAAGATGCTGACCGACCAGACCATTGAGGACAACATTGCCTCGATCCGCCAGGTGTTCAGTCGCCTTTTGGCCTTCGGCGACGGCCCGACCGATGCAATCATGGTGAACAACCACGATTGGCTCGGCAAGCTGGGCTATATCGAATTGCTTCAGGAAGTCGGGACTCACTTCACGGTCAATCGCATGCTCACCTTCGATTCGGTGAAGCTGCGGCTTGATCGCGAACAGCCGATGACCTTCCTCGAATTCAACTACATGATCCTGCAGGGTTACGACTTCCGCCATCTCAACAAGGAGATGGGCGTGCGCCTGCAGATGGGTGGTTCGGATCAGTGGGGCAACATCGTCAACGGCATCGAACTGACCCGTCGCAAGGATGCACGCGAGGTGTTCGGTCTGACCACGCCGCTGCTGACCACGGCCGATGGCAAGAAGATGGGCAAGACTGCGGCAGGGGCCGTCTGGCTCAACGAAGACGCTCTGCCTGCCTGGGACTTCTGGCAGTACTGGCGCAATGCCGATGACCGCGATGTCGGCAAGTTCCTGCGGCTGTTTACCGATCTGCCGCTCGACGAAATCGCCCGCCTTGAATCGCTTGAAGGCAGCGAGATCAACAACGCCAAGATCGTGCTGGCCAACGAAGTGACGCGACTCGTCCGCGGCGATGAAGCGGCCAGGGCTGCCGAAGCGACGGCCGCTGCCACTTTTGCCGGGGGGGGAATCGGGCAGGATCTTCCAACATTCGAAGTGGCCGGGGATGGCATCGGAATCATCGATGCGTTGATCGGACTTGGATTTGCGGCAAGCCGAGGTGAAGCCAAAAGACTGGTTTCCGGTGGTGGTGCTCGTGTCGATGGCGTGTCGATAGCTGACGAAGGCCACAGCATCACACTGAACGAAAAAGAAATTCGGGTTTCTTCGGGCAAGAAGAAGCACGGAATTCTGCGCAAGGCGTGAAAGAAGTTTAGCGAAGCCTAACGGCAAAGGCTTGCCGCTTCCGGCACGCTTTTGCCGCGGCTTTACCAAATATTCGCCAATTCGGACCTAGTACTGTCGTTCCACACCGGACGCCAGAGGAGGAACGATGCGCGGCGGAGCCCAGCTTTCAGTCACCGACTTGCGTCGGTCGACGCGCCATCCGGTCAATCTTCCGGTCATCGGCGAACACCGCGTGCGCGGCGATATCATGCTGCAATTGTCCAATGTCTCGACAACCGGCTTCATGGCGCAAGGCGTCGAGGGTCTTGGACGGGGCGAACGTGTGACCATCCGCCTGCCTCAGGTTGGGCGGATCGAAGCTTTCCTTGTGTGGAGCGACGGAGACCGGGCGGGCTTCCAGTTCGAGCGCATCATCCGGCTGGACGATTTCGCCAAGCTGATCAAGGCACTGCAACCCAACCCGAAGATGCGCGCGACTCACTGAGCGCTGCCCATCCATGTGGATGGGGCAGGCCAAAATTTGCTTTCTTGGCAATGGGGCTCGTGGCTGGCATTGCCGCGTGGTGACGGCAAGTATTCCCCCCGTCGGCAAGCTGCCGACATCGCCCATGGCAATTCCCGACTACCGGCGGTTCTGGATCGCGCGGTTCTTCTCGGTCGTGGCCACTTCGGGCATGGTCGTGATCCTGGGCTACCAGCTCTACGACATCGCGCGCAGCGAATACGGGATGTCCATTGCCCAGGCAGCATTCCAGCTCGGCCTGCTCGGCCTTGCCCAGTTTCTTCCACTGTTTCTGCTGACCCCGGTGGCTGGTGTGGTGGCCGACAGGTTTGACCGGCGGACTGTCGCCGGGCTTTCGATCTGCCTCGATCTCACGATCGCGCTGACCCTGGCGATCGTTACGCAGATCGGCATTCTGTCCCTCCCGCTCCTGTTCGGGCTCGCGGCCCTTCACGGAACGGCGCGCGTCTTCATCGGCCCCGCCCTTGCCTCGATCGCGCCAAACATCGTGCCCGCCGAACTGATGCCAAAGGCGGTGGCGATCAATTCGATGGCCTGGCAGACGGGTTCGGTTGCTGGACCGGCCATTGCAGGTCTGCTATTCGCGGGGCACCCCTCGCTGCCATACTGGACATCGGTTGCGCTTCTGGTGCTTTCGGCATCGTGCGTGTTCGGTATCCGCCGCCTTCCCGCCCCTCCCGGCAATCGCGACGTTCACCCCATCCGCCAGATCCGCGAAGGTCTCTCTTTTGTCTGGAAAGATCGCTTCCTGCTGGGCTGCATTTCGCTGGACCTGTTCGCGGTCCTGCTCGGCGGCGCCACCGCGCTTCTGCCGGTGTTTGCGCGCGACGTGCTGTTCCTTAACGGCCATCCGGTGGGCGCAGATGGCCTGGGCATCATGCGCGCGATGCCCGGCCTTGGTGCCGCGCTTGTCACGATCGGCCTCGCGCGGCGCCCGATTGTCAGCCAGGTAGGCAACAAGATGCTGCTGGGCGTGGCAGTCTATGGCCTGTTCACGATCGGCTTCGGCCTATCGCACAATTTCTATCTCTCTCTTTTCATGCTTGCGGGCATCGGCGCTGCCGACATGGTCTCGGTTTATATCCGCAATACATTGGTGCAGTTGCACACGCCGGATGCCGTGCGCGGACGCGTCTCGTCGATTTCGGGACTTGCCATATCGGCATCGAACGAACTGGGTGAGATGCAATCCGGCATGGCCGCTGCATTGCTTGGCGCAGTTGGCGCAGTGATTTTCGGCGGCGTAGGCGCAATCGCCGTGACCGCGATCTGGTTTGTGTTCTTCCCCGAACTGAAGAACGCACGAACCTTTGCAGCCCGGTACAGATCGTCCTAAAGTCTCCCCAATTCACCACAAGGAGCCAAGCGAAATGAGAGCGGATTCCATTCTTGCCACGATCGGCAATACCCCGCACGTTCGCCTGTCCCGCCTGTTTCCCGACCACGAGGTATGGGTGAAGAGCGAGCGTGCCAATCCTGGCGGCTCGATCAAGGACAGGATCGGCCTCGCCATGATCGAGGCCGCCGAAGCCGACGGCAGCCTGCGACCGGGTGGCACGATCATCGAACCGACATCGGGCAACACCGGCATTGGCCTTGCCATGGCAGCGGCCGTCAAGGGCTACCGGCTCGTACTCGTCATGCCCGAATCGATGTCTCTCGAGCGTCGCCGGCTGATGCTGGCCTATGGCGCCACGTTTGACCTCACCCCGCGCGAAAAGGGCATGAAGGGTGCGATCGAACGCGCCAAGGAACTGGTCGAGCAGACCGATGGCGCGTGGATGCCCCAGCAGTTCGACAATCCTGCCAACGTTGCGGTCCACGTGCGCACGACCGCGCAGGAAATCCTCAAGGACTTCGCCAGCGAACCGATCGACGTGCTGATCACTGGAGTCGGCACCGGCGGACACCTGACCGGCTGTGCCGAGGAACTGAAGAAGCACTGGCCTTCGATGAAAGCCTATGCGGTCGAGCCGACGCTTTCCCCGGTCATCTCGGGCGGCCAGCCGGCGCCACACCCGATTCAGGGCATCGGTGCCGGCTTCATCCCCGGCAACCTGCACACGCAGTCGATCGACGGTGCAATTCAGGTCGATCCGGCAGACGCCAAGGAAATGGCGCGGCTTTGTGCCTCGAAGGAAGGCATGCTCGTCGGCATTTCATCGGGCGCAACCCTGGCCGCGATCAAGCAGAAGCTGGCCAGCCTTCCCGCCGGAAGCCGCGTGCTGGGCTTCAACTACGATACGGGCGAGCGTTATCTGTCCGTGCCCGACTTCCTGCCGGAGTGAGTGCTTTGGCAGTCGAGCAGATCGACTATGCCGATGGCGAGGTGGCCCTCACCGGCTTCCTCGTCCGTCCGGCTGGACCGCCCCGCGCGGCGGTGCTGATCCTGCCGACTATCGCCAACTGCAACACCGCAATGATCCGCCGCGCCCACCTGCTGGCCGAGGCGGGCTATATTGCAATGATCGCAGACTTCTACGGCGTGCAGGTCCGCGATTTCGACCATGCGCGCGAACTGTCGGGGCCCTTGCGGGCAAGCGCCGATAGCTATCGCAAGCGTCTGCGCGCGGGATTGGATGCGCTGGTGAGGCTGCCCGATGCAAAGGGCCTTCCCGTCGCAGCCATCGGCTATTGCATGGGCGGACAGGCAGCGCTCGAGCTGGCGCGCGACGGCGCGGATCTCGTTCTGGCGGCCAGTTTCCACGGCCTGCTCGACACGCAAGCACCCGCAGCTTCAGGTGCGATCAAGACCCGCATCCTCGTCTGCCACGGCGATGCTGATCCGATGGTCCCGCGTTCGCAGGTCATGGCCTTCTGGGAGGAAATGGACGCAGCCGGAGCCGACTGGCACTTCCACAGCTACAGCGGCGTCAAGCATGGCTTCACCGACCCCGGCAGCGACGCACGCGGCATGGCGGCTATCGGATATGACGAAAGCGCAGACCGGCAAAGCTGGGCTGCACTGATGGAGCTGCTGGACGAGGTGCTCGCAGCTTGAGCATGGTCATCCTCATCCTGATTTCGAGCGTGCAGGGTCTGGTCGTCTTCGGTTCTGCCTACGCCTTTTGGAATTGGCGAAGCGTCAGCAACGGATGGCTCAAGGCACCGTTGATTCTGTTGTCATGGCTGGCTTGGTGCATCCTGACAATCGCAGGCTACGCAGCTCTTGGCGGTGATGGCGGCTTGATGGACGGCTTCGGGCTGGTCCTCATCCTCTGCATCACCGCCTTGCTTGGAAGTCTGCTTTTCCTTCTCGGCTGGCTGCTGGCCTGACGGATCAGGCAATCGCCAGCTGCTCGGGCGTCAGCGCCATGATCGTCTCGCTGCCAGCTTCGACCTGACGGCGCAGGGCTCCTGCCTCGGTGGTGTAGCGAGTCGCCCAGTGGCGGGCGCAGGCGAGCTTGGCTTCGTAGAATGCCTTGTCGTCGGCGCCGTCGGCAATCGCCGCTGCAGCCACCTTTGCCATGCGCAACCACATCAGGCCGAGAGAGACGATCCCGGTCAACGTCATGTAGGCATAGGCGCCCGCGCCGAGGTTGTTCGGGTTGGCCATCGCATTCTGCATGAACCACATCGTCGCTGCCTTCATCTCGCCTGTGGCCTTGGCAAGCCGCTCGGCAACCAGCTTGACCGTCTCGTCGGCGGAGTCTTCGGCGCATTCGCCATCCACCAGCGCGAAGAAGCGCTGGACCGCGCGACCGCCATTGAGCGCAAGCTTGCGCCCGGCAAGGTCCATCGCCTGCACGCCATTGGTGCCTTCGTAGATCATGGCGATGCGGGCATCGCGCACGAACTGCTCCATGCCATTCTCGGCGATGTAGCCGTGGCCGCCCCAGATCTGCTGCATGTCGGTGGCGGTCTTGTAACCCATGTCGGTGCCGTAGCCCTTGATCACGGGCGTCAGCAGGCTGATCAGGTCGTCCGCTTCCTGACGATCGGCTTCGGTGGCGCCCTTGTGGGTGAGGTCAACCTGCAGGGCGCCCCACAGGCAAAGCGCGCGCATGCCCTCGACGAAGGTCTTGGCGTCCATCAGCATGCGGCGAACGTCCGGATGAACGATGATCGGATCGGCACGCTCCTGCGGTTCGGCCGGACCCGTCAGCGCGCGGCCCTGACGGCGATCGAGCGCGTAGGCAAGGCCGTTCTGATAGGCGACCTCGGCCTGGGCAAGGCCCTGCATGCCGACGCCAAGGCGCGCGGCATTCATCATGATGAACATGGCGGCGAGGCCCTTGTTCTCCTCCCCGACCAGCCAGCCCTTCGCGCCATCGTAATTCATCACGCAGGTGGCATTGCCGTGAATACCCATCTTCTCCTCGATGGACCCCACGGTAACCGCGTTCTTCTCGCCCAGAGAGCCATCGGCTTTGACGATGAATTTGGGCACGATGAACAGCGAAATGCCCTTGCTCGATTCCGGCGCGCCGGGGGTTTTCGCAAGGACGAGGTGAATGATGTTCTCGGTCAGGTCATGGTCGCCCGCCGAAATGAAGATCTTCGTGCCGGTGATCGCCCAGGAACCGTCAGTCCCGGGCACCGCGCGCGTGCGGATCAGACCGAGGTCGGTGCCGCAGTGCGGTTCGGTCAGGTTCATCGTGCCGAGCCATTCTCCGCTTACCATCTTGGGCAGGTACATGGCCTGCTGCTCGGGCGAACCCTTTTCGCGGATGGCCGAGATCGCGCCGTTGGCAAGGCCCGGATACATCGCGAAAGCCTGGTTCGCGGTGGCGAGGTACTTTTCCATCACGAAACCCATGACGTGCGGCAGCCCCTGCCCGCCGAATTGCTCGGGCGCGGAAAGCGTGCCCCAGCCGCCTTCGACATACTGGCGGTAGGCGTCCTTGAATCCCGCCGGCGTCGTTACGCTGCCATCGGGGTGGCGCGTGCAGCCTTCCTTGTCACCTGAAAGGTTCAGCGGGGCGATCACTTCCGACACGAAGCGGCCGGCTTCCTCGATGATCGCATCGGTCATGTCCTGCGTGGCGCTCTCGAAGCCGGGCAGTTCGCCATAGCTTTCGAGGCGGAGCAGTTCGTTGACGACGAAACGGGTGTCGCGCGTCGGCGCAGTGTAAATCGGCATGGTATCCTGTCCCTTGGTCTCAGGCGTCCGGATTGCGGCCTTCGGACCGCTCCTTGGCGATGACAAGATCGACGAAGCTGGTCAGTTCATCGATGGTCGCAGCAATGTCTGCCTGCTGCCGCTGGAGATTTTCGATCCGCTCGCGGCACTTGGCGAGAGTGACGCGGCGCTGCTCGGCGCGTCCGTCACCCATGTCGTAGAGGTCGATCATGTCGCGGATTTCGGCGAGGCTGAAACCCACGTTCTTGGCGCGCATGATCCACGCCAGGCGCGCACGGTCACGCTTTGAATAGATGCGTGACAGGCCCATGCGCGTCGGCGCGATCAGGCCCTCGTCCTCATAGAAACGCAAGGCGCGTGCAGTCACGCCGAACTCGTTGGAGAGATCGGAGATCGTGAACTGATCACGCTTCAGCGCATCGGGCTGATCGAGGTGACCGGTATGGTCGCGAGTCGCTACGGCATCATGCTGAGACATGACGCGCACACTATCTGCCCTTTACGTAAGCGTCAATCGGCTATGCGAACCAGCTGGCCGTCGCCATCCAGCTTGCGATAGAAGCAGGTCGGCGCGAGCGTGTGGCAGGCGGGTCCTGCAGGTTCCACGCGCAACTCCAGCGCGTCCTGATCGCAATCGACGCGAATCTCGATCACGCGCAGCACGTGACCCGAGCTTTCGCCTTTCATCCACAGCCGTCCGCGTGACCGCGAATGGAAGTGTGCGAACCCTGTTTCACAAGTTTTGGCAATCGCTTCGGCATCCATGTGCGCCAGCATCAGCAAGGCGCCACTGGCGTGGTCCACCGCCACTGCGGTCACCAACCCTGCTGAGTCGAATTTCGGCATGAATTCAGCGCCCTGCTCACGCCGGGCAGTCTCTTCCAGGGTACTCAAGTGCACATCACCTTCCTGCCTCGATCCATGCGATCGGGACTTGTTGCACGATAACCACAACACCGTCGCAAAATCCATGTCCGAACCATAACGGACTTTCGCTGCGGGCATGAATGAACGATTAAGACTGCGCGGTTTGAGGGAACCGCAGACTGAACAGCCGGAAGGCACGGACGAAGCGCCAATGTTCAGGGAATACATGAGGGGCTGATTGGAAGTCCTGCAGCAGGCCGAAGAGGCCGCGCGGAATCCGATCGGTTGGTGAGGGAATATGGCGGGACGGTCAGGGGGCCGTCGATATCGCGGTTTACGCGAACGCCCGCAGAAATTCGTCACGACGGCGCCCGGAGCTCACGCTCCGGGCGTTTCCGTTTGCAGCAAGCCGGATTCGTACCCGACTTGTCCTCGCGCCACATCCAGCGCTTCGTCGAGAACGCGCGCGAAGCAGGCTATGCGAACTTGTGCCACCCCTGCGCGGCGAAGTGCCGAAATGCAGGCATTCGTTGTCGCACCACTCGTCATCACGTCGTCCACAAGCAGGACGTTCGCGCCGCGCAAGTCGGCTGCCCGTCGCGGGTGAGGCACGATCGCGCCTGAAAGCGCACGGGCGCGGGCCTTGCGGTTCAGCCCGCCCAGAGACGGCGTCGGCCTCTGGCGCACCAGACCGTCCACCAGCAGTCGCTGCCCGGCCATCCGGGCGATTGTCGCGGCAATGAGCGCTGACTGGTTGAAGCCGCGCCTCAGGATACGCCAGCGATGCAAGGGAACCGGCAAGACCAGCCATTCGCCGTCGAGGGCCGGAAGGCGCGCCTTGATCATCCGCGCCATCATCGGCGCCAGCCCCACGCGACGGCCATGCTTGAGCGCGACGACAAGCGCGCGCGACGTGTCATTGTAGAGCGTGGCTGCAGCAATCCCGGCATGGCGCGGCGGCTCTGCCATGCAGGGCGCACAGATCAGGTTCGCACCCTCGCCCTCGTCCAGCCCGTCCCCCAAGGGTCGCTGACACAGCGAACAGCAAGTCCCTGACGGCACCACCAGCTTGGCCCAGCAGGCAAGACAAAGCCCGCCATGCTCCGCGATCGGCAGACCGCACAGCGGACATCGTGGCGGAAAGACGAAATCGACGACAGAGTTGAAAGCGGCAAGGCGCATGGCCAGTGCATAGTCCCGGCCAAGCGGCCCCTTGGCAAGAGCGCGCCGGACGGGCAATGCCCGCAAATGGCCACCTCGCCCCCCGTTATTTTCGCGCCAAAACGGCGCAATGCCCTCCGTAAGCGCATGGCCGGCTTGCAAGCGCAACCCGATGCGCCGCGATACATCGCCGAAGACATGGTCGACGACGTTCTCGACCGGCTGTCGTTCCTGCGGCACGAACCGGCGCGGGCACTGGTGATCGGGGACTGGACAGGCGCACTGGCCTCCGGCCTCTCATGCCCCCTGGTCGATTGCCGGGATCCTGCTCTCGGAGCCAATCCGCTCGACGAGGAAGCGCCGCTGCCGGCCGGGCCCGGCTACGATTTCATTGCCAGCCTCGGTACGCTCGATACGGTGAACGACCTGCCCGGCGCGCTGGTCCATCTGCGCCGCGCACTAGCCGACGGGGGCCTGATGATCGCCTGCTTCATGGCTGCAGGATCGCTGCCTGCCTTGCGCGACATCATGCTCGAAGCCGACGGCGAGCGGCCCTCACCGCGCGTACATCCGCAAGTGGACGTTCGCGCCGGGGGGCAGTTGCTCCAGCGCTGCGGCTTCGCCGATCCCGTTGTCGATAGCCACCATCTGGACGTACGGTTCAGCTCGTTCGAGCGGTTGATCGGAGACATTCGCGCACAAGGCCTCGGCAACTGCCTAGCCCGCGCAGGAGCGCCGCTCGGCAAGGCTGCCCTCGCCCGCGCGCATCGGGCCTTTGCCGCGCGCGCCGATGCCGACGGCAAGGTGACCGAGCGCTTCGAGATCCTGACGCTGAGCGGGTGGGCAAAACCGCTTCGCCCACCCAAGTTCTGATCGTTCAGCCGAGCGCGGCCTGCGCTGCGGCAAGACGGGCGATCGGCACGCGGTACGGACTGGCCGAGACGTAATCGAGGCCGGTTTTTTCGCAGAACGCGATCGAAGCCGGATCGCCGCCGTGTTCGCCGCAAATGCCCAGCTTGAGATCGGGCCGGGTCTTGCGCCCGCGCTCGGCAGCCAGTTCTACCAGCTGCCCCACACCCTCGATGTCGAGGCTCACGAACGGATCGCGCGGATAGATGCCCTGCTCGACATAAGGGTTGAGGAAGCGCGCCGCGTCGTCCCTCGAAACACCCAGAGTAGTCTGGGTCAAGTCGTTGGTGCCGAACGAGAAGAACTTGGCTTCTTCCGCGATCTCACCGGCCATCAACGCAGCGCGCGGCAGCTCGATCATCGTGCCCACGAGATACTCGAGCGTGCGGCCCTTCTCGGCAAAGACCTCAAGCGCGACGCGATCGACCAGTGCCCGGAGTATTTCGAGCTCCTTGCGCGTGGCCACGAGCGGGATCATTACCTCGGGAATGGGGGCAAGGCCGCTCTTGTCCGCAACGTCGCACGCCGCCTCGAAGATGGCGCGGGCCTGCATCTCATAGATTTCGGGGAACGTGATGCCGAGGCGGCAACCGCGATGGCCGAGCATCGGATTGAACTCGTGGAGTTCGCCCGCACGGCGCTTGAGATGTTCGACGCCAAGGCCGGTGGCTTCGGCCAGTTCGGCAAACTCGGCGTCGGCGTGCGGCAGGAACTCGTGCAGCGGCGGATCGAGCAGGCGGATCGTGACCGGCAGGCCGGCCATGACCTCGAAGATTGACTGGAAGTCGCTCCGCTGTTCGGGCAGCAGCTTGGCCAGCGCCATGCGCCGCCCCGCTTCGTCCTCGGCCAGGATCATCTGGCGTACGGCCGAAATGCGGCCAGCTTCGAAGAACATGTGTTCGGTGCGGCACAGCCCGATGCCCTCGGCGCCGAACTGGCGCGCGACCTGGCAATCGAGCGGGGTTTCGGCGTTGGTGCGCACCTTCATGCGGCGATGCTTGTCGGCCCAGACCATGAGCGTGCCGAAATCGCCTACCAGCTCGGGCTCGACCGTCGCGACCTTGCCGGCCATCACGTCTCCGTTCGAACCATCGAGCGTGATCACGTCGCCTTCGCGCAGTTCGCGATTGCCGATGCGCGCGGTGCGGCTCGCCATGTCGATCGACAGCGCCGAGGCGCCCGACACGCAAGGGCGGCCCATCCCGCGGGCAACAACGGCCGCGTGTGACGTCATGCCGCCACGCGCGGTCAGGATGCCCTTGGCGGCATGCATGCCGTGAATGTCCTCGGGGCTGGTTTCCACGCGAACGAGGATGACCGCTTCGCCGCGCTCGGCCAGCGTCTGCGCGGTATCGGCGTCGAACACGACCGCGCCCGAAGCCGCGCCGGGCGATGCCGGCAGGCCCTTGGTCAGAACGTCGCGTGTCGCCTTGGGATCGAGCGTCGGGTGCAAGAGCTGGTCGAGAGCCATCGGATCGATGCGGCGGATCGCGGTCGCCTCGTCGATCAGGCCCTCACCGACCATGTCCACCGCCATCTTGAGCGCGGCCTTGGCGGTGCGCTTGCCCGAGCGGGTCTGCAGCATCCACAGCTTGCCCTGCTCGACGGTAAACTCGATGTCCTGCATGTCCTTGTAGTGCTTTTCGAGCAGCTCGAACACGGCAGCAAGCTCACCATAGGCCTCGGGCATCGACTCTTCCATCGACAGCGGCTTGGCCCCTGCCCGCTCGCGCGCGGCCAGCGTGAGGTACTGCGGCGTGCGGATGCCGGCGACGACATCCTCGCCCTGCGCATTGACCAGCCATTCGCCGTAATAGGCCTTTTCGCCGGTTGCAGGGTCACGCGTGAAGGCAACGCCGGTGGCCGAAGTGTCACCCATGTTGCCGAAGACCATGGCCTGCACGTTTACGGCAGTGCCCCAATCGGCGGGAATGTCGTTCAGGCGGCGATAGACCTTGGCGCGGTCCGATTCCCATGAATCGAACACGGCGCCGATTGCGCCCCACAGTTGTTCGTGCACGTCTTGCGGGAACGGGCGGCCAAGCTGCTCTTCGACAATGGCCTTGTATTCGCCGACCAGCGCCTGCCAATGCTCGGCGCCCATCTCAACATCGTTGAAGAAACCGTGGTCTTCCTTGATGATTTCAAGGGCATCCTCAAACCGATGATGATCGAGACCCAGAACGACGTCGGAATACATCTGGATGAAGCGGCGATAGCTGTCCCATGCAAAGCGCGCGTCGCCCGATCCGGCGGCAAGACCTTCGACCGTGAAGTCGTTGAGGCCGAGGTTGAGCACAGTGTCCATCATGCCAGGCATCGACACGCGCGCGCCCGAGCGTACCGAGACGAGCAACGGGTTAGCTGAATCCCCGAAGACGCGGCCCGTGGCTGTCTCGACGTGCGCAACGCCATTGGCCACGCCTTCGCGCAGGGCCTCGTCAAAGGTCTTGCCACTGGCATTGTAGGCCGTGCAGACTTCGGTGGTGATCGTGAAGCCGGGAGGCACCGGCAGGCCGATCCCGGCCATCTCGGCCAAGTTCGCGCCCTTGCCGCCAACGATCGTCTTGTCCTTGGCCCGCGCCTCTGTCGAGGTTGCACCGCCGCCGAAGTGGAATACGTATGCACTCATGCCTGAACGAGGCTCCCTGAAAACCGCTGTTATTGCCGGAACCGACCCCGGAGTCGGGTCGGCCTTTAGCCTTCTATGCGCGAAAAGTCCGCAACTTTGTGCACTGCAGCACGAAAACGGTCAAGCAGCGCGAGGCGACTGGAACGCTTGTTAGCGTCCGCGTCATTCACCGTGACGCCCTCGAAAAAAGCGTCGATGGGCGCACGAAGGCTCGCAAGCGCGGCCATGGCAGCGGTGAAGTCCTCGGCGGCGATGGCTGCATCGGCGCGCGGACCTGCCGCCTCGAGCGAGGCAATGAGATCCGCTTCGGCAGGCTCCGGCTCATAGGCCAGCACGCTCGGCGCGTGGGCCATCTGGTTGGCAATGCCTTCGAACGCGGGATCGTCGACCATGACCAGCGGATCTTCCTCGCCGTCCGCCGGGATCATGTCCGACGCCGAGAAGCCTTCCTTCTTGAGAATGTTCGCCGCGCGCTTGTAGCCTGCAAGGAGGTTTGCGCCATCCTCGGTGGTGACGAAGGCCTGAAGCGCATGAACGCGGGCGAGCAGGCGGACGAGATCGTCCTCACCGCCTAGCGCAAACACGGCATCGATCAGGTCATGACGAACGCCCGCTTCACGCTGCTGGACCTTGAGGCGGTCGGCGAAGAAGGTGAGAAGCTCTGCGGAAGCGTCATCGACCGCGATACTTTGGTTGCGATAGAGTTGCGCAGACGCCCCGAACAACCGGCCCAGCGACAACCGCAAGTTGTTTTCGGTGATGAGGCGGATTGTTCCGAGAGCTGCACGACGCAGCGCAAACGGGTCCTTAGAACCGGTAGGCTTCAGATCAGCTCCAAAGAACCCGACAAGTGCATCGATCTTATCGACCAACGCTGCGAGGATTGAAACTCCATCGGACGGAACCGCATCTGCTTGGCCAGCTGGCTTGTAATGATCCCGCACCGCTGCAACGACGTCTGCTGGCAGTCCTTCGGCCTTGGCGTAATACCCGCCCATCAGGCCCTGAAGTTCCGGAAACTCTCCGACCATTTCGGTCACCAAGTCGGCCTTGAGGATCCCGGCAGCCCGCCTTGCGGCCGGGATCGCCTCGCGGAGCTGCCCCTCGAAATCATCAACGAGCGCGACGAAGCGTTCTTGACGCTGTGCCACAGTCCCCAGCTTCTCATGGAACGTAATCCGCGCCAGCTTCTCGGCGTGTTCGGCCAGCGGCTTTTTCTTGTCCTGCTCCCAGAAGAAGCGGGCGTCCGAGAGGCGCGCGGCGAGAACCTTGCGGTTGCCGTCGACGATGGCCGCGCCGCCATCTTTGGCCTCGATGTTGGCCGTGCAGACGAAGGCGTTGGCGAGCTTTCCGGCAGCATCGCGGCAGATGAAATACTTCTGGTTTATCCGTGCGGTAAGCTGAATGACTTCAGGCGGAACCTCAAGAAACGCCTCGTCGAAGCGGCCGAGCAGGGGCGCGGGCCATTCGGTCAGCCCAGCGTTCTCGATCACCAGCCCTTCGTCCTCGACCAGCACCAGACCGGCGGCCTCGGCCACGGCCTTGGCCTTGTCGCGGATCAGCGCTTCGCGTTCCGCGTGATCGACGATCACGTGGCAGGCGCGCAGTTTCTCGGCATAGTCGTGCGCACTGCCGATGGTGATCTCGCCAGGGCAGTGGAAGCGGTGGCCGCGCGTGGCGTAGCCCGAACGGATGCCGCCGATCTCGCATTCGACGAGGTCTTCGCCGAGAAGCGCGACGATACCCGAAAGCGGGCGCACCCAGCGCAAGCTCTCGGTCGAAAGCGAGGTCGCGCCCCACCGCTGGCTCTTGGGCCAGGGGAACGCTCGGATGATCGCGGGGATCGCTTCGGCCAGCACGTCCTTCGTGGCGCGACCGGGCTTTTCGGTGACGGCGAACCACACGCCGTCGCGTTCGGTCAACTGGTCCTTCGAAAGGCCCGTCTTGCGCAGGAACCCTTCCAGTGCCTGTTCGGGCGCGGAGGTCTTGGGGCCCTTGGTTTCCTCGGACACTGCCTCGGTCGCCAGCGGCAGGTCGCGCGCGATCAGGGCAAGGCGGCGCGGCGTGGACCAGACGGTCACCTCGCCTGCGTTCAGCCCGGCAGCGGCCAGTTCCCTGGCAAAGAGCTTGGCCAGATCGGCACGGGCGCCAGCCTGCATGCGCGCCGGAATTTCCTCGCAGCGAAGTTCCAGAAGGAAATCGGTCACTTGCTCCACTCCGGATACTGGGCAGTCCACTGGTCTTCGAACTTGGCCATGTAGGCCTCGCAACTTCCGCGCGCGAGATCGCGGACGCGACCCATGTAGCTGGCGCGTTCCTGCACCGAAATCACGCCGCGTGCCTGCAGCAGGTTGAACAGGTGACTGGCCTCGATCGCCTGCTCATAGGCGGCAATGGGTACATCGGCTTCGAGACTGCGCTGGCATTCGGCCTCGGCGCGGCGGAAGCCTTCGAACAGGCTTTCGGTATCGGCGACTTCGAAGTTCCACTTCGACATCTGCTTCTCGTTCTCGAGAAACACCTCGCCATAAGTCACGCCGTGATTGTTGAAGGCGAGGTCATAGACGTTGTCGACGCCCTGAATGTACATCGCCAGACGCTCGAGCCCATAGGTCAGTTCACCCGCCACGGGCTTGCAATCGAACCCGCCCATCTGCTGGAAATAGGTGAACTGGGTGACTTCCATGCCATCGCACCACACTTCCCAGCCGAGGCCCCATGCGCCCAAAGTCGGGGATTCCCAGTCGTCTTCCACGAAGCGGATGTCGTGCACCAGCGGATCGATGCCGATCACGCCGAGCGACTGGAGGTAAAGCTCCTGCAGGTTTTCAGGGGAAGGCTTCAGGATCACCTGATACTGGTAGTAGTGCTGCAGCCGATTGGGGTTCTCGCCATAGCGGCCATCTGTCGGGCGGCGGCAGGGCTGGACGAAGGCGGCGTTCCACGGCTCGGGCCCCAGCGCGCGCAGCGTGGTCGCGGTATGGAAGGTCCCTGCGCCCATGCGCATGTCATAAGGCTGGAGGATCAGGCAGCCCTGCTCCCCCCAGAAAGCATGAAGGCGCAGGATCATGTCCTGCAGACTGAGCGGCGCCTTGACGGGCGCTGTGGGCGGCGTGTTCAATGTATCGGCCATGGTCGCGCGGCTTTGGCCGATGAGCCGCCCCAAATCAACCTTTTCGGGTGAAAGTCCTGCTCTGCAATCGTGCCGCATTGCGTGGCGAAAACGGTTCGTTCATGCCCGGCGGATAAGGATGCCTTCATGACTCTTGCCAAGACCTTCGCCAGCGTTCTCGCACTTGCCGCAATTGCCTTCTCCGGGCCAGTCGCCGCGCGGGGAGAAACCACCAAGCGCGCCGCCACCACGCCCGCGCCCAGGCAATTGAAGCCCGCGTTGTGGAAGGTGGCCGACGCGGACACCACCATCTATCTGTTCGGCACGGTCCACGCGCTGCCGCGCAATCTTGCCTGGCTGGACGGCCCGGTGGCGACCGCGCTCGAATCTTCGGACCAGCTGGTGACCGAGATTCCCGATATGCCGGCATCCGAACAACAGAAGGCGATCGTCTCGATCGGGCTGCTGCAAGGCGAAACGCTGCGCTCACTTATGACCGACGAGGACCGGGTGGCCTACGAGGCGTTGCTGACCAAGCTCAAGATGCCACCTGAGGCCTTCGACAAGGCGGAACCCTGGCTGGCCGGGCTGACCATCGGCATGCTGCCCTATGCCATGTCCGGCTATGGCAAGGACGACGGAGCAGAAGCCGTGCTGCGCAAGGCGGCTCTGGCCAAGGGCAAGGCTCAAGGCGCGCTCGAGACCATGGTCTTCCAGCTTGGCCTGTTCGACAGCCTGCCGCGTGAGGCGCAATTGAAGTTCCTGGCCCAGGCGGTGCGTGATTTCGACAAGTCGTTCGCCCTGATCGGCACCATGACCGAACAATGGGGCACAGGCGATTCCGATGCGCTGGCCAGATTGCTCAATGACGAGATGGACGATCCCGAGCTTGCCGAGACGCTGCTGTACCAGCGCAATCGCAACTGGACATCGTGGATCGCCAAGCGGCTGGACCAGCCGGGACAAGTGTTCATCGCGGTGGGCGCAGGCCATCTGGCGGGCGCAAACAGCGTGCTCGATCTGCTGAAGCGCCAAGGCTTCACCTCGGTTCGCGTGCAGTGAAGATCGTCCTGCGCCTGCTGCTGGCAGCCGCTCTCGGCATGCTCGTCACCTGCATGGGGCGTGACGAGGACAAGCCCGAAAGCGACGCGCGGGTGGCGCTATGGCAGGTAACCGATCGCACCGGCACCGTGCACGGCTACCTGTTCGGCACGGTCCATGCGCTGCCACCGGGCACACAGTGGCTGCGGCCCGAGATTACCGATGCCTTGGCCAAGTCTGACCGGCTCGTCCTCGAAATCGCCGAGCCGCTTGACCAGACGGTCGCTGGCGAGGCGCTGGCGCGATTGGCCGGCACGGCGGGCCTGCCGCCGCCATCGCAGCGCTTGGCCGTAGCCTACCGCGATGAACTGGCGGCAGTTTACCGCAAGCTCGGCCTGTCAGACGCGGATTTTGCCGATACCGAAAGCTGGGCGGTTGCCCTGCAACTCGCCGCGATTGCGGGACAAAAGGCCGGGGCCGATCCGCAGAGCGGTGCCGAGCCGGAACTGCGCAAGCTGGCAGGCACCAAGCCGATCGCCGGGTTCGAGACGATCGACAGCCAGTTCGGCATCTTCGACGCCCTGCCCCCGCGAGAACAGCAAGTGCTCTTGCGCGAAGTTGCCGTGGAAGTGGCGAGCGACAAGGACGAGGAGGCCGACATGGTCACGCTGTGGCTGCGCGGCAACGACCTCGGCATCGCCAAGGAAAGCGACAGCGGCTTCCTCGCCGATTCCGGCTTGCACGAAGCCCTGCTCTCCAACCGCAACCGTAACTGGGCCGATCAGCTCGACGCGATGCTGAAGGCGGGCGCAAAGCCGTTCGTGGCCGTGGGCGCAGCGCACCTCGCCGGGTCCGACAGCCTCCAACGCCTGATGATGGCGCGAGGGTGGACGATCAAGCGGGTGCCTTGATAAGTGTTCGCCCACATTCAGGGTCCGATGAACTGGAAAACATGCAAAGACCGAACAACTTCATTCGATATCGCACTTAGTTGGACTATAGACTAATTATGCGTGCGTTTGCAAAAGCAGTAGTCTTCGGAACGCTCGCGGGCGCATGCATGCCGATGATGCTTTTACTTGTTCTTTCAATGGCTTCGATAATTGACGGGAAGGGAGAAGGCGAATTTTTGACTTCGCTTTTTTTCATCGCGCTCCCGATACCTCTAACTCTGATCTTCGTTCTCCCTACAAGCCTCTTTTTGGGCCTTCCCGTCACTGCGCTCCTTTCCAAGCTGAATTGGGAAAGCTTGGCTGCTTACGTCGGATTGGGCATTTTCGTCGGGTTTGGGATACCCATGTCGATCTTGCTGACATACGGCA
The DNA here is from genome assembly GCF_057180545.1 of Novosphingobium sp. HNCC26DJ243. NCBI lineage: Bacteria > Pseudomonadati > Pseudomonadota > Alphaproteobacteria > Sphingomonadales > Sphingomonadaceae > Novosphingobium > Novosphingobium sp. HNCC26DJ243. Next base: position 97,698 of record NZ_JBXUGN010000001.1, on the reverse strand, counting down.
CTGATGCTTGGTGGCTTGCACTGCTGGGAGCTTTTAGTGGAGCTGTGACGGGTCGAACCTGGTGGGTGGAAGCGCGAGAAGGCCGCGCGGCTATTCGGGCGAAATTTTGATTGTCGTAAAGCTAGAGTGCCCCACCCCCACAACCCTTGCATTTCCCGGTAAACCCGCTAAGGGCCGCCGCTTCCCTGTCATGGTCATCCCTGGAGGCGTGGCGGAGGAAGATTTGAAACACAGCATTCTTGGAAGGTACTGACACATGAGCGAGACGCTTACGCTGTCGGCCGAGACGCGCGATCGGGCAGGCAAGGGAGCCTCCCGTGCACTGCGTCGCGAAGGCCGCACCCCCGCCGTGATCTATGGCGGCAATGAAGAACCGGTTGCAATCCACCTGGAAGAAAAGGCGCTCAACAAGGCGCTCGGCACCGGCCACTTCTTCAACTCGATCGTCGAACTCACCGTGGGTGGCCAGACCATCCGTACCCTCCCCAAGGACGTCGCCTTCCACCCGGTGACCGACCGTCCGCAGCACGCCGACTTCCTGCGCGTGTCGAAGGACGCTGTCGTGCACGTCAACGTGCCCGTCGCCTTCATCAACGAAGAGAAGTCGCCCGGCCTCAAGAAGGGCGGCATCCTCAACATCGTCCGCCACGAGCTGGAAATGGTATGCGCGCCTGACTCGATCCCCGACGACATCATCGTCGACGTTTCAGGCTATGAAGTGGGCGATTCGATCCACATCAGCGCCGTGACCCTGCCTGCTGGCGCCAAGCCCGCCATCACCGATCGCGATTTCACCATCGCCACGATCGTTGCTCCCTCTTCGCTGAAGAGCGAAGAAGGCGACACGACGAAGGCCGAAGACTGATCTTCGGGTGATCGCCCTGCCCTCGGGCCAGCGCGATAAAGAGCAACCCCTTCCGCCCGGTGCGGGGGGGGGTTCTTTTTTTGCGCGGCCACATCTGGCAAGGCGCGAGCGCAGCGAACTGAAGGAACGCCAAGCACATGCAACTTTGGGTCGGCCTTGGAAATCCGGGACCGCAATATGCGCTCCACCGGCACAACGTCGGCTTCATGGCGCTCGATACCCTTGCCGAGGTCCACAATTTCGGGCCGGTGCAGAAGAAGTTCCAGGGCTGGCTGCAGGAAGGCCGCATCGGCAACACCAAGGTCCTCCTGCTCAAGCCTGCGACGTTCATGAACGAGAGCGGTCGCTCGGTCGGCGAGGCCATGCGCTTCTACAAGCTCGGGCTCGAGGCACTGACGGTGTTCCACGACGAACTCGACCTCGCCCCGTTCAAGGTCAAGGTGAAGCAGGGCGGCGGCACCGCAGGCCACAATGGGTCGCGTTCGATCGACCAGCACCTGGGGGCAGATTTCCAGCGCGTGCGGCTGGGCATCGGCCATCCCGGCCACAAGGATCGGGTGACGGGCTATGTCCTCGGAAACTTCGCCAAGGCCGAACAGGATGATCTCGTCGACATGCTCGGCGCGGTGGCATCGGAGGCGTCATGGCTTGCTCAGGGTGACGCGGTGCGGTTCATGAGCGAGGTCGCCTTGCGCCAACAGCGATAAAGCGCGTCGCGCAACGGCAGTGTCGGCAGCCTTGACAACGGACCGGCACCTTTCCGCACGTTAACCACACAAGCTGTTGTTTTTCATCATTTGGCATCGGTTTTGCACAGGATGCCGTCAACCACGACTTGTTCAACGGGGGTTGATATGAAGATTCGCAAGCTCGCCATCGTTTCCGCCGCTGCCCTGACCGCCGCAGGCGCTGCGCCCGCTCAGGCCGGTTTCTTCTGGTCGACCCATACCCACTACTGCAACTGCGGCCACACGTCGGGCTCCAGCATGTGCGGCGGCACCACGACCTCGGGCGGCACCACGACCACCTCGGGTGGCACCACCACCTCCGGCGGCACGACTACGACCTCAGGCGGCACCACGACGACGACCTCAGGCGGCACCACTACGACTTCGGGTGGTACGTCGGTTCCTGAACCAGGGATGCTCGGCATGATGGCGATGGGTCTGCTCGGCGTAGGCTATGCCCGTTCGCGCAAGGTCAAGCCGCGCGCCTGATCGCGCGCAGCGCCCTGGCGAAGATCAATCTTGCCTGGAAAACCGGGCAAGGCTGGCCCGGTAGAGCGCATTGCCCGGATCGACCTCGATCGCCTGTCTGATAAAACGGATTCCGTTTGCGCGGTCCGCTCCCCCAACTGCGCGAACGTAGCCAGCCATGTACATCGTATCGGGATCATCGGGACTTAGCGACCGCGCCTTGTCTGCGGCAGCCATGGCCTCGCCTGTTCGTCCGGCGTGACTGAGCGCAAGCGCCAGCCGCTTGAAGACCCCGGCGTCGTCGCCAAGCTGCGCAAGTTCGCCATAGGCCGCAATCGCGGCGTTCCAGTCCTGGCGCGCCAATGCCCCCTGCCCTTTGCCGGAAAGGGTTTGCGCGGCGCTGGTGCGGACAGCGCCAAGCCGCGCACGCAACGCCTCGGCTTCGGGACTGTTGATCGCGCGCGCCGCCTTTTCGGCGAGTTCCAGTTCGCGCGGCCCGGCAAGCAGGCTGTCCGAAAGCGGTTTTACCGTGGCGTAGGCTGCTGCCGCATCGCCCGTTTCCAGTTGTGCCTGCGCCAGCATGAGCCGCGAATAGGGATTGTTGGGAGAGCGCGTCAAAGCACGCTGGAACATGGCCCGCGCCTGCTCGGGGTGACCAAGACGCAACATCGCCTCGGCATAGGTGAGACCATTGGCTGACAGCGGATCGAGACGCCCTTCCTCGCGTGAAAGGACCGTACGCACCTGTTCCCAATCGCCCTTCATCGCCGCGAACTGCACCTTGAGATCGGTGACGCGCGGATCATCGGGTGCGATCGCTGCGGCGCGTCCGGTCATTGCGATAGCGGCGTCGAGCTTGCCTTCGATATCGTAAGCGGTCGCGCGCGCGATCCAGGGATCGGGCACCTTGGGATAGCGCTTGGCCGCGCGCTCGAGCGTGGCGTGGGCCTCGCCCATGCGTCCCTGTCTCGTCGCCAGCTCCGAAGCCAGCATCAGGGAATCGAAGCCGTCCGGCTCCAGTCGCGACAAGGCCGCAACTTGCGCGGAGGCGCCTTCCAGATCCTGAGCGCTCAGCAGAAACCGCGCATAATCCCGCATCAGCAGCGGATCACTGCCCGCGGCCGCCCCCTTCTTCAGGGCTTCGAGTGCGCCGCTCGCATCCTCAAGCCGGATCTTTGCCGCAGCACGGATGCGCCATGCGGTGGGAGATGCGTCTTGACCAAGCAGGGCCAGCGCATCTTCGGGCAAGCCGCGCAGCAACAAGGCCTCGGCCTTTATCCGCGCCAGATCGGGCCCTTTGAAGCCCGCACGCTCCAGCCGGGCCGCCGTTGCTTGCGCGCCATCACCGTCTCCGAGCCGCAACTGCACGTCGGCCAGGAGCCTCAGCAATTCGGCGTCATCACCCTTTTGCGCCAGTGCTGCGGAAAGGTCGACGCGCGCAGCGCCCAGTTCCATTGCCGCGATCTCTTCGCGCGCACGCGCAATCCTCGCGGCCGGATCTTCACCGCAGGCCGCCACCATCAAGAATAGGGGAGCAAGCGCCACAACGTTTCTCATGCACCTGCAATGCCACGAACGCCTGAAAGTTTGGTGAAAGGCAAAACATATGAAAAGCGTCGGAAAAGTTTACGAACGAATTGTCATTAACCATTCAATGTGACGTATTTCTGCGGTTGGCACGGGGTTTGCTGAGTATGCCGTCAACCAATTCAATACGGGGACTCACCATGAACGCCTTGAAGATGCTTACGGGACTTGCCGCTTCCGCATCCCTCGCCTTCGCCGCTCCGGCGTTTGCGGATTCGATCACGCTCGGCTCGGGCGATATCGGCTCGACCTTCTCGCTGAACTATGACGGCTTCTCGGGCAGCACCGCGATCAGTGGCCTGACCGGATCGACCACGTTCACGCTGACCGGCGTCTCGGGCAACGATTACACGTTCGATTACAGCGTGGCCAACACCAGCTCCGCACCGGTGACCGACTCGCGCATCTCGAGCTTCGCTTTCAACACTGATCCGACGATCTCGTCGGCCAGCAGCACCGGTGCATTCTCGTACACGACGCTGAACTCGAATTATCCCAACGGAATCGGCACCGTCGATGTGTGCTTCAAGGATGCTCAGACCGGAAGCTGCGCAGGCGGCGGCAGCGGCGGCCTGACTCTGGGCCAGACCGGCACTGGTTCATTCACCCTGAGCTTCTCCTCGCCCGTCAGCGCCCTGACGCTGAGCGACTTCTACGTGCGCTACCAGTCGATCAGCGGCGTTCCGGGCATCAGCTCTGCCAGCGGCGCAGGAACGATGACCTCGACCAGCACGGGCGGATCGACCGGCGGCTCCACTGGTGGCACCCCGGTGCCTGAACCCGGCATGCTCGGCCTGTTCGGCCTCAGCCTTGTGGGCCTTGCCATGGCGCGCCGTCGCCAGTCGGCACGACGCCTCGCCATCGCCTGAACGAACGCCGCATTATACCAAGAGAGGAGCCCGCGCATTGCGCCGGCTCCTCTTTTCGCATGCGATCGATCAGCCGTGCTCGGCCTTGCGCAGGTGATCGCGGATATTTGCGTTGTCCGGTGCCTTGCGGGCGGCATCGCGAAGCAAGGCAAGGCCGCGCGAACGGTCCTCGCCCGACTGCACGAGCAACCAGCCCAGCGTATCCATGACCGAGGCATTCCCCGGCGCCTTCTTCAAAGCGCGTTCGGCATAATCGATGGCCTTCGACATGTTGCCGACCTGCCCCTGGGCGTAGGCCATGTTGTTGAGCACCAGCGGATTGGTGCCGTCGGTCACTGCAAGAATCCGCTCGTAAGCGGCAATCGCGTTGCCCCAGTTGTTCTGGCGAACCGCGGTATCGGCCTGCGCCAGCGTCGCCGCCAGCGCCTGGGCGGAGGGGAACCGGGCCTTCTGCGCCAGCTTCGCGGCTTCCGGATCACCCGAAGCTTCGGCCGCCTTTGCCAACAGACGCAGGTCCTCGACATCGGCGGTCTGCACCTCGGCGAAAGGCCGCATGGTTTCGACCGCGCCGGTTGCATCGCCGGCGGCGAGCTGGGCCTTGGCCAGTTCGCGGCGCAGCATCGCGCTTTGCGGATTACGGGTGAGCAGCGGCTGGAGGCGCGCGCGCGCCTGTTCGGGCTGCTTCAGCTGAACCAGCGCCTGAGCATAAAGCACGGTCGCTTCATCCTTGCCCTGTAATGCTGTCTCGTTCGCCTGAAGCACGCTGCGCACGGTTGGCCAGTCGCCGCGCGAGGCTGCGGCGCGCGCCTGCAGCCAAGCCACCTCGCTACCGCCCTTCACTTCGGCGAGGCTCTCAAGCACCGCGTCCATTTCCTTGGTGCGGCCCAGATCGCCCAGCACGGCGGCCTTGCCTGCCAGCGCCGCCAGATTTCCAGGCCACGCCTTTGCAGCGCGATCATATGTCGCAAGTGCCTGCGCCAGATGCCCTTCGGCGGTCGCCACTTCGGCGTCGGCCAGCATGCTGTCCACCAGGTCAGGCGCCGAAGCCTTTGCCCGATCTGCGAGAGCACGGGCGCTCTTCACATCGCCGCCCATCAAGGCAAACCGCGCATAGTCAGCCAGCAGGCGACCGTCGCTCGCTCCCGTGGCGCCCGCAGCAAAGGCCTTGGCCGCTGCATCACGATCGTCCTTGGCGAGCATCGCCAGCGCCCGGATGCGTTGTGCCGATGCAGAGCCATCAGCACCGATTGCCGACAACGCATCGTCCGGTGCCCCGCGCAGCAATGCGGCCTCGCCGGCGAGCAAAGCGAAATCGGCCGGCCGGCGCCCTTGTGGCAATCGGGCGAGCGCTGCCTCGGCAGCGATGCCGTCGCCCATCGCCAGGGCGTTGCGGGCCTGAAGCTCGATCAGGCCGGCATCGCCCGGATTGGCTTCCAATGCCGATGCAATGTCGACCTGGGCGGAGCGGAAATCGTGCGCTGCAAAGGCCTTGCGCGCCCGCTCCGCACGCTCTTGCGGGCTCGCACTGCACGCCATGACCAGCAAGGGCAAGGCAAGCGGCAAGGTCAGTCTGGCCAGCTTATTCATGAATCCATTCTCCACCGATCCGGACCTTGTGCCGTGAATGCCTGAAATTTCGGTGAAGGTTTCCAAACCCTGCTGGTGCGGCTATGGGCGCGGCCAGCCAAGGAGTTTGAAATGGGTTTTCGTTGCGGGATCGTCGGTCTTCCCAATGTCGGCAAATCGACGCTGTTCAATGCGCTGACCGAGACGCAGGCCGCGCAGGCCGCGAACTATCCGTTCTGCACGATCGAACCGAACGTAGGGAACGTCGGCGTGCCCGACCCGCGCCTCGACAAGCTGGCCGCCATCGCGGGAAGCCAGAAGATCATCCCGACGCAGCTCGGCTTCGTCGACATCGCCGGTCTCGTGCGCGGCGCGTCGAAAGGCGAAGGCCTGGGCAACCAGTTCCTCGGCAACATCCGCGAAGTGGACGCGATCGTCCACGTGCTGCGCTGCTTCGAGAACGATGACATCCAGCATGTCGACAACAAGGTCGATCCGATCTCCGATGCAGAGACGGTCGAGACCGAGCTGATGCTTTCCGATCTCGAGAGCCTCGAGAAGCGCGTTCCTGCTGCCGAGAAGAAGGCCAAGGCGGGCGACAAGGAATCGAAGATCATAGCCTCGGTACTGGGCCAGGCGCTCGAACTGCTGCGCGAAGGCAAGCCCGCGCGATTGACCGAGCCGAAGGACGAGGAAGAACTGCGCGTCTTCCGTCAGGCCCAGCTGCTCACCGCCAAGCCTGTGCTCTATGTCTGCAACGTCGAGGAAGAAAGTGCGGCCGAAGGCAACGCGTTTTCGGCACGCGTGTTCGAAAAGGCGAAGGCCGAGGGCGCGAACGCCGTCATCGTCTCGGCCGCAATCGAATCCGAGCTCGTCGGCATGGACGCCGAAGAGCGCAGCGTCTTCCTCGAGGAAATGGGGCTGCACGAAACCGGCCTCGCCCGCGTCATCCGCGCAGGTTACGATCTCCTCCACCTCATTACCTTCTTCACCGTCGGACCCAAGGAAGCACGCGCCTGGACCGTCCATCTTGGTGCCAAGGCTCCGGAAGCGGCGGGCGAGATCCATTCCGACATGCAGCGCGGCTTCATCCGTGCCGAGACCATCGCCTATGACGATTTCGTCAGCCTTGGCGGTGAAAGCGCCGCGCGCGATGCCGGAAAGCTGCGCCAGGAAGGCAAGGAATACGTGGTGAAGGACGGCGACGTCCTCCACTTCAAGTTCAACGTCTGATCTTCAGGCTTCGAAAGCGGCGATGATCGGGCACGGTCCGGCATCGCCCCTGGCGCATTCGTTCGCGAGCTTGCGCAGTGATTGCCGCGCCGCTTCCAGCCGGGCGATTTCCTGATCGATCGCTTCAAGGCGGCCCCGTGCCATCGCGCTGGCACGAGGGCGATCATGGCCGGCATCCAGTGCGAGCAATTCCGCGATCTCGGCAAGCGTAAACCCGGCGGCTTTCGCGCTTCGCACGAAACGAAGGCGGCGCAAATCGTCGGGGCCGTAATGCTGTTGCCCTTCCCGCCCTGACTTGCTGGGCCGAGGGTCGTCAAGCAGGCCCTTGCGCTGATAGAAACGCACTGTTTCCACCCCGACACCGGCCTCTCTGGCCAAACCGGAAATCGTCATCGCCATAATGCTTGACTCCGTACCATGGTACGCAAGTTATAAGCATCGCCATGACACAGGAAAAGACCACCAAGCCCGTCGCCGTGCTCAATCGCATGGTCATGCCCAAGCACATCTGCCCCTATGGCGTGAAAGTGAAGCACCTGCTCGAAAGAAAGGGTTACACGGTCGAGGACCACTGGTTGCAGACCCGTGAGGAGACCGACGCGTTCAAGGCCGAACACGGCGTGAAAACGACGCCTCAGGTCTTCATCGGCGGTGAGCGCATCGGCGGACACGACGACACACGCCGCTTCCTCGGCCTGAAGGTCGCCGATCCCGATGCGGTGAGCTACGTCCCCGTGCTTGCGGTGTTCGCCATTGCCGCAGGACTCGCTCTGGCCGTGAGCTTTGCGACATTCGGCACGCCGTTCACCGGCCGATCGCTCGAATGGTTCGTATCCTTCGCGATGGCGCTCCTCGCCATGCTCAAGCTTCAGGACGTCGATCGGTTTGCGACGATGTTCCTGGGCTACGACCTCCTGGCACGCCGCTGGGTGCCCTATGCCTATCTCTATCCATTCGGCGAGGCATTGGCAGGCATACTCATGTCTGCCCGCGCGCTTGAATGGCTGTCTGTCCCCATTGCCCTGTTCATCGGCACGATTGGCGCGGTATCAGTGTTTTACGCCGTCTATGTCCAGAAGCGCGAGCTCAAGTGCGCCTGCGTGGGTGGCTCGGGCCGTGTGCCGCTGGGCTTCGTTTCGTTGACCGAGAACCTGGTGATGGTTGCCATGGCCCTGTGGATGATAGTGCGGCCGATGTGATGCCGGCGGGCACGAATGCCCGCCCCTTGCGTTCTGGCTCGATCAAGATGAGAGCGAGGGGCGGGCGATGGTCGACAAGTCTGAAAAGGTTGCATGGCTTGCGCGGATCGGGTTCGCGACACGAGGCATCGTCTATATCCTGCTCGGTTACCTTGCCTTGACCACCGCCCGGCACGCAGATGTCGATGACGGTCCGGGCGATGCGTTTGCGGTCGTGGCGGGCATCCCCGGAGGATCGCTCGCGCTCTATCTCGCAGCCGCAGGACTTATCGGCTATGCGCTCTATCGCCTTTCGTGCGCGTTCTTCGACATCGAACGCAAGGGGACCGATACAAAGGGCGTGGCCCAGCGGATTGGCTATTTCGCAAGCGCACTCGTCCATTTCGCTATGGCTTGGACGGCAGCGCGCATCGCTTCGGGCGCGCGCAAATCCGGCTCAGATCAATCGTCGGAAATGGCCGAAAGCGTGCTGACCTATTCGCTCGGCTCAACCGTTCTCGGGGTACTCGGCCTTGCGCTGATCATTGGCGGATTCATGCAGGGAAATAGCGCGCTGACCGCCTCTTTCATGCGCAATGTCTCGCACAGGGCACCGCGCGCCACGTGCTGGATCGGTCGCGCCGGCCACGCCGCAAGGGCAGTGGTCTTCGCCCTGATAGGCTGGTCATTGCTGCGCTCGGCTTGGTTCGAACGAAGCAGCGAAGTGCTGTCGCTGGGCGGCGCGATCAATGATCTGCGCGACATGGGCCTTGCCTTCAGCCTGGTTGCAGCAGGCCTGTTACTGTTCGGCGTGTTCAGCGTGATTCTCGCAAGGTACCGCATCATTCCCGATCCAGCCCCGCCCTCGCATTTAAAAATGCCGTGGCATCGTTGAGACGGCTTAACCGATCGATTGACTTTGCCTGCCCTTCCGGCAAACCTGCTGACCATGCAGTATTTTGAAGACCTTCAACCCGGTGCCGTGCAGCGCTTTGGCAGTTATGCGGTCACGCGGGACGAAGTGATCGACTTCGCTTCGAAGTACGATCCTCAACCTTTCCATCTCGAAGACGATGCTGCGGCAAAAACGCATTTCGGGCGCCTTTCGGCCAGCGGCTGGCATACCTGCGCCATGACCATGGCGATGCTGGTGGAAAACCTGAAGGCGCGCCAACAGGCTGGCCTCGGCTCACCTGGGCTGGACGAGATTCGCTGGCTCACCCCGGTCTTTCCCGGCGACACGCTCTCGGTCGAAACCGAAATCGTCGACAAGAAGCGCAGCGGATCGCGGCCCGAGATGGGGAGTTTCCGTTCGAACGTGCGCGTGTTCAATCAGGACGGAGTGGTTGTGATGACGATGAAGTCGATCGGGCTCATCCGCGTGCGCGCGCCCGAAAGCACCTGAAGCCTCAGATCGCCTTGCACTGGACGTCGCCGTTCGCTTCATACGCGGGGCGTTCGAAGGCGTCGGTAATTACCAGCTTGCCCCGGAACTGCTCGGCCCCGCCGGCCGGCGTGATCGGCCCGATGGCGGTCAGCGTCAGGGCATAAGCTTTGCCAGTATAGCGTGACCAGCTCCCCTTGGGCATTTTTGCGCTGCCGGTATCGGGCGCAAGCACCATGATCTCGCCATTGACCTTGATGACCCCGCGCTTGTCCTGTGCGAGCAGTACCGCGCCGAGCCCGCCTCCTTCGGCCACGAATGCACAACCCGTGCCGTGAAGTTTGGCGCGGGTGATGTCGGGATAGAGGATCGCCTGCGGATCGAGCGTCTGGACCGGCGGCTTCACATCCTGCGCCGCATTGACTGCGGCGATCGCCTCGGCATCGCTCGGCTCCTTTTCGTCGCAGGCGGCAAGACCCGCAAGGCCAAGGGCGATCATGGCAGCACGCGCGATGGACAGCATCACTTTCTCCCGAACAGCTTTTCTATGTCCCCATGGGCAAGCTTGACCCAGGTTGGGCGGCCATGATTGCACTGACCCGAGCGCGGCGTCACCTCCATTTCGCGCAGCAGCGCGTTCATTTCCGCTACCGACAGCACGCGCCCTGCCCGCACCGAGCCATGGCAGGCCATCGTCGCAAGGATCAGATCCAGCTTCTCGCCCAGCAGCAGGGCGTCACCATGATGGGCAAGGTCGTCGGCGACGTCTGCGACCAGCCTCGCGGGATCGCCCTTGGAAAGCGCGGCCGGGATCGACCGCACCAGCATTGCCGCAGGACCGAACCGTTCCAGCACCAGCCCGAATTCGGCAAGCTTGTCCGCCGCCGCTTCCAGCCGGTCACAGGCCACTTCTTCCAGTTCGACGACCTCGGGGATGAGCATCGCCTGTGCCGGAGTAGTGCCCTGCCCCGCGCCAGCCGCGCGCAATCGCTCCAGCACAAGCCGCTCATGCGCCGCGTGCTGATCTACGATCACCAGGCCGTCCTCGGCTTCGGCGACGATGTAGGTCTTGGCCACCTGCCCGCGAGCCACGCCCAAGGGATAACGCGGTGCTTCCGCAACATCCTCGGTCGCCGGTTCGGCGCGAGCCGTCGGCGGTGCCATTACCGATTGTTCGTAGCCGCGCCACGCCGCCCCGGCGTCCGAGACCCGTGCGTCGGGCCGCCACGGCTGCGCAAAGATGCTGGCCTGCTGTATCGTCGGCGTCGGTGCGAGCGGCTCTGCCTGCCACGCCGCCATCGCGCTTGCCGATGGTGCCTGTGCGGACCGGCGGTCCCCGCTCGAAAGCGCGTGCCGCAGGCCTGAGACGACCATGCCGCGCACAAGCGCCGGATCGCGGAAGCGCACTTCCGTCTTGGCCGGATGGACATTCACATCCACCTCCGATCCCGGCACCTGCAGAAACAGCGCCAGCACGGCATGGCGATCGCGCGCCAGCATGTCGGCATAAGCCCCGCGCACTGCGCCGATCAACAGGCGGTCCTTCACCGGTCTGCCGTTGACGAAAAGGTACTGATGATCGGCCACGCCGCGATTGTAGGTGGGCAAGCCGGCAACGCCGGTCAGGTGATAGTCCCCGCGCTCGAGATCGACGGTCACCGAATTTCCGGCAAGTTCACGCGCCACCAGTTGTGCGACGCGGGCCTCAAGCGTTTCGCCGGACTGTACATGGAGCGCGCGGCGTCCATCGTGCTCCAGCGTAAAGCCCAGATCGGGCCGCGCCATCGCCAGCCTGCGCACGACATCCATCGACGCCGCCCATTCGGACCGTGCACTGCGCAGGAACTTGCGCCGTGCCGGGATCTTGTCGAACAGATGCTCCACCCGCACTCGCGTGCCCGGAGGCAGGGCAGCCGGACCTTCGGAGAAGAGCGCGCCGTTGTCGACCACGCGCTTCCAGCCATCGGCGCTGCCTTGCGGGCGGCTTTCAACCGTCACGCGCGCAACCGAGGCAATCGAAGGCAGCGCCTCGCCCCTGAAGCCCAGCGTCTCGACCTCCTCGATCGCCTCGTCGGGCAGCTTCGAGGTAGCATGGCGTTCCAGCGCGAGTTCGATCTCGTCGGGACGCATGCCGCAGCCATCGTCCGAGACCTCGATCATCGCCAGGCCGCCTTCGGACAGGCGCACATGGACGTGCGTTGCACCCGCATCGATAGCGTTTTCGACCAGTTCCTTGAGCGCACTGGCAGGCCGTTCCACCACCTCGCCGGCCGCGATACGGTTGATCAGGGTTTCGGGTAGACGGCGGATGACTCGCATGGTCCGACAGGCTCTAGCGCCGAACTCGCCTTATTTCGAGACAAGCCGAGAACTTATCTGTCCAATGCGGTACAAGCCTATGGGTTTTGCTGCGCACCCCTGCTAATGAGCCGCCTTCCCGGGCGCACATTCTGGAGGGGTCTGGCGCGTGCCCGTGCGCCAAACCGCAGTTTATTTACGGATTTCCTGATGGCTTCGATCTTTTCCCGATTCTTCAAGTTCGGTTCCCAGAACATCGCGATCGACCTCGGCACGGCCAATACGCTGGTCTATGTCCAGGATCGCGGCATCGTGCTGAACGAACCTTCCGTCGTCGCCATCGAAACGATTAACGGAATCAAGCGCGTAAAGGCCGTCGGCGATGACGCCAAGATGATGATGGGCAAGACGCCCGACAACATCGAAGCCATCCGCCCGCTTCGCGACGGCGTGATCGCCGACATCGAAGTCGCCGAAGAAATGATCAAGCACTTCATCCGCAAGGTCCACGGATCGAAGAGCCTGCTGCGCTATCCCGAAATCGTGATCTGCGTGCCCTCGGGCGCCACCTCGGTCGAAAAGCGCGCAATCCGCGATGCCGCGAGCAACGCCGGCGCAAGCCAGGTCTACCTGATCCTCGAGCCGATGGCCGCTGCGATCGGAGCCGACATGCCAGTGACAGAGCCGGTGGGCTCGATGGTGGTCGATATCGGCGGCGGCACGACCGAAGTTGCCGTCCTTTCGCTGCGCGGTCTGGCCTACACCACTTCGGTGCGCGTCGGCGGTGACAAGATGGACGAAGCGATCGTGTCCTACGTCCGCCGCCATCACAACCTGCTGATCGGCGAAGGCACTGCTGAACGCATCAAGAAGGACTATGGCATCGCGATGGTCCCCGCCGATGGCATCGGCGAGACGATCGCGATCAAGGGTCGCGACCTCGTCAACGGCGTGCCCAAGGAAATCACCATCACGCAGGCCAATGTCGCCGAAGCGCTTTCCGAACCGATCGGTGCAATCGTCGAAGGCGTGCGAATCGCGCTGGAGAACACGGCGCCCGAACTGGCTGCCGATATTGTTGACCAGGGCATCGTGCTGACCGGTGGTGGCGCGCTGATCCGCGGCCTCGACGAGCATCTTCGCGAAGAGACCGGACTGCCGGTCAGCGTTGCTGAAGATCCGCTGTCCTGCGTCGCTCTCGGTACGGGTCGCGCGATGGAAGATCCGATCTATCGCGGCGTCCTGACGACAGCCTGACCAGAACGAAACCACACTTCGGCGTGGGTTGCATTACGGCTCCCGATGGAGCCGGCTTGAAGGGGTGAACGGATGGCGCGGTCGCAGGACCGGCGCCCGGGCTATTCGCGCAGGGCGCAGTACGGGATTTTCACCGGCTACGTGATCGCCATCATCGGCGTCGTGGCCGGGCTGGCCGTGGTCGTTGCCTCCCTGATCAACCCGGATGCTTTCTCGTTTGCACGCAGCACCGCTTCGGAAGTCGCACGACCGCTCGGCCGTGCCGGCGCGGCCAGCCGCGGAACAAGCCAGGGTGTGCTCGCCGCCATCGGGGCCTATTTCAAGGCCGGGCAGCAGAACGCCGAATTGCGCCGCGAAGTCGAAGCCGCCCGCGCTGAAGCGGTTTCGATGCAGTCCCTAAAGGACGAAAACCGACGCCTCAAGGCGCTGCTCGGCATTGTCGACGCCGCACGCAAACCAGTCGCAACCGTCCACCTGATCGGCTCGACCGCATCAAGTACCCGCCGTTTTGCGGTAATTGATGCAGGCACCCGGCAGGGCGTACAGCCCGGCCAGCCTGTCCGCGCCGCCTCCGGCCTCGTCGGCCGGGTCATCGAGACCGGCCCGGACACCGCGCGGGTGCTGCTCGTCACCGATCCCGACAACGTCGTGCCGGTACGCCGGGCGCGTGACGGACTGGCCGCGTTCGTACAGGGCGCATCCAACGGCCGGATCGACATCCGTTTGATCAACATGGGCGTCAATCCGGTCAGGAAGGGCGACGTCTTCGTCACATCCGGTTCGGGCGGGCTCTACCCTCCCGGCATCCCGGTTGCCGTTGCCACCGATCCCCATCGTGATGGCGCAACCGGCCATCTGGCTGCCGATCCCGCCGACAACGAATTCGTGATTGTCGAGCAGGCCTATCAGGCACAGGCCAACGAACAACTCCGTCAGATCGAAAAGGACGGCGCAGCGGCCGCGGCGCAGGAACCGTGAGCTGGAGCGGCCTCGGCACCGCGTCCGACGAGGTCGTGCGCAAGCGGATCAACCGTGCGCCCCATCCGGTCGTCGCCACGGGCCTGCCGTGGGCCACGATCATGCTCGCCTCAATGGCCAGCTTCTCGCCGATCATTGCCTCGGCCCCGGTGCTGCCTCCCATCGCCTACATCATGCTGCTCGCCTGGCGCATGCTGCGCCCCGGCATGCTCCCGGTCTGGGCGGGACTTCCGCTAGGTTTCTTTGATGATCTCTATTCGGGCCAACCGTTCGGATCGGGCATCCTGCTCTGGTCGCTGACGATGCTGGTAATGGAAGTGATCGACGAGCGGTTTCGCTGGCGTGGTTTCTTCGAAGACTGGATGGTCGCGGCGACATTGATCGTCGGGTATCTGCTGATCTGTGCCACGTTGGCCGGCATCGCCACTGGCTACCCGCTTCCTGTCGTCATCCTGCCACAGGTGCTGGTCTCGGTGATGCTCTATCCGGTCATGACCGGCGTCGTGGCCCTGCTCGACCGGGTGCGCCTGCTTCCCCTCAAGAGGCTGTGACGGTGAAGTCGCGGCTGCCGATCACCTCTGCGATCCTCACCAACCGCTTCGAGCGGCGCACGTTCGTCATGGGATCGCTTCAGGCGGGCGTCGGCGTCCTTCTTGCCACGCGCCTTGGCTATCTCGCGGTTGCGCAGAACGAGAAGTACCAGGCCGCTTCCGAGAGCAACCGCGTCAACCTGACGCTGATCCCGCCCCGCCGAGGCTGGGTACTCGACCGCTTCGGCAAGGCGCTGGCCGCCAACCGCGCGGATTTTCGCGTCGACCTCATCCCCGACCGCGTCGAGGATCCGGACCGCACGATGAAGACACTGGCGGACCTTCTCGCCCTTCCGCCCGACCGCGTGCGCGACATCCGCGACAAGCTCGACAAGGCGCGCGGTTTCCAGCCTGTCGAAGTTGCGTCCAGCCTCGATTGGGACAAGTTTGCGGCCGTCTCGGTGCGCCTGCCCGAACTGCCCGGCGTCATTCCCCAGCGCGGTTATTCGCGCTTCTACCCGACTGGCGCTGCCGTTGGACACCTTGTGGGCTACGTCGGCGCCGCTTCCGCCGAGGACTACGAAAAGGAACGCAACCCGCTCCTCATCACCCCGGGATTCAAGATCGGGAAAGACGGACTCGAAAAGCAGTTCGAAACGCGCCTGCGTGGCGTTCCGGGAGCGCGCCGGGTCGAGGCGACGGCTTCCGGCCGGATCGTTCGCGATCTTGGCACGCGCGAGGACGTACCCGGCAAGCCGATCCAGCTGACCATCAACGCCGGTCTTCAGGACTATGCAGCGCGGCGGATCGGACTGGAATCGGGTTCGGTCGTGGTCATGGACTGCGAAACCGGCGATGTTCTCGCCATGGCTTCGATGCCAAGCTTCGATCCCAACAGCTTTTCCGACGGCATCGGCCGCATCGAATGGAAGATGCTGTCCGAGGACGATCACGTGCCTTTGCGCAACAAGGTTCTGCGCGGGCTCTATCCTCCGGGGTCCACCGTCAAGCCGATGGTCGCCATGGCCTTCCTTGAAGCGGGGCTCGATCCGGAGGCAAGTGTCAACTGTGCAGGCGGCCTTCGTGTAGGCAACCGCGTGTTTCACTGCTGGAACCACCGTGGCCATGGTTCGACGAACATGGCCAAGGGCATTTACCAGTCTTGCGACGTCTACTTCTACCACTTCGCGCAACAGCTCGGGATGGACGTGATCGCGCAGATGGCGCGGCGGCTTGGGCTCGGGCAGGAATTTCCCATGCCCTACGCCGGCCAGTCCTATGGCACCGTTCCCGATCCCGCATGGAAGATGCGCAAGTACAAGAAGGAATGGGCAGTCTACGACACGGTCAACGCCACGATCGGTCAGGGGTACATGCTGGTCAACCCGCTGCAGCAGGCGGTCATGGCTTCGCGCATCGCCTCGGGCCGCGAGGTCATGCCGCGACTGCTGCTTGATCGCCACGCCCCCCTGCCGAAGTCGATGGGCTTTCGCCAGGACCACCTCGACTACATCCATGCGGCGATGAGCGAAGTGGTGAACGGACGCGGCACCGCCGGCAAGGCGCGGCTCCCGGTCGAGAACGTGCTTCTGGCGGGCAAGACCGGCACCGCGCAGGTCGTCGGGCTCAACATCGGCAATGGCAAGGGCGGCCTGTGGAAGCACCGCGATCACGGTCACTTCATCTGCTTCGCCCCGTTCGACAAGCCCAAGTATGCCTGCGCCGTGGCGATCGAGCATGGCGGCGGCTCGGGCTCGGCCTACCCGATCGCGCGCGACGTGATGACCTACATCTTCGCGCCCGACAAGGCGATGGAAGTGCTCGACGGGTTCGAGAAGCAATGGGGTGGCAACGTCCAGCAGCGCATGGCCACGCGCTATAACACTTTCGCCGCCAAGTACGGTGGATCGGCGCCAAAGCCCGTGCCCGACGACGAGGAACTGACCGAGCGGGTCGAGGAAGAGCGCAAGCCCGACACTGAGCCGACCGATGCGCAGACTGCTGCGGCGACGCCCGGCGCAGAGCCTGTCACCACACTTGAAGCACCGCCAGCCGCGCCTCCACCGGTCGTCGCCGCGCCTGCAGGAGCGCAGTGATGCCACGCGCCTACGTCCCTGCCGCCATTGCCCGTCAGCCCTGGGGCGTGCTTCTGCCTCTCGCGGGGCTCGTGACCTTTGGCTCGGCTGTGCTCTATTCGGCGGCAGGCGGACGGTTCGAAACCTGGTCGATGTCGCACCTCGTACGCTTCGTCATCTTCCTGATCATGGCCATGATCATCGCCCGCCTGCCACAGGAGCTGTTCCGGCGGATGGCCATCCCGATCTACGTCGCATTGTGCCTTCTGCTCGTGCTCGTCGAACTGATCGGCGGCATCGGCGGCGGAAGCCAGCGCTGGCTCAATCTCGGCTTCATGACCCTGCAACCGTCGGAGCTGATGAAGCCCGGTATCGTGCTTGTGCTGGCATGGTTCTATTCCGTGCTTCCGGTCGGCGAGACGCAGAGCTGGCGTTCGCTCGCGCCTGCCGGCATCCTGCTGGGCATTCCCGCGGGTCTCGTCATGCTCCAGCCAGACCTCGGCACCGGACTTGCGATCTCGTTCGGCGCAGTCGTCGTGATGTTCCTTGCAGGCCTTCCGTTGCGCTGGTTTCTGGGCGCAGGCGCGGCCGGTCTGATCATCGCGCCCCTCGCCTTCTTCACCCTGCTTCACGATTACCAGCGCAAGCGCGTGCTCGTGTTCCTCGACCCCGAGAACGATCCGCTCGGCTCGGGATACCACATCACCCAGTCGAAGATCGCGATCGGCTCGGGCGGATTCTTCGGCAAGGGTTTCGGGCAGGGCTCGCAAAGCCATCTCAACTATCTGCCGGAATCGCACACCGACTTCGTCTTTGCGACCATGGCCGAGGAATGGGGCATGCTCGGCGGGCTGTTCGTGCTCGCCGTCTTCGGCCTGATCTTCCGCTGGGGCTTGAAGGTCGCCAACAACGCGCCCGATCGCTTCTCGCGCCTGCTTGCTGCAGGCATGACGATGACCATCTTCTTCTACATGTGCATCAACCTGATGATGGTCATGGGCCTCGCTCCGGTGGTCGGAATTCCGCTACCGTGGATGAGCCATGGCGGCTCCTCGATGATGACCAATATGATCTGCATCGGCACGATCATGGCCGTCGAACGCTGGAGCCGATCAGCGCCGCGCAGCCTCTCCTGAAAAACCGAAATTTGGGGCTTGGCAGCCGTCCAAAAATCGCTATTGGGGCGGCTCCCGAGCGGGAATGGACGCATAGCTCAGTTGGTAGAGCAGCTGACTCTTAATCAGCGGGTCCTTGGTTCGAGCCCAAGTGCGTCCACCATTCCCCTCCCCGCCGCACACCATGCGGCATGCCCCTTCCGGGTACGGACGCATAGCTCAGTTGGTAGAGCAGCTGACTCTTAATCAGCGGGTCCTTGGTTCGAGCCCAAGTGCGTCCACCATTTTCTTCCCTGTCGATAGTGCCAATGTCCGGCTGACCTGTGTGCGCCTACGCTATTGCCTGCAAGCAACGCGAAGGAATGCATGATGGAACGGGTCACGCTCTGGGGCTGGATCGATTTCGAAGGCAAGGATGCAGCGGAAATCGCGCGTGGTGGTGCCCCGCACATCCTGCCGACGTATGACGAGCCCGGCTGTATCCACTACGTCTGGAACGGCGACGCGCTGAACCCCTCGCGACTGTGGGTCTATGAGGAATGGGAAAGCGTTGCGGCGCTGGCCGACCATCTCGCCGGGCCGCTCTACCGCGCAATGGCCGATTACCTCACCCAGTCCGGCATGACCGGGGCCGATGTGGCCAAATACAAGGCTGTTGCCAAGCAGCCGGTCTACGACGGCTCAGGCCTGCCAAAAGCGCAGTTCGATTGAGCCGCAAAGAAAAGCGCCGGGACCTTGCGATCCCGGCGCGAGGTTTCGTCTGGTGACGAAAATCAGAACTTGAAACCTGCGGCAACGCCGTAGCGGCGCGGCTCCAGGGTGAAGATGTTGGTGAACAGGCCCGACGACTGATCGGTAACGTAGAGCCCGGTCGTGGCGTTGTTGTTGGCGAGGTTCTGGATGTAACCGCGCAGGAACCAGCGGTCATCCTTGCCATTGAGCTGGATCTGGGCGTTCATCACCGCGAAACCCTTTATGCGGTTGATGTTGCCGTTGAAGATCGTGCCGTAGCTCTCACCGGTATAGTTGATGTCGAAGCGCGGGACGAGCGTCATGTCGCCGGCTTCGAGCGTGTACTGGATGCCTGCCGACCACTTGAACTCGGGCGCCTGAGGCAACTGGTTGCCCTTGACGTTCTTCTCGATGCCCGAGCTTACCTTGATGCCGCCGAACAGATTGCCGATGGCGGCCGCCTGTGCTGCAAGCGCACCGCAGATCGAGAACGCACCGGTGGTGTTGGTGCCCGGGATCGGCGTCGGAGCCTTGAGCCCGATCTTGCCGTTGATCGCGCCGACGAAGGCATTTGCCGCCGCTGCACTGGCACCCGTAACCGCGCAGTTCGAACCCAGGGTGATGTCCTTGATGATCACCGTGTCCGAACGGCCTGCCGAAACATCGCGCGTGTCGACGAACAGCTGGTCGCCTGCCACCTTGGTCTTGAGATAGCTCGCCGAGAGATTGACCAGCAGGTTGCGGGTCGGCGCCATGATGGCTTCGGCTTCGACGCCGTAGATATTGGCATCGATGTTGTCATTGACCGAGGTGCGCGCGGTGATGCGGCTGAGCTGCAGATCCTTGTAGCGGTAATAGAATGCCGAAACATTGAGCTGCAGTGCGCCGAAGCGGTTCTTCGACCCGAGTTCGAAGGCATCGACCGATTCCGGCTTGAACGAGTCATTCACTGACCCGACCGAAAGCGGCGGATTGATGCCGCCCGACTTGTAGCCGCGCGAATACGACAGGTAGACGAGGTTGTCCGGCGTGATCTGGTAATCCAGCACCGCTCGACCGGTCATGCGACCGAAGCTGACCGAGCGCTCCTGGAACGGCTGTACGCCCAAGGTGCCTTTGTCGAAGTCGCCTGCCGAAGCATAATTCAACGCTTCCTCGAGCGTGTTCGCGCCGATCAATGCGTAGAGCGCACCGCCACCGGCAAACTCGCTCGACAGACCATTGCTGAGCAGGGTCGTGCGCGCCCGGGTGAACTTCTTGTCGTGGTTGTAACGCAGGCCGAGAGTCAGCTTCACCTTGTCGTTGAACTGGAAGTAGCTCTCACCGAAGATGCCGTAGCTGTCGACGGTGCCCTTGGCGGTATTGCTGCGGAAGAACGGCGAGGGACGGAAGACGGCCTTGCCGCCGGTCGCCCCCGTAAGAGCCGCCGCTGCGCCAAGTACACCAGCCGCATAGTCGAGGCCGAACGAGTTGACGTAATAGCTGTTGTTCGTCGTTTCACCGCGCAGGTAGTTTGCGCCGATCAGGAAGTTGAACATCCCGTCGAAATCGGAGTCGATGTGCGCTTCGGCCGCATACTGCTTGTAGCTCTGGCTTGATTCATCGATGTCGTACGATGTCTTTGCGCAGAGAGCCTTGCCGCCCGCGCCGAAAACACCAACGTTGTTCGGGTCGATGTCCGACTGGCAGACATTGCCGGTCGGGCCATTCGGGATAAGACGGGCAGCGATCGGTCCAAAGGCAAAGGCCGTTGCGGGGTTGGCCGCAAAGGCTGCAAGGCCATACAGACCAAGGCTTCCGGAAATGGCCCGCTGGGTGGCCAGATTGTAGTCGGTGCGGCTGCGCACTTCGTTGCGGGCAAAGCCTGCCGTGACGTTCAGCGTCAGGTTGTCACCCAATGCCTGCTGCAGCTTGCCCTGATAGACTTCTTCCTTGGCGAAGTAGGTCGGCAGGTAATCGATGTTGACGGTACGCACGTCTGTCGGATTGACCGCGTTCGAGAAGCCGTCACCATCGGTGTTGTAGATGCTGCCGAGGCCCAGCGCCGCGAAGGCCGGCGCAACCGCGATGCCGAAGAATTCGCGCGACGAAAGCAGCGACGCCAGCGTCGAATCTCCGTTGGTCGTCTCATTGGCGAGCTTGTCGGGCAGACAGCCGAGCACGCCGGTGGGATCGCGATGGCAGAGCTGCTTCTGCACACGGCTGCGGCTGTCGTTCTCGCGGAAGTAGTAGGCCGAAAGGTCGATGGTGGTGTCGGGGCTCGGCTCCCAGCGCAGCGACCCGCGCAGCGCATACATGTCACGCCCGTCGATCCGGCTGTCGGTGCCGATGTTGTAGGTATATCCGTCGCGGCGGTTGTACATGCCGGCAAGGCGGATGCCGAGCGTCTCGCCGAGCGGCACGTTGACCATGCCCTTCACGCGGACCGAATTGTACTTTCCGTAGTCGGCCTCGCCCGAGGCCCCGAAGCCGGATAGATCGGGCTTGGCGGTTATCACGTTGACCACGCCGGACGTTGCGTTGCGCCCGAACAAGGTGCCCTGAGGCCCGCGCAGAACTTCGATCCGCTCGAGATCGAAGAATTCCGTTTCGAACAGGCGGCTCTGCAACATCGGCATGTCGTTGAGGTGGATGCCGGTCGCGGAATCGCACGACACGCCGACGCAAAGGTCGCCGATGCCGCGGATCGTGAAGCTTGACGAAGTGAAGTTCGTCTTGGTGAAGGTGACGTTGGGCAGCGAAAGTTGCAGATCGGACGAGTTCTGGATCTGCTGCTTCTCGAGGTTTTCGGCAGTAAAGGCCGAAACAGCGATCGGCACCGCCTGAAGCGACTGTGCCTGGCGCTGGGCCGTGACGATGATCTCTTCCAGCCCGACATTCTCATTCGCGGACTGCGCGAACACGGGCGACGAAATGGCCGTTACGCAAACGCCAGCCAACAGGGAAAGCTTGCCCCTCATAGGTTCAGACCTCTCTCTCCAGCGGTGTCCGTCATTGATCGCGGACTACCTGAACTGCAGGACATAACAGGCGTGAATCTTTGTCAATCGTATAATTAAAAATGCGGGTTTCCGTAGGGGAAGGTCGTTTCATTCGTGACCGAAAATATCCGCTTCGGTATGAAAATGCATAGATTCCCGGCAAGTGACGGCACGGAACCGTCGCAAAAGCGCGAATCAGCTCCCAGTCGCCTCGCCTGTTGCAGCGCTGCTGAAGGGCCCACAGTCGTCTGCCCGGCGGGCTCGGTCGGCGGCGGCAAACTCCTCCCCGCCCGCAGCCAGTCTCCGGTCCAGAATGATGCCGCGCTCCGTTGGCGTATAGACGACAGGCAGCCCCGGGTGGGCCAGCTTGCGCTCCTTCTGAAGCATGAAGCGGATGCCGCCGGGATGAGATAATGAGTCGAACACGGCGACGTTGTCGCTGTTGGCAGCAAACACCGAGACAGAAACATAGCCTCCTGCCGGATCCGGCGCGACGTTGACGATGATCGGCCCGCGCGACAGATCGTAAACGCAACTTGCGTAGGCCAGATCGGGCGATGGCCGAACGATCTGACGCGACCCGGCTGTCGTGCGGTCACCGAAACGGAACCGGTTGACCATTCGCCCCTTCTCCGACAGCCGGTCCATGACAACGTGCATGATCACCCATGGCGTGGCGACGACTGTGGCCGCAAAGCCTGCGCCGACGGCAACCAGGAACGCGATTGCGTATCGCACGCGGCGCCTCATCGTGCTTCTCCGGCGCAATCCAGCCGTTCGACTTGTGGAAAGGGTATGGAGGCGAAGTCACGCTGCGCCGATGGCGTGGGGTTGTAGATGCGCAAGGTCAGATCGAAGGCCCCTGCCCGCGCCGTCGATATCCACGGTTCGTGCTTCGGCCGGCTTGGCCCCGCCTCGGCGCTCCACTGCCCTGCGGCATCCGGGCGTACTTCCGACGCATCGACCGATAGCGCATCGTCATCGTTTTGCGGCAGGTAGTTGTCGGGCGCATAGGCGGTGATCGACCACCAGCGACCGGGCAAGGGACCGCCGCTAAGCCGGTAACGACAATCTTCGCGCAGGCGATTGCCCGAACTGTCTGTCGTGCGCGTGAAGTAAAGCGCCTGGGTGCGGTTGAGGGCCAGCAGCCCGCTGATCGCCACTCTCGCGCGCAGCATGGCTCCGGCATCGACCGAGCCGGTAAGATGGCTTCCCGACCAGCCCTGGTGCGCTTCGGCGCCCATACCCATCGCACGAAGCGATGCAACCGCGGCCCCGGACCCGCAGGCCAAACCTGCAAGAATGGTGACGGCGTATCTCAGCGCCAGGCGCATGGCGTTTTCCGGTCAGTGCCTCCTTTGGACTCCATCGCCCCCTCCCTGTGCCAGGTGTTCAACCCTTGCAGTGCCCAAGCTGTCAGACCCCATCAGGCGAAAAAAGGGAAATCTTCCGGTTCCACAAAGTTGTCGAGCGGGAACGCCTTGCCATCCCTGCCGGTTGCGCATGAGCAATTGTTGCCCGGGAGAACGGTAGTGGATGGCGCGCTCGAATGGTTTGCCGCGTTGGGAACGATCATTGCGGCAGGTCTCGTCGCGGCCGATCTGGGACGGCGTATAACGGGTTGGGGCTTCGTGCTGTTTGTAGCGGTATCGATCTCATGGGTCGTATCAGGCGTACTGAACGACACGGTCTCGATCGCGATCCAGAACGGAGCATTGCTTCTGGTAAACGCGTACGGCGTATGGCGCTATCTGATCAGCGACAAGGAAAAGAAGTCCGGATCATCAAATTGAAAAACAACTCCGTTTTGAATACTGTTTGCTAACCAATCCATTTTGGTTCTGACAATTGGAAGCAATTACAACATATTGCAGATCATTACAAATTAATAAGAGAAAATACTTAGCGTAACCCCGAATGGTTCATCGGCCCTTCTTCGACAATGGATGATTGCAGGACATCGCCACGAAGCCGGACAGGGCTCACAGTGCCGATGAACGGGGGTGCGATGAGCAAAATCCAGCTGAGAGCCAAGGCACGAAGACTGATTGCTGCTGCGAACGAGCTGCTTGCCATCGCACACGAACTTGAGCTGACCGACGCCGACCAGCAATCCGAGGAAGGCCCGGCATCCCACATGGCCAAGGACAGCCCGGTCTGGGCGGAAGTCGCGCGGACCGCCTATCGCGAACGGCGCCGTCGTCAGGACGTATTTGCCGATCCGGCACTCTTTGGTGAACCAGCGTGGGATATCATGCTCGACCTGTTTATCGCAGCGAAGGAGCGCAAACGCCTTCCGGTGACGAGCGCCTGCATCGGCGCAGCCGTCCCGGCGACAACCGCACTGCGCTGGCTCACCGTGCTGGAGGACAAGGGCCTAATCCTGCGCGAAAATGATACCGCCGACGCACGCCGCGTGTTTGTTCGCCTGTCGAGCGACGGGTATGAGAAGATGGTCGCCTACTTCGCGGACATCGCCGGCGACATGCGCCAGGACGAAGACATTGAGCTGCCCTCGCTGCGAATGGCGCAATAAGGCCTAAAATGAAAAGGGCGACCTTCGCAGGCCGCCCTTTCGGTTCTTGCGTTGCAGGAGGTTGATCAGGCGCCGAGGCGGCCGAACGCGCCCTTGCCGGCATAGCGCGCCGAATTGCCCAGCTCTTCCTCGATGCGGATAAGCTGGTTGTACTTGGCAAGCCGGTCCGAACGCGCAAGCGAGCCCGTCTTGATCTGGCCGCAGTTGGTGGCAACCGCGAGATCCGCGATCGTGGCGTCCTCGGTTTCGCCCGAACGGTGCGACATGACAGCAGTGTAGCCGTTGCGCTGCGCGATCGAGACGGCCTCGAGCGTTTCGGTGAGCGATCCGATCTGGTTGACCTTGACCAGCAACGAGTTCGCCAGCCCCTTGCCGATGCCCATTTCGAGGCGCTTGGGGTTGGTCACGAACAGATCGTCGCCGACCAGCTGCACGCGCTTGCCGACCTTGGCAGTGAGCGCAGCCCAGCCTTCGAAATCGTCTTCGCCCATGCCGTCTTCGATCGAGATGATCGGATAGGCATCGCACAGTGCGGCAAGATAGTCCGCCATTGCGTCGGGCGAGAGCGAAAGGCCCTCGCCGCTGATCTCGTACTTGCCGTTCTTGAAGAACTCGGTCGCTGCGCAATCGAGTGCGAGCATCATGTCCTCGCCCGGCTTGAAGCCGGCCTTTTCGATCGAAGCCATCACGAAGTCGAGCGCGTCGCGCGTGCTGGCAAGGTTCGGTGCGAAGCCGCCTTCATCGCCAACTGCGGTTGCCAGGCCCTTCTCGTGCAGGCCCTTCTTGAGCGTGTGGAAAACTTCGGCCCCCCAGCGCACGGCTTCCGCCAGAGTGGGCGCGCCGACGGGCATGATCATGAATTCCTGAAAGTCGATCGGGTTGTCGGCATGTTCGCCGCCGTTGATGATGTTCATCATCGGCACCGGCAGGACATGGGCCGAAACGCCGCCGACGTAGCTGTAAAGCGGCATGCCGCGTGCATCGGCAGCGGCCTTGGCGACGGCAAGGCTGGTCCCGAGAATGGCGTTAGCGCCGAGTCGGCTCTTGTTCTCGGTTCCATCAAGCTCGATCATCGCAAGGTCGATGTCGCGCTGATCTTCGGCATCCATGCCGACGATGGCTTCGGCGATGTCCGAGTTCACGGCGGTGACCGCCTTGGTCACGCCCTTGCCCAGATAGCGCGCCTTGTCGCCATCGCGCAGTTCGACGGCCTCGTGCGCGCCAGTCGAGGCGCCCGAGGGCACCGCAGCACGGCCGAAGCTGCCGTCTTCAAGGAGAATATCGACTTCGACGGTGGGATTGCCACGGCTGTCGAGGATTTCACGCGCATGGATGTCGATGATCGCGGTCATGGTCTGCTCCCTGCAGGGTGGCGACGAGGATTCTTGCGCGCCACGGTTTGGCGCGGCTCCTATCGGCTGGAACCCTCGCAGGCAAGCCGCGTTGCCTGACCACATACCTATACGGGCGCATCTCCCGCACCATCCCTGCTTGCCTTTGTCAAAAAGGGTCTGGCAAGATGGCGCGGACCGCCCATATCGTAACGGCAACTGCCGTGCGAAATGCCGAAGGGAATACGACAATGGCCGATACTACCATGACCCCCGAAGACGCTCCCAAGAAGACTGCTGCCAAGGCTGGCGGACTTGCTACGTCTGTCGCCCCGGTCGCTGAATCGACCGATGATGTCAGCGCCAAGGGGCGTTTCACCAAGGCAATCGAGGAAGCCAAGGCTGGCGCCGAAGCCCTGAAGGGGGAGGCGTTGGAAAAGGGCTCTGCCTACAAGGCCAAGGTCAGCGATACCGCCACCGATTGGGTCGGCGAAGCCAAGGTTTATGCCACGCAGGCCAAGGAAAAGGGTGCTGAACTCGCGTCACAGGGCAAGACCAAGGCCAGCGATGCGTTGAGCACTCTGGGCAAGACCATTTCCGATAGCGCCACCTCGATCGACGAGAAGCTTGGCGTTCAGTACGGCGATTATGCCCGCACCGCCGCCCGCTCGATCCAGGAAACCGCTGCAAGGCTCGAAGCCAAGGATCTTGGTGAGCTGGGCGAAGACGTGAAGGAATTCGTGAAGAAGAGCCCTGGCGTGGCGATCGGCATCGCGGCAGTTGCCGGTTTTGCCGTGGCCAAGCTGCTTTCGGGCGGATCGGACGACTGACGGCACCTGTCGCAAAGGTGCATGATCAGATGTCTGAAATTTCATGACCGAAATCGAACCAGCCGCCGCCGTGGCAGACCAACATGATCAACCCTCGGTCGGTGACGCCCTGCGCGCACTGGTCGAGGATGCCCAGACGCTTGTCGAGGCCGAGGTCGCCTATCGCAAGGCCCAGGCCGCCTATGGCTTGGGTCAGGCAAAGACGATCGCGGTTCTGCTGATCCTCGGACTGGCGTTCGGCTTCTTTACGCTCCTGGCGATCGTTGTGGGGCTTTTGCTTGCCCTGGCGGCATATGTCGGCGTCTGGGGTGCACTTGCCATCGTCGGCGGTGCACTGTTGATGCTGACTGTGCTCTGCCTGTTCATGGCATCGGCGCGCATGAAGCGGGCCAAGGCCGGCCTGACGGGCGGGGAGCAAGCCGGATGAGCGATCCGCGTACCATTGCCGAGGCCCGTGCCCTGCGAGATGCAGCGCTGGCCATCGTGAAGGGTGATCTCGAACTGGCAAAGACCGAGACTTCGCCCGCACGGATCAAGGAACGTGCAGTCGGCGAGGCCGTTGAACTCGTCGAGACCGCCCGCGACATCGCGAGCGAGAACAAGGCCGTGATCGGCGCGACGGCTGCAGCACTGGCGGCATGGTTCCTGCGGGGACCGCTGCTGGAGCTGGCGGAGAAGGCGCGCGACATGGTCCGACCCGGAGATTGATATGTCCAACAAGAACATGACCGAAAAGCCCGAACTTCACGAAAAGGTCGAGGCTGCGAAGGCCCGTCTCGCTGAGCGCACGGGCAACGCCAACCCGGCGCAGAAGGTCAAGACCCTGATCGAGGAGCATCCCGTGGCTTCGCTTGCCGCCGGCATCCTGCTGGGCGCGCTGATTGCAAAGGCCCTTCCTTCGTCAGGCCGCCTGCGCAAGAGTGCGGCCGGTTTTGCCAGCGTCGCTGGCAAGCTGGCGGTCGATTATGCGGCGAAGGCGGCCGAGGCCGGGCGCGAAGGCATGCACAAGGTCGAGGAAGTTGGCGGCAAGATCGCTGATGTGGGCGGAACCGTTGGCGGCAGGATCGCCGAAGGCAGCGGCGATGCGAAACGAAAGGCCGTCGATCTAGCCGAAGTGGCACGGTCTGCGGCGATGGAAGCTAGCGAGATCGCCATTCGCAAGGTTACCGAGTTCGCCTCGCGCATGAAGCACTGAGTTGCGCCATTACAGGTAAAAATACGACTTTCATCGACTTGCTTTGACCTCGGCTTTTTGTCAGTGGCACAGACGAATCCTCCCAATGGAAAGTCGCCAATGCAAAAGCTGCACCTCGTGATGGGCGGGCGGGTCAAGGACCCGCAGGGCCTCGAATTCGTCGACCTCAAGGCCATCGACCTTGTCGGTGTGTTTCCGGACTACGCCAGCGCCGAAGACGCCTGGCGCAGTGCCGCGCAGCGGACGGTCGACGATGCCGAAATGCGGTATGTGATCGTCCACATGCACCGCCTGCTTGAACCCGAGTTGCCGGCAAGCTGATCGGACATACGAAAAAGGCCCCGGAAATCCGGGGCCTTTTTTGTTGCGATATCAGCAAGCTGTCAGATGAACTCGATCTTCTGCACGAGGTAGAACTTGTCGCCCGACGGCACGGTCACCTCGATCTCCTCGTCCACCTTGCGACCGATCAGCGCCTTGCCCAGCGGCGAGTTGTAGCTGATCATGCCGTGCTTGGCATCGGCCTCGTAAGGGCCGACGATCTGGTACTTCACCGGCTTCTCGTCTTCGTCGAGCAAGGTCACGGTCGCACCGAAGATGATCTTGTCACCCGAGAGCGTGGCCGGGTCGATGATCTGGGCGCGGCTGACGCGGTCTTCAAGATCGGCAATCGACGCCTCGACCTGACCCTGGCGTTCCTTTGCGGCATGATATTCGGCATTTTCCGAAAGATCGCCGTGGGCGCGCGCTTCCTCGATGGCATCCACGATCCGGGGGCGCTCTTCGCGCAGCGCTTTCAGCTCGGCAGTCAGCCTTTCGTAGCCTCCTGCAAGCATCGGCAGCTTTTCCACACTCGCCATCCGTCAGTCTCTTTCCTGTACTGCCCCCTGATTGCCGTTACGGCATTCAGGGAAAACCTGCCCCCGCCGACCTGCGCCGCATGCGCAAGGCCGGACCTTCAAAGCCATGATGCCGGGAAGCTTCCACTAGGTTGAGCTATAATAGTCCTGCAACGAACGCACTTCAAGTTCGGCCGAGCGCAGGGCTTCAATTGCCTCCACCGCCGCGACCGAGGCCGCCGCCGTGGTGAAGTAGGGCACGCGCGAATTCAGCGCCGAAGCGCGGATCGACTGCGAGTCCTTGTGGCTCTGCCAACCTTCGGTGGTATTGAAGATCAGCGACATGTCGCCATCGATGATGCGGTCGACGATATGCGGGCGACCTTCGGCCACCTTGTTCACGCGCTCCACGATCACGCCCGCGTCAGTCAGGTAGCGCGCCGTGCCACCCGTCGCCACGATCTTGAAGCCAAGATCGGTAAGCTTGCGGACTGCAGGCAGGACTACGGCCTTGTCCGAATCCTTGACCGAGACGAACACCGTGCCTGTCTGCGGCAGCTTCGTCCCTGCCCCCAGCTGCGACTTGGCAAAGGCGACGGCAAAAGTGCTGTCGATGCCCATGACCTCGCCAGTCGACTTCATTTCGGGCGAAAGCACCGGGTCAATGCCGGGGAAGCGCGCGAACGGGAACACCGCTTCCTTGACCGCCATGTAGTCGATCTCGCGCTTGATCGCGGGCAGGTTCGCCAGCTTCTCGCCCGCCATGATCCGCGCGGCGTATTTGGCGATGGGCTGACCCACGGCCTTGGCGACGAACGGCACCGTGCGGCTGGCGCGCGGGTTTACCTCGATCAGATAGACTTCGCCGTCCTTGATAGCGAACTGGATGTTCATCAGACCACGCACATCCAGGCCGCGCGCAAGCAGGACCGCCTGGCGCTCCATCTCGGCGATGATCTCGGGCGAGAGGCTGTAGGGCGGCAGGGTGCAGGCGCTGTCGCCCGAGTGGATGCCCGCTTCCTCGATGTGCTGCATGACCCCGGCGACGGTCACGTCGTCGCCATCTGCCAACGCATCGACGTCGCATTCAATCGCATCGCGCAGGTACTGGTCGATCAGTACCGGGCTGTCGCCCGACACCTGCACGGCGGTCGCGATGTAGTCATCGAGCTGCGCCTGGCTGTCGACGATCTCCATCGCGCGGCCACCGAGCACGTAGCTCGGACGGATCAGCACAGGATAGCCGATGCGGCTGGCAACCGCGACGGCTTCGTCGCGGCTGCGCGCGATGCCGTTCATCGGCTGCTTGAGGCCCAGCTTGGCAACCAGCGCGGCAAAGCGCTCTCGGTCTTCGGCAAGGTCGATCGAGTCGGGCGAAGTGCCGAGGATCGGGATGCCCGCATCCTGCAGCGCCTGCGCCAGCTTGAGCGGGGTCTGCCCGCCAAACTGCACGATCACGCCGACGAGTTCGCCCTTCGACTGTTCCAGCTCGAGGATTTCAAGCACGTCCTCGGCCGTCAGCGGCTCGAAGTACAGTCGGTCCGAGGTGTCGTAGTCGGTCGAGACGGTCTCGGGATTGCAATTGACCATGATGGTCTCGAACCCGGCCTCATCCAGCGCGTAGCACGCGTGGCAGCAGCAGTAGTCGAACTCGATGCCCTGCCCGATACGGTTGGGACCGCCGCCGAGGATCACGATCTTCTTGCGGTCGGTGGGAGCAGCCTCGTTCTCGGGCTCGCCGAAGAGCGCGCCTTCGTAAGTCGAATACATGTAAGGCGTCACCGCCTCGAACTCGGCGGCGCAGCTGTCGATGCGCTTGAACACCGGGCGCACGCCCAGCTTGTGGCGCAGCGCGCGCACTTCCGCTTCGCTGGTGGCACCCGCCATCGCGCGCAGCGCGTCGTGCAGCAGGCCCGAGCGCTTGGCCTGGGTCTCGCCCATGCCGCCGGCAACCCCGACCGAGCGCACCGCCAGCGTGGCGAGGCGCTTGTCGGAAAAGCCCATCGCCTTCAACCGGCGCAGGCCTGCGGCGTCGTTGGGCAAGCCGTTCTGCTGGATCGCGGTTTCCTCGGCGATGATCTCGCAGATATGGCGCAGGAACCACGGTTCGTACTTGGTGACCGCGTGGATCTCGTCCACGCTCAGCCCCTCGCGGAAGGCCTGGGCGATCACCAGCAGGCGATCAGGCGTCGCGCGGGCGAGCGCTGCGGTGATCTCGTCGCGGCTTGCGCCTTCCAGCTCGACCACGCGGTTGAAGCCGTCGAGGCCGGTTTCCAGCCCGCGCAGGGCCTTCTGCATCGATTCCTTGATGTTGCGGCCGATCGCCATGACCTCGCCGACCGACTTCATCGCGGTGCCGAGCAGCGGCTCGGAGCCCTTGAACTTTTCGAAGGCAAAACGCGGGATCTTGGTCACGACATAATCGATCGTCGGTTCGAACGCAGCCGGCGTCGCACCGGTGATGTCGTTCATGATCTCGTCGAGCGTGTAGCCCACGGCGAGCTTGGCCGCGACCTTGGCGATCGGGAAGCCGGTGGCCTTGGATGCCAGCGCGGACGAGCGCGACACGCGCGGGTTCATCTCGATAACGATAAGGCGGCCATCGGCGGGATTGACCGCGAACTGCACGTTGGAACCGCCTGTTTCCACGCCGATTTCCCGCAGGACCGCGATCGATGCATTGCGCATGATCTGGTATTCCTTGTCGGTCAGCGTCAGCGCCGGGGCGACGGTGATCGAATCCCCGGTATGGACGCCCATCGGGTCGACGTTCTCGATCGAGCAGATGATGATGCAGTTGTCCTTTTTGTCGCGGACAACCTCCATTTCGTACTCTTTCCAGCCGAGGAGCGATTCCTCGATCAGGACTTCGGTGGTGGGGCTGGCTTCGAGGCCGCCCTTCACGATCTTGACGAATTCGTCCTTGTTATAGGCGATGCCGCCGCCGGTGCCGCCCATGGTAAAGCTCGGGCGGATGATCGAGGGGAGCCCGGTGCGCTCGAGGATGGCCAGCGCCTCGTCAATGCTATGCGCCACGCCCGAGCGCGCCGATTCCAGCCCGATCTTGTCCATCGCCTCGCGGAAGCGCTGGCGGTCCTCGGCCTTGTCGATCGCATCGGCATCGGCACCGATCATCTGGACGCCGTACTTCTCAAGCGTCCCATCGTTGAACAGCGCCAGCGCGGTGTTGAGCGCGGTCTGCCCACCCATCGTCGGCAGCAGCGCATCGGGGCGCTCCTTCTCGATGATCTTGGCGACAACCTCGGGCGTGATCGGCTCGACATAAGTCGCGTGCGCCATGTCCGGATCGGTCATGATCGTCGCGGGGTTCGAGTTGACCAGGATGATGCGATAGCCCTCTTCCTTGAGCGCCTTCACCGCCTGCGTGCCCGAATAATCGAACTCGCAAGCCTGGCCGATGATGATCGGCCCGGCGCCGATGATCAGGATCGAGGAGATGTCAGTGCGTTTGGGCATTTAGGAAGACTTCGCTATTAAAGCCCTCCCCCTCGAGGGGGAGGGTTGGGTGGGGGTGTACGACGCATGAGCGATAAACGCCTGACGCCGCTGGCGCGCAAATTGCGCAAAGATCCTACGGAAGCCGAAAAACGAATGTGGTCGCGCCTCAAAGGCGAACAGCTTGGCGTCAAATTCACGCGCCAATTTCCGATTGGAAACGCAATCGCGGACTTCGCTTGCCGCCGCTTGAAGCTGGTCGTCGAACTGGACGGCGGGCACCATGCCGATAGCAGCACCGACGATACCCGCACCCGAATGATCGAGGCACACGGCTACCATGTCGTCCGCTACTGGAACAACGATGTGCTCAGCAACACGGACGGTGTCTTGACCGCACTGATGATAGAAATCGACCTCGCCAAAAACCGCACCTGAAAAGCTCCCCACTTCAACGGAGAGGTTAGCGCCATAAAAGCCCTCCCCCTCAAGGGGGAGGGTTGGGTGGGGGTGTGCCACGCCGATAGGCAGACGCGAGGCTGCGCCTCGCTCCCCCACCCCCGGCCCCTCCCCGCTGGGGAGGGGGGCAGTAAGACCCGTGTCGGAGGAGGGTTCAGTTAGTTTGAGCATCAGTATTGGACCATGCCCAAATCCGTATGCACAGACACCCCACGCTCCTTTGCCCATCGATCAAGGCAACCTTGATAATCACGATTTTGCGGAAGGGGTTCCTGCCCATTCTCATCCGCAACCTTAATAACCACCTTCAATGTGCCAGGCTTAGTCCGCCACCAAAAAACCTTTGGATCGCCAACTGCGCGTTCAACTTCAATGTCCCCATCCACCCCGCATTGCCGCGCTGCCTTCAGAACATCGGACTCATGCACTTTTTTCTGGCGTCCCTCGGCACCAGTTGAAAAGATTAGAGGCAGAACGAGGAATAGAAGTCTTTTCACCCCAACATCCCCACAAACTTCTCGAACAGGTAGAAGCTGTCCTGCGGTCCCGGCGATGCCTCAGGGTGATACTGCACCCCGAACGCGCGCTTGCCCTTCACCGCGATGCCGCAGTTCGAGCCGTCGAACAGAGAGACGTGGGTTTCGATCACATTGTCACCCAGCGCGCCGGGGGCGTTGTCCACCGCGAAGCCGTGGTTCATCGAGGTGATCTCGACCACACCATCTTCCATGCGCTTGACCGGGTGGTTCGCGCCGCGGTGGCCCTGGTGCATCTTGGTGGTGCGCGCACCCGCGGCGAGCGCCAGCATCTGGTGGCCGAGGCAGATGCCGAAGACCGGCATGTCGATCTCAAGCAGCTTCTGGATCACCGGCACGGCATAGGCGCCCGTCGCAGCCGGATCGCCCGGGCCGTTCGACAGGAACACGCCGTCGGGCTTGAGGTCGAGTAGCGTCTCCAGCGAGGTCTGCGCGGGAACCACTGTCACCACAGCGCCGGCCTTTACCAGATTGCGGAAGATGTTGTCCTTCGCGCCGAAGTCCATCGCCACCACGTGCGGGCGCTTGTCATGCGGCGAACGGCCATAGCCCTGCCCCAGTTTCCAGACCGAGCCTTCCCAGCTCTCCTGCGCATCGCGCGTGACCACACGGGCAAGGTCCATGCCTTCAAGGCCCGGCCAGTTGCGCGCGCGCTCGATCAGCGCAGGGATATCGAACTCGCCCTTGGGATCGTGCGCGATCACCGCGTTGGGCGCGCCCGAGATGCGGATGCGGCGGGTCAGCGCGCGGGTGTCGAGGCCCGAGATGCCGATCTTGCCGAGCTTTTCCATCCACTTCTGGAACGTGCCCGCGCTGCGGAAGTTGGCGGGATCGGTCACGTCCTCGCGCACGATGCAGCCCACGGCACCCGGCACGTCATGGCTTTCCATGTCTTCGCCATTGGTGCCGACATTGCCGATGTGCGGGAAGGTGAAGGTCACCACCTGGCCTGCATAGGACGGGTCGGTCATCACTTCCTGATAGCCGGTCATCGCGGTGTTGAAGCACACCTCACCCACGGCAGAACCGGTTGCGCCGAAGCCTCGTCCCCACGCCACAGATCCGTCCGCAAGCACAAGGACTCCCGTCGCACCATCTGGTTGAGGCGCGTGCGAAAGTGCGGGGTCGGCCATGATGTGGGGCGCTCCGTTGGCAGGGGTTATGACGATGTCGCTAAGGGGCGGCAGCTAGACCTGACTCGCCGCAGCGTCAACCTAGCGATTTCCTAAAGTTTGGCCTACATGTGGCGTTTCCCGCTTTTGCGGGCACCACACCCACAGGAAATACGATTACATGATCCGCGACACCCTCAAGGCCGCGCAGGTTTCGGCCATGAAAGCCGGCGACAAGCCCCGCCTCGCCGCCGTCCGCCTGATCCTTGCCAAGATCAAGGACAAGGACATCGAACTGCGTACTGCCACAACGCAGCCCGACGATGACGTGCTCGTCACCGACGTTCTGCAGAAGATGGCCAAGCAGCGCCGCGAATCGATCACGCTCTATGAACAGGGCGGCCGCCAGGAACTCGCCGACATCGAGAAGGCCGAACTGGTCGTGATCGAGGAATTCCTGCCCCAGCAGATGGGCGAGGACGAAGTGAAAGCCGTGATCGCCACGCTCATCGCCGAAACCGGCGCTGCGGGCATGAAGGACATGGGCAAGGTTGTGGCGGCGCTCAAGGCGAAGCACGGCACTCAGCTGGATATGGGCAAGGCAAGCGGATTGGTGAAGGCCGCGCTGGCGGGGTGAGTTAGTCGGCGCTGGCATGTCTCGACTACGGCCTGCGGGCTACGCTCGACACGAACGGACTTTTGGATAGGATAGCCTTTTCCTTCCCCGTTCGTGTCGAGCGAAGTCGAGACACGCTGTGCCAAGGTTCGATGTCATGGCCTTCTGGACCTACATCCTGCGCTGCGCTGACGGGAAATATTATACTGGCCATAGCGACAATCTGGAACGTCGAATGGCCGAACACACACACGGTGGATTCTGCGCCTTCACTTCTAAGCGCCGACCCGTCACGCTCGTTTGGTGCGAAACATTCGCCACGCGCTATGAAGCGCTCACCTGCGAAATGCAGGTTGGGAAGTGGTCACGCGCCAAGAAGGAATCGCTGATCGCAGGCGATTGGAAGCTCCTTTCCCACTTTGCTCGACCGCCGCGTGAACGTGTCTCGACTTCGCTCGACACGAACGGGGTTGGGTGCGAAGGGGCCGAGCAATGACTCTCACCCCTCAATGGATGGACGAACTGCGAAACCGGATCTCGCTTTCGGGCGTGATCGGGCGGAGCGTGCGCGTCACCAAGGCGGGGCGGGAGTTCAAGGCGTGCTGCCCGTTCCATAACGAGAAGACGCCCAGCTTCACCATCAACGACGAAAAGGGCTTCTACCACTGCTTCGGCTGCGGCGCGCATGGTGACGTGATCCGCTGGATGACCGACCATCAGGGCCTGCCGTTCATGGAAGCGGTCAAGGAACTGGCGCTGCAGGCGGGGATGGACGTCCCTGCCCCCGATCCGCGCGCGGCCAAGGTCGCCGAACAGCAGAAGTCGCTGCATGATGTGATGGCGGCGGCGCAAGCCTTCTTCGTCAACTGCCTTGCCGAGGACCGCGGCACGGAAGCCCGGCGCTATCTCGCCTCGCGTGGTTTCCCGGCAAATGTCGTGCGCGAATTCGGCTTCGGCTTCGCGCCCGACAGCCGCACCGCGCTGAAAGAGGCGCTTTCCGCCTTTCCCGATGCAATGCTGATCGAGGCGGGCCTGCGCATCGTGGTCGATGGAAAGGAGCCTTACGACCGTTTTCGTGGAAGGTTGATGCTGCCGATCCTCGATCCGCGCGGGCGCGTGATCGCGTTTGGCGGACGTATCCTCAGCGCCGAGAAGACTGACGCGCCCAAGTATCTCAATTCGCCCGACACCCCGCTCTTCGACAAGGGCCGCACGGTCTATAACCTCCACCGCGCCGCCCCTGCCTCGCGGGCGAATGGGCGCGTCGTGGTCGTCGAAGGCTACTTGGACGTCGTCGCGCTGGCTGCTGCGGGGATCGGCGAGGCGGTCGCCCCCCTCGGCACCGCGCTGACCGAACACCAGATCGAGCGGCTTTGGCGATTGGTTGAAACGCCCACGCTCTGCTTTGACGGCGACGCAGCCGGGCAGCGCGCCGCGATGCGCGCCATCACGCGCGCGCTGCCGATGCTGCGCCCCGGCCATAGCCTGCGCATCACTACCTTGCCCAAGGGCATGGACCCCGATGACGTGGTCAAGCGCGACGGACCGCAGGCAATGGAGGCACTGCTCGATGGTGCGCGCAGCCTTGTCGATGTGTTGTGGGAGGTCGAACGCGACGCCCAGCCGCTGGCCACGCCAGAAGACAAGGCGGGACTGAAGGCCCGGCTGCTTGCCCATTGCGAGACCATCCAGCACCCCGACATCAAGTCGCTCTATCGCCGCGAACTGACGGAGCGATTCGGCGAACTCGCCTTTGCCCGCAAGGAGCGCGCCCCGTTTCAGCCGCGCCAGGCGGGGCAGCCGCGCGGAGGCCAGGGCAAGGGACCGTGGAAGCCGGCACCTCCCCCGCTTGGCGCCGATGACAAGGCGCGGATGCTGCGGATCGGCACTGGTCCCAGCACCAACCTCCTGGCCGCCGTCCTCGCCGGGCTCGTCCGCCATCCCGCACAGATCCCGGCCCACGCAGAATCACTCGCGCGCCTCCAGCCCGAGGACCCAGCCCGCTCAGCGCTGCTCGATTTGCTGCTCTCGCTCGCCGACGGCGCGCAAGCGCTTGAAACGGCAGCGCTTGAACCCATATTGATCGAGCGGGGCCTTCGGGTGCCGTCGGCGCAGGACTACGCCGGAATGCGATTCGGTTTTCTCACCGGCGTTGGTGATTCGGCCCCCGAAGAATTGGCTGAAGCAGTATCGCTGCTGGTGGAACTACCGGCCGTCGAGGAAGCGCTCGGACATGCCACGCGCGTCCACGAGACGGAGTTTTCCGACGAAAGTTTTGCCGAACAGCAACGATTGTTGCAGCGAAGGCTGGCATTGCTTGCCCGTTTGGGGCAGATGGGCCGTGCTCGTGCTGCGTTATAATTATACAAATACGCACTTCGGGTCAGTCAGGCCCGGCTCTAGATGATGGTACCGGGGTTAAATGGCTTCGAACGACAAGACCGATAGCGGCGACGCTCCGCTGATTGATCTCAACGATGCATCGGTGAAGAAACTGATCGCGCGCGCCAAGCGTCGCGGCATCATCACGTATGACGAACTGAACGAGGCCCTGCCGCAGGACCAGATGTCTTCCGAGCAGATCGAGGACATCATGGCCGCGATCTCGGAAATGGGCGTCAACATCGTCGAGAGCGACGAGGACGCGGTCGATCCGGAAGATCGTGCCGAGGACGAGCCCGACGAGACCGAAACCGGGATGGATGATCGTCCCGTCGTCGAGAAGCGCAAGGAAACCATCGAGCGCACGGACGATCCGGTGCGCATGTACCTGCGCGAGATGGGCGCGGTGGAACTGCTCAGCCGCGAAGGCGAAATCGCCATCGCCAAGCGCATCGAAGCTGGTCGCGACACCATGATCATGGGCCTGTGCGAAAGCCCGATCACCTTCCACGCCATCATCCAGTGGTCAGAAGCGCTCAACGCTGGTGAAATGCAGCTGCGCGAGATCCTTGATCTCGACGCGATGCTGTCCAAGGAACCGCAGCCCGAAAACCTCTCGGAAGACGGCGAGGAAGCCGAACCCGAAATCAGCGAAGCCACCGCCGGCCCGACCTTCAAGGAGGAAGAGGACGTCGAGGAAGAGCCCGCCGAAGACGAGGACGACGAACTGCGCGAACGCCGCGCCCGCCCTGCCGAAGAGGAAGAGGAGGACAATACCCTCAGCCTCGCGCAGATGGAAGCGCAGCTCAAGCCCGCCGCGCTCGAGCGTTTTGCCGAAATCACCGCACTGTTCCGCGCGTTCGAAAAGATTCAGGCCGAGCGCCTCGACGCGCTGGGCATGGGCAACGATTTTCCGGGTGCCCGCGAAACGCAGTACCAGAAGCTGCGCGAGGACCTTACCGCGCAAGTCGAATCGGTGCAGTTCCACGCATCGAAGATCGAATACCTTGTCGACAACCTCTATGCATTCAACCGTCGCCTGACCGCGCTTGGCGGGCAGATGCTCCGTCTGGCAGAGCGTCACAAGGTGCCGCGCAAGGACTTCCTCGACATGTATGTCGGGCACGAACTTGATGACGGCTGGCTGCAGAACCTTGCCACGCGCGACAAGCGCTGGGCCGCATTTGCCGCCAACGAGCTTGATCCGGTCGAGCGCATTCGTGCCGAAGTTTCCGACATCGCGGCTGCCACCGGCATGTCGCTGGTCGAGTTCCGCCGCATCGTGAACATGGTCCAGAAGGGTGAGCGCGAGGCGCGCATCGCCAAGAAGGAAATGGTTGAGGCCAACCTGCGCCTCGTGATCTCGATCGCCAAGAAGTACACCAACCGCGGGCTGCAGTTCCTGGACCTCATTCAGGAAGGCAACATCGGTCTGATGAAGGCGGTCGACAAGTTCGAGTACCGCCGCGGCTACAAGTTCTCGACTTACGCGACATGGTGGATTCGTCAGGCGATCACGCGCTCGATCGCCGATCAGGCGCGCACGATCCGCATCCCGGTCCACATGATCGAGACGATCAACAAGCTGGTCCGTACCAGCCGCCAATTCCTGCACGAACAGGGCCGCGAACCGACACCGGAAGAAATGGCCGAGCGGCTGTCGATGCCGCTCGAAAAGGTCCGCAAGGTGATGAAGATCGCCAAGGAGCCGATCTCTCTTGAAACGCCGATCGGCGACGAGGAAGATTCGCACCTGGGCGATTTCATCGAGGACAAGAACGCCATCATCCCGGTCGATGCGGCGATTCAGGCGAACCTCAAGGAAACGGTCACCCGCGTCCTTGCCAGCCTTACCCCGCGCGAGGAACGCGTGCTGCGCATGCGCTTCGGCATCGGCATGAACACCGATCACACGCTGGAAGAAGTGGGCCAGCAGTTCTCGGTGACGCGCGAACGCATCCGCCAGATCGAGGCCAAGGCGCTGAGGAAGCTGAAGCATCCGTCGCGATCACGAAAGATGCGCTCGTTCCTGGATCAGTGATAGCCGCCATCCACCTGACTTTCGCTGCATTGCAACAATCCGTTGTTGATATTGAGGCCGGCTGATATCTTCGGCCGGCTTTGAGAAGGGGACTTGCAGCAATGGCTAGAACTGACCACGCCGATGACCTCAAGGTCAGAAAGCTTCCGCATATCCGCGAACTAGACGGCTTGCGCGCAGTAGCCATTGCTTCAGTATTCATTGGTCATGCTGAAATCCTGCCCAAGTTTCCAGGCGGTTTCGGCGTCACTATTTTCTTCTTTCTCAGCGGCTTCCTCATTACCACCTTGCTCAGAATCGAAAGGTCAGTGAGCGGAACGGTCAGCCTGAAAAACTTCTACATTCGTCGGTTTCTGAGGATAAACCCGCCCTTGTGGCTGACAATGCTTTTCATTGCATTTGCTGGTTGGCTGGGCGCATTCCTTATCGAAATTGATGCATTCCAGATCACCGGACAGGCTTTCTTTTTCACCAATTACATCATGATGGACGGACGAGAGGGGAGACTCCCCATTCCGTTATGGTCACTTGCGGTAGAAGAGCATTTCTATCTGGTGTTTCCGGCAATGTACCTTGTACTCTCCAGACACCTTTCATCGCGGCAAATCGCAATTTTTTGTGGTTGCCTTTGCCTTGCCGTGCTCGGGGCACGGTTCTACTCGACACAGTTTCTTAAAGACTACTATTACGTTTACTATTGGACCCACACCAGGATAGATTCCATTCTGTTCGGGTGCATTCTCGCTCTATGGCAAAATCCTATCGTGGATCGGAATGCGTGGCGACCTACACTGCCGCATGTTCTGGCAGGAGCAATGCTGATTGGTGTGACTTTTGTTGTTCGCTCACCCGATTTTCGTGAGGGCTTGCGGTATACTCTTCAAGGGGCCGGACTGTTTGTGCTTTTTTCGTTTGTACTACAGGAAAAGGGCCGAATTTCCGCGGTCCTGCTTAGTAAGCCTGCCCAAGTCATTGGCCTATATTCGTATACGCTCTATCTCATACATTTCGCCGCCTTGTTGTCAGCTCGGCACTTGCTGCCCGGAACCCCGGATATATTCACTGCGCTCCTCGCAGGTCTCGTATCGTTCGCTTTTGCGGCAGGCATGCACGCGTTTGTCGAGAAGCCACTCGGCAGGATCAGACAAAGGCTCAACCGCGTTGAAGAGCCCGATCCCAGCTTGGCGCAACAACAGCCATTCATCTCAGATGGAAAAGTACACTCTAAAGCCGAAACAGCGTGACGCTGGACTAGGGTCAGGACCTACACAAAGCGCACAAGCAGGTGCTCGCTGAAGCAGATTACGCTGTTGCGGGTAGCTTGATGCGTTGCCGCAGCAGTGCTCACCCCAATCCGGATCGTACGGCTTGGTTACCTTACGCGATACACGCTCAGCCGCACATTGCGTCCCACTTTGCTGCCCGTCGCAAGGAACAGCGCCCGGTTGACCCAAGCGTAGTCCGGATGCCCGCTGTCCAGCCGGATTGCGGTGCGCATATAGTATTCGGAAGGCGGCACGATCTCGCCTGCCACGATCCGCGCGGCCACTTCGGGAGAGGCATGCCGGATGCCTTGGCTCACCACTTCGATCACTGCGCCGTCATGCGTCTCGATCGCATAGCGCGCATCGAGTTGCGCCACGCCGCCCTCCTGCACCGTCTGCCAGTCCGCGCCGACGTTCAGAATGCGACCATTGATGCGCGGTCCGCTTGCCGTCCCGCCAACGATCGGGATGATCCGACGCGTGCCCGAGAGAGCCGCACCCATCTCGTGTGGCGGTGAAAGCTCGACCACCAGATCGCAGATGGGCTCAAGCGCGATGGTCATGCAGTCACCTTCGCCACTTTTGCGCCCTCGGGAATAGTGCGCGGCGCGCTGTTGAGGCGATCCTTGGCGAAGCCGGCAGCTTGCTGGTAGGCCAGCATGAACGCTGCGCGCTCATCGGCCGGGATCACATCATCAATATTGTCGAATTCCCCCCCGCAGCGCTCATCGACCATGTTGAGCAGGCCGAAGGGCCCTGCCCCGCGATTGCGCATGGCGACCTGTCCGATCGGTCCGCACAGTTCGGCGTCGAATGCCGCCAGCGCTTCGACCGTCGCCCCGCGATCCAGCATGATCCGTCCGATCACCCGCGCATCCACGATCGCCTGAGAAGCGCCGTTCGAGCCGGTCGGGTACATCGGATGCGCCGCATCCCCCATCAACGCCACCGGCCCGTCGATCCATGTCGGCAGCGGATTGCGATCGATCATGGGATTTTCGTAGGCGATGTCCGATCCCTTCAGCAAGGCTGGCAGGTCCAGCCAGTCATAGACAAAGCCGTCGAACTCCTGCGCGAACTCATGCATCTCAACGGGCCGGAACCAGCCCGACTTCGACCAGTCGTGATCGGTGTCGAAGGTCTGCTCGGCAATCCAGTTGATATCGCAGAGCCCCTGCTGGTCCGGCCGGGAAATGGGATAGAGCACGACGCGGTGGCGGCTGGTGCCAAGCCCGACGAACGACGAACCGGTGCGGATCGGCACGCCCTTGGCCGTGCCGCGCCACATGATCGTGCCGCCCCAGTGAATGGGCGGCTGATTCGGGTGCATCTGCGCCCGCACCGTTGAATGGATGCCATCGGCGCCGAACAGCAGCGTGCCGGCAAACTCCTCGCGCGTACCGTCAGCCTTCTCGACCATGGCGATGACCGTGCCATCGGCCTGCTTGCGGTATCCGCTGACCTTGTGACCCAGCTTCACCGCGTCAGGTCCCAGGCGCTCGATCACCGTGCGGTAGAGCAGCAGGTGAAACTCGCCGCGATGCACCGCGTACTGGTGCCAGTTGTAGCCCGCCAGCTTGCCGCGCGGCTCGGAATAGATTTCTTTTCCGTTGAGGCCGACGAGCGCCCACTCGCGCGCCGGTATGCCCACTGCGTCGAGTTCAGTCTCGCCAATGCCAAGGTCGTCGAGTTCGCGCACCGCATTGGGCTGGAGATTGATCCCGACCCCCAGCGGCTTGAGGTCGCGCACGCCTTCGAACACCGTGCAGGCGACGCCGATCTGGTGCAGCGTAAGTGCCAGCGTCAGCCCGCCGATCCCGCCACCGGCGATAAGTACGTGTTCCTGCGGCATCTTCACCCGTCCCCGTCGTCTGCCCGTTCACGAGTCCAGCCCGCAAAAAGCTTGCGCCGTCTAGCCATCGCGCTGCTCTCACGCAATCCGCCAGTGCATCCAGACGTTCACAGCTGTTACGATCGGCGCTCAAGCAGCCCGAACGGGCAGATTCATGCGCGCGATTTGCGGTGGCTTGTTGCGTTGCGACAGCTTATGGGGCCGCCAACGATTCCCGTAGAACCGCAATCGAAACGGATCCCATGCGCATTGCCATCGCTTCCGATCATGCCGCCGTCGACCTGAAGGCGGCCTTGCGCGAGTATCTGATCGAGCAAGGCCACGAAGTTGCCGACCTTGGCCCCGAGACTGCCGACCGGGTGGATTACCCCGATTACGGCTACAAGCTCGCCT
This sequence comes from Novosphingobium sp. HNCC26DJ243, assembly GCF_057180545.1. Taxonomy (NCBI): domain Bacteria; kingdom Pseudomonadati; phylum Pseudomonadota; class Alphaproteobacteria; order Sphingomonadales; family Sphingomonadaceae; genus Novosphingobium; species Novosphingobium sp. HNCC26DJ243. The sequence continues at coordinate 55,011 of NZ_JBXUGN010000001.1, read as the reverse complement.
CGGTCGTCGCTGACGGCACGGCCGAATACGGCGTTGCGCTGTGCGGCTCGGGCATCGGCATTTCCATCGCCGTCAATCGCGATCCCGCCTGCCGCTGTGCGCTCGTTTCGGAACCGCTTTCGGCAGCACTCGCGCGCGAACACAACGATGCCAACGTGATCGCAATGGGCGCACGTCTTACCGGCGAAGACATGGCCAAGGCCTGTCTCGACGCATTTTTCTCGACCGATTTCGGTGGTGGCCGCCATGCAGGCCGCGTCGAAAAGCTTTCCAATCCTGTTTTCTGAAGGAGCCCCATAAGATGACCACTGCAACCGCAGCGCCGGAAATCCGCAAGGCCGGCTTCTTTACCGAACACCTCGAAAGCGCTGACGCAGAGGTCTTCGCGGCGATCCGTGGCGAACTGAACCGCCAGCAGACCAAGATCGAACTGATCGCATCTGAAAACATCACCAGCCTCGCCGTGCTCGAGGCCACCGGTTCGGTGTTCACCAACAAGTATGCCGAAGGCTATCCCGGCAAGCGCTACTACGGCGGCTGCGAATATGCCGACGTTGTCGAGACTTTGGCGATCGAGCGCGCCAAGCAGTTGTTCGGCTGCAGTTTCGCCAACGTCCAGCCCAACTCGGGCAGCCAGATGAACCAGGCCGTGTTCCTAGCGCTGCTCCAGCCGGGCGACAGCTTCATGGGCCTCGACCTGAACTCGGGCGGCCACCTCACCCACGGTTCGCCCGTGAACATGAGCGGCAAGTGGTTCAACCCGATTGCCTATGGCGTGCGCCCCGACGATCACCTGATCGACATGGACGAGGTTGCCCGCCTTGCCCGCGAGCACAAGCCCAAGCTGATCATCGCGGGCGGCACTGCCTATTCGCGCACCTGGGACTGGGCAGCCTTCCGCGCCATCGCCGATGAAATCGGCGCGTGGCTGCTGGTCGACATGTCGCACATCTCGGGGCTCGTGGCGGGCGGCGCTCATCCCTCGCCCTTCCCCCACGCGCATGTTGTCACGACGACGACGCACAAGAGCTTGCGTGGGCCCCGCTCGGGCGTGATCCTCACCAATGACGAGGATCTGGCCAAGAAGTTCAACATGGCCGTGTTCCCCGGCATGCAGGGCGGTCCGCTGGTTCACGTGATCGCCGCCAAGGCGGTCGCGTTCGGCGAGGCTCTGCGTCCCGAGTTCAAGGCATATGCGCACCAGATCGTCGCCAATGCCAAGGCTCTGGCCGAAAGCGTCAAGGATGCCGGCCTCGGCATCGTCTCGGGCGGGACCGACAACCACCTCATGCTCGTCGACCTCACGGCCAAGGACGTTACCGGCAAGGCCGCCGAGAAGGGTCTCGATCGCGCCTGGCTGACCTGCAACAAGAACGGCGTTCCGTTCGACAAGCGCTCGCCATTCGTCACCTCGGGCATCCGCCTCGGCACGCCTGCGGGCACGACGCGCGGTTTCCGCGAGGAAGAGTTCCGGCAGATCGGCAAGCTGATCGTCGAAGTGGTCGATGGCCTTGCGCGCAATGGCGAAGAGGGCGATGGTCAGGTGGAACAGCGTGTGCGCGACCGCGTTGCGGAGCTGTGTGCACGTTTCCCCATCTACCCGGAGCTTTGATCCATGGACGATAACAACGATCTTGCCAGCCGCGCCAAGGAAGAGTTCTCGGCCATGGCCAAGCAGGGCATGGCCCATCCTTCCACCAAGCCGGTGCTGACCGGAGCGGCGATCGGCGCGGTCGCCGGGGCTCTGCTCCCGGTCGTCTCGCTTCCGCTCGGTCTTGCGGTCGGTGCGGGCTTTGCCTTCTGGCAGCGGATCAAGCGCTGATCATCAATGCGTTGCCCGTTCTGTGCCCATGACAACAGCCAGGTAAAGGACAGCCGGCCGAGCGAGGACAACACCTCGATCCGCCGGCGCCGCCAGTGCGAGGGCTGCGGCGCGCGCTTCACCACGTTCGAGCGCGTCCAATTGCGCGAAGTGCTCGTGGTCAAGAGTGGTGGCCCGGGCAGCGAAGGACGACGCGAACCCTTCGACCGATCGAAGATCGAGCAATCCGTATCGCTCGCCTGCCGCAAGCGGCCCGTCTCGCAGGAGCGGCTCGACCAACTCGTTTCGGGCATCCAGCGCCAGATCGAGACAATGGGCGACGCTGAAGTGCCGTCCAAGGTTATTGGCGAGATGGTCATGGAGGGCCTGCGCCAGTTGGATTCGGTCGCCTATATCCGCTTTGCCAGCGTTTATCGCGATTTCGCCGAAGCGCGCGATTTCGAAGAATTCGCCAGCAGCGTGCAGGAAGTCAGCACACGCGGAGTTGCCGACCGGTGACCGGGACTGACGTTCGCCAGCCGGTCATCGTGCTGGTGCGCCCGCAACTGGGCGAAAACATCGGCAAGGCCGCGCGCGCCATGCTCAACTTCGGCCTCACCGAACTGCGGCTCGTCTCGCCGCGCGATGGGTGGCCAAATCCTTCGGCCGGACCAGCCGCCGCTGGGGCCGACGCGGTCCTCGAAAAGGCCCAAGTCTTCGAAAGCCTCGCAGACGCGGTGGGCGATTGCGCCCACGTCTATGCCACGACAGTGCGCAAGCGCGGCGTGACCAAGCCCGTCGTAACCCCTGAACAGGCGGCCACCGAGATCGTTGCCGCGCCTGGACGCAGCGCAATCGTGTTCGGTCCCGAACGCTCGGGCCTCGAAACCGAGGACGTCGCGCTCGCCCGTGCGATCCTGACGGTTCCGATCAATCCCGGGTTCGCCTCGCTCAATCTCGCGCAGGCGGTCATCCTGTGTGCCTATGAATGGTCGAAGCACGCCGATCTAGTCCAGCCGACGATCGAGGACATACTTCCGCCTGCACCGCAGGAAGACTTCGACGGCATGTTCGACCAGCTTTGTGCCATGCTCGAACCGCGCGGATACTTCGAACCGCCAAGCCGCGCTGCCACCACCAAACGGACGCTGCGCACGGTCCTGACCAAGGCGGGCTGGAATCATCTTGAGGTGCGCACCCTTCGCGGTGTCCTCAGCGTGCTCCGCCGCCGTCCTGGCTCAAAGCCCGGCGATCCACGCGATTGAACGCAAGTGGCGCAATTGCGCTGCTCGCGCGCTTGACAATGCAGCCGATCTCTGTTCTTGGCCGCGCTTCGCAATTGGCCTCGCACTCCCGGTGAAGCGGTGGCCGCATCCAGCAACCTTGGCAGGATGGTGCGGGTCCGGGACTTGAAGCGTCGGCGCGTTGCCGGTGCGAATGCAGATTGAAGGGTAGCGCATGTCCAAGCGCAAGTCATCGAAGTACAAGATTGATCGCCGCCTTGGCGAAAACATCTGGGGCCGTCCCAAGTCGTCGGTCAACCGCCGCTCGTATGGCCCCGGCCAGCACGGCCAGCGTCGCAAGAGCAAGGTGTCGGACTTCGGCATCCAGCTCCGCGCCAAGCAGAAGCTCAAGGGCTACTACGGCGACGTGACCGAAAAGCAGTTCAAGCGCACCTACCAGGAAGCGTCGAAGATGAAGGGCGATACCGGTCAGAACCTGATCGGCCTGCTCGAACAGCGTCTCGACATGGTCGTGTACCGCGCCAAGTTCGCGCCGACCGTGTTTTCGGCCCGCCAGATCGTTTCGCACGGTCACATCTACGTCAACGGCGTGAAGTGCAACATCGCTTCGCGTCGCGTTCGCCCCGGTGACGTGATCAGCCTCGGCAAGAAGGCCAAGGAAATGGCCCTCATCGCCGAAGCGCAGACCCTGCCCGAGCGCGAAGTCCCCGATTACGTCGCCCCCGATGGCGACAAGGTTACCTTCACCCGCGTGCCTTCGCTCGACGAAGTACCCTATCCGGTGAAGATGGAACCGAATCTGGTCGTCGAGTTCTACTCGCGCTGATTTGAATTCCTGTCGGAACACAAGAAGGCGGGGCGCAAGCTCCGCCTTTTTCGTATCCGCAATGCTCGCCGTATATTTCTGTTTTCCATACAGAAAACGGTAAAAATACGGGAACCAGAGGGACGTCAGGCGATTGCACGGTCATGCCACTCTATCGCTTCGTAACCCCACACCGCGCCGGAAAATGGTACCCCGACCTGCTCACCGCACAGCGGCACGCCTTTGCGATCGGAGCAGGCTTTCTCGAAGAAAGCACCGGGCAGTTCATGCCCTACAAGGATACCCGGCTTGAAGTGAACCAGCAGGAGAACACCGGCGATTCGCACGGCGTCGCAGCCTAACGCGCGAAATAATCCCGCCGGAAGTCCGCAGCAAAGGCGTCAAAACGCCCCTCGGCAATCGCCGAGCGCATTCCGGCCATCAACTGCTGATAGAACCACAGGTTGTGCTCGGTCAGCAGCATCGCACCCAGCATTTCGCCCGACTTGTGGAGGTGATGCAGATAGGCGCGGCTGTACTTGGCGCAGACCGGGCACGGGCAGCGCTCGTCGAGCGGCCCCATGTCTTCGGCGTGGCGCGCATTGCGCATGTTGAGCGGCCCGTTCCAGGTGAAGGCCTGCCCGTTCCTGCCCGAACGCGTTGGCAGCACACAGTCGAACATGTCGACACCGCGCTCGACCGCACCCACCAGATCATCAGGCTTGCCAACGCCCATCAGGTAGCGCGGACGGTTCGCGGGCAGCTGTTGCGGCGCAAAGTCGAGCGTGGAGAACATCGCCTCCTGCCCCTCGCCCACGGCCAGCCCGCCGATCGCGTAACCGTCGAAGCCGACATCGATCAGCGCGTCCGCGCTGGTCTTGCGCAGCCCCTCGTCCAGCGCGCCTTGCTGGATGCCGAACAGTGCCGACCGCTCGGCCTGCTCGCCGCCCGCGTCGAACGCGTCACGGCTGCGCCTTGCCCAGCGCATCGACATCTCCATCGAGCGCGCGATTACGTCGCGCTCCTGATCGGCGCGCGGACATTCATCAAAACACATCACGATGTCCGATCCGAGCAGCCGCTGGATTTCCATCGAGCGCTCAGGGCTCAGCAGATGGCGCGATCCGTCGAGATGGCTGGCGAAGGTCACGCCCTCCTCGGTGATCTTGCGCAGATCCGAAAGGCTCATCACCTGATAGCCGCCACTGTCGGTCAGGATCGGGCGATCCCAGCCCATGAACTTGTGAAGCCCCCCGAGGCGCGCCACGCGTTCGGCACCGGGGCGCAGCATGAGGTGGTAGGTATTGCCCAGGATGATGTCGGCGCCAGCGGCGCGCACGTCCTCGACCTTCATCGCCTTAACCGTCGCCGCCGTCCCCACCGGCATGAACGCGGGCGTACGGATGTCGCCACGCATCATGCGGATCGTGCCGGTGCGGGCCTTGCCATCTGTGGCATGGATATCGAAAGCGAAGCGGGTCATGCAAAAGGGCTCGGCAAAAAGAGTTTGCGGCCCTTAAGCCTATTCGCCAAGGCGCGCAAATGCTTGAACCTGCGCAACTCGATCTGTGGCTTTATCCGGCACTGACCCTCGTCGCCATCCTGACCGGGTTCATCGATGCGGTCGCCGGCGGCGGTGGACTGGTGATGATGCCCATCCTGCTGTCGACCAATCTGCCCCCGCATGTCGTGCTCGGCACCAACAAGATCCAGTCGTTGAGCGGGACCACCATGGCCACCTGGCGCTATCACCGTGCAGGCCTGTTCAGCTTCCGCGAGAATGTACCCACGGCCCTCATCGTGTTCATCGGCGCGATGATCGGCTCGCTTGCCATCCAGCGCCTCAGCGCGGACGTGCTGAAGCTCATCGTTCCCGTGCTGCTGATCGCGGTCGCGCTCTACACGGTGCTTTCGCCGAGCATGGGCGACAACGACCGCCACGCGCATCTGGGCGAACGCGGCTATATGCCCGTAGCCGGTGGCATCGGCTTCTACGACGGCTTCTTCGGCCCCGGCACCGGCCAGTTCCTCGCCACCACGCTCGTCGCTCTGCGCGGTATGGGGCTGACTCGGGCTACCGGCCTTGCCAAATTGCTTAACGGCACCAGCAACGTCGCCAGCGTCATCGTCTTCACGATAGGCGGGCAGGCCCTGTGGGGCCTCGGGCTGTGCATGGGCGCAGGCGCGATGACCGGTGCCTGGATCGGCTCGCACTATGCGACCAAGTTCGGCGCAAAGGTCATCCGGCCGCTGCTGGTCGTCGTCAGCATCGGCCTCACCGTCAGGCTGGTGTGGGGCTGGTTCTCGGGCTGACCTGGACATCCCAAACCAGCGGAATGGCCGTACAGGCCCCAACGTTGCCGCCCTTCATCCGCACCGGCCGCGAGGGATCGAGCCCGAATGCGGGCATACCACCCAGCCATTCGCGCAGCAGCACGATGACTTCCATTCGCGCAAGGCCAGCACCGACACAGCGATGAGCGCCGCTGCCAAGGTTCGTGTGCCGGATCGGCACGAGATCGCGATCAAACCGCACGGCTTCGGGATCATCGAAGCTGGCCGGATCAAGGTTGTGCAGTACGCTGGGCAGGTAGACGAGATCCCCCTTGCGGATCGTCACCCCGTCGATTTCCACATCGGCCACCGCATTGCGGCTGACCGCGACGGTCGGATAGCGCCGCATCAGTTCGTCGGCTGCCGCGGGGATCAGGTCCGGGCGTTCGCGCAACAAATGTTGGTCGTCGGGGTGCCGTGCCAGATGCAGCGCGACCATGCCAAACATTGCCGCCACCGTGTCCAGTCCGCCGAACAGCAGGTTGCGGCACATCCGCCGTGCCTCGTCCACTGTCCACGCGCGTCCCATGACCGGTTCGGACAGAATGCGGCTGAACAGGTCGTCGCCCGGTTCGGCCATGCGCCTTTCGATGAATGGCCACAGGTAGTCATCCGCAGCCTGCTTGAGACCCTCAACCGTCATCGAACCATCCGGCCGGGTCAGTTGCACTCCCAGTTCACGCAGGCGCGGGCGATCTTCCAGCGGAACGTCGATAAGCGTCAGGAAGACATTCAGCGGCAGGATTTCCGCAAACTCCGCCACGAAGTCGCAAGTTCCACGCGGACGCAGATCCGCGATCAGCGCGCGCGCGATCTCCACGACCTTGGGCTCCAGCGCCACGACAAAGCGCGAGGCCATTCCCTTCATCACCGCCATGCGGAAGGCCTTGTGCTCCTCCCCGTCCTGCTGGAGCGGAATGAACTGCATCACTTCGCCAAGACCAGGCGTCACGGCCAGGCATTCGTTGGAGAGCTTCGCGGCATCGTTCCAAAGCGCGCGGACAACCTCACCCCGTGCCGCGATCCAGTGCCCGCCGTTCGCGGTTGTCCAGACCAGTCCGGGCCCACTGAGCAGGCTCTTCCAGGCCGCGAAATAATCGTCCTCGACACCGGGCGGATTGAACAGGTCGAAATTGACCACCCGGTCTGTCGGTACATGCGCTGGAACCATGCGCTCATCCTCTCGCCATGCTTTGCGGCGAGGCTAGCGGGCGTGCACCCGTCCGATACTGCGCTTTATGGCAGGAGCAGGCTCGAATCACCGTAGGAATAGAAGCGGTAACCCTGCGCGATGGCGTGAGCATAGGCCGCCTGCATTCGCTCAAGCCCCATCAAAGCGCTGACCAGCATGAACAGCGTGGACTTGGGCAGGTGGAAGTTGGTCATCAGCCCGTCGATAGCACGGAAGGTGTATCCCGGCGTGATGAAGATGGCGGTGTCACCCTCGAAGGGGCGGATCACCCGGTCTTCGCCGGTTGCGCTTTCCAGCAGGCGCAGTGACGTGGTGCCCACCGCGATCACGCGATTGCCGCGTGCGCGGACCGCGTTCAGCCGCTCCGCCGTCGCCGCGCCGATGGTCCCCCATTCGGCATGCATGGCATGATCGGCCGTGTCCTCGGCCTTGACCGGCAGGAACGTCCCCGCCCCCACGTGCAGCGTCAGCGTTTCGGTCCCGATCCCGCGCGCGGCAAGCGCTGCAAGCAGTTCGGGTGTAAAATGCAGCGCAGCGGTCGGCGCCGCTACCGCACCATCCTTGGCGGCGAACATCGTCTGATAATCTTGCCGGTCCTGTTCGTCGGTCGGCCGCTTGCCCGCGATGTAGGGCGGCAGCGGCATACGCCCTGCGCGCTCGAGCAGCACTTCGACCGGCTCTTCGCCGGGAAAGAACAGCGTCCAGCTACCATCGGCGTGGCGCGTCTCGGCAAGGGCTGAAACACCTGCGCCAAATTCGATCACATCGCCGTCGTTCAACCGCTTGGCATTGCGCACGAAGGCCTGCCATCGGCGCAGATCGATTCGCTTGTGCAGCGTTGCCCCGATCCGCGCCTGCCCGCGCATGCCCTCAAGCTGTGCCGGGATCACGCGGGTGTCGTTGAACACCAGCACGTCGCCGGGTTCGAGCAACGATGGCAGATCGCGCACGATCAGGTCCTGAAGCGGCCCGTCATGTCCCACGCCGAGCAGACGCGCCGAATCGCGCGGCCGCGCAGGCCGCAGGGCAATGTTTTCGGTCGGCAGTTCGAAGTCGAAGAGATCAACGCGCATGCGCGCGCCCTAGCGCGACTCAGCGCTCAATTCGACCGTGGAATCAGTTTGCCTTCGAATTGCTCAGCATGTCGGCGGTGATGGCAGTCGGCGCGGCAGGTGCTGCCATTGCCGGAGCAGGCTTGTTGTCCGATGCGATCGAAGCCTGAACGATCTTGGTCGGATTGGCAGGCGGCTCGCCGCGCACGATGGCATCGACATTGTCCATGCCCGCGATCACCCGGCCGAAGTTGGTGTACTTGTGATCAAGAGCGAAGCGCGGATAGAACACGATGAAGAACTGGCTGTTCGCCGTGTTCGGCTCATTCGTGCGGGCCATCGAAACGGTGCCGCGAACGTGAGGTATGGCATTGAATTCGGCGGTCAAATCGGGAAGCTTCGAGCCGCCTTGCCCGGTGCCCGTCGGGTCACCCGTCTGTGCCATGAAGCCATCGATGACGCGGTGGAAGATCACCCCGTCATAGAAGCCTTCGCGCACCAACGTCTTGATCCGCTCGATATGGTTCGGCGCCCACTCCGGCATAAGGCGGATCACGACCCGTCCGCCATTCGACAGGTCGAGCAGCAGGAGGTTCTCGCGATCAACGCTTTGATCGGTATTCACCGCATAGGGGATGACCTTCTGCGGGACGGCCGCCGGCGCTTCGTCCTTTTTCGCCATGGCGGGCGAGGCGATCAAAGCGGCGCCGAGCGCAAGTGCGGTGATAAAGCGCGAAACCATGGGACAGTCGAACTCCGGATAGCTTGCTGCGCGGATAGGCGTCTCGCGCTGTCGCTGCAATGAACGATTGCGCGCTGGGCGCGCACCGCTGGCTCTGGTTCAATAATCGCCCATGCGGCCGATCTTCTCAACCCGCGCGATAACTTCCTCGCGGATCGTGGGCGTAACGAAGTCGGTAATGTCGCCGCCGAACAGCGCGATTTCCTTGACCAGCTTGGACGCGATCGGCTGCAGGCTCACGTCAGCCATGAGGAACACGGTCTCGATCTCGGCATCGAGCTTCTGGTTCATGCCCGCCATCTGGTATTCGTATTCGAAGTCGGCCACCGCGCGCAGGCCGCGGATGATTACACTTGCGCCCTGCACCCGCGCGAATTTCATCAGCAGTGCGTTGAAGCCGACGACCTCGACATTGTCGACGCCCTGCGCGGCCACTTCGCGCGCCACGCTTGCCATCCGTTCTGCCGGAGTGAACATCGGATTCTTCGACGGATTCGTCGTCACTCCGATGATCAGCTTGTCGACCAGCTTGGCCCCGCGCCGGATGATGTCGAGATGTCCGCGCGTTATCGGATCGAATGTGCCCGGATAAATGCCGATACGCTCCGCCATCAGTGGTTCCTCTCCACGATGAACCGCGCGAGTTCGCGCAGCAGGTCCGCTTCGGGACCATAACTTGCCAGCAATTCGATTGCCTGCTCCACCAGACGCCGCGCCTGTTCGCGCGCGCGCTCCGGTCCCAGCAAGGACAGGAATGTCTGCTTGCCCTGGTCGGCGTCCTTGCGCAGCGCCTTGCCCGCCGCAGCCTCGTCACCTTCAAGGTCGAGCAGGTCATCGGCGATCTGGAAGGCAAGGCCGATGTCGCGGGCATATCCGCGCAAATGCGACCGCCCCTCGATCGGTACGTGGCCGAGAATCGCCCCCATCTCCACCGCTGCGCCAAGCAGCGCACCAGTCTTCAACTGCTGCAGCCGCGTGACCGTGGGCAGATCGAAACTGGTGGTTTCGGCGACGATGTCCATCATCTGCCCGCCGCACATGCCGTTCATGCCACTTGCCGTCGCCAGCGTACGGATCAGCTCGATGCGGACAAAGGGATCGCCGCTCGTCGCCGGATCTGACAGCACTTCGAAGGCGAAATCGTGCAGGGCATCGCCCGCCAGCACCGCAGCCGCATCGTCGAACGCGACGTGAACCGTCGGCTTGCCGTGACGCAGCCCGTCATTGTCCATGCAGGGCAGATCGTCGTGAATCAGCGAATAGACGTGGATGGCCTCGATCGCGGTGCCCACGCGCACCGCTGCTTCGCGCGAAACCCCGAACAACGCGCCCGTGGCGCAGACCAGCAGCGGCCTGATCCGCTTGCCTCCGCCGATCGCGGCATAGCGCATCGCTTCGATCAGCCGGTCACGCGGATCGCCCTGCACTGGTAGCAGCAGGTCGAAACTACGGTCGATGTCCTCGGCAATCGCCGCCAGCGCAGGCTTGAGCAGGCCGGTGTCGTTAGCCATTGTCCTGTCGCTCAACCGGCGGATTCATCGAACGGGCGCAGCCCCTGCGGCTTGCCATCACGGTCGGCGACGATTGCCTCGATTCGCGCTTGTGCCGCATCGAGGCGAGCCTGGCAGTGCGCGCGAAGCTTGTCGCCCATCGCGTAGAGTTCGATCGACTCGTCCAGCGGAGCGTCGCCGCTCTCAAGCCGCCTGACGACGTTTTCGAGTTCTTTCAGTGCCTCTTCGAAGCTGAAGCTGGCGATATCCGGTGCGGTTCCCATTGGGGCAGCATTGACGGCGCGGGGGTGGCGGGTCAAGCTTCGATCCGCAATTGTCCGGGAGGTACGAAAGGCCATGCAATACGTCATCGCCTATGTCGCCGCAGCGCTCGTTTTCGGCGCGCTCGATGCGGCCTGGCTCGGCTGGGCAGGATCGAAGCTCTACCGGCCCGCGCTCGGCGATCTTCTGGCCCCCACTTTCCGCCTCGCCCCGGCACTCGTGTTCTACGTGCTCTATCTTGTCGGCATGGTATGGTTTGCCGTCCGCCCCGGCCTTTCCCAAGGCCTTGGCGCAGCCGCGCTCAACGGCGCGATCCTCGGCGCTATGTGCTACATGACCTATGATCTCACCAGCCAGGCGGTCCTTGCCCGCTGGCCGGTCCATGTCACGATCATCGACGTACTCTGGGGCACTTTTGCAACCGCGGTTGCCGCAACTGCCGCAACGTGGGCCGCGACAAGGTTTGCGGGTTAGGACTAGCCACTTTCGCGCGGCATCGCTAAGGCGCGGGCCATGTCCGAGATCACCGCAGATGTCGTCGCCGCCCATGGGCTGTCCGAGGAAGAATACCAGCGCGTCCTCCACGCGCTCGGTCGCGAGCCGAACCTTGTCGAGCTCGGGATTTTCTCAGTCATGTGGTCCGAGCATTGCTCGTACAAGTCGAGCCGCATCCATCTCAAGAAGCTGCCGACCACGGCACCCTGGGTAATCTGCGGCCCCGGCGAGAATGCCGGCGTGATCGACATCGGCGATGGTCAGGCTGCCATCTTCAAGATGGAGAGCCACAACCACCCTTCGTACATCGAACCTTATCAGGGCGCGGCAACCGGCGTCGGCGGCATCCTGCGCGACGTGTTCACGATGGGCGCACGGCCGGTCGCCAACATGAACGCCCTGCGCTTCGGTCGTCCCGATCACCCCAAGATGAAGCACCTCGTGCAGGGCGTCGTCGCGGGCATCGGCGGCTACGGCAACTGCGTCGGCGTGCCCACTGTCGGGGGCGAGACGAACTTCCACCCCGCCTATGACGGGAACATCCTCGTCAACGCGATGACCGTTGGCGTGGCCGATGCCGACAAGATCTTCTACTCGGCCGCCACCGGCCTTGGTAACCCGATCGTCTATGTCGGCTCGAAGACCGGTCGCGACGGCATTCATGGTGCCACCATGGCCAGCGCCGATTTCGGCGAGGACTCCGAGGCCAAGCGCCCCACGGTGCAGGTCGGCGATCCTTTCACCGAAAAGCTGCTGATCGAGGCCTGCCTCGAACTCATGGCGACGGACGCCATCGTCGCCATCCAGGACATGGGCGCGGCTGGCCTCACCTCCTCATCAGTCGAAATGGCGACCAACGGCAAGGCCGGCATCATTCTCGACATGGACAAGGTGCCCTGCCGCGAAGAGGGCATGACACCTTACGAAATGATGCTCTCGGAAAGCCAGGAGCGCATGCTCATGGTTCTGAAGCCCGGCAAGGAAGCCATGGCCGAAGCGGTCTTCAGGAAGTGGGAACTCGATTTTGCCGTAATCGGCGAAGTCACGGACACCGGCCACATGGTCCTGACCTTCAAGGGCGAGACCGTCTGCGACATCCCGCTGGGTCCGCTCGCTGAAGACGCCCCGCTCTACGACCGCCCTGCCCTCAGCCTTGCCGATTACAAGGCGTGGGCCAACGTCGCACCGCTTGGCGACATTCCGGAAAGCGCTGACATCGGCGCGGACCTGATCAAGCTGATCGGCTGCCCGGATCTCGCCAACCGCCGCTGGATTTTCGAACAGTACGATAGCCAGGTCGGTGCCGACACGCTGCAGAAGTCGGGCGGCGATGCTGCGGTCGTGCGCATCCACGGGACGCAGAAGGCGCTGGCCATCAGCACCGACTGCTCGCCGCGCTATTGCTATGCCGACCCCTATGAAGGCGGCAAGCAGGCCGTGGCCGAAACCTTCCGCAACATCTGCGCGGTCGGCGCGCGCCCGCTGGCGATCACCAACTGCCTCAACTTCGCTAACCCGCAGCGTCCCGAAATCATGGCGCAGATCGTCCACGCGCTCGAAGGCATGGGCGATGCCTGCCGCGCGCTCGACTATCCGATCGTCTCGGGCAACGTCTCGCTGTACAACGAATCGAAGGCAACCGGCGGCGGCTCGGCCATTCTGCCCACACCCGCCATCGGCGGCGTTGGCCTGATGCTCGACCACGAGGTGATGGCAACGGTCGCGTTCAAGAACGAAGGCGATTCGATCTGGATTCTCGGTGGTGAAGGAACGCACCTGGGCCAGTCGCTCTACTTGCGCGAAATCGCAGGTCGCGAAGCCGGCGATGCACCCAAGGTGGACCTCGCGGTCGAACGCCGCAACGGCGAACTCGTTCGCGACTGGATCGCGTCCGGTAAGCTTACCGCCGTCCACGACATTTCCGACGGCGGCTTGCTCGTCGCACTCACCGAAATGGCGCTATCAGGCAACAAGGGCTGCAAGCTCGACGTCGCCCTGACAACGGCGTCGGCCTTCGGCGAAGACCAGTCGCGCTACGTGGTCACCACCACTGCCGGCGAAGCTCTCGAAGGCGCAACGCGCATCGGCACGGTCGGTGGCTCCAGCGTAGCGGGCGTCGAACTCGCCACCTTGCGCGAAGCCAACGAAGCCTTCTTCCGCGACTGGATGGAAGGCTAAGACCCCTTCGAAACTGCCTGCGTCAGCGCGATGCGCTGGCGCAGGGTTCAGTCAGGCCGCCAGCTTCATCTCGGCAGCCTTGCCAAGCAGATCGTAGGGATCGATTCCCATGCTGCGCCAGATCGCGTGGGCCTCATGATAATGGCGCGCGGGCGTGATGTTCAGGCTACGGCGAACTTCTTCGAGCGGTAGCGGCAAGAGGTCGGTGATCGCTTGTTCGCACAGGCGCGGGCACGCCTTGCCCAGCTTCTGCCCCTCGCGTACCGCGCGCAGCACCGGGGCAGAACGCCGCGTCTGCTTGTCGATGTTCAGGCCTGCCATATAGCCGATGAACAGGTTCGCCAACGATGGTTGCTGGCTGTAGGTAAAGGCCAGCACGCAAGCCTCGCCCAGCGCATCGCGACCATATCCGGTCAGCACGTGCAGCATGTCGTGCACATCGCGCAGCCGGTCGAGGTACCATGTGAACTGATCATCGAATTTCTGGTGATCGCGCGCGAACTTCTCGAACTCGTCGACCAATCCTTGCGCGGTGAGCCCCTCGCGCTCCATGAAATCGCAATAGGCATGCGCCAGCGAGCCTTTCGGCATTTTCCGCAGCGCCGCGTGATTGTCGAGAATCACCGGAAGGCACGGCTCCTGCCGGCGCACGGCCTGGCCACGCTCGGACTTCAAGAACCGCTCCCCCGTTTCGCGCAAGTCGCGCCACGGCAGGGACTCGAAAATGTGAAACACTTCCTGGGTGTTTTCCTTGTCCTTCAGCAGGTTCTGGAAGTGCCGCCAGGCCTTTGCCGGGCGCAGCCTCAATTCCGGGCGGCGCTCGTCATAGAGAGGCAGGTCGGCATGTAATGCGCCGGTCATCACACTCACGGCATTTTCTCCCGTCGCAGTCGGCAATCCATACTAACAACACTGTAAATTGTTCGTCAATTGCGGTTCTCGCAAGAGTTCTTGAGCGGGATCGCCACATTTGCCAATCTCCGCCCGACGAGGGGATGGCACATGACGACGAACCAATGGCCCGTGGCGCTCGGACTCGTGTCGGCGCTGGCCGTGCTGGCTGCGGGTCTTCACTACGGCGCATCGCCGCTTGAGGGCTGGCATCTTGCAGCACGCTGGACGGCCCGCACCGGCTTTCTGATCTTTCTCGCGGTCTATCTCGCGTCCTCGCTCGTCCGTCTCCATCCCGCCGGGTGGACGCGCAGCCTTGCGCGCAATAGGCGCTGGTGGGGCCTCGGCTTCGCCGCGAGCCATACCGTTCACCTCTTGGCGCTGGTCATGGCGCTGCGCTTCGATCCCGCGCCGCGCACAGTCGCTTCGCTCGTGCCGGGAACGGTCGCCTATCTGTTCATTCTGGCGATGGCAGCAACCTCGAGCAACCCCGCGATGCGAGCGCTCGGCCACACGTGGAAGCGCCTTCATACGGCGGGCATCCACGTCATCTGGCTGATCTTTACGCTTGCCTACGCCAAGCGCATCCCGGTGCCCGAAACGCGTGCGATCGGCATCGCCATGACCACGGTCGCGATCGCCGCGCTGGCAACAAGGCTTGTCGCGCGCCGCGCCAGACCGGTCGCAGCAGCGGCCTGATCAGCCGACGACCCAGTCCTCGCGCCGAATGCCGAGCAGGGACAGGATCGAGGTCAGGTCGCCCCGGTCGATCCAGCCGTCCGCTGCCGCACGCGCCTTGGGCTTGGCCCGATAGGCAATGCCGAAGCTCGCCGCCTCGATCATCGGGATGTCGTTGGCGCCATCACCGGTCGCAAGGCTGAAGGCCTGATCGCCCATGCGCTCGGCTTCCTCGAGCAGCACCCTCTTCTTGACCGAACTGTCGACGATCCCGCCGACCAGCCCGCCGGTCAGCACGCCTTCGTGCAAGCCCAGGCGGTTGCCGACGACGCGGTCGAAGCCGAGCATTTCGGCGACCGGATCGGCGAAAGAATGGAAGCCGCCGGTCACCAGCACCGTGTGGCAGCCACGTGATTTCAGCGTCGATACCAGTGTCCGCGCGCCCGGCATCGGCGTGATGCGTTCTGCAAGACACTGCGCGATCGCGCTTTCCGGCAGGTCCTTGAGCAGGCCGACGCGTTCGCGCAGCGCCGATTCGAAATCGAGTTCACCCTGCATCGCGCGCTCGGTGATAGCGGCGATGCGATCCTTGAGTCCGGCGAAATCGGCCAGTTCGTCGATGCATTCCTGCCCGATCATGGTTGAATCCATGTCCGACACGAAAAGATGCGGCACCTCGATCATGCCTTCGCTCAGCAGCAGGTCGCTCTCGGGAAAGCACTGGTCGAGGATCTTGCGGATGCCTGCCGGATTGCCCTCGACCACTTCCAGTTCGAGAACGTCAGAGCAGAATTCGAGCATCCCTGCCCCGGCCACTTCCCAGTCGCGCGCCTCGATCATTTCCATGGCAAGCGCAAGATTGTCACCAAGCGTCTCTTGGTCTGCTATCAGCCGGGCAATGATCACCGGTAATTCCTTTGAAGGCGAAAGCGTGGACACGGCGGCCGGACGGCCGAAGCTCGCGCTAATTGCAGGGCCGACGGCCAGCGGCAAGAGCGATCTGGCGGTAAGGCTGGCCTTGCGCGCAAACGCGCAAGGCCAGGAGGCCGTCATCATCAATGCCGACAGCGCGCAAGTCTATGCCGATCTGCGCGTGTTGAGCGCCCGCCCCTCCGAAGAGGAGATGCAGGGCGTGCCCCATGTCCTGTTCGGCGCATGGGACGGCGCACAAGCCTGTTCGGCAGCGGACTGGGCCAATGCCGCAAGGCACGAGATCGCATCCGCTCATGCTCGCGGCGCCCTGCCGATCCTCGTGGGCGGCACCGGCCTCTATATAAGGACGCTGCTCGATGGCATCGCACCAGTGCCCGAGATCGACCCAGGAATTCGCGCTCAGGTCAGGGCGATGCCCTTGGACAGAGCCTACCAGGCCCTCCAGCACGAAGATCCCGATCGCGCCGCCCTTCTCGCCCCTGCCGACACCCAGCGCATAACCCGCGCTCTCGAAGTCGTGCGATCTACCGGCCACGCGCTGTCACACTGGCAAAGGCAATTAAGCGGCGGCATCGCATCGCAGGTCGATCTCGCTCCCCTTATCCTCCTGCCCGAACGCCAGTGGCTCTACCGCCGCTGCAACTTGCGCTTCGAACTGATGTGGAATGGCGGCGCGGTCGAGGAAGTCGAGGCGCTGCTGGCGCGTACCCTGCCTGACGACCTGCCGGTGATGCGCGCGATCGGCGTGCCGGAAATACGGATGTTCCTGCAGCACAACATCGACCGGGAAAGCGCTATCGCCGCAGGCCAGCAGGCGACCCGTCGCTACGCCAAGCGGCAGTACACGTGGGCAAGGAACCAGAATCCGGACACTTGGCCCCGATTTGAGTACGAAAATTCCATTGACAGCGATCATATAGCAAGTTTATTGCGCATATAGCCGCTTGACATGGCATTTTGTGTCAAGTAGCAGGCCGTCAATTGCCTGATCCATGTTGCATGTCGATCAAGCACCCGAAAGGGAGAGACGGCCCGGCGCAGTTCGCTGCAGCCGGGCCGATATTTTTTGACGGTTTGACCGGCGCATGAAGCATCGGTCGACCTGATTTTTTTGTTTTTCCTGCGTGGCATCGGGGGTATCGGCCCCGGCACGCGAAGAAGGATGAAGTAACGTGACAAGCGAGCGCAGCGGCGCCGAGATCCTGGTCGAAAGCCTGGTCGCCAAGGGAGTCGAATTCGTGTTCGGCTATCCCGGTGGCGCGGTTTTGCCGATCTACGATGCGCTTTTCGGCGACGAGCGTCTCCGCCACATCCTCGTCCGTCACGAAGCTGGCGCGGCTCACGCCGCCGAAGGCTATGCCCGCGCCACAGGCAAGCCCGGCGTCGTGCTCGTCACCTCGGGCCCGGGCGCAACCAACGCCGTCACCGGCATTGCCGATGCCTTCATGGATTCGATTCCGATGGTGGTCATCACCGGTCAGGTCCCGACCGGCCTGATCGGTTCGGACGCGTTCCAGGAAGCCGATACCGTCGGCATCACGCGCCACTGCACCAAGCACAACTACCTAGTGAAGGACCCGTCGCAGCTTGCCGCGACGATTGACGAGGCGTTCCGCATCGCCACCGAAGGCCGTCCCGGCCCGGTCGTGATCGACATCCCGAAGGACGTCCAGATCGCGACGGCGACGTGGAGCAACGCAGCGCCGCAGCAGCGCAACCGCTACAACCCGCAGACCGAAGGTGGCGCAAAGGAAATCGCCGAAGCGATCGAGATGATCGCCAAGGCCAAGGCGCCGGTATTCTACACCGGCGGCGGCGTCATCAACGCAGGGCCGGAAGCCGCTCGCCTGCTGCAGGAACTTCAGTCCCTCACCGGCGCGCCCGTCACCTCTACCCTGATGGGCCTCGGTGCCTTCCCGGCCGATCACCCGGCATGGCTGGGCATGCTCGGCATGCATGGCACCTATGAAGCCAACATGACGATGAACCGCGCGGACCTCGTCGTCTGCATCGGTGCGCGCTTCGACGATCGCGTCACCGGCCGGCTCGATGCCTTCGCGCCAAACAGCAAGAAGATCCACATCGACATCGACCGCGCTTCGATCAACAAGACCGTGCGTGTCGATCTGCCAGTCATCGGCGATTGCGGCAAGGTGCTGGCGCAGCTGATCGAAGCCTGGCTCGAACGTGGCTACTGCGCGCAGGACCTGTCGGGCTGGAACGCGCAGATCGACAGCTGGCGCGAGCGCAAGAGCCTCGCCTATCCGCGCAAGGCCAGCGAGATCATGCCGCAGCTTGCGATCGAGCGGCTCTACGAATTGACCAAGCATCTCGAGCCGATCATCAGCACCGAGGTCGGCCAGCACCAGATGTGGGCCGCGCAGCACTTCCACTTCATGAAGCCCAACAAGTGGCTGACGTCGGGCGGCCTCGGCACGATGGGTTATGGCCTTCCGGCCGCGATCGGTGCGCAGGCCGGATTCCCCGATGCGCTGGTGATCGACATCGCGGGCGATGCCTCGATCCAGATGAACATCCAGGAACTGGGCACCGCCACGCAGTACCGCCTGCCGGTCAAGGTGTTCGTGCTCAACAACGAATGGATGGGCATGGTCCGCCAGTGGCAGGAGCTCACCTACGAGAGTCGCTACTCCAATTCCTATTCCGACAGCCTGCCCGACTTCGTGCGTCTCGCCGAAGCCTATGGCTGGAAGGGCATCCGCATTACCGACGAAAGCGAGCTCGACGCCGGTATCAAGGCGATGATGGACCACGACGGACCGGTCTTCGTCGATTGCCTCGTCGCCAAGGAAGCCAATTGCTTCCCGATGATCCCGAGCGGGGCTGCGCATACCGAAATGCTGCTCTACGGGGACGAAGTCGCCGGCACGATGGACGACGAAGCCAAGGCGCTGGTGTAAGAGAGCTCATATGATGCACATCCATGAAGCGGCGCAGGAGCGCCACGTCCTCACGATCACCGTCGACAACGAGGCGGGCATCCTTGCCAAGATCGCCGGCCTGTTCACCGCGCGCGGCTACAACATCGACAGCCTGACCGTGGCCGACATCACCGACGGCCACGACGTCAGCCGCATCACGATCGTGACGCACGGTCCTCCGCCGATCATCGACCAGATCCGCGCCCAGCTTGAACGTCTGGTGCCGGTGCACAAGGTTACCGACCTCACCGAAGTTGGTCCTTTCGTCGAGCGCGAACTGGCGCTGATCAAGGTGTCGGGCAAGGGCGAGAACCGCGTCGAGGCGCTCCGCCTTGCCGACGTGTTTCGCGCCAAGGTCGTGGACACAACCACCTCCAGCTTCATCTTCGAACTGACCGGCGCGCCTGACAAGATCGACAGCTTCGTCACCCTGATGAAGGAGCTTGGCCTTGTCGAAGTGGGTCGCACCGGCATCGTCGGCATGGTGCGCGGCGCCTCGGCCGCCTAGGATTTTCGCATAAATTTCAGACACGATTTCAACAAGATTGGGAACGAAATGAAGGTTTTTTACGACGCCGACTGTGATCTGAACCTGATCACCGACAAGAACATCGCCATTCTCGGCTATGGTTCGCAGGGCCACGCTCACGCGCAGAACCTGCGCGATTCGGGCGTGAAGGAAGTGGCCATCGCGCTGCGTCCCGGCTCGGCCAGCGCCAAGAAGGCCGAAGCCGCCGGCTTCAAGGTCCTGCCGAATGCCGAGGCTGCTGCCTGGGCGGACGTCCTGATGATCCTTGCTCCCGACGAACATCAGGCCGCGATCTATGCGGACGATCTGCACGCCAACATGAAGCCGGGCGCAGCACTCGCCTTTGCCCACGGCCTCAACATCCACTTCGGCCTGATCGAACCGCGCGCCGACATCGACGTGATCATGATCGCGCCCAAGGGCCCCGGCCACACCGTCCGCGGCGAATACCTCAAGGGCGGCGGCGTGCCCTGCTTGGTCGCCGTGCATCAGGATTCGACCGGCAATGCCCATGACGTCGCTCTCGCCTATGCTTCGGGCGTCGGCGGTGGCCGTTCGGGCATCATCGAAACCAACTTCCGCGAGGAATGCGAAACCGACCTGTTCGGCGAACAGGCCGTGCTTTGCGGCGGCGCCAGCGCGCTCGTCCAGGCTGGCTTCGAAACCCTGGTCGAAGCCGGTTACGCACCGGAAATGGCCTATTTCGAGTGCCTTCACGAACTGAAGCTGATCGTCGACCTGATGTATGAAGGCGGCATCGCCAACATGCGCTACTCGATCTCGAACACCGCCGAATACGGCGACATCAAGACCGGTCCGCGCATCATCACCGAAGAGACGAAGAAGGAAATGAAGCGCGTCCTCGCCGACATCCAGTCGGGCCGCTTCGTCAAGGAATTCGTCCTCGACAACCGTGCCGGCCAGCCCGAGCTCAAGGCTTCGCGCCTTGCTGCAAAGCGCCACCCGATCGAGGAAACCGGTGCTCGCCTGCGTGCGATGATGCCGTGGATCGGCGCGAACAAGCTGGTCGACCAGACCAAGAACTGATCGCTCCGCCAACGTGGATCAAAGGCGGCTCCGTAAAGGGGCCGCCTTTTCCATGAACGGCATCCGGGCAACGACGAAAGCCTTGGACGCCTTGGCGGCAAGTGGTATCTCTCCAAATCGGAGAGAAAACGCGGATGGGTCGCACCTTGCATATTTCGTCGATCGGCGCGGGACGCCTGCGCGTGGCCTGTGCAATGGCCGCCTTGGCGTGTTGCGTCGGTGCGCACTCCCCGGTTCTGGCCGCAATCGAAATGGGCACAAAGCCGATCCCGCCGGGTTCCTCCGGTCCACGCCGGATTGCTGACAGTTGCGGTGCCGACCTTGCCGCCCGGTTCATTGGTGCCACTGCAAGACCCGATGTCCGTGAAGCGGTAAAAGGCTCGGTCGCTCATGATCAGATCCGCTGGATCAAGCCGGGAACAGCAGTCACGCAGGATCTTCGCCCGGACCGGCTCAACGTGATTCTATCTGCCGACGGCCGGATCTTGACCATGCGTTGCGGTTGAAGGCACGAAACCGGCCCTTGTGCCCGCCGTCCGCCTGAGGCATCTCCTGCGGGTCACAAGGTCAGGAGATCCCCAGTGTCCATCCTCCCCAAGTTCCCCCGCGCTTTCAAGATCGCATTGCCGCTGGCGCTTGCCGCTGCGGCCGCACCGATGCTCGCCCAGATGCCCGAAACGCCCGGCAAGGCCGACAAGTCGCGCGTCGTCGCCGGTTCCTACACCGCCGATTCCGCGCACTCGCTAGTTGGCTGGAAGGTCAACCACCTCGGGTTCAACGATTACTTCGGCCTGTTCGGCGATGTTTCGGGTACGCTCGACATTGATCCAGCCAATCCCGCCGCTGCCAAGGTTTCGGTGAAGATTCCCGTATCGAAGATCATCACCGCCAACGCCGGTCTTACCGCGCACCTGCTCAAGCCCGGTGCCGACGGCAAGCCCGCCGACTTTTTCGGCCCTGCCCCGGCCGATGCGACCTTCGTTTCGACCAGCGTGGTTCCCGGTGCCGATGGCATGTCGGCAACGGTAAACGGCGACCTCACGCTCAACGGCGTGACCAAGCCCGTATCGATCGCCGCCACCTTCGCAGGCGCAGGTGCCAGCATGATGACCAAGGCGCCGACGCTTGGCTTCCACGGCATGACCACGATCAAGCGCTCGGACTTCAACGTGAAGTACGGCGTTCCCTTCGTCGGCGACGAAGTGAAGCTCGACATCACCGTGGCCTTCGAAAAGAAGTAAGCGCTCAAGTCATCAGGGAAAACGCGGCCCGAAGTTCTTGCACGAAGGCTTCGGGCTGCTCCCACGCAGCGAAGTGCCCGCCGTGCGCGGGCTCGCCCCAATAGACCAGCTGCGAGCAACTGCGCTCGAACCACTTGCGCGGCGAGGGGATGATTTCCTTCGGAAACGCGCTGGCGGCAACCGGAATGTCGATCTGCACGCCGCGTACCGCCCCGAAGCTTTCCCAGTAGAGCCGCGCCGATGAGGCGCCACTGGCGGTGAGCCAGTAGAGCATGATGTTGTCGAGCATGTCGTCGCGGCTGAGCGCATCTTCGGGCGCGCCACCGTTTTCGGTCCAGGCCCACATCTTTTCGTATATCCACGCAGCAAGGCCGACCGGGGAATCGACCAGTCCATATCCCACGGTCTGCGGTCGCGTGGATTGTTCCTTTGAATAGCCGGAATCCCAATCCTGATAGTGCTTGAGCGCAGCAAGCGCCCTTGCCCCCGCCGGCGTGGGCGCTTCGAGTTCTTCGGGCAACGGGGATGCCATCGGCATGTTGAGATGGATGCCCCGGCAACCCTTGACCTGCATCGCGCCGATCATCGTGGTGACGATCGAACCCCAGTCACCACCCTGTGCCAGCCACGCATCATAGCCGAGGCACGCCATCAGTTCGCCCCATGCACTCGCGATCTTCTGGACGCTCCAGCCCGATGCGGCGGGCTTGCCGGAAAAACCGTACCCCGGAAGGCAGGGGATCACGAGATGGAACGCATCGCGCGCTGTCCCGCCATGCGCAAGCGGATCGGTCAGCGGAGCGATACAGCGGCGGAATTCGAGGATCGAACCCGGCCAGCCATGCGTCATCAACAGCGGGCGCGCATCGGCATGGGCCGAGCGGACATGGAGGAACCGGATCATGACGCCGTCGATCTCGGTCTCGTGCATGCCCCACTGGTTAAGCAGGGCCTGGCAGGCGTACCAGTCATAGCTGTTGCGCCAGTACGCCACGAAGTCCTGCAGGGCAGCGAGCGGAACGCCTTGCGTCCAGTCGGCCACCGTCTCCTTTTCCGGCCAGCGCGCCAGATCGAGGCGCTGATTCAGATCGGCGATCGCTTCTTGCGCGATGTCGACGACGAAAGGCATGACGGACATGATCGGCGCTCTCCCCTGCTTGTTTTGTTGCTTTCATTCTGGACAAGCGCGCGCCAAATCACCATAGGCTTGATCCATGACCGCTCGACTGGACCTTACCCTGCGACTTATCCGCCCTTGGGCGTGAGCTGACGTGTCGCGATTGCGGCGCGGGACGGCGCCCAGGGGAAGCTTTAGGACCAGATGCAGGCAATCAGGCCCACAGGGCCAGACAGATCGAGTGAATTTCCCATGACCATGCTGAAGAACCCTTCGGTCAAGTACCGCGCGTTTCCGCAGATCAACCTGCCCGATCGCCAGTGGCCTTCGCGCGTGATCGAGAAGGCCCCCCGCTGGCTTTCGACCGACATGCGCGACGGCAACCAGTCGCTGATCGATCCGATGGATGCCGAGAAGAAGGCACGCTTCTTCGATCTGCTGGTCAAGATCGGGCTGAAGGAGATCGAGGTCGGTTTCCCCAGCGCGGGCGCGACCGAGTATGATTTCATTCGTGGTCTGGTCGATCAGGGCCGCATTCCCGACGACGTCTTCGTGCAGGTGCTCACCCAGTCGCGCGAAGATCTGATCAGGACCAGCTTCGAAAGTCTGGCCGGCGCCAAGCAGGCGATCGTGCATGTCTATAACGCCGTCTCGCCGCTCTGGCGGCAGGTCGTGTTCGGCATGGACAAGGCCGACGTGCGCAAGATCGCGCAGGACGGCGCGAAGTTCCTGCGTGATCAGGCTGCCCGTTTCCCGCAGACCGACTGGCATTTCGAATACAGCCCCGAGACGTTTTCGACCGCCGAAGTCGATTTCTCGATCGAATGCTGCGAGGCGGTGATGGAGATTCTCCAGCCGACGGTCGACCATCCGATCATTCTCAACCTGCCGGCCACGGTCGAGGCGTCGACGCCGAACATCTACGCCGACCAGATCGAATATTTCTGCCGCAACCTGCCGAACCGCGACCGCGCGATAATCTCGCTGCACACGCACAACGATCGTGGCACGGGCGTTGCCGCGGCCGAGCTGGGCCTGATGGCGGGCGCGGATCGCGTCGAGGGCTGCCTGTTCGGCAATGGCGAGCGCACCGGCAATTGCTGCCTCGTCACGGTCGGCCTCAATCTCTACACGCAAGGCATCGATCCCGAACTGGACTTCTCGAACATCGACGAAGTGATCCAGACAGTCGAATACTGCAACCAGCTGCCCGTCCACCCACGCCACCCCTACGGCGGCGAGCTGGTGTTCACCGCCTTTTCGGGCAGCCATCAGGACGCGATCAAGAAGGGCTTTGCCGCGCAGGACCAGCGCAACGACGAGCTCTGGGCCATCCCCTATCTGCCGATCGATCCGGCCGATCTGGGCCGCAGCTACGAAGCCGTGATTCGCGTCAATTCGCAGTCGGGCAAGGGCGGTTTCGCCTGGGTGCTCGAACAGGACCAGGGCCTCAAGCTGCCCAAGAAGATGCAGGCGCACTTCTCGCGCCACGTGCAGGAACTGGCCGACGAACTGGGCCGCGAACTGCAGGCGGCCGATATCTGGGGCGTCTTCCGCAAGGCCTATCGCCTCGATGCGCCGCAGCACTTCCAGCTTGTCGATTACGAGGAAGCGCGCGGGCCCGACGGTGCGCGCATCTTCGCGGGCAAGATCGAGGTCGACGGAAATGTCCGCACCGTAAGCGGACGAGGCAACGGGCTGATCTCGTCGGTCGTGGCAACGCTCAAGGATGGTTTCGGCGTCGATATCGATGTCAGCGACTATTCGGAACACGCCATGGGCTCGGGCAGCAATGCCCGCGCTGCGGCCTACGTCGAATGCATCCTGCCCGATGGCCGCACGATCTGGGGTGTCGGCATCGACGAGGACGTCGCGACCGCTTCGGTCCGTGCTGTCCTCAGCGCTGCCAACGCAGCCTCCTGACAAACTGGATGGGCGGTCGCGGCCGCCCATTCAACTGCCCGATTAAATTCGCTTGAAGGCGGCGCGCGTTGCGCCATAGTCCTCCCTGCCCGTCAGAGGCGCGATGTTGGGAGTGGACATGGCCGAAACGATTCTCGAACCCGATCTGCCGATCATCGATCCGCATCACCACCTCTGGGACCTGCGCCCACTGGTCAACGCCTTCCCCGAGCCGCGCCATCCCTTCATCGAAACCCTGGCGCTCTCGGCGTACTACACCTTCGATGCCCTGCTGGCCGATGCGCGCAGTGGTCATAACGTCATCGGCACGGTCTACATGGAATGCGGCGCCTTCTACCGCGCCGACGCCGACGCTGCGATGAAGCCGGTCGGCGAGGTCGAGTTCGTAAGCGGCGTGGCGGCGCAAGGGGCAAGCGGGCTCTATGGCGTTTTCCGCCCCTGCACCGCGATCGTCGGCCATGCCGACCTGATGCTGGGTGACGGAGCCCGCCCGGTTCTTGAAGCGCTCACAGCAGCGGGCAACGGTCGCTTCCGAGGCATCCGGCATCAGGGCGCGTGGGACGCCGATCCCGAAGTCCTCGGCCCCCCGTTTCATGCGCCGCCCGAGCTCTACCTGTCCGACACCTTTCGCGAAGGTTTTCGCCATCTCGGCGAACTAGGCCTGACCTTCGACGCCTGGTTGCTCGAGCCACAACTGGGAGACGTGCTGTCGCTCGCACGGGCATTCCCCGACCAGCCGATCTGCCTCGATCACTGCGGGACGCCGCTGGGAACGGGGCAATACCACGGCAAACTGCACGAACGCTTCGACACGTGGCGCGCGATGATCCGTGAGATCGCGCGTTGTCCGAACGTCTCGGTCAAGCTCGGCGGGCTCGCCATGTCATTCTGCGCGATGCCCGATCAAGGCCCCGCCGCCGGGCTTTCGTCCGAAACACTGGCGGCGATGTGGCTGCCCTACATCGAGACCTGCATCGAAGCCTTTGGCCCGGATCGCGCCATGTTCGAGAGCAACTACCCGGTCGACAAATGGGGGGCGAGCTATGACACGCTGTGGAATGCGTTCAAGCGCCTCGCGCACGGAGCCTCGGCCGACGAGAAGAGTGCGCTCTTCGCAGGCACGGCGGCGCGCTTCTATGGCATCACCGACATAATGCCGTGATTGACCGCCAGCCCCTTTGACAACCCGCGGCCTCGGCCCTACCATTTAACCGATCACTTAATATTTCGACGCAAGGACGCCCACGCATGCCCCTGCCCCCGCTGTTCGCCAATCTGCGCCTGCCCGTAATCGCCTCGCCGCTGTTCATCATCTCGTGCCCCGAACTGGTAATCGCACAGTGCAAGGCCGGTATCGTGGGCTCGTTTCCGTCGCTCAACGCAAGGCCGGTCAGCCAGCTGGACGAATGGCTGCACCAGATCACCGAGGAACTTGCCGCGCACAATCGCGCCCACCCCGATCGCCCAGCCGCGCCGTTCGCGGTCAACCAGATCGTCCACAAGACCAACAACCGCCTCGATGACGACATGGCGATGTGCGAAAAGTGGCAGGTGCCGATGATGATCACATCGCTCGGCGCGCGCGAGGATGTCTATGCCGCAACCCATCGCTGGGGCGGCATCGTGCTGCATGACGTGATCAACGACCGTTTCGCCCACAAGGCCATCGAGAAAGGCGCGGACGGCCTCATCCCAGTGGCAGCAGGCGCTGGGGGCCACGCCGGTGCGCAATCGCCGTTCGCCCTGATGCAGGAGATCCGCGAATGGTTCGACGGGCTCGTCGCACTGTCGGGCGCTATCGCCCACGGCCGCTCGGTTCTGGCGGCACAAGCCCTTGGCGCAGACTTCGCCTATATCGGATCAGCGTGGATCGCGACCGAGGAAGCCCGCGCGGACCAGGCCTACAAGCAGGCCATCGTCGATGGCCGCGCCGATGATATCGTCTATTCGAACCTATTCACCGGCGTGCACGGAAATTACCTGCGGACCTCGATCCTCAATTCAGGGCTGGACCCGGACAATCTGCCGGTCAGCGATCCCAGCAAGATGAATTTTGGATCGGGCGGCAATACCGAGGCCAAGGCGTGGAAGGACATCTGGGGCTCCGGCCAGGGCATCGGCGCGGTGACCGAGGTCGAGTCCGTGGCTGACCGCGTGGCACGGCTGGAAGAGCAATATCGAACTGCTGCTGCTGAACTATCGGCCAACTCGGCGCCGTTTCTCGACTGAACCTTAAGCAGCTTGGCTGGCACAGTCGCTTGCGGCCCAGAGCAGATCGGCCATATCGTCGAGATGCGCAAAATCGAGCGCCGGATCACGTGCGTTGAGAGGCTTGCGCTTCCACGCACGCGGATTCAGCAACCGGCGGCGCAGCGCGCGCTGCAGCAGGTCGAACCGCATCAAGGCCTCAAGGTCGGCAAACCTCGACCCGGCAGCACGTTGCCGCGTCCAGTGCGCCTCGATCTGGCCGGCGCGTTGGAGAACCAGTTCGTTGTACCCGCGATGCGGCCCGCGATGCAGCGGTAGCCCGATGCGCAAGGCCGCAACTTCCGATGCGGGCAACAACAGGCCATTGCGGCGAAAATCGTGAAAGCCCAGCCGATCGAGACCGAGACGCGCTATCATCCGGCACAGCGAAGGCGAACCCAGAAGCTGGCGCGGAATGATGTGATGGCGCTGAAGACCGGGTGAATAGCCGGCACGCCCTGCAACATTGACGCTGCCAAACGGCAACGTCACCGGCTTGTCGCGAACATGTCCATGATTCAGTGGCACCTTGCAACGATACGGTCGCCGGTCGCGGCCTCAACCACGACTACGCCCGTTCCGGCAAGAACTGCCTCCTTATTGCCCGTGACCGGTCCGTGCGCAACGAGCCAGTCGACGAGCCTGACGGCCACCCGCGACAGATACTCGCGTCCCCGACCCTGCGCATCGGACAGCAAAAATTCCTGTCCTGTCAGAAACTTGAGGCCTTCCGATGCAAGACTGCCATCAGACTGCGGGCTCAGTGCGGTCAGAGCGAGCGCTGGGAATGGACCTCCTTCGAGCCATGGCGTGACGGCGCGCTCGAACAGTGCAGGAGATACCGCGCATTTCGCAGGATTCCAGCAAATCGCCCTTGCGCCCCCGATTCGTGACAGCGCAATAAGCAGTGCGCTGACCACGCGAATCACCGGCAGCAGGTGCTCTGCTCCCGCCAGATGCGGGCCGGGCGAGACGGTTATCGCAGATAGCCCCACCAGCTCGGACAACTGCAAACCCAACCGATGGTCAACCTTGCACGATGGAAGCGCAGGGCCACCGGCAAGGCCGCGCACATCGAATGTCAGCCCGTCACGCAGGACCTCGGCCCAGCCATCTTCGGGCGGTGGGCAGTGGGTTATCGCAAATCCGCCGCCCTGCCCCGCTGCCGTGGCCAAGTCCTCGATCCCCGGGCAGGACCCGGAATCGTAGAGAATTGCCGCGAGCGGCGCGCAGTCGGGAGACTGGTCACTTGAGTCCACGTACACCCCTGCTGGTTTCATTCGGAATTGGCACAATCGCCCCCCTGACGTCGAGTCCGGCGCGACACCCGAAACTGGTCTTTCGGTCGATATAGGCCGCGAACGCTAGAAAATGCCCAAGGCGATGCCTCCAGAAAGGCTTTGTCCCAGAACGTGACAGTCTTGCAGAGCTGCCACAGGCGCGATTTTCGAAGCAAGAATCGCTGCGGCCGTCTGTGCACCAGTCAGCAAAATCAGGGGCTCTGCTACACGTCGCAGCCGCCACCCTGTCGCGATCCGGTCAATCTGGCGCTCAGCACCCGATCCATCCGTTCCCGCTGCGATCATCGTCGCGTAAGGACGCCCTTCGATCCGGCCGAGCGCCGGGTAATATGTCCGATCGAAGAACTCCTTCATCGCACCGCTCATCGTCCCGAGGTTTTCGGGACACGCAAACAGAAACCCGCTGGCCGAAAGCAGGTCCTCAGGCTCGGCCTCCTCTGCCCGTACCAGACGGCATGGCCCTTGCGCGCTGGCTCCCTGCCACGCCGCATGAGCCATGGCCTCCGCCGTGCCGGTCCGGCTGTGCCAGATTATAAGCAGCACTTGGGGCTCAGCAGCCGTCGTTCGAGCCCGGCACGCCCAGGGCCCCGCCGATGGCGCTGCCAAGCAGCCCGCCGAAGCCCTTCTTCTTGGGTTTGCACTGGGGCTTTTCCGCGGCTTCTGCCTGCGACCCTTGCGCGGCGCCCATGCCGAAGCCATCCATGCCTACGAGAAAACCCGTGGTCGAGCGGTGGCGGATCCGCGCGGTCCACTCAAGCACCCACTTCGCCTTGGGATCGGCTGGCTTTGGCGGATAGGCAAACGATTCCTCCGGCCCATAGGCATGGAGCGTGCCGAACATGAAATCGGGCGCGGCCGCCTTGACCTCGGCCGGCACTGTGCACGTCGTGGTCTGCGGCGACATCACAGTCCTTGCAGTGACAAGCCGGGCGACCGTGGACGGGGCAAGCCAGTCCGACAGGCCTCCGCCGAATTCGCGGGTCGCGCTCGACGACCACCACACGATATCGGTCATGTCCTGCCCCTTGGGCGCCTGCTTGCCGCCGATGATCATGGCATAATAGCCCGTAGCGTCAGGCACCGCGCCCCATCGGACGAGCGTTGAACCGCTCGGCTGGACGGTGTTGGTCGCATTGAGGGGGGCCATGAAGTCCTTGGCCAGCGTGAAGGCCATCTCGGGCGAATAGTTGCCCGCCACACGGTGCGCGCCGATCAGCGACGTATCGGGACGGGCAGACTTGCCATCGTCCGAAGGCCAGTGCCCGTAGGTCTTGCTCGACGCGGGCGACACCCAGCGGTCCATAGGCACTGCGCTGGTGAACAATCCCGGCGGCACCTGCCCTGCGGCCAGCTTGCTGAAATCGATGATCACCGGCTGGCCCTTTGGCGCATGTTCGCCACAGCCCCAGAAGATCAGCATGCGGCCCTTGGGTCGCTGGAACTCGGTCGTTCCAGGCTCACGCGGAGTGGCGACCGGCGTCTTCAGAGCCACTGATTTGCCGAGCTTCGCCCCGGTCGGCAGGAAGTGATCGGCCTTGGGCTTGCCATCGGCAGCCGCGCGCGACGATCCCAGATCGAGCCAGAGCGCATGCTGCGCCTTGGGCGCGCCACCCAAGGCCATCGCCATCGCTGCGCCGACACCGCCCTGCCCGCCGCCCTGTCCACCCATGCCACCGCCAAATCCCGACATCGTCTCGGCTCGCATTTCGTACCTTGCGACGGGGCCGCTCGCCTGCTGGGCATAAAGTCCTGCAGTGGCGACCCCGGCGAAAACCAGTCCCGAAACCGTCCAGATGATCTTGTTCCTGCGCATTTTCGCGAACTCCTGCTGGAGACCATGTGCCATCGGCGACCCCATTGGGCCACGCGACGATTCGATGCGACCATATGCGCCGGGGACAAGTCAATGATCGTGCGCAACTGCACTGCAACCGGCTCTTTGCGTGCATGCTAGCATGGTCTAGCGCTGGTTGCATGATTCCCGTGTCATCCATTACCCGCTCGCTTTCCGGACAGGCCTGGCGCTGGCGGGGCGGGAACATGGACCTGGGCGGCACAAGTGGCGCTGGCGGCGATGATCTGGTCACGCAGCTCCTGCTCTCGCGCGGCGTGGACCGGGACGACCTCGAACGCCACCGCCGCCCAACCTTGCGCGAATTCCTGCCCGATCCCTCGATCTTCCGCGACATGGACACTGCCGCACGCCGTCTTTCGGATGCGGTCGAGGCAAACGAGCGGATCACGATCTACGGAGACTACGACGTCGACGGCGCGACCAGCGCGGCGTTGCTGATCCTGCTGCTGCGCGATCTCGGCGTGGCAGCGCAGCCCTATATCCCGGACCGCCTGCTCGAAGGCTACGGACCGTCGGGCGAGGCGCTGGTGCGGCTCGCGCGCGAGGGGTCCAGTCTGATTGTAACCGTCGATTGTGGCGCGATGGCGCACGAGGCGCTGGCTGCGGCGCATGGGGTGGGCGTCGACGTGATTGTCGTCGACCACCACAAGTGCTCGTCCGAGCTTCCTCTTACCGCCGCACTGGTGAATCCCAACCGCCTCGATGAATGCGACGAGGCTGCCGCCCATGGCCACCTCGCCGCCGTGGGCGTGGCCTTCCTGCTGGCGATCGCCACGGTGCGCGAGTTGCGCGGCCGCGGCTTCTTTGCCGGGCGCCCCGCCCCCGATCTCATGCGCCTGCTCGATCTTGTCGCACTGGGCACCGTGGCAGATGTCGCCCAGCTCAAGGGGCTCAATCGCGCGCTCGTCAGCCAGGGCCTCAAGATCATGGCCCGGCGCGAGAACGTGGGGCTTTCCGCCCTGATCGACGCCAGCCGGCTCAATCGCGCGCCCACCTGCAGCGACCTTGGTTTCGCGCTGGGGCCACGAATCAATGCAGGCGGGCGCGTCGGCGAGGCGACGCTCGGCGTGCGCCTTCTCACCACGCAGGACCCGGATGAAGCGCGCACCATCGCGGCCCAGCTTTCGCTGCTCAACGAGGAACGCCGCGCGATCGAGCAGGAAGTGCAGGAAGCCGCCGAGGCGCAGGTCGAGGCCCAGCACAACCGGGCGGTGCTCGTCCTGGCGGGCCTCGGCTGGCATCCGGGCGTGATTGGCATTGTCGCCGGAAGGATCAAGGAGAAGACCGGCAAGCCCGCACTGGTGATCGCGCTCGATGCGGACGAGGCAGGCAATGGCAAGGGCTCTGGCCGCTCGATCGCCGGGGTGGATCTGGGTGCCGCGATCATCGCTGCACGCGAGGCCGGGCTGCTGATTGCCGGCGGCGGCCACGCCATGGCTTGCGGGCTGACGATCGACCCTGCCCGCCTCAACGCGCTGGGCGACTGGCTGGACGAAAGACTGGCGCGCGACATATCTGGCGCGCGACTCTCGCAGGCCCTGCTGCTCGATCTTTCGCTGAGCCCTGGCGGCCTGACGCCGGACCTGGTCGAAACGCTCGAGACTGCCGGGCCGTTCGGCGTCGGCTGGCCCGGACCGCGCATTGCGGTCGGACCGGTACGGCTGGTCAAGTGCGATCTGGTCGGGACCGACCACGTCCGGATGGTGGCCAGCGGCGCGGATGGCAAGTCGTTCAAGGCCATCGCCTTTCGAGCTGCGCAGACCGAACTTGGACAGACGCTGCTCCACGGCTCCAAGGGGCGCCAGCTGTGGCTTGCAGGGCGCGCCCGGATCGACGATTGGGCGAGCCGCCCGGCTGCCGAACTGCACGTCGAGGACGCCGCCTTTGCCGACTGACATTTTTCGCAATTCCGCGCTTGACGCCCCGGCATAGTCCCCTTAGAGGCGCGGTCCTGCCCAGCGGCGCAAGCCCAATGGCCCCTTCGTCTAGCGGTTAGGACGCGGCCCTTTCACGGCTGAAACACGGGTTCGATTCCCGTAGGGGTCACCATTCATTTCTCGCATGCCGGGAAAGGTGATAGCAGCGCACAGCTCGGCCCATTCAAGCGGCCCCTTCGTCTAGCGGTCAGGACGCGGCCCTCTCACGGCTGAAACACGGGTTCGATTCCCGTAGGGGTCACCAGAATTTTTCCCGACATTCCGGCGTTTTAGTGTCGCCGCACTTTTTGACAGCCACGCTGCGTGCTTGCGCCCAACCGGCATGGTCGCCTATTCGGGCGCGGCAAGGCCAGCCGACCCGGTTGGCGATTCGCAAGACGCAGGCAGACCACACGGCACTATTCGATGAAGGGCTTGTCGCTGCCTCTTCCCAGCATTGTGGTTGCGCTGTGCGCGGCTGTCATCATGTTCATCAGCGGCGCGGGCTTCTGGCTTTCGCTGTCGATCCTGGTGGTATGGCTGGCAACGCTCTGGCTTGCACGGCCCGAACCCACCGTTGAAACGCTGACGCGCGACGATGGCAGCGTCTCGCGCCAGACCATGATCGAACTGGTCGAACCGTTCGGTTTGCCGGTGCTGATGCTCGATGGCCAGCGCATCGCTGCAGCCAATGCTGCGGCGCGTGAGGAACTGGGAACCCACATCGTCGGGCAGGATGCGCGCGTCGCCCTTCGCCATCCTGAGGCGATCCGGCTGCTGTCCAAACCTGCCGGGCGCGCGCTGGTGCGCGGGCTGACCGGTGCGCGCAGCATCTGGCAAGTCAGCCGCGTGCCCATCGACGAACGTTTCTCGTTGATCGAAATGGTCAACCGCACGGCCGAAGCCGACATCAGTCGCGCGCATACCGATTTCGTCGCCAACGCCAGCCACGAATTGCGCACGCCGCTCGCATCGATCATCGGCTACATCGAGACGCTCGCCGATCCCGACGCGAATGTCGATGAAGCCACCGCCGCCCGGTTTCACAACACGGTTCTGCGCGAAGCCAAGCGCCTGCAGAACCTTGTAGAGGACCTTATGTCGCTTTCGCGCATCGAGGCCGAGAAGCACGAGCAACCGCGCGACCGCATCGATCTCGGCCAACTCGTCGGCAGCATCGGCAGCGAGGTGGCGATGACCTCGGGCGAGGACCGCCTGATCGTCGATACGACCGAGGCCGTCGTTGCGGGAGACCGCCAGCAGCTCGACCAGCTGGTACGCAACCTGATCGACAACGCCTTCAAGTATGGCGATCCGGTCGCGCCGGTCAGCGTCAAGCTCGTCACCCGCGGCGGCGAGGCCGAACTGACCGTGACCGACAAGGGCGAAGGCATCCACCCCGATCACCTGCCCTATCTCACCCGTCGATTTTATCGCACCGATCCCGGCCGAAGCCGGACTGCGGGCGGAACCGGCCTGGGCCTTGCTATCGTCAAGCACATTGTCGAGCGGCACCGTGGCAAGCTCGACATCGCGAGCACGCTGGGTGTCGGCACGACCGTAAGCGTAAGGATTCCGCTTGCCGCACCTCCGCCTTTGACGGCAGAGCCCGCGCTGTCATAAAGCTGTCACGCAACCGTCGCATTGCGCCCCTGCCAACAGGGACGAAGGTTCTCAACATGTCGATGATTCGCACGATTGCTCTTTCCGCTGCCGCTCTCGGCGCTCTCTCGCTCGCCGGTTGCGGCGGACAGGAGGCCACGACCCGCGACCAGGTGCGCGCGGTTGGTTCTTCCACGGTCTATCCTTTTGCCAAGGCGGTCGCTGAATCGCTCGCCAAGTCGGACGCTTCGCTCAAATCGCCGATCATCGAATCGACCGGCACGGGCGCTGGCATGAAGCTGTTCTGCGCCGGCGTCGGCGCGCAGTTCCCCGATATCGAAAATGCTTCGCGCCGCATGAAGAAGTCGGAGTTCGAGGACTGCGCCAAGAACGGCGTCAAGGACATCGTCGAAATCCAGGTCGGCCTCGATGGCGTCGCCTTTGCCGAAGCCCAGAACGGCCCCGGCATCGCGCTGACTCCGGAAGACGTCTACAAGGCGCTGGCCAAGACGCCATACGGCAAGCCGCAGACCGCAAAGACCTGGAAGGACGTCAACCCTTCGCTCCCTGCCGAGCCGATCCTGGTCTACGGCCCGCCTTCGACCTCGGGCACGCGTGACGCGCTCAAGGAACTGATCCTGATGAAGGGCTGCGACGAGAACGCCGAAATGAAGGCGCTCAAGGACAGCGACAAGGACAGCCACGACAAGATCTGCGGCGACGTGCGCGATGATGGCGCCTATGTCGACGCCGGCGAAAACGACAACCTGATCGTCCAGAAGATCGAAGCCAACCCCAAGGCCATCGGTATCTTCGGCTTCTCCTATCTCGAAGAGAACAACGGCCGCATCAAGGGCCTGACGATGAAGGGCGTGACGCCGACTTACGCGACGATCTCGGACTTCAGCTATCCCGGTGCACGTCCGCTCTACATCTACGTCAAGAAGGCGCACCTCAAGGCAATCCCGGGACTGCAGAGCTTTGTCACCGAATGGTCAAAGCTTTGGGGCAAGGATGGCGCGCTCGCCAAGCTCGGCATGGTCGTCGCACCTGACGATGTGCTTGCAGCAAGCGCCAAGGCTGTTAACGACCTGCCGGTCCTTGACGGTTCGCAGTTGAAGTAAGGGGGAACTACCGCAGTCATGTCGCCAGCCATCCTGTTACTGCTCGCCTTCGGGTTGGGCCTGCTCGGTTGGCTTGCGGCGCGATCTCGCGCCTGGGCCTTCCGGCGCGCCGATCCGCAGACACGGCTGCATTCCCTTCCCAATTTTCATGGCTGGTACGTCGCCCTCTGGGTCGGCGTGCCAGCCCTGCTCTTCGCAGCGCTGTGGAACGTCATCAGCCCTTCGCTGATCACCGGCCACGTCATGGCCGATCCCGCCGCCGCAATGCTGCCTGGCTTCGGGTTCGAACGCGAGACGCTGCTCGCTGAAGCGCGCTCGGTTGCAGAAGGCCATGCCTTCGGAGTCTTCAACGAGGAAGCCCAGGCTCTCGTCGGACCTTATCGCACCGCGATCACGCTGTTCGATTCGATCGGCCTGATCGTGACGATCCTTGTCGCCTTCGCGGGCGGCGCTTTTGCTTTCCTGCGCCTCAAGCCCGATTTCACCGCCAGGACGCGCGTCGAACGCGCGGTCATGGCGCTGCTGCTGATCGCCTCGCTCGTGGCGATCCTGACGACCATCGGCATCATCGCCAGCCTCGTGTTCGAGACCGTCCGCTTCTTCGGCATGGTCTCGCCGCTCGATTTCCTCTTCGGCACCCACTGGTCGCCCGATCCGATGAGCTCGGGCGCGCCCGATGGCAATGATTACGGCGCAATCCCGCTGTTCTGGGGCACGATCTACATCGGTGCAATCATCGCAATGATCGTGGCGATCCCGCTCGGCCTGATGAGCGCGATCTTCCTCACGCAGTACGCAAGCAACAGCGTGCGCAAGGTTATCAAGCCGCTGCTCGAAATCCTCGCGGGCGTGCCGACCGTGGTCTACGGCTATTTCGCCGCACTGACAGTCGCTCCTCTGGTGCGCGATGTGGCCCAGGCCATCGGCATTTCCAGCGCGTCGACCGAAAGCGCGGTCGCCGCAGGCCTCGTCATGGGCGTGATGATCATCCCGTTCGTCTCCTCGATGGCCGACGACAGCATTGCCGCCGTACCGCAAGCGATGCGCGACGGCAGCCTTGCGATGGGCGCGACCACGGCGGAAACCATCAGCAAGGTCCTCGTGCCCGCCGCCCTGCCGGGCATCGTTGCCGGCGTCATGCTCGCCATCAGCCGCGCGATCGGCGAAACGATGATCGTGGTCATGGCCGCAGGTGCTTCGGCCAACCTGACCGCCAATCCGTTCCAGAGCATGACCACGGTCACATTCCAGATCGTCGCCATGCTGACCGGCGAAGGCAGCTTCGATCATCCCGCAACGCTGTCGGCGTTTGCACTGGGCATGGTCCTGTTCCTCGTCACGCTGACGCTCAACTTCATCGCCCTGCGCGTGGTGAAGCGGTACCGAGAAGCATATGAGTGAGGCCGCAATGACCGACGCAGCCACCGAGGCTGAGAGAAGCGAAGTGCAGGCGCGCCGTCATGCCCTGATGGAGCGCGGCCTCGCCAAGCGCCGCTCGGCCGACCGCCGCTTCCGCTGGCTCGGCTTTATCGCCGTGGGCTTTTCCGGGCTGATGCTGCTGTTCCTCCTCGTGAACATGAGCTCTGCGGGAATCGACGGTTTCCAGCGCAGCGAAGTGCGTTTCCCGATCCCGATCGCCGGCTCGATGCAGATCGATGCCGATCGCCTCAAGCAACCCGATCCCCTGGGAGGACTCGAACTCGCCGGCCTGCCGCGTGTGGTCGAAAATGCCGCGAAGGCATCGCTCGGCCCCGATGGCGCGAACATGCTGGCCGAAGGCGCATGGCGCGAAGTGGCAGAGCAGCTCATCGCCGACCCGTCTTTGGTCAACGGCACGATCAACGTTTCGCTGCCGGCAAGCGACGATCTTGCCAGCGCACAGCGCGGCGAAGGCGAAACAGCCGACCAGCAGATCGCGCGCAAGCTGGCCGCAGACGGCAAGCTCGTCCGCGCCTTCGACAAGGGCTTCCTCAGCCGGTCTGACGCCACGAGCCCGCAGACCGTGGGTATCTGGGGTGCACTCAAGGGTTCGATGCTGACGATGTTCATCACGCTGATCCTGGCCTTCCCGGTCGGCGTGCTCTCGGCACTCTACCTTGAGGAATACGCGCCCAAGAACCGCTGGACCGACTGGATCGAAATCTCGATCAACAATCTGGCTGCGGTGCCGTCGATCATCTTCGGCCTGCTCGGCCTCGCCGTCTTCCTCGCGCTGTTTCCGAATTATCGCTCGGCCCCGCTGATCGGCGGCATGACGCTGGCCTTGATGACGATGCCGGTCATCGTGATTTCAGGCCGCAACGCGATCAAGGCAGTGCCACCATCGATCCGCGATGCCGCACTCGCCATCGGCGCGAGCAAGGTTCAGGTCGTGTTCCACCACGTCTTGCCGCTCGCCCTGCCCGGCATCCTCACCGGAACGATCATCGGCATGGCGCGCGCGCTGGGCGAGACGGCACCGCTGCTGATGATCGGCATGCGCGCCTTCGTCGCCAGCCCCCCTACCGGCTTCACCTCGCCGTCGAGCGTGCTGCCGGTGCAGATCTTCCTGTGGTCCGACGAGATCGACCGCGGCTTCGTCGAGCGCACCAGCGCCGCGATCGTCGTGCTGCTCGTCTTCCTGCTCCTTATGAACGGGCTTGCGATCTACTTGCGCAACCGCTTCGAAAAACGGTGGTAACATGAACGCTGAAGCGATCCAGACTGCGGTAAAGCCCGACGACACGCCCTACTTCGACGCGCCGCTCAAGATGAGCGCGAAGAACGTCTCGGTGTTCTATGGCGACAAGCGCGCGATCGACGATGTCTCGATCGACATTCCGCAGCGCTACGTCACTGCCTTCATCGGCCCATCGGGCTGCGGGAAATCGACCTTCCTGCGCTCCTTGAACCGCATGAACGACACCATCGCCAATGCGCGTGTCGAGGGCGAGATCCTGCTCGATGGCGCGGACATCTACCGTTCGGGGATGGACGTGGTGCAACTGCGTGCCCGCGTCGGCATGGTCTTTCAGAAGCCCAACCCTTTTCCCAAGTCGATCTACGAAAACATCGCCTACGGGCCGCGCATTCACGGGATCACTGGTTCGAAGGCCGAACTCGACGAGATCGTCGAGCAGTCGCTGCGCCGTGCTGGCCTGTGGGACGAAGTGAAGGACCGCCTCAACGACAGCGGCACCGCGCTCTCGGGCGGCCAGCAGCAGCGCCTGTGCATCGCGCGCGCGATTGCGGTCGACCCCGAAGTGATCCTGATGGACGAGCCGTGCTCGGCGCTCGACCCCATCGCAACGGCGCGCATCGAGGAACTGATCGACGAACTGCGCGGGCGCTATGCCATCGTCATCGTCACCCACTCGATGCAGCAGGCCGCGCGCGTTTCGCAGCGGACCGCCTTCTTCCATCTTGGCAAGGTCGTCGAATACGGCAAGACTTCCGACATCTTCACCAATCCGCGTGAAGAACGCACGAAGGACTACATTACCGGACGCTACGGCTGAGCGGCAGGGGCAAGGATCGAAACGTGGCTGAACATACCGTCAAGGCATTCGACGAGGACATCACCCGGCTCCGCGGCCTTGTCGCGGAAATGGGCGGCCTTGCCGAACTCTCCGTCTCCGAAGCGATGGACGCGCTGGTTCGCGCCGATCACGAACTCGCCGCCGGGGTCATCGCTCGCGACAAGCGCATCGATCAGCTCGAAGCCGAGGTCGATCGTCTCGCGATCCGTGTCCTCGCTCTGCGCGCGCCGATGGCAGACGACCTGCGCGAAGTCGTGGCCGCGCTCAAGATCGCTGGCGTGATCGAGCGCATCGGCGATTATGCCAAGAACATCGCCAAGCGCGTCGGGATCATCGAAGGGCGCAAGCGCTTCGAACCCCTCACGCTCATCCCGGCGATGAACGATCTCGCCGCCGAAATGGTCCACGACGTGCTGACCGCCTTTGCCGCCCGCGACGCGGCTGCGGCGACCGAGATCGTCCAGCGCGATGCCAAGGTCGATGCCTTCTACGATTCGATCTTCCGCAACCTGATCTCGTTCATGGTCGAGGACCCGGCGACGATCAGTTCTGCGGCCCAGCTTCTGTTCGTTGCGCGCAATATCGAACGCATCGGCGATCATGCCACCAATATTGCCGAAATGGTGTACTATGCCGCCACCGGCGCGACCCTGCCCGAGCGCGAGGAAGTCATCCCGCCGGCCTGATTCGCGCTCCGCCTGCATCGCTGTCATATCGGGGTAACATCCGTCGTGTTTCAGCAAACTGACTGTCATGGAGGTTTGCGTGCCCGCTCCGAAACTGCTGCTGGTTGAAGACGATACGGCTCTGGCCGAACTGGTCGAATACCGCTTTCGCGGCGAAGGCTACGACGTTCGCACCACTGACGATGGTGACGAGGCGCTGCTGCTCGCCGCCGAGGACGCGCCCGACCTCGTGCTGCTCGACTGGATGATCGGCGGCACAAGCGGCATCGAAGTGTGCCGCCGCCTGCGTCGGAACAAGGAGACGGCGCACGTCCCGATCATCATGCTTACCGCGCGGTCGGACGAGGATGATCGCATTCGCGGGCTGGAGATCGGCGCCGACGATTATGTGACCAAGCCGTTCTCCCCGCGCGAGCTGATCGCGCGCGTGGGCGCCGTGCTGCGCCGCGTGCGCCCTGCCCTGGCAGGCGAGACAATCACCGTGGGCGACCTTTCGCTTGATCCAACCGCCCATCGCGTCACGCGACGCGGCGTGCCGATGAAGATCGGACCCACCGAGTTCCGCCTGCTCAAGCACTTCATGGAGCATCCCGGCCGCGTGTTCTCGCGCGGGCAATTGCTCGACGCGGTCTGGGGCAGCGGCAGCGACATCGAACTGCGCACGGTCGACGTGCACATCCGTCGGCTGCGTCAGGCCATCGCCGTGCCCAGCGTGGCCGATCCGGTGCGCACCGTCCGCTCGGCCGGATACGCGCTAGAAGGCGTCTAGACTCTAGAGGTCCATCCGCCTGAGCGCGGTGTTGTAGTCGAGGACGCCCGGCTTTTCGGTACATGTCCCCGGCCGGACCAGCACGCAGTACTGCTCCTCGAACAGCGGCTTCACCCGCGAGGCGCAACCGACGAAGCGATAGGTCACCGGCAGTTCGCGCATGTGCTCGGCAGGCGTCACGACGACATTGTAGCGCCCCTGCGTCACCTGCATGGCCGCCTGCGTATTGATGAGCATCGCCGGGACTGACCGATTGAGCACGGCACGCGATACGAACGGCACGTCACGAACGCGATAGGTCGCCAGGCCGCACATCGCGGGCTGCTTGCGCACGGTGCGCATGACGCGCAACGGGGCCTGTCCGACGCCCCAATTGATATTGAACGGCTCGGTCGCCGCCACCTGCACCGAAGCTGCAAGCCAGACCGCCATCAGCCCCGCAACCGCACCCGCTGCTGGCTGCTTGCCAAAGCGTTGAGCCAGCGCGCGCATCAGGTCGACCGAGCCGATTGCGGCGAGGAGGATCACCAGCGACACACCCAGCAGGACGAAGCGGTACTCCTTGTGGCCGATGGCCGAATGGACCGCGAACACGACAAGCGCAGTCGTCAGCAGCATCGGATAGCGGCGCGCGCCCAGTAGCAACGCCGGCAGCAGCGCAATCGCGATGTACTGCCACTCCCACACCAGCACGCGCAAATACCAGTCGGCGGTCTCGACGCCATAGGCATGGCTGCGGTCCTGCACGACATTCGCCATGACGTTGCGGTAGATCCACAGCAGCGGCGCTTCTCCCATCGCACCGTTGGCCGCCACATCGCACAGCGCCGGCAGCATCGCGCCGCCCACCAGCGGCAGCCAGGCCCTGCGAAAATCGGCCCGCCCCGCCCACAGGAACGGGATCGCCAGCGCAGGCCCCAGGGGAAATCGTGTGATGAAACCCAGGCCGAGCAGGAAGCCGGCTGCCGCGGCGATCCTCGTGCCGCCCCGGTCCCGAAAGCGGTAGAGCAGCGCAAGTCCCGGAAGAATTGCGAGGACGGACAGCGTATCGCTCGACGTGCGCGAGGCGAAGTAGGCGAAATCGACCCATACCGCCGCGACGAACCCCGCGACCGCCGCGTGGGTCCGGCTCACGCGTCGTCCCAGCGACCAGCCCGCCCAGACCGCTCCCAGCGAAAAGCACGCCATCAGCAGGCGCGGCAGGACAAGGTGAAGTTCGCCTGTCGGTGCCAACACATGCCCCAGCCACACCGGTGGCAACAGGATTAGCGGGATCAGCCAGCTGCGTATGCCGAGCCTGATGTCCCAGGTGCGTATCCAGTCGCCCGTGACGATGCCGTAGGCTGGCTCGATGTACTGCCAGACCTCGTCGGCGTGGTGATAGACTGTGAACAGCGCAATCGGGACGCGGATTGTCAGAGCCAGCGCCATCAGCGCAAGCAAGGACGGATCGATGCCCGCCCTGCGGACCGCCGCGCGCAACGCCCCCTCGCCTGTCAGTGGCCGAAGTAGGTCGTCAGGTCGAGATCGGCGACCGTAATCCATTGCTGGAAATAGTTGGCATAGAAGAACCCGAACATCAGCGCCGAAAGGATCGTTGCCCGGATCGCGATCTTGCGTGGCGAGAAGTTGGCCGGCGCACTGTCGGCCTGGCCGGCAATTTTCGCGGCACCAACTTCATCATGCGTGCGCACGCCGAACGGCAGCACCACGAATGCCGCCATGACCCAGAACAGGCCATAGATGGCAATGATCGACGTCCACTTCATCTGCTTCAGCCTTCCCGCAGCAGGACCTGAACCACCGGCTTCTTGCCGCTCCAGCGCTGTCCGCAGCGCCTTACCGCAAGCCGTACGGCTTCGGCAACGGCCACGCGGTCGCGCTTTCGGTCACCCTTGACCTTGCGCACAGCCTCGACAGCCTCGACCTTGGCTTCGGCAACGAACGCTTCCATGTCCTCGTCGAGCGGAATGCCGATCGCGCCGATATCGACATCGGAAACGACGTGCCCATCAAGGCGCACCGCAAGCGCCACGCTGATCAACCCGTTCTGCGAGAGCTTGCGCCGGGCGATCACGGCCTCGCCATCGGCTGGCGCGATGATGTCGCCATCGAGCACGAGCCGACCGGCCCGCTCCTCTGACAGCTTCTTCGGCCCATCAGGCGCGAGACGGATAAGATCGCCGTTCTTCTGGACGATTGCCTTGGGGATGCCTTCCGAAAGCCCGAGCTGCGCCTGT
Organism: Novosphingobium sp. HNCC26DJ243; assembly: GCF_057180545.1. Classification (NCBI taxonomy): domain Bacteria; kingdom Pseudomonadati; phylum Pseudomonadota; class Alphaproteobacteria; order Sphingomonadales; family Sphingomonadaceae; genus Novosphingobium; species Novosphingobium sp. HNCC26DJ243. The sequence goes on along the minus strand of NZ_JBXUGN010000001.1, from coordinate 12,837 downwards.
TCGGCCATGTGCCGGATCTCGCCATGCACGGGCACGAGAATCTCGGGCCTGATCCAGTCGTAAAGCGCCACCAGCTCCGGCCGCCCCGGATGGCCCGAAACGTGGATCATTGACTGCCGGTCGGTCACGATGCGCACGCCCTTGTCGACCAGCGAATTCTGGATGCGCCCGATGGCAAGTTCATTGCCGGGAATCTGGCGGCTTGAAAACAGGACCACGTCGCCCTTCTCGAGGCGGATCGGGTGCTGCTCTCCCGCGATGCGCGCCAGCGCCGCGCGTGGCTCGCCCTGACCGCCAGTTGCCAGCACCAGCAGCTCGCCGCGCGGAATGTCCATCGCGTCATCTTGATGGACAAGGTCGGGGAAATTCTTGAGATACCCGCACGATTTTGCCACGCGGATGATGCGGTCGAGCGAGCGCCCGGCAACGCAGAGCCGCCGCCCGGTCGCCTCGGCCACCTCGCCCAGGGTCTGCAATCGTGCGACGTTCGAGGCAAAGGTCGTGACGACGACGCGCCGCCCCTTCTGCGCGGCCACCGCTTCGAGCAGGCCGGCGCGCACTTCGCCTTCCGAACCAGAAGGCTTGGGGTTGAACACGTTGGTCGAATCACAGACCAGCGCGAGAACCCCGGCATCGCCAATCGCGGTCAGCTCTTCTTCCGTCGCGGGCGTACCGATGCGCGGCTCGTCATCCAGCTTCCAGTCGCCGGTATGGAAGATGTTGCCGTGCGGCGTATCGATCAGCAGCGCGTTGCCTTCGGCAATGGAGTGCGCCAGCGGCACGTATTTGATGCCGAACGGTCCCAGTTCGAAGCGGTCGAGATGGTCGATGACATTGAGTTCGACCTCATCCTCGATCCCTGCCTCGACCAGCTTTTCGTGGACCAGCTTGGCCGTGAACGGCGTCGCATAGAGCGGCACGCCAAGGTCCTGCGCAAAATAGGGCACCGCGCCAATGTGATCCTCGTGCGCGTGGGTCAGCACAATTCCGACCAGATCGTCCAGACGATCCTCGATGAAGTCGAGATCGGCGAAGACGAGGTCGATGCCGGGATAGAACGGATCGGCAAAAGTCATGCCGAGATCGACCATCAGCCACTTGCCATCACAGCAATAGAGGTTGACGTTCATCCCGATCTCGCCCGAACCACCCAGCGCGAGAAACAAAAGTTCCTTGGCGGTCTTCACGATGCAGCCACCCGTTCGGCGAGAATGGCGAGGCCATCGAGCGTCAGGTCGGTATCCACATGGTCGAAGATGTCGGTGTGATCGCCGAACAGGATGGCAAGCCCGCCTGTCGCGACAACCTTCGCAGGTCGGCCGATTTCCGCGCGCATGCGAGCGATCAGGCCCTCCATCATCGCGACATAACCCCAGAACACGCCGATATGCATTTGATCCTCGGTGTTGCGGCCGATCACGCTCTTGGTGCGGGTCGGCGCTTCGATGGCGATGCGCGGAAGCTTGGCCGCCGCGTTGACAAGCGCATCGAGCGAAAGGTTGATGCCGGGCGCGATGATCCCGCCCTTGTAGGCACCGTTGAAGTCAACGACATCGAACGTTGTCGCCGTGCCGAAATCGACAACGATCAGGTCGCCGGGATACTTTGCATGCGCGGCAATGGCGTTGACCGCCCGGTCGGCCCCCAGCGAACGTGGCTCGTCCACATCGGCTTCGAAGCCCCACTCCACCGGCGGTTGCCCGGCAATCAGCGGGTCGAGGCCGAAGTACTTCTGCGAAAGCACGGTCAGGTTGTGCAGCGCGCGTGGCACGACGGTCGAGACCAGGATCTGCTTCACCGCACCGCGATCAAGCCCTTCAAGCTCCATGAGTTGCAGCAGCCACACGGCATATTCATCGGCCGTGCGGCGCGGGTCCGTTGCCACGCGCCAGCGCGCCTTGATCGCCAGCCCTTCGAACAGGGCGAAGACGATGTTGGTATTGCCGACGTCAACCGCCAGAAGCATGAGATCCCACCATTTCAATGTCGCCCGCGTGGATGGCACGGACCGCACCATCCGCCAAGCGCAGAAGGGCGACTCCATCGTCATCGATGCCGCCGAACGCGCCGATGATCTCGCCTTGGTCCCGATCCTTCACGGATACAAGCGTACCAAGCGGCATTGCACGCGAAAGCCACTGCGCACGCAGCAAGGGCCACTCGCCCAGGTGCCAGCGGGCAAGCGCATCGGCAAATCGCGCGGAAAGGACCGAGGCAAAGCAATCACGCGAAACCGCGCAGCCCAGAACCGAGAGCGAAGTTGTGGCGCGACCGGCAACATCGGGCGCCTGCGCCAGATTTACGCCGATCCCGACAACTACGCTGTCACGCTGGCGCTCGAGCAGGATGCCCGCAAGCTTGGCATCGCCCACGAGCAGGTCATTCGGCCACTTGAGCACGAGGCCCGCAAGCGACGGCGCGCATTCAATCACGGCCTGATGGGTGGCCAGTCCGGCGACGAGCGCAAGCGTCTGCGGCATCGGGCCAGCGGGCCGCAAGTGCACGACCGTCGAACCCATGAAGTTGCCGAAGCCATCGGACCATGTCCGGCCCGCCCTTCCACGGCCTGCACTCTGCCGGTCTGCAATCAGCCAGTACTCTTCGGGCACGGCCTCTCCCCCGCCAAGCCGCGCCAGCAGCGCGCCGTTGGTCGAGGGGATTTCAGTGAGGGTTTCGATCAAGTCAGTACGCGAAGAACAAGGCGGCGGCGGCTTTGTCGGCCAGAGCGCCAAGGCACTTGGTACCAAGATACCCGAGCGGCGAGATCGCCAGCACCGAGATCGCGAGCAGGACGGTGTGCGAAAGCTCGCCCTCGCCCTTCACCTTGTCGGTCGCCTCGTCGAAGTACATGATCTTGACGACCTTGAGGTAGTAGAACGCGCCGATCACAGATGCCGCAATACCGATCGCCGCCAGCGCGACAAGGTCCGCCTGCACGGCGGCCTGGAACACCACGAACTTGCCCCAGAAGCCGAACAGCGGCGGAATGCCTGCAAGGCTGAACATCACCGAAGCCATCGAAAGCGCCAGCCAGGGCCGAGTCTTCGAAAGACCGCCAAGGTCCGAGATCGCCTCGACCTGCTCGCCGTTCTCGTCGCGCAGCAGCAGCACGACGACGAAGCCCGCTACCGACATGGCAACGTAGATTGCGAGGTAGACCAGCATCGCCGAGGCGCCTGCCTGGGTAGCGGTCGCCAGCCCGATCAGCATGAAGCCGACGTTGTTGATCGACGAATAGGCCATCAGGCGCTTGATGTTGTTCTGGCCGATCGCACCGAGCGCACCGATCACGATCGAAAGCAGCGAGGCGAAGATCACGATCTGCTGCCACGCGAAGACCTGCTGGCCAAACGCCTCGAGGCTCACGTGCATCAGCAGACCGAGCGCGGCGACCTTGGGCGCCGTGGCGAAGAAAGTCGTTACCGGGGTCGGCGCGCCTTCGTAGACGTCAGGCGTCCACATATGGAACGGCGCGGCGCTGATCTTGAACGCAAGGCCTGCCAGCACGAAGATCACGCCGAACAGTGCGCCCGTTGCCATTTCACCCGAAAGCGCGTCGTGGATGCCGGCGAAGCTGGTCGTGCCGGTAAAACCATAGACGAGGCTTACGCCGAAAAGCAGGATGCCCGAAGCCAGCGAGCCGAGCACGAAGTACTTGAGGCCCGACTCCGCCGAACGGTCGTCGGTCCGCAGGAACGATGCCATCACATAGGCAGCAAGGCTGTTGAGCTCGAGGCCGATATACAACGTCAGCAAGTCGCCCGCCGAAACCATCATGCCCATGCCGAGCGCGGCAAACATGACGAGCAGCGGGAACTCGGCGCGCATCGCCTTGAAGCGGTCGAAGAACGAAGGTGCGACCATCAGCGTCACGCCGGCGCCAGCATAAATCAGCAGCTTGGCGAACGACGCGAAAGCGTCAGCGCGATACTGGCCGCCAAACGCCACCGTGTCAGGGCCCATGGCGCCACTCCACAAGGCCGGTGCGACAAGGAACGCGCACGCGGTCAGCGCGGCAACTGCAGCAACCGAAATCGCGCGGGAAGCCTTGTCACCGCCCCATGCGGCCACAAGCAGCAGGACCAGTCCCGCCACCGAAAGGAGCGTTTCGGGGGCGACGAGCCAGAGCGAACGGGCGAAATCCATCAGTGCGCCCCCCCATGGGCGGAATGTTCTTCAGCAGCGGGTTTGGCCGATCCGGCGGTCACTTGGGCATCGCCCTTGGGCTTGGCCTGGGCAAGACGCGCATCAAGCGTGGCGATGTCCTTGCGCATCGGCGCGAGGAAGCTTTCAGGATAGACGCCCATCCACAGCACGACGGCGGCCAGCGGCACCATCATCGCCCACTCGCGCTTGTCGAGATCGGGCAATGCGGCGGCATCGGCGTTCTTCTGCACGCCGTAGGCCACGCGGCGGTAGAGGTAGAGCATGTAGGCTGCGCCCAGGATGATGCCCGTGGTGCAGACCAGCGCCACCCAGCTCGAGATCTGGTAGATGCCCGCAAGCGAGAGGAACTCGCCAACAAAACCGCTCGTGCCCGGAAGACCGATCGAGGCCATCGTGAACAGCAGGAAGAAGATCGCATAGCGCGGCATGTTGATCGAAAGACCGCCGTAACGGTCGATCTCGCGCGTGTGCAGGCGGTCGTAAATCACGCCGACGCACAGGAACAGCGCGCCCGCCACCAGACCGTGGCTTAGCATCACGATCATCGAGCCTTCCAGCCCCTGAACGTTGAACGCGAACAGGCCGACCGTGACGATCGCCATGTGCGCGACCGACGAATAGGCAATCAGTTTCTTCATGTCTGACTGCACCAACGCGATCAGCGAAGTGATCACCACTGCGGCCATCGACATGCCGAAGATCAGCGGCGCGAACTGCGCCGAAGCTTCGGGGAACATCGGCAGCGAGAAGCGGATGAAGCCGTAGCCACCCATCTTCAGCAGAACGCCGGCAAGGATCACCGAGCCACCGGTCGGCGCCTGAACGTGCGCGTCGGGCAGCCAGGTGTGCACCGGCCACATCGGCATCTTCACTGCAAAGCTCGCGAAGAAGGCCAGCCATAGCCATGTCTGCGCATGTACCGGGAAGTTGTAGGACATCAGCGTCGGGATGTCGGTCGTGCCGGCAGCGTTCACCATCCAGAACATCGCGATCAGCATCAGCACCGAGCCGAGCAGCGTGTAGAGGAAGAACTTGTAGCTGGCGTAGATGCGGTCAGCCCCGCCCCACACGCCGATGATCAGATACATCGGGATCAGGCCGGCTTCGAACATGATGTAGAACAGGAACAGGTCCTGCGCCGCAAACACGCCGATCATCAGCGTTTCCATGATCAGGAACGCGGCGTAATATTCGCCTTGGCGCTTGTCGATCGACTCCCAGCTGGCCCCGATGCACACTGGCATCAGGAACACGGTGAGCGCGATCAGCATCAATGCGATGCCGTCGATCCCGAGCTTCCACGAAAAACCGGCAAACAGCGCGGCGTTCTCGGTGAACTGCCACTGCGCGCCGCCAACGTCGTAGTTCGCCCAGAGGATCATGCCGAGAACGAAGTCGATCAAGGTAGCGACGATCGCGACATTGCGCGCCTGTTCGCGCGGGACGACGAGGCAGGCCACCGCCGCTACCAACGGCACCAGCAGCATCAGCGAGAGGATAGGAAAGCCCATCATTGTGCGATCACCCAGCTGATCGCGCCGACAAGTCCGACGAGCATGACCAGCGCATAGCTATAGAGATACCCCGACTGGAGCTTGGCGGCGGCGCGGCTGCCCTGGGCGACCAGCCAGGCGGCACCGTTGGGGCCGAAACGATCGATGATGCCCTGATCACCCACCTTCCAGAACACACGCCCGAGCCACATCGCGGGCACGACGAAGAGGAAGTGATAGAACTCGTCGAAGTACCACTTGTTGAGCAGGAACTTGTAGAGGAACCCGAACTGGTCGACGAACGCAGCAGGGAACTTCGTGTTCTTGATATAGGCGTACCAAGCGATCAGCAGACCGGTGGCCATCACCGCGAACGGCGCCCACTTCACCCACAGCGGCACGGCATGCATCGCGTGGAGCGTGTGTTCGGCAAAGACCAGCGAACCCTTCCAGAATTCGCCCGTGCCTTCGCTGATGAAAGCGTGGTGGAACACGAAGCCCGCGAAGATCGCGCCCAGTGACAGCACGCCGAGCGGCACCAGCATGTTGAGCGGACTTTCGTGCGGATGGTAGCCCGCCGTACCGTCGCTGTGCTCGTCATGGTGATGGGCATGCGCGTGATCATCATGCCCGTGCGCGTCATGCACCGCGTGCTGGATATGCTCCGACTGCTCCCAGCGCGGATTGCCGAAGAACGTCAGGAACACCAGACGCCACGAATAGAAGCTCGTCAGCAGCGCCGCAAAGATGCCGAGGAAGAAGGCGAAGTGCCCCAATTCGGTGCCCTTGGCATAAGCCGCCTCGAGGATCGCGTCCTTCGAGTAGAAGCCCGCAAAGCCGAACACGTCGACAATGCCCACGCCGGTGATCGCCAGCGTGCCCATCATCATCGCCCAGTAGGTCAGCGGGATGCTCTTGCGCAGGCCCCCGTAGTACCGCATGTCCTGCTCATGGTGCATCGCGTGGATCACCGAACCGGCCCCGAGGAACAGCAGCGCCTTGAAGAAGGCGTGCGTGAACAGGTGGAACATCGCCGCGCCATAGGCAGAAACGCCCGCCGCGAAGAACATGTAGCCGAGCTGCGAACAGGTCGAATAGGCGATCACGCGCTTGATGTCGGTCTGCGTAGTACCGACGGTTGCGGCAAAGATGCAGGTCATCGCACCGATGAAGGTCACGAAGCCCAGCGCCGTCGGGCTGACTTCGAACATCGGCGATAGACGGCAGACCATGAACACGCCTGCGGTCACCATCGTTGCTGCGTGGATCAGCGCCGAAACCGGCGTCGGGCCTTCCATCGCGTCGGGCAACCAGGTGTGCAGGCCAAGCTGCGCCGATTTCCCCATCGCGCCGATAAACAGCAGAATGCACAGCACGGTCATCGTGTCGAAGCGATGCCCCAGGAACCCGATGGTCGATCCGGCCATGCCCGGTGCGGCTTCAAGGATCGCCGGGATCGACACGGTGCCGAACACCAGGAACGTCCCGAAGATGCCCATCATGAAGCCAAGGTCGCCGACGCGGTTGACCACGAAGGCTTTCATCGCGGCGGCATTGGCCGAGGGCTTCTTGAACCAGAAACCGATCAGCAGGTACGAGGCAAGCCCCACGCCTTCCCAACCGAAGAACATCTGCACGAGGTTGTCCGCCGTCACCAGCATGAGCATGGCGAACGTGAACAGCGACAGATAGGCGAAGAAGCGCGGCTGGTCCGGCTCCTCGCTCATGTAGCCCCACGAGTACAGGTGCACGAGCGCCGAGACGCTGGTGATAACAACCAGCATGACTGCGGTCAGCGTATCCACGCGCAGCGCCCATGCGAAATCGAGATCGCCCGACTTCACCCAGCTCAGCACCGGCGTGACGCTGGCTTCAGCCGCGCCACCGATGAACGAAAGGAAGATCGGCCATGAAAGCGCGCACGAGATGAACAGCGCGCCGGTCGTGATGACCTTGGCCGGAACCATGCCCAGCTGCTTGTTGCCGAGCCCCGCGATGACCGCTGCCAGCAGCGGCAGGAATACGATGATAAGGATAGGATGCACGGTCTTATCCCTTCATCCGGTTGACGTCGTCCACGGCAATCGTGCCGCGACCACGGAAGTAGATGACCAGAATGGCAAGCCCGATCGCCGCCTCGCCCGCTGCCACCGTCAGCACGAACATCGCGAATACCTGGCCGACAAGGTCGTGCAGGAACGCGCTGAACGCGACGAGGTTGAGGTTCACCGAGAGCAGGATCAGTTCGATCGCCATCAGGATGATGATCACGTTCTTCCGGTTGAGGAAGATGCCGAGCACGCCCAGCACGAACAGGATCGAACTGACGACGAGATAGTGTTCGATGCCGATCATCGTGCGGTCCCCTGCATGACAACATCCGTACGTGTCGAGCGTAGTCGAGACACAGTGTGCGGCTTCTCGACTTCGCTCGAAGCGAACGGGGCTTGGGAAATCGTGCCGATCATCAGAGCGACACTCCCTTGCCCGTTTCCGGCTGCATGTTGATCGTCGCGTCCTGTGGACGGCGCGCGTTCTGCTTCGACACGTTCTGCCCGCGCGTTCCGCCACGCTGGCGATGCGTCAGCACGATCGCGCCGATCATGGCGACCAGCAGGACGATGCCCGCCGCTTCGAACAGGAACAGATAGCGCGTGTAGAGCAGCGCGCCGATGGATTCGATGTTCGACATGTCCGCGACCGGCGCCGCAGAGCCGTCGGCCTTGCCAAGCTGAACGCCGCCCGCGCCACGCACGACGAGGCCGACGAACAGTTCGACGAACAGCACGACCGCCAGCGCCAGCCCGAGCGGGAAGTTCTTCACGAACCCGGCGCGCAGTTCGGCAAAGTCGATGTCGAGCATCATGACGACGAACAGGAACAGCACCGCCACTGCGCCGACATAGACGATGACCAGCAGCATCGCGATGAATTCAGCGCCCACCAGCACCATCAGGCCGGCCGCGTTGAAAAACGCGAGGATCAGCCAGAGCACCGAATGCACCGGATTGCGCGCAAGGATCGTCACCGCACCGCTGAAGATGCAGAGCGTGGCGAAGAGATAGAAGGCGAATACCTGGATCATGATTCCCTACCTCCGTTCGCCTCGAGCGAAGTCGAGAGGCCGCGCGCGAGTGTCTCGACTGCGCTCGACACGAACGGGTCTTGGTGCCTGTTGGTCACGTTGATCGGCCCCCTAGCGATACGGCGCATCGGCTTCAAGGTTCGCGGCAATCGCCCGCTCCCACTTGTCCCCGTTCGCGAGCAGCTTTGCCTTGTCGTAAAGCAGCTCCTCGCGCGTTTCGGTCGCGTATTCGAAGTTCGGGCCCTCGACCACGGCATCGACCGGGCAGGCTTCCTGGCAGAAGCCGCAGAAGATGCACTTGGTCATGTCGATGTCGTAGCGCGTGGTACGGCGGCTGCCGTCTTCACGCGGCTCGGCCTCGATGGTGATCGCCTGCGCCGGACACACCGCCTCGCACAGCTTGCACGCGATGCAGCGCTCCTCGCCGTTGGGATAACGGCGCAGCGCATGCTCACCACGGAAGCGCGGGGAAAGCGGGTTCTTCTCGAACGGGTAGTTGATCGTCGCCTTGGGCTTGAAGAAATACTTCAAGGTCAGCCAGTGCGCCTTCACGAACTCCCACAGGGTGAAGCTCTTGATGAGCTGTCCGACGGTCATGCGAAGTGTCCGGTAGCCATGAGGTAGCCGCTGATCAGGAACACGAACAGCAGCGAGACGGGCAGGAAGATCTTCCAGCCCAGGCGCATCAGCTGGTCATAGCGATAGCGCGGAACGGTCGCCTTAACCCAGCTGAAGATGAAGAAGAAGAACAGGATCTTGAGCAGCAGCCAGACGAAGCCCGGCACGAGGTAGAGCACCGGAATGTCGAGCGGCGGCAGGTATCCGCCCCAAAACAGCACGGCGTTCAGCGCGCACATCAGCAGCACGTTGGCATATTCGCCGAGCCAGTAGAGCGCGAAGCTCATCGACGAATATTCGGTCTGATACCCGGCAACCAGCTCCGATTCCGCCTCGGTCAGGTCGAACGGCGCGCGTGCGGTTTCGGCCATGCCCGAGATCAGGAACATCACCCACATCGGGAACAGCAGCGGGTTCGCGACGAAGCCGTTGATGATCCAGACATGGCTCTGCTGTGCCTTGACAATGTCGTTCAGGTTGAACGTCCCCGCCCACAGCACCACGCAGATCAGGATAAACCCGATCGAGACTTCATAGGAAATCATCTGCGCCGAGGCGCGCATCGCCGAGAAGAACGGGTACTTCGAGTTGGACGACCAGCCCGCGATAACCACGCCGTAAACACCCAGCGACGAGATCGCGAGGACGTAGAGCAGGCCGACATTGATATCCGCCAGCACCGCGCCCGAATTGAACGGGATCACCGCCCAGGCCATCAGCGCGACGGTGAACGTGATGATTGGCGCGATCAGGAACAAACCCTTGTTCGCCGCCGTAGGGATGATGGTTTCCTGCAGGAAAACCTTCAATCCGTCCGCGAACGACTGCAGCAGGCCGAGCGGACCGACCACGTTCGGGCCACGGCGCAGCGCCATCGCCGCCCAGATCTTGCGGTCGGCATAGATGATCATGGCAACGCCAAGCATCAGCGGCAGCGCGATCAGCAGGATGCCCGCGATGGTCGAAAGACCAAAGGCCCACTCGTAGGAGAGGCCAAGACCCATGAAGAATTCGGTCACAGTGCGACCCTTTCATTCGTCATTGCGAGCGGCAAAGCCGCGCGGCAATCCAGAGCCCGGTTATGCAACGCTCTGGATTGCTTCGCTGCGCTCGCAATGACGAAGCTGGTTGTGCTTGTCATTCCGCGGCCTCCGCAAACGTCGCACCGTGGAGCAGTTCCGCCGAGCAGCGCTGCAGCGTCGGGCTCGAACGCGCGATGGCGTTGGTGAGGTAGCGATCCTTGATCGGGTAGCCCGCGATCACGCCTTCAGCCTTTGCGCCCGCAGGAGCCGCAGGCAGCGTGCCGTAATCGGCCAGCCCTTCCACGCCCAGCGCTGGAACTTCGGCCACCATCGCGGCGCGAAGCTGCTCGAAGCTGTCGAAGCCGACCGAGACGCCCAGCGCATCGGCCATCGCACGCAGGATGGTCCAGTCCTCGCGAGCATCGCCCGGCGCGAACACGGCCTTCTCGGCATATTGCACGCGGCCTTCGGTGTTGACGTAAGTGCCGTCCTTCTCGCTGAACGCTGCGGCAGGCAGGATCACGTCGGCAGCGTGCGCCGCCTTGTCACCATGGTGGCCGATGTGGACGATCATGCTGTCGGCAAACTTCGTAAAGTCCACCTCATCCGCACCGAGCGAGATGACCATCTTGGGCTTGGCCGCAACCAGATCGGCAATGCCGCCCGCTTGCGCATAGCCCAGCATCAGCCCGCCCATGCGGCTCGCGGCCATGTGGACGACGTTGAAGCCGTTCCAGCCATCACGCACCAGATTGAACCGTTCGGCAAAGGCCAGGCCTGCACCAAGCGCGCCCTTGCCCAGTGCCGCACCGCCCAGAATGATCGCAGGCTTTTGTGCCGCACCGAAGGCGTCGGTTACGGCCTGCGGCAGGTTGCCCAATACCGCCAGATCGTCGCCGAGGAACGTCGCCGGATACGTCGGGTCCCACTGTGGGCCGACCACGAAGACCTTCGCGCCCTTCTTCACCGCCTTGCGCAGGCGGGTGTTGAGCAGCGGCGCTTCGTCGCGGATCATCGAGCCGACGATCAGCACCGCGTCCGCATCCTCGATGCCAGCCAGGCCTGAGTTGAAGTTCACCGCCGCAAGGTTCGACGTGTCATAGGCAAGGCCGGTCTGACGGCCTTCGAGCAGCGTGGAACCCAAGGCCCCCGCCAGCTTCTTGGCTGCAAACATCGTTTCGCAATCGACCAGATCGCCCGCGATCACTGCCACCGACGAGCCCGGGTTGATCCTGGCAACAGCCTCGAACGCCTCAGCCCAGGTTGCCGCGACCAGCTTGCCGTCACGGCGCAGCCACGGTTTGTCCAGACGGCGGCGGGTCAGGCCATCGACCATGTAGCGGCCACGGTCGGACAGCCATTCCTCGTTCACGTCGTCGTTCACGCGAGGCAGTGCGCGCAGCACTTCGCGGCCACGGCTGTCGAGGCGGATGTTCGAACCCAGTGCGTCCGAAACGTCGATCGACAGCGTCTTCTTTAGCTCCCACGGACGCGCTTCGAACGCGTAAGGCCGAGAGGTCAGCGCGCCAACCGGGCAAAGGTCGATCACATTGGCCGAAAGCTCGTGCGCCGCAGCCTTTTCCAGATAAGTGGAAATCTGCATCGTCTCGCCGCGATAGAGCGCGCCGATTTCGTCAACGCCCGCCACTTCCTCGCTGAACCGCACGCAGCGGGTACAGTGGATGCAGCGCGTCATCGTCGTCTTGATCAGCGGGCCCATGTACTTCTCGGTCACCGCGCGCTTGTGCTCATGATAGCGCGAGGCACCGCGGCCATAGGCGACAGACTGGTCCTGCAGGTCGCACTCGCCGCCCTGATCGCAGATCGGGCAATCGAGCGGGTGGTTGATCAGGAGAAACTCCATCACCCCTTCGCGCGCCTTCTTGACCATCTCGGAATCGGTGCGGATTTCCTGCCCTTCAGTGGCTGGGAGCGCACACGAAGCCTGCGGCTTCGGCGGCCCCGGCTTCACTTCGACCAGGCACATGCGGCAATTGCCCGCAATGGACAGCCGCTCATGATAGCAGAAGCGGGGGATTTCCTTACCGGCCAGCTCGCAAGCCTGCAGGACGGTCGCGCCTGCGGGGACTTCGAGTTCAACGCCATCGACTTTGACTTTAGGCATTATTCTGCTGCCTCCCGCACATCGCTGCGCTCGGCGATGCGGCGTTCGATTTCGGGGCGGAAGTGCTTGATCAGGCCCTGGATCGGCCATGCGGCGGCATCACCCAAGGCGCAGATCGTGTGGCCTTCGACCTGCTTGGTCACGTTGAACAGCATGTCGATTTCGCCCACGTCGGCATCGCCGGTGCGCAGGCGTTCCATCACGCGCCACATCCAGCCGGTGCCTTCGCGGCACGGCGTGCACTGGCCGCAGCTTTCGTGCTTGTAGAAGTACGACAGGCGGCTGATCGCGCGGACGATATCGGTTGACTTGTCCATGACGATGACG